>NZ_JBBOTQ010000004.1:0-463621 GCF_038005685.1 Priestia sp. FSL H7-0729
AGGGCCGCTGGGCCGCGGAACTGCCGGGCATCGCCCAGGAGGAGGCCAAGGCCCTCTATCAGGCGATGCAGGAGCGCGATGCGCGCGCCGAAGACATCAAGGAACGTCTGAACAAAAGTGTGACGTTCCTTGAGGAGAAGGATCAGATCATTCAATCGCTCCAGCACAAGCTGGTGGAATTGGACAAACAACTGATCCAGTGGCAGACGGAGTGGCAGGGCAACAGTAAACAGCTTGCGGAAAAGGAAGAACGCTTGCGCCAGTGGGTTGGGGAGCAGCGGGTAGAAGACCTGATTGCTGCGGCTCAGGCTCGTCTGGATGGACTGCGGAAAGCAGCTGCAGACTCGGCACAACGCTTCAAAGAAGCGGATACGCTGAAGCAGGAGTCTGCCAAGAAAGATGTCATGGCTCAGCAGGCCGCCGCCTCGGCCGCAGAACATCTGCAACAGGCACAGGACCGGTGGGAGAAGTTACTGGAACAATCCCCGTTCGACTCGGATGATGCCGTTGTGTCTGCGGCGATTCCCTCTCATGAAGCGGAACGGTTGGCAGGGGAGATTCAGCAGCACCGTGAACGTGAGCGTGAACTGGCATCCCAATTACGTGAACTGGAACAAAAGCTGGGTGGAGCTGTCGTATCGGAGGAACAGTGGTTAGCCTGCACCGAACGTTTGCAACAGGTCCGAATTGAGGATGAGGCCGCACTTCGTGCCAAAGCACGTGCAGAACGTGATCTGGAGGATGTGGAGCAACGGCATGTTCGCTGGACCGAACTGGAGAACAAGCGGTTGGAGGTAAGCCGTCAAGGCGAATTGCTCAGCAAACTTCAATCCGCGTTTAGAGGTAATGCTTTTGTCGAGTATATTGCGGAGGAACAACTGATGCAGGTTAGTCATGCGGCATCTCAACGTCTGCGCTTCCTGACCAAACAACGTTATTCACTGGAAGTGGATTCCGGTGGTGGTTTTGTAATCTGTGATGATGCCAACGGGGGAGTCAAACGGCCGGTATCGACGTTGTCCGGTGGCGAGACGTTTTTGACCTCATTGTCACTGGCTTTGGCGCTGTCGGCCCAGATTCAGCTGCGAGGTCAGTATCCGCTCCAATTCTTCTTCCTGGATGAAGGGTTCGGCACACTTGACCCGGAGCTATTGGATACCGTCATTACGTCGCTGGAAAAACTGCATGACGACCGATTGGCTGTTGGCGTAATCAGTCACGTGCCTGAATTGCGTGCACGCTTGCCGCGCAAGCTGGTGGTAATCCCTGCAGGTGAGGCCGGGAACGGCTCACGTGTGGTCTTGGAAACCTTATAGAAGAAAACAAGTATGATCTTGCTTTGCGTAACTTTTTCTGAAAATGATGACCTGCTAAAGCGCAAGAAAGGAGAAAAGCGGGAAATCAATTCGACCTTCTCTACCCCAATTCTGTGAAATGAGAGAATGTTACACCAATCTAAATATCATTTTCAACTAGAAAGGCACCGATTGAAATACTTCTTATGTAAAAATATTTCTTTTCTTGCTTTTATAACATAGCGGAGTGAGTTTCATCACAGATACAGGTTCATCCCACTGTTATACTACAGTTAAGCCGACAAACTTGTTTTAAGTACCCCGGCGGACATCTGAACAGGACGTTTCCTGAATAGATGTCCGCGCAGCAGACTTCCGAGGAAGTCGCTCACGGGGTACTTCTTTTTTTTGTGTTTTCCCGTCGGCAGTGTCAATTCGCCCAGTTCTGAATACCATGAAAAGGTGATCAAGAGCAGAATCAGGGAGGCGTTGGCAAGTGGAAAAAGTGGAAGCGAAGAAATTATGCAAGGAACACATGCACCGTTATGTATGTGTACAGATGAATGACGGTATGCACTACGATGGCATTATGGAAAATGTAGATGACGAAATGATCTACCTGGCTGTTCCCGTTGGACCGGAAGCCATGGTGAATCATGCGAACTGGGCTCCAAATGCAATGCCTGGAGGGAACTATCCCATAGGGCATACTCGCGGATTTTATCCAGGTTACGGCTACCCTACGCCTTATCCGTATTATGGTTATGGCCGTAGACGTTTTAACCGTCTGGTGCTCCCGTTATTTGCGCTTACAGCATTAACCCTTTTACCGTACTATTGAAATTGAGAAATAAAGGCATAAATACAGTGAGTCATTTTCATCTTCCTTATGAGAGTCTTTGAAAAGAACAGTTCAGAATGAGTATGTTTTATTCATGGATACCACCATACAGTATGAAATAGAGCAGTCTTATCACATACGGAGTCTCAGCCTCATGTATTGCGTAATTATTACGATACTACTGGCAACATACCGAACATCCCGAAGGTCATGGCTGTACAGAAGCGAACTTCTGTAAGGCATGACCTTTTTTTGAACCTAATTATTGTGGTCAACTAAGTGTTCTCAAGCATCAGTCAGCATGGGCTTACACATGCCCTTAACTTAATGCAGATTTCATATCCTCAAGTAAATCCTCAACATCCTCGATCCCAACGGAGATACGAATCAAACCATCCGTGATCCCCAATTCTTGCCGCCGTTCATAAGGGATGGAAGCATGTGTCATTCGGGCAGGGACAGAAATTAGACTTTCCACCGCACCCAGACTTTCAGCCAATGTAAAATAACGGAGTTTGTTTAACACGTCATCTACTTTTTCAGCCCTGCCTACATCAAAGGAAACCATACCGCCATATCCTCTTGCTTGTGTGGAAGCGAGTTTGTGCTGCGGATGGTCGGGCAACCCGGGATAATAGACTTTGCTCACTGTCGGGTGCTGATTCAAAAATGTCACAAGCTGTTCGGTATTTCGTTCCTGTGCTTCCATCCGCAATCCCAGTGTTTTCAGGCCACGCATTAACAGCCAGGAATCCATAGGTCCCAGGACTGCGCCGATTGCATTTTGAATAAAATGCAGATCCTCTCCAAGTTGCTCGCTGTTGACAACCACAAGTCCTGCCACGACATCACTATGACCACCAATATATTTCGTTGCAGAATGCAGTACAATATCTGCTCCCAGAGCCAGCGGGGTTTGCCAATAAGGCGTACTAAACGTGTTATCCACGATGAACAGCAATTCATGTTGTTTTGACCATTTCGCTACAGCAGCAATATCAGTGATCTTGAGTAACGGATTAGTAGGTGTTTCTACATAAATGGCCTTTGTATTGGTTTGCAAAGCTTGCTCCAGTGCTTGTGGTGAAGTTGTATCTACAAAGGAAGACTCGATCCCCAGACGGTTCAGCACCTTGGTGAAAATGCGATAGGTCCCGCCGTATACATCATCCGTCAGAATGACATGATCTCCAGTTTTTAACAGCGACAGTACAGCGTGAATCGCAGCCATTCCCGAACTAAAAGCAAAACCTCGAACGCCATTCTCCAGCTCTTTAATGACTTCTTCCAAGGCATGACGCGTAGGGTTGCCTGTACGTGAATACTCGTATCCTTTGTGTACACCAACCGATTCTTGCTCATACGTGCTTACCTGATAGATAGGAACACTCACTGCTCCAGTGTGTGGATCACCAACAATTCCTGCATGAATCAGCTTTGTTCTGGGTCTCATTTCATTGTCCTCCATTATAGATATTTTGGCTTAAATACCGTTCGCTGCTGTCCGGGAAAATAACGACGATGTTACTTCCCGGAGCCGCGTGAACGGCTTCGTTCAATGCGGCTTGCATAGCTGCACCTGAGGAGCTTCCTACCAGTAAGCCTTCTAACAGGGCTAGATCCTTTACCCGCTCAAAGGCGTCTTCGTCTGAGATCGTATGAATGGCATCAAAGTAACTCACATCCATAAAAGAAGATAACGTTTCGACGCCTATTCCTTCTGTACGATGAGGTCCCGAGGGACCACCTGCGAGAATTGAACCTTCGGGTTCCACGATACATGTTTTGATTAACGGGTTTTGCTCTTTCAAATAGCGAGATACTCCCATAAAGGTTCCCCCAGAACCAGCTCCCGCGACAAATACATGCACCTGTCCGTTCAGATCACGCCAAATCTCAGGGCCTAGATGTTCATAATGGGCGAGAGGATTATCCGCATTGGAGAACTGACCCGGAATATATGAACCCGGTATTTCTTTCGCCAGCGATTCCGCCTTGCGTATGGCACCAGTGATTCCTTCCGATGTGGGGGTGTTCACGACTGTAGCTCCAAGGGCTTTCATCAATTGCTGCTTTTCGACGCTGAACTTCTCAGGTACCGTAAAAATTACATTTAGATTCAGGCCTACAGCCGCCATTGCAAAACCAATGCCTGTATTACCGGCAGTAGCTTCAATTACCGTTCCACCAGGGTTAACATCACCTCGTGCCAAGGCTTTCTCCAATAAAAACTTGCCGATCCGGTCTTTCACACTTCCTCCGGGATTCATAAATTCCAATTTGGCGAACAAGTGGATTCCTTCCGGTATTGGATAACGAGTTAATTCAAGCAGAGGCGTATTACCTATAAGTTCCTGTACATGTTGATAAACGGTCAAATTAACCAATCTCCTTTTTTGCGTTCATTAACTATACATATTTGTTTACTTGGAAAAAGTGCGTGATAAAACCATATTTCGATAAAATGGTCTATGCTACCTACATTAGTTCCCAGATTACCTGATTGTGTGTCTGGAGATTGGACGTGGGTTTTTACTTCTAGTATGATAGAAGGGAATACATACACTGGATTACAAAGGAGGGTATGAACTATGGATTGCTTATTTTGCAAAATTGTAGAGGGCACCATTCCCTCCAATAAAGTACTGGAGAATGACCATGTTATCGTGTTTCATGACATCCAGCCCGCTGCACCAACACATGTGCTTGTCATTCCAAAGAAACACATTGCTTCCATGAATGAAGTTACTGTAGAAGATCTGCCTTTGATCGGCGAGATTCATCTGGCTGCTCAAGAAGCGGCCAAGCGTCTTGGGGTGGAGGAAACCGGATATCGGTTAATTAACAATTGTGGTAAGGATGGAGAACAAACCGTTCATCATCTGCACTATCATTTGCTGGGTGGTACCAGACTTGGCGTGTTGACCAGTCTGTCGGATTCTCACAAATAAACGAGCTAACAGGTACTACTATTGAGGATTTAGTCATATGCATTAAATCCATGAATATGTGACCAAACGCTTATATAAATAAGTGATCATTACATTGAGGTTGACACCTTTATTACCTTTCGCCTATAATGAAAGATGATGAACCGTGTTATTGCTCTTGGACGGTCTGGTCGGAGGGAGGGAAAACTGGTGTCTGAAACTAAAGTTCGCAAAAACGAGACTATTGATGCTGCACTTCGTCGTTTTAAACGCTCCATCGCTAAAGATGGCGTATTGGCTGAGGTGAAGAAACGTAAGCATTATGAGAAGCCAAGCGTAAAGCGCAAGAAAAAGTCCGAGGCTGCTCGTAAGAGAAAGTTTTAGGAGGATTTTAACTACATGAATCTTAGCGAACGATTGAACGAAGATATGAAGCAAGCGATGAAGAGTAAGGACAAGTTCAGACTCTCCAACATTCGGTTGATTCGTTCGACGATCAAGAATCTTGAAATAGATTTGAAAAGAGATTTGGATGACAACGAAGTGCTTGATATTCTGAGTCGTGAAATCAAACAGCGCAAAGATGCCCTCCAAGAATTTGACAAAGCGGGCCGTGAAGACCTCGCGGCAAATGCAAAAGCGGAAATTGAAGTACTCATCCAGTACCTTCCCGCACAACTTTCCGAAGAAGAAATTAAAGTTATTGTACAGCAGACCATCCAGGAAACCGGTGCTTCTTCGAAAGCCGAGATGGGGAAAGTTATGGCTGCCCTTATGCCGAAAGTTAAAGGCAAAGCGGACGGCAAACTGGTGAATCAAGCAGTTCAACAATTTCTGCAATAAAGCAAATCAATAAACACCTTCTGACTTGTCAGAAGGTGTTTTTTCCATTTAGAATCAGAAGACATGCTGTCCTTGGAATAGTGAAATTCCTTTTTAATGGTTAATATATATGATTATGGTATTATATTCTTGCAATTGATCAAGATTTCAAATATAATTTTAAGATTTTGAAACGAATTGTTGCATTGCACGTAATAAATACCATAAGCTGGACAGTATAACATTAATGGAAAAGGGGGGACTATTGTGAAGGGAAAGCACCGGAAGAAGCTTACGGGGCCATTGATGCTCTTAATGCTGCTGACGCTGCTGCTTCCTGTCTGGATTGGATCACCGTCAGCGCATGCAGCTGAGAAGAGTGGCGCCGTATATATTATTCCGGTTGATAAACCAATCGAGCAGGGACTTGGCAAGTTCATGGAACGTGGGTTCAAGGAAGCGGAAAAGATGAACGCTGGCCTGATCGTTCTTGATATCAATACGCCGGGAGGCCGTGTGGATACTGCGGAAGCGTTGGGTACCCTGATCAAAGACAGTCCGATTGAGACTGTTGCATTTGTCCGTGGAGATGCTGCTTCAGCCGGAAGTTTTCTGGCCCTGAATGCAGATAAGATCGTAATGTCACCAGGCAGTATGATTGGTGCGGCAGCCATGGTCGACAGTGCGGGTAAACATGTTGATGATCCGAAGCTTGTTGCATTCTGGAAAAGCAAAATGCAGGGAGCAGCTGAAATCAGTGGTCGTGATGGCAAGATTGCAGCTGGAATGACGGATGTTAACATCGTGGTTGAAATGCCAGAGATCAATAAAACCAAGCAAAAAGGTGAAATTATTGCTCTTTCGGCTGAAGAAGCGCTGAAAGTTGGTTATGCCGACCACATCAGCAAAACACCTGAAGAAGCGGCAGCTTGGCTAGGTTACAGTCAGGATGACGTATTTAAGGTGGAACGTACGACAGCGGAGAATATCTCATCGTTTCTGACCAATCCGGTTGTCATGACAGTACTGTTATTCCTGGGAATTGCAGGTGTGATCATTGAATTGATTGTTCCTGGTTTTGGAGTTCCTGGTATTGTAGGTATCGTGTGTTTCGTGTTGTATTTCTCGGGTAATTACATTGCGGGATTTGCCGGAGCAGAGACATGGGTACTATTTACCGTCGGACTCATTATGATGATTCTGGAGATGTTTATTCCGAGCTTTGGTATTCTGGGGATTTTGGGATCGATTGCACTTGTGGCCGGTGTTGTAAGGGCTGCTTATGATACGAGTGATGCTTTTGTGTCTCTGGGTATCGCCTTTGGAGCAGCGCTGGTGGTCATTGCGATTATCTCAATCATCTTTAAGGATCGAGGAATCTGGAATCGATTCATACTAAGTGACAGCATGTCTGCGGATCGGGGTTATTCATCAGCTACAGAACGTAAAGAGCTGGTTGGTCTGCAAGGGATCAGTCTGACACCGCTTCGCCCTTCTGGTACAGCGATGTTTGAAGGAGAACGAATTGACGTTGTGACCGACGGAGATTTTATTCCCATCGATACACCGATTATTGTGATTAAAGCGGAAGGTACCCGAATTGTGGTTCAGCAAGCTTTGCCGGTGTAACTCGCTTTATGGCCGAAGCGGAATAACGCTTCGGCAATGTACATAACCATTTAAGCTGAAGCTGCCAGCGAGGTGGTGCATCATTTTTTCATTTAGCAGCGCACTCATGTATGCTTCTTTGACTGTGTTTATCAAAATTCAATTTGCAAATGGAGGAAATTAAACAATGGACACATCTACGATTACGATTTTGCTCATTGCGGTAGTAGGTATTATCGTATTGAGCGTATTCTTCAGCTTTTTCCCGGTTATGCTCTGGGTTTCGGCAATTGCATCCGGTGTACGCGTAAGTATTATCACACTGGTGGCGATGAGACTGAGACGTGTAACGCCTAGCCGTATCGTGAATCCAATGATCAAAGCAACCAAAGCGGGTCTAAAACTCTCAATGAACCAACTGGAAAGTCACTTCCTTGCCGGTGGTAACGTTGACCGTGTTGTAAACGCTCTGATTGCTGCACAACGTGCGAACATTCCACTCGAATTTGAACGTGCTGCTGCCATTGACCTCGCAGGTCGTGACGTATTACAAGCCGTACAAATGAGCGTTAACCCACGTGTTATCGAAACACCAATTGTCTCTGCGGTAGCCAAAGATGGTATCGAAGTTAAAGTTAGAGCGCGAGTTACGGTTCGTGCGAATATTGATCGTCTCGTCGGTGGTGCTGGTGAAGAAACGATCATCGCCCGTGTCGGCGAAGGTATCGTAAGTACAAACGGTTCCTCCAATTCTCACAAAGACGTCCTGGAAAATCCGGATCTGATCTCACGTACTGTATTGTCCAAAGGTCTGGATGCAGGTACTGCTTTTGAAATCCTGTCCATTGATATTGCGGACGTTGATGTAGGTAAGAACATTGGTGCCTTCTTGCAAACAGAGCAGGCAGAAGCTGATAAACGAATTGCTCAGGCAAAAGCGGAAGAGCGTCGTGCAATGGCAGTAGCGCAAGAGCAAGAGATGAAAGCACGCGTAGTTGAAATGAGAGCGCGCGTTGTTGAATCCGAATCCCAAGTACCTTTGGCAATGTCTGAAGCCCTGCGTAGTGGTAAGATCGGTGTCATGGATTACATGAACCTGAAAAATATTGAAGCAGATACTCAAATGCGTAACACATTGGGAAAACCTGGTGAAGGTTCAAATTCCAACGATCAGGGTGATTCCAAAAACGGAAGATAGGCGGTGAGTGCATATGGGCCTATTTGAATGGATTTTTAATAATCTGTATATCGTGGCCGTCATCGGTTTTGCGCTCTTCTCCTTCTTGGGGAAGGCTGCCAAATCGGCTGATCCAAAAAAGCGTCCTCCCAACGGGATGCCTACATTTGGAGGCAACGGCGATTCAGGCCGGGATGAACGCTCAAGAGGGGACTTACCTCCGCAGCAGACGTCTGGACCTGTAGATCCCCGCTATGATGAACAGTATGACGATCGGTATGATGACGAGGAATATAAGAATCAGTACGATCAGCCGTATTCGGAGCCTGTTGCATCTTCTCGCCCTGCAAATGACTCCAGAAGTGAGGGCACGATGAGTGCCATGGAAAATTCACTTGAAGAACAGATGAGAGGCATGGAAGAACAGCAGCGTTTGATCGAAGAACGCCTGAATCGCATCTCTTCTGCGAATCGGCCAGTTGTGTCTGATTCTGGTTGGGATGATTCCAGCACAGATGAATCGGGAGCATCTCCGCTTCGTCCGGCGGACATTCGTACAGGTGTATTATGGGCAGAAGTACTGGGTTCCCCACGTTCCAAGCAACCGTTTGGTACAAGAGGGAAGCTGTAAACAAGTTAGGCTGTTGGACGGAATTAGAGCCGTCTCTGGTGAGCATGAAGCCGCCGGAGACGGCTTTTTTTGTGTTCTATCCTTTTTTCTCAACATTCGTCCTTAACACGCCCCGGAATTTTCATAAATTCATGAATCTGCGCATAAGTTGAACTGTAGAGGAAGGGGGAAGACCTTCGAATGACCCGGATCAGCCGCAAGCTGCGCAGATGGACCAGTGAAGTGTTGGATCTGCCGCAGGATGTGCTTTATGATATGCCACGGTTAACCCTGATCGGCAGTAAGCAATTGTATATAGAGAATCATCGCGGTGTCATCCATTTTACCCCGGATCGCATTGTGTTGGCTCTTTCCCAAGGCCAGTTAGAGATCAAAGGAACTGCCTTGGTGATACTTAATATCTTGCCGGATGAAGTAGCAGTTGAAGGGACGATTCTGGATATTCATATGAATGGAGTGGAGGGGAACGGATGAAGCAGCCCAGTCTGTATAAACTGCGGGGAGCAGTCCGAATCAGGGTCACTGGGGGAGACATTGAAACATTGATCAACACGGTGGCAGAGCAGGGACTGGAAGTGTGGAACCTGCGTGCTCACGATGGACGCGTGGCAGAGATGAATATTTTGCTGCCGCATTTTTTCAGGCTGCGTCCTGTGTTGAAGCGGACAGGCTGCAGGGTGAAAGTGACCCATCGCAGCGGTTTCCCTTTTTTTGCAGCTCGACTATTACGCAGGAAGTTCTTTCTTGGGGGAATGCTGTTTTTTGTGGCAGCTTTGTTTGCGTTATCGTCTATGGTATGGGATGTAGAGGTCAAGGGTAACGCCACTATTCCTACGGACGAGGTACTCGCAGCAGCAAAAAAAGAGGGGATATATCCTTTCCAATGGGTGTTCCGCTTGCAAAGCCAAGAGAAGCTCTCCAGACAGCTTGCACTCGCCCTGCCGGATGTAACCTGGATTGGCGTGAGCAAAGAGGGGACAACCATTACCATTCAGGTCGTCGAATCGGCGCAACCAAAGCGCGAGCCGTTACTGAATCCCAGACATCTGATCAGCAAGTCAGATGCTGTCGTCACACAAATCTATGCGGAGCAGGGACGCCCTGTTGTTCAGAAGGACATGCGTGTCAAAAAGGGCCAGGTATTGATCTCGGGAATTCTCGGGGATGAGGAGAACACCAAAACTATCGTTGCCAAAGGCGAGGTTCGTGGTCTGGTATGGCGTGAGTATCAGGTAGAGGTCCCGCTGGTGCAAAAACATAACACCATGACAGGTGAGAGCAAAGAACGTTTTTACATGGTACTGGGAAATTGGGCGATCCAACTGTGGGGGTATGGAAGTACACCATTCAGTTCATTTGATACCGAGAGTAATCATAGACCATTAACGTGGCGATCCTTCACACTTCCGATGGGTTGGCTGACAGAGAAAGACCTGGAGACCCGAGAACATGAGGAACAACAGACGATAGAATGGGCCAGAACGAAAGGATTGGAAGGAGCAAGGAACGATATTATCGCCAAAAACGGCAAAGGAACGAAAATTATAAGTGAAAAAATTTTGCATGAGAAGAAAGAGAATGGTAAAGTTTATATGAAAGTCTTATTTGAAGTAGAAGAAAGCATTGCGGAGGAACTTCCGCTAGTCCATAGTCAAGGAGAATGAGGATATTTGTCAGAGCAAACACGCAGCATACAAATCTCCCTCCAGAGTGCGGGAGAGGGTCAATCTCTATTTGGACCCCAAGATACTTTTCTTAAACTGATTGAATCCGAGATTCCCGCCCAGATTGCATCCCGTGAAGCGGAGATTGTGATTTTCGGCAACGCACAACAGGTGGAATCGCTTGAACAATTATTTGATGTGTTACTGCAATTGATACGCAACGGATATGTGTTAACCGAAAGAGATGTGAAGTATGCGATTGAACTTGCCAAGGATATGCGTGCAGACCAGCTATTGGATCTGTTCAAGGGCGAGATTACAACGACATACCGAGGTAAACCAATCCGTGTTAAAACCATTGGACAGAAGCACTATGTAACTACAATTAAAAAACGTGATATTGTATTTGGCATTGGTCCTGCCGGTACGGGTAAAACCTACCTTGCTGTTGTACTGGCTGTTGCCGCAATTAAAGAAGGCAGCGTCAAACGCATTGTGCTCACACGGCCTGCTGTTGAAGCAGGAGAGAGTCTTGGGTTTTTGCCAGGTGATCTTCAGGAAAAGGTAGACCCGTATCTGCGACCGCTGTACGATGCCTTGTATGACGTTATGGGACAAGAACAGACCGCGAAGGCACTGGAGCGTGGCTTAATCGAAATTGCACCACTTGCCTATATGCGGGGGCGTACCTTGGATGACTCGTTCATCATTCTTGATGAAGCACAGAACACAACGCCTGAACAGATGAAGATGTTTCTGACCCGTCTTGGCTTTGGCTCCAAAATGGTCATCACCGGAGACGTGACACAGATTGATTTACCGCGTGGCAAGAAATCCGGGCTTGTGGAAGCGAATACGATCTTGAACGAAGTTGAAGAGATTGGATTTGTGCATTTTGCCGAACAAGATGTTGTGCGGCATTCCCTCGTCCAGAAAATTATCGTGGCTTACAACCACGCCGCAGAAAATCAAGCATAGAAAGGGATTGTCTAAAGTGACCTCGAAGGAACCGTCAAAAGGCAAATCTTTTCAGAATAAGGCTACAGGATGGAAGTATAGCGTGTGGGCACGCTATCTTCTGTTTTTGTTTCTGGTGATTCTTTTCTTCGTGAGTCTCGCCTCCAAGCTGCTCCCTGAGCGATATGATATTCAGGAAGGTACACGAAGTGAAGTGGACATTGCTGCGCCCATGCAGATTCCGAATAACAAGGCCACACTCAAAGCACAGGAAGAAGCTGCTGAACGGGTACAGCCGATATTTCAGATTATCCAGTTGCGAAACGAAAATCTGATGACAACCCTGCTTGATCGCGTAGATCGATTAAATCAGGATGATCAGATTTCAAGTCAGGACAAGATTGATATATATCGGGATGAAATTCCGCAGCGCCAGAAGGACTTTGTGACCAACTATATCAATAATAATCGGAAAGCCGGTACATACTCCGAGACTCTGTTGGAAGAGATCAGAAACGTGGTACAGGAGCAAAGCTACCGTATTCCCGAAGAAACCTACATCAAAATCTCACGTCTGACATCGGATGATATCCAGGAGATGAAACCAGTTGCAAGGGATATTGTTGCCCGGTTAATGACAGATCAGATCAGTGATGCAACAACTGCCCGTGCCAAAGTGGCTGAGATGGTTAGTGTCAGCTCTCTTAGTAAGCGTACGCAACGTGAGGTCGTGCAAGAGCTTGCTCGCCTCGTGGTGACTGCTAACCGCTTCTACGATGAAGAGGGAACCAAGGAAGCGAAAGTGCAGGCACGTGAGAACACGCAAACCGTTTTTATCAAGCAAGGAGACACCTTAGTTGCCAAAGGTGAGATGATCACCCCGGAGATGTATACTTTGCTGGATGAGAATGATTTGCTGAAAAATGAAGTGAACTACTGGCCACAGCTTGGTCTTCTTATGTTTTCCTGTCTGTTGTCAGCAGCAATTCTGATGTATATTCAGCAATGCAGCGGAACGCATTTCAAATATAATAATGCGCAGCTGTTGATGCTTGTTCTCATTTTTATTATTACGATTGTGGTTATGCATGTGACGGCGATTATTCAAACCAATGAGAGGTCGTATGTAGGCTTCCTTGCACCTGTTGCGGTAGGGGCGATGTTAATTGCGCTGTTGCTGGATACGTCGCTTGCCTTTGTATGTTCGATATTGATCGGTATGTTATCCAGTATCATTTTGAACACGCATCAGGGTCAACTTTTTGACTTCGAACTAGGTTTCTTCGCCGTGGTAGTTTCGTTTGTTGCGATCTTTGCAACTCACCGGGCTAGCCAGCGATCCACGATCCTTAAAGGGGCCATTATGGTCTGCCTGTTCGGGTCGATAGCCGTCTTCACCCTGGCTTTGATTGACTCGGGAGATTGGAACCGAACCACGACACTGTATGGCGTTGGTTTTGCATTTGCGGGTGGCGTGTTAACTGCCATACTGGTCATTGGGCTGATGCCATTTTTCGAAACTTCATTTGGCATTTTGTCAGCGCTCAAACTGGTGGAACTATCTAATCCGAACCATCCACTTCTACGTAAGTTGCTTACGGAGACACCGGGTACTTATCATCACAGTGTGATGGTAGGGAATCTGTCCGAAGCTGCAGCAGAGGCCATTGGAGCTAACGGATTGCTCTGCCGAGTGGGTTCGTATTATCATGATATTGGCAAGACGAAGCGCCCCATCTATTTTATTGAGAATCAGAACAATATGGAGAATCCGCATGATTCAATTGATCCAAAATTGAGCAAATCCATTATCGTTGCCCATGCGCGCGATGGGGTGGAAATGCAGAAGGATTATAAGCTGCCCAGACCTATTCGTGATATTGCGGAACAGCATCACGGCACAACATTTCTCCACTATTTCTATCACAAAGCTTTGCGTCAGGCGGAAGAAGCAGGCGTTGAACCTGATTTCACGGAAGAAGATTTCCGTTACCCTGGGCCGAAGGCTCAGTCCAAGGAATCAGCTATTGTTGGCATTGCCGATAGTGTAGAGGCTGCTGTGAGATCTTTGCGCAAACCGACCGTGGAGCAAGTGGAGTCCATGATTGAGAAGATTATTAAAGGACGATTGGACGATCATCAATTCAATGATTGTGACCTTACGATGCGTGAACTGGATATCGTCGCAAGAACATTGAAGGAAACGGTGATGGGTATCTTCCACTCCAGGATCGAATATCCGGAGGAAATTAAGAAACCCAAGCCGACTTCGCCCGAAGCAGGCTAATTTAATAATAGTTCGTGTTCAAAAGGTCGGTTTTTGTTTTGAACAACCTCTAATATGAGCAGACAGGAGTTATGAAAGAATGAGTCTTAATCTGGCATGGAATAATGAACAACAGGACAAAGAAATTACTGAACCGATGATTGCAATGCTGGAACAGTTGCTGAATCTAGCTGGAGAAGCGGAAGGTGTTGCAGACGGGGAAGTGGCTCTGACTTTTGTGAACGATGAGCAGATTCATGAGTTGAACCGTGATTATCGTGGCATTGACCGTCCTACGGATGTACTGTCATTTGCGATGAACGAAACGGTGGATGAAGAACTCGATATTATCTATGAGCTTGACGAAGATGAAGAAATGGAAGAAATGCCAGATGTTCTTGGAGACATCATCATTTCCGTACCACGGACCATCCTGCAAAGTGAAGAGTATGGACACTCCTTTGAACGTGAGCTTGGTTTTCTGTTTGTCCATGGCTTCTTGCACCTGCTCGGATACGACCATCAGGATGAAGCAAGTGAGGCTGAAATGATGGGTAAACAAGAAGCGGTATTGGCCCAGGCCGGGTTGACACGATAATGAAAAGACGCTCCTGGGGTCTGGTATTCCGCAATGCTGCGGAAGGAATCGCATATGGGTTGCGGACTCAGCGTAATGTGAGAGTTCACACGGGAGTGGCTATCTTGATGTGTGTAGCCGGCTTTTTTTTCAGAATTTCAAGAACGGATTGGATGTTTGTGCTGACCGCTGTCTTTTTGGTTCTGGTGACTGAATTGATGAACACGGCTGTAGAGGCAGCAGTTGATTTGGCACATCCCCATATCCATCCGCTGGCAAAAGCGGCGAAGGATACCGCGGCCGGGGCAGTTCTGCTGGCTGCGGTATTCGCCGTC
Source organism: Priestia sp. FSL H7-0729 (assembly GCF_038005685.1). Classification (NCBI taxonomy): domain Bacteria; kingdom Bacillati; phylum Bacillota; class Bacilli; order Caryophanales; family Bacillaceae; genus Priestia; species Priestia sp. FSL H7-0729. Next base: position 15,104 of record NZ_JBBOTQ010000004.1, read on the forward strand.
ATCATCGGTTGTATCGTATTCATTAAGCCGGTGATGAACTGGTTAGGTTTGTACTGATGTTGTTTTAACTTTGTTTTAATTCGTTTCAATTTGATTTTAATACTACACAACTTTGTAAAGTTGGACCTTTTTTTAAGTTGAACTTGTAGACGTTACACGATAACGTAGAGGCCAGAAATAACTTGTAGAAGCGTAGCGTTCGCCTTTATCCCCGGATTTTCACTTTGAAAAAGTGAATAATAAAAATCTGGGGATAACAGCGATCGAAAAGTTATTCTGGACGCGGAGTGGCCAGTGTAAATGAACTTTAGTTGAACTTAACTTATAGAGCGCAACTTTATATTGCACCCTAAGGGAGAGAATATTGATGGATAATGGTTTGCTAATGCAGGAGGCAATTAAGGCACGTACGAAGGCGTACACGCCTTACTCCCATTTTGGTGTAGGTGCAGCTTTGCTTGACAGTGAAGGGCATGTGCATCATGGTTGTAATATTGAGAATGCTGCGTATACCCCAGGTAACTGTGCTGAACGTACAGCGATGTTCAGTGCCATTGCAGGTGGGCAGAAGCCTCGCAGTTTCAAAGCGATTGCCATTGTAGGAGATACGGATGGTCCGATTGCTCCATGTGGTGTATGTCGTCAGGTCATGTACGAGCTGTGTGAACCCGATATGAAAGTCATCTTGGGGAACATGAAAGGTGATCTGCAAGAGACCACCGTTGCTGAATTGTTACCTTGGGCTTTTGGGCCTTCTGATCTGAATTCTGCCAAAAAATAAACCAATATTCCAGGCCTAGGCGCCTGAGGAGGAACATATGAAAAAACAAGCATTTAAATCCGGTTTTGTAGCCATTATTGGACGTCCAAACGTAGGTAAATCCACCCTGATGAACCAGGTGATCGGACAGAAAATCGCGATCATGTCGGACAAGCCGCAAACGACTCGTAATAAAATTCATGGTGTCTATACATCCGAACATCAGCAAATCGTATTCCTCGACACGCCGGGGATTCACAAACGTCAATCCAAACTGGGCGATTACATGAACCAGACTGCGCTGAACACACTCGGAGAAGTGGAAGCAGCACTGTTTCTAATTGACGCTTCGGAAGGTATGGGTGGCGGTGACCGTTATATTGCGGAACAGTTGAAAAATATCCGTACACCTGTCATTCTGGTCATGAATAAAATTGACAAAATTGAGCCGGAAGCGTTGCTGCCCCTTATCGAAGAGTATCGCAAGTTACATGATTTCGCTGAAATCGTGCCTGTTTCTGCCATGCTCGGAAGTAATGTAAGCACCTTATTGGAACAGCTCGGTAAGTATTTGCCAGAGGGTCCACAGTACTATCCTGATGACCAGGTTACTGACCATCCGGAGCAGTTTGTATGTGCAGAGTTGATCCGTGAGAAAATTTTGCAGATGACTCGTGAAGAAGTGCCTCACTCCATTGCTGTAACGATCGAAGATATGAAAGTACAAGATAACGGTGTCGTTTATATCTCAGCCGTCATTTTTGTGGAACGGGATTCGCAAAAAGGGATCATCATCGGGAAGCAGGGTGCCCTTTTGAAAGAAGTGGGTAAACGAGCCAGACATGACATTCAAAATCTGTTGGGTTCCAAAATTTTCATGGATTTGTGGGTTAAAGTGAAAAAAGACTGGAGAAATCAGGATCGAGTTCTGCGTGACCTTGGCTTTGGCCGCGAATGATCGCCCGAATGTGTATCCAGTAATTGCAACACATAGTTTACCTTGCAAGACTCCATCCTATCTGGTAGATGCAGACGTCATTTCCGAAGAGAGGATGAAATTCCGATGCGAGATTTTTCGTGGAAGGTTTTTGCGATGACGGGGGATGTAGAGTCCTACTTGTTATATACCGAGGCGTGTAACTCGTTAGGACAGGAGTCGGATCATGCAAGGGAAGTGATTGAAGATGAAGAAGCCGAAGGATAATTGGCTGATTCGGGAATGGTTAGGTGACGAGGCATGCTATACAGGGTGGAAGGGATTGTCATCCGCAGCATGGACTACGGCGAAGGGAACAAAATTATTACGCTTTGCACCGAAAGTGGCGGGAAAGTAGGGGTACTCGTCCGCGGTGCCAAAAAGCCCAAGAGCCGACATGCTGCACTGGTGCAGCCGTTTACGTATGGTCAATATGTATATTTTCGCAATACAGGTCTAGGCACACTAAACGCTGGAGAAATTGTTGAATCCTATCATGAGTTGCGTGAAGACCTGATCAAGGCATCTTATGCCTCTTATGCGTGTGAACTATTGGATCGCGTGCTTCAGGATGAAGAGACAGGTACATTTTGGTTCAAACAATTAAAGGCGTGTTTGCAGGCGTTGAAGGAAGAGAAAGATCCTGTTGTTATTACAAGTCTGTACGAAATGAAAATATTACAGGCAGCCGGATATGGTCCACAGTTCGACGAGTGCATCTCCTGCAATCAGGAGCGGCCAGACGAGCAGTTGTTTATAAGTCCCAGACTTGGCGGCGTTTTGTGTCGTGCATGCAAACATTTCGATCCTCCAGCGATGTCCGTAAGTCCAAAGGCTCTGAAATTGTTGCGTGTGTTCGCCCAGTTGGATCTGCAGCGCTTGGGAAATATATCAGTGAGTGAGTCTACCCGTGATGAGATCAAAAAATTGATGCGTGCTTTTATGGATCATCAACTGGGTCTGAATCTTAAATCCCGTTCTTTCCTCGATCAGATGGAGAAGTACGGGATTTGAGGCGTTTACGTGAATGTGAAACTATATCTTGACTTCATACTAGATTTTATATATTATGAAATATAATTTCTCTTTATGAGACATGCATTGAACGAGAAAGTAAAAGATTGGATTTATTGCATTGGTGGAGACAGGTGTTGTATAACACATGTGATTCATGAATGAGCGAGCCGGGGATGGTGGAAGCCTGGTTGAATCTGTCTTTGAAACGGCACTCGGGAGCATGAATGGACACGGAAAAGTGGGCTGGAACGACAGGATTTATTCTGTTTGATCCAAGCCAAGTAGGGTGGAACCGCGGGAATAGCTCTCGTCCCTACGTCTGTACAACAGGCGTAGGACGGGGGCTATTTATTGTTGTCTGCACCGTCCTAAGCTTGCTAACAAACCATCGAAAAGGAGCATGATTATGAATTTTCAGCAGATGATTCTAACGCTGCAACAATTCTGGGCCGAGCATAACTGTATTATTGTCCAGCCATATGATACGGAAAAAGGGGCAGGTACGATGAACCCGATGACCTTTTTGCGTTCGCTTGGACCCGAACCTTGGAAAGTGGCCTATGTGGAGCCTTCCCGTCGTCCTTCGGACGGACGTTATGGTGAGAACCCTAACCGGCTGTACCAGCACCATCAGTTCCAGGTCATTATCAAGCCTTCACCGGACAATATTCAGGAAATTTATCTGGAAAGTCTGAAGCGTCTGGGTATTGATCCGCTCAAACATGATATTCGGTTTGTTGAAGATAACTGGGAGAATCCTTCCCTTGGTTGTGCAGGTCTTGGTTGGGAAGTATGGCTGGACGGAATGGAAATTACGCAATTTACGTACTTCCAACAGGTTGGTGGAATCGAGACGAATCCGGTAGCTGTTGAAATCACGTATGGTATGGAGCGTTTGGCTTCTTACATTCAGGATAAAGAAAATGTGTTTGATTTGGAGTGGGTGGAAGGTATCACTTATGGTGATGTATTCCGTCAGCCAGAATTCGAACACTCTAAATATACGTTTGAAGTATCTGATGTCAAAATGTTATTTACACTTTTCAACATGCATGAAGAAGAAGCAAACAAGGCCATGGCGCAGCATCTGGTATTCCCGGCATATGACTATGTGCTGAAATGTTCCCACACATTTAACCTGTTGGATGCACGTGGAGCCATCAGTGTAACGGAACGTACGGGTTACATCACACGTGTCCGTAATCTGGCTCGCCAAGTAGCCGCAACATACATGGAAGAGCGTGAGAAGCTGGGCTTCCCGCTGATCAAGAAAGGGGGAGCCGAGCATGTCTAAGGATCTGTTGTTTGAAATCGGACTGGAAGAAGTCCCTGCACGTTTCATGCGCGCAGCGATCGCACAGCTGCAAGAGCGTGTCGTGAAATGGCTTGACGCATCCCGCATTGCTTATGGTGAAGTGAATGCGTACGCCACACCGCGCCGACTGGCTGTTTTGATCCAGAACGTGGCTGAAAAACAGGAAGATATAGAGGAAGAAGTGAAAGGTCCTTCACGCAAAATTGCCCTGGACGACAGTGGCAACTGGAGCAAAGCTGCACTCGGATTCGCTCGCAGTCAAGGTGTTGAACCGGACCAATTCACGTTTAAGGAACTGAACGGTGTCGAATATGTCTATGCAATGAAGTCCAGCAAAGGTGTGGAAACGGCTTCTGTGATTGGTGAAGGATTGCTTTCTGTATTACATGCCATGACGTTCCCGAAATTCATGCGTTGGGCTTCCTATGATTTCAAATTTGTTCGTCCAATCCGTTGGATTGTGGCAATGCTTGGCAGTGACGTCATTGATCTGGAAGTGACAGGTGTCAAGTCGGGTAATGTAACTCGCGGACATCGTTTCCTCGGTAAGGAAGCCGTGATCTCCACTCCGTCTTCATACGTGGAAGTGCTGCGTTCAGAGCATGTCATTGCAGATATTCAGGAACGTGAACAGATGATTGTATCCCAGATTCAAGCACTGGCTGCTGAGAAAAAATGGGATATTGCGATTAAGGAAGATTTGCTGGAGGAAGTCCTGTTCCTGGTGGAAACACCTACCGTATTGTTCGGGACATTCGACTCTTCATTCTTGAATATTCCACAAGAAGTATTGATTACTTCCATGCGTGAGCATCAGCGTTATTTCCCTGTACTGGACAATGAAGGACAATTGTTGCCATTTTTCGTGACGGTACGCAATGGTGGAAGTGATTCACTGGATGTTATTGCAAAAGGAAATGAAAAAGTACTGCGTGCACGTCTGTCTGATGCCAAGTTCTTCTATGAGGAAGATCAGAAACTTCAGATTAAGGATGCATTGTCGAAACTGGAAAGTATCGTCTTCCAGGAAGAGCTGGGAACGGTTGGAGATAAAGTGCGCCGTATCCGCAAGATTGCCGATGGAATTGCTGCCAAACTGCAAGTATCCGGTGATGTTGCCGAATCCGTTAGCCGCTCAGCAGATATCTGCAAATTCGATCTGGTGACACTGATGGTGGGTGAATTCCCGGAACTGCAAGGTGTGATGGGTGAGGATTATGCTCGTAAATCTGGCGAAAAAGAAGAGGTGGCCAAAGCGGTATTTGAACACTATCAGCCACGTTTCGCCGGAGATCAATCCCCTGCCTCTCTTGTGGGTGCCATTGTGAGTGCCGCGGACAAAATGGATACAATTGTGGGTTGTTTCTCAATCAACATCATTCCAACGGGTTCTCAGGATCCGTATGCACTACGCCGTCAGGCTGCAGGTATTGTACAGATTTTGCTGGATCACAAGCTTCCGCTGACATTGTCGGACGTGTTCGGAGTAGCACTTCAAGTGCATGCCCAGATGAACCTGTTGAAACGTGCAGACGAAGAGGTTCGTAAAGATCTGCAAGACTTCTTTGGTCTTCGAGTGAAAAAATTGTTGTCCGAAACTGTTCGCTACGACGTAGTGGATGCCGTAATTTCTTCCGGATTCGATGATATCAGCGCTGTGGTTCCAAAAGGTGAAGCGTTGATGGCGGCTGTTCTGACAGGAGACGCATTCAAAACAACGGTTGAATCGTTTAATCGTGTAGGGAATCTGGCTGCCAAAGCATCCAATGCTTCGGTACATCCAGAACTATTCACAGAAGATGGAGAGCGTCAGCTACACGAGGCATGGAGCAGAACAAATGCGGAGTTCCGTCAGGCGTTGACTCAGCACGATGCTGCTGAAGCGCTGGCTATTGCATCTGCTTGGAAAGATGGAATTACCTCTTTCTTCGATTCGGTCATGGTTATGGCTGAAGATGAGGCTGTCCGTGCCAATCGACTTGCCTTGCTTGCAGCTATTGATCGTGACTTGAAAGGATTTGCTGATTTTTCCAAGTTGGTCTGGTAAATTGGGCATATTTGATGAGTCCTTTTCCACAGACTTGGAGCAAAGCTAAAATTCAGTATTAAAGAAGGATATATGAGGGTATAAATATACGGAACGGGTTGTGAAATGTTTTTTTACAACCGCTCCGTATTTTAGCCTTTGATTTCCCTTGTTGTGGCAGAAGGATTTTGCCTGGCCGGGGTCGTATATTACAATATGCAGCTATTTTAAGAAACCGGGTGGTCTGGGTTTGAGTGAGTTGAATATACGTCATATTGTTGTGGATGGTGATGCTTGCCCGGTGAAAACCGAAATCGCGCAAACTGCTCGCCTTTTCAACATCCCTGTACTGTTAGTCTCTTCATTTGATCATTTGCTTCAAGGGGGAGAAGGGGTGCGTACTGTGCAAGTGGATCGCAGTGATCAGAGCGCAGATCTCTATATTGCTAATCATATTAAGCCATATGATGTGGTAATCACTCAGGACTATGGACTTGCGGCACTTGCGCTCGGCAAACGTTGTTATGTTTTATCCTTTCGTGGTCGTGAGTTTAACGACCGTGACATTGATTTCATGTTGGATTCTCGTCATACTGCGGCCAAAGCACGAAAAAGAGGCCACTACGGGAAAGGTCCAAAGCCTTTCACAGAGCAGGATCGAGAAATTTTTCAACATAAACTGACAAAACTTTTAAAAGATTTGCAGGAGAATGTGTAAGTTTATCGAATTATATCTACGTGTTGAAGAGATGAAGGTGGCCAGAGATGAGTACCGGACAAGGCGGTATACCCGAAAGTATTATTGAATCGGTGTTACAGCAGAATGATATTGTCGATACGGTGAGCCGATTTGTGCATCTGACCAAGCAGGGGAAGTATATGAAAGGCCTCTGTCCTTTTCATTCCGAGAAGACGCCTTCGTTCACCGTTACACCTGAGAAACAAATTTTCTACTGCTACGGTTGCGGCACGGGCGGAAATGCCATCAAATTCAGGATGGAAATCGAAGGGTTATCCTTTCCCGAGGCTGTCAAAACGATGGCGGAAGAAAGTCACATCTCTATGGGGGACTGGCAAGGGCGTGAATCTGCTCATGTAAATCCGGAGACCGAACGTCTGTTGGAGGCCTATGAGCTTACTGCGAAGCTGTATCATTTTTTGTTGAAAAATACAGAGCACGGCAAGTCAGCCATGGAGTATTTACGCTCCAGAGGTTTTGGCGACAAGTTGATTGACCAGTTTCAGATTGGTTTCGCACCAAATCGTTGGGACACGCTGGTACAGTTTCTTGAAAAACGTAACTATCCGCTCGAAGAGATGGAAAAGGGTGGACTTCTGTCACCGCGAAATGAAGGTCAGGGATATGTGGACCGATTCCGAGACCGGATTATGTTCCCGATTAATGGCAGGAGTGGTAAGCCAATTGCATTTGCAGGACGCATATTGGGAGATGGGCAACCGAAGTATCTAAATTCACCGGAAACCCGGTTATTTAACAAAAGCCGTGTTCTCTATAATCTGCATCAGGCCAAAAATGCAATTCGTAAACAAAGACAAGCCATATTGTTCGAGGGGTATGGTGATGTCATCTCCGCATGGGATCAGGACATCCAGAACGGTGTAGCGGCAATGGGTACTGCGCTAACCGAGAACCAGGCACTGATGCTCAAAGGGATGTGTGACGAAGTCATCATATGTTATGACGGCGACAAGGCAGGACAGGCTGCTGCACTCAAAAACTTCCCCATTCTTGAGGAAGCCGGATTGCAGGTCAAAGTGGCTCTCATTCCCGAGGGACTTGACCCGGATGATTTTATCCGGAAGCATGGTGGTGAACGGTTCCGAAACCAGATTGTGGACGGTGCCGTGACAACTACAAAATTTAAACTTATAAACTTAAAAAAAAGCCATATACTGCTAGAGGGTGGCGGACAAATCGCCTATTCGAAAGAAGCAGTAAAATTGATTGCCCCCTTACCTTCTCCTACAGAAAGGGAAGTGTATCTTCGTGAACTGGCTGCAGAAGTGGACGTATCATTTGAAACTTTGAAGCAGGAGTGTAATGAAGAACGGGAGGCGATGAAAAATAACCTCCAGTTTGGGGATAATAACCCGAAAAGGTGGAATAATGGTAGGCAACAAAATAGACAGGTGCCTACACCAAATCTGTTGCCGGCTTATCACGCTGCTGAACGCAAACTGATTGCCTGGATGTTGCAGGATGATGAGGCTGCCCAGTACGTGAACGAGCATCTTGGTGAAGCTTTTAACTTGGATGATCATGCAGCTATTGCTGCTTATCTATATGCCTACTATGCGCAAGGCAAACCGTCGGATACAAGCCGCTTTATGTCTTCACTGCATGACGATCGATTGGAAAAAACGGTCAGTTCAATCTCGATGATGGATGGTCCAGGTGAATGGAGTATTCAAATGCTCGATGATTGCATCAGGGAAGTGCTGAAGTATCCACGTAAGAAAGAGTACGATTTGAAAAAAGAAGAAATGATTGCTGCAGAGCGGGCAGGCGATTCTGTACGCGCGGCACAGATTGCAATTGAAATGATTGCCCTAGAGAGACAGTGAACGTCTGATTATTGGATGTTTCTAGGGAGGAGGGAGTCGAGTTATGGCGAATGATCAGCATACTGAACTAGAAACAGAATTGACACTGGATCAGGTTAAAGATCAATTGATTGAATCAGGTAAGAAAAGAGCCTCACTGAATTACAAGGAAATTATAGAGAAACTCTCTCCTTTTGAGCAGGATGCAGAGCAAATGGATGAGTTCTATGAGCAACTGAGTGATCTGGGTATCGATGTAGTGAATGAGAATGATGAAGAGGTTACACTGCGTCCTAGTGAAGATTCCGAGAACAACACGAGAGAGGGAGAGGACGAATTCCACTTTGATGATGATCTGAGCTTGCCGCCAGGTATCAAAATCAATGACCCTGTCCGTATGTATCTTAAGGAAATCGGTCGTGTGCCATTGTTGTCGGCAGATGATGAAGTACAATTGGCCAAACGGATTGAGAACGGGGATGAAGAAGCCAAGCGTCGTCTGGCTGAAGCGAACCTGCGTCTGGTAGTCAGTATCGCCAAGCGTTACGTTGGACGTGGCATGTTGTTCCTTGATTTGATTCAGGAAGGTAATATGGGTCTGATCAAAGCGGTTGAGAAGTTTGACCACAAAAAAGGATACAAGTTCAGTACGTATGCTACATGGTGGATTCGCCAGGCGATCACTCGTGCTATTGCTGACCAGGCGCGTACCATTCGTATTCCTGTACACATGGTAGAGACGATTAATAAGCTGATCCGGGTATCCCGTCAGCTGTTGCAGGAACTTGGACGTGAACCAACACCAGAGGAAATCGCTGCTGAGATGGATCTGAGTGTCGAAAAAGTTCGTGAAATTACGAAGATTGCACAGGAACCGGTTTCTCTGGAAACACCGATCGGTGAGGAAGATGATTCCCATCTGGGTGACTTCATTGAGGATCAGGAAGCACTTGCTCCTGCAGATGCTGCTGCGTATGAGTTGCTGAAAGAACAGCTCGAAGATGTATTGGATACACTGACTGAGCGTGAAGAGAATGTTCTTCGTCTACGTTTTGGTCTGGACGATGGACGGACGAGAACGCTGGAGGAAGTGGGCAAGGTATTTGGTGTTACGCGTGAGCGTATTCGTCAGATTGAAGCCAAAGCTCTTCGTAAATTGCGCCACCCGAGTCGTAGTAAACGACTCAAAGATTTCCTCGAATAATCGAACTATGGGAGACTTTCCGCAAGACGCTTTAGCGGCGGCGGGGTCTCCTTTATTTTTAATTTGAACGTCTTGATTTCTTGGTTTTGGAAATTCATCCTTGAAATGTTTGATTGGATTTCATTTTATCGCTTTTCTTTGTTCAATGCAAATCAATAAATTAAATGAATGGTGTAGGTGCTTCATGAAACTTTCGAATCGATTACAGCGAATACATGATCAAATTCCCGATGGCAGCCGCATGGCTGATATTGGTTCAGACCACGCGCTGCTGCCAGTAGCCGCGATCCGCAGTGGGAAAGCCGCGAATGCAGTAGCCGGGGAAGTTAATCCTGGGCCTTATGATGCTGCATGCAAACAAGTCAGTGATGCTGGCCTGAAAGAAAAAATAACGGTACGCCGTGGAGACGGATTGGATGTGATCTCTGCGGGAGAAGTGGATGTCATTACCATTGCAGGTATGGGTGGTGCTCTGATTGCTTCTATTTTGGACCGAGGCATATCCAAACTGGAAGGCGTCCAGTTACTTATTTTGCAACCGAATGTGGGAGAGGATATCCTCAGACGCTGGTTGCTGGAGCATCACTGGGTGGTTGTAGCAGAACAGTTGCTCGAAGAAGATGGCAAGATCTATGAGATTATCACGGCGATGCCACAGTCCGTAAGCCCGATTGCCAATGTTGAGGTATATCGTGCACGTCCGCTTCAAGGCGGGGCAGAATTGACGGAGGATCTGCTGCTGCGCATGGGACCATATTTGGTGGATCGTCCAACGGATGTATTTTTTGCCAAATGGGAAAGTGAGATCATCAAACTGCAAGGGGTTGTAAACTCCATCTCCAAATCCGATCAGGATTCTTCCCGGGACAAGGCGGCTGAGGTAGAGCGTCTTATCGCAAACTTGAAGGAGGTTTTGGCATGTTTGCCAAAGGTCAAACTGTAATTCAACTGATGGAGCAACTTGCTCCGAAACATCTGGCTGTACCCGATGACCGGATTGGTCTACAGCTCGGTAGTTTGCAAAAAGAAATCAGTCATGTGTTAGTTGCATTGGATGTGACGGATGCAGTGGTGGACGAAGCGATTCGTATCGGTGCCAACCTGATCATTGCTCATCACGCCATCATTTTCCGACCGGTTAAGTCACTGAATACAGATACCCCTATGGGTAAATTGTACGAAAAGCTGATTAAGCATGATATTGCTGTCTATATCAGTCATACTAACCTGGACGTGGCCGAGGGTGGTATGAATGACTGGATGGCCGAGGCACTCGGTATCGAGAGCAAAGAATCGCTGGAAGATGTACACACAGATCATCTGTACAAGCTGGCTGTATTTGTGCCTCGTACCCATCATGAACAGGTACTTCAGGCTATTCTGGAAGCCGGGGCGGGGAGTATCGGTCAGTACACCAAGTGCAGCTTCAACACGGAAGGTACAGGAACGTTTGTACCTGGTGAAAGGACTGAGCCGTATATCGGCACCCAAGGGCAGATGGAACGTGTGGAAGAAATGCGGATTGAGACCATTGTACCCCAAAGTCTGAGAAGTAAGGTCCTTCAGGCGATGCTTAAGGCTCATCCGTATGAGGAAGTGGCCTACGATCTCTATGCAATGGATCTAAAGGGCCGTACGCTCGGTCTGGGACGCCTGGGACCTCTTAGGGAGCCTAAGACATTAGGCGAGCTGGTGGAGGTCGTGAAGACCCAATTCAATGTGTCTCATGTACGTGTTGTCGGAGATCTGAACAAGCAGATCAAAAAAGCAGCAGTGCTCGGCGGCTCTGGTAGCCGTTACGCGCTTACTGCCCGTTTCAAAGGTGCGGATGTTATTGTGACCGGAGATATTGATTATCACACGGCTCATGATGCATTGATGGCAGGCATGTGTATCATCGACCCGGGACATAATTCCGAGAAGATTATGAAACCGAAAACGGCCGATTGGCTTCGATCCCGTCTGGAAGAGAAACAATATGATACGCAAGTTACAGCTTCAGAGGTCAATACAGAGGTATTCCAGTTTATCTAAAAAGATAGCGGATGTGTAATTCCCAGTAATATTAAGCTTGTATGGGAACTCAAATGCCTGTATACTATGTAATGTTGTTCGGAAAGCTTGACAGACAATCGCTGGTGGCCTTTGTTGCCACGAGAGGAAAGTCCGGGCTCCACAGGGCAGGATGCTGGATAACGTCCAGTCAGCGCGAGTTGAAGGATAGTGCCACAGAAATGGACCGCCGATGGCCGGATTTTCCGGCACAGGCAAGGATGGAACCGAGGTGTAAGAGACCCCGAGGAACGCTGGTGACTTCGTTCCTGGTAAACCCCATCTGGAGCAAGACCTAATGGGACACAGTCGCCTTTTCGGAGGAGGCAGCCTTAGCCCGAGGTGTGTCTAGGTTGGTCGCTTGAGCTGTACAGCAATGTATGGCCTAGATAGATGATTGTCGCTTCTGGTGGGAGGGTAGTTCCCGTATGAACCACGAAGAGCACAGAACCCGGCTTACGGTAAGCTTTCCTAACTGCAACAACAGTATTACAGTGTAGTCCACCTATCAGTCGAGGACAATCCGTGTCATTCACCGATGGCCTGACTGATCAGAAGGACCCATGCATATTTGAAAAAACATAATTCCTGTTGATACAGGTTCTATACTATAAAAAAGGCGGCAGTTCCGATATTATCGGATCTGTCGCCTTTTGGTTTCTCATATCAAGTTTGGACGTGTCTGGTGTTGTCAGACACGTCCAAGTCAATCTCATCTGCTAAAATATCGCGTAATGTTTATGACAGTTCATTACAGTGTAACAACACTGTCGGATGTTAACGAAGCATGCCAACGTTGGATGGCGCGATCCATACGTTCCACGGCTTCAGGAAGAAGCTCAGGGTCCGTATGAGTAAAGTTAATTCGCATGCGGTTCAACTCCGGTGTACCTGCATAGAAGGAATCCCCCGGAACAATGCACACCTTCTCCTGGATACCATAAGTGAACAGATTGCTGGCCAGCATGCCTTCAGGCAGTTGCAGCCACAAGAACATGCCACCCTGTGGTGAATTCCACGAGATGCCTTCCCATGATTTGGCAGCCATGAGCGTGGTCAGAGTTTTCATCCGTTTTTCGTAATCCTCTGAAATATGGCGAATATGCGCATCCAGATCGAAAGATTCAAGCAGTGCATGAAGCGCTCTTTGGTCGATGCTGCTGGAATGCAAGTCGGCACCTTGTTTGGCTCGTGCCGCCATTTTGACAATATCGGGAGCAGCCAGTATCCAGCCCGTACGAAGACCAGGTGCTACCGTTTTGGAGAATGTACTGGTATAGATAACATTGGAAGGGCCATCATAGGATACGGCATCCAGTTCTGCCAGAGCAGGGACGTCCAATTGCTCCGGATTGAACCGGATTTCACCATACGGATCATCTTCCAGAATAAGTACACCGTACTTGCGGCACAGATCCACAGCCTGTTGTCTTCTTTCTCTTGACCATACTTTTCCCGTAGGATTGGAGAACGTTGGGTTAATGTAGACAAGTTTTGGACGATGCAACTGGAGCTGTTTCTCCAGAGATTCAGGCAACATACCGTGATCATCACAGGCTACGCCGTGAGATTCAGCCTGATAGGAATGAATGACTTGCAGAGCAGCAAGGTAGGTTGGTGACTCAACCAATACGCGGTCACCCGGGTCGAGAAGGATGCGGCAAACCAAGTCAATGGATTGCTGTGAGCCCGTAGTGAGTAGCATGTGATCGGGTGAAGCGGGAATGCCCTTGGATTCAAGACGTTCGGCGATTTTGGCGCGAAGAGGACGGTAACCCTCAGTCTCCGCATATTGAAGAGCGGCTGCTCCGCTCATAAATACTTTTTCATACGCAACGCGAATGGCTTCCAGCGGGAAAGAAGTCTGGGCTGGTAATCCACCGGCTAGCGAGATCATACCAGGTGCCTGAGCGGCCTGGAGCATGTCGCGAACGACAGAGGACGGGGTGTTTTGTGCCATTTTGGACCAAGGGATACTCATGTTATTCTCATCTCCTGTTATTCACTGTTATACTGATATTATAAACTATAATAGACGGACTGCACTATAACAGTAAAATGAGGATCATAACAGTTGGGGGGAGCAACCATGCATATTGAATTAAAGCGGGGAAGCAGTACCAAATTGTACGTGCAGATTGCCCTAACGATTGCCGATCGCATCAGATCAGGACTTATTGAACCCGGAACCCGACTTCCTTCTGTTCGTAAAATGACTGCAGATTTGGGGGTTAGCCTGGTCACTGTATCCAAAGCGTATGCTGAACTTGAAGCGATTCAATTGATCACCTGCTCTCAGGGTAAAGGTTGTTATGTAAGAGGTACTTTAAACGCGGATTCGATGGAGGATGTGGATCGAGCCAAGCGTAATCATGCCAACAGTGAATCCGGTACGTCATGGAATTGGCAGATGGCACTTGTGGATTATTTACCCCGAGCACAGCTCTGGAGACATTTCGATACGTCCCCTCAAGTACGGTATGAACTACATATGTCAGCGATTCAGCCTGAACTGCTGCCTACACGCGAGATTATCGACAGTGCCTACCGGCTCTCCTCTGACCATGCAGAGCGTATGGCGGCGTATGGATCTTTTCAGGGAGATCGGGAGCTCAGGCAGATCTTCGCCGAACACTTTGCCGAACGTGGACTACAGGTGGTACCTGAACGCATGCTAATTACAAGTGGTGCTCAGCAGGGGATTGACCTTGTGGCCCGGACTTTTGTCGGACCTGGGGATGTTGTATACATGGAGGCACCCAGCTATACCGGAGCCATTGATGTCTTTACGAGTAGAGGTGCGAAGATCATTACGGTCCCGATGGATGACGAAGGTATGCGTATCGATCTATTGACCCGATTATGTGATACCTATCCGCCCAAACTCATCTATACGATCCCGACTTATCACAATCCAACAGGTATTACGATGAGTGCGAGAAGGCGGGCACAGCTTCTGAATCTCGCGCAAAGCTATCACTGCCTCATCCTGGAGGATGATCCGTTTGCAGATCTTTATTTTCGGGATCCACCGCCAGCTTCCATTAAATCGATGGATGGGTCAGGTCATGTCGTATATATCAAAAGCTTCAGCAAGGTGCTCTCTCCCGGTTGCCGTATAGCCTGCGCCATCGCAGACGGAAGTGTATTGACCCGGCTGGTGGCTGCGAAATCTACAGCGGATTTGGGCAGTCCGCTGCTTACACAAAAGGCATTGCAATCTTTTATTCAGAATCAGTACGGTGCCTATGTATCCCGATTGAGGGATGAATTGTATTCTCGTTTGTGCGCAGCATCTGAAGTGCTGGAAGAGCATGCTATTACGGGCATGCAATGGAGTTTGCCGGAGGGAGGACTCAATCTGTGGCTCCAACTCCCGAATAACTTGGATATGCGCGAGTTGCATCATCAGTCACTTGCTGCCGGTGTCTCTTTCCTTCCGGGTTCCGCCTGTTATGTAGGAGAGATGGATACACCGAGTCTGCGCATCTGCTTCACTGTAACGAGCGTTGAGCTATTGTGTGAAGGCCTCCGTGTACTGTGTGGAGTCATTCACAGAGTTACACCTGAGCAGGGTGGGACAGTGGCGGACAGGCTACCGCTCATATAATTTTTCGGAGTATGGACATACATCCAATCCACTTTCGACCTGCTGCAATAGGTTATAGTATCACCAGAAAGGGAGTTGGTTTTGAAATGAACCATTACTGTCCACCGCTTTGCCCGATTGTCTGTGACCCGATCCAGGTTGTTGAGGATTATTACATCCCACAGATCGTGCCTGTCATCCACCCGATTGAAGTGATCAAAAAACATCACTGTGTTCCGATTCACCACCACATGTACCCTGTAGTTGTCAATGAAGAGGACCCTTGCTATGTTTCCAGTCACAATCCAAAGAAAAAATCCGTAAAAAAATCAAGTAAAGCCCGCACATCTTCTCGCAAGCGCTAATCGCAGCGGGTGCCCCGGGGAAATTGGATATAAACCAAAGAGCAGCGTACGCCCCGGGGCGCAGCTGCTTTTGTATTTTTACGGAGTAGAGTCATTACGGTTACGGGGTATACTTTTTCATCGTATTATCCATCTGTTGTCTGACATGTTGCGGCCAGAACTGCAAAGGAGCGCTGTTGCCTGATGCGGCTTGCAGTGCCTTATAGACATCGATTTGCCCATAGCCGAAATACTTATCGTGACCCGGATCACCGAGGTCAATAACACTTTGGCGCATCAAATCCATCACTTCCGTGTTGGTCAAATCCGGGTTTAACGAACGAATCAAACCTGCAAGTGCGGCTACATGGGGGCTAGCCATGGACGTTCCGGACAAGGCCGCATACTGATTGTTTGGATAGGTACTGGCGATACTGGACCCCGGTGCCATCACATCCACATAATCCCCGTAGTTGGAGTAGGAAGCTTTGCTCATATCCGGGTCCGTAGCTGATACGGCAAATACTTCCGGATAGGCAGCAGGGTAGCCTGGACGCTCTGTATTATCATTCCCCGTGGCTGCGATCAGAACGATATCCCGGTCAAAAGCATATTTAATGGCATCATGAAGAAATTGCGCATCAGCATAATTGCCCAGACTCATGTTGATTACTTTGGCTCCATGATCGGCTGCCCAGATAATGCCTTCGGCAACGGCATACGTGGTACCCGAACCTGAGTTGTCGAGTACTTTAACCGGTAGTACCTTGTTATACCAGCTCATGCCGGCCACACCTTCATTATTGTTAACTATAGCGCCAATAATGCCAGCGACGTGTGTGCCATGTCCCACATCATCCATCGGTTGGCTTCCCGGCTCGACCACATTATAACCCTCAAGGAGTTTTCCTTTCAGGTCAGGATGGTTCATATCAACCCCCGTATCAACTACTGCAACGATGACGTCTTTGTTACCCTTGGTAATATTCCAACCTCTATTCGTCTCAATCGCAGGCAGGTTCCACTGATAATCGGAGAACAAAATGTCATTGGGTATCGTTACATCGGTTTGTTCAGTTACGGTATCATTGGTTAAATACATGTAGTGGGGTTCCATATAAAGTGGATTCCATTTGCTTTCGAAATAGCTATGCAATTGCTTGTAACTCATGTCATCTGACCGAAAAACATACGTGTATCCCAGCTTGCGTATTGAGTTAGACTTTAGATCAGATTTAATGATACGCATATCACGTTCACCGGGATCCTGACGAAAACGGATGACGATCTCATTTTCGTAAAAATGACTGGCATTTGCATTATCATGTCCGGTTTTCACTGTGATTTCGTTAAGCGTATCCGGATGAACCGATTCAATTTTGAATTTACCTTCACGCGGATAAGGGATCATGCGCAGATTTTTACGCTGATGTTGTTCAACAGCATTTAATACGTTCTGGCTAAACAAGGCAATTACAGCTCTTTTGCCATCTTTAGAGGGTTGCCCCATCACAAAATATTTTTCTTTTCCCAAAGGGAAAGAAGCGGATTCAAAACTTTGACGTTTGTTTACCGCTTTTTTGGCAAGGTTCAGTGCATGTTGAAGCTTTTGTTGTTCCAACTTGCTTCCTTGTGTGGAAGCTTGATCAAACGGCTTGTTGAAGGAGCCATTAGTATTCATGAGATGGATGGATCTGATATGTTCATGTGAACTTTGGAGATCATTCACATATCGATTCATCTGCGCAGCATTCATTGTGGCGGTTTTCTCCAGCATGATACTGAGATGTTGTTTGGCATCCATGCGGGTCAAGAGATCGGTTGCTTTGACATCCTGTACTTTCAGACGCTGCTTACTTGTATGCTCTTCATGAGCAGAGTCGGACAGCGCACTAGGCTTAGGTTCTTGACGATTGGATGTTGGGAGCAAAAGCGTCAGGGCGAGTGCTCCCGCACCAGCTGCAAGGGCCCAGTTAATCCATTTCGGTCTGGACATGATGGATGGAACCTCCTTCGTTCATTTTGAACAATCGTTAACCGTGCTTTATCGTTGTCACTGGTTATATCTATCGTTAGAAAAAGCGGAATGTTTTATGCAAACGAGTTCGAGTCTGACTGCGTATAATAGGCATGTTTAATGGTAGAAACGGAAAGCATGATTAAGGGATACCGCTCGTCATCTTTTTATGGTAGGATTATAGCTGAGAATTGAAAGGTCAGGGGAAAACCACCGTTGGCCGACCTATATGTAAGGACTTATTTAAGGGGGAGCTACCTTTATGTCAGCAGCCAATGTACAGAAAACATGTGAGTCAACTAGGGAAAAGTTAAAACCGGCTATCGATCGGATTGAAAAATTTTTGAATGAAAATGCTTTGCCTGAACTGGATCAGAATCAGACGGAAGAATCAACAGTCTTCTACAAAGGATTTCTTTCAGATCTCCGTCATTTACTCGTTTTTTCTGAAGTTTCTTACGAAAAACTTGGCGTTGTGCTGCGTCGTGCCAACTTTGATGTCGATTTTGCCGAAAAGGCTCTTTATAATACGTATCACCAATGCGTAAACAGCTTTTTCTATCCCAAAAATGAATGTTATTCCGAAGACGGAAGATATGCTTACACAGGACAAGACGCCATTCGTTTTCGTGACAAGCCAATTCGTGCAGTGCGGGATGTCATTCTTGAGGTTTCCAAAACGTACGAAGAATTGCGCGATGATCTGGCATATTATGAAAGTGACTACCTGACTCAGCGCCGTATGCAAAATCAACGTAATCACGCTTAATTTATGTTTAAACCTGAATATGAAAATGGAACGAAACCGCCCTTGTGGCGGTTTTTTTGTGTTTTTGGCGAGAAACAGATGTGGTGAGATCATGTCATCATCTGGCATTTTAGCGGAGAATATCGGGTTTGTGGCGGGGAGAGAATAGTAATCGAGGTGATAAAAAATGAGCCAAGACAAACCAATTGTCAAATGCAGCGTCTCCAACTGCAACTTTTGGGGAGAAAACAACTTCTGCCACGCTGAAGCCATCATGATTGACATTGACCAACATGCCACCCGTCGTCTGCATGAGGAATTTGCCGGTGAGACATTTGACTCGGACCACCATGATCATGCACGTACATCCTCTGCAACATGCTGTCACACGTTCAAACCCAAGTGAGCAGTCATCCCTATTCATAATGGAGGTGCTTCCAAATGAAAAATGACGATAATAATATTCGTTTTAAGGATCGCCCTGAAACCAAGGGGGAAGTTGAAAAACAGCGTATGCGTGTCGATTATCCAAGAAAAGTACATCGGGAAGAGTACGGGGCAGAGGTCGCTCCTCCGACTGTTGTAAGAACTGGAGGGACCGAACGTTCAGAACCAGTAGTTGAGAAGCATGAGGCAGACCGTGTCATGGAGTCAACAGGCAAGGTCGCAGGTTATATAGGTCTGGCCTTCGGTATTGCGTCCTTGTTTATGTGGTCCATTGTACTTGGACCGGCGGCAGCTGTTCTGGGTTACTATGCTTATGTAAATGGTCGGAAAACAGCGGGAGCTTGGTCCATTGGACTGGGGATTGTAGCCACGCTGAGTTATTTCTTCATGATTCCATTTGCACGTTAAGTGTGAAATATCATATTCAACCAAGCCTTCTGTTTTCACCCATGTGTGGTGACTTACAGGAGGTTTTTTTTTCGTATATGCGCAGGTTGGACCGTGGGATTCAACTATTTTTTTGAAAACAATGGAACCTTGCTGTAAAACGATGTAGAATAAGGTCATAATACGCTTAAATATACGGGAGTGGGTATAACTCATGCAGATTGATCCAAGCGGATCGCGGCAATTGTTGGAACTACAATTGTCCAATGTGAATAACCAAATCAGTGGATCACAACCAGATGCTGGTTCAACAGTGGATTTCGCTAATGTGATGGACGGGCTGTTAGGTACGGGTGCCAATTCGACGAGCAATACGGATTCCACCGCTACGGTCTCCAAAAGATCCAGTGATGGTTTGTTGTGGTTACAACTTGGAAGCACGTACAATCCGGATATCAATACGGCAGGATCGTCCTCTGTCTCCAATAACATTGTGGAGTCTTTATCTTCTGTATCCAATACAGGAATTGTGGATTCCGGGGCTTCTGTACCTACCAATTATGAATCTTTGATTGCGGAGGCAAGTGCCAAATACGGTGTTCCTGAATCATTGATCAAGGCCGTCATTGACACAGAGTCCAATTTTAATCCAAATGTCGTGTCGTCCGCCGGTGCCAAGGGACTCATGCAATTAATGGATGGGACAGCTGCAGGGCTGGGTGTGAGTAATTCATTTGATCCTGCCCAGAACATTGATGCGGGTACTAAATATCTTTCTCTTCAGCTCCAGCGTTTCAATGGAGAAGTGAACATGGCGCTTGCTGCATATAATGCAGGACCGGGTCGTGTTTCACGTCTGGGCGTGTCGAGTGATAGTGAACTGATGAGTGTACTTAACCGTCTGCCATCAGAAACACAAAATTATATCTCCAAAGTGGAGAAGGCAAGGGCGAAATATGTGATCTAAACGCACAGAAAACCTTTGCGATAACACATGATAGGCAGGATCAGATCCAATGTGGGAGCAGCAGCGCTTGAAACGCCTGTTCCCGGTTGGTCTTTTTGTGTTGTATGGGTATCATGTTACAATGCTCACAGTAGGTTCATGAACGAAGAGATAAGGGAGGTCTGACCTCATTTGAAATATTTTGATTATGCTGCAACCACGCCTCCCCATCCGGATGTAGTTCGTACGATGGCCGAAATTATGGAGACACAATTCGGTAATCCCTCCTCTATACATGGGTATGGAGAGCGTGCTCATCAATTGCTGCGTCGTGCACGCTCCGGCTGTGCTGCGGTGATAGGCGTTAAGCCTGAGGAGATTGTATTTACTTCTGGAGCGACTGAGAGCAATAATCTGGCGATAAAAGGCGCTGCATTACGTTATCAGTCACGAGGCAAACACATCGTCACAACGGCTACCGAGCATGCTTCGGTGTATGAAAGTGTTATGCAATTGCAACAGTGGGGATGGGATGTGACGCTAATTCCTGTCAATTCCGCTGGTGTGGTGAATGCTCAGCAGGTTATAGAAGCGATTAGACCGGATACGGTCTTAGTAACTCTGATGCATGTAAACAATGAAACAGGAGCCATCCATCCGATTGCTGAGATTGGTAGGCAGCTCAAAAAGAAAGCACCACGAGTGCTCTTCCATGTGGATGGTGTTCAGGGGTTTGGAAAAATGGAGGCTACACCTGCCGCTTGGGGCGCAGATCTGTACAGTTTATCTGCCCACAAGATCCGTGGACCGAAGGGAGCAGGTCTCTTGTACGTGAGAAGTGGAGTGGAACTTACGCCATTAATGTCAGGCGGATCACAGGAGCATGGCCTAAGAGCAGGCACGGAGAACGTGGCCTTGCTGGTAGGCATGGCAAAGGCCATGCGGATGGCAGCAGAAGGCCAGATTGATTTTGCCCGACGTACCAGGGTACTCCGTGATCAATTGATGGAAACGATACGTGAAATTCCTGAATTTGAATTGAACAGTCGCACCGAGGGTGCACCTCATATTGTACACTTCTCCTATCCCGGGATGAAGGCAGAAGTGGCGCTGCATACCTTGGAGCAACATGGCGTAACCATATCCACCCAATCGGCCTGTTCTTCGCGTTCGGCAGAACCGAGTCGGGCTCTACTTGCGATGGGAAGAGATGCAGCTTGTGCTGCTGGCGGATTGCGTATTAGTCTTGGAGATGAACATACAGAAGAAGATGTAGCCTTGCTTGAACAGGCTTTACATCAGATGGTGGCGCAGTTGCGACCCCTCGAAAGGCGGATGTGAATGGATATGAAATATGATATGCTGCTTCTCCGTTTCGGAGAATTTATGTTAAAAGGGAAAAATCGTGCCCGATTCGAAAAAACGATCATTACACAGGTGAAAGCTTTGCTTAAACCTTATCCAGGAGCGAGCCTTCGCAAAGAATATGGCCGTGTCTATGTGGATCTTGGCGGTGAATCACATACTGAACTGATTAAGGTGCTAAAGCGGGTATTCGGCGTGATGTCGATTAGTCCGGTTAAAGTTACTCCATCCGAGCTTGATGAGATTGTGAAAACGGCAGTTGCTTTTATGGACGAACGGGAAGATGAATTCAAGGAAGGCACCACATTCAAGGTAAATGTAAGGCGGGTATGGAAGGAGTTCCCGAACTCTTCACATGAAATGAATCATCTGGTTGGCTCCCCGATCCTTCGGAAGTTCCAGCAATTGAGTGTTGATGTTCGTCAGCCTGATATTGAGCTGCGGGTGGAAATTCGGGATCAGGGCACTTATATTTTCAATGAAACCATTCCGGCAGTAGGTGGCTTCCCACTGGGCACGAATGGAAAAGCAATGGTACTGTTATCAGGTGGAATAGATAGCCCGGTTGCAGCCTGGTCTTCCATGCGACGTGGACTGGAAGTGGAATGTGTACATTTTTACAGTTACCCGTTCACAAGCCAGCGAGCCAAAGAGAAAGTCATTGATTTGGCGCGTGCCCTTGCTGATCATGCAGGAACAATTAAGCTTCATCTGGTTCCATTTACGGAGATCCAAACGGCATTTACCCAACTGGGTCAGGACAATCTGATTATTACCCTAATGAGACGTTCAATGCTGCGAATTGCATCCAAACTTGCCGAGCGGGAGCGCGCACTAGCACTGATTACTGGAGATAGCCTGGGGCAAGTAGCGAGCCAAACGCTTCCAAGTATGAATGTGATTGGTCGTGCGACAGATCTTCCGTTGCTGCGACCATTGGTTATGATGGATAAACAGGAAATCATTACTCTGTCCAAACAGATCGGAACGTATGATATCTCCATTTTGCCATATGAGGATTGCTGTACTCTCTTTGTACCCAAGTCGCCTTCCACCAATCCCAATCTTCGAATTGTGGATAAAATTGAATCAACAATGAGCCATCTGCCAGAATGGGTCGACCAAGCTGTGGAATTAACAGAAACCATCACGCTGCACGCCGGTGAAACTTCTGTGGTAACGAATCAGACAGGCGATCATGGCATGAAGGATGACTGGTTCTAAACTCAATAATAATTAGCATGGCTGACATAACAAGGGCTATGTTAACTGCAAAAAAGGACTGTACGATGAATATCGTTCAGTCCTTTGCTGTATTCATAAAAATGTGTGGATGAATTTAGCCTAAGAATAGGAGCGTTGCTGTTCCCCGCCAGATCCTTTGTGGCTGGAACTGCTGGAGCGTTTGCGATAACCTGCAAAGACTACGCCTCCGATAACCACAACGATGAAGAGAATGCGCAATGCCGGATGTTCGGTAAAGTAAGGCAAGAGTCGCTGCTCCTCCGTAATCATATTGGAAGCCGTGTATCCCAGAACGATGGCTCCAACATAGATGATCCAGGGAAAGTGATTAATTAGCTTGATAAACAGGGTGCTGCCCCAGACGATAATAGGTACACTGATCAGTAGTCCGAGGATAACAAGCACGAGATGCTGCTGCGCAGCTCCGGCAACTGCAATCACGTTATCGAGTCCCATGGCTGCATCCGCGATCACGATTGTACGAACAGCGGTCCATAAGGAAGTCCCCGCCTGAACTTCATTGTGTTCGTCTCCCTGATCCGCCAATAATTTATAGGCAATCCAGATCAGCAGTAGGCCTCCCACAAGTAAGAGCCAAGGCACTTTAAGCAACCATAAAACAACAACTGTTGCCAAAATTCGAATCAGAAGCGCGCCGCCCGTTCCATATAGAATCGCCTTTTTCTGCACGGAAGGGTGCAAATTTCGAGCTGCGAGACCAATGACGATGGCATTATCTCCAGCCAGAATGAGATCAATAAAGACAACGTTCAGCAAAGCCAGCCAGAATGCGGGGCTAAATAGCTCCATGCAATATGTCACTCCTTATATACGGTTCAATCATTAAGAATAGCATGGACAACTCTGACATACAAGTTAATGTGGGGGGATGAGGACATGGATACACTCTGGCTGTTGACTGAGATTTTAATGATCAATCTGGTATTGAGTGGAGATAATGCGGTTGTTATTGCGCTTGCGAGCAAAGATCTGCCACCACTACAACGCAAAAAAGCGGTATGGTGGGGAGCTTTTGGTGCAGTGCTACTGCGCTGTGTATTAACCTTCGTAGCGGTATTATTGCTCGGGGTTCCCTTTATCCAAGCGGCAGGTGGGCTGCTGTTACTCTGGATTGCCGTGAAGTTGCTGCTACAAAATGATGATGAAGTACATATTCGAGAAGCTTCTACGACCTGGAAAGCCATTCAAACGATTCTAATTGCCGATTTTGTAATGAGCCTGGATAATGTTTTGGCCATAGCGGCTTTGGCAGATGGAGATTTAGCTTTGATCGTCATCGGAATTGCAATTAGTATCCCCATTGTTGTATGGGGGAGCGGGTTAATTGTTGGTTTGCTTAAGCGATTCCCGATTCTGGTATTCGCCGGATCAGGCATTCTGGCTTTCACAGCCGGTGAGATGGTGATGAAAGACCCTAAGCTGGGAGAATGGCTGGGAGGTATGGCATCAGAGGTGCATACACTGCTACCCGTAGCGATGGCTTGTCTTGTGGTTGCAGTTGGAGGAGCACACAAATTTGTGCGGAAGAACGCATAGTTTAACTATGGATAAAAGCTTGATATATGACCGTCTTAACCATCCGGTTTAGGCGGTTTTATGTTGAAAGAGTACTCAAGTTGTGACAACTCCCATTGGACTAGTCATAAGTTGCACATTTTAGGGTAATACAGGTAAAGAGCACATGCAAAGTGCGACATAAAGTATAGTTTTTTGCCGAAACTTCGGATACACTAGAAGCAGGATTACAGGTATTAAAATCAACAGTCGAACTGGAATGCGTATCGTTTATTAAGGAAAAAATTACATAGCCATGGTATAAGAGGTGATTGCAGATGAGGATGAGAAATGAAAAAGCGATAGGACTATTTATTGTAGCTGCGGGAATTATCATTCTGCTTGGCAAGTTTGGTGTGTTTGGCTTCATTGGTCGTAATTTCTGGCCTTTGCTGATCCTGTTACCAGGTATCGCCCTCCACGCGTTATATTATGCGCGTATTTCACCATCGTGGTCACTTGTTCCTGCCGGGATACTAACGGTGTATGGTGTTTTATTCAGTATAACGAATACATGGGGCGCTGGACTGATGAGCAGGCTGTGGCCAGCATTCTTGCTTGGGATTGCTATAGGGTTACTCGAATATGGAATGGCTGAACGGCGAAGACCGGAATATGTGTTACCTGTAGCATTGATCCTGGGTGCGGTATCTATCATATTATTCGGATTTACCTTGCTGCAAACGGGAATAATCTATGTACTTGCTGTCCTTTTGATCCTGGGCGGAGTCTGGTTATTGCTGGGACGAGGACGTCAAGGGAGAGGCTGGTAACATTCCCAGTGGTCTTTTCGTTCGAAATATCTTGATTTTTACCTATAATAAACTATAATATAAGGGATATAGACATGCGTCGGGATATCACCGACGCTTATTTTGTGAGTAACCTGCGAAATTGCGGGAAGTTTAGTAGATAAGAATTGAAATTGGAAAGGATATGGATACAAACCATGCATTCAAGAGAACACATTCGCAATATTGCGATTATTGCCCACGTCGACCACGGGAAAACTACGCTCGTCGACAAGTTGCTCCAGCAATCCGGTACTTTCCGTGATCACGAAACGGTACAGGAGCGCGCAATGGACTCCAACGATTTGGAGCGTGAACGCGGTATTACGATTTTGGCCAAAAACACGGCTATAACTTATAAAGATTACCTGATCAACATTGTGGATACACCAGGACACGCCGATTTTGGTGGAGAAGTGGAACGTATCATGAAAATGGTTGACGGCGTATTGCTCGTTGTTGATGCTTATGAGGGCTGTATGCCACAAACGAAGTTTGTACTTCGTAAAGCACTGGAGCACAACCTGACACCTATCGTTGTTGTAAACAAAATTGACCGTCCAGCGGCTCGTCCGGCTGAGGTAATTGATGAAGTATTGGACCTGTTCATTGAACTGGGTGCCAACGATCAACAACTTGAATTCCCTGTTGTATATGCTTCCGCATTGAACGGAACATCCAGCATGGAAAGTGATCCTGCTAAACAGGATGACAACATGATGGCGATCTACAATACGATCGTTAGTCATATCCCACACCCTACCGAAAATGTTGAAGAACCACTTCAATTCCTCGTTACTTTGATGGACTACAATGAATACCTTGGCCGTATTGCCATTGGTCGTGTTAACCGCGGTGTGATCCGTCAAGGACAATCGGTAACGGTTATTATGCGTGATGGTAAGAGCAAAACTGCACGTATCGAGAAACTGTTCGGTTTCCAAGGTCTCAAACGTATTGAGACGGAAGAAGCAGGAGCAGGTGACATCGTTGCGATTGCAGGGATCAAGGACATCAATATTGGTGAAACCATTGCCGACCCTAACAATCCAGAAGCACTTCCAGTTTTGAAAATCGATGAGCCTACACTGCAAATGACGTTCCTCGTGAACAACAGTCCATTCGCAGGTCGTGAAGGTAAATGGGTAACTTCCCGTAAACTTCGTGAGCGTTTGTTAAAAGAATTGGAAACAGACGTATCCCTTCGTGTTGACGAAACGGAAAGCCCGGATGCATTTGTCGTTTCCGGACGTGGTGAGCTTCACTTGGGTATCCTGATTGAGAATATGCGTCGTGAAGGATATGAGCTTCAAGTATCCAAACCAGAAGTTATCATCAAAGAAGTTGACGGTAAGAAAATGGAACCGGTTGAGCGCTTGTTGATTGATATCCCTGAAGAAAGCATGGGTTCCGTAATGGAGAGCCTGGGCGCACGTAAAGCAGAGATGGTTAACATGGTTAACACAGGTAGTGGTCAAGTTCGTCTGGAGTTCCTGATTCCGGCACGTGGTTTGATCGGATATAGCACAAACTTCCTGACATTGACTCGTGGTTACGGTGTAATGAACCATGCATTTGACAGCTACGCTCCAGTAGTATCCGGTCAAGTGGGTGGACGTCACCAAGGTGTACTGATCTCAACTGAAACGGGTACATCTACGTTCTACGGAATGATGGGTGTTGAGGATCGCGGTACGCTCTTCTTGGAGCCGGGAACTGAAATCTACGAAGGTATGATCGTTGGTGAGCATACACGTGATAATGATATCGTTGTTAACATCTGCAAAGAAAAACAACTGACTAACGTTCGTTCTTCTGGTAAAGATGATACGGTTAAAATTAAAACGCCAATTATCTTCTCATTGGAACAGGCGCTTGAGTACCTGAATGAAGATGAATATTGTGAGATTACTCCTAAATCCATTCGTCTTCGTAAGAAGATCCTGAATAAATCCGAGCGTGAGCGTGCAGAAAAACAACGCAAAATGGCTTCTAAAGCTTAATAACAACAAAATAAAAATTATAAGTTAACGTTTGATGGAACATATATGCACCATCGGCGTTGATTACAACCCACTAAAGTAGTGGAGGATACGGAATCGATTCTGTAGGAGCGAAGCGTTCGCCTTTATCCCCGGATTTTACCATTGAGTAAATGGATCAAAAAAATCTGGGGATAACAGCGACCAAAAGAACGATCCGAATCCGAAACGGTCTCACATGCAGAGCTTTGTAATTAATGTTGTTGGTGTGCTCCATCAACCAGTTAACTTATATCCTAGCATGAACACGAAAGGAGCTGGCTGTGCATGCAAGCATGGTTCGCGTCAAACCCGATCGTAGCCTACATCGTCATCTTTGTATTGATTACTTACGTATATAACAAGGTGTTTCGGGTACGTCAGAAATTGCCACTTGGTAAGGAAATCGTTCTCTATATTTTGATGGCGATGGGCACATTCATGCTTCTTATTTTTCAGATCGACAAGCTTCCCATCATTCAATGTTTGTTGGTGGCGGTTGGTTTGATGTTGTTAGTGAGAGTGCGTTATTTCATTGAAGGTCGTCAAAAGAAAAAAGCGGAAGCTGCCGCTCGAAATTCATAAATCCTGTCTTGTACAGACCATCCGTTTTCCTTAGGGAAAGCGGTTGTCTTTTATTTAGACAAAAACAGATGTGATAAAGGTGTTGAAGATATGAACTCAAATTCGAACGGACTGCCTCCACGGAGACAGGCACCAACGCAATCTGGTGCTTCTGGATCGAAGAATGGCAAGGGCAAGCAGCCTAAGAAGAAAAAGAGAATGAATGCTTTTGGCACAATCCTTTTAAGTCTATTGGTTATTGCCATTCTGGTAGGCGGTGGATATGCGTACTGGGTATACAATCAAGTCGTGGATACAGGCATCGATAAACCGGTACCTCCCGGGATGTCAGCCACAACCAAACCGATCACGATGCTATTATTAGGCACAGATAACCGTCCTGAAACGGGCACACATCTCTCGGATGTGGTTATGGTGGCTTCGTTGAATCCGGAGACCAAGACAGCAACCATTGTATCTTTGCCTCGAGACACGCGTATTCAATTGGATGGGTATAAATCCAACAAGCTGAATTCTTATTATCCAAGATTCAAAGCACAGGAAAAAACCACTGGCAAAAATGCAGAGGATCAGATGAAAGAAATGATGAGCAAATATTTGGATGTAGATATTAATTATACAACCGTACTGAACTTTCAGGCTTTCCGTGATGCTGTCAATGCCGTGGGTGGCGTGGATGTGACTGTGGATAAAAATATGTGTTATAGAGATACAGCCGATGGGACAGATATTAATCTGGTCGCAGGTGCACAACATCTTGATGGTAAAGCGGCACTGGATTTTGTTCGTTACCGAAAATCCAATTGTAATCCAAAGACTGCTGAGTCCAATGACTTTGATCGTAACAAACGTCAAAACCAAGTGCTGAACTCCATGCTGGATCAGATGAAATCTCTTGGAGGCATTACGAAGATCAGCAAAGTGATTGGTGCAGTTGACAAGAACATGACGACAGATGTGGAATCGGAACAAATGAAAAACTTTATCTCGACATATTGGAACATTTCCACCTCGGATGTGCATTATACTCCGGTTACCGGAGAGTGGAGAAGTCCTTATGTGTATATTAATGAGACGGAACTCGCCAATGCGAAACAGGCCTTGCAAGATACACTTTCAGGTAAAGTAACCCCTTCATCTTCAGGTGAATAACCTTCATTCTTTTGGGATTGGAAGCACGTTAATCGGTATGCTATAATAACATAAACCAAGTATAAGAATTGCATAAAGAAGGTTAGGGGGCTGGTTGAATGTCCGAAGCCGTCACACAATTAACTGAATCTCTTTTACAGCAATTCAAGAATGAGACCTTTGTGCTTTTGAGCACAGTGGATGTAGAATCCGGAGGTCCGACTTCAACAGCCATCTCCTGGATTTATGCGGAGAATGCTTCTACTTTTCGTGTAGCGATCGATCATCGTTCACGTTTAGTGAATAACATGATAACTAATCCGCTCATTACGGTTACTGTCTTTGGAGAAGAGACGGTATACGCAGTGAACGGACGTGCTACGGTACGACAAGATCCGTTGCAGGATGTTCCATTTAATATGTGCTGTTTCGACATTACAATTGAAGCGGTGAGGAATGCTCTGTTTTACGGTGCTCAACTGTCCTCTGTGCCTCAATATGTCAAAATATATGATCAGCGTGCTGCTGAGAAATTAGATGAGCAGGTTTTTGCTGCCATGAAAAAAGCCTAGTGAGAGATCACTGGGCTTTTTGTTGTCTTTTGTCAGATGAATGCAGCTGCTGCATTTGTTGTTTTTGATTCACGGGTTCATCCGGATTTTGACGGACATTAACGTCTTTCGGAAGTTGGGGGATAATTCGTCCGACCATGTCAGCAAGTTCTGAAGCAAAACCGGATATGGGATGCCCTTGACGAATATGTTCACCAATCTCTTTAATTCGTTCAGTGACATCGGCATCCGCAGTAACAATGGAATCCACACCTTCGGGGTCTTTACGAAGCGCTTCGGCAACCGAGTACTTAATGGTACCTACCCGAGCGCGTTCCAGTTCACCATCAACATCAATACCAACGACGGCTGTATTACCGAGAATAACGCAGTTCGCATCTTTAACACCCTCGACTTGCTTGGCAAGAGCTTTAAGGTGATTGATTCGTTTTTCATTTGGCATCCGGCCACTCTTTGCATCATCCGCAATGTTGGTATCATGGACTTCACCTGTATTTTCATTGAGACGGTCCAGACGTGAAGGATTCATCCGATCTTCCTGTGCATTGAGCATGTGAGATCCTTTCCTTTGATCTTGCTGAGTTGTTACATTTCCTCCGTAGCTTCTTGGATGCGACGTATGCGGTTCCTGAGAAGCGTTACGTGTGGTACTGTTGCAACCTGTAAGTATAAAGATCAGAAGCAGCGTGCAAACCCATATTTTCATAAATGTTCATCCTTTCTTGGAGTTTTTCAGAATGGTTGACAATTATTTTGCCCTAGTCGAATACATTTATGTATGGGATCATGATTGTCCATGCCGCTGCTGAAAGATCACACTATCCATGCCTTTAACGACGCCGCTTTGGAGGGGATTGAATGAAAAAGATTTTTGTATTGGATACCAACGTGCTTCTGCATGACCCCAATGCCATATTTGCCTTTGAGGAACATGAGGTAATCATTCCCGCGGTTGTATTGGAGGAGATCGACTCCAAAAAAAGAAATGCCGATGAAATTGGGCGTAATGCCCGTAATGTATCGAGACTGTTGGATGGATTACGTGAGCTGGGTCACCTGCACAGTGGGGTACCTTTGGCTAATGGAGGTAATCTGAAAGTTGAGTTGAATCATCGGAGTTTCGTAAAAGTTCAGGAAATGTTTGGTGAAGTGTCCAACGATAATCGCATTTTGGCTGTCGCACTGAATTATC
Source organism: Priestia sp. FSL H7-0729 (assembly GCF_038005685.1). Classification (NCBI taxonomy): domain Bacteria; kingdom Bacillati; phylum Bacillota; class Bacilli; order Caryophanales; family Bacillaceae; genus Priestia; species Priestia sp. FSL H7-0729. The sequence goes on from NZ_JBBOTQ010000004.1 coordinate 45,974, forward strand.
AGATCGAGGAAAATGAAAAGCAAATAGTCGAACGTCAGGTCGTGCTTGTCAGTAAAGATGTACTTGTGCGTATCAAAGCGGATGTACTTGGTCTGTTCACACAGGATTACTTATCAGATCGGACGGCAGGACTCAGCGAGTTATATCCAGGTTATACGGCCCTAAAAGTTCACCCGTCTGTGATTGATGAGTTTTACACATATCGTTTTTTACCAATCAAACCTTTACAGTTGTCCTATTCGTTGTATCCGAATGAGTTTGTTATTCTCAAGGATGAGATGGGAACCAATAAATCGGCTTTGCTCAAAGTGAATACAGAGGGAACAAAGCTGGAGCCACTTTTCCTTAGTAACGATAATGTCTGGGGCATTAGCGCACGTAATGCACAACAACGCATGGCACTGGAACTGCTTCTGAATGATGATATCCCGCTTGTTACGATCACCGGTAAAGCTGGAACAGGGAAAACCTTGCTGGCACTTGCAGCAGGTCTGCTTAAAGTGGAGGATGATCATAAATACAAAAAATTATTGATCGCTCGTCCTGTCGTTCCGATGGGGAAAGATATCGGTTACTTGCCTGGTGAGAAGGAAGAAAAACTTCGTCCATGGATGCAGCCAATCTATGATAATCTGGAGTTTTTGTTTGACACCAAAAAAGCCGGAGATATCGATAAAATTCTAATGGGACTTGGCAGTATTCAGGTAGAGGCTTTAACGTATATTCGTGGAAGATCGATACCTGGACAGTTTATTATTATTGATGAAGCGCAGAACTTGTCCCGCCATGAAGTGAAAACCATCGTATCAAGGGTCGGTGAAGGCAGTAAAATTATCTTGATGGGTGACCCCGAACAGATCGACCATCCTTATCTTGATTCTGCCAGTAACGGTCTAACGTATATCGTGGAACGCTTTAAGCAAGAGGGAATCAGCGGACACATCATGCTCGAAAAAGGGGAGCGGTCCAAGCTGGCACAGCTTGCAGCTGATTTATTGTAAAATTCCGGGCATTTATTTCCCGGAAAATGTTGTTATTAAAGCCGGCTCCTGGAGCCGGTTTTTTGCTGAAAAAATAAGTAAGCGTTATTACACAGAACTCGATATGCTCGTATTATGCAAAAATCCGGAAAAGTGTTTTTCGGCAGGGTAGGACAAGAGCACTACTTATTTGTTACAATAATTGCTGCAGGAAAAAACTAGGTGAACAGGGAGGGAAGTTAATGAAGCGTAGACATCAGGTTGTTTTGTTCGCGGTATTGCTGCTTTCGTTAACGATCTTGTCACCGAGTTTTGACTTTAGAGGTTCACAGCTCAATCAGGAACGCGATCAGGAGAAGGATACGTTTCCTGGTTCTTCGTCCCGTAATGAAGATGCTCAAGCTCCGCTGGAGATTGTGGTTGCCATGTCGGATGAAGAGTTTCAAGCCTTTCAAAAGATAGCCAAGGAAGTGGCTGCTTCCAAGCTGATAGAGATTAATCTTCGGAATGAGAAGCCAGATACATATAAGGGTGTTTTGGATCTCGAATTTTCACTAGGAGAGAACGGGGATGTTGTTCTGCTTGATAGTGAGGAAGTGCAATACTATGCCCAAAAAGGGTACCTGTATCCGTTAAACGGAACAACATTATCGAAGTCGCTCGGAGATACGGTAGTTGAGTTACGGGGTATGACAGAATGGAATGGCTATCAATGGGCAATGCCTTTTGATTTTGACCCTTACATTCTGGCTGCACAATCTTCATTTCTGAAGAGATCAGGCATGGAGTTGTTACCTCAGAATAAAGATCAGTGGGTCAAGCTTACTCAACAAGCTATGGCGGAAGGAGTTCCTTTAATTACAATGAACATCAATGATATGTATGGGACGAATGCGTGGCTGAATCATCTGGAACCCAGGATGGCACCAGATCAAGTTAGTCAAACGCAAATGGATTCGCAAACGGGAGATCTCCAGCAGGGGATTCAGTTGATGAATCAGATCCAACCTCATATTATAGCTCAGTCTACCAATCCGATGCTCTCAACAACTGCTTACGAGAACAACACACCGATGGTTGTATCATTGTTATCTCAATTATTAAGTGCAGATCAAGCGAGTGCAGTTCATAATGATTCTTTGGAGCGGATTTCTTTTGATACCTTGGAAACTGTAAGCTCCAGAAGCCTTGTCATTACTGCAGGTTCGGTTGAGGCACAGGAGGCCAGTAGATGGATTGAAGGAATGACGTCCGCTACGACACAGCTGAAATGGTACCAACAGGTTAATCGGTTGCCCGCAAAGCAACAGGAACTGGATTTGGAGTCTGAGAAGCTCGCTGGACGTTATGATATGACAAAGAGACATTCTTGGTTCTCAACACCCCAAGATGCCCCCGTTGCAACGACCGAAAGTCATGTTCTAATAGCTCGTTTTCATAAAAAAGTGCAACAATTCTTAAAGGGAGAAATCACGGCCAATCAATACGTAGATAGTATTAGAGCGATAAATTAACTTTAAAAAGATATAGCCAGTTTTACTTCCAGTACACCCTCACTTGTTGAAACATCTGTTGCTTTGACAAAAGACAGGATTTTCTGTGGATAGAACCCAAGGTCGAATTCTCTTTCCAGCATTCGGCGAGTGGTGTCTGGTAATTCAAGCTGGTTGAATACAAGTTTGTCCACATGAAAACGAATGGAGTTTTGTGGTTCATTTTCTACCGTATAATGTCCTTCAATGCTTAATTGCAACTGATCCCGCTGACCGGAAGCTATAATCTTATCCTGTTTAAACTGAAAAGCAAAGTCTTCGAAGATGGAATTCTGGGAACGTAGAAATGTATTAAGCTCATCCTGCCCAATTCGAATCGTATACGTTGTTCCAGTTGTAGATATTCCCCCATTTTGCTTTTGGATAAAATCAGGTAGGTTCTGCATGGCGGATGCCAATGCTTTGAAATATCGTTTCACCTCATAGATGCCGATATTCTCCCAATAAAGAGTCAGTTCATCCATCAGCTTCTGAATCGCTGCCGCATCTCCGCTGGTGGCTATTTGGGCATCCATTTCTTTTTGCAAGGCGACTACACGTTCCCGCTGGTTTTGAAGATTAGTCTTCATTTCGGTTAGTTCAGCTGTAGTCTGACGAATCTGAGTGGACGTCTGTTGCAGGTTGCGATAACGGTCCTGATACTTGTCCAGCACAGCTTGATCCCGTCCAATAATAATCTGGTAATAATCATACAGTACAAACAGGTCTTTGAATGACCTGGCTCCCAGGACCGTCATGAGGAGGCTGTCGCGTTCTCCTGTGTAGTAGGACCTCACTACAGCTCCGGCCCGATCTTGCTGAATATGTATCTGCTCTTCCTGTTCCTGAAGCTGGATGGCTAACGTCTCGTTTTGTTGAGCCAGCAGCTTCTGCCTTTTGGCGATGCGTTCGATTTCATGATCGATTTCGACGATGGATAGACTTTTTTGCAATATCTCACGTGTATCCTCAGGTGATGACTCTGCGTAGGTATAGATTGAGGGTAGTTGTAGGACTACAATGATGCATAATATAAATGCGACAATACCGGTATGACGTCTCACCGATCATTCTCCTTTCCACTTCTTCAATGACAATAGTACAGACTTGTTGTCTTCCAGACAATATATGAAACAAATACGTGAATTATCCTTAGTGGTTACATAACACCATGAACATTCATTTAATCTGAACACAACAAAAAAGCAACCCGACAGATATCGGATCACTTTCATGCTGCAGGTGGATTAGAGCGGCAAACCCATTTCGAATACGGTCCAGTAGCTGAACCCCGTGAATGTTACGATCATATAACCCCAGAAGAGCAATATGTACGTTCGCTCGGTAAATTTCAAGTATCCCAAAATGACAAAAAACGCAGTCTGCAGGAAAAAAAGCAAAGCCATTTCGACCAGATCTCCCGCAAAAGCCATCAGGCCAATTGCAAGCGTGAAGAACCCGAGTACCCGAAACATGCGTGCCACGGTAAATCCTCCTCTCCTAAGTACGATCATAGATTGTCTACACAACATTATACCGGGAAAGGAAAAACGTGTAAACAAATTTGGATATGAAAGCGAATTCTTTTTTTGCTAACAGTGAGTATAAAGGCATATCTTTTACATATGTCACGTATGAGCAAGCCTGAATGTGGAAATACATTTTAGTATGAAATCAATTCTATGAACTCTATGAGAGGCATAAGAATGAATGAAGCAGCTTTTATACCTAATTCACATACCGGGATTCCGGTAATGCGGACGGTTATTTTAGGATGTTGTTAGGAGGGTATTATAGCATGACTGCAGTGAGACAGGATGCTTGGAGTACAGAGGACGATTTGATATTGGCTGAGGTTACTTTACGTCATATTCGTGAAGGCAGTACACAATTGGCCGCTTTTGAAGAGGTGGGCGAGAAGATAGGCAGAACATCTGCCGCATGCGGTTTTCGCTGGAACAGTTGTGTTCGCAAAAAGTATGAATCTGCCATCAGTAACGCCAAGGCACAACGGCAAAAGCGGAGTTATCTCAGAAAGCAGCCAGCTATGCTTGGACCACAGGTTGCAGCATTGTCTACACTGGATACTGAAGAACAACTTTACAAATCAGATGGAATCTCAGACGATTCATTATCGATGGATGCCGTAATCCGCTTTCTGAGACAATGGAAGGGAACAGTTCAGGAGAGTAGTCGTCAACTCAAGATGCTGGAGAAGGAGCTTCGGGAGAAAGAAGATGAATTGCTTGAACTGCGTCTTGAGAATGACCGTCTCTCCAAGGAAGTGAATGAAGTACAGACGGATTATCGCGTGGTGAATGACGATTACAAAGCTTTGATTCAGATTATGGATCGTGCTCGCAGACTCGCATTTTTGTCCGAAGAAGAAGAAGAGCTCAAGACACGTTTCAAGATGGATGCCAACGGGAATCTGGAACGAATTGAATAGCACGTTCAGACGTCTGATTTGTGAGAGTCAGGTATGAACCCGCCACACCTCCGTTACCCAACGGCAGGTCTGACGGGTTTTTAGTTTGGTCTTTTTGTTCTATTATAGATAATAGAAGAGCAACTACTGAGACGGATAGGAGTGCAGCATATGATCATTGACATCGTAGGGGCGGGGGCCCTGGGTCTTTTGTATGGAGGGAAACTGCTGATGGCAGGTAACCAGATCAGATTTTGGACTAGAACAACTGCTCAGGCAGATCTCCTCACCCGAGATGGCGTAACTATTGTGGAACGAGACGTGGAGATGCATATTCTACCGGACCAAATACAGGCGAAACCAATAAGCGAGCTGACTGACACATGGAAGAACACACCAGGAGATTGGTTACTGCTCATGGTGAAGCAGACAGGCATTGACGGTTTTATTCATGAGGTTAGTCCATTACAAGATCGCATGTTAAATATCGCTTGTTTTCAAAATGGGATGGGCCATATGGAAAAACTTCAAGCAGTTTTGCCAAAGTCGCTTCTGTGTAGTGCGATTACAACAGAAGGTGCGAAGCGTGTACAGAGTAAGGTGGCTCGTGCAGGTACAGGTGAAACCAGACTGGGAAGATACAACATACATAAAGTGGTTTTTAACTCTGTAGAGGAGAAGAGTACATTTACGCTGGCGGGATTATTGCAGCAGGCAGGATTTGACTGTACAGTGTCGAATGAAATCGATAAGCTGATATACAGGAAACTGTTGATTAATGCAGTCATTAATCCGCTTACAGCACTATGGCGAATCCCTAATGGAGAATTGCTCATCACGGAAGAACGCAAGAGGCTAATGCGCCAGTTATATGATGAAGTATGGTTAGTATACTCTGAGCGAGGAATCTGTTTGGATCTGGATATGTGGGATCAACTGATATCGGTCTGCCGCTCTACTGCCACGAACACTTCTTCCATGCTTGCAGATGTCCTCGCTGGACGTGGTACAGAAGTGGAATCAATTAACGGTCACATCGTAAGGATGGCACGGGAGTTGGGCCTTGTTGCACCTACACATGAAATACTGCTTCATCTAATTGAAGGAATGCAACCGGAAGGAGTGAATTAATGGGACTTTTTATCGTGTTGAGCATATTACCCTTTTTTCCGTTCTTTCTTGTCTATTGGGGCATGTACGTATGGAAAAAAGACAAACGAAACGCCATGCGGATGGCCATGGATGTAACCACCTTTTTTCTTATTTTTTCGGTATCGGCGTTATTCAACTTAACATTTGATTCGAATTTTGGTTTTTATCTGACATTATTACTCATACTACTAGCACTTGGATTCATCGGAGGAGCGCAAAATCGACTAAAGGGGAAGGTCGATGGGGGTAGAATGTTCCGGGCCGTTTGGCGCATGGCTTTTGTAATCATGAGTTTCGGGTATGTTTTGTTTACTTTATTTGGATTATTTAGATACTTCATGAAACAGATGTAAGGTTACATAACGCAAAAGAGGCAAAAAATGTGTCGATTTTGTCGAAAACTGAAAAAAACATTACTTTCTGAAAAAGTAATGTAGATTTTTTTGACCGGTGGTTGTATAATCTATAAACATATAAACCATATCAATTTAGGGGGAACGTGTTAGATGAAAAGGAAAAGTCTATTAGTCCTTTTGACGCTGATTTTGGCGTTCGGTACCGTACTTGCAGCGTGCGGATCGAAAAACGAAGGCACAGGTAACACCGATACTGGTTCTGCAAGCGAAGGAAATGGTCTTGCTAAAGATCAAATCCTGAAAATCAACCTGTCAGCTGAACCTCCTACGTTGGACCCGGCTCAAGCAAAAGACAGCCAAACCAACACAGTTTTGAAATTCTTGTATGAAGGTCTTGTACGCATCGATGCTGATGGTAAAGAACAAGCAGGCGTAGCTAAAGACTGGACAATCTCCGAAGATGGTTTGAAATATGTTTTCAACCTGAACCCGGATGCTAAATGGAGCAACGGTGATGCAATCACTGCCGAAGACTTTGTTCGTTCTTGGGAACGTGCTTTGAAACCGGAAACAGCTTCTCCTTACGCATACCAATTGTACTACATCAAAGGCGCTGAAGGTTACAACCTCAGCAAAGACGAAACATACAAAGGTACTAAAATCACTGATTTCTCACAAGTAGGCGTTAAAGCTACTGATGAGCATACACTGGAAGTAACGTTGGAAAACCCAACACCTTACTTCTTGGGTCTGACAGCATTCTACACGTACTACCCAGTACATGCGTCTGCTGACACGAATGACAAATTCTTCACAGACTACAAAAACATGATCGTTAACGGACCATTCACTTTGGATCAATTCGCTAAAGGTCAAAAAATTGTTGTGAAGAAAAACGATGGCTACCATGCGGCTTCCGACATCAAATTGTCTGAAATCGATATGTCTCTGACTAACAGTAGTGCTTCTGAACTGCAAGCTTACAAATCAGGACAATTGGACTACACTGGTGCACCTAACGGTGAAATCCCATCCGACCAAATTCCTTCTGTAAAAGCGGAATTGCCGGACGAGTTCAAAGCTACTGGTATTGCAAGTACGTACTACTATCAGTTCAATGTAAACGAAGCACCATTTAACAACGTTAAAATCCGTAAAGCATTTGCAATGGCAATTCAGCGTCAGCTGATTGTTGACAAAGTTACACAAGGTGGACAAATCCCGGCATTCGGCTTTGTACCTCCAGGTATCCGCGGTGAAAACGGCGAATTCCGTGATGAGCACAAAGATGATTACTTCACTGAAAATGTGGACGAAGCTAAAGCATTGCTTGCTGAAGGTATGAAAGAAGAAGGTTACACAACATTGCCAGCAGTTACTTTGATCTACAACACTAGTGATGGTCACGCGAAAATCGCTTTGGCGATTGCTGACATGTGGAAACAAAATCTTGGTGTTGATGTGAAAACAGAAAACCAAGAGTGGGGCGTATTCCTTGAGAACCGTCAAAACCAAAACTTCCAAGTAGCTCGTGCAGGTTGGTCTGCTGACTACAACGATCCATACAACTTCTTGGAAATGTGGACTACTGGAAACACAAACAATGATTCCAAATTCAGCAACGAACAGTATGACAAAGATGTTAAAGACACTGTAAAATCTGCTGATCCAGCTGCACGTATGGCTGCATTTGCTGACGCTGAGAAAATCCTGATTCAAGATGAAATGGGCGTTATGCCAATCTACTACTACACTAACGTATCTTTGACTAAGCCTTACCTGAAAGGCGTACAACTTGATTTCAGTGGAGCTATTGACTTCACTCGTGCATATCTGGAAGAGAAATAAGTTGTTCTGAAGTCTATATGATTACTTCGGGATATATATGTGGAATTCCATATATATCCCGATTTTTTTGTATGTGCACCGATTTTCCTTATAATTCTTGAAATTTCCGATAAATGGATTGGACTTTATTAGAGTCTAATTCTACAATCGATTTGTATACAAAATATTGTTTGTGGAGGTGTGCAAGGGTTGATTAAGTACGTCTTGAAAAAATTGCTATTTATGCTGCTATCGCTTTTCATACTCGCATCTGCAACCTTCTTCCTGATGAAGGCGATTCCGGGTGACCCTTTTACAGCCGAGAAAAAAGTGTCGCCTGAAATTCGTGCCTTGCTGGAACAGAAGTATGGATTGGACAAACCGATGTATGAACAATACCTGAAGTATATGGGTGGAATCATTAAGGGAGATTTCGGGGTTTCGATGAAATATCTCAATCGAGATGTAGCCGGAATGATCGGTGAAACTTTCACCGCTTCGTTGAAGCTTGGAGTATTTGCCATTGTTATCTCCATTATCGTGGGTGTTTTACTGGGGCTTATTGCTGCAGTTTACCATCGTAAACTTATTGATGATGTCACCATGATTCTCGCTGTCATAGGTATAGCTGTTCCGAGCTTCTTGCTTGCGTCACTATTGCAGTATCTCTTTGCTACTAAATTGGGCTGGTTTAACGTTATGGGCTTCGATGGTCCACTGGACTACGTTCTTCCGGTTGCAGCGCTGTCTGCTTCTCCGATTGCCTTTATCGCTCGGTTGACGCGTTCGAGTATGCTCGAAGTTTTACACGCTGATTATATCAAAACAGCAAAAGCCAAAGGCCTGAAATGGCCTGCAATTATGTTTAAACACGTTGTAAGAAACGGTATTCTACCGGTAGTAACTTATGTTGGTCCAATGACAGCGAATATCATCACAGGTTCCGTTGTAATTGAACAGATCTTTAACATCGGTGGCATAGGTAAAGTGTTTGTAGAGAGTATCACAAACCGTGATTACACCATGATCATGGGGATTACGATTTTCTATGGTATCCTCCTGATGTTGGCGCGTTTCTTTACAGATATCGCTTATGTGCTGATTGATCCTAGAATTAAGCTGGAAAGCCGGAAGGGGGCATAACGTTGTCTGGCACGAATAATAAAAACAATGAAACGGCGAACACTGACCTGACTAGTCAGGCAGCGGTTAAACCGCAAGAAAGTGTATCCCTTTTTAAAGATGCTATGTACAGACTTGCAACCAATAAGGCTGCAATGATTAGTCTAGGTGTATTGATTCTTGTCGTGATTTTCTCTTTGATTGGTCCAACTTCTTTGTTTACCAGTTATAATTATTATTCCAACGATCTACTGAATTCCAACGCACCGCCGAGTGCGGAGCACTGGTTCGGTACGGACGAGCTTGGACGTGATGTGTGGGTAAGAACTTGGGTAGGGGCACGTGTATCCCTTACTGTAGGTTTAGCCGCAGCTTTAATTGACCTTGTTATCGGGGTTGTTTATGGAGCAATCATGGGTTTCTACGGTGGACGTGTAGATGGAATTATGAATAAGTTCTCCGAGATCCTCTATTCCTTGCCTTACATGCTGGTTGTAATTTTGTTGCTGGTTGTATTGGAACCAAGTCTGACAACGATTATCATTGCCCTTACCATAACAGGCTGGATCAGCATGTCATGGATTGTGCGCGGTGAGATTATGCAACTTAAAAACAGAGACTTTATTCTTGCTGCACGGTCCATGGGCGCAAGCACGGGGCGTCAATTGTTCCGTCACTTGCTGCCAAATGCAATAGGACCGATTCTCGTAACATTGACGTTATCCATTCCGAATGCAATCTTTGCCGAAGCGTTCCTGAGCTTCCTTGGATTGGGTGTATCTGCACCGAGATCTTCACTAGGTTCCATGATCAACGATGCACTTACTGGCTGGACACTATTCCCGTGGCGGATGTGGTTCCCAGCAGGTCTGATGGTTCTGACAATGCTTGCATTTAACTTGCTCGGAGACGGTCTGCGCGACGCACTCGATCCGAAATTACGTAAATAGAAATAGGAGGTGGGATTATGGAGCCGATTTTAACAGTCAAAGACTTGAGTGTGTCGTTCTCAACGCGCTCTGGTGAATTTGATGCCGTTAAACATGTGAGTTTTGAACTTGGCAAAGGAGAGACGCTGGGGATCGTAGGTGAATCGGGTAGTGGTAAGAGTGTTACCGCCCAAACCATCATGAAATTGATTCCCTCCCCGCCTTCGAAGGTCAAAAGCGGAGAAATTACTTTTCACGGGCAAGACCTGCTGAATAAAACAGACAAACAAATGGAAGCAATTCGTGGTAAAGATATCGGTATGATCTTCCAAGATCCAATGACTTCTTTGAACCCTACCATTAAAATTGGTAAACAAATTACGGAAGTATTGCGTAAGCATCAGAATATGTCCAAACAAGCGGCAAATAAAGCTGCGCTGGAAATGCTGGAACTTGTAGGTATCAAAAATGCGGCTATTCGCATGAATCATTACCCACACCAATTCTCTGGCGGTATGCGTCAGCGTGCCATGATTGCGATCGCGCTTGCTTGTCGTCCATCTCTTCTGATTGCGGATGAGCCGACAACTGCACTTGACGTTACAATTCAGGCTCAAATTCTGGATGTAATGAAAGACATGCAGCAAAAGCTTGGAACATCCATCATGCTGATTACGCATGACCTTGGTGTAGTAGCAGGTATGTGTGACCGTGTTGTTGTTATGAAAGAAGGCGAAGTTGTTGAAACAGGAACAACTGCTGAAATCTTTAGTAACCCTCAACATCCATATACGATTAAATTGCTGAATGCTTTGCCTCGTCTGGACGAGCCCAAAAAGGAAAAACCAGCTCCGGCCGGTATTATCAAAGGCAGCAACAAGCCTCTGGTACAAGTGAAAAACTTGAAACAGTACTTTAATTTGGGCAAAGGTAACATTCTCAAAGCGGTCAATGATGTAAGCTTTGATATCTTTGAAGGTGAAACACTTGGCGTTGTAGGCGAGTCCGGCTGTGGTAAATCCACAACAGGTCGTACCATTCTGCGTCTTTACGAGCCGACTGGCGGAAGTGTTAACTTTAACGGAACCGATATCTACAAGTTGTCCCCGCGTAAAATGAAAGAAATGCGTAAAGATATGCAGATGATCTTCCAAGATCCATATGCATCCCTTAACCCGCGTTTCAACGTTATGGATATTATCGGGGAATCTCTCGATATTCATGGCCTGGCTTCCAGCACTAAAGAGCGTAAGAGACGAGTGGAAGAGTTGCTTGATCTGGTAGGTTTGAATCCAAGCCATGCACTTCGTTATCCACATGAATTCTCCGGTGGTCAAAGACAACGGATCGGGATTGCACGTGCACTTGCTGTGGACCCTAAATTCATCATCTGTGATGAGCCATTGTCTGCACTGGATGTATCCATTCAGGCGCAGGTCGTTAAATTGCTTGAAGAACTTCAGCAACGTCTCGGCTTGACATACCTATTTATTGCGCATGACTTGTCGATGGTTAAACATATCAGTGACCGTGTAGCTGTAATGTACATGGGTAAAGTGGTAGAGCTCGCAGAAAGTGAAGAACTGTATGCAAACCCTGTCCATCCTTACACCAAAACATTGCTTTCAGCGATCCCTGTACCTGATCCGGAAGTCGAAGCGAACAAACGTCGCATTTTGCTGCCGGAAGAGCACATGAGCCCGATTCAGAATGGATCTGGTGGACCTGCAAATGACCCATATAATCTGGAAAATGCTCAATTGATTGAGGTTTCCAAAGGTCACTGGGTTGCAGAACCTTACGTATAATAGGAATCTTAAAGCGATATGCTATTATTGAAGTATTAAGTGCCGCCGACTCGTTCGGCGGTTTTTTTCGTTTTTTAATCACTTTCTTTTGACGAAGCGGCCTTGAATTCGGTACAATCAAGAAAGGCTCTTTGAAGCAGAATAGGAGGCAGACCTCATGAACGGTATTACCGAGGCACTCCGCAGCGGATCAAGACTTGCAGAAGATTATATCTGTTCAAGAGATGCTGCGCGTGGCCTTTACGAGTATGACATTCGCTGGGAATCAGGACTTCAGGCGCGTGCCGAGTGGCTGGACCAATCGGAAAACACACGCATTGATCGTCGTGATCTGGCAGAGTATTTACGTATATATAATAAGCGGGTGAACGACCATGGAGAGGTTCATGCGTCTATCACACGTCTTGCAGAACAAGATGCACTTGTGGTTACAGGAGGACAGCAGAGCGGTCTGCTCACCGGACCACTGTTCGTCATATACAAAGCTGCCAGCGTTGTGGCAGCTGCGCGTGAAGCGGAAGAAAGACTTCAACGCCCGGTAGTCCCCGTATTTTGGATTGCCGGTGAAGACCATGACTGGAATGAGGTTAACCACACGTATCTGCCTGATCATCAGGGAGACATGAAGAAGATCAAGTTACAAGGACGATTCGCAGGAAGGGATTCTGTGAGCAATGTTCATGTGGATACGCAGCAGTGGATGAATGTACTCGAGCAGGTGGAGCGTCTGTTACCTGATACGATACATAAACCAGGATTGATGAAATGTATTACAGAGATTCATCAATCCAGTTCGAATCTGAGTGATGCATTTGCCCGCATGATATCTGCCTTGTTTGCCAGCAGTGGACTTGTTCTAATGGATGCATCAGATCCAGAATTGCGCAGGTTGGAACAGCCTGTGTTTGAACGTTTGATCCGTAGTAATGAAATGTTGCGTAACGCTTATTTGCAAGGATCTTCGTTGGTGCAACAAGCTGGTTATGCTATGCCTGCCGAAGTGGCGGAGGATGGAGCCAATTTGTTCTATATCCATGGAGGCGCACGTTTGCTGTTAACGCTGAAGGATGGCTTGTATACCGATCGTAAGGGTCTGGTTTCTTTCACAGAGGAGCGTTTGCTACAGGAACTTGGAGAACATCCGGAGCGCTTCAGTAACAACGTATTGACCCGGCCATTGATGCAGGATTCCGTTTTACCTGTGGTTGCTGTTATTTTGGGGCAAGGTGAAATTGCATATTGGGGTTTGACCCGGGAAGCATTCCATCAGTTCGGCCTGCAAATGCCCATTTTGTTGCCGCGGCTGTCCTTCACCATTATGGAAGATATTCATCACAAACATATGAAACAATATGGGCTTTCTTTCCAGGATGTTCAATATCATATGGAACAAAAGAAGGAGCAGTGGCTCGCACAGCAGGAGACGTTCCAGGTAGATGAACAGTTTGACAAGGTTCAGGAAGCGTTTCTTGCTCTGTATGGACCGTTGCTAGATGAGATCGCGGAGATTCATCCGGGGCTGGAACGAATTGGCGATACCAATCTGAGTAAAATCAACGAGCAAATGCATTATCTGAAACAGCAGACTCACAAAGCGATCGAAGATAAACACAATGTGAGTCTAAGGCACTGGAACGGCATTCAGAACTCCTTATTTCCAACGGGCAAACCACAGGAACGAGTACATAATGCACTCTTTTACCTGAATCGCTATGGCACCGAGTGGATTGATGAACTGATTAAGGCCTCAAGCGAATTCCTTGGAGAACACAAGGTTATTGCACTATAGAGACCTTTATAATAGAAGAAACACATAAATGAGGAGGACATGGAATGACTACACCTGCATTGCAAAACAGCATTGTTAAAGATATGGGACTCGCTTCAGAGGGCCATCTGAAAATTGATTGGGTAGAAGCACACATGCCGGTATTAAACCGCATTCGTCGCCAGTTCGAACAGGATCTGCCTTTCAAAGGTTTGAAAGTCGCCATTTGCCTTCATCTCGAGGCGAAAACAGCTTACTTGGCAAAAGTGATCCAAGCAGGTGGGGCGGAAGTAACGATTACGCACAGCAACCCATTGTCTACACAAGATGATGTATGCGCAGCATTGGTGGAAGACGGTGTTACAGTGTATGCGAAGTACAATCCGGAACCTGCGGAATTCAAATCATTGCAACTGCGTGCCCTTGAAGTGAAGCCTGATCTCATTATTGATGATGGGGGAGACTTTGCAACTATTATTGCATCCGAGCGTCCTGATCTCGCGGCAACAATTCGCGGCGGAGCAGAAGAAACGACAACCGGTATTATTCGTTTGAAAGCATTGGCGAAAGAAGGCCAATTGAAGTTTCCGATGGTTGCGGTTAATGACGCATACTGCAAGTATCTGTTTGACAATCGCTATGGTACAGGACAATCTGCATTCGACGGGATTATTCGTACAACCAACCTGGTTGTCGCTGGTAAAAACGTAGTGGTAGCAGGTTATGGCTGGTGTGGTAAAGGTGTAGCGATGCGTGCCAAAGGTCTTGGAGCGAATGTCATCGTAACCGAGATCGATCCAATCAAAGCGGTAGAAGCACATATGGACGGGTTCCGGGTCATGACGATGGTGGAAGCCGCCAAATTGGGTGATTTCTTTATCGCTGTTACAGGCAATAAGGATGTTATCACCGGTGAGCATTACGATGTAATGAAGGACGGAGCAATCCTGAGTAATGCAGGTCACTTTGATGTTGAAGTGAATAAACCTGAACTGGCAAAACGTTCGGAATCGATTCGCACAGTTCGCCGTAACATTGAGGAGTATCGTTTCAAAGACGGTCGTAAAATGTACCTTCTTGCAGAAGGTCGTCTTGTGAACCTGGGTGCAGCAGATGGTCACCCTGCCGAAATCATGGATACGACCTTTGCTCTACAGGCTCTTGGTCTCCGCTATGTGAGCGAGAACTATGCTGAGCTAGGTAAAAACGTTGTTAATGTACCTTATGATATTGACCAGCAGGTTGCCAGCTATAAACTTGAAAGCCTGAATATTGGTATCGACTCTTTGTCGGCCGAGCAAGAAAAATACCTGGATAGCTGGAAATTTTAAGATTTATCCAATAATTACAAGCTGATGAAATGATTCAAAAGGTATAGAATGGTTTATTGATGATATGGCTCATGTGCGTGTAGACATACGATTGCCCGTTTACGGGAAACGTCTTTGATCCTGAGTGACAGGATCAAAGACGTTTTTTTATGCTGAAAAATTAAAAAATCAAGTATTGCAAGAAGGGTTTTGATTTTTTTGTGCGAATCTATTATGCTTAGGTGGTGGAAAGTGGGGCAAAGTGGGAGAAACGGGTGAGGAGTGAGTGGGCCAATGTTTATGGGGGAGTTCCAACATAGCATTGATGATAAGGGTCGGGTTATCATTCCGGCTAAATTCCGCGAATCTCTGGGACCGTCTTTCGTTGTCACACGGGGTTTGGACCAGTGTCTTTTCGTGTACCCCATGGAGGAGTGGGGGGTCATGGAACAGAAGCTCAAAGCACTGCCATTGATGAAATCTGATGCACGTGCGTTTACCCGGTTTTTTTTCTCGGGTGCAACCGAATGTGAACTGGACAAACAGGGCAGGGTAAATCTGCCGGGCAACTTAAGAGAGTATGCCAAGCTGGACAAGGATTGTGTTGTTCTTGGCGTGTCGAACCGGGTGGAGATTTGGAGCAAAGGCATATGGGAGAGTTATTTCAATCAATCCGAAGAAGCATTCAACGACATTGCCGAAAAGCTGGTCGATTTTAATTTTGATTTATAAAGTCAGGAGGGGTGCAGGTTGTTTCACCACATAACCGTACTCAAAGAAGAGGCAACAGAGGGATTAAACATCAAGCAGGACGGTATATACGTGGACTGCACTTTAGGCGGTGGCGGACACAGCTCCGTGATTGCGTCCAAGCTCGGTCCAGGGGGACGTCTGATCGCACTTGATCAGGATGATTGGGCTTTGGATAATGCTCGCGAGAAGCTCGCTGCCTATGGAGATCGTGTAACATTGGTGAAAACCAATTTTCGAGATCTGGAACAGGTACTGAAGGATCTGGATGTACTAATGAAGGATGGTATACCACAGGTCGACGGTATTTTGTACGACTTGGGTGTGTCATCTCCGCAATTTGATGAAGGAGAACGTGGTTTCAGTTACAATCACGATGCTCCGCTCGATATGCGAATGGACCAGGATGCTATGCTGACGGCCAAAGAGATTGTGAATGAGTGGCCAGAAGAAGAGATTGCTCGAATTTTGTATCGCTATGGTGAAGAGAAGTTTTCGAGAAGGATTGCCCGTGTTATCGTCGAAAAACGAGCGAAGTCCATCATTGAGACGACAGGTGAACTCGTGGAATTGATCAAGGAAGGCATTCCGGCGGCAGCTCGCCGTACGGGTGGACATCCTGCCAAGCGCAGCTTCCAGGCATTACGCATTGCTGTTAACGATGAGTTGGGTGCGTTTGAAGAAGGTTTGCATCAGGCTGTTCGTTGTCTGGCACCAGGAGGACGTGTATCTGTTATTACCTTCCACTCCCTTGAGGATCGGATATGTAAACAGATTTTCAGCAGTTATCTGGAAAAATGTACATGTCCACCCGACTTTCCGTTGTGTGTATGCGGCGGCAAGGGTACCCTGCGTTTAGTTAACAGAAAACCGTTGAGTCCAACGGAAACGGAATTGGCCGAAAATTCACGTGCTCGCTCAGCCAAGCTGCGCGTAGCCGAGAAATTGTAGATCAAGAGTGGAGGAGAGAATCGGAGTATGGCATATACACGTGGTAATCTCGCTGTAAAAGAAAAAGCGTCCCAGGAACGTGTGACCCAGCAACGATACAAAGAAACCACCAAAGTGGTGACCCGTCGTACGGGTCTTCCGGCACGCGAGAAGATTTTGTATCTGATTACCCTGGTTGTAGTGATCCTTGTTGGAGGCGCCCTGATGTCTCGTTATGCTCATATCTATGATCTGAACAAGCAGGCGCAGACCACTATTTCGGATATCAAGGGGTATGAGAAGACGATTGCAGACCTGCAGGTGGAAAAAGAAACATTGAACAACCAGGTCATCGAAAATGCCAAACAACTTGGTTACGTTGAGGCTTCCGGTAAGGATGTCATTTTTGTACCTCGCTCAACAAGTACGAAATCAACAGGTACTGAATCGTCCTCGAATACATCAAGCAGTAAGTAAAGAGGTGTTCCGATGATAAAAAGAATAAAGATGCGCACGTTGCTTATAGGGGGATGTATTACCCTCTTTTTTCTTGTACTCGTAACCCGAATCTTTTTCATTCAAGTTGTGAATGGCAGTGTATGGCAGGAACGGGCGGCCGGTTTGGTAGAGCGTGAACAGACGATTAAGGCTACGCGTGGCACGATGACGGACCGCAATGGTAACATTCTGGCTACCGATGCACCTGCATATACGGTTTCCGTTAATCCCTTATTAATTAATGAACTCGGGATCCAGGATGTAGTCACGGAGAAACTCTCAGCCCTTCTTGGGAAAAATGAGAGTGAGGTGCGTGCACTGGTCACAGCGAAAAATGCAGAGGGCAAGTTTTTTCAGCAGCGTGAAGTACGTAGTGAAGGATATAAAATAAGTCCTGAGCTTGCGGAAAAAGTCAACGAACTGCGTGAGGAACTACAAGAAGAATACAAGGCTCGTAATGCGATTGTCATGGCTCAAGAGTCGAAGCGTTTTTACCCTGAAGAAAGCCTTGCTTCTCACGTCTTGGGATATATGAGCCGTGACGGAAAAGCTGTCAATGGACTTGAAGTCTCATATGATGAAGCATTGACTGGGACAGATGGATATCTGAATTATCAGAAGGATGCCAAAGGCATTAAACTTCCGGATTCACAGGATAACTATCTGCCACCTCAGAACGGGAAAAATCTTACGCTGACCATCGATGATACGATCCAATTTTACATCGAGGATGCAATGAAAGAAGCCGTTGCAAAGTATAACCCGTTGAGCATGACAGTTATTGCTGCGGACCCGAATACGATGGAGATTCTAGGGATGGCGAACTGGCCAACTTTTAACCCCAATACGTATGGGAGTACACCTGATCAAAAGAACTTTATTAATCATGCGACGCAATCCATCTATGAGCCAGGTTCTACATTCAAAATCGTTACACTGGCAGGGGCTGTCGAAGAAAAACTCTTTGATCCCAATGCAAGTTTTGAATCCAAACGCATGTATATCGGTGGTTTCCCGATTAGTGATAATGGTCATGCCTATGGTTGGATCTCTTATCTGGAAGGTGTCAAACGGTCAAGTAACATTGCCTTTGTTAACTTGGGGTACAACATGCTTGGTGGTGAACGTCTGCGTCATTACATAGACGAATTCGGTTTTGGTAAAAAGACGGGTATTGATCTGCCGAATGAGTCAGCGTCACCGATCAAGCCACTGGTTTACAAATCCGAGATTGCTACCGCTGCCTATGGTCATGGTCTTGTACAGGTAACACCAATTCAACAGGTCGCAGCAATCTCTGCAATTGCCAACGGAGGCAAATTGCTGGAGCCACATCTGGTGAAGGAGATCAAGAACCCGAATGATGGGACAACGGAAGTGATCAAACCCAAAGTTGTTCGTCAGGTGATTTCCAAGGAATCTTCCAAACTCGTGAGCGGTTATCTGGAACAAGTGGTTGCAGACCAAACGATTGGTACCGGTCGTAACGCCTATATTGAAGGTTACCGTGTAGCTGGTAAGACGGGGACGGCAAGAAAAGTCGTTAACGGAGAATACAGCAAATCGAAAGACGTTGTATCGTTTATCGGATTCGCACCGGTCAATAATCCGAAGATTGCTATACTCGTTGTCATTGACCAACCGGACGGAACCAACATTGGGGGAGGAACCGCAGCTGCCCCGGTATTCAAAAAGATTGTCAGCCAGACTCTTCAATACATGGGAGTCCCCAAAGACACTGCCAAAACTTCTGACAAAAAGTCAAAAGAAGTCTCTGTCGTGCAAGCCAAGGCGCCCGACCTGAGTGGCAAGACAGCCAAACAGGCCAGAAGCCAGCTCCTAAGCGCAGGTATTGCTTATGTGACTCTTGGTCAAGGTGATAATGTAATTCGGCAGTATCCGGTTGCTGGCGCCTCTATGAATCCAGGCCAACGAATCTATCTGCTAACGGAAGAAAGCAGCAAGATGAAGATTCCCGATCTAACAGGTGAATCTCTCCGTGATGCCCTTGAAGTACTTTCTCTTATGAAAGTGGGAGTTACGGTCAAGGGTGAGGGCTATGTCGTGAAGCAAACGGAGCAGGTCGCAGGTGAGCAGAGAACCGTGCAGTTGAACTTGCAGACTGCCAAAGCTGCAGTGACAGGTATAGCTGATGAGGCTCCAATCTCTTCTGATCCATCGTCAGAAGCTGAAGGGAAGGAACAAGAGGCCTCGGGCGACGAAGGTAAAACCGATGGAACAGACGAAACAGACAACAACAAGGCTCCCGCCAATGAATCCGAATCCTCTGATGATCCAGCAACAAATGGGACTTCGCTACCCTAGGGAGCTCTGACAGCTTGTTCTAACCCCCGGTTGTCCTGAATATTCATGAATGGAACGAGATCATGATTTTGGGACGAGTGGGGGGATCTTTTCGTGAAGGGATCAAGCGTAAATCTGCGGCGCAGGTTGCTATGGAGTTTAATGATTTTAGTTTTGTTATTTTCGGCCTTGATGATCAGGCTTGCTTATGTACAACTTGGGAAAGGCCCCGAATTGTCAGCAAAAGCAGAAGAATCCTGGCGGCGTAATATTCCTTACTCAGCCAAGCGAGGGGAGATCCTGGATCGAAATGGAACCTCTCTGGCCTATAATGTGACGACACCGACCATTATGGCTATTCCGGCTCAGGTCAAAGAAGCTGAAACGACAGCTAAAGCACTGGCCCCATTGCTTGGGATGACGGAAGAAAAAGTGCTGGCAACCATCAAGAAACGAGAACTGATTGTACGACTACAACCCGGCGGCCGCAAAATTACGATGGATAAAGCTCAGCGCATCCGTGATTTGAAGCTTCCGGGTATCGTTGTTGCTGAGGACAATAAACGTTTTTATCCTTATGATGATTTGGCTGCCCATATTCTTGGTTTTACGGGCATTGATAATCAGGGTTTAACGGGTGTCGAGAAGAAATATGATGATAAGCTGAATGGTCTGAATGGCAGTGTGTCCTACTTGTCCGATGCGGCCGGAAGGCTCATGCCGGGCTCATCCGAGAAGTATGTGGAACCGAAGGACGGCCTTAACCTCAAGCTGACCATTGATAAATCCATTCAGTCCATCATGGAGAGAGAACTGGATCAGGCCATGGTGAAGTTCCAGGCGAACTCAGCATTGGCTATAGCGATGAATCCCAAAACGGGTGAAATTTTGGGGATGTCCAGCAGGCCGGGATACGAACCGGCCGATTATCAACAATATCCCGCGGAGATATACAATCGGAATTTACCGATCTGGATGACGTACGAACCGGGTTCTACGTTCAAGATCATTACCTTGGCAGCAGCGCTTGAAGAGAAAAAGGTCAATCTGCAACAGGATCAATTCTTTGATCCCGGATATGTTGAGGTGGGTGGAGCCCGTCTTCGTTGCTGGAAAAAGGGCGGTCACGGAAGTCAGACCTTTTTGCAAGTTGTGGAGAACTCATGCAACCCGGGATTTGTAGCTCTGGGGCAGAGGCTGGGAAAAGAATCACTGTTCTCCTATATTAAAGATTTTGGCTTCGGCACCAAAACAGGGATCGACCTTAGCGGAGAAGCCAGTGGAATTCTGTTCAAATTGTCCAGAGTGGGACCTGTTGAGCTTGCAACGACGGCTTTTGGCCAAGGTGTATCGGTAACACCCATTCAACAAGTAGCAGCTGTGTCAGCGGCCATCAATGGGGGTAAACTTTACAAGCCGTATGTTACGAAAGCGTGGGTTCATCCGGTCACGGGAGAAGTCATGGAAGAAGCCAAGCCGGAACTGGTTCGTCAGGTGATCTCCGAGAATACATCCAAGCAAGTACGTGAAGCACTCGAGAGTGTTGTTGCAAAAGGTACCGGGCGTCCGGCATTCATTGATGGATACCGGGTTGGTGGCAAAACAGGTACAGCCCAGAAGGTTATTAACGGACGTTATTCCTCAACCGAGCATATCGTATCCTTTATCGGATTTGCACCGGCAGATGACCCTCAGATTGTGGTCTATACGGCAGTGGATAATCCCAAAGGAATTCAGTTCGGAGGTGTGGTTGCCGCCCCGATTGTGCAGAACATCCTTGAAGATGCGTTGCATTATATGAATGTCCCTGTTCGGAAGGATCAGGTCGCCAAAGAATACAAATATGGTGAGACCAAAATCGTGACAGTTCCAGACCTGACAGGAGCTACGGTCGAAGATCTGTACGAAGACCTGAACATGAATTTCATGCTGGCCAAGTCTGGCAGTGGTAAATACGTAATTAATCAGGCACCCAAGCCTGGGGCAAGGGTAGATCAGGGATCCACCATACGCATTTATATGGGGAATGTACTGAATGATGCACATGATCACACGAAGGATGAATAACTGGAGCGCTGAAGCCGTTTCGGCTTCAACCGCAACAAAATTCATCCAAGTGCGTTTCATTATTTGGTTGTATTGACGATATTAATAAATACAGACATATGCTAAAACAGAAGTATAATTGGAAAAGTGAGGTTATTCATGTGCTTTTAAAACAATTTGCATCGATGCTGACCACCGCCCGCCTTGTGGGCGAACCAAATACAGAATGCCAAAACCTTCAGACAGATTCCCGGCAGGTAAAACCGGGTGATCTGTTTATCTGTCTTCCGGGACATACGGTGGATGGTCATGATTATGCAGAAAAAGCGGTAAATGCAGGTGCAGTTGCATTGGTGGTTGAACGACTGCTGGATCTGCCTGTACCCCAATTGCTGGTGAAGGATAGCCGGTTTGCGATGGCTGTTCTGGCAGATTTCTTTTTTGACTCGCCAAGCCAGAAGATGAAGATGATTGGTGTAACCGGAACGAATGGAAAAACGACGACCACCTATTTGATTGAAAAGATCATGAGCGATTATGGACGCAAGACGGGATTGATCGGTACCATTCAAATGCGGTATGACGGTCGAACCTACCCGATGTCAGGAACGACACCAGAAGCGCTTGATCTGCAGCGTAGTCTGCATGATATGGTTCAGAAGGGTACGGACTGCTGTGTCATGGAAGTTTCTTCTCACGCATTGGAACAAGGACGCGTGAAGGGAACGAACTTTCGTACTGCGGTATTCACTAACTTGACGCAGGATCATCTGGACTACCACCATTCCATGGAGGAATACCGCGGGGCCAAAGGATTGTTCTTTGCACGGCTGGGTAACGGCTATACGCAAGATGCTTCACAGCGTAAATTCGCGGTTATCAATGCAGATGATCCAGCTGCGGATTATTTCATCTCTGTGACGGCTGCTGAAGTGATTACATATGGCATGGGTGAAGAGGCGGATGTACGTGCATCCCAGATCTCAATCACTTCTCAAGGAACTTCTTTCCACGTGGATACATTTGCAGGCAGCACGGATATTCGCTTGCGCATGGTAGGCAAATTCAATGTGTACAATGCAATGGCAGCAATCTCAGCAGCGCTGGTGGAAGGTATTCCGCTGGAAGAGATCAAGCGAAGCCTGGAGACGGTTCCGGGCGTGGATGGACGTGTTGAAGGTGTGGATGAGGGACAGCCATTTGCTGTTATTGTCGATTATGCCCATACACCGGATGGACTGGAGAATGTGCTTCGGACGGTGAAAGAATTTGCCGAAGGACGTGTAATCTGCGTGTTTGGCTGTGGTGGGGACAGGGACCGTACCAAACGCCCTCTCATGGGGAAAATTGCTGCGAAGTATAGTGATTTTGTACTGGTTACTTCCGATAATCCTCGGACAGAAGATCCGGATCTGATTCTCAAAGACATTGAACAAGGCCTGATTGAAGAATCTGTTCCTGCTGAACGTTATACGATGATTGTGGATCGGCGCCAGGCGATTCATGAAGCTATTGAAATGGCAAGCCCAGCCGATGTAGTATTGATTGCGGGCAAGGGTCACGAGACCTATCAGATTATCGGCACAACCAAAACCGATTTTGATGACCGAATCATAGCCAAAGAAGCGATAAGGGGCAAATCCAATTGATAAAAAGAACATTGGCACAATTGGCCGAGATGTGTGGAGGAACATTAAGTGACGTTGCTGCTCATGGCCATGTAATGGTTGAAGGGGTGTTTACCGATTCGCGTAAACCTCTGGAAGGCAGCTTGTTTATCCCGCTAGTGGGTGAAAGGTTTGACGGACACGAGTTTGTGCAAGCCTGTCTAGAGAAGGGTGCCGCAGGGGCGATTTGGCAAAAGGATCATGGTATTCCACCACAAGGAGCTGTCATTGTTGTTGAAGACACACTTGTCGCACTGCAAGCACTCGCATCCGCTTATCTAACGGAGAATAAAGCGGCTGTAGTCGGCATTACAGGCAGCAACGGCAAGACAACAACAAAGGACATCGTGGATGCCATTCTCTCGACGACGTTTAAAGTGCATAAGACGCAAGGTAACTTTAATAATCACATTGGTTTACCACTGACTGTATTAAGCATGGACCCGGATACGGAGATTATCATTTTGGAGATGGGTATGAGTGGTCGCGGGGAAATTAACGATCTCTCGCTTATTGCTCAGCCTGATGTAGCGATCATTACCAATATTGGTGAATCACATCTGCTTCAGTTGGGGTCAAGACTGGAGATTGCCAGAGCCAAAGCCGAGATTGCCGCGGGATTGAAGCCTGGCGGGTTACTGATCTACAACGGAGACGAGCCTTTAATTGCACAAGTCCTTGAAGAGCCCGCAACGAAACAACCCGATGGATTGCAGCGGTATACATTTGGTCTGCAAACCGATAATGATGACTATCCTACCGGGCTTATGAATGCCCAGAACGGAGTCGTTTTCACCACCAAACAGTCTGGAGAACATGCATTTACGCTACCACTGCTGGGAACGCATAATGTCGTTAACTGTCTGGCTGCTTTGGCTGTAGCTCGTCACTTCAAAGTGACAACGGAGCAAATTGCCGCGGGATTGTCACGCTTGAAACTGACTGGCATGCGTATTGAGGTTACTCAAGGTGTTAGTGGTCTAACGCTGCTGAATGATGCATACAATGCAAGTCCAACCTCCATGAAGGCGGCAATTGATGTACTGGAGGGTCTGAAAGGATACCGCATGAAAGTGGCTGTGCTTGGTGACATGCTTGAACTGGGTCCTCAGGAGCAGGAGCTGCACTACGGAATTGGAGCGTATATTACATCTGCCAAAATGGACATGGTGCTTGTATATGGCCCGCTATCAGCACATATTGCAGAAGGAGCAAGAAAGCATATGCCGGCAGAGGCTGTGCATGCTTTTATAGATAAAGAAGAAATGACCCGTTATCTACTGGAGAAACTACATCCCAGAGACGTTGTCTTGTTCAAAGCCTCAAGAGGCATGAAGCTGGAGGACGTGGTCGAAGCACTACAAATAGCACCATTACAGAATCGAGTAGACTAGAGGGGTGAACCCATGGATTTTCAGGTATTACTGTTAACAATCGGCGTTTCATTTATTCTGGCGGTGATTGCCGCACCGCTCCTGATTCCGCTGTTACGACGCATGAAATTCGGACAGCAAGTTAGGGAAGATGGGCCTCAGAGCCATTTGAAAAAAAGCGGAACACCGACAATGGGTGGAGTCGTCATTTTAGTTGCGTTCACATTGGCCTTTTTGAAATTTTCGGCTGTCAAGAATACAGACTTTTATGTCTTGCTCGTGGCTACGCTGGGATTCGGGCTGATTGGCTTCCTGGATGATTACATCAAAATTGTGTTCAAACGTTCGCTGGGACTGACGGCCAGACAAAAAATGCTGGGCCAATTGTTCTTCAGTGCAGTGATGTGTTTCTTGCTGATCCAAAATGGACACAGCACAGCCATCTCTATTCCGGGTACATCAGTCTCGTTCGACTGGACCGGATGGTTCTATTATCCGTTTGTCGTATTCATGATGCTTGCCATTACCAATGCAGTTAACTTTACGGACGGTCTGGATGGTTTGCTGTCCGGGGTAAGTGCGATTGCCTTTGGCGCGTTTGCCATTGTGGCGATGCAAGCTACGTCAATGCCAGCGGCAGTGTGTGCAGCAGCGATGATCGGAGCCGTGCTCGGTTTTCTGGTATACAATGCACATCCGGCCAAAGTGTTTATGGGCGATACGGGTTCTCTGGGCATTGGCGGTGCAATAGGTGCGGTAGCGATAGTAACCAAAACAGAGCTTTTATTTGTCATCATTGGCGGTATTTTTGTTATTGAGATCCTGTCTGTTATTATTCAAGTGGTATCATTCAAGACTCGTGGCAAGCGTGTATTCAAAATGAGCCCTATTCACCATCACTTTGAATTAAGCGGTTGGTCGGAATGGCGGGTTGTTATTACCTTCTGGGCGGTAGGCGCAATTTTGGCCGCTCTTGGACTTTATCTCAACAAGGGGTTGTAGATCATGAACCATCCTGAATCATATCGCGGACAACAAGTCGTCGTACTCGGATTGGCCAAAAGCGGCGTACAGGTCGCCAAAGTGCTGGATCGCGCCGGAGCGAAGGTTACAGTAAATGATAAACAAGAGAGAGATCAATGTCCCGAAGCTTCCGAATTGGAGGCTTTGGGAATTTCTGTTGTATGCGGAGGCCATCCGGATGATCTCATTCACAGTGATGTGAAGCTGGTCGTCAAAAACCCAGGTATCCCATACCGTGCAGCTCCTGTGCAGCAAGCTTTGGCATTGGGCATTGAAGTGGTGACCGAAGTAGAGGTTGCTTATCATCTATGTGCTGCACCCATGATCGGAATTACGGGCTCCAACGGCAAGACCACAACGACCACTTGGGTGGGAAAAATGCTGGAACATGCCGGTCTCAAGCCAATTGTTGCCGGTAATATTGGCATACCTCTCTCTGAAGCGGCAGAGCAAGCTTCTCCAGATCACTGGATGGTTGTCGAACTTAGCAGTTTCCAGCTCAAAGGAACGGTTGAGTTCCGTCCACGTATTGCGTGCTTGCTTAACGTAACAGAGACACATCTGGACTATCACGGTGGAATGGATGATTATGTAGCCTCCAAAGCCAAGCTCTTCGCCAATCAGCAACCGGATGATGTAGCCATTCTGAATTGGGATGATGCGGTATGTCGCGAACTGGTTCCTTATATTAAAGGCAGATTGCTACCGTTCTCGATGATCGAAAAATTGGATACAGGTGTATATGCAGATCCTCCTTATGTGGATGGAGAAGAGGATGATGTGAAGCGCCAGATTATCTACGCGGATGAAAACGGAGATCAGCACATGATCATCGATATTGAGGACATTGGCATCGCTGGACGATTTAATGTGGAAAATGCAATGGCTGCTGTAGCTATTGCCGTAGCTGCAGGAGCTGATCCAGCGGTACTGGCTGCGCCGCTTGCAGACTTCAAGGCGGTTGAACACCGACTTGAGTATGTTCTGGATCATAATGGTGCTGCGTACTACAACAACTCCAAAGCGACCAATTCAAAGGCTACAGTCATGGCTCTGAACTCGTTCAAGGAGCCGGTTGTATTAATTGCCGGAGGGTTGGATCGCGGGTCAGACATGATGGAGCTTTTACCCTTGTTCCAGGAACGGGTAAAAGCTGTCGTTGCGCTCGGAGAAACACGGATGAAAATTGCCAAAGTCGCGGAACTTGCCGGATTAAAGCAAATTAAGGTCGTCGATAATGAGGAGGACGCTGCCCAGACGTTAACCCTTGCTGTGCAGGAAGCATCGAAGCTTGCCAGCGCTGGTGATGTCGTTTTGTTATCACCGGCATGTGCAAGTTGGGACATGTTTGCTTCCTATGAAGAGCGGGGACGCATTTTTAAAGAGGCGGCGCATAACTTGTAAGTAGGGGGGTGGAAAAGCCCCTACTTCCATGCAAGGGGTGGCCTCCTGATGAAACAGACGCGACCGGCACCAGATATTTGGTTGCTGATTAGTATTTTGGCATTGCTTGCCATCGGCATCGTAATGGTATATAGTGCGGGCTCGGTGCTTGCCTTTCATGACTATGGCGATTCATTTTATTTTGTAAAAAGACAGGCTCTGTTTGCGGTGCTTGGGCTTGTAGCCATGTTCGTCACCGCTAACGTAGATTACCGGGTGTGGAGGAAGTATGCCAAACCTATATTGATTGCCTGCTTTATTATGCTCATTGCGGTGCTCATTCCTGGCATCGGTGTGGTTCGCGGTGGTGCACGAAGTTGGCTGGGCATTGGTTCGTTCGGTATTCAGCCCTCAGAATTCATGAAGCTGGGCATGATTCTGTTTCTCGCTCACTGGCTGAGCAAGGAACCGGGTAAAATCAAAACCTTTACAACGGGGCTTCTGCCACCGCTGGGATTGATCGGTTTGGCTTTTGGTATTATTATGCTGCAACCCGATTTGGGGACAGGCACCGTAATGATGGGTGCATCGATGCTTATTATTTTCACAGCCGGAGCGCGAATGAAACATCTGAGCTTGCTCGCTCTTGGCGGCGTAGCGGGGTTTGCAGCTTTGATCGCGGCAGCTCCTTATCGGTTGCAGCGTATCACAGCGTTTTTGGACCCGTGGTCCGATCCGCTGGGTGCCGGATATCAGATCATTCAATCATTATACGCCATTGGTCCTGGTGGACTGGCGGGATTGGGATTGGGTATGAGCCGGCAGAAGTACAGTTATGTACCTGAACCGCAAACGGACTTTATTTTTAGTATTTTGGCCGAAGAACTCGGCTTTATAGGTGGAATGATTGTATTATTGTTGTTTCTGGTGCTGGTGTGGAGAGGAATGCGTGTAGCCATGACCGTTCCGGATGCCTTCGGCAGTCTGCTTGGTGTTGGTATCGTAGGTATGGTCGCCGTACAAGTCATTATTAACATTGGTGTTGTCATTGGCATGATGCCTGTTACGGGCATTACATTGCCTCTGATCAGCTACGGCGGATCATCATTGACCCTCATGCTCACAGCACTGGGCATTTTAGTGAATTTATCCCGTTATGCGAGGTGACTATGCGATGCGAGTCGTTCTAAGCGGTGGCGGTACGGGTGGACATATCTATCCGGCCGTTGCCATAGCAAGACAATGCGAGGCGGAGAACCCGGACTCGACATTTCTATACATTGGAGGAACCAGAGGACTGGAAAGTAAACTGGTTCCCCAGGAAAATATTCCTTTTAAATCTATTGATATTACCGGTTTTCGGCGGAAATTGTCCATCGACAACCTGAAAACGGTCATGCGTTTCATTCAAGGTGTACGCAAGTCCAAAAAAATGCTGAAGGAATTCAAACCGGATGTTGTGATAGGTACCGGTGGATATGTGTGTGGACCTGTGGTATATGCAGCAACAAAATTGGGTATTCCGAGTATAATTCATGAACAGAACGCTATTCCTGGTCTGACCAACAAATTTTTGATGCGGTATGTGGATACGGTTGCTGTTAGCTTTGAAGGTTCTGAAAAATCGTTTTCCGGCGCAAAAAAGGTGATCTATACAGGTAATCCGAGGGCGACTACGGTAGCTCAGGCTAGCCGTGATCGTGGTTTTGCCACGTTAGGTGTACCAATGAACAGCCGTGTTGTTCTTGTGGTTGGTGGCAGTCGCGGGGCAAAAGCAATTAATCAGGCCATGGTGGACATGGCTCCAATGCTGGAACAATTGGACGATGTACATGTGGTTTACGTGACAGGGGATACCTATTTTGATGAGACGCGTGAAGCCATTCGCAGCTCATTAGGAACAATGCCAAATCACCTGCATGTCCTGCCTTACGTTCATAATATGCCTGAAGTGCTGGCCTGCACATCCTTGATTGTAAACCGCGCAGGTGCATCATTCCTTGCAGAGATTACATCACTGGGTATTCCTTCAATCCTGATTCCGTCACCTAACGTGACTAACAATCATCAAGAAGCCAATGCGCGTACGCTTGAAGGTGGAGGCGCATCACTTATGATGCTGGAGAAGGATCTTACAGGCAAACTCCTGTATGAAGCCATCGCCAAGATTATGAATGATGAATTGGGACGTAAACGCATGGCTGAAGCCTCCCGTACATTGGGGAAACCCGATGCAGCTGAAGTGCTTGTTCATGAAATTCAGCGTCTTGCTGCACGCGGATAACGTGCGTTTGTGGGCGATTGTCACACACAAGACGGGGCTGACATAAGATACCGTATAAATCGTGACCATCGTTCCATGGCGCCCAGAGCACGGACTGTAGCAACAGAACATACCGTGCTCATCGGTTGTGAAGCAAAGGAGGAAGCAAACATGAACCAGTGGATATCCTTACTATCCCAGTATAATGTTGGCAGAGTTCTTGAAAACGAATCGCTAGCCAAATACACCACATGGAAGATCGGCGGTCCTGCGGATGCACTGGTCATTCCCGAGAATAAAGAGCAGATGATGAATCTCATTCAATTGCTTCACAAGATTCAGATTCCGTGGATGCAACTTGGACGGGGCTCAAACATGCTGGTGTCAGACAAAGGAATACGTGGTGTTGTGGTGAAACCAGGCGATGGCTTTGATTATGCCGAATTTCACGAAGGTGGTGTAACCGCCGGAGCAGCGCATTCTTTTGTTAAACTCAGTGTGGTTGCTGCCAAAAAGGAATGGACCGGTCTGGAGTTCGGCAGCGGTATCCCCGGCACTGTCGGTGGAGCCGTATATATGAATGCAGGTGCTCATGGATCGGATGTGTCACGGATATTCAAATTCGCTGAGATTGTACTGGAGACAGGGGAATTGGTACGTTACAGCAAGGAGGACATGGATTTTGCCTACCGCCACTCTGTTCTGCATGATCGGAGAGGCACCGTGCTGGAAGCTACATTTGAACTCCAGCGTGGGGAACGCAAAGTCATTTCGGAAACCATGGCGGCTTACAAAGATCGCCGGCGTCGCACACAGCCACTGCAGATGGCATGTGCAGGAAGTGTATTCCGAAATCCACCGGGTGATCATGCTGCCCGTCTGATTGAAGCAGCAGGGCTGAAAGGGATGACTCAGGGAGGCGCACAGGTATCCACCATGCATGCCAATTTCATTGTCAATACAGGCCAAGCAACAGCAGAGGACGTTATCACCCTAATGCAGCAGATTCAGAGCACTATATCATCTCAAAACGGTATTAACCTGGTACCGGAAGTCTTCGTAGTGGGTGAGCGGTAAACCCCGGAGGTGATACATTGGACAAATTGGTGATTGAAGGCGGGAAACCCCTCTCAGGATCCATACGCATCCATGGAGCAAAAAATGCCGCTTTACCGATCATGGCCGCAAGTTTGTTGGCAGATGGAGAAGTTACCCTGCATAACGTTCCACACTTGCTGGACATTGAAGTGATGCTGTATATCCTGGAACGGCTTGGATGCACGTGTCGGCATGAACAGGGAACAGTGACGATTAATACCTCGTCTATCCGGTCATATGATGTGCCAGAAGATCTAATGAAGCAGATGCGCTCTTCCATTTTTTTAATGGGACCATTGCTGGCTAAGTTTGGGCAAGTGTCAGTGTATCAGCCAGGAGGCTGTGCCATTGGAGAACGCAAAATTGATCTTCACCTCCGGGGCCTGGAAGCGCTCGGAGCTTTGATTGAAGAGCAAGACCAACAGATTATCTGTCATGGACGGAATCTGGTGGGTACAGATATTCTTTTGGATTTCCCGAGTGTGGGAGCGACCGAGAATATCATGATGGCAGCCGTTCTGGCTAAAGGGACGACAACCATTTGCAATGCGGCAAGAGAACCTGAAATACAGGACCTGCAAAACTTTCTGAATGCCATGGGTGCAAGTATTATTGGCGCAGGAACGGATACGATTACGATCAATGGCGTTGAGAAACTGAAGCCTTGTTCCTATGAGATTATTCCGGATCGAATCGTTGCCGGAACGGTGATGATTGCAGCAGCAGCAACACGAGGCAATGTTACGCTTACACACTGCAATCCTGCTCATCTTACTTCACTTATACATGTATTGAAGCGCACTGGTGTTCAAATCACAGTCTGCAATGATATAATGACGGTGAGCTGTATGAGCCGTCCCAAATCAGTAGATCGTATTGTGACTTCTCCGTATCCTTCGTTTCCGACAGATTTGCAATCGCAAATCATGGTGCTGCTCAGTCTGGCAGACGGATTCAGTGTGATGAAGGAAACGGTATTCGAGGGCAGGTTCAAACATGTGGATGAATTGAATGTGATGGGGGCTGATATTTCAGTCGATCTGAACGCAGCATTTATCCGTGGTGTTCCCCGTCTGTACGGGGCTACAGTAGAAGCAACCGATCTTCGTGCAGGTGCAGCTCTGGTTATTGCTGGTCTGGCTGCTCAAGGCAAAACGGTTGTGGAGCAAGTGCATCATATTGACCGGGGCTACGATCAGATCGAGAAGTTATTCCAAAGTCTTGGAGCATCGGTTGAGCGACAGTCGCCCGTTTCGAAACAGTTGGATTTTGCCAATTAACGTCCTTGGAGTCCCCTTCTTGAAGGGAGGGGACCTGAGGCTTTGTGGAGCGCTACTTATGCCTAAAAGTCAAATTCCGGTTCTGAAGAAGAATCGGCCAAAAGGAAACACAAGCCGCAAAATTGTAATTATTCTCTTATTACTATTTATTGTATTGCTCGCTGTATTATTCTTTCGTTCTTCCATGAGTCGGATTTCGGCCATTGAAATCACGGGTAATGTATATACAGCAACTCCAGAACTGCTGGAAAAAAGCGGTCTGAGAGAAGGCGATCAATTTTTTGGGACAAGTACTGCCGAGGTTATTGAGCGTCTCAAGGCCAACAAGGCGATTTCCACGGTTACCGTGGACAAACAATTTCCGGGTATTATCCATATCAAGGTTCAAGAATATGCCACGGTTGCCTATGAGCTTGGTTCTGACGGTACCCTAAAAGCAATATTGGCCAGTGGGACAAGCTTGACGGTTCCGGCAACAATTGGTGTTGCTGTGGAGAAGCCCATATTGACTCAATGGAAGGCTGATGATCCACTCAAAGCCAAACTGAGTCAGGCACTGGCTAAAATCCCGAATGAATTGACGACGGATATTTCGGAAATTATCCCGAATCCAACGCCTTCATTTCCGGATCAGATACGGATGTATACCAAATCACAGTTTGAAGTGATTACAACCGTCTCTCTTTTATCGGATAAAGTGGAATATCTGAATCAGGTCATTGAGACCGAACGGCCTGGGAAAATCACCATGCTTGAGGCAGATACCTATGTCCCTTTCATCCCGGATGACCCGGAAGATGATGCTGAGCCGGGAGCAAGCCCCTGACCTTTGCCGTGATGAGGCTGACCTGAATATGAAAGCCTAGGCGGGTCGGGGTTTGGCCCCGTCAGAGCAATGAAACTTGTTCTTTCTGAGATGAAGAAAAAATGATACACTTGAACTTATGGCACATGAGTTGCCTCCTTCTTTTTTCTTCAAGGTTTTATGTCTCGCAACCAGATTTTGACACCCAAAAACATTGTAGAAAAAAGAGGGAAAGCCTGAAGTGTGTTGAATATGTTTTAAGAGTGTTTAAATTCGAACGTACTTTACTATTGGAGTCAGGAGGTGCCACAGACTTGAGCAACAATGACATCATTGTTAGTTTGGACATCGGTACATCCAAAATTCGCGCTATTATTGGGGAAATGAATAATGGAACCTTTAATATTATAGGAGTTGGATCTGCCGACTCGGAGGGAATTCGCAAAGGTGTAATCGTAGATATCGATCAGACGGTGCAGTCGATTCGCAACGCAGTGGATCATGCAGAACGTATGGTAGGTATTCAAATATCCGAAGTGTATGTTGGAATCTCGGGGAATCATATCGGACTGATGAGCAGTCACGGCGTCGTGGCTGTGTCTAACGAGGATCGTGAAATCGGAGAAGAAGACATGGAACGGGTGTTGAAAGCAGCCGAAGTTATTGCGGTTCCGCCGGAACGGGAAATTATTGATGTTGTGGCCAAGCAATATGTTGTAGATGGCTTGGAGGGCATTCAGGACCCCCGTGGTATGATTGGTGTTCGCCTTGAAGTGGAGGCGACCATCATTACGGGTGCAAAAACTGCGATACATAATCTTTTGCGCTGCGTGGAAAAAGCGGGTCTGAAAGTAAGCGATCTGGTTCTCATGTCGCTTGGAGCGGGTCAACTGGCTTTGTCCAAAGATGAAAAAACGATGGGTTCAGTACTTGTTGATATTGGAGCAGGTGCAACAACCATCGCCATTTTTGAAGAAGACAGTCTTGTTGCAACATCAACATTGCCGATTGGCGGGGAATTCGTCACGAATGATATCGCCTATGGCTTACGCACGTTAACGGATCAGGCGGAGAAGGTGAAACTGAAGTATGGCTGCGCCTGGTTGGATGATGCTGCTGCAGATGTGATGTTTAAGGTAACACGGATCGGCAGCAACGTAGACAAGGAATTCTCTCAAGAGGATCTGGCGGCTATTATCGAACCAAGGGTTCAGGAAATATTCCAGATGATATCTCAAGAAGTGAAGCGTCTTGGTTACAATGATCTTCCTGGAGGTTATATACTAACGGGAGGTACGGTATCTATGCCGGGTGTCCTGCAGGTCGCCCAGCATGAACTTGCTGCTTCGGTACGAGTTGCAGTGCCGGATTATATCGGTGTGCGTGATCCTGGTTTCACGAGTGGAGTCGGCATTTTGCACAGTGTAATCCGCAGTTTGCGTATTCGTCCCTCAGTTAATAGCGGCGGTGGAAACAACAATAATAACAACAAAAAACCGACCAACCGTCCGAAGCCGAATACGGCTCAGGAATCGGAGCAAAAACCAGGTCTGTTCGAACGGCTGAAAAATATGTTCAGCGAATTTATATAACAGGTTGAATCCATTTCATACAATCCTTGAAGCCGTTTGAATGCGCTGGTAAACTAACATAAACGCTTTCGTTCGTCGATATATGAAATTGATTCGGTTCAATACCAATTGGACGGGCCATCCATGCACAATGAGGGGGAGATGGAATAATATGTTGGAATTTGATTTCGAGATGGAGAGCTTTGCTCAAATAAAAGTCATTGGTGTGGGCGGCGGTGGAAGCAATGCTGTTAATCGAATGATTGAAAATGGAGTGCAAGGTGTAGAATTCATTACCGCGAATACGGATGCGCAGGCATTGCACTTGGCGAAATCCGAACATAAATTACAGATTGGCGATAAGTTGACAAGAGGTCTTGGTGCTGGTGCCAACCCTGAAGTGGGTAAGAAAGCCGCCGAAGAATCTCGTGATCTGATGATGAACACCTTGAAGGGTGCCGACATGGTTTTTGTAACTGCCGGAATGGGCGGAGGGACAGGAACAGGGGCAGCTCCCGTTATTGCTGAGATCGCCAAAGAATGTGGAGCTCTTACAGTAGGTGTAGTGACCCGACCGTTCACGTTTGAAGGACCGAAACGTTCCAGACATGCCGTACAGGGCATTGAAGCACTCAAGGAAAAAGTAGATACATTGATTGTGATTCCAAACGATCGTTTGCTTGAAATTGTTGACAAAAAGACACCGATGCTTGAAGCGTTCCGTCAAGTAGATAACGTTCTCCGTCAAGCCGTTCAGGGTATTTCTGACCTGATTGCTGTTCCAGGTCTAATTAACCTTGACTTCGCAGACGTCAAAACGATTATGACAGAACGCGGATCTGCCCTGATGGGAATCGGTGAAGCAACTGGGGAAACTCGTGCCGCTGAAGCTGCACGCAAAGCTATCATGAGCCCATTGCTTGAAACTTCGATCGAAGGTGCACGTGGTGTGATTATGAACATTACGGGTGGAACCAATCTGTCTCTGTATGAAGTCAATGAAGCGGCAGAGATTGTCACAGCGGCTTCAGATCCGGAAGTGAACATGATCTTTGGAGCGATTATTGACGAAAACCTGAAAGAAGAGATCAAAGTTACGGTGATTGCAACGGGATTTGAAGATAAGCCTGCATCGCCGCCTCCTGGTCATAAACCAACGCCAGCAACAGAGACAACGGATACGCGTTCGCCGAATCTGCGTCCGTTTGGAAATCAGCCGAGCAATGATCAGCTGGACATTCCGACATTTTTACGCAATCGTTCACGCAATAATAACAACGATTAATACTCATATTGATTCAATCAAAACCCGGTACTCCTTATGGAGTGACCGGGTTTTTTCTGTTTTTTTAATATCATAACATACAGTATTGAACAAATTCTGAACAACGAGCCTACGCTATTCCGACAAAAAAAGTTGAAACCACGCCCCCATGATTAGACAGACTTTGAACAACGGGCTCCGTATACTTGTGAATATGCTCAAGAATATCGGAATACCGGTATACCGTTAATTCGATATGTTGCGCGCAGGCAGGTGAAGAGTGTGGTTGTGTATGTGGATCTTATTTTTCTGACAAACCTGTGTATTGACGGTGCTCTTATTGGACTAACCGCCTGGATGCGCAAAACAAAACTGGTTTGGTGGAGATGGTTGCTATCAGCCATTGTGGGCGCATTATACGTGGTCATGATGTTTGTACCGGAGTTTGATTTTATGTTTACCTTTTTGATCAAGTTCGGGTTCTCGCTGGTCATGCTTACGATTGCTTTTGGTTTTAAAGGTCTGCAGGCTTTTGCGAGAACGCTCGGTACCTTCTATGTGATTAATTTTGTCGCTGCCGGAGGTATTCTGGGTGTGCATTACATGCTTCAGAGCTCCGGTGAGTTGTTTAACGGCATTTGGTTCACGGCTTCTGGTGGGATGTCATTTGATCTGAAGATTGCCTTCTGGTTCACGTTTATCGTATTTTTTGCTGTTCTGTTTTTATTCAAAGCTGTGCAGAGCTCAAAACAGAAAACGGATCGCATGACGACTTATTTGGGTAAAGTTGAGGTCTGCATCGATGAGGTAGTCATTTCTTGTACAGGCCTTCTGGATACGGGCAATCAACTTACAGATCCCTTATCGCGCATGCCGGTCATGGTGATGGAGGCTTCGTTATGGCAAGACATGTTACCTGCTTCATGGAAGGGTAGACTCAAGGACGAGGCGCCGGACAACCTTATTCTGGAGCTTGATCAGGAAAGTTTTCAGTGGCAGGGTCGACTGCGGCTGGTGCCTTATCGGGGCATTAACAAAGGGACTGCGTTTATGCTGGCAATGAAGCCGGACCGGGTGAAGGTGACGATGGGGGAAACATGTTATGAGACGACAAGGGTACTCATTGGGCTGGATGGAGGTGTTTTGTCGTCGGATGGGAAATACCAGGCCGTGATTCATCCTGAACTTGTGCAAGACGCTGCTTCTGCGCAGTCTACGGCTCTCTCTGCGGGAGCATCAGAAAAGCCGCTGAATGTGGTATAGGAGGAACGTACATGCTTGTGAAATGGAAACTGGTGGCGCAGCTGCAATATTACCGTCTGTTATTTTTGTTGGGACTCAAAAGTGAAGAGATCTATTACATTGGGGGAAGTGAGGCACTTCCGCCGCCTTTGACAAGGGAAGAAGAAGAATTTTTACTGCAAAAATTATCTTCGGGAGACTCGGCCATTCGTGCGATGCTCATTGAGCGCAATCTGCGTCTGGTGGTGTACATTGCACGAAAATTCGAGAACACAGGAATCAATATCGAGGATTTGGTGTCCATCGGAGCCATCGGGCTGATTAAAGCAGTTAATACATTCGACCCGGAAAAGAAAATCAAACTGGCAACCTATGCTTCACGTTGTATCGAAAATGAAATTTTGATGTACCTGAGACGTAATAGTAAGATCCGAACTGAAGTTTCTTTTGATGAACCGCTGAACATCGATTGGGATGGAAATGAACTATTATTATCGGATGTATTGGGTACAGAAAACGATACAATCTATCGGAATATTGAAGAGCAGGTAGACCGAAAACTTTTGCACAAGGCACTGGAAAAATTAACGGAGCGCGAGCGAATGATTATGGAGCTTCGTTTTGGCTTGACGGATGGGGAAGAAAAGACACAAAAAGATGTAGCGGATCTACTTGGAATCTCCCAATCCTACATCTCTCGTCTCGAAAAAAGAATCATTAAAAGACTTCGCAAGGAGTTCAATAAAATGGTCTGAAAACCATCATTGCTCAGAATGGGTATTACTGGCAAGGGTGCCAAGTACGAATAAAAAAGCCTGCCCCGGAGATAATGTACATTAATGTTTCTCCTTGGGAGGTAAATCACGATGACCCGAAACAAAGTCGAGATTTGTGGCGTGGACACCGCAAAATTGCCTGTCCTCACCAACACTGAAATGCGGGAATTGTTTCATTCCCTTCAGCAACACCATGATCGCTCAGCAAGAGAGAAATTAGTGAATGGCAACCTGCGTCTGGTACTCAGTGTCATTCAGCGTTTTAACAATCGGGGGGAGTTTGTCGATGATCTGTTCCAGGTTGGTTGCATCGGCCTGATGAAAGCCATTGATAATTTTGATTTATCCCAGAATGTCAAATTTTCAACTTACGCGGTGCCGATGATTATCGGTGAAATCCGTCGATACCTGCGTGATAATAACCCGATTCGGGTATCTCGCTCCTTGAGGGATATTGCTTACAAAGCGCTTCAGGTACGTGACAGCCTGACGAATAAAAATTCCCGGGAACCGACGATATTCGAAATTGCGGAAGTACTGAATGTGCCGAAGGAAGATGTTGTTTTTGCATTGGACGCCATTCAGGACCCTGTCTCGCTCTTCGAACCGATTTATCATGATGGTGGAGATCCAATCTATGTTATGGATCAGATCAGCGATGACAGAAACAAAGATGTCTCGTGGATTGAGGAGATTGCGCTGCGCGAAGCGATGCATCGTCTTGGCCAGCGGGAAAAAATGATTTTGTCGATGCGGTTTTTCGAAGGGAAAACCCAGATGGAAGTAGCAGATGAAATTGGCATTTCCCAGGCTCAGGTATCACGTCTGGAGAAATCAGCGATACAACAGATGCAAAAACATGTGAAGTCGTAAGACGATGCAAGGGCAGGAGGACGATCAATCGGGGCAGTGTATACCGTTGGTCGTCTTTTTGTATGGAGTCGTTCCCACATTCGATGAAAAACAGGACATTTTTCGCCCCTGAAACATATATTGTATAGAAGCGTGGAGAACGGGCTGAAGAGGAATAACAGGGGGCGGGATTGTATGAAAGTAAATACGAGCGAAGTGGCGGCACGTGGGATGAAAATCTCGGACTTTCAGACTAAGGATGTCATTAATATCACAGATGGAAAACGTCTCGGTCAGATCAGTGATTTGGAGCTGGATCTGAAGCAAG
Source organism: Priestia sp. FSL H7-0729 (assembly GCF_038005685.1). Classification (NCBI taxonomy): domain Bacteria; kingdom Bacillati; phylum Bacillota; class Bacilli; order Caryophanales; family Bacillaceae; genus Priestia; species Priestia sp. FSL H7-0729. Next base: position 84,639 of record NZ_JBBOTQ010000004.1, read on the forward strand.
GACGAATTGAAGCGATTGTTGTGCCGGGGTACAGCCGTTTTATGGGTCTCTTTGGAGGGGGAACGGATCTGGTGATTCCCTGGAGAAACATTGTGAAGATTGGTTCAGATGTGATTCTGGTGAAAATGGATGAGGTAAAGGAAAACACATATGACGAGCGTGATCGCGAAGCGCGCCTGTATGATGAACAGGAGCATAACCGCACAGAGCGTGTGGAACGGATCGAACGATCAGACCGCAATCAGCGTCGAACGATATAAAGGAGACAGAATGTGGCTCATTTGGTACACTGGAAGTGGTGAGGTGAGAGAATGGAACCCTTTGTAGTGGATAAGGAATTACTTGAACGGACAAAGAACCCAAATTCAGATTTTGGTCCTGATCCGTTATTATTATATGTTGAGCCATGGACACAGCAATTCAAACAGTTGTCAGCCGGATTTACGACGAGGCATGGTGGAGTCGGAAAAGTTCCGTATGCTACGCTCAATTGTGCCTATCATGTTGGGGATGATCATGAAGTAGTGCTTAACAACCGCAGGCTTGTTACCGGGAAGATTGGCTTTGCAGCGGAAGCCTGGACCTGTGGAGAACAGGTGCATGGCAAACATGTAGCAGTAATTACCGCTGAAGATCGGAGCAGAGGATTACTTGATCGTCAGTCGGCGTTGCAGGATACGGATGGATTGGTCACGAATGTGCCGGGTGTGCTGTTGACTTCTTTCTATGCAGACTGTGTCCCGCTGTATTTCTATGACCCTGTGCAACAGGCTGTTGGTCTCGCACATGCCGGTTGGAAAGGTACAGTCGCGGGTATCGCTGTATCCATGGTGGAGACGATGGAACGGGAGTACGGTAGCCGTAGGCAGGACATTCGAGCTGCAATCGGTCCGTCGATTGGGGATTGCTGTTATGAAGTGGATGAGGCGGTCATGCAGCATGTACGGGTTTGGTTTGATGATTCCCCGGTTAATGATGAATACAAGGATTCTGTTCCTAAACAGGCATATCGATCCGTGAATAACGGTAAAACGATGTTAAACTTGAAAGAATGTAATCGACACATTATGATGAAAGCAGGAATATTGCCGGATCATATCGAATGTACAACATGGTGTACAAGTTGTCATCCCGAACTATTTTTCTCCTATCGGAAGGAAAATGGTGTTACAGGGCGGATGGCAAGCTGGATTGGGCTGGAAGAGAGGTGACCTCTGTGTCATTGGAGGAGCGTATACAACAGGTAAATCAGAAGATTGAGGATGCATGTCGGCGCAGTAACCGTCATCGTGATGATGTGAATGTGATTGCGGTCACGAAATATGTCTCACTTGAAACAACGGGATCGGTGCTCGATCATGGTCTTGAGCATATTGGAGAAAATCGGTGGCAGGATGCACAGGCCAAATGGGAAGCTTTTGGTCAACAGGGTACCTGGCATTTTATCGGTCATTTGCAGACAAACAAGGTGAAAGACGTGATCGGCAAGTTTCGTTACATACATTCACTGGATCGTTTGTCATTGGCGAAGGAGTTGGATAAGAAAGCAGCTTCACTTGGCATTCAAGTGGAAACGTTTTTGCAGGTGAATATTTCGGGTGAAGAGAGCAAGTATGGCTTACAGCCTGAACAGGCAAGTTCTTTTTTGCGTGATATTCGTTCATTCAACAATCTCAAGGTTGTTGGCTTGATGACCATGGCACCTCATGAGGAAAATCCCGAGTTGACGCGTCCCGTATTCCGTGGATTGCGTGAGCTGAGAGATCAATTAAATGGACAAGCCCTTACAGCAGAACCGCTAACGGAGCTGTCGATGGGGATGTCCAATGATTTTGAAGTGGCCATTGAAGAAGGGGCAACCTGGGTACGGCTGGGATCGATTCTCGTAGGAAAAGAGGAGGGTTCACGATGGGCGTAATGAATAAATTTATGAATTTCCTCGGACTTCAGGAAGAGGAAGAGATTGTGGAACGTGAGCGGATGGCTGCGCAGGAGGAAAATGAATCTGAACAGCAGGAAGCTGAAACCTCAAGTCTCGATAAACGTAGAAACCAAAGGGGGAATAATGTGGTGAGCATTCATTCCCAGAAAAATGTTAAAGTTGTCCTGTATGAACCGCGTTCTTATGACGAGGCTCAGGAAATTGCCGACCATCTGCGTTCCCATCGTACTGTAGTGGTAAACCTGCAACGGATACGTCAAGACCAAGCGTTGCGCGTTATTGATTTTTTGAGTGGCACAGTATATGCATTGGGTGGCGGTATTTCCAAAATCGGCGGAAACATTTTTCTCTGCACGCCAGATACGGTTGAAATTCAGGGATCAATTACGGAAATACTGGCTGACAGCGAGCAAGATTATAACAGAATGAGGTGAGCCACTTTTGTATCAGATTGAAAGCGTGTTGTACACGTTATACCAGATTTACTTTTACATGGTCATTGTCTACATATTGATGTCTTGGCTTCCCAATGCGCGGGAAAGCTTCATTGGTGAATGGCTAGGTAAGTTTGTGGAACCATATCTAAGACCATTCCGTCGATTTATCCCACCTTTGTTCGGTGTGCTGGATATTTCCCCGATTGTGGCGCTGATCGTTCTGCAACTCGCGCTTAACGGACTGATCTCCATACTTCGGTATTTTGTATATTAGGGTAAGGTGACATAAATGAGCGGTGAAATTTACGAGCATTTCAGCCATGATGAACGAGATTTTGTAGATAAGGCTTCAGACTGGGTTGAGCGTGCAGGCAAGTATCATGACATGAAGCTAACTGACTTTCTTGACCCAAGACAGGTCTTTATATTACAAACGCTTGCTAATCGCCGTAATGACGTTCAGATTCGTCTGGACGGTGGTTACGAGGCTGCTGAGCGCAAGCGTGCGCTGGTTGCACCTGATTATATGTATCTGGATGATGAGGATATGGGGATGCAGGTGCTCAGTATTACGTCTGATGATCAGAAAATCTCGGAGCTGGAGCATGGGGACTATATGGGTTCCCTGCTCGGGCTTGGGATGAAACGTGGAAAGATCGGGGATATCCAAGTGCTGGAGGACGGTTGCCATACAGTGGTGGCGGCGGAAACCGGCGCTTTTTTATCGCTTCAACTGAATCAGGTACATCGGTTACATGTGTTCACGGAGTTGCTTCCTTTGGACCAGATGCGATGGTCAGAGAACAAACTGGAGACGATGGATATTACGGTCGCTTCGCTTCGTTTGGATGGAATCTGTGCAGATGTATATCGACTTAGTCGCAGTAAAGTGCTGGTGCCCATCAAAGCTGGGCGCTGCCGTGTGAACTGGAAGGTTGAGGAAGATCCCTCCAAGTCGCTAAAAGCGGGTGATGTCGTATCCATTCAGGGATTTGGCCGCTTCAAGGTTCTTGAACAGGATGGGATGACCAAAAAAGGGCGCTGCCGAGTGAAAATCGGGAAATTTGCCTGAGTCTGTTGCAGGAAAATCCGCTTTCTTGTCGAAATGTTTATCATAAAGGTGTAGAAAAAACGCGGTGTATCCGATATACATTAAGTCAAAGATTTATGCTGCAAACCTTCTCTGGATGGGAAGGAAATTTTACAGGAGGTGGACAGCATGCCATTAACGCCGCTGGACATACACAACAAGGAATTTTCCCGACGTTTGCGCGGGTATGACGAGGATGAAGTCAATGAATTCCTGGATCAAGTCATCAAAGATTACGAAGGCGTCATTCGCGAGAACAAAGAGCTGAGCAATCAGTTGCTGTCCGTTCAGGAAAAGCTGGATCATTTTGCTACGATTGAAGAAACGCTCAGCAAAACGATTATCATTGCGCAGGAAGCTGCTGATGATGTGAAGAATAATGCGAAGAAAGAAGCGCAGTTGATCGTGAAGGAAGCAGAGAAAAATGCAGACCGGATCGTGAACGAATCGTTGGGCAAATCGCGTAAAATTGCTTTGGAAGTGGAAGAACTGAAAAAGCAGGCATCGATTTACCGTGCCCGTTTCCGCACGCTTGTTGAAGCACAGCTTGAACTGTTGACTCAGGATGGTTGGGAAGTGCTGGAGAGCCGGGAGCAGGAAGTGCGTGACCGTGAGCGGGAGATGAAAGAAATTTATTAGTCTGTCGCCTGGTTGACTTTTGTCTGCAAAGAGGCTATAACTATATTCATAATGAATAGTGATTCCATGACGGGTTCAGTACGTTATGATCTCATCCCTCAGAGAGTTGGTGGTTGGTGCAAACCAATGGGTGAGTTATAGCCGAATATCTCCCCGGAGAAGTGACGCTGAAGCGGTGATTGTGATTGCCGTGTGTAAGCCGAACCGTAAGCCGTACGTTATAACGGCACCCTGCGGTAGTTTAGCGGGGCATAAGCGCTGTTGATGACAGAGCATACCCAGCTTGCCTGGATGTGGTTTGTGATGAACAGAATTAGGGTGGTAACGCGAGTATAGTCTCGTCCCTTTCCAGGGATGGGGCTTTTTTTGTTTTCAAAAAAAGGCGAACGTCCATGAGGCCCAAAGGTGCCTCAAGGAGAGAGCCACCCGCCGGGGGAGCGAAGCACCCGGCAACACCCGCCTCGCGGTAAGGCCATGCGGCGTTCACGTAGGGAACAGCCGCAAAATGGCCGCCACTACGCACATAAACCCTCGCCCATAAGCGCAACTGTTCCCCAATCGACAACCCATCCCGGGTGTCCAGAGGGCGGAGCGCCTATGGGGTCCCCCTTGGTAAGGGGGATTTAGGGGGATTGAAACGCTTTTTGTGGACGGTCCACAATTTATCACAATTGAAAGGAAGATGATCATCATGCAACGAGTTGACGTCAAAGAGAAGGCACGCGCAAGAGAATTACGCGTGTTAGATAAATGGAAAACGGAGAATACATTCAAAAGATCCATCGAAAACCGCGAGGGCAAGCCAAACTTCGTATTTTATGAAGGACCGCCTACTGCGAACGGAAAACCGCATATCGGTCACGTACTGGGCCGCGTAATCAAGGACTTTGTTGGTCGTTATAACACAATGAAGGGTTACCGTGTTGTTCGTAAAGCGGGTTGGGATACACACGGCCTGCCCGTAGAACTGGGTGTACAGAAGAAGCTTGGCATCTCCCACAAGTGGGAAATCGAAGATTACGGCGTGGAGAAATTCATTAACGAATGTAAAGCGAGCGTATTCGAGTACGAGCAACAATGGCGTGATTTGACAGAAGGTATCGGATATTGGACGGATATGGATAACCCATATATCACCCTTGATAACAACTACATTGAGAGTGTATGGAACATCCTGGCGACAATCCATGAGAAAGGCCTGTTGTATCGTGGTCACCGTGTGAGTCCGTATTGCCCATCTTGCCAGACGACACTGAGTTCGCATGAAGTTGCACAAGGGTACAAAGACGTCAAAGACCTGAGCGCTACAGCAAAATTCAAGCTGAATGACAGCGGAGAATTCGTGCTTGCCTGGACAACGACACCTTGGACGCTGCCTTCACACGTAGCACTTGCCGTGAATCCGGAAATGGACTACTCCCGTGTTCGTCAAGGTGATGAAGTGTACATCATGGCAACGAATTTGGTAGAGAAAGTAATGAAAGATACCAAGGGTGAGTATGAGATCATTGGTGCACTGAAAGGTGCCGACCTGGTTGGCAAAACGTATGATCCTCCGTTTAACTATGTACAGGCTGAGAAAGCCAACATGATTCTGGGCGCAGGCTTTGTAACGGATGCAAGTGGTACGGGTATCGTACACATGGCTCCTGCCCATGGTGAAGATGACTACCGTGTATGCCGTGAGAATGGGATCAGCTTTGTGAACATGGTTGACCTGGAAGGTAAATTTGTTGCTGAGGTTACTGACTTTGCCGGACGTTTCGTGAAGGATTGTGATATTGATATCGTGCGATATCTGTCTGAGAATGGACGTTTGTTTAGCAAAGAAAAATATGAGCACAGCTATCCATTCTGCTGGCGTTGTGATACACCGCTATTGTACTATGCAATGGACAGTTGGTTTATCCAAACGACAGCCATCAAGGATCAGTTGATTGCCAACAATAGTGAAGTCGATTGGTACCCGGGTCACGTTCGTGAAGGACGTTTCGGTAAATTCCTTGAGGATCTGGTGGATTGGAACATTAGCCGTGATCGTTATTGGGGAACTCCGCTGAACATCTGGGTGTGCGAGGAGACTGGCGAACAATTTGCTCCACACAGCATTGCAGAATTGCGTGCTCGTGCGGTAGGTGATGTGCCTGAGAATCTTGAATTGCATAAACCGTATGTGGATGACGTTAAAGTCATGAGCTCTTGTGGCAAATATGAAATGAAACGTACACCGGAAGTGATCGATGTCTGGTTCGACAGCGGCTCCATGCCGTTTGCCCAGCAACACTATCCATTTGAAAATAAAGAAGTATTCGAACAGCAGTATCCTGCGGATATGATCTGTGAAGGGATTGACCAGACACGCGGCTGGTTCTACAGCTTGCTGGCGGTTTCTACCCTTTTGACAGGCAAAGCACCTTACAAAGCAGTTATGGCTACAGGACACGTTCTGGATGAGAACGGACAGAAGATGTCCAAATCCAAAGGTAACGTGATCGATCCGTGGGAAGTGATTGAAGAATACGGTACGGATGCATTCCGTTGGGCTTTGTTGTCTGACAGTGCACCGTGGAACAGCAAACGTTTCTCCAAAGGGATCGTAGGCGAAGCCAAATCCAAAATGGTGGATACGCTGGTTAACACCCATGCATTCCTGACGCTATATGCTACCATTGATGGATTTGATCCACAGGAGCACCCGTTCCAACTGTCCGCACATAAGTTGGATCGCTGGATTCTCTCGAGGCTGAACAGTCTGATCCTGGTTGTAGAAAAAGCGCTTTTGGTTAACGACTATCTGAACTCTTCCAAAGCGATTGAAGCATTTGTTGATGAGCTGAGTAACTGGTATATCCGTCGTTCCCGTGACCGGTTCTGGGGAAGTGGCCTGACAGAGGATAAACTGGACGCGTACCGCACATTGACTGAGGTGTTGGTGACTACCGCAAAACTGGTTGCTCCGTTTACACCGATGCTCGCAGAAGATATCTACTTGAACCTTGCAACAGGCGAGAGTGTACACATGGAAGACTATCCGGTAGCGAATGAAGCGCTGATTGATGCAGGACTGGAACAGGATATGGAGACAGCCCGCCGTGTGGTTGAACTTGCACGTAACGTTCGTAACGAAACAGGTATCAAGACACGTCAGCCGCTGTCCGAATTGATCGTTTCTCTGGATAAAGGCTTTGACCTGTCAAGTTATGAAGAGATCATCAAGGAAGAGATCAATGTAAAAGGAATCCGTACGGAGCATAACGATGCGGAATTCGTTGACTTTACATTGAAGCTGAACCTGAAAGTTGCAGGTAAGAAATACGGTAAAAACGTAGGATTCCTGCAAAACTTCTTCAAGGGAATGTCGGCCGATGAGACGCGTAAAGTGGTTTCGGAAGGTGTGCTGAACATCGTTTCTCCGGAAGGAGAAGAGCTGCAAGTGACGAGCGAAGAATTATTGGTTGATAAACAGGCAAAATCAGGTTTTGCTTCAGCATCTGGTTACGGTCTGACGGTTGCGCTCAATACCGAAATCACAGCAGCACTGGAACAGGAAGGCTGGGTCCGTGAAGTGGTTCGTGCTGTGCAGGATACCCGGAAACGACTCGATTTGCCGATTGAGAAAAGAGTACGTTTGACACTGGATGTAGATGTATCCCTGCAGGAAGCTATTCAGGCGTTCGATGATGTGTTGCGTGAAAATGTTCTCGTAACCGAAGTGACATTTGGCTCGAATGAGTCCATGGAACGTGTTGAAGCCGGAGGCAAATCGATCGGTATTTACATCGAAGCATAATTCGAAGCATTTCCCATTCAATAGGGACAGAATTTAGAGCATAAACAAAACGAGCCGCAGGCAGGGACATTTTCCCTCGTTCTGGGCTCGTTTGTTTTTTAGGCAAAAAGGCAATGATTCTATAGTGCAGTCAATCTATATTGATCAAAGGAACTGACCAAAACATGAGCGAACATGACAAGCAAGCGGAAACTGCTACACCATCAACATCAGATCATCTGAATTCGCATGACAAAATTGAAGAGCTACATACCTTGACTAACCGTCTGGCGAATGAACTGGAACGTTCGCGCATTGCGCAATACACAGAATTGCTGAACAGACCATGGAAATTAATCGGACTTAACTTGTTGTCTGGAGCAGCACGAGGAGTGGGGATCGCGATTGGTTTTACCTTTTTCGCAGCAACGATTATTTACGTTTTACAGCTACTCGGGGCGCTCAATCTTCCCATTGTTGGAGACTACATCGCTGATATTGTGCGCATTGTCCAGCGCCAGCTTGATATGAACACCTACTAAGAGATTAGCGATTAAAGGTGAATGATATTAAGTTACAGTTAGTAAAAGTCATCCGTCTCCCTATCCGGTTCTAACAGACCCTCGCCCTCACGGTTCTCCAGATACTGGCGATATTGCCGATTGCGAACGATGGATACGTCATGACCATAGATGTCGGTTGCAACAAAGCTTTCGTACGCTTCAACGCAGCCTTCCACTTCATCGGTGGCTTCAATAGCCATAACATCATAGCTATCAATATCGCGTCCCTCAGCCATGGCTGGTGAGTTCGATGTGCCCCAGCTTTCAACAATTTGCCAGGTGTCTTCACCATCGAAGCCATTCTGATCATCGCGCTCGTCCAGACTGGTTCGACCGAATGCCGGGGCTAGGAATTCTTCCTCTACAGGACGGTTTTCGGAGACAACGGTTTCCGGTTGATGTTTTTTGCAGTATTTCGTGTAGGGAACAGCCTCCATGCGTTCATAAGGGATGGGTTGCTGGCAGACCGCACATGTCCCATAATGTCCTTCTTCGATGGAGTGCAGTGCAGAATCGATTCGCTCCAATTGGAACTCATCATGTTCCAGCAGGGAAATATCTTTCTCGCGTTCATACACTTCCGTGGCGATGTCGCCTGGGTGGTTATCAATTGGTGATAGTTCACCTGTCTGAAGCTTAAGGGAGTCTCCAAGCCCATAATGCTCGTTTTCCGACAGTCTATGTTCAATATCGCGCTTATCGGACATCAGTTGGGAACGTAAAAATTGCAGTTGTTCGGTAGTAAAATGTGACATGATTTTCCCCTTTCTGCTTCATGCTGGAATCCGGATTTTGACTCTATTGTAGGATGTGCCATTAAGGGCAAGATTACAGAAGGGAAATGTTATCGGTTTTGCCATTAGTATTACCGATGTAGCGCGTCGTGGACGATTTCCAAACAGCTGTGCTACAATAAACAAGTCTGGCGTAAGCCTGGTATCGTTTGGAAAAGACAAGAACGGAGTGACAAACAAACGTGGTGTATTATATCCTCGCTTTTATCGTATTTTTATTGGATCAGGGAACCAAGTATCTGATTGCAACCCGGATGGAACTCAGAGAAGAAATTCCGGTTATCGGCAATTTCTTTGTCATCACATCACATCGTAACTCAGGAGCAGCTTTTGGCATACTGCAAGACCAGCGTTGGTTCTTTATCGTGGTTACGTTGATTGTGGTCGTTGCCTTGATTTGGTATTTGCAAAAAGTAAAAGATACCCCGCACAAATTGCTGCCTGTGGCGCTTAGTTTGGTGCTTGGTGGAGCAATTGGCAACTTCCTTGACCGGGCATTGACCGGAGAAGTTGTAGATTTTGTACAACTTAATTTTGGAAGTTATACGTTTCCCATTTTTAACATCGCCGATTCGGCAATCTGCATCGGTGTAGCGTTGATCATTGTGGAGACGTTGCTGGAAGGACGGCGCGAAAAAGCAGCCGCGAAGATTGAAGGGAATGAACATCATGAGTAATCCGAATAAGGAACAGATTAACGACGAAGAACTAATGAATGGCAATGAACGAATGGAATGGACCGTTGCCGCTGAACATAAAAAAGAACGAATTGACAAATATATTACGGAAGCCGTGGATAACGTATCTCGCTCCCAAGTCCAATTGTGGATCGGAGACGGAATGGTTACGGTAAATGGTGCAGTAGTCAAAGCTAATGCCAAGTTATCCGAAGGGGATCTGGTCGAGTTACAGATTCCAGAACCAACTTCTGTGGAGATCGTAGCCGAAGATATTCCACTGGAAGTGGTATATGAAGACAGCGACCTGATCGTGATTAACAAACAGCGTGGTCTTGTGGTGCATCCAGCACCGGGACATACGTCGGGTACCCTCGTTAATGCACTCATGTATCACTGCAAAGACCTCTCGGGTATTAATGGGGAGTTACGCCCTGGTATTGTGCATCGTATCGATAAGGATACATCCGGCCTGATCATGGCTGCCAAGAACGATCGCGCTCACGCCTCACTGGCCGCTCAGTTGAAGGACCATACGGTGAACAGACGGTATATTGCACTCGTACATGGTCATCTTAACCATGATCAAGGCACCATTGATGCACCGATTGGACGAGATACCAATGACCGCAAAATGTATACAGTCACGGAACGTAACAGTAAACATGCCGTTACACATTTTACCGTTACAGAGCGGATTAATGATTACACCTTGCTGGAATTAAAACTGGAGACAGGACGTACTCACCAGATTCGCGTTCACATGAAATTTATTGGTCACCCGCTTGTAGGAGATCCAACTTACGGAAGGAATAAAGGCATCAAAATGCAAGGACAGGCTCTTCATGCGGCCATTCTTGGATTTGTGCATCCAACAACGGGAGAATACCTTGAATTTTCAGCTCCGCTTCCTCAGGATATGGAAGACGTTCTTGCCTCGCTACGCAGTCGATAACAGCTCCAAGAAAGTACAAATGTTCGGATACTTTGTCCATGGCTTTGATCACGCAAATGCTTCATATTAAAGTGTAGAAATTTGCGTCACAATGAGGAGATGAACAACGTTATGAGTATCGATAAATACCAAGAAACTTACATTCAGACTAATTTTGCCGACCGTATCGGTGGCTCCAACTATGGTAAAGACACGAACATTTATAAATTCGAGAAAATCAAACGTGCCAAAGCTTCGGCCAAAAAAGATTTTCCCGATGTGGAACTGATTGACCTTGGTGTAGGTGAACCGGATGAAATGGCGGATGCAGGCATTGTAGCTGCACTTGCAGAAGAAGCTTCCAGACCTGAGAACCGTGGTTATGCCGACAATGGTATCCCTGAATTCAAAGCTGCAGCAGCTTCCTACCTGAAAAACGTATTTAACGTAGAAGGTATCGATGCTGATACTGAAATCGTGCACTCTATTGGTTCCAAACCGGCTTTGGCGATGATGCCTTCATGCTTCATCAATCCGGGTGATGTGACAATCATGACCGTTCCAGGCTACCCGGTTATGGGTACACATACGAAGTATCTGGGTGGAGAAGTGTTCAACATTCAATTGACGAAAGAGAACAACTTCCTGCCTGATCTGACGGCTATTCCGGAAGACATCGCAAAACGTGCAAAATTGCTCTACCTGAACTACCCGAACAACCCAACAGGCGCAAGCGCGACGGTGGAGTTCTTCACTGAAGTTGTGGAGTGGGCTAAGAAATACAATGTTGTGGTTGTACATGATGCTCCATACGCAGCATTGACGTATGATGGCAAAAAACCGTTCAGCTTCCTGTCCGTACCTGGAGCGAAGGATGTCGGCGTAGAGCTGCACTCTCTATCCAAGTCCTACAACATGACGGGTTGGAGAATCGGATTCGTAGCGGGTAACCCGCTTGTAGTCAAAGCATTCAGTGACGTGAAGGACAACAATGACTCCGGTCAGTTCATCGCGATTCAAAAGGCTGCTGCTTACGGATTGAATCACCCTGAAATAACGGAAAAAATTGCAGAGAAGTATTCCCGCCGTCACGACATGCTCGTTGCCGCATTGAACGAACTGGGCTTCCAGGCTGAAAAACCTAAAGGTTCATTCTTCCTGTATGTTGAAGCACCAAAAGGTGTGGTTGGTGGACGTCGCTTCGAATCCGGCGAAGATTTCTCCCAATTCCTGATCCGTGAGAAATTGATCTCATCCGTACCTTGGGATGATGCAGGTAACTTTGTTCGTTTCTCCGTAACCTTTGAAGCGAAGGGTGAAGAGGAAGAGAAACGCGTTATTGCTGAGATCAAACGTCGTCTGAGCGATGTGCAATTCGAATTTTAATTGTAGTACCCTATAGATTAAATATATGAAAACGAAGAGACCGGTAACGGTCTCTTTTTTATGTTCATATTAGATTTTTTTTATTTACTCCCTTTACAAAATTATACAAGCAACATATGATTAGATCTTTACGTTATTTGTTATATACAGAAGTTGTTTTTGAAGGGAGTTATTACAATTGTTATCATCACGAACAAGTACGGTGTCCTCACCGGCTACAGGAACAGGAAGTACAGTATCAGGATTATTCAGATTGTTAAGACCCAAACAGTGGACTAAAAATTTGCTGTTATTTGCTGCGTTACTATTTTCTTTTGAGGAGATTCGGACTGAAACCATTCTTGCGACTTTGCTTGGTTTTATTCTATTTAGCCTCGTTGCAGGCTGTGTTTATATTTTAAATGACTTTGTAGACCGGGACAGGGATCGACAGCATCCGGTGAAAAAGTATCGTCCCATGGCTTCTGGGCAGGTGAATCCGACGCATGCTTTGTTGTTTGGCATTATACTGTTAATCCTTTCCGTAGGAACGGCCTTCATGATGAACCCTCTATTCGGGATATTATGTATCGTCTATTTTCTATTGAATGTATCATATTCATTTGTGCTGAAACATCTCGTTATCCTGGATATGATGACCATTGCAGCCGGCTTTGTACTTCGTGCCATTGCAGGTGGTGTGCTGATCCAGGTGCCATTTACACCGTGGTTTTTGATCTGTACCATGCTGTTGTCGTTGTTTTTGGCTATTGGCAAACGCAGGAATGAACTTACGTTGCTTGAGGGGAATACGGGATCACACCGTAAGGTGTTGGACAACTACTCCATTACGTTGCTGGATCAATTCAATACGATTGTGACGACAGCTACGATTATCAGCTACTCTCTATTCACATTCACTTCAGATCGGACCATTCACTTGATGTGGACCATTCCACTGGTTATCTATGGCATGTTCCGTTACCTGTATCTGATCCACATGAAGAACCAGGGAGGTTCGCCCGATCGTGTACTGTTTGAGGACAAGCCCATATTAATTACGGTAATTTTGTATGTCATCAGTGTTGTTATCATTTTTACTATCTTTGAATAAAGGCTGAGGGGGATCAGGGTGAAAAGCACGAAAGTCGCAATTTTTGATATTGATAAAACAATTATACGCAGTGATTCCATGTTTCAATTTGTGCATTACGGTGTTCGCCGTTACCCGTGGCAGGTATGGAGACTACCTGTCATTGCATTACATACTGTTTTATTCAAAGCAGGCTTCATGACTGTTGAACGAGTTAAACGTTCCTACTTTCAAGAAATTGAGCGTATGTCTGAAAAAGACCTGGAACATTTCTTTGATACCCGCTTGCGTACGTCCATTTTTGCCGAAGCCAGTGTAGAGATGCAACATCGCAAAGAAGCAGGTTATCACGTCTTACTGGTAACTGCATCTCCGCATGCCTATATGAAATACTTTAATAATTTTCCCTGGGTGGATCATGTCATTGGAACTGAACTTGTCCGTCATGCGAATGGTTACACATGCAGAGTTGATGGCAGCAATTGCAAAGGGGAAGAGAAGGTCCGCCGAATTCAGGCTTATCTGAGGGAGAAGAATATGGTCATTGATTATGACCAGTCATGTTCCTACTCGGACTCTTTATCCGACCTTCCAGTCATGCAGCTAGTGAGTCAACGATACTTTATTAACAAGCGTGTTCCGGACATGGAGGCATTAACGTGGGGGAAATAAAATCTCGTCATACTGGTAAATGGTTGATGCTCGTTTCGGCTTTTCTGACAGCAACGGGTCAATTGTTCTGGAAATGGGGACTAACCGAGTGGATCTACCTGGGTGTTGGTTTTCTGTGTTATGGACTTGGAGCCATTTTGATGATTAAAGCTTTTGCTCTGGAAAAACTCTCTGTTGCTTATCCTCTGATGTGTGCCAGCTACGTATTTGCCTTAATCTATGGATATTTTTTGCTTGGGGAAGAAATTACGGTGCAGAAGCTGGCAGCAGTTGTGTTGCTTGGAATCGGGGTGACATTAACCAGTGTTGATCGATAGCTGGATGGTTGCCGTATTAATTGTCATGACGTTGTGTGGTGCATTGGGCGGGGCCGGACTGAAAGCTTATGCATCTAGTCGCAATCGCCTGCATGTACTCATGGGACTCGGATTCTACGGAACAGGTGCGTTGCTGAATATTGTATTGTTGAAGTTTCTTCCATTAACCGTTGTACTGCCTGCCAACGCGTTAACCTATGTCTGGACCCTGATCATTGCGATGTTGGTATTTAAAGAGACGATAGGCCCTTTACGTTGGATCGGTGTGGCATGTATTATGGGGGGCCTATGTTTATTGGTGTTCTAGAACTATAATTAATCAGGATGTGAATGAAAGTATGAAATTTTTGGACTACTTATTTTATAATCGAAGAGCCAACTGGACAGCCTTTTACCTGTTTGCAGGATTTGCTCTATTCTATGGTTTAATGAACGGCTCGTACGTTCTATACATTGAAAATAATGCGGAATTGCTGGGGAAGTATAGCCCGTTTAATACGATGCTGTTTCCAATCAATTTATTCAACTTTGATCCTTCAATGTATTATGGCGACAACAGTTCTTCCGTTATCCATCCGCTGATTTCCTTTCTCGCAGTAGCTCTTGCGGCTGTAGCGAAGCTGCTGGGAGGCAACTGGTTCTTTCTAATCCTGCAATCGCTGGTGAATGCAGGATCGGTGGTGCTGGCGTATCTCTTTCTCAGTCAAAAAGAAGATAAACCGACCATCGTACCTTTGCTGTTCGCCTTACTATTTGGTTTCAGTTCCTATCTGATGTATACCGCGTTGATCCCGGATTCGTATTCTTATGTGCAGTTCGTTATTCTGTTCTCCGTGGTTTACATGCAGTATACGCGTGAGCGTCAGGACGTACGATATATACCCAATGCATTGCTTGCGTCGATTAACTTTGGATTAACCTCGACCAATATCGTACCGTTTGCTGGTGCCACTTTCTTCAATATGCATGCATGGCGTAATAAGGCCAATTTTAAAAAATACATCGGCATCATGGCACTAGCGGTTCTGATTATTATCGTATTAACAGGCATTCAATATGTTGCATTTGGAGGTCGCAGCTGGGTAAGTAATTGGTTATTGGGCATTCAAAATGGTGGGACTAGCTACGCAACACCATTCCAGTTCGCTGTTCACTGGAAAGCATTGAACATGCTAACCATTAACCCTATGCTGACACCGAAGATGCATTTACTGGACCCGGGCATGGTAGCCTTTGTTACCGATCTATCCCGTTCCAATCCAATTGTTGTGCAGATTACAGGTATCTTTATTTTACTATTGGCACTCATGGGCATCATTAAAGGCATTCGTGAACGTGAAGTATGGACCCTTGTGCCATATATCCTGTTTGCCTTTTTGCTTCATGTAGTCGTGGGCTTTGGATTGGCTGTATTTCAATATGATATGTACCTGTATGCGGGACACTATCTGTTTGCGTTCTTCCTGTTGGGTGGAGGTTTCGTCATCAGCCTTCGCCCGGGGTTGGGGAAAAAAGCGGTAATAGGCTTGATCATGTTATGTGTCATCGTTACGGCAAGTAACAACATCTATCGTCACGTAGAAACATTAACAACAATCAAACAATCCTATGATCAGCTGGAACAGGAACGCTTAGTAAAATAATCAAATGTATCTATATAAGAAAAAAAGAAAAGGCCATTGGATGGAAAGTCCAACGGCCTTTTCTTTTTCATGTCGAGCAAATGAGTTAAGCAATAATTTTGGTCTTCTTGGCATTCTCTGCTGAACGTTTGGTGAGACTGCTGAGTGGACGTTTCAAAGCGAGAGCAACAATGAGACTCAGTGCGATGAACATACACAACCACAGAATATCCTTGATGGCGGTAGACCATAATATACCGCCGACCGACTCACGCAGCAGACTGATTGCATACGTGAAGGGCATGAACGGATTCAATGCCTGGAAAAAGGGGGATGTCATGCTGATTGGGAACGTACCACCGGAGCTGGAGAACTGGAACACCATGAAGATGATGGCGATCCCTTTTCCGATATTCCCAAAAACGGACAGCAGGGTGTACGTGATGGTGACAAAAACGGTACTCACCAGCATGGCAAACAGAACAAACCACAGTTTATCTGCGACATAGGTACCCAGAATTAAGATATCTCCCAAGGTGACACATATCGCTTGGAGCAATCCAATGGTCAGAAAAGTAGCAAGACGTCCGAGATACAACTCGTATCCCCGGAACTTGCCATCCGGATTCTCAGCTTCAGCACGAAGCAGGGAGATCAGCAGCGTTGAACCGACCCACAAGGACAGCACGCCATAAAATGGCGACATGGCCGATCCATAATTCGGAATCGGGTAAAGTTGCTGTTCCTTTATTTGCACTGGACTTGCGAGGAAAGCACTCTCTTCTTCGATATCGCCGCGCAGAAGTTTGGCAAGCTCGGCAAACTGGTTATTACCTTCAACTTCCCTGAGCTTGTCTGCAGCCTTGCTGATGGCACTTTCCAATGCTGGCAGATCATCACGTACCAGCGTCGCAACACGATGTACTCCTTTTTCGACCTCCGGAAGCTGGTTCTGAACAAAATCGGATGCCTTGCTTATCTGTTTATCGGCATTAGGCAGATCATTACGAACAAAATCAGCCGCTTCGTTCAGTTTGGTTCCCAGATTGGGCAGATCGGTTCGAATTAAGGAAGAGACGGTGTTCAAAGCCTGGATGAAACCTTCACTTTTGTTCGCAAGTGTCTCTGATATCTCATGGATCTTGGATTGTATTTGAGGCAGTTCGCTCTGGATTTTGGTCAACTCGGTCTGCCCAAACGTAATCCCTTCTTTGGCAGATGCAAGAATGTCTGCAATATCCGGAATACGATCTCTTGCTCCCTGTAGTGTACCTGAAGAAGTGGAGAGGATGGACCGCAGTTTATCCACACCAGCCGATAGAGCCGGTGATATTTTACTTTCATACGTATTCAAGAGGTTGCCAATGCCGCTGCTAATGTCTTTGGAGAGCAAATTTAACTGAGCGATGACGTCTGCGGGTAGCGTTGTATTGCGGCGCATGGTATCACTGATGATCCCAGCCAGCCGGATTTGCAACTGCAGTTTATCTGAAACAGAGTTCAACTGCTGAATTTGTTCGGCAAGTGGATGGCTTGGAAGCAAGTTGTCTATTTTGCCCAACAGTTCTGCCATACTGTCGACAAATTTTACCGCAATCCCCAAGCGTGCAGCAACCCGGTCCAGATCTTCTGCTGTGGGCAGGTGATTAAGATCCGAATTTTGCAATTGAGCAAATACGTCGTCAGCAGCGTTGGTAATCTGCTGCACCAGCAGCAAATTTTGGCGGATCGTTGGGCCAATGGCCTGAAACGCTTCTTCAGTTGAATCTACAAATTGATTCAAGCCTTCGGCGAGCTCAATCCCATTGCCAGTGATTTGGGATACCTTGTCCAGATCTTGTTCAGCGGCCGTCACGATAGACAGAGCTTTATTGGTTTTGTCCAGAGCTGTTTGGATGACACTTGATACCTGACCAAAGTTTTCATCCACTTCTCGAATGCGTTCTACCGCTTTTTGTATATCTGGTATCCGACCTTGAATAGCCAACACTTCGGAAGCAGCATCATTAATTAGTGGCCAATACTCCTGGACCTTGAGTACATACTGTGCCGCTTGATTAATTTCAGGTAGTTTTTTTTCGATTTCGACGATCTTTTGAGCATCTTTTACAATCTCAGGCATGGCTTTTTCGACTTCCAGGACCTTTTGACCTGCGGCTTGTATGGCCGGAAGATTTTTCTCCAGTGTGAAAATCCCATTCTCCATCTTGCGCAAAGTTGGAAGCTGCGCGTTAATTTCAACCCCGGCATCCTTCAACTTGCTTAGAACGGCCTCACTGACGGCTTCAGTGAAATTTTCATTGATTTGTGTTGTTATCGCAGATATACCAGAGCCTGTGATTTTAGGAGCAATGGCATTCACCTTCTCATTAACGGTATAGATTACCTCTGGGCGCTCCAGCTTTCCGTCAACGATACCTGTAATTTTGGATGAAAAATCTCCGGGAATGAGCAGGCTTGCATAATAATCTCCTGTTTCTACACCCCGACTGGCTTCGCTCCGATTCACAAAAGTCCAGCCCAGCTTTTCATTGTGCTTGAGGCTGGATACCAATTCGTCTCCGATATTGACAGGGGTACCTGCAACAGTTGTACCCTCATCCTCGGTTGTCACTGCAATTTTGATCCCTTGGGTGTTACTGTAGGGGTCCCATACGGACTTCACGTTGACCCAATCATACACCCCGGGCAGTAAAATAATAGCCACAATTAGAAATATACCTGTGGGAACCTTCAGAATATGCAACCAGTCTGTTTTGTAAACGTGCCAAATGTGACGCATGACTTCCTCCTAAATGTACATAAATGTTGAGCGTATCTTATTTCCATGTCGCATATTTGCGAATCTTATGTATATCGGCATTACAGTAGCATCAATGAATGGGTTTATGTTTATAAACTGTACCCATTTCAATTGGTACTAATTCAGAGCCTTCATTTAATGCGTAAGATGGAACTGACCGTTTGTTCTAGAAAGAACTGTTTTGTCTCTACTTAAGCTTAATCAGAGGTTTATTTTGGTTATCTCGAATTTCTCATTTTCCTATGGATAAATATGCAGAAATGTTGTATAATTATGAATAACCAATGAGATGTATTGTGCATGGATGTTTTTCAGCCTAACTGCTGATTCTATGAAGAACGTAGCAGAGGGTTTCCACCTGCGATGGTGAGGTGTTGACAGGGGGTTGTCTTTCTGTCATAATTCATGAAGACAAACGGACATATTGATTACAGAACCCTGTGAGGTCCTGCAATATGAACGACATGAATAGCACCTTTAAATCAGTCCCGTGAGACTGGCAAGGTAACGTGAACGATACATCGTTTTTTTGCTGCGGCAAATGAAGCGATGCATCCCCGAGAGTAAACTTTCTTCAGAGCGGTCTGAAGTTCGGAGACTCCTTGCCAATAAACACGGCAAGGAGTCTTTTTTGTTCTCCTCGTCACGGGGCCATGATCTGAAGGGAAATCCTGAGGAGGCTGAACGCATGAGCACAGAGACACATGTCATTATGGATGAGACGGCGATCCGCCGCGCATTAACACGGATTGCCCATGAGATATTGGAGAAAAACAAAGGAATCGACGATTGTGTGCTGGTCGGTATCCGTACACGCGGGGTTTACCTCGCAGAACGGATTGCCGCGAAGATTGAAGAAATCGAAGGCGCCAAAGTCCCCTGGGGAGAACTGGATGTGACTCCTTACCGCGATGATCGCTTGGACGAAAACAAAGCGAATCGCAAGGAAATGTTGATTATGACACCTGAATCACTTTCGATCCATAACAAAAAAGTGATCTTGTTCGATGATGTGCTCTATACCGGACGGACGATTCGCGCAGCGATGGATGCCTTGATGGACTGTGGAAGACCACAGAACATTCAGCTGGCGGTGCTCGCAGACCGCGGGCACCGGGAACTTCCGATTCGACCTGATTTTATCGGCAAGAATGTGCCGACTTCCAAATCAGAGGAGATCGAAGTTGCACTCATGGAAACGGACGGACAGGACGAAGTCAAAATCACTCAGAACCGGGGGGAGCAAGCATGATGATTACACAGACAGCATTGAGAGACCGGAGCTTGCTTGGACTGAAGGAACTTAGCCGAGGAGAGATCGAGTCCATTCTGAACAGGGCGGCTCACTGGGAAGCGCAAAAAGAGAAACTGGTTCCTGTACTTGAATCACGCTTCGTTGCAAACATGTTCTTCGAGAACAGCACACGTACCCGCTTCTCCTTCGAAATGGCAGAGAAACGCCTGGGCGCACAAGTGCTGAACTTTACGGCAGCCGCATCCAGTGTAGAAAAAGGAGAGTCCATCTACGACACAGTGCGAACACTTGAGTCGATGGGCATTGATGCAGGCGTGATCCGGTTGAAACCGGCAGGCGTTCTGCAACAGCTGGCTAAGAAAGTGAGTGTTCCGCTCGTGAACGCCGGAGACGGCAACAATGAGCATCCCACACAGGCGTTGCTGGACCTCTACACGATGCGGAAAGCATTTGGCGAACTGAAAGGCTTGCGTGTCTCCATCATAGGTGACATTCTGCATAGCCGCGTAGCGCGCTCCAACCTGTGGGCGCTGCAAAAGTTTGGCGCAGATGTACGCTTCTGTGCACCGCAAACGATGCAGGCACCGGAACTCGCAGAGCATGCTCCTTATGTCGGTTTTGAAGAAGCGCTGGATGCAGATGTAGTCATGATGCTCCGTGTTCAACTGGAACGTCATCAACATGGCTTAATTACTTCAGCTGAGGATTATCGCGAACACTACGGATTGACGGAAGAACGGGCGTCACGCCTAAAACCAAGCACCATTATCATGCACCCTGCTCCAGTGAACCGTAACGTCGAGGTAGATGACGCGGTTGTGGAGAGTGAAGCATCACGGATCTTCCCGCAGATGGCAAACGGCGTTCCAATCCGCATGGCGGTTATGGAACGTGCGATGAAACTGTAACAGGGTCTGGCTGTGGGTCATAGGCTGACGAAGATGGCGGTTCTTATAGAGCAATAAGAGAGTAAACGATAAAGAAAATCATCCGGCTTGCCTGGTAAGCCGGACAGAACCGAAGCGGAGGGAAATTATGCTACAGATTATAAAGAATGCGAATATCTTGAACCAACAAGGGGAACTTGAACGGAAAACCATCATTATAGATGAAGGTAAAATCAAAAAGATCGCTGGCCTGGAAGATCAAACCGTATTGGATGCCGAAAAGTCAGCGCATCATGTGACAGACGCATCAGGCAAACTGGTCATTCCGGGATTAATCGATATGCACGTGCATCTGCGTGAACCTGGATTCGAACACAAAGAGACGATCGAGACAGGTGCTCGTTCAGCAGCACAAGGTGGATTTACAACGATTGCTTGCATGCCGAACACAAGACCGGTAACAGACACAGCGGAAGTTGTAAAACTGGTATTGGATAAAGCCAAAGAAGCGGATCTGGTTAAAGTGTTGCCTTATGCAGCCATTACCAAAAACGAACTGGGTCGTGAACTCACCGATTTTGCTGCATTAAAAGAAGCAGGCGCTATTGGATTCACGGATGACGGTGTAGGCGTACAAAACGCTCAAATGATGAAGGATGCCATGAGCCTCGCAGCAAGCATGGATATGCCAGTGATCGCTCACTGTGAAGATGACTCATTGGTTGTTGGTGGATATGTGACGGAAGGTGAGTTTTCCAAACGTCATGGTATCAAAGGCATTCCTAATGAATCCGAGGCGATCCACGTAGGCCGGGATATTCTGCTCGCAGAAGCAACGGGAGTTCATTACCACGTCTGCCACGTAAGCACAGAGCAATCGGTTCGCCTGATTCGTCTGGCGAAATCCATCGGTATTAAAGTAACTGCTGAGGTGTGTCCGCACCATCTGGTGTTGTCGGATGAAGATATCCCGGGCATGGACGCCAACTGGAAGATGAACCCGCCACTACGCTCACCACGTGATGTGCAGGCATGTATCGAAGGTTTGCTGGACGGCACGCTGGACATGATCGTAACTGATCACGCGCCACACAGTGAAGAAGAGAAAGCCAAAGGCATGGAGCTGGCACCTTTCGGAATCGTTGGATTCGAAACAGCCTTCCCGCTGCTGTACACGAAGTTTGTGGAAACAGGACTGTGGAGCCTGGACTTCCTGGTGAAACGCATGACTGCTGATCCGGCACGGGTATTCCGACTGGATACTGGCAAACTGGAAGAAGGAGCGCCAGCAGATATCACGATGATTGACCTGAACGAGGAAAAAGCGGTTGATCCTGCAACGTTTGCAACCAAAGGAAGAAACACCCCATTCACAGGCTGGAAGCTGAAAGGCTGGGCCGTACAAACTTGGGTGGATGGCAAAAGCGTGTGGGATAACACGGTACAACAGTAAAACGGTAACTCAACAAATTAATAAATCAGTAACTCTATATATTCAACTTTTCTAAAACAACAAATCTTTCTAATTCTAAAACTTAATCTGTAACTTTTACACCAGTAACATCTTTTCAACTAACTCGAGGCAAATCATGCCGAGAGTCTAACATACGAAACAAAACACAGTTGAATAATGCTTTTGAACATGGACACCAACGTAACTGCGTAGAGGGCAGAAAGAACCCGAAGAAGCAAAGCGTTCGCCTTTATCACCGGATTACTCCATTTGAAGAATGGGATCAAAGTAATCCGGGGATAACAGCGATCAAAGGGTTGTCTGCCCACGGAGCCGCACCACACGTAACGCCCATGTTCAACTCAAAGTATTCAACGTTGATAAACACAGAGGAGTGAAATGGGATGCAGGCACAGGCAAGATTATTGTTGGAAGACGGCACACTGTTCACCGGGAAAGCATTCGGTGCTGAAGGTGAAACGACAGGTGAGGTCGTTTTTAATACGGGAATTACAGGCTATCAAGAGGTGCTTTCGGATCCTTCCTATTGCGGTCAAATCGTAACCATGACGTATCCGCTGATCGGAAACTACGGCATTACGCGTGATGACTTTGAGTCGATTCGTCCATACGTGCACGGTTTCGTTGTACGTCGTCATGAGCCAACGCCAAGCAACTGGCGTGCGGAATACAGCGTAGACAATCTGCTCAAGGAATACGGTATCGTAGGAATCAGCGAAATTGATACACGCATGTTGACTCGCCGGATTCGTCACCACGGCACCATGAAGGGAATTCTCACAACAGGATCGAAGCCTGTGGAAGAACTGCTGGAGATGATGGGAGACACCACCATCGCCGAGCTGCGTAACCAGGTGCCAATGACTTCTACAGAGCATGTCTACAACAGCCCGGGAACGGCTGAGCGTATTGTGCTCGTGGATTATGGTGCTAAAACAGGAATCTTGCGCGAACTCAGCAAACGTAACTGTGACGTTGTCGTTGTTCCGCACGATGTAACAGCAGACGAGATTCGTCGCCTGAACCCGGACGGCATTCAACTGTCCAACGGCCCTGGGGACCCGAAAGATGTACCTCATGCAGTTAAAATGATCAGTGAACTGCTTGGCGAATACCCGATCTTCGGCATCTGCCTGGGTCACCAATTGTTCGCACTTGCAGCAGGAGCAGATACCGAAAAACTCAAGTTTGGACATCGCGGAGGAAACCACCCGGTCAAAGAACTGGAGAGCGGACGTTGCTTCATCACATCCCAAAACCATGGATTTACCGTAAACGAAGAGTCTGTGAAGAGCACGGATTTGGAAGTTACACATATCAACAATAACGATAAGACCATTGAAGGTCTGAAACATAAATCATTCCCGGCATTCTCAGTTCAATACCACCCTGAAGCAGCACCGGGTCCTTACGACAACAGCTATCTGTTTGACCGCTTTATCGAGATGATTCGCGAGCATAAAATCACTAACCCGCAAAAGCCGCGTCAAGCCGTATTGGCAGCCGCAGTGAAAGGAGCACAATAACATGCCGATTAACAAAGATCTCAAAAAAATCCTGGTGATTGGTTCCGGTCCAATCGTCATCGGTCAAGCGGCCGAGTTCGACTATGCCGGTACACAAGCTTGCCAGGCTCTGAAAGAAGAAGGCGTGGAAGTTGTACTTATCAACAGCAACCCGGCGACCATTATGACGGATACTAACATGGCTGACAAAGTCTACATTGAGCCAATCACACTGGATTTTGTAACCCAAATCATTCGTCAGGAGCGTCCAGACGGCTTGTTGCCAACACTGGGTGGTCAGACAGGTCTGAACATGGCTGTGGAACTGGCACGTGCAGGTGTGTTGGAACGTGAAAATGTGAAATTGCTCGGAACGCAGCTGACATCCATCGAGAAAGCGGAAGATCGTGATCTGTTCCGTGACCTGATGCGTGAACTGGAACAGCCTGTACCTGAGAGTGTAATTGTAACGACACTTGAAGAATCACTTGAATTTGCAGCTGAGATTGGTTATCCAATCATCGTGCGACCAGCTTATACGCTGGGAGGAACAGGCGGCGGAATCTGTGCGAACGAAGAAGAGCTGCGCGAAACTGTGGCAGCGGGAATTCGTTACAGCCCAATTGGGCAATGTTTGGTCGAGAAGAGCATTGCAGGCATGAAAGAAGTCGAGTATGAAGTTATGCGGGACAAAAACGATAACTGTATCGTTGTCTGCAACATGGAAAACTTTGACCCGGTAGGTGTTCATACAGGCGACAGTATCGTCGTAGCACCAAGCCAAACCCTGTCGGACCGTGAATATCAAATGCTGCGTTCAGCTTCACTGAAAATCATCCGTGCCCTGAATATCGAGGGTGGATGTAACGTACAGTTCGCACTGGACCCACACAGCTTCCAATACTATGTTATCGAAGTTAACCCACGGGTAAGCCGTTCATCGGCGCTGGCTTCAAAAGCAACGGGTTATCCAATTGCGAAGATGGCTGCGAAAATTGCCATGGGTTACACACTGGACGAAATCGTGAACCCGGTAACAGGCCAAACATATGCTTGCTTCGAGCCAACATTGGATTATATCGTGAGCAAAATCCCACGCTGGCCGTTCGACAAGTTCATCTCGGCGAACCGTAAACTGGGAACTCAGATGAAAGCAACAGGCGAAGTAATGGCCATTGGCCGGACATTCGAAGAGTCGATTCACAAAGCCGTGCGCTCCCTTGAGATTGGCGTACACCGCCTTTACTTGAAGGATGCCGAAACGCTGGATGAAGATACACTGAACGAACGTCTGATCAAAGCAGATGATGAGCGTATCTTCCTGATTGCCGAAGCATTCCGCAGAGGATATACGTTGCAACAATTGCAGGATCTGACCAAGATCGACTGGTGGTTCCTGGACAAAATCGAAGGTCTCATCGCATTCGAAGATCGCATTCGCGAAGAATCCGAATTGTCTTCCGACATTCTATATCAAGCGAAACGCCTTGGATTCACAGACCGCGCCATTGCCGAACTGCGTGCGCAAGGTCAACCTGGCGGCACATTAACGACTGAAGCTGAAGTTAGAACTCGTCGGGAAGCAGAGAACCTGCGCCCAGTCTACAAAATGGTAGATACATGTGCAGCTGAGTTCGAAGCAACAACGCCATATTACTACTCAACATACGAGACAGAGAACGAAGTGATCCCTTCCGACAAGAAAAAAGTTGTGGTACTGGGTTCAGGACCAATCCGGATCGGTCAAGGTATCGAGTTTGACTACTCTACGGTACACGCCGTATGGGCTTTGCAAAAAGCAGGCTATGAAGCAGTCATTATCAATAATAACCCGGAGACGGTGTCGACGGACTTTAATACATCAGATCGTCTGTACTTTGAACCACTCTTCTTCGAAGATGTCATGAACGTGATTGAACAAGAGAAGCCAGTAGGCGTTATCGTACAGTTCGGTGGACAAACGGCCATCAACCTGGCAGCACCACTGCGTAATGCAGGTGTAACGATTCTCGGAACGGATCTGGAAAGCATCGATGAGGCGGAGGACCGCAAGAAGTTCGAGCGTCTGCTCTCCCGTCTGGAGATTGCACAGCCGAAAGGTAAAACGGTCATTTCCGTTGATGATGCTGTAGAAACAGCTCAAAGTCTGGGCTATCCGGTACTGGTTCGTCCTTCCTATGTACTCGGCGGTCGTGCGATGGAGATTGTATACTCCGATGCTGAATTGCTGACATACATGGAACAGGCGGTTAAAATCAATCCGGAGCATCCGGTTCTGATCGACCGTTATATGATGGGTAAAGAAGTTGAGGTTGACGCCATCTGTGATGGTGAAACGGTATTGATTCCGGGCATCATGGAACATATCGAGCGTGCAGGGGTTCACTCTGGTGACTCCATCGCGGTATATCCTCCTCAACATCTGTCCCAGGATATGAAAGAGAAAATTGTAGAGATTACAATCAAAATTGCGAAAGAACTGAAAACGGTCGGTTTGGTCAACATCCAGTTTGTTATCCATGATGGTCAAGTGTACATTATCGAGGTGAACCCGCGTTCATCCCGTACCGTGCCATTCCTGAGCAAAGTAACCAACATTCCAATGGCGAACCTGGCAACACAAGCCATTCTGGGTGTGAAACTGAAAGATCTTGGTTATGTCGATGGACTGTGGCCTGAGTCGGATCATGTATCTGTTAAAGTACCGGTCTTCTCCTTCGCGAAGCTGCGTCGTGTAGAGCCAACCCTCGGACCTGAGATGAAGTCTACAGGTGAGGTTATGGGCCGTGACCCGAATTACGCTAAAGCGTTGTTCAAAGGTCTCATCGGGGCAGGAATGAAAATTCCAGCAACCGGAGCGATTGTCGTGACTGTAGCAGATAAAGACAAGGACGAAGCAGTTCCTTTGCTCGAAGGTTTCTACAGACTGGGTTACAAAATCATGGCTACTGGTGGAACAGCGGCTGCGCTTGAAGCAGCGAACATTCCGGTAACGACGGTGAACAAGTTAAGCGAAGGTTCGCCGAACATTCTGGATATGATCCGCAGCGGCGAAGCGAACTTTGTCTTCAACACACTCACCAAAGGCAAAACACCACAGCGTGACGGATTCCGTATCCGTCGTGAAGCGGTAGAGAACGGCATTGTATGTATGACTTCACTGGATACGATTCGTGCGCTGCTGATCATGCTGCAAACGATCAACTTCTCTTCGGAAGCAATGCCTGCCTTTATAAAATAAATATTCACTGATAAAGGACATCAGTCAGCCTGCGGGCTGGCGGGATGTCCTTTATATCGGGCAAAAACGGAAAAATTGAGCAAGTGGAGGGGAGTGCTGGTGATGAATCACGCGAATTTTAATGAAATGGCTGGCCGTCTGATGGTGGCACTGGATTATCCTGGAGCGGAAGAAGCGAAAGCATTGGTACAAGCTCTTGAAGGCATTCCCTGTTATCTCAAGGTAGGAATGCAGCTGTTCTACGCAGCAGGACCAGACTTCATTCGGGAGCTGAAATCCAAAGGTTATTCCGTTTTTCTGGATGTGAAAATGCATGACATTCCCAACACCGTTCGTGGCGGCGCTGAGAGTATCACGCGTCTTGGGGTAGACATGTTTAATGTGCATGCAGCGGGTGGAACGATCATGATGCGTGCTGCACGTGAAGGGGCTGAGGCAGCTATAGCTGCTGATCCTTCCCTTAGCAAGCCCGAGATCATTGCGGTCACTCAACTGACCAGTACAAGTCTGGAAACGATGAATAACGAGATTGGCATCCCGGGAAGTGTGGAAGCTGCTGTGGTCCGTTATGCAGGACTGGCCCAAGAGGCTGGACTGGATGGGGTTGTTGCTTCTCCACTGGAAGTGCCCGCAATTCGGGCAGCGTGTGGTAGTGCTTTTCACACCGTTACACCAGGAATTCGTCCAGCGGGTAGTGGTCTGGGAGATCAGACACGCGTCTTGACGCCAGGTGAAGCCATCGCCAGAGGCAGTCATTACATTGTTGTAGGTAGACCCATTACAGGCGCTCCCAATCCGCGAGAAGCGGCAGAAACCATTTTGAAGGAGATGTTGAAGGCATGATCGAACTAAATGAGATTCCGAATCATATTGCTTCCCAACTGTTGAAAATTAAAGCCGTGGCGTTGCGTCCACAGCAACCATTTACATGGACATCCGGTATCAAATCACCAATATACTGCGATAACCGCTTAACGATGTCCTATCCCGAGATTCGTAACGATATTGCTGAAGCCTTCGCAACGATCATTCGTAACCAATACCCCGATGCAGAAGTCATCGCGGGTACGGCAACCGCAGGTATCCCGCATGCGGCCTGGGTGGCTCAGAAGCTGAATCTGCCGATGGCCTACATTCGTGATAAAGCGAAAGGACACGGTAAGGAGAACCTGATTGAAGGCCTGATTACCGAAGGACAGAAAGTGGTTGTCATTGAAGATCTAATCTCCACGGGTGGAAGCTCGATCAAAGCAGCAGAAGCCGTACGCGTAGCAGGTGCAACACCTCTCGCTGTGCTTGCGATCTTCAGCTACCAGCTGGACAAAGGTGTTAAAGCATTCGAAGAAGCTGGAATTCCACTTCAGACGTTGTCCAATTACACGGCGCTGATGGATGTGGCTTTGGCTCAGGGAACGATTCAGGAGAGTGACTTTGAGTTGCTTAAATCCTGGCGTGAAGATCCTTCTTCATTTGGTAAATAATATCATTGCATGATGCAATATGTGTTCAATGTTAAACGGTATCAAAATTGTAATGATTGCCGTCATAGCGGCAAAACCATCGAATAAGCAAGAGGCATCCCATACATTGGGGTGCTTTTTTCGTTTGTTCATCAAAATATTAACTTTTTCCCGATACCGTTGTAAAAAGCTTGTAACTTTTAGTTGTGATCGGTCGTTTATAATTCAGTGTAGGTTGGAACAGATTTCTAATTTTAGGTTTTTTGAAGAAGTGAACGGGATATGAAGAAAGGATGAGCGTGATTGCTGGCATGAAGAATTTATTTCTCAGAAAAAGACCTGCCAAGAGCCAGTCAGGCGATGAAATTCAACAGTGGGAAGCGCAGCTGGAGGCATCGACGGTTTCGGGAGAAAATACATACAACAATGAACACGATCATCCGTCGAGTGAACCTCTGTTACAAGAAAGTGAAATCGCTTCAGATGAAGTAGTTGCAGCTGCGGTAACTACCGTTGATGAGCCCCTGAAGAAGATCAAACCGAAGAAGGATATGCTGCCTCCATATGATGGACCTGTACTGGAGGTGCGTAATGTACATCGCAGTTTCCAGACAGGTAGTCGCATTATTCATGTGCTCAAAGGCATTGATATGGAAGTGAATCCGCAACAACTGGTCATGCTGAAGGGGCGATCGGGCTCAGGCAAAACAACGCTCCTGAATATGCTCGGTGGATTGGATCAGCCTTCAAGTGGAGACATTCTGTTCTCCGGCCAGCCTCTTCAGGATTGGGGAGACCGGCGGCGGACCGCTTTGCGGCGCAAAGAAATCGGTTTTATTTTTCAGGCCTATGCACTCATGCCCTTATTGTCTGCTTGGGAAAATGTAGAACTGTCGCTGCGAATGGCGGATGTTCCGCGAGCGGAATGGAAAGACAGGGTTGGTCACTGTCTGGACCTGGTTGGACTATCCAAACGGGTGAAGCACCGACCTTTCGAGATGTCCGGGGGAGAGCAACAGCGGGTAGCAATAGCCAAGGCGATTGCCCACAGACCCCGATTGTTGCTTGCGGATGAGCCTACAGCGGAATTGGATTCCAAAATGGGCGCTCAGGTCATGGCCGTATTCCGCAATATTATTGAAGTAGAACAAGTAACGATATGTATGACTACACACGATCCTACAATTTTGGAGGTTGCGGACCATGTTTATGAAATGGCGGACGGCAGATTTATCAAGTAAAGAGGCCGCTCCGAAGAGGGGGAAACGCGCAGCAATTATTGTACTTGGTGCGATAATGGTTGCAACGATGTCCGGCTGCTCATTGCTGCCGTCAGAAACAGAGGAAGAAGTGCTTCCGCCAATTACGCCGCCAACGATCTCCAAGAAACCGGAATATGAAGTCCGAACAGAAACGCTGGAGAAAAGAGTAAGTGGCAGTGGCAAGATGATGAGTCAGCGGGAAGAGAAGGTGTACTTCACACTCGATGGCATGCATGTCAAAGAGTTAAATGTTAAACCAGGGGATAAAGTGAAAAAGGGTCAACTTCTGGCCGTGCTCGATGTGGAGAGTGTGGAGAAGGAGATCCGTGGCAAGAAACTGGCTATTCGCAAGTCTGAAGTTCAGATGAAGGAAACACTGCGCAAGAAGGATGAGATGGACCCGGTGGAGTTCGAAGAGGCAACGATTGCGTTTGAAGAACTGCGCCAGGAACTCGCCGATCTGGAAGCGCAACTGGGCAAAGCTACGTTGACGGCTCCATTCGGTGGCACCGTAATTGCTGTGCAGGTTGAGAAGGGCGCAGCCGTGAAAGCGTATGATCCGATTGCTACGATTGCGGATACATCGAATCTGGTTGTGGCAGCTACCTTTGCCAAGGAAGATCTGGAGAAGTTCTCAGCCGGTATGAAGGCAGAAGTGGACATTAATGGAGCCGGTAAAGTCGCTGGCAAAATTAAAGTCATGCCTCTTGCTGAAGCATCGGGAAGCGGCAGTGGCGAAGGAACGGGGGAAGGCGGGACGCCCCCAACGAAGGAAACGCTGGATAAGTATGTTATCGTTACACTTGCAAAAATGCCAAAAGGCGTGGAACGTGGCACACCTCTATCGGTCTCGATTGTAACGCAGCGTACCGAGAACGCGATAGTGATTCCTGTATCCGCTTTACGCTCCATCGGTTCAAGAACGTACGTACAAGTCGTGGAGAGTGATGGTAGCAAGCGTGAAGTGGACGTTGAAGTTGGTCAGCAGACATCGACAGATGTTGAGATTCTGAAAGGTCTGACCGTAGGCGAGAAAGTAGTGGGACGCTAATGGGGCTGCCATTGCTTCGACTGCTGTTCCGCAAAATGTGGAACACGCGCTGGATGACCTTCAGCACACTGATCGGATTAATTGTGGCGGTTGCGTTCACCGTCAGTATCCCCATGTATGCCGATGGTGCGTTGAAACGAGTCGTCGCGCAAACGCTGCAGGATAACAGTGAAGGATTGCCGGCCGGTTCGTTGCTCATGAGTTATCAGGCACCCGGGGGTGTGAAGACAGACACACGGGGTCTGGACGAAGTGGATCGTTATATTCGTGAGGATGTTCCTCGCGACATCGGGTTTCCTTTCCATACGTATGTGAATTCGAGATCCATTCGCAGCACAGAGGTGAGCCCGGAAGATCCAACCAAAGTGGATGCCAGCAGAGCACGCAGTATGAGTTTGGGGACGATGAGTGGGCTGGCTGCACAGGTGAATTACTCTGCAGGGGTGAAACCTGGAAACCAGGTCAAAGATGACACGATCGAGGCAGTCATGTTGGAAGAAGGTATGTACCGTAACGATCTGCACATTGGTGACATTCTGGAATATCCGGTTTATAGCGGCCTTGATATCACGTTGCGGGTAAAGATTACGGGGTCTTTCAAGGCAGATGATCCGAACAGCCCTTACTGGGTACAAGGATTTGACGGCATGATGAATGGACTTTATGTGGATGAATCGGTTTTTAATGATGTTTTACTGAAGGAAAAAGGGATTCCACTTCAAAACTCACGTTGGTATTATGCCTTTGATCTAAAAGAAATTCAAACCAGCCAGTTATCAGGACTGACTTCCGTGCTGGAAAGGTTGGATATCGATCTCTATCAGCGGCTGAAAGATACGAAAGTGGACATTACCTTCGGTGACCTGCTTAAGCAGTTCCGCAGTCAGAGTCTGCAATTGCAGACGATGCTGTTTACCTTGGCAGCACCGATGATTGCGATGGTCTTTTATTTTATTGCGATGAACGCCAGACAGTCATTACAGAAGCAAGAGAGTGATATTGCGGTATTGCGCAGCCGTGGAGCTTCAGCTCGGCAGATCTTCTCTCTTTACCTGCTTGAAGGCATATTTCTGGGCGCTATTGCGCTGGTTATTGGACCGTTGCTCGGTTGGTTTATGGCTAAAAGTATCGGTTCAGCAAGTGGTTTTCTCTCGTTCGTAGATCGGAAGTCCATTCCGATCGGTGTATCCAAAGAAGCTATTCTGCTGGGCGTAGCAGCGGTCCTTGTTGCGATCATCGCATCACTTATCCCTGCGATAACCTATGCACGGGCAACGATTGTATCTGCCAAACGGCGGCAAGCACGTACAGACCGTGCGCCGGTATGGCAACGCTGGTTCCTGGATGTTGTGTTACTGGGTCTGGCTGGATATGGATACTACCTCTTCTATGAACGTCAGATGTTGACCTTCCAGACGGGAATGACAACCGATCAGCTGCAGGTACAGCCGTTCCTGTTCTTTGTACCCGCACTTGCGATCTTTGCGCTTGGACTATTCTTCTTGCGCTTGTTCCCGTGGATATTGAAGCTTATTCAGCTGATCGGCCGCAAGTTTCTCCCGGTCCCGTTATATCTGACATTAACGCAACTATCGCGTTCATCTTCGTCCTATTATCCGTTGATGATCTTGCTTGTATTAACACTGGGACTTGGAGTGTATAACTCGGCTGCGGCCCGGACAATTGATCTGAATTCCACCGAGCGTACGCTGTATCGTTATGGGTCGGATGTGATCATGCAGACCGTATGGGAAGGAACGCCTGAGATTAAGCCTGGTTCCGGACAGAATGGTGGTTCAGGTGGAGGTCAACAAGGCGGCGGTGGTTCTGGTGGCGCTCCCGGCGGAGGAAATGGCGGTGGAGGTGGAGGTGCTCCAGGTGGCGGCGGTGGATCTTCGCAACCATCCAAAGTCATCTACTCCGAACCTCCTTTTGAAGTGTTCCGCAGATTAGATGGGGTGGAACATGCAGCAAGAGTGCTGCAGACCAAGGGTAATATTATCGTCTCTGGTAAATCGGGTGGACAGGGAATGCTGGTCGGCATTGATAATGTGGACTTTGCTCAAGTGGCGTGGTTCCGCAATGATTTGTTCCCGGCACATCCCTACAGGTACCTTGACTTGCTTGGTAAATATGAAGGAGCTGTATTGATCTCTTCCAAATTTGCTGACAAGTTCAAGCTCAAGACCGGAGATCTCGTCTCCATGGGTGTACAGGGACAAGCGATTGAATTCGTCGTCTTTGGCATCATTCCTTACTGGCCCGCTCAGTATCCGGATCAGATGCCATTCTTCGTGGCGAATCTTGATTATATCTATGATCAGGTGCCTCTGATTCCTTATGAGGTATGGCTGAAAATGGAACCGGATGCCAAGGTGGCTCCTTTGATGGAGAAACTTGCAGCAGAGGGCATTGAGTTATCCTCTGTGCGTGACGTACGCACCGAATTGGTATCTCAGGGTAAACACCCATCACGAGGAGGTGTATTCGGGATTCTGAGTCTTGGTTTCCTGGTATCCGTTATTATCTCGTTAATTGGATACGTGCTGTACTGGTTCTTTAACCTGTCTGGACGTGTTGTGCAGTTTGGTGTATTACGCGCCATGGGATTATCCCGGGCACAACTAAGCGGTATGCTGCTGCTGGAGCAGGTCTTCACGGCGGGGCTGTCGATCCTGCTTGGTCTTGGTATTGGTCAGGTGTCGAGTCGTTTATTCCTGCCATTCCTGCAGACGACGGATAATGTATCTGCTCAGGTACCTCCGTTCCGGATTGTATTTGAACAGCAGGATATGTTGCAACTGTATGGGGTCACTGTGGTGATGCTGGTCATTGGTGCAACCATGTTGCTCTGGCAGATTCGCAGACTACGGGTTCACCAGGCAGTCAAAATGGGAGAGGAGAGGTAAACGTGATCCAATGCGAAGGACTTGTCAAAATTTTTAAATCCAGCGATGTGGAAGTCGTTGCCCTTCAGGGTCTCAACCTGACTGTCAATCAAGGTGAAATGATGGCCATCATTGGTAACAGCGGTAGCGGTAAATCGACGTTGCTGAATATTCTGGGCGGGCTTGATCGTCCTACTGCCGGAACGGCTGTTGTGGGAGAATGGGATCTGCTCAAGATGACTGATGCTCAATTGGTCGAGTACAAACGGCATACCGTAGGATTTATCTGGCAAAATAACGGTCGTAACTTGCTGCCTTATCTCACGGCACTGGAGAATGTGGAGACGCCCATGATTCTGGGAGGCAAGCGTGATCGTGCTTACGCGAAACAGTTGCTCGAATGGGTAGGCCTTAAAGATCGTATGCATAACAAATTGCATCAATTGTCAGGAGGAGAGCAGCAACGGGTAGCGATTGCGATCTCATTATCCAATCGTCCCAAAATTCTGCTTGCAGATGAACCAACCGGTTCGGTCGATTCCGAGACATGTGATACAATCATGGGCATTTTCCGTAAAATGAACAAGGAACTCGGCGTTACGATTGTCATCGTTACCCATGATTTGACGCTAGCTGGTAAGGTAGACCGGATCGTAGCGATCCGGGACGGCTTGACCAGTACCGAGTTTGTGAAGCGCAACCCGAATTTGGATGATGAGCATAACTTGTCTGAAACGGGTATGCCGGACATTCATGAGGCATTCGTCATTATTGACCGTGCAGGGCGGCTTCAGGTGCCAAAAGAATACCTGGAGGCCTTATCCATTGATAACCGGGCTACATTGGAATTTGACGGTGAACGCATTGTCATTACACCGCCAAGATAATTAATGAGGGGGAATTGGGAGATGAAGAACAGGTTGTGGGGAAAACGTGTGCTGGCTGTCGTGGCTACTGCGACGTTAGCATTGCCGCTGATTGCTGGCTGTACGGCAAGTGAGGCGAAGGATACAGAGCAGCGTGTATTACGTGTGGCTACAATGTGGGGAGGGCAAGACGACAGTTATTTCCGTCAACAATTTACTGATGCTTTTGAGCTGACCCATCCCAATGTAACCATTGAGATTGTAGCTGCCGTTGATCAGAGCAGCATGTATGGGTATGGCAACACCGAAGAACAGCAGGAAGTTCCGGATACGATGGAAAGTCTGAAGAAGATTATGACTGGCGATAACCCGGTTGACGTCATCGTAGCAGATACCTCTACAGTCAAATCATTAATTCAGGAGAATATGGTAAAACAACTGGACCCGCTGATGCAGGAAGATAAGTTTGACACCACTGACATTGTTCCTAGTGTGCTGGAGGGTATCAAAGATCTGGGGGATCAGAGCATCTATGCATTGACACCAACGTTCTCATCTTCCGCTTTGTTCTATAACAAGGGTATGTTTGAAAAAGCAGGTGTGGAACCGCCAACGGACAACATGA
Source organism: Priestia sp. FSL H7-0729 (assembly GCF_038005685.1). Lineage (NCBI taxonomy): Bacteria > Bacillati > Bacillota > Bacilli > Caryophanales > Bacillaceae > Priestia > Priestia sp. FSL H7-0729. The sequence continues at coordinate 119,870 of NZ_JBBOTQ010000004.1, forward strand.
CATGGGACGATATCTTCAATTTGGGTACCCGACTTACAAAAGGTGAAGGTAAAGATCACGTATTTGGTTTCGCCTTCACGACATATCAGGGTGGTTCGCCTTATTATTCCATGCAGCAGTACTATAGTTCGTTGCAGTTGAAGACGTTTGACGACAAAGCAGAGAAGATGACCGTAGATTCTCCTCAATGGGAGAAAGTGTGGAGCACCATCAGCAAACTTGCCATTGACAAAGTGATTCCTAAAGGTGACGAGCCGCAGGATCAGAATCCGAGTGGACGTTATGATCCGGTTCAGGGTGACCTGTTCCTGAGCGGCAAGACAGCCATGGCTATCGGAGATTATAGCTATATCAATCAATTAATTGATGCGAATAAAAATGCAGATAAAATGAAAGATTTTACGAAGGTAGATTGGGATGTAGTTACACCTCCAGTTCACCCGGAAGCTCCTGAAATCGGAGGAAGCATCTATCTGAGCAACTTGATGGCAATCAACAGTGCTGCTCAGAACCCGGATGACGCTTGGGAATTGATCAAATATATGAACAGTGAAGATTGGGCCAAAATCAAAGCACGCAGCAGCTATGAGATGGTATCCCGGAAGAGCTTCATTAAGCCTAAAGATGGCCTGGATTACAACATTCAAGCCTTCTATTCTCTGAAGCCTATTCCGCCAACGAATACTAATCTGGATAAACTGTATCAAAAATCCCCAGGCTTATGGCAAGTAAACGAAAAAGGAATGGAATATTTCAATCAGGTACTTGAGAATAAAAAGACACCAAAAGAAGCGCTTGGTGAGTGGGCAGCTAAAGGTAACGAGATGTTGGAAAAATTGAAAAAGGACCCTAAAGCCACGTTTCAATGAGCAATGAGAGTTGATTTAGTAGCATAATTTAAGGATAGCCGCTGAAGATTTTAATCTTTAGCGGCTATTTTTATGAAAATGGGGTATTCTACAAAAAGCAGGAATAAATGACGACTCCGGAAAGGACGAGTGGTATGCACTGGGTATATTTCAGCAAGTTGTACGCAACCAAGTTTCAGGCAGGATGTCTGGCCAAACGTATGGAGCAGGACGGATGGATCTATGGACACAATGAACCGGCGGAAGTGGAAGTTTATCGATCACGCAAAGGACGTTACGGTGTACGTTTTATTCCCTGACATTACCCCTTGACTTATTGGGATAGAATGGTGTATATTAATTAAGTCGCTGTTTTAATATTTTTTACTGACGCGGGGTGGAGCAGCCCGGTAGCTCGTCGGGCTCATAACCCGAAGGCCGCAGGTTCAAATCCTGCCCCCGCAATTGAGTTTCACTTGGATGATTCACAGCCATCATCTGCACGTTATACATTATGTCTAGGGCCCTTAGCTCAGTTGGTTAGAGCGGTCGGCTCATAACCGATTGGTCACAGGTTCGAGTCCTGTAGGGCCCATACTCTTAAAACCCTTGCCTAGCAAGGGTTTTTTTCTGTCTCCATATAGCTCTGGAGAACAAGGTGTTTATTCATGGTGCTGTTCTGATCTGCCCTTTTTTGCGTATCTCAGTGGATGTCCATGCCATATCTCAAATCTCGCATATACTATCCTATCCCACACATAGGAGGTAGATTACATGAGTCAATTTATTGATGCAAGAACCTCGCAGAATGCGAGTTTGGCTAACTCCATTGCTATACCAATCCTTGTAATTAACACTCCGCAGTTATTTGGACAGATTGGTCTGGTCACAGGTGGTAGCATTGGAGCTAACCCACGGGTACAATTCAAAGGAACGGTGTCTGTGCAACTTCCTTTGGCACTTGTTGGTATAACCATCACAATTGTTAGGGGAACTTTGGCTACGGATCCTGTGATTTATTCCGCAACGTCTACGTTCAGCTTGAGTATACTTGCCCCTCAGATTATTACGTTCTCTGCAGATGACTTCAATCCGCCTATCACGCCTCAATTGACGTACACTGCATTTATCAGTTCCAACTTGCTCGGTACGGTCCGCGTAGGACCTGAGAACTTTGACGGCGTGTTGTATTCTGACTGATGTCGAGGTCTCTTGCTTAGTAAGACTAGATCGCTAAATGAAAGACAACACTGACCTGCCCTCGAAAGCAGGTTTTTTTCATGTTGAAGGAGAAGACTAACTTCATCGAGTAGATAGGGTTCTATGATATAATACATTACAGAGATTGAATGGTATTGGACATAAATAGTACATGAACATCCGAGAATTTTATGAAATTAGTGATAGAAAGCAGGTTTCCATTTTAATGATGTCAAATGAAGGTCAACGTTTTCGTTACAGTGAAGCTCCAGTCTGGGATTGGCAGAGAGCTTATTATGAACAGCAGGGTCTACAGGCTTGGACAGAGAATCAGGTCCCTCAATATATTACCAGTAATCCGATGATTGCCACGGCGTATGCAGAGATGATTTTTGGCTTTCTTCAGGATCTCGCTAACAAAGAAAAGGTTAACGAGACTGTGACCATTCTTGAACTAGGAGCGGGTGTAGGGCGTTTGGCGCATCAAGTTCTCCTGAAACTGATGGAGTTAAAGGAATTTGCTGGAATACAGTTACCACCTTTCCGATATGTAATGACAGATCTGGTTGCGGAGAATGTACTGGGTTGGAAAGAGCACCCGTCCATGCAATCCTTTATTCAACAAGGTATAGTGGATTTTGCATGTTTTGATGCTGTAACGGATACGGAATTAAACCTGACCCTCGCAGGCACGGTTATTCGGCCTGGTGATCTGAAACAACCATTGTTGTTGATTGCCAATTACTTTTTTGACAGCATTCCGCAGGAATTAATCTATATTGGGGATGGCGAGATCTATGAGTGTGATCTTCTTGTTCAGTCTCCCGATCGTCGTCTTGAACTTGATCCCGCCGAGATGTTGAAGAATATGACGCTAAGTTATGAGTATCGCCGGGCGCCTGAATACAGTGCAGATAACTATCCGTATTCGGAACTGATCACATTGTACAAGGAGGAGCTGGAGGATTCTCACATCCTTTTCCCGGCAATTGGCTTGTCTTGTCTGGATCGTTTGAAAAAGTTGTCGCAGTCAGGTTATGTGTTAATTACCGCTGATAAAGGGGATCATCGCCTGGATAACTGGAAGTTCGCAGAGCCTCCTGAATTTGTTCTGCACGGAAGTTTTTCCTTAACAGCCAACTATCATGCCATTCAATATGTCTTGGAGCAACAAGGTGCCCATACACGATTTACAACACATCATTATAAAGATCTGAATGTGGGATGCATGTTGATGGTGGATGAACCCATCAGTTATGTGAATACCCGTCTAGCCTACCATCGATTCGTTGAACGTTTTGGACCGGATGACTTTTTCAGCATGAAACAATGGGTAGACTCTCAAATAGAGCGTATGGAGTTGAAGCATATTTTGCCTTTTTGGCGTCTGGGTGGATATGATGCTGAATTCTTAATTCACAGTGCGACGCACATTTCCAGTCTTCTTCCTGATGCAAGTGATGAGGAAATGCTCGATATTCAGTCTGGCATTCATACGATGTGGTCGTCTTACTATGTGATGGAGCAGCAAGGGGGGCTCGCATTTCTGGCAGGGCAGTTGTTATATGAGATGTATATGTATGAGGATGCGAAACGGTTTCTGGAGATATCCTTGGTTGCAGATCCAAGTAACCACAACCCGGCAGTCTTATACGACTTGGCTGTGTGCTGTTATGAACTTGAACTGGAAGAAGAAACACTTTCCTATACTCATCAAGTGCTCGCTCTGGAACCCGATCATGAAGAGGCGGGGGATTTACTGAGAAGTTTTGAATGATATTCTTATAGGCTCAAAAACAGTGCGGCTCCGTTTGAATACGGGGGAGCGCTGTTTTGTGTACTGGACTGAAATCAATAGAGATACAAATTAAAGAATATAATTCTTTAATTTACATAATGACCCATTATGGATATACTTTACATATAACCCATTTCAAATATTATAAGGAGGATATGTAAATGAAGAGTAAGTTAGTTTTAATTTTGACGTTTTGTCTCGTGCTTCTGATTCCTTCAGGATTAGTAGAAGGAAAACCAAGCCAGGTCGGTTCGAGTGGTTTGTATGAAGTTAGTACTGGAGTATCGTTATATGCCGAAATACAAGGAATAAAAAATTCATTTCCCACGGTAGTTTTTATTAGTGGGTATGGAGATAGTTCCACGATCTGGTCAGAAGTTCAATCTGAGATAGCAAAGCATACTTTGACAGTATCCTATGATCGTGCTGGACTGGGACTTAGCGGAGATACAAATAAAGATAAAACGACGAAACAACAAGTGAAAGAATTACATAAGTTGCTAAGAAAAGCTAATATACCTGGTCCATATTTGCTGGTTGGACATAGTATTGGAGGTTTGAATGTCAGAGCATTTGCTGATCGTTACACTTCTGAGGTAGCTGGCGCAGTACTGATAGACTCTTCTCATGAAAATCAAGAAGAAGCAATTTTGGCAACATTGCCACCAGAGATTATAGATTTATATAAGTCGCAATTTTCAGCAGAGGGTGACTATACCGAAGTGACAAAGAGCTTTTCATTTGTTGGTAAAATACGTAAAAATGATGCATTGCGCCAAACTCCATTAACGGTAATTTCAGCGACGGAACACGGAATGGGTCCTGAGATGGAAGTGAAGTGGGCAGAATTGCAAGAAGATTTGGCTACTCTATCCGATAAAGTCAATCATATTACCGTCGAAGGTTCTGGCCATTACGTACATTTAGAGAGTCCTGCACTTGTTATAGATGAGATTATTTCATTACTTAGGGATTGAAATAATTGGATAAAGAGAAGTGATGCTAGGATTAATATGCATGGACGATGTAGTACGATCATCAAAAATGAAACCTAATTGGGTTGTAAACGTATTAATGGGATATTCAGCCAATCATCTATTTCAACAAAAAAGGAGACAAAGACATGAAAAAAGCCTTATCCGTTGCATTATATCCATTCATGTGGGTTGTAGGTGCAATTAGCGTTCTGTCTGTTAATGCAAACAGTGCCGCAGGAAGCGCCCTCTTTGTGAAAGATATCGCTACAGATCGAAGCTATGATGGGCAGGCTATATATGATAGTATTGAACGTAGAAATGCCTAATTACATATCATTGAACTGTAAAGGTAATTGTGTCGTTCAGCGATAGCGTGAAAGCCAATTACTTTTGAAGCAAAGTACGATGAGCAGGAGTTCTGTCCGTACAACCTTTAAGCCGGTTTCGTACCTTATTCAGGTATGAATCGGCTTTTATTATTGAATGGGGGATGCCCGTTGAAAATTATCATTGCACAACCAAGATTGGAACAGCATTTGCTGCAACTAGAAGAAGAATTGAGGAGAAATCCTGATGCAGATGTATTGTTTTTTCCAGAGGGTTATTTGAATCAGAATGCCCAGGAAGCTTGCCGCCTGGCGGCTGAATACGGAACCATGATTGTATCAGGTCATCGCAGACTGGACGAACGTCCAAAGGACCGATCGATTATCATCAGTAAGGCTGGAGAGATTGTATTGGAGAAAGCCAAATACACACCTGCTGAGATGGTTGAGGAACAGGGTTGGATGATAAGTACGTTGTTGTGTGACGAGTTGGTCCTACAGGGATTTAGCAACGAGAAAATAAAAAGCGTGGACATTATAATGCATTCCATTGGTGTAGGTATGTTCAGTGAAGAACAGTACAGTGAGTGGGTCGAAGAGGCTCGGCAGATTGCTTTGCAGCATCAATGCATTGTCATGGGGACAAGCCATGCGGATGGTTCATACCGCGACAGTGAGATCTCCATTTCGATTGCCTATTGTATAGCGCCAGATGGAGAAGTTGTGCTGGCATCCCAAAGTGATACACGTACTCGTACAATCCTTTTGGACAGAGGGCATACAGACCCATCATCTCAGAAGTCGCTACAAAACCGAGTGAATATCACCATCGTCCCATCCGCTTAAGTCACCGGGCATGAATCACAGATGAATGGGCTGCTGAACTTGCCGATTCGCCCGGTCACTTCCGCGGAATACGCATATGTTATGGCATACCTTGAAATTCAAAGGAGGCCAATCAAATGAGTCAAGTTGGATACGGTTGTGGCAATGTTGGTGGATTTGGCGGCGGATGGACTTCGACAAGTGCAATTCTTGTGCTTTTCATCCTGCTCGTAATCATCACAAAATCTTTCTGGCTGTAAGTCGCGTATAGAATCGTGCAGGCAAGGGCTCCGCTGAGACTTCGGCGGGGCTTCTCCTATTATTGATGCAACATATGTCATCCATGACATTTGACAACTGAAAACAATGTGCTTAAAATCACATAAGAGACTATTAACAGAGATTGAAGGGATAGCAATGCCGTTTATTCGATTTAAAGGATTCACAGGTCCTCAGCTAGAGGAAGTTGTACCCCAAATTACAGAGCAGATGGCCCTTATTACTCATATTCCACGGGAGAGAATGAAGGCAGAGCGTCATGATGTACAAGCGCTAACACCTTCTCCAGCTTCTATAGAGATTTTGATGTTTCAACGTGATCAGGAGGTTCATAACCGGATTGCCTCGTCGTTGCAGGCTATTCTGGAAGAAGCGTACATGCCGGATGTACATATTTTCTTCAACATATTGTCACCCACGTTGTATTATAAACAAGGAAAGCCGCTGACAGATTATCGGTTGGATTGAGGTTGTGAGGGACGAGCAGATAATGCTCGTCTTTTTGATTTACATATTTCTCGTATGTTTAATAATATGCTCGCTCCTGTGAACCCGGCTCAACGATAAAGAGCATATCGCAGACACGATAAACAAGGCTCCACTGATAAGGTATACCCATCGAACGCCCATTTGATCGGCGACTAGACTAAAGATGACTATGGATACACTCATCACTGTGGATATCAGGACCCCACGTGTGGCGTATACCTTGGTTAGGGATAGGGCAGGTACAATAATGCTCTGAAGCGCTGTCTGCTGAGCCGCAGCACGAATCTGATGAACTGGACCCATGAGTATGCATAACACCAAAGCGAGCCATGGCAGGTTGTTTAGACCATAAACGACGGTCAGCAGGCTGAAGAGAAGGGAACCCATGGTCATACTAGCGTTTAGATGCTTCTGAATACGTTTGGCCAGTGCAAGAGCCAGAATACCTCCAAGCATGGTTCCAGCAGCGTAACTCGAGTTCATGAGTCCCCACCAACCTTCTCCTCGTCCCAGAACTTCTTTTGCAAAGGCCAACGTAACAGCTCCGATCCAGATGGAACCCGCAAGAGTCTGGGCAATGTCCATAAGCGTGATCAGACGTAATGATGGATTCTTCCAAATCATACTCCAGCCTTCCCTCAATTCATTCCGTGATACAGCAGATTTCTGAGGTTGTTCAACATTTCGTGTGAGCAAGCCCATGGCAATCATGAAGATCAGAACGGCCCAGGACAGGCTTGTAGCTGCCCAGAATGTCTGTGACGCCCCCCAGTTCATCACGGCGAATCCCGTCATGGCGTACCCGACAATGGTTACTGTCTGATTGGAGAGCGAAAGTAGGCTATTGGCTTTCACAAGGTCGTCTCCCTGAACCAATCGTGGCGTTAACGTATTCAGTAACGGAGATTCCCATCCGTCCAATAAGGATAGTATAACAACGCCAATCAAGAGAAGCGGCAGCTGTGAAATCAAATGATTCAACGAAATAGCTATACAGGTCATGAGGAATGTTTTGGCTATGGAAATGCTGATCAATAGTTTGGAGTATGCGAAACGGTTCACAAGTAATGGCAAAGTGAAACCTGCTATTGTGCGTGCAATGATCTGGATAAGGGGAAACATTGCAGCATAGAGTACCGATCCAGTGTGACCGTATATAAATGTAGTTATGACCATGATATAGATGACATTAATAAGCGAGAGCAGTGTTTTGACGGCCCAATATGGATAAAATGCGATGTTCATGCCAAGGATGTCCTTTCCGAAACGATACATCTATATTACGGGCAATGTCATCCTTGCACCACAAACAAAGTTATCATTTTCCCGTCATTTCAACGCAAAAAAGAAACTGCCGAGCGGGGCAGTCACTTCTTGTGCCTATAGTTATGCCATAGCGAGTGTGAAGGCGATAAGCAACATTAGCAGGCTGGTTGTTCTGACCATAGTCATATAAGGCCTGCTGGGTTCGGCTTCACCCCGGGAAATCCAGCCATAACGCAGATACCAGCCGAATTTGGGGAAACAGAGATTGATAATACAGAGCACCATGAATATAAAAAAGAGGGTTCTCATACCCATCTTCCTTTCTTACTTACATAACGGATCTCATCTTAACGTTTGCGTCTGGTAAAAAAGACTACAATCAAAATAATAATGATGATAATTAACAGAAATTTCATGCGTATTCCTCCTGATGAACGTTAGGTTATTGTCGAATGTTAGTTATCAACTATTACCCAAGAACCACATGACTTGAATAACTGTGTTACAATTAAAATATATTGTTTTTATATCAACACATACCATTTGGTTAGTTGTATCTCCATATAATGTACGATTACAGACTATATAAACATTAACATGTGTGAGATGAAGGAGGAAGGCATGAGCCAACATAATCAATCCCCATTACAGTGGGAATTTATCATCTCGAAAGTGAAATCCTCCGTGACCGTGGTCGATGCTACCTTGCCTGAGCTTCCGCTCATGTATGTAAACGAACACTTTACCCGGCTGACAGGATACACGTATGAAGAGTCTGTAGGACAGAATTGCCGATTTTTGCAAGGACAGGACACAGACCCCGAAACGGTAATGCAGATTCGTGATGCATTAAAGAAACAACAGTCCATTAAGATTGATATCTTAAATTATACAAAAAGTGGCCAGAAGTTCTGGAACGAACTGAATATTGATCCGATCTTTAATGAATCCGGAGAGTGTTTATATTTTGTAGGCATTCAATACGATATCTCAGAACGGAAGTATGCCGAACAACAGTTGAAGTTCGCAACTTCCATGGCTGAGATGAACAGCAGAGGGCAATTGGAATTCATCGGAAAGCTGAATCACGAGCTTCGTACGCCACTCAACGGCATTATGGGTATGATCGAACTTGCCAGTATGGGTGAAACTACGGATGAACAGAAAGAATACCTTGAACTTGCACGTCAATCGGGTGAGGCGCTACTTAACATCGTTAACAATAGCCTGGATATGGCGAAGCTGGGCAGAGGCAAAATGGATGTTGAAAACATTGAGTTTCAACCTCTGAAGCTGATCCAACAGATTGTAAAGACACATGAGCCTGCGGCGCAGAATAAAAATATACGTTTGCTCTGTCATGCTGATCTGAATGTTCCTGATGTACTTATCGGTGACCCGCTAAGACTTCGGCAGGTACTGGATAATTTGCTGAGTAATGCGATCAAGTTCACGGAACAGGGTGAAGTGCAGTTACAGGTGGATGTGAGGAAACAATTGATGGATACTGTGATATTGGTATTCTCTGTGCGTGATACGGGAATTGGCATTCCTCCACATCAGATGGAACAATTGTTTGATGCATTTACTCAAACCGATATCTCCCATGCGCGCCGATTTGGCGGAAGCGGGCTTGGACTGACCATCTGCAAAGAACTGCTGGAACTGATGAATGGCCAGATCTCGGTGGAAAGTACCGAGGGGAAAGGTACACAGTTTGAGGTGATACTGCCCTTGCTGCGCCAACAGGCCATTCCCAATGTAGGATAACCAAACAAGCAGGACAGCCAGGTGATCTCGGCTGTTTTTTTTTATTGTATTGAATTGTTTTACGAACGGGCGTTCTGCTATAATGTAAGTGTTGAATGGGGGAGACACAGCATGAGTAAGAGACGCACAGGACGAAAACGCAAAGGCAAGCAAGGTTTCAAAAAGCAGGTACTTACACTGGTAGCCATGCTGCTGGTAGCCCTCTACGCCTGGGCTGGGGGAGAATGGCCAGAGGAGATACCTAATCCATTCGGAGGGACGAATAAGAGTGTAGACCATACCATTACGTTTCCTTCAGAGCGCTATCCCGAAACAGCCAATCATATTAAAGCTGCAATCAAGGCAGGGCATTCGGATGTATGCACCATTGATCGTAGTGGAGCTGAAGGCAATCGGGATCTATCACTCAAGGGTGTTCCGGTCAAAAAAGGTAAGGATCGTGACGAGTGGCCCATGGCAATGTGCGCTGAAGGAGGAACAGGTGCAGATATCCAATACATTACCCCAAAGGATAATCGCGGTGCAGGTTCATGGGTAGGGAATCAGTTAAGTACATATCCGGATGGAACACGAGTGAAGTTTGTAGTGAAATAACGACAGGATATGGATGGACAGAAACAAGGATAGTAAGGGCTGAGTTGTGAGGCCAGTGGCAGTGTGGTTCAGGATAAGTAGAAGAGAAAAACCAGACGTGCATGCGTCTGGTTTTTTGGTATGAAGTGCTGGCATAAATAGATACAGTTAACGTATCTATAGTGGAACTGAGTTTCTAGGATTATGGAGCCGACTACACGAGTTGCATTCCGCTTAAATGATGAGACCGGATGCTTAACAGACGCGTAACATGTTCAACCTCATCAAACGGTATCCATAGACTGCCGTGAACCGTACGTAAGGAGAGAATGGATGTATCAGCGGTACGCTCGGGATATCCGGTTACCGTCTGACCGCTTGTATTACGAACCATGATCTGTTGCTTGCGCCGGATGGAAATTTCTACCTCTTTTTTCATAAGTCATTGCTCCTGATTATGAGATGATAAATCCATATGTCAATGTTTTCAATGGTTAATTTGTCTTCTTTATCTAGTCTATCAGAACTAGGTATAGATTTCCAGAAGAGAAATCAATAATCTTCTAGGTGATTTGTCTTAGCTGTGGATTAGCCGTTTTTGAATGGGGATTACGGGGTTATATTAGGATAAAAGGAGGGGAACGGAATGACAAAACTGATTATTGGGCTGGCCCGTACCGAGAACGAGGCTATAATTATGCTGAATAAAGCTAAAGAGGTAGGTATTAAGGATAAGTACTTGGGAGCGGTGGCGAAAGAACAGCTTAATCTGGAGCTGGTGAGCGAGAAGACGGGTTTGCCTAAACCTTTAAAGGGTGCAGGAACGGATGGTGCCTTTGGCGCGCTAAAAGGGATATTGGCTGGTCTGGGGAAACGGATGGATCAGACGATGTCGATCGGAAAAGCAGTGCGCAGACTCGCCGGCAATGAGATCGGGAGTGAGACCGATGATTTGGTGCTGACACTGACTGAAGCGGGGATCTCGGAAGAAGACGCACGGTATTATGAAGATTGGCTGTTAAAGGACCATATCTTGGTTATCGTGGAGTGCAGCGAGGAAGAGGCGGCTCGTGTTCGACCGATTTTACTTTTTTAGTTTAATTTAAGGCTGATTTTAGGTTTCTTTAATGTTGGGAAGGTATTCTTATCTCACACCTCCCTTAATATAGATTGGTTTACCGGAAGTCCGGGACCGCAACTCGGACTTTCTAGGCACTGTGAGCTGATCGCTTGCAGTGCCTGTTTCATTTATATAAGTTGAACTAAAGAATATTTACACAGACACTCCGATGACAGAACAACCTTCTAATCGCTGTTATCCCCAGATTTTTTCGATTCCCTTTTGAAAGGGAAAATCCGGTGATAGCGTATGCTTCCGATGTAGCTTTCTTTCAGAAAGCTTTTAGGCGAACCTTCGCTTTTTCAGTTTTTTCTGTTCTCTCCGTTATCGTGTAAATTATTAGTTAAACTTATATAGTTGTATTATTTTTAATAAAAGGTGTTGCAAAGTTAATTAGTTCATGGTAAGATATTTCTTGTCGCCAAGAAATACATAATCCTGCCGGGGTGGCGGAATTGGCAGACGCACAGGACTTAAAATCCTGCGGTAGGTGACTACCGTACCGGTTCGATCCCGGTCCTCGGCATCTTAAAGAAAAGCATGAGATCCCTTTATGATTAGGGATCTTTTGTTTTTCTACAGCTTATTTAGATTAGATAAAATAAAGGTAATTGAGTTCCGCGTAGGGACAGCAATTTTTCCCATGTCCCAATTCGGCATTTACATGTAATCGTCTGATGCTTCGTTTTACGTATCTGTGATATTTGCTTGATCACTTTTAGTATGGGAAATGCTCTAATTGATCCGTATTTTATCAATCACAAAATATTTACAATTATTTCACTCCGACTGAAACCACCAATAATTGCACCAAGCAAATATAGCCACCAAATTTAAGTGGTTACCAGCAGCGGTTTCATCCTCCTCAGAATATTCCATTCTATCTCGATGTACATTTTTTCTTTTTTGCTGATCTGAAGACACTTAAAGCTTTCAAGCGGGTTAAGTGAGACTCCCCGCTTGCATTAACACACTCAATGCTTACGTCAATAGCTAATAATAACCAGGACTATAATGTTGAATATTTCATGAATCAATATGCCTATTAATTTTACCTAAAAGAAGGAATTAGTCATATGATGTCGAATGTAAGGTTTCAGGTTTACAGCGGTTTTTTTTCGGCGCAAAATCATTGGAGTTGTGCTTAGTGGAGAGATTCTCTGATCATTATGGAAAAACAAGTGATGCTTCACGGCTAAACGAAAGTAGAAAACAGTTGCGAAGAAACCTGTAAGCTGAGCGTTAGATTTCTTCTTTAAAAAAGCTAACTGGTCAACAAATAATTCAAGCTAACATAGATATGCTTTCTGGACCAGATATGAGTGGTTTATGGAGTTGGATATAGATCAGGGGTATAAAGTAGAATTGTGGGAGGTGCGGGAGACCGATTATACTCTCATATAGTTGACACTGTACCTCTAATTCAACATGTATTGTAGAATCACGTTAAAATTGCTTTGTTTTTCACCATGTTAATGTATCTATTCCAACTCTTATTCTATCAATGAATGAATACATGAGAAAATATTAATTATAGTGGGAGTGACCTCTTTTGCAAAATTTCGTGGTGAATATTTTAAATAAAATTGAAGTTTATAAAAACTATGTACCTACTGGGAAAACTCTACTCAATGATAGAAATATGACCATAAAAGAATTATTATCAGAGCTCATTAATCTCTTTAACCAAGAGGAGGCTGCTATACTTGCAGAGCATTCGAAAGCATATGTAACCGACAATTATGAAAAAAATGTAAGGTATTTTGCTACACAACTGGTTTTATTATTAATTCCAGAACATGAAAGACTTAAAGGTTATGAGGATTATAAGAAACTACTAGGCCAACGGCATTTCTCTTATGGTTTCTACAGTCTTTTCGATAGTCAACGTTTGATTAAAAAGGATGAAGGGAAAGGGAAACAATTTCATTCCATCTTGGAAGATTCATTTTTTGAGAAAATACTTTACTTAGGATTAGTTGATTTTTATAAAAATTTCTTTGGAAAGTTTTCTGATAATGAAGAAGCGATTGAATTATTATGTAAATATTATCCTGAAAAAGTTAATTTGAGACAGAACTTAGATGATATTGTAACAGCGATTTTTCGTCATATTACTAACGCAGGAACATTTGGTGACTCCGGCTTTGCTTACAATGGAATAAAACTGATCAGCCAGTATATTGGTAGATTGCCTAAAGGGGTAATACATAAATTACTTAAAAATTATGAAATTTACAGAATAGTTAATGATAAAGTCTACAGAAATCAGGTTTTTACAATAATTAATTATTCTTGTATTAATGATGTTGAAAAGCCTAAGTACAAATTTTTCTTTTTAGATAGCCTACTTATAGCTAATTATATGAATAACATTCTTGTTAAAGCATATGGGCAAAATAACTACATTGGTGGTAATTATGACTTTCTTACCAGTAAACTAAAGAAAAACAGATTAGGAGTACTTAAATATTCTAGTACCGAGAAGATATATACTTACTGGACTAACAATTTTGTAGCAGAAAGAAAGTTTATAGTGGTTCGCAAAGCTGTTATTCATATATCTTTTGAAATTAATCAAAATAAGATTATTATACATAATTTAGAAAAAACATCCAAACCGTTAAATATAACATTCAAATACGAGGATTGGTTATTAGATCATTATGGGTCAGTGAAGTTTGAACAAGAACTAAATGATGTTGTAAAATCTGACGAACCAGAATTAATTGATGAAGATGCCGATAAAATTACTGAAACACTAGAACCAATTGGATCCATCTCAAAAGAAGCATCTATGGGCGATAATCATCATTTGATTTTCTCTATGCTTTATCTCAATCAATATAGAGGGCTTAGAGAGCAGTTGGTTGATTTTGATCACAAATATACATATAGCAATGATTTAAATGCACTGGTACCCTTAGAAGCTCAGACAATCATTCCGCATTTTTACGGAAAAAATATTTACTCACTATCCTGTATAGTTGGCAAGAATGGTGCAGGGAAAAGTAGTACGGTGGACTTTTTAAGAAGCACATTCTTTAAACTCATTCATTTAATCCGTGATTATAATCTTACCTGTATCAATGGCTGCGTATGCGAAAGAGACTATGCAAAATATAATATTTTAGATATGGGTTGTGAATTTGTAATCGTATTCCATCTAAACAACAAAACATTCTACTTAACTAATATAGAAAATATAGTTGTTTCCCAGGTAGAGCCATTTGATCGTAATGCGTATGATAGTAACAATGAACTAAGTAAAGTCATATATTTTTCAAATATGCTCAGTGCTAATCAAGATAGCCTGCTTGTCGATAAAGAAACAACTGAAAGATACGTTTTGACTGTGGAAGAAAAAGAAGCTATACAGATAGCCGAATCTCTTAACAGTTTCAAACAAGTCGATTACTCTGAGGCAGCAAGTTTTATACGTAAACGTAAGGCTACCAAGGTAGCGGCTCAAGCTCATGACAACAAGAATAAGAGAGATTTTATCCAGCCTAAGTTTAGTCCAGCTTTTAATAAAGACTTATATTATCAATTAACTTTTTTAAAGCATTTGACACAGGAAGACATAGGCAATTTTTTTGATATGCCTACAGGTAAAATATTTACTCTCAGAAGTGATTTGTTGAATGAAGTAACTCATATGCTTAAGCAACCAATTGAAGGTTTGGAAGATTTCAAGCCATTTCTCTCAGCACCCGATGCCAATCTAGGACCTTTCTCGTCAGGGCAGTATGCAAAGTTTTCATTCCATTCCAAGCTCTACTGGTTCTTAACGGGTCATGAAAAATATGTTAAGGAATTCGAGGATATGTTAGGCCCAAATGATTTCAGCCTCGACGAAGCACTCTTAGATGGGGAAACAGCACTTATATTCATTGATGAGGGTGAGCTTTATTATCATCCTGAATGGCAACGAAATTATATTAAAACACTCATAGATAGTATTGATCGCACGGTCACTCAAACAGATTCAAAACTCCAAGTGGTTATTACAACTAATTCACCATTCATTATTTCAGATATTCTCAACGAAGATATTACCTATCTTTCTAAGGAAAAAGAAGGATTTCAGGATACCTTCGGTCAAAATATTCATAAGCTTCTTACACAAAATTTCTTTATGGACTATACCATAGGTGAATACAGCCGGGAACTGATTGTGAGAATCACGGAATGGCTCTCAAAAAGAGATGAGAGTAAAATTAGAGAAGAACTCAGTCATTATTATAATGAAGATATAGAATCTAAAGACTTTTTCAAGAAAATAAATGATTTGATTAATAAAATAGGCGAACCGATTTATAAAAGAAAATTATTAGATATGCTCAGCAAAACAGAGTGGGGAATTCAGGGGACTAAAACATTGCAGATAGAAGCGTTAGAAAAAGAGATGACCGAAATGAACCTTAGAATTATAGAGTTAAAACGAGAAAGCACGGTGAAGTAATGATTCAAATTAAAACTTATTCTGAAGAATTTGAGCGAGAGTACTGGACTACAGCAAAATCGAAAATATCATCTTCTATCCAATCAGAAATTATCAAGAGTTGTGAAAAATTTCTACCGAGCAACTTTTTTGAAGGTATCGAAGATGAATTTAAATTCAAGGTATTAATCCTTTCTCCATTTGAGAAGCTGAGTGCTGCAGAAGTATTTATAAATACTGAGACAACTGGTATCAAGCAGGAGGAGTGCTTTGACATTCATGAAGATGGGAGCACTACTATTAAAGGCATCTATAAGACTATTCATGACTCCTACGAATTACTTGCTAATTCAAAATTAAGTTATTCAACTATGCGTGTCAGAATTGTTAAGAACACTGGTCTCACAGTGTGTCCTTACTGTAACAGAGACTACATTAACTGTAGAGCACCGCATGTATCAGGTGCCCAACTAGATCATTTTTTCAGCAGATCAGTATCCCCCTTATTTGCGATCTGTCTGTATAACCTCATTCCCGTCTGTGGCAACTGTAACAGAGTTAAAAGTTCCTCTACATCAGTATTTGCTTCCCCTTTTGATAACAGTATTGACTGGGGAAAGGACTTGATTTTTTCATATACTGGAACAAATTTAGATGATATAAAAATTACCTTAGACTCCAAAGGTTATCTGAAGACCAATATTGATACAATGAGGATTGAAGAGGCTTATCAAATACATGGCTCAGAGGTCCTGGATTTAATAGAGAGGGAGCAGATGTATAACAGTTCGCAAAAGAGAGAGTTGATAGATGTATTAGGTCCGGAAAATTTAACTGATAATGATATTAAAAAAATTATTTTTGGCCCTGAGATTACGAGAGAGGCCATGCGAACTAAACCACTTGGAAAAATGATGCATGATTTGCACAAAGAATTAAAGATATATAGTAGTGAGGATTAGCAAACATCGGACAAATTAAAGCATTCCCGATTATAAACAGGCTCTGCTAGTTTCTCTACTGAGTTGAAAAGGAAGGGGAAGTATGTTGAAAATGATCTGTTAGCTTCAGTGGTCGATTGATTAAGTAACATATAACTTGAACTCCGCCATCGCGGTTGAGGATAGCTCCTGATCAGAGTTGACTTCGAAATAACACTGTCAGCGCATGTTCCATGTCTTTACGGGCTTTACCGTTACCAAGTATTTACGCAACAGGAGGCTTAAGCTGGCGAACTGACGGGGAGAACAATGCATACCGGTTCGATCCCGGTCCTCGGCATCTAAAAAAGAAAGATCGCATGACGCTTGTTAACCGAGCTGCATGCGATCTTTTTTTTGTTCTTTAATAATGAATGTGATATCATACCTGACCACTTCACCATGCAGTTCATAAACATAAACCCTGCATAATACATATCAGAAGGTACATTTATCTGACTTTTATGAAGAGACGGAACAATGGTGTATACTATCCATAGGCATATATTACCTTTACCTTGCTGAACGATATAGTCACAAAACCAATAAAACAATCTTATGGACGGAGGACTCAAGTTTATGTTGAAACAGCTTAAGCCATACAAGGTGTTACAGGAGCGCAGAATCGAAGAACTGAAATCGGATGCGTATCTGTTGGAGCACCAGAAATCCGGAGCCAAAATCGTACTTTTGTCCAATCAGGACGACAACAAAGTATTCAGTATCGGTTTCCGCACACCTCCGGAAGATGATACAGGGGTAGCCCATATCCTCGAACACTCCGTGCTCTGTGGGTCCAAGAAATTTCCGGCCAAGGATTCTTTTGTTGAGTTACTGAAAGGTTCATTGAATACATTCCTTAACGCCATGACGTATCCGGATAAGACGATCTATCCGATCGCGAGTCGTAATGATCATGACTTCCATAATCTGATGGATATTTATCTGGACGCGGTATTGAATACGAACATTTATGAGAATGAAAAGATATTTTTGCAGGAAGGTTGGAACTACAACCTGACTTCGGCCGATGATGAGTTAACCTACAACGGAGTTGTATATAACGAGATGAAGGGTGCCTTTTCTTCACCGGAACGAATGGTGCGCAGAGAAGTACTGAACTCCCTTTTCCCGGATACCACATATTCCTCCGAGTCTGGCGGATTCCCGGAAGCGATCCTGGATCTAACGTATCAGGGACTGCTGGATTTTCACACGAGATATTATCATCCGTCCAACAGTTACATCTATCTCTACGGGGATATGGATATGGAAGAGAAGCTGCAATGGCTCGATGAAAACTATCTAAGTGCATATGATCGAATCGAGATTGATTCTGCCATCCAACTTCAACCTGCTTTTGCAGAACGGGTAGACACAGTTAAGACTTACTCTGCCGGAAGTACGGAATCGGAAGTGGATAACAGCTTCTTGACCTATAACGCGGTGATCGGCACAAGTCTGGATAAAGAACTGAACATCTCGTTTCAAATTCTGTTATACGCCCTGCTGAACGCTCCGGGAGCGGTATTGAAGCAGGCGTTGCTGGATAAGGGCATTGCGAAGGATGTCTACGGTTCGTATGATGACAGCCTGTATCAGCCTGTGTTCACGGTGGGATTGAAGAAGAGTAATCTGGCGAGCAAAGAGGATTTCCTGGGAACGGTCCAAGAAGTGCTCGAGCGTGTGGTGAAAGAAGGTTTCGATCCTAAGGCGCTCCTTGCAGGAATTAACTCGTATGAGTTCAATCACAGAGAAGCGGACTATGGCAGAATGCCGAAGGGCCTGATCTACGGATTCTCCTCCCTGCAAAGCTGGTTGTACGATGAGGAAGCACCTTTCACCCATTTGGAAGCCAATGATGTATTTGCTGAGCTGCGGACAAAAATGAACGAACGTTACTTTGAGCAGTTGATCGAGAAGTATCTATTGCAAAACACACATACTTCCTTTGTAGCCCTGACACCGGACAAAGGATTGAATTCGCGCAAAGAAGAAGCGCTGAAAGCACGTCTGAAAACTATTCAAGCGGGTCTTAGCGAGGAAGAAGTACAGACGCTGATTCAGAAAACGGAAGCCCTTGCCGAGTATCAGAATACACCTTCAACCAAAGAGCAGCAGCAGGTCATTCCGACGTTATCGATTGAAGATATTGAACCGAAGGCTTCTACGTTGCATCAAACGGTGAACCAGGTCGACGGCACAACCATTCTCCACCATAACCTTTACACGAACGGGATTGGTTATCTGAGACTGCTGTTCGATATCAAAGAAGTGCCACGTCATCTGCTGCCGTATGCAGGATTGCTCAAGAATGTGCTGGGTTACGTGGATACTCAAAACTACTCCTTCAATGAACTGTCCAATGAGATCCATATCCATTCGGGCGGTATTCATAGCGGGATTGGATCTTATGCCAACGCGCATAAGCACAATGAATTCAAGGCTACCTATGAGTTCAACGCCAAAGTGTTGTATGACAAGCTTGGATTTGCCTTTGACATGATCAAAGAAATTGTGTTCACATCCCAATTCGATAATTCGAAGCGGTTATATGAGATCATCTCTCAGATGAAAGGTAATCTGCAACGTAATCTGATCAACAGCGGACACTCTGCGGGAATTGGACGGTCTTCGTCCAAACATTCAGCGGTTGCGGATTTCAGAGAAGCGGTAAGTGGCATCGCCTTCTACCAGTGGTTGGAGGATCTTCAGGCGAACTTTGAGGCTAGAAAAGAAGAGTTATCTTCCAGCCTGCAAGAGTTGACGGGGTATATTTTCAGACCCGAGAACTTGCTTGTTAGTTACACTGCCGATGAGCAGGGATATGAAGGACTGGAGCAACAGGTATCCGATCTGAAAGCGAAGCTGTTCACACATGAGGTTGCCAAAGAAGAGTTTACGTTTACACCTGCTACTCATAAGGAAGGGTTCCGTTCCCCGTCAGAAGTGCAGTACGTGGTGCAAACGGGCAATTACATCGACAAAGGATATCAATACACCGGTTCACTACGGGTCTTGCAGGGCATCCTGTCCTTGGATTACTTGTGGACCAATATCCGCGCCAAAGGCGGAGCTTATGGCTGTATGTCAGGTTTCAGACGGAACGGAGACAGCTACGTTGCATCGTACCGTGATCCGAACCTGGATAAAACGTACAAAGTATATGAAGAGATACCGCAATATTTAACCGATTTCCGGGCAGACGAGCGGGAAATGACGCGTTATATCATTGGTGCGATCCAGGATCTGGATACGCCGAGAACACCTTATGGCGAAGGGGCATTCTCGCTGGAGTGTTATCTGTCGAATGTGACTGAAGCAGATCTGCAACAGGAACGTGACGAAGTGTTAAGCACGAAGGAAAGCGACATTATCGGTTTTGCTGAGCTTTTATCGGCCATTCTTGAACAGCAACAGCGCTGCGTGATCGGTAATGAGAACAAGATTGAGGAACAGAAGCAAATGTTTGACGAAACGTTGGATTTAATCAAAAACTAAACGTTAGTCTCGCTTATCCCCGAACCAATAGGCATCAAAGCGAAAGGCACTTTTATGAGCTGGTTTCAACAGCCTATAGAAGTGCCTTTTTTAATGAGGAGGAATGTGGAGCAACTGTCGCCGACCCATAATGAGAATGGGTGACGTGCTGCGTTGTTCAAGTGACAGCGAGCATGTTGTATATTTTCAGTGTTCGCAAATCTTCCTTTGAAATTTTCAATTCATTATACAACTCCTGATTCTCGGGCAGCGGGGTTCTGGAGAATAACATTTTGAGCGCGATTGGCATGAAAGGTCTGAAGGAGACACCAGCCATCAGTCCCCACTTTTTCTCCGATTCCTGGAAAGATGCCAGAATATTAATATATAGATTCTCCAGCGGCGTGGCCTGATTTTTCAAAATTAGCGTAGTGAGTGTATCATAATGCTCAGTGTGGCCCCAGTACATATTTTCGCATTCTTGATAGTTCTCAAAATCCTTCACATTCATATACATCACGGTGCGATAACGATTGGCATCCGATTGAGCCATCATGTCAATGACACACCGAATGAGACTGTTATTACGCCCATCATAGAAGTAGGAATAGAAACGTGTAGAGTTCTTGAAAAAGCTGGACGGAACCGTATTCATCAAGGGAGAAGCGTGTCTGGGTTCTTGATACAAGAGTTGTTCCACCTGAATGTTGAGCGCGTTCGCAATATGATGTAACGTCACCAGATCAAGTGTAATATCGCCGCTCTCATATTTGGACAGGGTGCCCTTGCTTTTGAAGATCTGATCTGCCAGCTGTTGAACCGTCAGTCCCCGCCACTTCCGAAAGTTTCGTATTTTCTTGCCAACTTCCTGATTGATATTGTTCATAGCTAGTTCTCCTTATGTAATGTTTCTTGAGAATAGGTGAAAATGATGAAAGTCATTCTTAAAAATGATGTTATATGAGAAATATATCACTTTCTCACCGAAAAACCTATTCTAAGGAAACAATAAACTTTATTTGTTTCGTCAGGATAGATTGTATTGCATTTGATGCAATTTCTACGTCATGGAATAATAGATCTCATACGACATGAACCGACAATGAAAAGTTGAACAGACAGAGGAGCAGAAGCTACTATGAAATATAACTTTGATGAGATTATAGATCGCACAGGTACAAATGCCATGAATACGGATGGTTTCCGTCAATATATTTTTAACGCCACAGAGGACATGACTTTTCCATTTAAGGATGAAGAATTCATTCGCATGTGGATCGCAGATATGGAATTTGCCACACCTCCCGAGATTCTGGATGCAGTCAAGGAACGTCTGGACCGTAGAATTATGGGTTACTCTCAGGTATTTGATCCGGCATACTATGAAGCTGTCTCGAATTGGATGAAAAGGTACTATGATTGGTCCTTCCCGAAGGAGCATTTGGAGACCTCAAACGGGATTATCCCCGCTTTATATGAACTGGTGGAATATATCTGTCAATCGGATGAGAAAGTACTGATCGTGACCCCGTCTTACGGTTTCTTCAAGTCAGCAGCGGAGCATAACAATCTTGAACTGGTATGTTCGGATATGATTAACGAGCAGGGTCGTTACTCGATTGATTTTGAGGATTTTGAAGCCAAGGCCAAGGATGAGAAGGTAAGGGTATGTATTTTCTGCAACCCCCATAATCCGTCTGGACGTGTCTGGACAACGGAAGAGCTACAGCGTGTGGGTGAGATCTGTCTAAGGAACAATGTATGGATTGTTTCGGATGATATTCACTGCGATCTGCTGCGAACTGGCAAAAGACATACGCCACTTGCGAAGCTGTTCCCGGATTCGGATCGAATCATTACTTGCATGTCTCCGAGCAAAACATTCAATATGGCTGGCCTGATGTTCTCCAATGTCATCATTCCAAATAAGTCACTTCGAGAGACCTGGCAGGCACGCCATTATGGTTTTAAAAACCCACTGAGCATTGCCGCCACGCAGGCAGCCTATGAAACGGGTGATGAATGGCTAAAACAATTAAAAGCTTATCTCGACGCCAATTTCGCATGTGTAGAACAATATGTGAAGCAACACCTGCCACGGGCTGTCTTTCACATTCCAGAAGCAACGTATCTTGCGTGGATTGATATCTCGGCATATGCTCCCGAGCATGTAAGTTTACCTTTATTCTTTGCTGAGCAAGCGGGTGTGTTGCTCGAAGATGGTCATATGTTTGTCGCGAATGGTGAGGGTTGTATTCGGTTGAATCTGGCTTGTCCGCGTTCTGTCCTTCAGGAAGGATTACGGAGAATCAGTAGTGTGCTTGTAAAAGAAGTCGAAGAGGTGCCTGTTTAAGGATAACGTCATCAAGTCATCACGCAACAGCGTGGTGGCTTTTTCGGATGCGTACACGGAATGCAGCAAGAACAAGGTTTATCTCGAGGTGAACGTATACCCTGATGCGCAATTCTGGTCTGCTGTCCCCGGTTATGTTAAAATGGTGGATAGTCTATGAGTTGCATGACATGCGGCTCTCAGAAGGAAGAGCCCGGTAGTTGGGCTGCACGTAACTGCATTCATCAGGGGAAAGGAGCCTATACATATGTTTGGAAACGATTGGGACAAGGTACTACAGGAAGAGACGGAAGCCGAGTATTTCAACAAGATTCGTTACACCCTAGCCGCCGAGTATAAAACGCAGACGGTCTTTCCGCCCAAAGAAGACCTGTTCTCCGCACTGAAGCTGACGCCATATCATCAGGTTAAGGCCGTTATTATTGGTCAGGATCCTTATCACGGAGCAGGTCAGGCTCATGGATTAAGCTTTTCGGTTAGACCGGGGGTACGCGTACCTCCTTCTCTGAAAAATATATATAAGGAACTTCACGCTGATCTGGGCCTGCCAATTCCGAATCATGGATCTCTGGTTCATTGGGCACAGCAGGGAGTCCTGCTGTTAAATGCTGTTCTGACGGTCCGTGAAGGTCAGCCGAACTCCCATCAGGCATTGGGCTGGCAGACGTTTACGGATGCTGTCATCCGTGCGCTGAATGAACGTCCAGAGCCGATGGTATATATGCTGTGGGGCAGTCATGCCCAGAAGAAAGGTACATTTATTAACAGGGACAAACACCTGGTACTGGAGTCTACACATCCCAGTCCGCTGGCCGCGCATCGCGGATTCCTCGGCAGTCGTCCCTTTTCCAAAGCCAATGAATTCTTGACCTCCGAAGGTATTGAACCGATCGATTGGAAGATACCTGAAAACTAGACAGATGGAGGTGAGAACATTGCGACATTGGATAGGACGAAAAGTAGCGGTATATCGTGCAACAGGCATACGGGAGCCATTGAAGGGAACGCTGGTCGAGTGGGATGAAGAAGCGGAATGTGTACGGATCGGACCGAAACGGATCAAGGTATCGTTTGACAATATCGCAATGATCAGACCTCTTCCCGAAGAGAGTCTTCCCTTAAAGAAAGCACGTTCTGAAGTGCACAGAGTTGGATATGTGATGAAAAAGGCAATTCAGTTCGAAAATGCGATCTATTTCAAGTCACAGGTTATGATTTGGCGACGGGCCAAAATTGTAGCGTTATCCACAACGATTTTGCGGCATGACGAGGATCAGGTTGAGCTTGCAGACGGCCGGGTTCTGCGTAAAGACAAGCATATGTTTGTCGTACGTTCACGCCGTGGGATACGTTAGATATACGAAGATTTAATATTCATTTCATGCAAAGATCATATGGATTTAATGTTCGGTCTGTATATTAGGTAGTAACAACCCCTTCTAAATTGATGTGTATTGATATGGGAGCCCGGCCGGCTGCAAACGGTTGGGTATTTTTTTGTCCATTGGTTCTGTTAACCTGTTGTACATACCCATAACATTCATGATATATACTATTAAGATAGATCATAATAAGGAGTGAAACCGAATGAAACGTATAGCTGTTTTTGCAGGCTCCAATCCGGGAAATCACCCCGATTATACAGAGAAGGCTGTTCAACTGGGCAAACAGATTGCCGATCGTGGTTATGCACTGGTCTATGGTGGTTCTTGTATGGGCTTGATGGGTGCAGTAGCCGATGCTGCTCTTGAGCAAGGGGGAGAAGTAATTGGGGTTATGCCTACCGGATTGTTCCGGGGCGAGGTTGTTCATGGAGGGCTCACGCAGCTGATCGAAGTGGGAACCATGCATGAACGAAAGGCTACAATGGCTGAATTGTCCGATGGATTCATTGCTCTTCCTGGAGGCATGGGCACATTTGAAGAATTATTCGAGGTACTGTGCTGGGCACAGATCGGTATTCATCGTAAGCCTGTTGGTTTATTGAATGTCAATGGATATTATGGACCACTGATGAAGATGGTAGAACATAGCGTACAGGAAGGATTCTCCAATACTTCGCATCTCAGTCTGTGGAGTCTGGAATCTGATCCGGCTGAACTGCTCAACCGAATGTCATCCTATATTCCTGCAGAGTTAACTCAGAAGTGGTCACAACTCAACGGGAAATGAGTGCATAAGAAGACGGGCCTGAACCTACTCGTTCCTCGGGAGAATTTTCGATCTGCCCAAGCAAGTTGCGCTATCGGACATAGTCTATAGTGTACTTTGATGAAGAGGGGAGTGTCACTGATGAGCGAACTCAAAGGTACAGGTTACGGGTATTGCGGAGGCTTCGGTGGTGGAGCGTGGACATCGACAGGTGCAATTCTGGTATTGTTCATCCTGTTGGTAATTATCTCTCGCACATTCATTCTGTAATTCGGTCAGTATCCCGGGACGGGGATGACGTTGCAGAGGCAGCGCCCGAATAAAAATGACCTTTCCAAAGAGACGCCGGTATATGCCGGCGTTTCAGGGGAACGGTTTTTTTGACGTTTCCAGATTACGTTGAATAATTAAAAAAGCAAAAACCTGCCCCTGAATAAGGTCAGAAGCAGGAGAGAGCCTCCTTGAGCCATTAGCTGCGCCACAAGCAGTCTACACCACAACAGCAGTTTGATCCGGAACACTTAACGATTTCCAGGCGATATATAGCCCGATGGCGGCTGCAATTAAGGAGAGTATTGCTGCAACAATAGCCAGCTGATCCAGTGTGCTGGATGAAGTGGAGTTAAAAGAACGCTGATTAGCCGTCTTGCCGGATTTGTTTTTGATATGGACAGATGATCTGGAAAGCCTGGAAGCCGACTGTAACTGGGATGTGTGAGCACGCGTAGGTATCGATTTTTTCTTTGAGGGATTCAATAGTCAACCTCCTTATAGCGGAGTTCGGTGCTTCCATCGTTCATACTATGTTATGTCGAATTTTAAATTGAGTTCGCATAAATGAGTGAATCCCCAGCCCGTTAGGTGTTGGGCCTGGTCGCTAGTATTTGTGAAGCAGGCAACCCATTATACGCTCTGTTAATACAGGTATAACAAACTGTGTTTATAGTAAGGATCATAGAGGTGAAGCTTGAACACAGGAGGCGCTGGAATGAGGAACATGGAGATTATTGCCCATCGCGGTGCATCTGCCGTATGCCCGGAGAACACGATGATCGCGTTTGAACGGAGTCTGGAGCTTGGAGCGACAGGCATCGAAACCGATGTGCAGATGACAAGAGATGGCAGACTGGTGCTGATACATGATGAGACGTTAAGCCGAACTGGCGGCGCAGAAGGCTGGGTTAAGGATACGACTTACGATCAAGTGCGTACAGGGGATGCCGGAACCTGGTTTCATACCGATTTTGCCGGGGAGCGTATTCCTTCTCTGGAGGAGTTATTCAAGCTGGTACAGGGGAAAGGAACACTGCTGAATCTGGAAATGAAAAATGGTATTGTGAGTTATAAGGGGATGGAAGAGAAGGTTATACAGGCGATCCGGGACTGGAATTTGGAGCAACAGGTCGTGCTGTCCAGTTTCAATCATGCTTCGCTCGTGAGATGTAAACGTCTTGCTCCAGAGATCCGTACAGCACTTTTATATATGGAAAAATTGTACCGTCCCTATGATTATGCCGCCAAACTCGAAGCTTCCGGCCTTCATCCCTACAAGCTGGCAGTTACACAAGAAGAGGTTGCTGCTGCGCTGGCACGTGGTATTGTTACCTATCCATTTACGGTGAATGACCCTGCCGAGATGCAGGCCATGATTGCCATGGGGGTGCAAGGAATCATTACCGATGTTCCGGATGTACTGGCATCCTTACTTATGGAACATGCCCGTTAAATGAGGTCTGTATTTTATATGTTCTACATATGCAATGATAAGGCTGTGTTCGAGCTTTTGGGCTCCTTCGCGGCCTTTTTGCGTGTAAAATTGTGTGCAAATCTTCATATATGCAATAAACATGTCCTATTTGTCCATTGCCAGAGTCAATGGATTCACTTACAATGGTCTATGGGAATGAGAATCAATATCATTAAAGTTTGGTATTTATAGAGAGGTGATTGTTATGTACATAGGTTTGAGCAGCTCCATTCATAACGAGGGTGGGCGCGTATGAGTTCACAAGCTTCACCAGAAAAACATAATACGGACTCACCTACAGCAAAGATACACACTCGTCCGTGGGCAGCCACACTTATTCTTACAGGGGGAGTTTTGCTACTCGCTCTGGGTATGGCGTTATCCATATCTTTTGGCGCTGCGGATATTAAGCTTAGCGTAGTCTGGAAGGCCATCTTTGAATTCAATCCGGAGTTGACTCCGCATCAGATCATATGGGAGATCCGGTTACCACGTATTCTTGGAGGAGCAATGGTAGGGGCATGTTTCGCCGTAGCTGGTGCGATTATGCAAGGCATGACACGTAACCCGCTGGCCGATTCAGGATTGCTTGGGTTAAATGCGGGAGCTGGATTTGCGCTTGCCGTTTGTTTTGCTTTTTTCCCTGGCTTGCCATTTATGTACATTATTATGTATTCCTTCCTTGGAGCAGGGGTTGGGGTCCTATTGGTATATGGTTTTGGTGCAGCTTCCAAATCGGGTCTTACACCACTGCGTCTCGTGCTTGCAGGTGCGGCTGTATCAGCGATGTTGTCCGCACTCAGTGAAGGTATTGCATTGTATTTCAGAATTGGACAAGATCTGGCTTTCTGGACAGCCGGTGGTGTAGCCGGAACGAAGTGGTCTCAACTTGAGGTCATGTTCCCATGGGTACTCGCGGCACTAATCGCAGGTCTTCTCATCTCCCGTTCCATTACGCTGCTTAGTCTCGGAGAAGATATTGCTGTGGGCTTGGGACAACGTACGGGGCTGATCAAGCTCATAGGCCTGATTGTTGTACTGATTCTTGCGGGTACGGCTGTGTCCGTGGTGGGTGCGGTCGGTTTTGTCGGACTCATCATTCCCCATCTTACGCGGAAGCTGGTTGGGGTCGATTATCGCTGGATTATTCCATGTTCCGCTGTGATGGGTAGTTTGCTGCTCGTATTTGCGGATCTGGCTGCACGTATGATTAACCCGCCGTACGAGACGCCAATTGGCGCGTTGGTTGCCCTTATCGGGGTACCATTCTTCCTATATCTGGCGCGTAAAGAAAGGAGGACTCTGTAACGATGGAATCCTCAACATTAGTTGGAGCAGAGCGCAAGAAGAGAACCAAAAGTACGATTGTCCTCATTGTACTAGCCCTATTAATTATTGCGGCTTTTGTAGTGAGCATGAACACAGGTTTTACCAAGCTTTCGCCGCTTGAAGTGATGCGCACTCTGTTTGGTGGAGGCACGGCGAAACAGGAATTGATCCTGTTTGAATTCCGTCTGCCCCGTATTGTGATTTCGGTGCTGGTCGGAGCAGGACTAGCGTTATCTGGTTGTATTTTGCAGGGGGTATCTCGGAATGCACTGGCAGATCCGGGGATCCTCGGCATTAATGCAGGTGCTGGTCTGGTCGTCATGTTATTTGTTTCCTTTTTCCCGACAACGACAGCAGCGCCGGTTTTTCTTTTGCCCATTCTGGCCCTAATCGGTTCCGGTTTTGCTGCATTTCTGATCTACGTTCTCTCCTACAAAAAAGGAGAGGGCATCCTGCCTACGCGTATGTTGCTTACGGGGATCGGGGTAGCGGCGGGAATCAGTTCTGCCATGATCGTGCTTACCTTACGGCTTAGTCCGGAAAAATATCAATTTGTAGCTACCTGGATGGCAGGCAGCATCTGGGGTTCGAACTGGAAATTTGTAACGGCATTGTTGCCGTTTCTAATCATTCTTGTACCGCTTGTGCTGTATAAGGCGCGTGTACTGAACGTACTGAATCTGGGAGACCAGACGGCAAGCGGACTCGGCACTCCAGTGGAGCGTGAGCGACTGATATTGCTTGCGGCTGCAGTAGGACTTGCCGGCTCATGTGTATCTGTGAGTGGTGGGATTGGTTTTGTAGGTCTGATCGGACCGCATTTGGCGCGTCGTCTGGTGGGTCCAAAACATCAATTCCTGTTACCTGCATCCGCCTTGATCGGTTCATTGCTTGTACTGGTTGCAGATACGCTGGGTCGTGTCATTTTACAACCTTCTGAGATTCCTGCGGGTATCCTGGTTGCCATTATTGGTGCGCCATACTTCCTGTATCTCTTAAGTAAGACGAAATAGAACGTAATCATTATGGTGTGATTGCATAAGGAGGACTTCAGTCCATGCTTCGCCGTTTCTTTGCCTATTACAGGCCTTACAAAAAGCTCTTTATTCTTGACTTCAGTTGTGCGATTCTGGTCGCACTGCTGGAACTTGCTTTTCCACTGGCAGTCAACCGGGTAGTCGATGATCTGCTGCCAGGCGGACGCTGGGACTGGATTCTATGGGCGTGTCTGGCATTGCTGGGTATCTACTTCCTGAATTCATTCTTGAACTTCGTGGTTACCTATTGGGGACACAAGCTAGGCATTAACATCGAGACGGATATGCGTAAAAGTCTGTTTAATCATGTGCAGAAGTTATCCTTCCGTTTCTTCGATAATACCAAAACAGGACATCTCGTGTCCCGCATGACTAACGACCTGATGGATATCGGTGAGATTGCCCATCATGGTCCAGAGGATGTATTTATTGCGGTAATGACACTGATTGGTGCATTCAGCATCATGATGAGCATTAACGGTAATCTGGCGGTGTTAACGTTTATCATTGTACCGCTGATTATTTATCTCTCGCTCTACTTTGGTAGCAAAATGTCCAAGGCATTCAGCCGAATGTTTGGTGATATTGCGGACTTCAACGCTCGCGTAGAGAACAATATCACAGGTATCCGTGTTGTTCAGGCTTTTGCCAATGAGGAGCATGAAAAAGCACAATTCGCTGTGAACAACGGTCGTTTCCGTCAGACGAAACTAATCGCATACAAAATCATGGCCTGGAACTCCTCTGTCAGTTATATGCTGATGAAGTTGGTATCCCTCTTTGTCCTAGTATGCGGAACATGGTTTGTCATTAACGGCAGTATGACCTACGGTCAGTTCATTGCATTTATTATGTTGTCCAATGTGTTCTTGACACCGATCCAGAAGATCAACTCGGTTATCGAGACGTATCCCAAAGGGATTGCAGGCTTCAAACGTTATACGGAGCTGCTTGATATGGAACCGGATGTGGAAGATCGTCCAGGGGCCGTATCGGTATCCCATTTACGTGGAGATATTCGTTATGAGCAAGTGACCTTTGGGTATTCGGATCAGGAACCTGTTCTCAAAGGTATCGATCTAAACGTACAAGCAGGCGAAACCGTCGCTCTTGTCGGTCCATCCGGGGCGGGTAAAACAACATTATGCAGTCTGCTGCCACGGTTCTATGATGTGCTGGAAGGTCGCATCACGATCGATGGGCAGGAGATTCAGAATATGACGCTGGATTCCTTGCGAAGTCATATCGGAATTGTACAGCAGGATGTATTCCTCTTCGATGGAACCATTCGCGAGAATATTGCCTATGGCAAGCTGGATGCATCTGAAGAAGAAATCTGGATGGCTGCGAGACGTGCACAGATGGAACCTTTGATTCAATCGATGCCAGAAGGACTGGATACGTTAATTGGTGAACGCGGCGTGAAGCTGTCCGGTGGACAGAAACAGCGTTTGTCCATTGCCCGCATGTTCCTGAAAAACCCGCCGATTCTAATTCTGGACGAAGCCACATCCGCGCTGGATACAGAAACGGAAGCAGCCATTCAGCAATCCCTTGCTGAGTTGTCTGAGGGCCGGACCACGCTGGTCATCGCTCACCGATTGGCTACGATCAAAAATGCAGATCGCATTATTGTCGTTGCTGAACAAGGCATTACGGAGCAGGGACGTCATGAAGAATTACTCGCAGCAGGTGGGGTGTACAGCCGCCTTCACTATGCGCAGTTTGGTGCGTAACCTATCCTATGTGGATGTAACAATGTAAATCTGAGAAGTAACGCCATCGTTCTTGACTTGGAAGGAGTCAGGACGGTGGCGTTTTTTTCTTTTTCATGCTCAGGGTGAGAGTCTGCGGTGCCAAGGTTGTTGTCTGACTGTGATCATGGATGTGGAAACGGGTAATATAGCAAAGAGAACACTTAGCGTGTAAAATACGTTTATTATCTTGCAAGATATAGGAGGTACACGACATGCAGTTGAACGATATGCTGAAAATTCTTATAACCTGTCTATTATTTATTCTGATTTGGTGGCTACTGACTCAAGGGATTCGCAAACTTTCCAGTACTCGTGCGGGGTCCGGTTTCCGACGCTGGGGTGGATGGTCCATTGGACTTTTCATTGTTGGCGCCGTGCCACTCGGTTTTTCGCTATACACAGAGATCTTTGATAAGCGCCTGGATGCCAACATCGGGTTAGGGCTTGCCATGTTATTTGTCTGGGCCTACTGTGCTGTCTTGTTATGCGCGGCGTTGGTGGTCTGGGGAAGGTATCTATATAAAAGGGATATGAGGAAGTGAATGCAACAATAATCTGACCGGGTACGTTAAATTTAGAAAGAGGTGTTATTAAAGGGGGATTTACATGTGATCCATCTTCGTCGAGTCCTTATATTACTCTCTATTCTGTTCGTATGCCTTACGGGATGTTCAGGACATATCGAGTGCAACTCTGTGCAGGCTCAAGCCAATGCACCAAGTGAAGATGGATTCAGTGGTTATGTGGTTGATCGCAAAGACGATTCCATTCTTGTGGTTGATCCTGCCTACCGCGATAACAGTTCCAATGGAGGAGCCGATCGATATTATCCTGCAAAATGGTTCTCCAATGCGCCTGATCCACAGATCGGCTCTTATGTTGAAGTCTGGACGGATGGAAGCCCGGAAAATCAGCCTTATCCCGGGCAAGCCAGAGCAGATAAGATAGCGGTATCTTGTCCAAATACGCCAGACGGTGCTCATATGACGGATGCGGATGCGATTCGTAGCGGACTATACTCACCAGATGGAGCAAAGGCACGTGTTCCTGTGATTGAAGATGTACAATTTGATCAGGATGCAGGAACGTGGACGATTCGTATAAGAGATGCGATGTCAACAACGAAGAATCTAGATGAGATTAATATCAAAGTAGAGGATGGTGAGCCAGTCGAGTAACAGAGGGAGTATATCATTATGTAATAGAGATGAGAAAGGAAATATAAATGAATATTAGGGCGTGTCTTCCCCGCGACAAGTCTGATTTTGAAGCGGTTAGCATTTTAAGTGAATTTAGTAATGAAGAGTTGAAAGGCATTATTCCAGAACTTATGGAGTGGTTGCAAGACGGGAATTGGCCGATCTCTAATTCGGTAGAGGATCTATTATTGAGATTGGGGGAAGACTTGATTCCTCATATTAAGGATGTGTTGCAAACCCAAGATTCTACTTGGGAATATTTCATTTTGGTCGGATTAATTGATCGATTGCCTGTATCTCATCTCAGTATGTTACAGACGGATTTGGTAAGGATATTGGAGTCTCCTACACATGATGAGATACTAGAGGAGTTGGATGAGGTTATCGTGGAGCTTTTGGAAAAGATGAAGGGAGACCAACGAGAGGTAAGTGGAGATGGGAGTTTGCATACATACATAGGAACTGGTAATTTACTTTCTAAGAAAGACTGAAATATTGAATATGGAGTGATAAACATGCTGAAATACCAACTTCTTTTCCCTACCTGTCTGCGTATCTCCTGAATCTTAATTGTTAATCAATAATAGTACTCTAACGACCTTGAGAGCCTAGTCGTTCAAGGTTTTTTTATCATTCAAACGGATTACAGACTATACATTTATCTATGAATCTGCTGTCACAAAAACGAACGTATGTTTTACAAATACATTGACTTTTTGTCCGGGCAATAATATATTGTTGTCAGGACAAAAAAAGAGGTGAAGCAAATGTCCGCCAAAAAGATGGGGCGGCCTAAATCTGACAAACCCAAAAGCAGAACGATTGAGATACGTGTTGACGAGGAAATTATGAACAAGCTCGATATTTCGGCTGAGAAGCTGAATACGAATCGATCAGACATTGTTCGCAAAGGGATTGAGAAGATTTACGACGAACTCCAAAAATAAAAAAGGAAGCAGCGCTAGTCCCGCGAAGAACACGCTGCTTCCTATCACGCATCACATGAATGAATGAGCGACTGCATAAATATCCTACCATGTGTAGAACGTTCATTCAAGTGAAGTGCGAATTGATATACAGGAGGATGCACATGAATTCGATATTAGAAGCATTATATAATGGACGACTTCGACCGGATGAGATGATGATGCCGACACATCCTGAATACCAAGCGTTAGGGCGGCAGATTGCAGCTCTGACAGAGCAGTGGAAGAATCGATTGAGCGAGAACGAATTCCGTGAGCTTGATGAGTTATTTGACTTGTGTGGCAGATGTGAGGGCATGCATACGGAAGCAGCGTTTGCACAAGGTTTTCGTCTGGGTGCCAACATGCTAATTGAAGTCATGAGTCAGCGTGAGGAATCAGTGTTGGAGTTTAATTAAGTTTAACGATGTTAGCAGAGATCTGGTTTATTTTTACAGCTGAATTCTCAGAAAATGACGTGTACAGAACATACTCATTATGCATCATAAAATTGTATCATAAATTGATTATAACAAAGCCCTCAAATCCTCTTTGCATTCAGCAGCAGGGTTCGAGGGCTTCGCTTAAACACAGAGTTAACAATATATAGGGAAAGAAACTGTTAAACAATTGGTTCCTTAATCCGCAATATTCCCAGCCATCTTCAGACGACGAGCAATCTCTTTAAAGTCTTCTTGCGAAATGCCTGGGGCGAATTCTTCTTCCACCGCAGGGGCTTCTGGAATCGGGAATCCTTCAGGTATCCCTTGGATGACTTCAAGTGGTTGTCCATCTTCGGGGTGAGTCCCTTTCCAGATCTGACCGATCGTGTTGAAATCTTTATCACTATAGGTATATAGCTTAGTGTGTACCCCTTTTTCTTCATATTTACGAGCCTCATTGAAAGCTTTGTTGTTCAGTGAAGGAATAGGAACGAGCTTGGTTACATTGACGCCAGTTGCAATCTCAAGTGCTTTTGCATATGCGACTACATGCACGCCGCCACGTACCAGCAGGAAACCAACCACTTCCCGGGCTGCCGGGTGATCTGTCATCTCATATACCTTCATCTTATGGGTACGAGCGCCACATTCTAGGAAGAAGTTATGCAGCAGATCCTCGACCAGGTTGCCACTGTTGAAGACATTTGCTCCCGTCCATGGATTACCCATCGAGTCGAAAGGCATTGCGCCTTGTGCACCTGCCAGATAGTGATACGACAGACGAGCATCTTTCACGGAACCTAGCGGCGTATCGTCGGGTTCTTTGTACTCGGTTGAACCTCTGAGGCATTTGTTAATGCCATGAGACACGAGTTCAACATGACCCAATTCTTCAGCCGTAATGCTCATGACGAGGTCATAGAAGGGCTTCAGCTTTTCTTTGGATCGAAAATTAAACGATTGATAGAGGTAGTTGTTCAACGTTGACATTTCTCCGAATTTGCCGCCGAGTAATTCTTGTATGGCTGCCGCAGCATTCGGATCTGGCTTCTCGACATTGGGAATCTCAATCAGAATTTCATCCAGGCGTTTGAACATTCGGGTGTAACCTCCTCAAATTGGTATTGCAGATCGTGTAGGGTTTCAGATCGTGAAGTCACTCTGTCATGGCCTATTACACGTCTATTGGGTTTTTTAAACAAAAAATCAACCAAATGGGACTTAAGCATCGCATAACGCATGCCCCAACTCTTCT
This sequence comes from Priestia sp. FSL H7-0729, assembly GCF_038005685.1. Taxonomy (NCBI): domain Bacteria; kingdom Bacillati; phylum Bacillota; class Bacilli; order Caryophanales; family Bacillaceae; genus Priestia; species Priestia sp. FSL H7-0729. The sequence continues at coordinate 154,481 of NZ_JBBOTQ010000004.1, forward strand.
CCCATTTGTTATTTCCAATACGGTCAAATTTATGTATAATCAAACATTCGAACGAGTCTTCCCGTTACATAAAAAAAGAGCGTTATGAATTCATTAAAGGAGTAAGAGATGAACAAGCGTTGGATACATATAGTTGGAATTGGGATCTTTCTAATGATGTTGATGTACATAAGCAGCGAGCCTGCCATAGCATATGACGTTACGAACGAGGTTCAGGTGGATGAACAAACGAGGCAAAGGCTTGAGAAGAAATACGGGTTGGATCGTCCTGAGGAGCCGAAGACACAACAACACTTTTTCTCGGGTGACTGGGGAATGAGCTTCCGGACAGAGCCTCCTGATTCGTTTGACCGGCTTGTTCATGTGGTTCCTTTTGCCCTACGGCCACTGGCATGGATCTTTCGTTTATTCGTGTAAAATGAAACCCGGACGGGCAATATAACAGAAACATATTGTCCCAAGGAGTGAGTGAAATGAGAATGCTCATCGTTACAATACTTACGGTTATACTTAGTTTAGCGGGATTCACACCTGCCTCGGCTACGGGTGGCGCCATCCCGGATTATGCGAAGTGGGGAATTATTGCGGTCAAAGAAACGCAGACCAAGTATAATGTGGATATTTTGGACTATAAGCATATCGGTCGTACCTCTCTAACAGCGGATCAATCACGGGAACAGTTCAAGCTATGGGTTCGTGCCAAAGACGGCAAGCAATTCGCTGTCTATGTAAATGTTGATTTTAATCCTTCTACACAGCAATTGAAAAAAGTACAATTTTCCGAATCGGATCGACACTGATCCGTTACTGAACTTGGTGATTACAAGCCATGTTTGCATATCAGCTACATCATTGGAGGAACCAGACTACCTTAATCTTTAAGGTGAAAGTCTGGTTTTTTTATTTGCTAAAATCCTTTTTTTACTATTGAATAAAGAACTTATGTTCGCATATAATAAGAAATACAAACAAACGTTCTTATCGGAGGGATGATTATGCTAGGGAAATATATTGGCCAGATGGTGGAGCTTGTCTACATGGATCGTGCAGGGCAGATTACGCAGCGACAGATTCGAATTAACAGTGTACGTGGCGGGATGATTAGAGCATCAGCGGGAAAAGAAGGCTCACCCCGAACATTTCTGGAGCAAGGTATTCTGGCATGGCGTCCTGTTACCGATCTGAATGGGGAGGTGAAGTATGCTGAACGATTTTGAACGCAAGATTTTGCGTATTATGGTGAACTATGCAGGACAACGGCGCAGGTTGCCGCGTATGGATGAACTGGAGACCAAGACGGGACGAAGCAGAGCTTACATTCATGAGTCATTGCTGGAGCTTGAACGCACCGGTCACATCGCGTGGGAGAACCGGTCTACGCTTGAAGGGATACAGATTTTACAGGCATGGGAACAGGTACAACAGCCGATTCGCAAAAGTCAGCCTTCCGGTGATTCCGTAAAATATTTTACGGATTATTAGTCCCAATAAGAAAACGCCAACCCGGATATCCGGATCGGCGCTTACTGTGGCACACGTACGCATATGCATCTATTTTAGAACATGGGAAGTTGGTCCAGGTTATTGGTTGGGTCACCGTCGGCATCGCCGCGAATGTACATTTCGCCATCCTTGCCTTTAAATACATTCACACCGGCAATAGCGCCAGCCTTTACTTCTGCAAGTGCCTGCTGGTAGTCCAGTACACGTCCTGCTGAAGTCTGAAAGGCTGTAAGGTCACCGTCGCCATTTTTCTGTACGGCTGTGAAACTCTCGCGTGTTGTTTGATCCATGATGTCACACTCTCCTTATATGACGAGATAGGAATCTGCTTACCTGATTAGCCTATCCGAATTCATCGAAAGTATGCACCATGTGCGGATAAAGACCTGCCGACGCCGTGGTTTTACAAGCTCTTTCTCATACGAACATGCAGAATATCTGCATCATAAAAAGGCTCTTCCGAAATCACTTCATAGCCCAGTTTTTCATAGAATTTCTGTGCCTGACACTGCGCATCCAGTAAAGAATAGGATAATCCGAGTTCACGTGCCAGCTCCTCCATCGCGAGCAGAAGCACACGTCCATAACCAAATGAACGATGAGACTCAAGCACCGCGATCCGCTGCATTTTGGCCGTATCCTTGCTGTAATAGATCAGACGTCCTGTGGCAACAGCTTGCCCATCCGTACTTAACAATATATGATGCACATCCGGACTGATGACATCATATTGATCAATCTCAATCTCGGCAGGCACCTGTTGCTCGATAACAAAAACGTGATGGCGAATTCCCAGGGCTTGCTCCAGTTGTTCTTCTGTCGTTACATAACTAATCTCAGCTGCCAATTCCATTCCTTCTTTCTGCTCTTGCGCGACATATCAGACTGAATTATACAAAAAAATGTTTTTCCTGTATAGTGAAGTCTGGAACATATTGGGAGAGGAGGGGTAGTGATGGGCATGGCAGGCATCATGGTCATTACATTGTTAATGTCGGCGGGAATGATTGCTCTGTTGTATTATGTGACCAAGAAAGCATACTCACGCAAGTGGGATGAAGAAGAGTAATTCACCTCTTACCTTCACGGCAAAACTTCACTGCTTCCTCGCGGAGAATATACATCTTGAATTACAGATTTGGAGTATACGTCCAGCCAGACGGGCAGAGATTCAACATTTTCATTGGGTTGTTTTAACTGTTGGAATTGAACCGTATGTTCATCCCGCTCCAGGCCGCAACCAGTAACCGTGGTAATAAGAATCAGCAGCCCAGCGTAGAGAAAGAAGCATTTCGTAAATGTATGTTTAATGGATGTTAACCGATTTGTTAAGTTTCTCATAGGGAATTCACCTCGTTGTCTGAAATGGTAATCTTTCCTTTATTGTGCACCAATTCTGGTGAATTATAACCAAATAAATCATTGACAATGAACACGTTTACTTGATATGATACTGTTACTTGAATAGGGAATAATTATATATCATGATCTGTTAGCTCAGCTGGGAGAGCACTATCTTGACAGGGTAGGGGTCAGTGGTTCGAGCCCACTACAGATCATACACGAGAAGCCTTACGCTGTAAGGCTTCTTTTCTTTTTTTACATACAAACATGAATGAGATTTGAGAAAGCTTCATGTTCTTTTCCTTTTTTTAAACAAAACTTAAATAAAACATAAATTCAACGTAAGGTTCCTCTTCTATACTTGGTTCTGAGGTCATCATAGAACAGGAGAAGGAGAGAACTTATGAATTATTCCAACCCATTTACATCAAAGTTAGCCAGAGTAGGGATTGCGGGTACACTGGCTTTAATACTGGCAACAAGCCCACTTGCCAACATGGGGGTTGTGGCAGCGGAAGCAGTCCCACCTGTATCTACGAAGATACCTAACACACAGAAAGACTCCCTAGAGCAGTCTCCAATTCAATACCAGATCCAGGCTCGATTAAATGAGAAGGACATGACGATCCAGGGGAGCGAGAAGGTAACGTATCGCAACACAAGCAAGGATACCCTCCAGCAGTTGGTCCTTCATACATATGCTGACGCAAACCTCTCCAAGTCTACACAGGCGAGCATGTACCAACAGCATAATGAAAAGATTAGTGAAGATCACCCGGAGAAGACAGCGGAGGACTTTCTGGGTGGCATCGATATTCAGGCTGTAACAGCAGATAGCCAATCTCTCGATTTCCATAAGGAAAACCAAGCGTTGACCGTGCAGTTGAAAGAGCCCGTTCAACCAGGCGAATCGGTATCATTCCAACTGGAGTTTCAGTTGAATATACCCTATGGCTCACAGCGAGTTTCCTACTACAAGGACATGATCAATGGTGCGCACTGGTTCCCGGTGATGTCTGTTTACGACGAGGTTAAGCATCAATGGAACAAGGCACCGTATAGTCGAACTTTTGAGAGCGATTATTACACCTCATCGGACTTTGAAGTTCAATTTAATGTGCCTGAGGAGTATCAGGTAGCCATGCCTGGCTCTATCACCACTCAAGACAGTACAGAACATGGACGTAAAATTGTTTCTGCCGTAGCCGAGAATACGAGAGAGTTTGTTTTCTTTGCCAGTCCTAATCTTCAAGTGGAGCGCGCTACCCGTAACGGTCTGACGGTGGAATACTATTATTACAACGATGATCCATCCAAGAAAAAGATAGTTGACCGGTACATTAATCAGGCATTCAAGTTGATTGATTTCTATAGTGAGAAATATGGCAAGTATCCCTATCCAGAGTTCCGAATTGTCGAGACGTATGTACAAGGCGTTGCCGTGGAGTATGCGAGGCTCATCCAGATGGGACAGATTCAAAATGGTGCTATTCCAGAAGAAGACACAACCTTTGTTCATGAAATAGCGCATCAGTGGTTCCATGCATTGATCGGTAATAATTCGGAGACAGAATCCTTCCTGGATGAAGGCTTTGCTGATTTCTCCATGGTGTATTTTGCCGAGAAACAGGGAGACAAGCTAAATGGGTTCAGATCCATACAGTTTGATACTGCGCCCGTAGATATGGCGATTGCGTCAACAAACGATGAAGCTGGGGATTTAGCAGGTTTGGTGTATTATCAGAAGGGAAGACAAGCGATCTATCAGCTTTATCGTACCGTCGGCGAAGAGAAATTTGACGAATTGATGAGAACATATTTCAAACGCTACGTGTACCAGAATGCAACTTTAGAGGGGCTGCTCCACACCATTGAAGATGTGCTTGGTAAGGAAGTACGTTCAGAAATGCAGATGGCCCTATATCAGCCTAACTTTGTCTTAAAGCCGGAATACCAATTATCAGAGGAAGAGACAGCTGCCTATGTACATGACATGTTACAACAACAGTATCAGGCTGTCATCGGCATGATCCCTAATCTGCCTTATGAAGTGATGAATCGATTGATGGACAAAGTCCTTCAAGGCGAGGAATTAACCATTGTGCTCAGCGATCAGGTGAGTAAGCATGCAACTAAACAACAGGAAGATATGGTTAATCAGTTGACCGGATTCCTTGATATGAGCGGGATAAGATACGACATTCTACGGGATCGCAAGGAACTGAAGCAAAAGATGAAAAAAGAGATCGGCAACAGCAACCTTATTGTCATTGGCAATGCCAAGTCAAACGGATTGGTGCAGGCTTTAAAATTCAACATTATCGATCGGACCAAACAGACAGGTTTTCCTTGGAGAAATACCATGAATCAACCTCTCGCCGCGGGTGCATATGTTATCAAACATCCTTATAACCAGAATCGATTGATGCTTCATTATTTCTGGAATGAGGATCATCTGAGTGATGCGGCATTTGAAGCTTTTAAGCTGAAAATACAGGAGTCTATCGGATTCACTAACGACTTTTACCAGTACTATGTATTGGATAACCAAGGCAAGGAGCAATCCGATAAAAAAGTAGCCAATCCCATATCTTCACTTTTTGCGGAGGAATAAGTAGTTGGTTGTGCAGTTTCTTCATTCAAACAGGTTAGCCTATTCTTATGGGTTAGCCTGTTTCGTCTTGTTAACATAAGCAAACCGTTGGTTATATGAAAACCAGACTGAGAATAATAGGCTGTAATATGGGCATAATGCTTTAGCAGAAAGGTAACTTCATGAATATACTTATCGGGAGAAAACAATAGGAGGGATTAATATGAAGGATCAACATTATCCGGGCGTACCAATGAAAGGGACAATGGCTGATTACAACGGTAAAGGAAATAAAGGAATGAACAAAATGAAAGCGTATTCATATAATGCTAGAATTCGTCCTATCATTCGTATTACTCAAGAGCCGGCTGCGAATGTGGGTAATGTTGTTGATTATTCAATCCTATTAAAGGACACTTCGGATGTTTTATATTTGCAACCGGTAATTGGTAATTCACTGCTCACGAAGGAGTTGAGTTCACATGTCTACGACTGAAAATATTGCTCAGGCAGCACTGGGCGCAGCGATGAAGGCGAATAGGGACATTGCACCTTATGACTATTGCGATGCAGAATCCAGACGGATGTACACGCCTCAATTTGATAAAAAAATGGACAATCCTATATATACCGCTGCAATGGCGGGTCTACAATCGATCTATTGGTTTCGGGCGATCAAAGTGAAGGGGCTTATCCCTGATGCCAAAGCAGATTATTATGCCACGTATTCCACCAACCATAATAACATCGGTGGTATTGGACTAGCCTATTCGAACAGTCCAACAGGACCATGGACCAAACACGGACAGGTATATCTCGATACCGTAGTTGGAAATTCAACGGAAACGCCATTTGTGATCTGGAACGAAGAAGAACAATTATTCTTCATGTATTATCAACAAAACGGACTGGGGATCAACCAATCGACGGCACTTGCGACCTCAGTAGACATGGTTAACTGGACAAGAGTGGGGTTGATTTTGGACAAACCTCCCGGCTTCCCGGGTGATGGTCATACTGGTTACTTCTCATGCTTCAGAAATGGCGGCAAATGGATCGGTTTCTCGGTGATGGGCGGCGGCGACTTTGGACGCAAATGTATTTGGCATTCTCATGACGGACGTAGCTGGTTAGCTGATCCGAGACCATTAATGGGTGGTAATGATGCGACTTTATCGGCGGATGAAAACATTTCGAGACCCAATGCTGGTGTATTTATGTACAAAGGGAGCATGTGGTGGTTGGGCATGTTATCGGCTTATGCTTCCGGTGGGGTCACGACGGTAGCTCGGCCTGCCATTGCCAAGATTAGCGCAGACTTTCGTCAACTGCTGGACAAACCTTCAGATATATATTTTCCGGCATTGAATTGGGAAACGACCAATATGCAATCCTTGATGGTGTCCGTTATGGACGGGGTAGTGTACGTGTATTACAATACCGATCATAATATCGGTGTAGCCTATTCGGTGGGGGTGTAGATATGCTTATACGTGATGCAGCGGGTCAGATCGTGCCCTTTGGAAAGGTCCACAAACAGCTTGTGGCCGATTTTCTTTACGGAACGTTACCGGATTGGGCGGAAGTGGTGGGCACGCCTACGTTTGAGCCTTTGCCCGACAGAGGAACCATAACCGTTACAACACCGACAACAGCAGGAGCCACGGCAGAGTTGAAAATGAAACATCTGATTGACAGTTCGAAAGTAACAGCAATTGCAATCACATTGGAAGCGCTACAGTTAAACGGGAATATTGGAATTTCAGTTCAGGTTGGCATTAAATCAAAGGACAGCAAGGCCGGAATCACCTTTTATCAAAACGTAAATCAGAAGTATGGTATGGTCCGTGCCTATAAAGCAGATGGAACATACACCGATTTCAAGCAAAACATGGTATTCTTCACCACACATGGCGTAGCAGGAGACGAGGCGCAGAACCGTAAGAATCTCACTGTGCTCCTCTGCACCGGATTACAATTCTCAGCGGGGTTGGAGAGACCATCTGTATGGCTTGGTGCTGATGACCAGTATGGCGGTGTTGCTGCTGACCTTAGTGGTGGGCTATTCCAACATGGAGAGCTGCAATGTCTGTTGAAACTGACTACAAGTAAAGCCGAGGCCAAATATTTCAAATGTGCACAGATGAAAGTGGATATATGGAGTAACTAATCCAATTGGGGAGACTTCGGAAGACGAACAAGGTGCATGATTTGAATTGGAATGACAAAGAGAAAAAATAGATGATCTGCATGGATCGGTCAATAACTTACTTGCAGTAATAGGGTACCTAAACACGGACGCTTCGAAAAGGAAGTGCAGTGTTTGGGTACCTTCTTTACTTAAAGAAATTTCATGATTGTACCGCCTGCTGCACCAGCAACGACAACGATCCATGGTGGTACTTTCCAAAAGATGAGCATTAGAAACAACATGCATACCAGTGCAAAATCAATAGGAGTTAGAATCGCAGTTGTCCAAAGCGGATCGTACAATGACGCGAGCAAAATTCCTACTACGGCTGCATTAATTCCGGTTAATGCGCCTTGAATTTTAGAGCTTTTACATAAAGCACTCCAGAAGGGCAATGCGCCTACGATCAGAAGGAAAGCTGGCAAAAAGATAGCGATCGTTGCAACCAAAGCTCCTGAAACCCCACGCATCATCGCTCCTAAATAACCGGCAAAGGTGAACAGTGGTCCTGGTACAGCTTGTGCTGCTCCATATCCCGCCAAAAAGTCTGACTTATTAATCAGACCTGCAGGGACGAATTCACGTTCCAGTAACGGAAGTACAACATGCCCTCCACCAAATACGAGTGATCCTGAACGGTAGAAGCTATCAAAGAATAACAGCCACCCCGAACGATCAAAGGGAGTGAGTAACGGGAGAAAAATCAGGATTCCAAAGAACGTAGCCAAACAGACGATTGCCAAGTTACAATTCACAGGGACAGACAAGTCTACTGTTTTAAACTCGGTCATTTTACTAAAAAGGACCATACCTATCACGCCTGCGATCACAATAAAAAGGATTGGAGTGAACGCAGTCTGCCACACAAGAGTCGCCACTGCAGTAAAGATAGCGATGGTTGCCCTATAGCGGTCAGGAGTTAGTTTTTGTCCCATCCCCCATATCGCCTGAGCGACAATAGCTACAGAAACAATCTTAAGGCCGTGAATCCAGCCAGTACTGCTGATATCAAATCCTTGAAGAAGGAAAGCGAACAAAACTAATGCAATGACAGAAGGAAGTGTGAAACCAAGCCAAGCCATCAGTCCCCCCAGCAAACCACCTCGGATGATGCCAATTCCAATCCCGACTTGACTGCTGGCAGGCCCGGGCAAAAATTGACATAGCGCAACTAAATCTGCATAGCTTCGTTCATCCATCCATTTTCTACGGCGAACATATTCTTCATGAAAGTAACCGAGATGAGCGATAGGTCCTCCAAACGAAGTCAGGCCGAGTTTGGTGGATACAGCCAACACTTCATAGAGTGCCCTGATTTTATGTGTGGGCTTGTCCGGGGTTAGAAATGAATTATTCTCCAAACGTGTTATTCCTCCTAACTGTTCGTTAACTACATTTTAAACCTCATCTTCGCTATTCGTTTAAACGCTGTATTAAACTTATATTTATTTTTTTAGATTAACTATTTACATACACAATTAAATTGTGTACAATGTAATTGTTGGCGATACAGAAGAGGACAAAATTTATTTAAATAAATCTAATCAACCAAAGGAGTTTTCAACCATGAAAACATTATATGAAACAACAGTTATTAATACAGGCGGACGTCAAGGAATCGTACAATCCCCAGATAACGTGTTTATGTTGGATGTGGCGGCACCACCTGAACTCGGAGGACAAGTGACAACAGCAACGAATCCGGAGCAGTTGTTTGCAGCAGGGTATAGTGCATGTTTTAACTCCGCATTGGAGTTCCAATTGAAGAAACACAAAGTTGAAATTGAAAGAAGTACTGTAGCTGCTACCGTAATGTTGGTGACGGATTCAGAGGATAACGGCGTGAAGCTTCAAGTCGATTTGGAAGTTAAAATCCTTGGTTTGGATGAAGAAACAGCACAGAAGTTTGTGAAACTTGCCCATGACTACTGCCCATATTCCAAAGGAATTAAAGGGAACGTCAATGTTAACGTAGAATTGGCTTAATCATTGAAACTATGTTTTGAAGATAAGAAACCTCCGAGAAATCGGAGGTTTTTGGTGTTTTATACATAAAAATCAATTTCATACTCAATTATGGGTTATAATGGTATTAAGATTACACAAAACTGCTGAAAGGGGAGTGTACTTTATGATGGATTTTAGCAAACCACCCCATGGCTCTGAGACCGATACCCACCGTCAGCGTCATCAGGAGAATGAACAGAAATACCTGTCCGGAGGCAAGAGCGTTTGGTATGAAATCAGCAACTGGCTCATTCTCGGAGGCATCCTCCTTGTCATATTTTTATTATTTAAATACGTTTTTTAAATAGACACACAACCGGGCGAATCCCCATATGATGCATTACATCAGTAAGCATTTGGGGAAATGGGGAATCCGGTATGGCAAAAGCAAAGGGTAAGAAAGCTCCCGCATTAAAGAGTGACAAAATTCGTGTATCCATGAAGTTGGTCACTTCGGATGTATGTGAGAGATGCAAGACACCATGTACACGAGGAATGGATTACGCTGCACGGATGAGAATCGAAGGGGCTATTGGCAAGGGGGTTCCCTGTATCCTGACCCGCCATACTTCTTCTTAAACTCTTCCTATAATGCCGTATATATAACAATGATAGATCAGGGGCACCCTTTTATGAGGATCGCCTCTTTTTTTGTATTCCAAGGGGTGGAAAAAATTCTGGATAAAAAATGAAAAATGATGAAAAACAGCGCAACTTTGTGGATGAATCTACAGTATAAATGTACAACAGCTAGCAGCAGGGGAGGGAATATTGACGGGATGAAATGGAAACGAATATTGCTTTGTGTCACGGTATTCTCCTTGCTCGGCGGGTCTTTATTATTTGCAGATTCGGTGAATGAGAAGATTCGTGTTCTCATTAACGGCAAGGAAGCAGCTGATGGAGGTTATCTCATTGATGGAACCACCTATGTACCTGTAAGGGAAGCCGGAGGTGTCGTCAAATGGGATAGCAGTAACAAGAGAGTAACGGTGATCAAACCGAATGTACATATTTTTCTCTTCAAGGGAGACACTGTATTTGGCAACGTTAACGTAGGCAAGCTGAAATTCAATGTATTTTCACAAGTGGATAGTCTGACAGCAGATGTAGCTGCGGTGAAAGTAACGATTACCAATCCGAGCGGTCAGGTGAAGGATATCCAGTCGCAGGAACTTACAACGCAGAAGGATAACTTCTGGTTCCGCACTTACGATTTTACGTACGATTTCAGTCGTGCTGGCAAGTACCAAGTCGGCTTTCATATTAAAGAAAATGCAAACAGCAACTACGTCCTGGTAGCGGAGAAAATCATTACAGCGCTGAATGATTGAAGCGAAAATAACCCTGTCAGTTAAATTGACCTGGGTCAGTGAACATGTTACGATATGCAAGGTTACACAATTTCTATTTATAAAGCGAGGTATTTCAATGAGCGATCACACACATGAACACGGCGATGGCTGCGGATGCGGGCAAGACCACGACCACGACCACGAGCATGAAGAAGTCCTTCTCACATTAACAGACGAGAACGGCCAAGACGTGGAGATGGTTTTGGTGGAGACGTTTGACGTGGAGAAGCATGTTTATGCGCTCCTGCTGGAACGTAACAATCCTGAAGCTGACGGCATCATCCTGCGTATGGAAGAAGAAGACGAGGAAATGGTGCTCTACAATATTGAAGACGAAGAAGAGTGGAACCGCGTTGAAGCGGCTTACAACGAACTCGTTGCATCACAAGAATAGTCATTCTTTTGGAACATAACATGAAGGCTCCTTGATTTTCAGGGAGCCTTTTGTTTGCTTTTAAGAAGTGCACAAGCGTATGTATGATTGGTTTGAACGACGAAGTAGACGGGAAAATGCAAACTCGTTTCTTCTACAGAAAAAAAAGACCAAGCGCAAGGCTTGGTCATTCAGTATATCCTTTGCATAGCCCTAAGGGTTGTTTTAGAAAATGGCATCGGCTTCCACGATCACTTTAACGTTGGTTACGCTACGATCTTCGGGTCCTTTGACAGGCAAGCCGACTTCGACATGATCGATGATGTAATCGATGTTTTCCTGGGTAATAACCTCACCCGGTAACAGAATCGGAATTCCTGGCGGATAAACATAGATGAATTCCGAGATAATACGTCCTGCAGACTCCTTAAACGGAATCACTTCGGTATCACCGTAGAATGCATCACGTGGCGTCAGCATCAACTGTGGAATATCCGGAACTTTTACCACCAGTTCATGAGCCGGGTTCACTTGATAATAGGTACGGGAGAGATCCTGCAAAGCGTTCAGCAAGATATCCACGCTGTCATCCGTATCTCCTGGCGTGATGAGACACAGAATATTGTACATATCACTAAGTTCGACCTCGATGTTGTAATGCTCACGCAGCCAGTTCTCTGTCTCATATCCTGTAATACCCAGATGGCGAACATGGACCGTTACTTTGGTTGGATCATAATTGAAGGTCGCTTCTGTACCCAGCAGCTCTTTACCGAAGCAATACAGTCCATCCATATCGTTAATCGAACGTCTGGCAAACTCGGCTAGTTCAATCGCCTTTTGTGCAATCTCACGACCGTGGAGCGCCAGATTACGTCTTGATGTATCGAGTGAAGCAAGCAAAATGTATGAAGTGGATGTTGAGGTGAGCAGACTCAGGATCGTCTGTACACGCTGTGGATTCACGAACCCATTCTTCGTGTTCAGGTTAAGTACGGAACTCTGTGTCATGGAGCCACCAAGCTTGTGAACACTGGTTGCAGCCATATCTGCGCCTGCTGCCATCGCAGACAACGGCAGATCCTCATGGAAATGAATGAGTACGCCATGTGCTTCATCTACAAGTACAGGGACTTGGTAGCTGTGTGCCAGCTCAACAATCTCTTTTAGGTCTGTAACTACGCCGTAATAGGTTGGGTTAATTACAAGCAATGCCTTGGCATCCGGATGACGCTCAAGTGCGCGACGGATAGACTGTGTGGTCACTCCATGGTCAATACCCAGATTGGCATCTTGAGATGGAGAGACAAATACGGGTTTGGCGCCTGAGAAAATGATGGCGGACAGAACCGATTTATGCACATTACGGGGCACAATAATTTTGTCACCCGGTGAACATACAGACAGAATCATGGTCATAATGGCACTGCTTGTGCCTTGTACACTAAAATAGGTATAATCGGCTCCGAAGGCATCTGCTGCCAGAATCTGTGCTTCCTGAATGACACCGGTTGGCTGATGAAGATCATCTAGAGGTGCGATGTTAATCAAATCTATGGAGAAGGCATTATCGCCAATAAATTCACGGAATTCGGTATCCGCTCCCAATCCTTTTTTATGGCCCGGAATATGAAACTGTACCGGATTGAGTGCCGCATGATTTTTTAAAGCGGTAAACAGCGGCGTACGGTGGTGATTCATCAGTGCTGTCACAACCCTTCCTAATAAAATTGGTAAACAAAGATGAGTATAGCAAATTAAGACCCGAATGCAACAGTAATAATCGACAATTTTTTAAATTGCCGAGATTTGGTCACATTCCCCGGGGTTACACTAAGGATAGGGGATCGGTAAATGAGCGTCGAAAGGGGAAAAAGAATGCAAACCGACACAAAACCAGCCAAAATTTTGCGATCACCATTTTTTATCGCAATGTGGCTGACACTTTTTCTGGTTGAAATTATCAAAGGAGCCCTGTTGGTAGCTGTTCTGCCCGTGTATATGGACAATATCCTGGGTCTGTCCGCAGGTGTCATTGGTGTGGCATTTGCTCTTCAATATCTGGGAGATAATCTGTTCCGGGCGCCTTCCGGCTGGGCAGCAGAACGGATCGGATTCCGCGCAACGATGGTCACAGCACTAATCTGTACCTTAATCGCTGTTATTATGATTCTATTTCTCAAAAGTGCCGTTGGACTGGCCATGGCCTGTCTGATTCTTGGCATTGGTACATCACCGCTCTGGCCTTGCGCCATGACAGGGGTGACTGCGATGTCAGGACCACAGAACAAGAATGGTACAGCAATGGGCGCGCTGGAGATGGCGGCTCTGGGTGGAACAGGTCTTGGACCCGTGGGCATGAACTGGTTGCTGGAGCGTACGAATCATGATTATCGGACCATATTTCTGGTGTTGATGGGTTGTGCCATTCTCGTTATTCTGGTGGCCATGATTCTTCCTGGACGTGTCATTGTCGAAGGAGAGCATGCTGAGCAAGCGGCGAAGAATAAGGATTCAAAATATCCAGCCAAACCGAATTTGCTCACACCGTTCATCCGGCTGCAAAAGAGCGTGAAGGGCACACTGCAACGGGTACGCAGCACGCTTAATGTTAATCCGCTCGTGTACCCTGCCTTGTTTATGCAATCGTTTGTCATCGGGCTGCTCAGTCCAGTAATCACGCTATATACACGTACAGACCTGCACATCTCACCGAACCTGTATAGTTTGTTGCTGATTGCAGGTGGTGGAATCACCGTTATTGCCTTACTGCCTGTAGGCAAAATGGTAGACAGGTTTGGCACGAAACCGTTCCTGAACGTTGGTTTTTTGATGGCGTCAGCAAGTCTGTTCGCATTTTCCTCCATAACATCCATTCCGGTAGTCTTTGGTGTTGTTATGTTGGTGGGCGTCAGTTATGCCATGATTCTGCCCGCCTGGAATGCGTTTGTAGCCACACTGATTCCCAAAGGGGAGCGAGGAGCGATCTGGGGATTCTTCCTTACCTTGCAGGGATCTGGTATGGTGGTAGGCCCCATTGTATCCGGACTGCTATGGGATCATGTTAGCCATCTGGCTCCGTTCATCGGGAGTGCCGTTGTCATGGCAGGACTTGCCGTAGTGCACTTTGTATTATCCCGCAATCCGTTTCGTACCGCTCCAGCCAAATAAGCAAAAGAAAGGGAGTTCCGTCAACCGTTTTGGTTGTGGAACTCCCTTTTTGGTGTCCGTTATACCACGAAAATCGGGGGCTTGCCCCTGTGCGTCTGCGGAAAGCTGCAATCCGGCGGTCCTTTCGGTGAAAAATAGTCAAATAACCAAGTACCCTTACATAAAATGAAGTATAAAATAGGGTAAGCCGATTGAGTAGAAGCGATTGAAGACGAGGGCCGGAGTTGATCCGGTACAGATGGAGGGAGTGCCGTGAATAAGAGTTATGAAGTTGAATATTGCAATCTGGAGCTGCGGTTCAACCGTCGGCATATCCAAAATTTGATCAAAGACCTTATTCGTGAGGGGTATTCACTATATTGGAGCGAGGACGAATCCTTTTTTATCCTGTCTGTCCGTACTGGTCGTAAGCTGGTAAAGCTCCGTTTTCAACAGACACGCAGTGGAAACTATAAGATGACAGGCGATTACCTTATCAAGGACGCGAAGCTTGCGGAGTGGCTGGAGAAGCTGATTGGAGATACACGCGGGCATGCGGTTGTGAAGCGGTTCAAGGATCAGCAGATGACCGTGGAGAACATTTTATTCGGTGAAGTCATTCGGCTCGTGGAGGTTTCCGGTTTCAAGCAACGTGTAATCTTTCAAAAGGAACCTGCGCCGACGGCGGAAGAGATGGAAGAAATGTTCCTCTCACGCGAAGGTGAGGAAAGGCTCATGTTGTTGCGCATGGAATTGGACGATGAACTGGAGCGTCTGCATACGGCCATTCAGGTGGATAATGTGGATAAAGCCAATGCCTGCCGTGAAGTACTGAAACGGTTATCTGGGCATCTGTTGATGCTGGAAGGATGAAGGATAAATCTTCTGATTATAAACTGAGTTAAGAGCCCTGGTGCATGCCAGGGCTTTGTGGTTATGTAACAAGCCATTTGCACGTACAATCGTCGTTAAACCGTTTTGTCATTTAGGGGCGACAAGGATCAAGAATAGAGTAATCAGAGTTCTCAATCCAAAGATCGAATTCGTTCACCCCTTTGTTGAGTAGCAGGTCAGCTTCAAAAGAAGTGAGGGGTACCGCCCACAATAGCTCTATTGTTTCATCACCTACATGGAACTGTTCGAGGGATTCTTTTTCTCCCCGCAGTTCATCGATGAGAAAGGCGGTTGCATTCCAACGGGCTGGCGCTAATTCGCTTGATTTCATCACACGTGGAACCTTTGAATCCGGTACATTTTCGATGTGATGGGAGATCAGATCGACCAGATATGTGTTGACACGCTCTACATCTTCACCGCCAAGATCCGGTTGCAACGCAAGCATCCATTCAGCGGCTACCCGCTTTCCTGAAGGCCGAGTTGCCTGAGACAAGCCTACTGTTACAAATCTTGCGATGCCTGAATGAACCGTGGCAGGAAAGAAATAGATTTCTACATGAATGTTTCTGTCCGGCTTGGAAAGAACGATCCTGTGCTCCGGCATCCCCCATTCATTCATATATGCCCCCAGAAGAAATGTTCTTCGAATATCCAGGGAAAACCGTTCTTCGTTCGAAAGCTGCTCAAACGCCATGATGTACGCTCCTCCTTTTTTGATCAGAGTTCATGGATATGATTATAACATTGTACTAATACAATAATTGGATTACCTTGTCATGGTGTATTGTCTTCACGGTTGTATTTATGAAAATACGATGAACACCTCGGCAGATTGGGGTGTTTTCTTATTGTGACACGGTGTCACGGGGTTCACTTCTATGCATAAAACCGTTAAAATGGGAATATTGTTGAGAATTTATTTCAATAAAATTAATTGGAGCAAAGGATGGAGGACCAGATGACAAAACAACAAATTGGCGTAATTGGCCTGGCTGTCATGGGCAAAAATTTGGCCCTTAACATTGAAAGCAAAGGTTTCTCAGTATCGGTATATAACCGTTCCCCGGAGAAAACCCATGATCTTCTGAAAGAAGCTGAAGGTAAAAACCTGACAGGCTCATTCTCCATTGAAGAGTTCGTAGCATCCCTGGAATCCCCGCGTAAAATTTTGATCATGGTACAAGCCGGCAAAGCGACCGACGCTACCATTGAACAACTGCTTCCTCACCTGGATGAGGGCGACATCATCATCGATGGAGGGAACGCATACTTCCCTGACACACAACGTCGCAGCAAAGAGTTGGAAGACAAAGGCATTCGCTTCATCGGTACAGGTGTATCCGGTGGTGAAGAAGGCGCATTGAAAGGCCCTTCCATCATGCCGGGTGGACAGGAAAGTGCTTATAAACTGGTTGAACCGATTCTGACGGCGATCTCGGCCAAAGTCGGTGAAGATCCATGTTGTACATATATTGGACCTGATGGTGCCGGACACTATGTGAAAATGGTGCATAACGGTATCGAGTACGGAGATATGCAGTTGATTGGCGAAGCGTATCACTTGCTCAAATCCGTATTGAACGTTTCCGTTGAAGAGCTTCATGAGATCTTTACGGAATGGAATCAAGGAGAGCTGGATAGCTACCTGATCGAAATCACGGCAGATATCTTCTCCAAATACGATCCAGAGACCGGCAAACCAATGGTTGACGTTATCCTGGATGCGGCTGGACAAAAAGGAACAGGTAAATGGACAAGCCAAAGTGCGCTCGATCTCGGCGTACCATTGTCCATGATCACAGAATCCGTATTCTCCCGTTTCCTGTCTGCGATGAAGGATGAGCGTGTAGCAGCTAGCAAAATCCTAAATGGACCAGCAACTGAAGCATTCTCTGGCGACAAAAAAGCATTCATCGAGAGCGTGCGCAAAGCGCTCTTTGCAAGTAAAATCGTATCCTACGCTCAAGGATTTGCACAAATGCGTGCAGCTTCCGACGAGTATGGCTGGGATCTGAAATACGGCAACATTGCCATGATCTTCCGTGGCGGATGTATCATCCGTTCGCAATTCCTGCAAAACATCAAGGAAGCTTATGATAAAGACGCAGCTCTGAAAAACCTGCTTCTGGATCCTTACTTCCAAAACATCGTTGAATCCTACCAGGATGCATGGCGTGACGTTGTAGCGGCGGCTGTAAAACAGGGTGTTCCAGTACCTGGGTTCTCCAGTGCACTGTCTTATTACGACAGCTATCGTACAGAGCGTTTGCCAGCAAACTTGCTGCAAGCACAACGTGACTACTTCGGTGCTCACACGTTCAAACGTGTGGACAAAGAAGGCAGTTTCCACCACAACTGGATGGAGTAGTACCATAGATACGAATCTGATGAGATTTTGGACAGAGCTGCTTAAAGTGGCGGATATGGCCCGCTAAGAGGCTCAAAAGAGGTTTGGCGTTCCGGTGATTGCCGGTAAACGTCAGGCCTCTTTTTGGTCTTTCCCCGTCCGCAGGGCTGTGTTATGATAGGACAAAAGTGCTCACGAATTGCTTGAATTAAAGGAGTGTACACCTTGAGCAAGTCTAACAATATTATTCTCATCGGCATGATGGGAACCGGCAAATCAACCGTCGCTGACATGCTTGCACGCGAGCTTGGTTATCGATTGATTGATGTAGACGCCGCGGTGGAAAAAGAGGAAGGCTGTACGATTCCGGAGCTGTTCACTGGCAAGGGAGAGACGTATTTCCGTGATGCCGAGAGCCGCATGTTGTGTTCGGTACTGGAAAAGAAGTCACAGGTCATTGCGACCGGAGGTGGCGTGGTGCTGCGTTCGGATAATTGTGATGTGATGTTAAACAATGGTTGGGTGGTTGCCTTGACAGCTGATCCGGCAGTGATTGTAGAACGTGTTAGCGGCTGTGACAATCGTCCACTTCTTGCAGGCAATGCAGAGGAACGCATCAAGACAATTATGGAAGAACGGAAAGACGCATACCAATTCGCGCATTATACGGTGGATACAACTCAGTTATCTGCTGCTGAAGTGACTCGTTTAATTTTAGCGCATTACCGCGTCTAAGCTTGTTATCATCGAAGTTTGATGATGGATAGGTGGGGGCAGATATAACAAAACGGGCCATATTGGCCCGTCCGTTTCTAGGAGTAGAGTGGGTTAGAGGTCTAAAGTTACCTATGACTTCGATCCGCTCCAGATTTCTTTAGTCTTCCTGTTGCCACTGAAGCATACCGCCGACCATGTTCGTACAGCCTTCATATCCGAGTTGCTGCAGATATTCACATGCACGTTCACTGCGGTAACCGCTACGACAGATGATTACGATCTCGCCTGATTTCTCAATCTCAGACAGTCGGTCCGGAATCTGTCCAAGCGGGATATGCTTGGCTCCTTCGATCATGCCTTGCGCCACTTCATCGTCCTCGCGGACGTCTATCATCTGCAGCTTCTCTCCCGCCTGTAAACGGCGACGCAGCTCAGACGTTTCAATTTCAGCTATTTGTGTCATATTCAGGTCCTCTTTTCTGTATGGACTTAACGCCTATAATGATACCCATCCGATGCACGGAATGTCAATTTGGCGACAATATAATCAATGAAGGAGAATTTCATCCATGGACGTTATTGTTAAACCAACCCCCACTCTGAACGGGGAAATCGGGGCTCTGTCCTCCAAAAACTACACTACCCGCTATTTGCTGGCTGCTGCGCTGGCAGAAGGCACAAGTACCATTCATTTCCCGGCACACAGTGAAGACAGTGACGCCATGCGCAGATGTATTCGTGATCTTGGGGCTGAACTTGAAGAAGACGACAGCAAGATTGTGATCAAGGGCTTCGGCAGTCATCCCCGTGATGTACGTGAGTTGAATGTGGGGAATGCGGGTGCTGTACTTCGTTTCCTCATGGGAGTTACAGCGCTCTGCCCGGACGTTACATTTGTAAATACGTACCCGGATTCGCTGGGTAAACGTCCGCATGATGACCTGATTGATGCGCTTGGTCAACTGGGTGTAGAAGTACAGCACGAACAAGGACGCTTGCCGATTACCATCAAAGGTGGCAATGCCAAAGGTGGACACATTCGTGTATCCGGCTCCGTCAGCTCCCAATATCTGAGCGCATTGTTGTTTGTTACGCCTTTGCTTGCAGAAGACAGCACCATTGAAGTGCTGAATGACCTGAAGTCCAAGGTCGTTATCGGACAGACGCTGGAAGTGCTGGAGCAAGCAGGCATCGTTATCCATGCAAGTGATGATTACATGTCCTTCCGTGTACCAGGTGGACAGGCATACCAGCCAACGACTTATACCGTACAAGGGGATTACCCTGGATCAGCAGCAGTTCTTGCAGCAGCAGCGGTTACACAGTCTGATGTGAAAATTCTGCGCCTGATGGAGCACAGCAAACAGGGCGAACGTGCCATCGTTGACGTGCTGCGCATGATGGAAGTGCCATTGACACATGAGAACGATGTCGTACACGTTCAAGGAAATGGCAGACTGAAAGCAATCGAATTCGACGGGGATGCCGCAACAGATGCTGTTTTGGCGATGGTAGCCGCAGCTGTGTTTGCGGAAGGCACGTCACGGTTCTATAATGTAGAGAACCTGCGTTACAAGGAATGTGATCGAATCACCGATTACTTGAACGAGCTGCGGAAAGCAGGAGCGAACGTCGAAGAGCGTCAAGCTGAGATTATCGTGCACGGACGTCCGGAAGGCGTAGAAGGCGGCGTTGAGATTAACGCTCACTACGATCATCGCGTAATTATGGCGCTTACAGTCGTTGGTCTGCGTTCCAAGGAGCCGCTTCGTATTCGGGATGCACACCATGTAGCCAAGTCTTATCCGCAATATTTCGATCATTTGCAGGCGCTTGGCGCCTCGGTTCAATGGGTAAAAGAGTAATAACTGAAAATCAGTCTTTTGAACACGCACTTTAATCAGAAAAGGATGGTGCTTGAACATGGAATTTAACAACCCTACTCGTGAAGAAATTGGACAACTTTTGCGCAAGGCAGGCAACATCGCAGTCGTTGGTTTATCAGACAAATCGGACCGTACTTCCTATATGGTGGCTGAAGCCATGCAGAGCAGAGGCTACCGCATCATCCCGGTTAACCCACAGGTGCAAGGTGAAATCCTTGGCGAGACCGTATATGCTACGCTTGCGGATATTCCAGAGCCGGTAGACATCGTCAATGTATTTCGTCGCGATGAGTTTTGCGCCGATGTTGCTCGGGACGCAGCTGCCATCAAAGCGAATGTCTTGTGGCTACAGCTTGGCATCCATAGTGATGAAGCGGTCCAGATTGCTGCTGAGAACGGCATGACAGCGGTAACGAATCGTTGTATCAAGGTAGAGGATTCCATCGTTCTGCGCGGCGCTGGACGCGGCTGAGAGGCTCGTTCACCTGTGATCGAATGATCTCCTGATCTGAACCATTTGAATGAACATAGGTTGAATCCCGTTAACTTGAAGTTGACGGGATTTTTTCTGTTCTATTTTTGCCGATTTAATTACCAATTGGATACTGTTTTGCTTTGACAAAACGTTGCGTAAAGCTTACCATCTAGGATAGAAAGGAGAGGTCGCCATGAATTGGCTCGGATCCTTGCAGCAGCTCGGACGAGCGGTAATGCTGCCTACAATGGTCCTGCCCGCCGCCGCAATTTTGCTCAGTGTTGGCAGTCTGCCTTGGGACGCCTGGGGATTGGATATTGTCGGTGAAGTGTCTACCGTGGCCGGACACGGTATTTTTTATTTCTTACCGTATTTGTTCGCTGTCGGTGTAGCACTGGGACTCTCCAACCAGGCCGGACAAGCGGGACTTGCTGCTCTGGCTGGTATCGTGATATATGATCAGGTGACTCGGAACTTCGGTGACGGCACCGTTCAGCCCGCTTCCTTAATCGGAATCATACTCGGCGCGCTTGCCGGTGGGATGCATAATCGGTTTAAAAGCATTAAACTGCCCGAAATTTTACAATTCTTCGGAGGTTCAAGGTTTGTTTTGCTCATCGTCGGACTTTGTTCGGCATTGTTTTCCTGTTTTATGTTATGGCTCGCTCCGATTTTACAGCATGGATTAAACGCCATTGCCACTTGGGAATACAGTCTCGGGGGATTTGGCTTGTTCATCTACGGAGTGTTATACAGGGTACTGGTCGCTTTTGGACTTCATCATCTGCTTAACAATGTGTTTTGGTTCCAGTTAGGAACGTTCGAAACGCCTGATGGTAACATTGTACAAGGGGATTTGCCCCGATTTTTTGCAGGTGATCCAACCGCAGGATTCTTTATGGCTGGTTTGTTTCCGATCATGATGTTTGCCATTCCGGCAATAGCCTTTGCGATTATTCAGGAAGCCAGGGAAGATCTGAAACCGAAAATCAAGAAAACTTTTCTGACTTCGGCGCTCGTATGTTTTCTAACCGGCGTATCGGAACAGATTGAGTTTGCTTTTTTGTTCGCGGCACCGTACTTGTTCATCGTACATGCAGTGATGTCTGGCGTTGCCATGTGGATTAGTTACTGGCTTGATATCCGGCATGGTTTTTCTTACTCCGCAGGTATTATTGATTACATACTCAATTTCCATCTATCGGAGAATGCTTGGAAGCTCATTCCGATTGGCATACTATATGGGCTGGTTTATTACTTCCTTTTTCGCTGGGCGATTCGTACGTTCAAGATTCCAACACCAGGACGCGAAGAGGGCTCCATGCTGGAAGATTGGGTAGGCAACATTCCTTATCAGGCACCTTTAATCCTCGAAGCATTGGGTGGAAAGAGTAACATTGTACAGGTTGAAGCATGTATTACACGTCTTCGCCTGACTGTGCATGATGATCGCCTGATCGACACAGGTGCGATGAAGAGTATGGGGTCAGCTGGATTAATCAAGCTGGGTGGCGGTAACGTACAGGTGGTATTCGGGACCTACTCGGAATTGATTCGGGAAGAAATCGCGAAGCTGCTGGAAAGAGATCTGCAACAGGTTCTGTTCTGTGCTCCCGTTCAGGGTAAAATGCTACCGATTGAAGAGGTGCCGGATCAGATCTTTGCAGCCAAACTTGTTGGGGATGGTGTAGCCTTTGTTCCGGAAAAGGGAGAACTGGTCTCACCCGTGTACGGAACAATTATGCACTTGTACCCGACCATGCATGCCCTGGGTATATCCACCCGAGAAGGGCTTGAGGTATTGCTGCATATCGGCATCGATACCTCTCAGTTGAAAGGCCATTTTGAAGCTTTTGTTCAGGAGGGCGATACGGTGGAGCCAGGGCAGTTGTTGATCAAGTTTGATTTGGCAGTACTTCGCGAGCAAGCGGCGTCACTGACAACACCAATGGTCATTACGAATCCAGATCGCGTAAAATCATGGAGTTTTGCTCCATTTAAGCAAGTGAAGAAAGGTCAGGCATCCGTTATGTCCGTGGTGCTCTATGACAGGAACGTTGGAGGGGTAGAATGAAGATACAAGGCATCAACGCAGCTGCAGGCATAGCCATCGGCAAAGCATTTGTCCTGCCCAGTTGGGAATGGGATCTGCCGGATCAAAAGATGGATTCGGTGGATCTCGCCCAAGAGTTCGAACGGCTGTATGAGGGCATACGGACATCAAAGGATGAGATCGAATATATCAAAAATGAGTTCAAGGAAGTTGTTGGCCCGGAGGAATCCAGTATCTTTGATGCGCATCTGGCAATCCTGGAAGATCCGGTATTCATGAACGAAATTCGCGGTATTATTGAGCGTCAATATAAGGCAGCAGAAGTGGCGGTCAAAGAAGCCATTGACCACTTTGTCACGATGTTTGACTTACTGGAAGACGAGTATATGAAGGAGCGTGCCATTGACATCAAGGATGTGGGCAACCGTCTGCTCAAGCATTTGCTTGGTGCACCGGAGATTACACTTCCTTCAGATACCCAGCCGTATGTACTCGTTGCCAAAGAACTGTCGCCATCTCAACTGGCGCATCTGAATCCCACCCATGTACTAGGCATTGTGACTTTGATTGGCGGGAAAACATCACATTCTGCGATTATGGCTCGTGCTCTTGGCATTCCTCTCGTTTCCGGTCTGGAAGCGAGTCTTGGCATGCCGGTAGAGACAGGGGATATGCTTGTTGTGGATGGTGACAATGGCTTGGTATTTACGGACCCGGATCGTAAAACGATTGAACGGTACACCATGCTTCGCAGCAAGCAACTGAAGAAAAAGGAACAACTTCAAGTACTCGCTACCGTGGATGCCGTAACCAAAGATGGGGCTGTTCTGCACTTGGCTTCCAATATCAGTTCAGTGAAGGAATTGGACCTTGCTTTGAAACAAGGAGCCAAAGGTGTGGGCTTGTTCCGAACAGAGTTCCTGTATATGGACCGTGCTACGTTCCCTGGCGAGCAAGAACAGTATGAGGTGTACCGTCTTGTCGCAGAGAAAACAGCAGGACAATCCGTTGTTATTCGTACACTGGATATTGGTGGCGACAAGCAACTCGATTACTTTGAATTGCCGGAGGAAGACAATCCGTTCCTTGGTTACCGTGCAATACGAATTAGTCTGGATCGCAAGGATCTGTTCAAAACACAGCTTACAGCCATTCTGCGCGCCAGCGCAGCGGGGAATGTCAAAATTATGTACCCGATGATCTCTTCGGTGGAAGAACTTCAACAAGCCAATGAGATTCTTCGTGAGGCGATGTCCGATCTGGACGAGCGCGGATTACCATACGACCCTCACATTCAGGTGGGAATTATGATTGAAGTTCCTGCAGCAGTGATGATTGCTGACCTGCTCGCTGAGGAAGCGGATTTCTTCAGTATTGGTACGAACGACCTGGTTCAATATGTGCTGGCAGTAGATCGAATGAATGAGCAGATCGCTCATATGTATCACCCTTATCATCCGGCTGTTCTGCGAATGCTTCGTGCGACAGCAGATGCGGCGCATACGGCCGGAATTGATGTCAGTGTCTGCGGGGAGATGGCAGGGGATGAGCGCGCCATTCCGCTTTGGTTGGAGCTTGGCATTCGCCACTTGAGTATGTCTCCGCAATCCCTGTTACGTGTGAAGCACAGAGTGCTGAACACAACAGCATTGGCTGCCAAAGAAGAAGCACGAAAGTGCTTCGCCCTGCGGACCAGCGGAGATATTGAGGAGCGATTGCAAGTCTTTAATGACTCCACAGGCAGTCCAGACGAACAAAGTGGTTCGAATGCATCGTGATTGGGATAAATGGATATTAATACCTTTAAGTTAATATATTTACATTTGTGATAATGATGTATTAGAAACCATGTTATATAAAATAACCCCACTGTGCCTGAGCGCACAATGGGGTTATTTTTATTTGTCAGCGAGTGCGTCACAGAATGCCTTACCGTAAGGTGGAAGGTCAGGTGGGCGACGTGCGGAGATGATATGTCCATCAACAACAACCGCTTCATCTTTCCAGATCGCACCTGCATTTTCCATGTCATCCCGAATGCCTGGTGTAGAGGTTACTGTAACCCCGTCCAGAATTTTGGCAGATATCAGCACCCAGCCCGCATGACAGATCTGTCCAATCGGTTTCCGGTCTGCATTCATTTCCTTTACAAGCTCCAGCACCTTGGGATAACGACGCAGCTTGTCCGGCGCCCAGCCGCCTGGTACGAGAATACCATCATACTCTGAACTGTCGAGTTCATCGAAACTGTATTCGGCTTCAGCAGGCACACCATATTTGCCAATATAGGTTTTTCCTTTTTTTTCTCCAGCAAGATGCACTTCTGCACCTTCTTCACGAACCCGATGCACAGGGTACCATAATTCTAAATCTTCGAATTCTTCATCGACCAGAGCGATGACTTTTTTACCGGTTAATCTCATGTCCATCTCTCCTTTTGGTGGTAATTAGGGATGTCGCATCTTTCATTGTAACAGATTCTCTGTGGGAGTTCATGGAAGTGCATGTTCACTTTGAGGGAAGCGATTACAAGTCAGTGAGTGCCTGCATTCGACAACCTTGATCTGGAGGGAGTGGTAATTTGTGCAACCTTTAATTTGCAGCAGGATTTGAGCCGAAATAGGTCGAATGGTACGTATATAGAGTATAGAACGAATGAGGTGATGGTTGTGCGCAAGTCGTGCAGATGTGGACATGTAATGGAGTTAGAATTAAGAACAGTGGTTTACGCCAAAAAGGTGGAGATTCGAAACGTACCCGTATTTGCCTGTACAGATTGTGTATCCTACGAAGTGCTTCCGCCAGTCAAGCCGGATTTAACAGAATGTATAAGCACACTGGGTGAACAACCGGTGAAGCAGGATGTATCTTTTGGAGATCGCAATGAACTGGCAGACCTGTTCCATGAGCAACTGCTGGCCTGGCCGGATGCGACGGATCGGGAGATGGAATATCGCATGCAGCAAGCGGTGGAAGAGCGCATTAATCTGCTGCTGGATATTATGGGTTACGCGACGAAGTCTGGAGATGCAGCGTGGATTGAGACCACAGAGCGCAGATTGAGTCAATTATCCGGATTTGTGTGGCAGGAGTACTTCTCAAATGCTGTCTAATTTTGACGTGTAAAATGCTTGTTTTCATGAAAATTGGCTTTTTCGCGCACTTTTTGTTAAGATATCGAAGAGTGAAAACGCTCAACATAGCGGTATTCCTGGTAAAGGGGGATGTATATCTAATGGCTGACATGACTAAAATGACAAGTATTGAACAGCTAAACTCCGCAGTGGAGGCTACCAAGGATCAACCTTTGCTTCTGTTTAAGCACAGTACGCGCTGTCCGATCAGCTCGAACGCTTATCAGGAGATGAACGATTATTTGCATAACAACGCCAATGAAAATGTGAAATACGGCATCATCTATGTTGTGGAAGATCGCCCAGTATCCAATGAAGCAGCAGATAAGCTGGGTGTTAAGCACGAATCTCCTCAGGCGATCCTGATCAAAAAGGGAATTCCTGTATGGCATACTTCCCATTCTGATATTACTAGAACCACACTTGCGAATGTTTTGAGTGAGTCCTAAAGCCTATTTTAATTGATTAATGCAAAAATTTGTCGTAATATAAATCTTAATGAAAATGGTATGAAAATTTACTGGTAATGGAGAGAAGTACTGTGACGGTAACCATTTATGATGTGGCACGTGAAGCTGGAGTGTCTATGGCAACGGTATCACGGGTAGTTAATAATAACCCTAATGTCAAACCGCAAACGCGGAAAAAAGTATATGAGGCCATCGAGCGGTTGGGATATCGTCCGAATGCGGTAGCCAGAGGTCTGGCAAGCAAGAAGACAACCACGGTCGGGGTCGTTATTCCGGATATTTCGAACTCAACCTTCGCGGAGATTGCCCGCGGAATTGAAGATATTGCGAATATGTATCACTACAACATTATCTTGTGTAATGCCGATAAGAAGAAAGAAAAAGAAATTCGTGTTATTAACACATTGCTCGAAAAACAAGTAGACGGACTGCTCTTCATGGGCGGAACAGTAACTGACGAACACATTCAGGCGTTCCAGTCTGCAGCTGTGCCGATCGTACTTTGTGCAACGAGTGATGAGAAGGGCACATTCCCTTCCGTGGATATTGACCATGAGGCGGCTGCGTTTGACGCGGTTAACACCCTGATTCGTCATGGACACAAGGAAATTGCGATGATCAGTGGTACACTGCAAGATCCTGCAAATGGTTATGCCCGTTTCCAAGGTTACAAGAAAGCTCTGGAAGCAGCGGGTATTGAATACCAGGAGGATCTCGTTCGAATCGGTAACTATCGTTATGAATCCGGTGTGGAAGCAATGAAATATTTCCTTGGACTTAAGAAAAAACCATCGGCTATCTTTGCAGCAACAGATGAAATGGCCATTGGTGCCATTCACAGCATTCAGGATGATGGTCTGAAAGTACCTGATGATTTCTCCATCATTAGTGTGGATAACATTCGTATGGCTTCCATGGTTCGTCCTCAGTTGACGACAGTGGCTCAGCCTATGTACGACCTTGGCGCAGTAGCAATGCGTTTGCTGACCAAGTTGATGAAGAAAGAAAATGTGGAGAACCCACGGGTTATTTTGCCACATGAAACGATTCTTCGTCTGTCTGTAAGTCACGCAGATGTAGTGTAATCGGGATTATATATTATAAGGGAGAAGCTATTCTCTCTACATAGTGGATATGTGAAAGCTCCGGAGACGGAGCTTTTGTGCTGAATGAGATTATATTTAAGCAGGGGGTATCAGAGAAGATGCGTGAAACGATTGGCATTATTGGAGCGATGGATGAGGAAGTTGAGCTTTTGCTGGCAGGTATGAAGCAGCTGGAGACGGTCAAACAAACCGGAATTACATACGTTGCAGGCGAGTGGCTGGGTAAGCACATTGTCGTGTGCAAATCCGGTGTAGGTAAAGTGAACGCAGCAGTTACCACGCAGATCTTGATTGATCGGTTTCAGGTTGATCGTATTATCTTCACAGGTGTTGCCGGTGCAGTTCATCCGGAGCTGAACATTGGAGATATGGTTATATCGTCTGTATGTGTTCAGCACGATATGGATGTAACGCCACTGGGGTTCGAACGCGGGGTTATTCCTTACCAAGAGACATCGGCGTTCCCTGCCGAGGCTTCGCTTATTACACTGGCTGAAGAAGCGTGTAAAGCGCAGGGAGCCAATTACCTGATCGGTAAAGTGTTATCTGGAGACCAATTTATTGCGAATAAAGATACAGTTAACATGTTATATACCGAAATGGACGGTGCATGTGCGGAGATGGAAGGGGCTGCAGTTGCTCAGGTCTGTTACATGAATCGTGTACCATTTGTTGTCCTGCGTGGGATGTCGGATAAAGCGGATGGTTCGGCGCATGTTAACTTTGCTGAATTTACCGTGGAATCTTCGCAGCGTTCACATCGCATTGTGGAGCATATGTTAGAAAATATGTAATGGAAATATCCATTCAAAATGAAAAACCGCCTTTCGATTAGCTGTTCCATGAAGTAGGGATCAAGCTGCGAGAGGCGGTTTTTGTTATGTATATCGTTTCGTTGAACAGACATCGATTTAATACATGAACCGGTGGCGGAAGCGTACACGATCAAACTGTTCTTCCGATGTGATGGGCACCTGACTTCCGATACGTACCATTAAACAGTTCGCAGGATGTGAACAGATTTCGGGGTCATCTGTTGCATACCAGGTCATGTCGATCGTTTGCATCAGCCTCTCCATCATTTTGCGATAATCCCATACATTCAGTCCGCTGCCCTTCAGATCCCAATGCCAATAATATTCTGTGGTGAAAATAATGTAATTCTCCATGAATTTATCTTCCATAGCAGTAAGCAACATTTCACGTCCAACACCAAGCGAGCGGTAATTGTCCGCAACTTCGATTGCCCCAAGCTCAATCAGATCCGTCATGTTGCCCTCCGACCAGCGTTCACAATCATCCGCATAGTGAAAGGTTACATAGCCGATAATCGTTTCATTCTCGTGTGCAATGATAATCCGACCTTCAGGCAAAGCTGAGATCTCGGTCAGAGCTTCCTGCTGCTCCGTTGGGCGCCGAAAGGCATCCAGGTCCGAATGGAAGGCAAGGCGGCTTATCTCCTCGGCCTGCACGGGGCCTTCAACAGTAATCCGATGGCCGGACTTGAAGATGGAACGCATATGATGTTCTTTGATATGTTCCATGGTTTTTGCTCCTCTCTCTCCTACTTATAGAGGCTGCTCAGAAAGTTTGCTATTGCAAAGATCCAAAAAATAGAAAAGCCATAGACGACAATTGAAAAGATTTGCTATAATTGCGTAGACAAAAAATGTTCACAATTCAATACAGTATGGTTAACATCTGTTTGGCCGAGCAGTACATGATGAGAAGTTCTCTCTACTAATGTAAGCGCTAACTGGAAGTTCAGTCAACACAAAGGCAATGAGAAATGACCCCTAACGGGAATCGAAATGTCGAGTTGAAGGAGGCTGGCAAGCATGAGTCAAGCACATGGTGAGATGCTGCAAACGGTTGTGTCTGAATCTAATCTGGGCGATTACACGGAGGCGAGAAGCCGGTTCGATTGGGAATCGGTGGAAAGGCACTTTACGTGGCACGCCAGCGGAAAAGTAAACATGGCGCATGAAGCGATTGACCGTCATGTACTGGAAGGAAGGGGCGGAAAAACCGCTTTATTGTATAGCGATGCTTCACGCGAAGAGGCCTATACTTTTGCTGATCTGAGTGAACAGTCGAGTAGGTTCGGGAACGTTCTCCGCAAATATGGCATAACCAAAGGGGAACGGGTGTTTATCTTTATGCCACGGAGCCCTGAGCTCTATTTTAGTCTTCTGGGTATATTGAAAGCTGGAGCCATCGCGGGCCCATTGTTTGAAGCCTTTATGGAAACGGCAGTGAAGGATCGTCTGGAGGATAGCGGTGCAGTAGCACTCGTCACAACGCCGGAATTACTGAAACGCATCAAACGTTCCGAGTTGCCCGAACTCAAACATATATTTATTGTGGGTGGGGGCGCGCAGACTGAAGAAGGACTCATCGATTTTGATGCAGAGATGTCTGCCGCTTCGGATGAGATGGAAGTAGAGTGGTTGAATCGTGAGGATGGTTTGCTTATTCATTATACCTCAGGCTCTACGGGTAAACCTAAAGGCGTGTACCATGTTCAAAATGCCATGATTCAGCACTATTATACAGGTAAAGTTGTCTTGGATTTACGTGAGAATGATGTGTACTGGTGCACTGCTGACCCTGGTTGGATCACAGGGACTTCTTATGGTATCTTTGCTCCATGGCTCAACGGAGTCACCAATGTGATACGTGGTGGTCGTTTCAGTCCTCAAGATTGGTACAGTACCATCCAGAAGAACAAAGTCACGATCTGGTACAGTGCACCAACGGCCTTCCGTATGCTGATGGGAGCAGGAGAGGAGACCATTGCCCAGTTTGATCTGAGCAGTCTGCGTCATGTCATGTCTGTCGGTGAACCGCTCAATCCGGAGGTTGTTCGTTGGGGATGGAAAGCCTATGGTCAGCGAATTCATGATACCTGGTGGATGACGGAAACAGGTGCACAACTGATCTGTAACTATCCTGGAATGCCAATCAAGCCTGGCTCCATGGGACGTCCATTGCCTGGCATCGAAGCAGCCATTGTTGATGATCGCGGGCAGGAATTGCCGCCTTACAGTATGGGTAATCTGGCGATACGGGCACCTTGGCCATCCATGATGGCGAAGATCTGGAATAACCCCGCGAAATATGAGGAATATTTCAGGCTTACAGGCTGGTATGTATCCGGTGACTCCGCTTATATGGATGAAGAAGGATATTTCTGGTTCCAGGGGCGGATTGATGATGTGATTAATTCGTCGGGTGAGCGTATCGGACCCTTTGAGGTGGAGAGCAAACTCGTAGAGCATCCTGCGGTAGCGGAGGCGGGTGTGATCGGTAAGCCCGATGTGACACGTGGGGAGATCATCAAGGCCTTTGTGGCGCTTCGTGAAGGGTATGAGGCGACACCGGAGCTGAAAGAAGAGATCTATCGTTTTGTCAAAGAGGGCCTGTCTGCCCACGCTGCTCCGCGTGAGATTGAGTTTAAGGATAAACTGCCCAAGACACGTTCCGGCAAGATCATGCGGCGTGTACTGAAAGCCTGGGAGCTTGATCTGCCAGCAGGAGATCTATCCACCATTGAAGACTAACGTTGTTTAAAAGCCTGCTTCATGCCACGTGGTATGAAGCAGGCTTTTTAGCTACGCAACCAAATAATAAGCCGCACCCTCAGATATGGTCTGAGGATGCGGCTTATTTTGGATCGCTATGTCTGAATCAGGGTTGAAAATGTACGGCCGCAGAAGGTTCGGATTCACCCACACTGTTGCTGGCAGATACCTTAAACCATCCACTGGTAGATGCGGGGACTCCATAATCCATGGTATTTCCCGCCGTTGTTCCAATCTTGGTGTAAGGAGCCGAGCCTGTTTCACTGTAATATACAGCATAACTATCTGCGTTTGTCGTTGACGCCCATTGAATGCGCAGTCCCTGAGTAAGAGCAGATACGCTGACTTGACCAGGTGTGCCTGGGGCTGTTGTTGGCGTATTATCGGTCTGCGTTTCTCCCGGTGTAATGACTGTGCCTGGAACTTCAATCGGCTCATCAATCTCTTCTTCCACAGGAGGAGCTACACTTCCAGCACTATTTACTGTAGCGCTAGGAGCAGACTCTCTGCCTGCAACATCCACTGCGGTTACATAGAAGGCAAAGTTGCCGCCTTGTGCTGCATATGCAGAGAATGATCTGGAT
Organism: Priestia sp. FSL H7-0729; assembly: GCF_038005685.1. Lineage (NCBI taxonomy): Bacteria > Bacillati > Bacillota > Bacilli > Caryophanales > Bacillaceae > Priestia > Priestia sp. FSL H7-0729. The sequence continues at coordinate 186,250 of NZ_JBBOTQ010000004.1, forward strand.
TCACCAGTCAGGACAACCTGACCCTGGTTCTGGAATCCTCCACCGTTCACAGAACGGTACAAACGATAACCCACGACATCATTTTCAGGTGTGGCATTAAATGTAATGACAGCTCTGTCACCCGAGGTAGAGATTCGTACGTTACCCGGTGCATCTGGAGCTTTGCCGTTATCTGTTCTTGGATCAATCTGTGTCGGCATGTCTGCATCAGCATCTTCAGGAAGATAATAAGCAAGTGACTCATGTCGACTCATACGTGAGAATGCATTTTGCAATTCTTTGATGAGATCCGAGATTGGCTTTTTACGCTTGATTACTGTTTTTTCCTTCAACATGTCCGAAGGTGTACCGTCACGTGGAATATAGTTTACACCATTGTAAGTGATGTATTTGGCTTTGGCGACACCATCATCGCTATCTTTCGGAACAAACTTGCTGTTGAAAATATCCGTAACAAACTTGTCAGTCATGGATGTTGGCAACTTACCGCTGTAAGCAGATACAGTACGCGTTTCGATACCAGATGGTTTTTTGAACGAATCCGTGACGAACAGATCTTTTTGCGTATCGATCACTTCATTCAGGATTTTGGACCACAGTTGCTGGGCACGTTTTCGCTGTGATTTGCTTTCCAGCGTATTCACTGGCTGTTTGTATCCAACCCACACGCCAAGTGTGACATCTGGTGTATAACCTTCAAACCAGACATCTGCATAGTTTTGAGTGGAACCCGTTTTACCTACAATCGGTACACTCTTCGAATATTTGTAATTCTCACGTACTTTATCTGCCGTTCCTTCTGTAATAACGGTCCGCAGCATATCCGTCATGAGGTATGCTGTCTGCTCGGAGAAGGCTTGAACAGGTTCAGTATCGTGTTTATAGACGATGTTACCTTTGGAATCTACAATTTTGCTAATCATGTAGGAATCGTTATATACACCATTATTGGCGATGGCACCATAGGCGCTGGTCAGTTCTTCAACGGTTACTCCGTACTGGAGACCTCCGAGAACACCAGTCTGAGCCTGATAGTCTTCCTTCTGAATAGTAGTGATTCCTAATTTTTTGGCGAAGGCCCATGCTTTGTCGATCCCGACTTCTTCATTGAACAACTTCAAAGCCGGTATATTAAGTGAGTAATTCAGTGCTCTGCGGGCCGTAACAAGGCCTTGGTAACGGTTATTGGCATTCTTTGCAATGTGGTACCCGCTCGGACCACTTTTCAAGATAATCGGTGAATCATCGATAATTGAAGCTGGCTGAACAAGACCTTCATCAAGCGCAGGAAGGTAAGCAGCTATAGGTTTCATCGTTGAACCTGGCTGACGTATCATCTGCGTTGCGTAGTTCATCTGTTCATCCTGGAAATCCCGTCCCTCAATCATGCCCAGAATAGCACCGGTTTTGTGATTAATCAGCATGGCAGCAGTTTGTTCTTTCCCTTTGACAGGATCATCTGCTGAGAAGTTGCTGTCATCTTCCGCAATGGTACGCATCGTTTTGTAGATACTTTTGTTGATGGTCGTGTAAATGCGATATCCACCTGTTCGCAGTTGCGTCTGAGCTTCCTCTAATAACGCGCTGCTTTCCTTCTGAGGTGTGTCTGCATCCGTGGCTGTGTCTGTAGATTCAGCTGTGTCGGAATTCAACTGTTTCATCAAAATCTGTGCAGCTTGTCGTTCCGTTTCCATCATAAGATATGGATAAGTGTTGTAAGCTTTAATGGTCTTCGGAGCGAGTGAACTTTTGATATCAAAAGCAAGAGCTTCGTCATACTCGGACTGATTGATCTTGCCCAATTCAAGCATACGGCGCAATACCAGATGCTGACGGTTGATTGCGCGGTCAAAATTCTCCTCTACAAAATCACCTTTACCGTTAAAAGCGGAGTAAGAGGAGGGGAGTTGTGGCAATCCAGCAAGATAAGCAGCTTGAGCGATGTTGACTTTTTCTAGATCGTTAATATTGAACAATCCTTTGGCGGCTGCTTTGATTCCGTATACGTTGTATCCACTGGAACCATTACCAAAAGGAACTTTGTTCAGATAGGCTGTCATGATCTCGTCTTTGGTCAGGAAACGTTCGAGCCGGAGTGAGAGCAAGATTTCTTTCACTTTCCGATCTTCCGTGCGATCCAGATTCAAAAACACACGACGTGCCAATTGCTGAGTCAGTGTACTGCCGCCGGTTTGTACTGATTCTTTCAGTACTTTTTGTTTCACGGCACGTAGTGTTCCGCTCATGTCTACACCTTTATGTTCGTAAAAATGATTGTCTTCAATCGAAATGACTGCATCAATAACCTTTTGTGGGATCTGGTCCGTAGTGACCGGACGCCTGTCTTCTTCCGTACGTAATTGACCGATCGGACTGCCGTCGGCAAAGTAAGCAAAGCCTGTGATGGAGTTTTCGCTGACTTTTTGTTCAATCAGGGCCCTTGAACGGACAGGCTCGTCTTTCACAATGGAACTGACGTATCCCATCAAAGCACCGCCTACAAATAGTGCCCCCATAAATCCAAGGACGACCATCCATTTGACGAAACTTCCCAGTCTGCGGGCAAAGCTACGTTTGCGTACAGGCTGTTCATCGGGCTTTTTCTTATTAACATCAACCATTCAGTGTCTTCCTCCTTTTAACAGCACTTATTATAGCATAAAAAGGCGGGTTTGCATGCCTGAGAAATACAAGTAATGGTCGAAATTTGCCATTCTGCCATGCTTTATGCTATATATCATGCGATATTAAAGCACATTTCATGAGTTGTAAGCCAAAATAAGCAGGCCACCTCCATGCTGAGGTGCATAGGGTGGCCTGAATGATGTGTCGTAGTGGAGGTCTTCTGGATTAGGTTTTGAAGCGTTGAATCAGTTCTAGCAGTTCCTGGGTGAGATTAGCTAGTGAGGCAGATGCCGCTGTAATCTCTTCCATGGATGCGAGTTGTTCCTCAGAGGCAGAGGCAACACGAGTTGCGTGATCTGCTGTTTCATGACCAATGGTTTTGAGTTGCACTAACGTGGCATCAACCTGCTGTGATCCAGCTGACATTTGCTGTGCAATAGCTGAGACATGTTCAATCTGTTCATTCACATCTGTGATCTGTGATGAGATGGAGAGGAACAGTTCACCACTCTCATTAATTACTTCCGCTATATGGCTAACCTCGGCATTCCCCTGTTCCATATTCTCAACGAGAGAAAGGACCTCTTGCTGAACGCTATGAATCAACGCTGCAATCTGCGCTGCTGATGTTCTGGATTGTTCAGCCAGATTACGAATCTCGGAAGCAACAACACCGAACCCGCGCCCGTGTTCCCCTGCACGTGATGCTTCAATTGAAGCATTAAGTGCAAGAAGATTGGTTTGACGGCTAACTTCTGTGATCATGCCTGTAATATGGCCAATCTCTTCAGAACGTTGGCGGAAATTCTCCAGTGCGGTCATGGACGTCTGTACAGAAGAGGTGGCGCTATGAACCATACGCATGGCGGACTGAATCTTATCGGTTCCAACCGTTGTTCGCTCAGCCACAGCTCGCGATGAATCGGATACATCGGAGGCGGCTTTTGCAATTCTTCCGATCCCTACAGAGATTTCATTCATGGAACGAGAGGACTCTTGCAACTCCTGCACCTGTCTACCTGCTTTATCTGCAACTTCGACTCCTGTTAATGCAATCAGTTCAGCAGCTTTACCTGTCTCTTCAGCACCTGCGGTTAACTGTTGAGAGGTAGAGCCCACAGAAAGGGCATGTTCGGAAATAACCGATATGGTATGACGCAGTGTATCCATCATCTCATTCATATGACCCGCCATAATACCGAATTCATCTTTGGATCGTACAGGTAACTTTTGTGTCAAATCTCCACCAGCGAGCTGTCCAGCGACGATGTTGACTTGATTCAACTGTCTCACGATCGAGATGATGGTGTAAGTAACCACACCTGCAAGCAGAAGTACTGCCAGTGCGGCAATCAGTATGGACCAGTTCAAGCTGTCATAGAAGGGCTGAAGGATATGGCTTTTTGGCAGCGCCGATACAAGATACCAGTTCGAATCTGTACCTTGTAACCTGGCAGGCTCGGCAATAAACAGTTCTTCCCCTACTTCAGGGTCAGTGGCGTAAAACTGAGACTCACCAGACTGTATACGTTGGATGACCGTCTTCGTATTAGATGGAATGACGGTTCCTTCATGAGCCAGTTCCGGTTTGGAGCCGTGTGCAGCAATCTGTCCTTCGCTGGTAATAAGCATGGCATAACCCTGATCCGGATTAAGTGATGCTATATTTTGCTGAAAACGATCAATGGTAAAGTCGGCCCCAACAATGCCGAGAAAAGTTTTGTTTTCATCTAATAGGGGGAGGACAATCGAAACGAGTAGAGTTTCTTTTCCGCCAACCGTATAGGTAACAGGTTCGGACCAATAGATGGATTTGGTTTTCTTTGGCTGCTGATAGTAAGTACTGGTTTCACCGGTGCCTTCATAAGTAGGCATGGGCTCAAAATGCAGGGAGTTGCCATCGCGTATAACGTATGGAACGAATCGACCCGTATCATCATCATATTCTTTTTTGTTGACGTGATCGACATCGTTTCCATCAAAGGCATTAGGTTCCCAACCCGTATAAAAGCCAAAAACTTTCTCATCCTTTCTCAGATACTGCTCAAGGAGTCTAACGACTTCCTCGCGATTGAGTGAGCCGTTCTGCGCGGCATCCAATAACGTAGTACTCATGGTGTCCAATGTGTTTTTGACCTGATTAATGTCTGTCATAAACTCATTCGTAGCCCGATTTGCAGCCTGTCCAGCAACGCTTTCACCGTACTGCAGGCTCTTGTCGTAAATGGACTTGGTGTTAAATGCAATCAGGGCTCCAATACAGCAGAGTAATACGACTCCGAGTAAAAGTCCGAGCTTAACAGCAAGCTTACGATTACGAAAAAAATGCATGTTTTAATCCCCCTCGATGTCTCTCTTGTGATGCTTATATGGAACGGTGCTTCTCCTAAAGGGAGGTTATATTTTATATCGATATTTGAGGTCATATAATGAAGATAAATAGAAAAAAACGCATAGAAAAACAGCTGCCGAGAAAATCTCGACAGCTGTTTGGATTGAAACTTTAATGTGATTGCAACGATTAACGGTTGTAGAACTCGACGATTTGTTTTTCATCGATGTCTTGGGACAATTCAGCGCGCTCAGGCAAGCGGATGAATTTACCTTCTACAGCTGCTTCGTTGTATTCAACGTATGCTGGAAGATGCGAACGGCCTTCCAAAGCTTCTTTAACGGAAGAAAGAGCGCGGCTCTTCTCACGCAAGCCGATTACATCGCCAGTGCTTACTTGGTAAGAAGCGATATCGACTTTTTTGCCGTTTACAGTTACGTGACCGTGTGCTACCAACTGACGCGCTCCAGCGCGGGAGTTAGCAAACCCAAGGCGGTAAACGAGGTTGTCAAGGCGGCACTCAAGCAAGAACATGAAGTTCTCACCGGCAATACCTTGCATTTTTTGAGCTTTAGAGAACAGTGTGCGGAATTGCTTCTCGCCCAAACCGTACATGTGGCGCAATTTTTGTTTTTCTTGCAATTGCATACCGTAGTTGCTCATTTTTCTGCGTTGGTTAGCTCCGTGCTGACCTGGAGGGAAAGGGCGTTTCAATTCTTTGCCTGTTCCGCTAAGGGAAATGCCGAGGCGACGGCTCAATTTAAATTTAGGACCAGTGTAACGTGCCATGTTTAAAGTAGCTCCTTTTTAGTTAAAGTTCATATTAGGGCTCTGTTTGCGCTCCAATTTGTTGATGCGGGCTTGGCCTCGCATAGAACGATCAGGAAAGTTCAGCCGCTGTCCTGAAAGCAACAAAAAGAATGAGGGTGACACAACCGGTAATGCCCAAATTTAAAGACCCATTAGTAGTCTTCATCAACAATTTATATTACAGTTTAAGAGAACCAAAGTCAAGCGTAGAATAAAAGCAAAAAAACGTCTAAATTTGTCGATAGGTCATTGGGCCTAAAATAATGGGACAATTTTCTGAAATATGGATGCAAAAAAGGTTTAAACAGAGTAAAATAGATTGTATCTTAACTTTAAATCATCTTTATGTAACAAGGTTATCGCAATGAATTTGCAGGTTTGCGATAACGTCTGCAGATTAATGCATCCCTGGTGGATGCAAAAACGGTGCAAAGGAGCGCCTGACATGTTAGAACATCTAAGAAGTTTACCTGCCAGCTTGAATTCACGAAGTTCGGGCGATTCCGCATCTTTTGCCGCTTCTCGTTCTCATGAAGAGCATGTGTTGTGGATGCAAAAAATGGATATCACACCTTTTGATTTTTCATATTTGGGCAGCTTGCTAGAGCAGGCATACAGTGACTGGAACACCAGAGTGGGTTCAAGCCTCGCCAGGACATCAACCTTTTACAGCGTGTGGAATACGGAAGGCGATTGCATAGGATATGATAGTAATCTCGAAGCTGAGCCGGGCATGGATGCACGCAGGCTGGTATTGGAATGTTTGCATAAGAGACAGGTCCTGTCCCTTAAAGGGACAAGCGAACACGGAGAATATCTTATAATAACACATCCCTTATTCTCCAGAACGAACAAGGATATGTTTGCCGTATTCACTGCTGTGATCTATGAATCCAATGGATATGAAACGTCTGAAGCTGTGGTTCAATCTGAGGCATTGCATTATCACACCTGCTTTTACCGAAGATTTGAATACATATTTATGACGGACCTTTTACATGCTCATGAACAAACTGCACGTGAGGAACACCGGAGGTCCATCCTCTTTCAGATTGTTCAGCGAATGCATGACAAAATGGATGTCGAGGCCATATTGGATGAGGTATTTGACAGTATGGACTACTTGTACCCGGCCACTTATATCAAATTGTATATGTCTCAGGATCAGAGTAACGCTGATCCACGGATTAAACCGTTGCTTGTCCATGAGCGAGGAGAAGATATATGTGTGCGTTCATTTATGGAAGGCAAGCTGATCGTTGCTCGCTCAAATGATGCAGAGAACCGCATTGTAGATGTAGGGATTCCGCTGAAAGGCAAACAAGGCATATATGGTGTGTTCCATATCGAAATGAATGATGAGATTATGGAAGAATCGGATCTACAATTGATTACGATGATGGTAGATACCGCAGGTACGGCTTTTGAGAACGCCAAATTACACGAGCAATCCAACATGTTAATTCAGGAACTTCGTTTAATTAATGATCTTACACAGCGTTTGAACAAGAGTCTGCATCTTTCGGAGATTTACCAATTGTCCGAGCAAGAGTTAAAAGAAATATTCCAGGCTGAAACGTGCTGCATTCTTCAACTCAATGACAGTACGAATGACTTCGAAGTCATGTCATCCAACGTGAAAGATGTTTTTCACCGATCCTTTTCTGTAGACTACGGTATCGCAGGGTTGGTGTATCGAACAGAGGAACCAATCATTATACCCAATTATGCGCAATATGATAAAGTATCCTCCTTCTTCATGGAAGATACGGGGTCCATGTCACTGATCGCATCACCGATCAGAGTTAATGGTGAAGTGAAGGGTGCCATTTTGCTGGGACATAGTAGAGAGCATTATTTTTCATATGATAACTATCGACTCTTACAGATGTTATCCATTCATATTGGGATTGCCTTGTCGAATGCCACGCTGCATGCCGAGGTTCGACGATTGGCTAATCTGGATATGTTGACAGGTCTGTACGTGAGGCATTACCTGGATAGTGTGATTCACGATCGGCAGGCTCATGAATTCTGTGGTTCCCTCATTGTGGTGGATATTGATCAGTTCAAACAGGTGAATGATACTTTTGGACACCAGACGGGGGATCAAGTATTGAAAAAGGTGAGTGAGATTGTCACCAGTTCTGTCCGCCCGCAGGATGTCTGCGCCAGATGGGGTGGAGAAGAGCTGGCGATCTATATGCCACAGGTGAGTGTAAGGCAGGCGCTGGATTATGCGGAAGTGATTCGAAAGAGAGTCGCGGAAGAGACCAGACCTCTCGTCACGGTGTCCAGTGGCATTGCAGAATGGAATTGGATGGATGAGAAGGTTAGTGTGGAGTCGCTGTTTTATCGAGCTGACATGGCTTTGTACAGCGCCAAGAATGGTGGTCGGAATAGAATCGTTGTAGAGGAACAGAATGTAACGCGTTGAGAGAGAACCATTCCAATTGTGGAGTCGTTCTCTTTTTTTTATGCATCGGAGATCAAGTTGTGTATAGAAGGAAGTATAAGCGTATACGGGCGGGGCAATCTATGGAGAAAGTTCATGGAAGGGTGAAGATAGATATGCTTAACCGCCGTTCGGTACGTACATTATGGTTATTTGTGAGCATCGTCATTATGGGTCTTCCAGGTTGTGGATTCCAAAGAGATCGAACGCCTGAAGAGGTCTTTTCCTTGGCTTTATCGGGGATAGCGGGAAAAGAAACGTTGAGTTTTGAAGGAGAGGCAGGACTCCGCCGGGAGAATAGTGGGCTGTTCGAGAATCAGTTTAAATTCGAAGGCAAGCTGGAGAATCATGATCGTCTGACCCTTCAGACACGCTTACCTGGAGAAGTAACTGCCGTGGGAACAGGCATTCATACGACTGCCGTCAAAAATAACGGACAGCCCAGTGGGTTTAGCGCCTCTTTCGAGCGGAAACAAGGGCAATGGATGGCATTGTCAGCGCAACATGAGCCGCTGCGTGGTTCTCTTTCCCGCTTTAATCCAATTGCCCAAATGGAGAAGATTGATAAGATGAACAAAACCATTCAATCCGAGTATGGGGCTGGTCGGCGAACCAGAACATTACGGATTGAACTTGCACCGGAAGACGCGAAAACATGGGCTCTAGCCCAGTTAAACGACGAGATGAACGCCATCCGGGCAGAATATATGCATAAGGCAGCTACCGTGAAAGGAGCGCGTGAGGAGAAGCTTGAGAAGGATCTGGACAGGGTATGGAAGCAGGGTGAAACAACGATGCAACAGATGATGAAACAAGCCAGCGTGCAGACGGTGTATCATCTTACCGTTGATCGGAAGAGCAGTCTGCCTCTTCGGCTATCCTCTGAAAGTCAGGTGAGTTATACGGACAACAACCGTAAAAGTAACAAAGAAGCCCTTGTCACCGATGTTAACTTCAAGTCATATCAATAAACGAAGTGAGGGACTGCCTGCTGACGGAGTGACTGTTCGCGTGCTACAATAGTATCGTAATTTACCGTTGTTCAATTCAAGTATGGCAGATGACAGGAGGATTTTACCAAGATGAAGGACCCAAGAATTCAAAAGCTTGCAGCAAGCCTGGTGGGCTATTCTGTAGATGTACAGCCTGGTGAAAATGTATTGGTTGAGATGATTGGATCGGAACGCGATCTGATTAACGCCATTATTGAAGAGGTAGGCAAAAAAGGTGGTAACGTCTTTGTACAGTTGACCGATAAGACCGTACAGCGTGCGATGCTGAAAAATGCGACAGAAGAAATGATGAAAACGTGGGCAGAGATTGATCTGAACCGTATGAAGCAGATGGATTGTTATATCGGTATTCGTGCGGGAGAAAATGTGAATGATCTGTCCGATGTGCCGGAAGAAAAAATGAAAATGTACAATGCATTGTACTCCCACCCGGTACATAGTGAACAACGTGTCAAACATACGAAATGGGTTGTGCTTCGTTACCCTAACGCAAGTATGGCGCAACTCGCCAATACGAGTACAGAAGCGTTCGAAGATTTCTACTTCGACGTATGTAACCTGGATTACGCCAAAATGGACAAAGCGCAAGACTCGCTCGCTAACCTGATGAAGCGGACGGATAAAGTTCGTATCACTGGTCCGGAAACAGATCTGAGCTTTTCCATTAAAGATATCGGTGCAGAGAAATGTTCCGGGCAAAAAAATATTCCGGATGGCGAAGTGTACAGTGCCCCTGTACGTAACTCCGTGAACGGAACGATTAGTTATAACACGCCAACACTGTATAACGGAGTGACATTTGAAAATATCAAGTTCACGTTCGAGAATGGTAAAATTATTGAAGCAACAAGCAACGATACAGAGCGTTTGAATGAAATCCTGAATTCGGATGAGGGTGCTCGTCATATCGGTGAATTCGCGATTGGGTTCAACCCGCATATTCTGCACCCGATGAAAGATATTCTGTTCGATGAAAAAATCGCAGGCAGCTTGCACTTTACACCAGGTCAGGCTTACGAAGAAACAGACAATGGCAACCGCTCGTCCATCCACTGGGATCTGGTGTTGATCCAGCGTCCGGATTATGGCGGCGGGGAGATTTATTTTGACGATGTGCTGATTCGTAAAGACGGTATTTTTGTGATTCCTGAGCTGGAATGCCTGAATCCAGACCGTTTGAAATAGGAACAGGATTTTGCTGTTGCTAGGAAAGCGGATTCACGGTATCATGTAGTGGTAATTAATAGATGATACCAATAGTAAAAAGACGGAGGGATTCCTATGTCGAGTAATAATGCGGCTGTAGTGGAAATTGCTCAAACAGCAGGCAAGTTTACTTCTTCAATCGTGCTTCATTCGGAGAACAAGTATATCGATGTAAAAAGTATTCTCGGATTGTTTACAACGCTGATCAGCACGCACAGCTATGAACTGCATGTTCATGGTCCAGATGCAGTTGAAGCCAAAGCAGCCATGTCAGAAGTATTTGCCAAGCATGGACTGAATGTAAGCATCGCATCTGAGTAATAGCTTTCAGGAAGCACCTCTGCCTTTTTTGGCAGGGGTGCTTTTTGGCATGGAATGACCTGAATACTCATCAGGACGGGGCTGGAGAAGGATGATTAAGCTTTAATAGAAAGGTTAAATTTGCGGGCTTATTTTGGTCAGGTTCTTGTATTAGCTCTTCATTTCGTCTAATATTAGAGGTAGAACGTCTTTACGCGATTTTTGGGACATAGGGGGGAAAAATGCATGACTTCATCTGATCTGCAGGACCAGCTGAATTTGAAAGCGATCAGTCTTCTTCAAGAAGATGCAGATAAAATACAGAAGCTTATTGAAGTACAGATGGAGAATCTGGCTACCCGCTACTGCCCTCTCTATGAGGAAGTATTGGATACACAGATGTATGGGTTCTCCAAGGAAGTTGATTTTGCTGTTCGTGCAGGGCTCCTTCCAGAAGGTGCAGGTAAGCAGCTGGTTAGCGCGCTTGAGCGGAATTTGGCAATTCTATATGAAGCCTTGAACAAGAAGAATGAGCAATAGCCTGCAAATGCGCGGGTCAGAATAGAAGGCATGCAGGCGTTTATGCATGCTTTTTTTGTGCGTCTGAATGGCCTGGGAATGCGAGCCAGGCGGTAGGCGAGTATAAGCAAAGAGACAGCACCGAATTTAAATTTGGGCTGCCTCTTTGCTTATATAAATTAAACTAAACATTTACACAAAACGGAGAGGACAGATATAACCTAAAGAAGCGGAGCGTTCGCCTTTATCCCCGGATTTACCCCTTTATAAAAGGAATCAAAAAAATCTGGGGATAACAGCGATCGGAAGGTTGTTCTGTCATCGGAGTGTCCAGTGTAAATATTCGTTAGTTCAACTTTTATAGCTTGGTGAGTGCTTCGTTACACCAGGAAGAAGGATACGCCGAGTATGATATATACCACGAGCAGGAGTAGACCTTCGTACCAATTCGTTGAACCATCTTGGGTAATGGACTTCGCAATAAATACGGATACGCCGATGGCGACCAGTTCAATCGTTGTAAATACGATATCCATGGTTCTGCCTGTGAAGTAGCTGACAAAAATCAGTACCGGGGCAACAAAGAGCGCGATCTGCAAGCTGCTGCCGACCGCAATCTCAACGGCGGCTCCAATTTTATTTTTCATGGCAAGCATGATCGCTGCACTGTGTTCGGCCGCATTACCGATAATGGCCACAAGGAATGCACCGACGAACAGTTCGCTAAGACCGAATTCCGAAGTGAACACTTCGAGCGTGCCCACCAGCCATTCACTTACAAAGGCAACCATGACTGTTGCCAGTACAAGGTAGAGAATGGATTTTTTCTTGGACCATGCCGGAGCATGCTCATGCGGTAATTCTTCATCGCGATCCTCAGTGACATCTGCAAGATACTTCTTGTGCGTCACCATGGAGAAGAGTAACCAAGCAATATACGCGAGAATGAGCAAACCGGCTACGATAAGACTTAGTGTATTAGTGTCTTTCTGTGTGATGGAATGTGTATTGAGAAAGACTGCCGGAATAAACAGGGCAATGATGGCAACAATCATCAGGGATCCATTCAGACCTGCGAGTGAAACATTATAATTCTGAATTTTGAACTTGAGTCCTCCGGCAAAAATACTTAACCCGAGCACTAACAGCAGATTTCCGATGATGGAACCTGTCAGACTTGCTTTGACCATGTCGAACAGTCCCTCTTTCACGAGGAAAATGGCAATGATCAATTCGGCGGCATTGCCGAAGGTCGCGTTCAGGAATCCACCCAGCCGTTGTCCGGCGTAGTGGGCCACATTTTCGGTGGCTTTGCCTAAAAATCCGGCCACAAAAATAACCGAAATGGCTGATATCACGAACTGTAGAATCGAATCCCATTTCAAGTAGTGGGCGATGGCACTGAGTGCAAAGAACGCAATCAGCAAAATGGATGAAATCCGGTTTCTCACAACAAACACCTCGGTTATAAAATATTTTGTTTTTGATTTGCAATGAAAATGCTTATGAGATTATTTTCATATTTCAATATAACCAAATGGTGGTAGGTTGTAAACGCATCTTTTTGAGTTTAATTTGCTTTTTGGGGTGGAAAGGATTTAAAATACGAGTAACGAAGTGAAGGAGGATGTGGCATGGCAGAACAACTTCAACTGGAGAGCGGAAACATCCGGATTGCCGATGACGTGGTTGCGAAAATTGCCGGAATGGCTGCAATGGAAACACCCGGAATTGCTGCAATGTCTGGAGGTTTGTCAGAGGGCTGGGCGAAGCGACTCAGCGGTAAAAACGTACAGAAAGGCGTGAGCGTTGAGGTCGGCCAGCTGGAAGCAGCCATTGACCTGCGCATCATCGTCCTGTACGAAACCCCGATTCATGAAGTTTCCCGTATGCTTCAGCAGAATGTAAGAGAAGCGGTAGAGACCATGACCGGATTACGCGTGGTTGAAGTCAATGTTAAGGTAGAAGGTGTATCTTTCAAAGGCGACGATCTGTAGAAATCGCAATCCGCGCTGAAGGACAGAAGCATCATAACCCTGTTCTTCATCTTGATAGACAGTGTGTACCAAAAACAAACAAAAAAAGCTGCGCATCCAACCGGGTGCACAGCTTTTTTTAGGTTTCTTTTCTTTTGAATGTTACCTGCTCCGTTTTTGAAGGAATAGTCCCATTTATCGAATCCGACGGATGGACTCCCTTGAACGAAGAGCAGGAGAGGTACGAGTCTGTGTCTGTACAGTCACGGACTTGGTTTTCTCTTCCTTGATCACGTCAAGATTGTTGGTACGCGAGATACTGAGCAGAATGCCCATGGCAACCATCATCACAAAGAGTGAGGTACCCCCATAACTGATAAACGGAAGCGTGACCCCCGTCACCGGAATGGTCTGAGTTACACCACCGATGTTAATAAATGCCTGAATCGCGATCAATCCCATAATTCCAATGCCGACCAGTGTCCCGAATGGATCGGGACAGCGGAGAGAGACAATAATTCCTCGCCAGATGAAGTACAGGTAAACGAGCAGGAATAGTGTACTTCCGATGAACCCAAGTTCTTCACCAATCACGGAGAAAATAAAGTCATTATACGCATTTGGCAGATAGTGCAGCTTCATCGTACCTTGTCCAATCCCGGAACCTGTCATACCACCATCACCAATGGCAACAAGAGAACGGTAGAGGTTAAGACTTCCGCCATTAATATCGGATAATGGATCCAGGAAAGCTTGAATACGTCCGATCTTGTAGTTCTGCTCCGCAGTGACTGCTGTTGCAGTGGTCGTTGGGTCGGAAGGTGACGCGGAAGAAAACAGGGAATTCACTCCAAACGCCAGTGCCCCACCGAGTACAACCAAGAGAATTGAACCCAGGATATGTTTCATACTGGCTCCACCGGCATAGATCAAGAGACCACAAGTGGACACCAAAATAAAGGTGGTACCGAAGTCTGGTTGCAGCATAATCAGTCCTGCGATGAATCCGACGATGAACAAAACGGGAAAATATCCTGTCTTGAAAACCCTGAATTTCTCACCTTTTTTGGTGATCAGAGCAGAGAGATATAGAATGATGGCAATTTTTGCGAATTCTGCAGGCTGAAGACTGAAGCCGAAAATGTGAATCCAGCTTCGCGCACCGTTCAATACTGCGCCTGAGATCAAAACAATCACCAGCATGACCGTAGTGATCAGGAAAAAGGGTGCGTAGAGCTTTTTGTACTTGTTGAAGCGGATATTCATGGCAAAAAACATGCCAAATAGACCGATAATCGCCCACATGAGTTGTTTTTTCGTGAAGTAAAGGGCATCATTGTTAAATCTTTCGCTTGCAATTGCAATGCTGGAACTGGAGCTGAACACCATCACCAGTCCGAAGCCCACCAACAATAAAGTGAGGATTAGCAGTTGAAAATCCGGCGTGCCTCTCTTCGTTTTCGTTTGGGCCGTTTGTTGTTTCATCGTTTGGCCCAGCCTATGCTTCCAGCAGTTCTTTAAGCTGCTGTAATTTTTCGGCTGCCAGCTTCACGACTGGCTGTGGAACGGAAGAGTCATAATCCAGACCGTGAGGGAAGGTGGCTTTGCCAAGATAAACGGCTTCAACAGCAAGAACGGTATCCGGTTTTTCCAATTTGCCTTCCACTGCGCGGGTATTAATGCGTACAAAGTATTCTGATTTGGTTTGTTCATCTTCAATTTTGTAGTCATATGTAGCACGGTAATATTCCCATTGCCACCGGACAAATCCGACTTTCTCGGCGCTCTCATCCAGGTATGCCAAGTCGCTCTTCAAGCCATCCAAGCCTGTATTCTCAAAAATCATAAGCGTTTGATCCTCCTCATAAGCTTCCGAGTATAATTTCTCGAGTATTTCTCTAGTTCATGATAGTATGTTTCCCCTTCCCGTGCAAGCTTTCGAGAGGCGTTTCGTATCGGTTTTCTTCCAATTCTGCTACAATATACAGCAATAGGTTTGAAGAGGAAGGTTCGGGCTTACTATAAGTCCCGTTCAAGATTGAAAGGGTGGAGAGATATGACTAATAATATATGGTGGGAAGATCTGCAGGTCCACATGGTGGAATGGCGGCGTCACCTTCATCGCAATCCAGAGGTTTCCTTTCATGAGGAGAAGACATCCTCTTTTGTAGCGGATATGTTGGAGAGTTTTGGCGTTGAAGTGAGGCGTCATGTTGGCGGGCATGGTGTCATTGGTACAATTCGTGGGGACAACCCGGGTCCTGTCGTCATGCTGCGAGCCGATATGGACGCACTGCCTATTCAGGATGAGAAGAATATCGAGTATGCGTCACAACAAGCAGGCGCAATGCACGCATGCGGTCACGATGGTCATATCTCAATTTTGCTCGGTACGGCATTGTATTTCAGCCGTCACAAGCAGGAGATCCGAGGCGAAATTCGTTTTTTGTTCCAGCCAGCAGAAGAACTGCTTCCGGGTGGTGCAGTCCAGGTCATTGCAGATGGGGCGCTTGAAGGCGTGGATGTCATATACGGCATTCATCTGTGGACCCCGCTGCCTGTAGGTGTTGTTGCCAGCAAAGCAGGACCGATGATGGCGGCGGCGGACGATTTCTACATTGAGATCAAGGGTAAAGGTGGGCATGGCGGGATGCCGCAATCGACGATAGATAGTCTAATCGCGGGATCTGCGCTTGTGATGCAGCTTCAGACCGTTGTCAGTCGTTCGGTTGATCCATTGCAACCAGCGGTGCTGACCATTGGTACAATGCAGGCGGGATCGGCTCAGAATGTAATTGCAGAGCAATGCAAAATGAGCGGTACGGTAAGAACATTTGATGAAGCGACCCGAAATGGGATGAAAGAACGAGTACTTACTATGGTGGACCAGACAGGTGCTGCGTACGGCGCAGAAACTCAAGTGAATTATATTATGGGATACCCCCCTGTGGTGAATAATGAACTGGAGACAGCGCGTTTCTTCAGGGAGGCTACACAAGTATTTGGGGCAGAACGAGTACAAACATCGCCAATGCTGATGCCAGCGGAAGATTTTGCGTATTATCTGCAGAAGGTTCCAGGGTGCTTTATGTTTGTTGGAGCAGGCAACCCGGATAAAAATGCGATCTATCCGCATCATCATCCGATGTTTGATTTTGATGAAGACGCCATGCAGACGGCCGTGCAGTTGTTTATTGCCATGGCTAAGGGTTACACAGCCGAATGACTTTAGATGCAGTTGGGCATCCTGTTCATACCGAGGTATGGGCAGGATGTTTTTTTATGGATTTTTATTGAGGTTGTTCAAAAAGTCCACTTTTCGGTACTAAAAACTAGACTTTTTGAACTCGCAATGATACAGGTTCATTTTCGGAAGCAGCCGAAACTGGACTTTTTTGTGATAGGAGGAGATTCGAATGGAAGGAACAGAACATAAGGAAAGAACAGATGCTTGTATCGTTCAGCGAGATTTTACAGTTTTGCTGGAAGTCGGCCACCCCGGATTCGAAAGGGCAAGAGAGCAGCTGGGGAATTATTCGGAACTGGTCAAGACACCTGCTGCGTTTCATACCTACCGAATCACTCCATTGTCGCTCTGGAATGCAGCTGCGCTGGGATGGAAAGCAGATCAGGTCATCGCAAGTCTGGAACTGGTCTCACGTTGGAATGTGCCTGCTGCACTCATACAGGATGTTCGGAGAATCATGAATCAGTATGGCAAATTAAAGCTGCATTCCGAAGCAGATCACACCAGCATGCGCCTTTATAGTGAGGATGAGCGGTTGCTGGACGAATTAAGTGGATTGAAAACGATAGCTGCCTTTCGTATGGAACGCAAGGACGCTCATGAACTTCTGCTCCCAGGAGAACAGCGAGGGTTATTGAAAAGGGAATTAACACGATTGGGTTACCCCGTACTTGATTACGTGGGGTATCGGGAGGGAACCAAGCTCTCATTTGAATGGCGAACCGATAATCCAGGGGACCACTCTGAACGATTTGCATTGCGTCCATACCAGAGAGAGGCTGTAGATGCATTCGAAGGCAGTGAAGGGATGGGAGGAAGTGGCTTACTCGTACTTCCTTGCGGGGCAGGAAAAACGGTTATCGGTATGGCCGTGCTAGAGCGGCTTCAATGTGAATGCCTTATTTTGACGTCCAATACGACATCTGTGCGACAGTGGATTCAGGAAATTCAAGACAAAACCACGATTACCAGCGAACAAATTGGTGAGTATTCAGGTCAGAAGAAACAAGTGAAACCTGTGACTGTAGCTACATATCAGATTCTTACACACCGGAAATCAAAGGATGCTGATTTCACCCATATCAAACTGCTCAGTGAGCGGCAATGGGGGCTGATCATATATGATGAAGTGCATTTGCTTCCAGCGCCGGTGTTTCGTGCAACTGCGGATATTCAAGCTACGCGAAGACTTGGATTAACGGCCACGTTGGTTCGAGAGGATGGCTGTGAACAGGATGTATTTTCGCTGATTGGTCCGAAGCTCTATGATATGCCGTGGAAACAACTGGAGCAGCAAGGGTGGATTGCTGATGTACAATGCCAAGAGATACGTATCCCGTTCTCCCCGGAACTACGAACGAATTATCTGCAAGCTGAGGTTAAGCACCAGTTTCGATTGGCTGCCGAGAATCCGGCGAAGATACGTGTAGTTAAGCGTTTGCTGGAACGTCATCGGGATTTACCTGCGCTAGTAATTGGACAATATCTGGACCAACTAGAGTTGATTGCCCGGGAAATTGAAGCTCCTCTAATCTCAGGAACCATGTCACAGCAAGAGCGAATCAAATGGTTTGCCGCTTTTCGACGTGGAGAGATTAAAACGATTGTTGTATCCAAAGTTGCCAATTTTGCCGTAGATCTGCCCGATGCTGCTGTTGCGCTTGAAATATCCGGAAGTTTCGGTTCAAGGCAGGAAGAAGCACAGCGCTTGGGACGAATTTTGAGACCGAAAGCAGGAGAAAACAAAGCCTATTTCTATGCGCTGGTATCAGAGGATAGCAAGGAACAGGATTTTGCATTAAACCGTCAGATGTTCTTGGTGGAACAGGGATATGAATATGCCATCGTTCATGAGAACGGATAGTGCATTTATACTCGCGAAACGAGGAGGGAATAGGATATGCCTTCATCTGGACCAAAAGATGAGCCAGTGGTACTGAACCTTGATTCATGGTCAAAGCTTACTTTGGTAGAGCAGAAGGTGCTTGGTGCAATTTTTCACAAACATGCCGGTCAGCCTTTTTCCTCCCTCTTGCCGCGAGAACAGTGGGCCATTGAAGGACTAAGTGTTGCAGAAGCCAAATCTTCATTCGTCAACCTTCGCCAGCAAAGATGGATTGAATCTGCTCATAAGGGTTGGGGGGAACGCTTATTCTATATTCCTGCTTCGCTGATGGAGACATTGACTATTGCTTACACGCAAAGAGTGGGTATAACTGTTAAACAATTAATGATGAATGCTCAAGTTGTGCAAGAAGGAAAGCCGAATGTAGCTGCTGAGCTACTTCATGTGATTGCTTGGATCGGAAGAGAAGGACTTCCTTTGACAGGCAAGGGCACTATACATAAGAAAAGTGTTAAAAAATTAAGTGCGATCACGGTGTTATCTTCCACAGACTTTGATGGTTTGGGCATCCAATATGAACATTCGGATGTGTATCCGACCCACGTAGCGATTCTTCTCGATCTAATGCTCAGTTTGAATCTGGTTGAGAAGTCCGATGGCCGAATTCAGATTATAGCCCATCGGTTACAACAATGGTTGAAGCTCTCATGGAGACAGATGCATCGGGAGATATATCAAGCGTGCACGGAAAGGTATGGAGACGCTGAACCGGCATTGCAGCATTTCCGTTATCAATTGGCAGTGCTTGCGCCAGAAAAAAACATATGGTGCCATATAGAGAATTCGGAATTGATATCACGAGTCAGGAGCTGGCTTAGCGCACTGGTTGGTTGGGGTTATGGCGACGTCGGAGTAGATCAGTCGGGAGAACTTGCATTCCGTTGGCTAATCGAACCGCAGATTCTGTTATATCAAGAACAAGAGATGGTAAGTGAGGCGGGGCCCTGTGGATTTCACATGCAGCCTGATTTTGAAATGTTGGTGCCACCAGAAGCAAGTCCTGATGTGATCTGGATGCTGGAGCAATGCGCAGAACGGGTGACGCGTGATCAGATGTCCATCTATCGCATAACGAGAGAACGATTCGTTTCTGCCATAGCCAGAGGTTATGGATTACATGAAATGATGGCGTTTCTGGATCTATATGCTCTGACAGGCATACCGGAGAATGTACGTATTGCGTTGGAAGATTGGGGAAAGGAGACGGATGCTGCACCGTTGCCTGTGGATCGGAACAACATGGAGGTAATAGAGGCGTGTACAGACTCCGCAGATGATCCGAAGTTATTAGAAAAAGAAGTGTTGGACAGTGTACATTCTTCTTTCTACACACCTGATAATCAAGGTCTGGTTGATGTCCCTGCATCTCTGCATGGGTTGGAGCGTGATCATTCAGTCATTGAGAAGAAGTTCTCTCTGCTCGGATTGGAGGCGATACCGGAGACCTGGTACAGGGAGTGGCGTCGATATCATAGTTCAACCGCACGACAGATTGCTGCCAAAGCCGTTGAGTGGCAGACCAAGCTGGGAATTCAACAGGAAAATCGTACGCAATACCTCATTCCACATGAGGTAGAAGGTCATGAACAATGGACTTTAAGCGGTTGGTGCTTGCTGGATTCAAGTGAACATTCATTAGAGACAGAATGGCGTACATTCTCTCCGTCAGAGTGGGATACAATGCGTCTAATCCTGCCAGATGATGTCATAACCTGACTATTTTACGTGAATATCAGGTTGAAAGGCGAATTTTCGAGTAGTCCCTCTTTCTAATTGCAGGAAAAACTCTTCTTAACTATTCATGGATATGCTATGATGAGGTAGTCTACGTTAAGTAGAACTTTATATATAGATAGGATGAATATTTCATGAGCGTAGCGGAAATGAACACGGTCGATATGGCCCAAGTGTTAACGGGCGCATATGAACTGGGCGACATGATTAACCAATCTGCCGAAGTATCGGATTATTTATATTGGAAGCAGCAAGTCGAGACTACTCCTGAGATTCAGATGGGGATTCGGAAGCTGAATGCCAAGAAGGAATTGTTTGAAGAAACACAGCGTTTCGGTCATTTTCACCCGGATTATCATGCAGCGAAAGACCAGGTGAAGGCGCTGGAACAGGAGTTGGAAAATTTCGAGGCGGTAATCCGCTTCAAACAGGCAGAGAAGTCCCTGGATGATATGTTATTCCAGATGTCAGAGACCATTGCATTTGCAGTGTCAACGACCATTAAGGTACCGAGCAATGATCCGAATCCGAAGGGCGGCTGCGGTAGTGGCGGCAAGTGTGGTTGCAGTTAAGTAATCAGTATAGAAGGGCGGGGAACGATGATGTTTGCGGAAAGGACAGGATTCATTATTTGGGTCAGTGATTTGAAAGCTGCCCGTAATCTCGAAAAATATGGCACCGTGCATTATATCTCCCGCCGTATGCATTATGTGGTCATGTATGTTAATGCAGAACGGGCAGAAGATACGATGAAAAACGTGAAGCGACTTTCCTATGTGCGCAAGATTGAACGCTCGTATCGTAATGAGATCAAAACCGAGTATGCCAGCAAAACGATGGACAAAACAAGCTTTTACGGAATATAGACGAGAAATGGGAGGGACCCTTTGGGGTCGCTCTTTTCTTGAATTATGCACAAATGGACTTTAATGAAAAAAAGTTAAACTTACGCCTTGAGGTTGCGGGACTAATGTTGTAATATATTTGGTAATAAATAGATAGAAAGTCCTATCTGGTGGAGAGTGATTCCCATGCGTGATAAGGTGATGCAACGTTGGAGCACCTACGAGCCGTTTTTCGTGGCTCTTGGAGACAAGAAAGTGGCCGACATCGTCATTACCCATCATGCCAAGATGCGGTATGCAGACCGTATTGAGCCTGCACGTAGTGATGATGACCATATTGCGGCGTGGTTATGGGAGTGTCTGAAGCAGGACCGTATAACACCATACTACCGTAATGAACAGGACG
This sequence comes from Priestia sp. FSL H7-0729, assembly GCF_038005685.1. Lineage (NCBI taxonomy): Bacteria > Bacillati > Bacillota > Bacilli > Caryophanales > Bacillaceae > Priestia > Priestia sp. FSL H7-0729. The sequence continues at coordinate 207,624 of NZ_JBBOTQ010000004.1, forward strand.
TATACCTGATTGATGAGGATCTGGTGGTAGTCGCCGAATTTTCCGAACTTGAAGGAGAATATGATATTGCGGGCAATCCGTTGCACAAAATGATCGTAGTTACGTTTCTGGGACGAATGTCGGAGACCATTGAATTAAGGGACCTGAAGTCATACTATTCATGGTTAAGACATTCAAGAAGAATGACGCTGGTCAAAAATAGCCGTAAGCATAAGTAAGTTGATTAGATTCAATATGAGATTCAATATGTTGAAATCATAGATTCAAGTCGTATCGCATGCAGACAAGCTGCATGCTTTTTTTGTTGCCAAGCGGGAAATCGGCTACAATATAGAGAGTGTAATCGAAGAGGGGCGAAGATATGAATTTTCACCAATTGCATATTTTTTATACGGTAGCAGAGAAAGGCAGCTTCTCGGCTGCTGCACAAGCATTACATATGACTCAACCGGCGGTAACGATGCAGATTCAATCATTGGAGGACTATTTTGGAACCAAGTTATTGCATCGTTCCACCAAAAAAATAGAATTATCCGAGGCGGGCCGGACATTATTACCTCATGCCAAACGAAGTGTAGAGCTGGTTAGGCAGACGGATGAAGCGATGTCAGCGTTTACCCAGATGTTACAGGGCCGCCTCCAGCTTGGAGCCAGTTTAACGATCGGGGAATATGTGCTTCCACGCATGCTCGGACCATTTGCACTTCAATATCCGGATATTTCCATCGTCATGAAAGTGATGAATACAACACAAATTATGGATGATATATTGAAGCACCAGCTTAATTTTGGTCTGATTGAAGCGCCAGTGCACCATCCGGACATGATTGTAGAGCCTGTCATGCAAGACGAGCTGAAACTGATTGTACCTGCCGGGCATGATCTGGCTAAGCGTAGCAAAGTAAATATTGAGGATGTCATGAATTATCCCTTTGTACTGCGTGAGAAGGGCTCAGGTACTCGTCAGGTGATGGAAGACCAATTGCAGAAGAAAAAGATTGATCCTCAGGATATGAATGTTGTGATGGAACTTGGCAGTACAGGAGCGGTAAAATCAGCCGTGGAGGCAGGGGTAGGCATTACGATGTTATCTCCTTCTTCCGTGCAGCATGAACTGGCTCTGGGACTTGTTCATATTGTGGATATCCGCGGACTCGAATTCAAACGGCAATTCTATGCCATTCATCTAAAATCGTCCTTGTTGCCCTTATCGGCAGTGGCTTTCCTGAACTATTTGCGTCAACAAGAGCAACCTGAGCCGGAGCACAAGACGGAAAAGGCATAATCGTTCACAACTTCAATGATAGATAAAATTTAATCACAATCCAGATTTGGAAAGAAAGGAGTTGCTGTTACGTGAATCAAAGCACAGGACGCTGTGATCTGCATACCCATAGTCAGGCATCGGATGGAATGCAGCCACCTGCTGATAATGTGAAGCTTGCCAAACAAAAAGGGCTATCTGCGGTTGCCCTAACGGACCATGATACAGTAGCCGGTGTAGCGGAAGCGCAGCAAACAGGAAAAGAGTACGGTATTGATGTTGTGGCCGGAGTGGAGATCAGCACACGGGCTGGCGGGAAAGATATTCATGTGCTCGGGTATTATGTGAATACGGAGGATGAGCCATTCCTGCAACGGTTGCGCGGCTTACGAGAAGCGCGAGATGAGCGGAATCATCTGATTATCGCCGAGCTTCAGGAACTTGGGCTTGATATCAGCTGGCAGGAGGTACTGGATGAGCTTGGACGGCCGTTAGAGCCGGATGAGAGTATCGGCAGACCACATATGGCCGATGTGCTGGTGAAAAAAGGCTACGCTGTTGATATGCGGGATGCATTCGATCGATATCTTGCTGAAGGCAAGCCTGGCTTCGTGTCTGTACCCCGTGTTGCACCAGAGGACGCGTGCGAGTGGATCAGAGCCGCAGGCGGAGCCGCTGTGATTGCCCATCCGGGTCTCTATAAGGATGATGAATTGGTACGACGCATCATTGAAGACTCTCGTCCGGATGGTATTGAGGTGTTTCATTCGGACCATGGTCCGGAAGAGGAACGCAGGTACACTGAGATGGCTAGGGAATATGATCTTATTGAGACAGGTGGGTCAGATTATCATGGAGAACGGCAAGGTGTTGTTTTTCATGGGGATCTTGGCAGCAAGACGGTAACAGTAGATGTGTTGGAAAAACTAAAGGCAGCTGCCTCACAACAACAAGGACTATAATAGTGATGTACTAGAGTGCTATTAGAATATAAATGGTTCTTTGCTTTATTAGGTTATATTTCAGGGTCAAATGAGTATAGGACATGGAAACATAGCAGACTAGCCTGCATGTATTCATGTCCCTTTTTTTGTATGAAAAAAGTGTCTATGTGATCGAATAGTTGACCCAATCGCCACGTGTAGCTCCAAGACGATCGAATAATTTCTGTGCCCGTTCATTGGTCACTGCTGTGATCCATGACATATATGCACAGCCATGATCACGCGTAAACTGTTGACAGTGTGCAAATAATTTTGCTTCTGCTTCGCCTTCTCTGAATGTTTCCGTAACAAATAGGTCATTCATGATGGCGACACGCTCTGCTTTCATCGTGCTGTAGGTAAAGAACAAGGTTGAAAATCCGATAAGCTCCCCGTCTTGCTCTGCCACGAATTGAGCACCGATCTGCTGATTAAGCAGGTTGTTGATCAAAAGCTGGATGGATTGATCACCGGGCCAGGGGTTGTTGTAGAATCCTACCACATAGTCATGCATTAATGCAGTGAGAGGTTTCAGATCATCAGGTTGAGTTTCTCTGATATGTGTGGGCATGGTACACTTCCTTAACAATAAATTTATTCGTAAGAATTGAATTATTATACATGTAAATGAATTAGTATTCAATCTGAAAGGAAGGAATTAGCTGTGCTTCATCTTCATACATCATTCAAATAAATAACAAACTCCCCTGAACCGTTAATGCTCAGGGGAGTTTTCTTTGTTACTTTTACATCTCTATATAAGTTGAACTAATCATTTACAGGCTTCGCCTTTATCCATTTTTAATGGTGGAGGGCAGACTCTTGATCAATTCATCATTTGGCGTGACGAACAAGGTCTTCTGATGATCATAGATGACAAATCCTGGCTTTGCACCACTTGGTTTGCGTACATGACGGATAAACGTGTAATCCACAGGCACACTGCTGGACTCCTTGGCTTGGCTGAAGTAGGCAGCAAGCTGTGCTGCTTCTTCCAATGTAGCTTCACCAAAGTCCGTACTGCGAATAACGACATGTGAGCCTGGAATGTCTTTGGTATGCAGCCAGGTGTCGTTGGAAGAAGCGAGGCGATTCGTCACGTACTCGTTCTGGAGGTTGTTTTTGCCAACAAGAATATCAATTCCCTCTGAGGAGGTAAACTGGTGTACGGTCGGACGATCACTTTTCTTCTTCTTTTTACCCTTTTTATTGCGGTCACGAAGGTATCCTTGCTGCACAAGCTCGTCCCGTATTTCTTCAATGTCGTTCATCGATGCAATGGATAGCTGCTGTAACAGGTTATCCAGATAGTCAATTTCGTCTTTGGTTTTGCCAAGCTGCTCATGAATGACAGCCAGACTGTTTTTGTATTTGTTATACCGCTTGAAATAACGTTGTGCGTTGTCAGACGGTGTGAGCAGCGGATCAAGCTGAATGGTAATGTTGGCTTGGTCTTCGTCGTAGAAGTTCACAAGCTCCACGCTCTTGTCCCCTTTGTGGACCTGATGCAGGGAGGCAAATAGCAATTCACCCCATAGTCTGAACTTGTCCGCATCGTCTGCTTCCAGCAGATCCTTGTTCAGGTTGTCCAGCTTTTTGATATTCTTGCTTCGCTCATTCTGAAGAAAACGGAGCAGATCACTTACTCGCTGTTTAACCGTATCCCGTTCAGCCTTGTCTCCATAATAATCTTCCATGCACTTGCTCATCGTGTCATACGTTTTCTCCAAGTTTTGAATGCTCTCAAGATGAACGGCGGAGAAAATCATTTTGCCTTTGGCGTTCATTCCAGTTACAGGCGTGTAGAGATGATCTCTGACAGGTCCCATCACGGCTTCAAAAGCGTTCCAGAGTGCACTGGCCTCAACACGGCCCTCACCCTCAACCACAGTCGGAGTGTTCCCTTTGCCTTCAGCAGCAATCCCACGGGCAGCAATCTCTCCAGCAATTAACGGGCTAAGACCGCTAAAGGAGTTCACAAGCCAGCGTGATGCCTCTTCTTCAACGGCTTGATAGCTGTCCTCGAATGCTGTACGGCTCACTTCGAGCGGATTACTCTTATGTTGCTCAGGTGGGGCAGTATACGCGAAACCTGGCATGATGACCCGATAGCTGCTGATGGACGGAGTCACATGATGAATACCATCCAGAATCGTTCCTGTAACGGGATCAAGCAAAATAATATTACTGTGACGTCCCATCAATTCAATGATGATCCGTTTAACCGAAACATCTCCCAGTTCGTCGCGCTGGCGCACGTCGATGTGAATGATACGTTCCATGCCAATCTGACGGATCTCCTCAATGATTGCACCTTCACAGTGCTTGCGGAGCAACATGCAGAACATGGGTGCTTCCGTAGGGTTAAGGAATGTCTTTTCCGTAAAATGCACACGGGGATATGTTGGGCTTGCCGAAACAAGCAATTTACTATTACCGCGCTGAGCACGCAGTGTGAGAACTACGTCATGGCCATTCGGCTGATGGATCTTGCTGATACGTCCACCAATGCAGCCTTGCAATTCATGAACAATGGCCCGTGTTACGATGCCGTCCAATGCCATTTTTTCCACTTCCTCTCTCTATCGAGCATCAGCATATATCATGCCAAATGCTTCATCTATATAACTAAAACGTGCAACCAGGTATGTAAAAAAACAAGGACTGGCTGCAGATTCTTCGTTGCTTACCTGTTGAACGCTGGAATTGGTACTGCGCAGAAGATCGCAGACTTTTATTTTAGCCTATTCTGTCCATCAGGGAAAGGATTCACCTTCCGGGTGCTAATCACAGACCTGTCCGAATACATATAGAGCAGGTAGTTTGTCCGGCATAGTGTACAGCCTGTCGACCAGCACGCCGGTGAAGCATGTGAGCTTATTTAGCAGATGAAATACAGACTGGGAGGGAAACTTGAAGCATGGAACATACCAAGTGGCATCAACTTAGTGATGAAGAGCTTCGTAACACTCTTGGCGTCAGCCCACAGGAAGGTTTGACGGATGAAGCTGTAGCAGAGAAGAGGAAAGTGGTCGGTTCGAATGAGCTGAGCGAGGGGAAACGTATATCTCCGATTACATTGCTCTTGAATCAGTTCAAGGATTTTATGGTGCTGGTGTTGATGGGAGCAACGTTGGTATCCGGATTGCTGGGTGAGTATCTCGACGCGGTAACGATTGTAGCCATTATTGTACTGAATGCGATTCTGGGATTTGTACAGGAATTTCGGGCTGAACGATCTCTTCGAGCATTGAAACAGTTGTCTGCACCTCTTGCCAAAGTACTTCGTTCAGGCCAGGAAGTACATCTTGCCGCCAAACAACTTGTGCCCGGGGATATTGTCATGGTGGAGAGTGGGGACCGCATCCCGGCTGATGTGCGCTGGCTGCAAACGAACAGTCTGGATGTGGAGGAGTCGGCACTTACCGGGGAATCGGTTCCCGTAAGCAAACATTGCCTTCCGATTGCCGATGAGGACGTTCCGCTGGGTGATCAGAAGAATATTGGTTTTATGGGTACCATGGTCACTCGTGGTACAGCCAAAGGTGTGGTTATCCGTACGGGAATGGAGACAGAGATGGGCAAAATCGCCGATCTGATCCAGAATACGGAGGAGCAGGAAACACCGTTACAGCACAGGCTGGAACAACTGGGCAAAATTCTGATTTTTGTCGCATTGGGATTAACCATTATGGTTGTCGTCGCAGGCATATTGCACGGACAACCAGCCGTTGGCATGTTTCTGGCAGGAGTCAGTCTTGCAGTGGCTGCCATACCGGAGGGGCTGCCGGCCATTGTAACCATTGCACTCGCACTAGGCGTGCAGCGTATGATTAAACGTAAAGCCATTGTACGCAAACTGCCTTCTGTCGAAACGCTTGGCTGTGCATCCGTAATCTGTTCGGACAAGACAGGCACGCTCACCCAAAACAAGATGACGGTAACGGATGTATGGCTGGAGGGACGCAGCATCAAGGTTACCGGGGATGGTTATGCACCTGAAGGGCAGATGCTGGAGAACGGCCGAACGGTGGAACTGAAGAGTGATCAGTCCCTGCGGAGAATGCTTCAGATTAGTGCGCTTTGCAACAATGCCAGTATTGTGGAGACCGTTGCAAACGAGTCTGGAAGCAAGAAAAAGGGCAAGGATAACAAAAAGGACGGCAAGAAAAGTACGAAAAAAGGGGATCTCCAAGAAGAAACGGTTAAGCGTGACAACGTATTCTGGGAGTTGAAGGGTGATCCGACGGAGGGGGCGCTCGTCACACTGTCCTCCAAAATGGGGCTTACTCCTGCTGGCCTCAAAGAGCTGTATGCCCGGGAGCAGGAGTTCCCGTTTGATTCAGAGCGCAAACGCATGTCGGTCCTGGTTCATCATCAGGGAGGTCGAATGATCTACACCAAAGGTGCACCGGATGTGTTGATCGGACACTGCAGTTATATTTTGTGGGAAGGTAAAGTTGTACCTTTCACTGGAACACTGCGGCAGAAAGTGATGGCAGCCAACGAGAGCATGGCCGGAGCGGCACTACGTGTCCTAGGAATGGCCTACCGTGAAGTACGTCCGGAAGAAAAAGTGGCTGACGAACACGCCGCCGAGAGTCAGCTTGTATTCGTGGGACTTACAGGCATGATTGATCCGCCGCGTCGGGAAGTGCGCGATGCGATTGCAACATGCCGCAAGGCGGGGATACGAACTGTCATGATCACAGGTGATCATGGTACAACGGCAGAAGCCATTGCTCATCAACTCGGGATTCTTCCACGCGGTGGTGCTTCTCTAAGTGGTCAGCAGCTGGCAGGTATGACGGATGAGCAACTGGATAAACAGGTAGAGGGCATCTATGTGTTCTCAAGAGTGTCTCCTGAACATAAGCTTCGCATCGTGAAATCTTTGCAGCGCAAAGGACATGTCGTTGCCATGACGGGGGATGGGGTGAACGACGCTCCGGCGATTAAAGCGGCTGACATTGGGATCGCGATGGGCATTACAGGAACGGATGTCACGAAGGAAGCTTCGGCGCTTATTCTGAGTGATGATAACTTCTCAACGATTGTGGCTGCGATTGAAGAAGGTCGTAATATTTATGAGAACATTCGAAAATTTATCCGTTATTTGCTGGCATCAAACGTGGGTGAGATTTTGACCATGTTCTTTGCAATGATGATGGGCTTGCCCCTGCCACTCGTGCCTATTCAGATTTTGTGGGTTAACCTGGTGACGGATGGTTTGCCTGCAATGGCGCTCGGGGTGGATCAGCCAGAAAAAGATTTAATGGAACACAAACCCCGTGGTGCCAAGGAAAACATTTTTGCCCGCAGACTGGGTTGGAAAATTGTCAGCCGGGGTGTATTGATTGGACTATGTACACTCGGAGCGTTCTGGCTTACCCTTCAGGCTGCGCCAGATAACCCGGGTCAATTGATCAAAGCACAATCTGTGGCTTTCGCTACACTCGTATTGGCGCAGCTCATTCATGTCTTTGATTGCCGCAGTTCGCGATCCATCTTCCACCGGAATCCACTGCAAAACAAATATCTCGTTCTTGCTGTAATTTCATCGGTTGTACTGATGCTTGTTGTCATGTACGTTGAGCCGCTGCAGCCAATCTTCAAAACCGTGCCGCTGGGCTTGCGTGAATGGGCGATCTGTATCGTTGCGGCAGGCATTCCAACCTTCCTTATGGGCGCGGGCAGCGTGTGGGGTGGTCGTCGTAACCGCCGCCGTATGGGTGGTTCTGGACGCTTCGTACCGAAAAGTACAAAGTTTTCAGCATAAAATCAATACCTTTTCCTTACCTATTTCGTTATGCTATCCTCAAAATGATTCAAAGCGGTAGCTTTGGCATTTTGCAGGATAGCTTTTTTGTGTACATGTTGAATATGAATTTCTATGGTAATCCTGTAGAAGAGCAAGAATATAGCTTTGGCAGCAGACTGCCAAAAGGAGTGGGCAAGATGATGGAATTTACGAAAATGCATGGACTGGGTAATGATTTTATCGTTGTATTTGGTGAAAAGGAACTTCCGGCAGATGCAGCAGAATTGGCTGTGAAATGGTGCAACCGTTTCTTCGGTATTGGTGCGGACGGCCTGGTTTATATACTGCCTTCGGAGAAGGCGGACTTTCAGATGCGTATCATGAATTCGGATGGTTCGGAAGCAGAGCAGTGCGGTAATGCCATCCGTTGTGTATCCAAATATGTATACGATCATGGTCATGTCAGCCAGGAGCAGATTACCATTGAAACGATTGGTGCCGGGGTACAACCTGTGACTCTCAACATTCGTGATGGTAAAGTGGAAACGGTTCGTGTGGATATGGGTGAGCCGATTCTGAACGGTCTTCAAGTGCCTACAACGGTAGATGCCAATCCAGTGGTTGATCACTACATTGAAGCCAATGGACATGCGTTCAAATTCACTGCCGTATCCATGGGTAACCCTCATGCGGTGATCTATGTGGATGATGCTGTTAATTTTGATCTCACGACTTGGGGCCCACTTCTTGAAGTACATCCCATGTTCCCGAAAAAAATCAATGTGGAATTTGCCACAGTTCGCGATCGTGGATATGTGGACATGCGTGTATGGGAACGCGGAGCGGGTCCAACACTTGCTTGTGGAACCGGAGCTTGTGCAACACTCGTATCCTCTGTCCTGAATGGACATACAGATCGCACAGCCGTCATTAGCCTCAAGGGTGGGGATCTCCACATTGAGTGGAATGAAGCTGACAATCATGTATACATGACTGGACCAGCCGAAGTTGTTTTCAAGGGAGTTACATCATAATTTAAGAGAACAGTGTAACCCAAGAGGCCTGCGGGCCTCTTTTTTTTGTTAAAGGACAGTGTGTGTCTCCTGTACAGAGACATATTGGGGGATATGTGGAAAGAAAGTCCATATGAGCTGGATATTCAACAAAAACCTTTGTTTTTCTTCTTTTGGTAGCGTTTTTTGTGTTACATTAGTATGAAAATGATCACAGCTAGGCGGGGGGAAAAGGGATGAAGGCGGATTTGCGCAAAGTTATGCAGGAACGAGTTCTCATTGGAGATGGGGCCATGGGAACGTTTCTGTACCAAATGGGATTCCCGGTAGGGATTTCATATGAAGAATTAAACTTGATTTCACCTGAAGTGGTGGCGGAAGTACATCGCCGTTATCGGGACGCAGGTACAGAGATATTTGAAACGAATACGTATTCTGCGAATTATGACAAGTTGTCCAAATTCGGTTTGGAGTCCAAGGTGGAGGATGTAAACCGTACCGGCGTTCGTATTGCCAAAGAGGTGGCTGGAGATACCGGTTATGTGCTTGGTGCAGTAGGCTCTATTCGCGGCGGTAAGCGGACAAACGTCTCCACAAGTGAATTGAAACGCTTCTATCAACAACAGATCTTTGCACTGCTTGATGAAGGCGTGGATGGCATTCTGCTTGAGACCTTCTATGATATCGAGGAAATGGATATTGCCCTTTTGCAAGCGCGAAAGCTAAGTGATCTGCCCGTGATAGGACAGTTTGCGGTAGAGGATGTAGGACACACGTTGGACGGATATACAATGCCCGAAGCATTCCGGATCATGCGGGAGCAGGGTGCGGACGTGATCGGTTTTAACTGTCGCTCAGGTCCAAACGGAATCATGCGTGCCATGGAAACCGTCTCCGGACGTATCGGTATTCCCATGTCAGTCTATCCGAATGCGGGTGCAGCGGATTATGTCGATGGACAGTTCCGTTATGGTGCGACTCCGGAGTATTTTGGTCAGACGGCAGTGCAATTTGCCGAGCTGGGCGCTCGTATTATCGGCGGTTGCTGTGGTACGACACCTGATCATATTACCGCTATGAAAGAAGCGCTTGCTGACTACGTGCCTTCACCTATTTTGGAGCCTGATCCGTCAGAATCCAAAGCGCGTATTGTGCTGCATGAACATGTGGATGAGCGCTCCGGACGTGGAGGTCAGCCTACGATTGTCGATCTGGTTAAGCAGCGTCACACGGTCATTGTTGAACTTGACCCGCCGCGTGACTTGGACATTGCCAAGTTCATGAAAGGTGCGGAGACACTAAAGGCAGCAGGAGCCGATGCCCTGACACTGGCCGATAATTCTCTAGCGGTTACACGGATGAGCAACATGGCGCTGGGGCATCTCGTTCAGGATCGCACGGGTCTCCGTCCACTGGTGCATATTGCCTGCCGTGACCGGAATCTGATTGGAACGCAGTCCCACATGATGGGGTTTGATGCACTGGGTATTAATCACGTACTCGCTGTGACAGGGGATCCTGCAAGATTTGGCGATCTGCCGGGTTCAAGCTCGGTATACGATCTGACCTCTTTTGAAATCATACGTATGATCAAACAGTTGAACGATGGTGTGGCCTTCTCGGGTAAACCGCTGAAACAGAAAGCGGGCTTTGTCATCGGAGCGGCATTTAATCCCAATGTGAAATATCTGGATAAAGCCGTGCAGCGTCTGGAGAAGAAAATTGCCTCTGGCGCAGATTACATCATGACTCAGCCTGTCTATGACCCGGAGTTAATAGTGGCAATGCACGAAGCGACCAAACACCTGGATGTGCCTATATTTGTAGGTGTAATGCCACTGGCAAGTGGACGGAATGCAGAGTACCTGCATAATGAAGTTCCCGGAATTCAGCTATCGGATGAAGTGCGCTCCCGTATGGCAGGTCTGGAAGGCGAAGAGGGCCGTGCGATGGGGGTAAAAATTGCCAAGGAACTGCTGGACGTAGCAACAGCGCATTTTAAAGGCATCTATCTTATGACACCGTTTATGTTCTACGGCATGACGGCAGAACTGACTCAATACGTATGGGAGAAGTCGGAGCATCAATGTCCTACTTGTTTCAACCCTAATAATCAATTACAATAGTAAAACGGATGTGATGCCGATGTCATTCAGTATGACCGGATACGGTCAATCCGCCTTTCATTTTGGCGGCTATAAGGTACAATTAGAGATCAAATCTGTTAATCATCGTTATTGCGAAGTGATGATGCGTTTGCCAAGAGAGTGGACGTATTATGAAGACGGTTTGAGGAAAATCGTACAGAGTCGTTTGAAACGTGGACGGATTGATGTTTATGTAATGAAAGAAAAAGAGGAAGACCAGGCTCTTCCCGCTGTTCTGAATGAACAGACGGTCAGGGCCTATCTGCAGGCTGCAGAGCAACTGGAAACCCAATATGGAATGCAGGGCAAACCAAGTATTGTGGATATGCTTGGACTGCCGGACGTCATGGTTCATTCGGATGGGACAAGTTCCATTCCCGAAGAGCAGAAGGACGAATGGGAGCGAGTACTGCAGGAAGGATTGAAAGAGGCTCTGTCCAGCCTTGAACAGATGCGCGCTCGCGAGGGTCTTCATCTGGCCAGTGATCTGGAACGACGGATTACCCGTCTGGAGTCACTGCATACCGAGATGCTTGATCTTGCACCAACTGTGGTAAGTGATTATCGCAACAAGTTAAGACAGAGGCTTACGGAAATGCAGGAAGAAGGCTCTTTCCCTTTTGATGAGCATAAATTGGGTATGGAAATTGCAATGTTTGCCGATCGTTCTAACATAGAAGAGGAGCTTACACGACTACTGAGTCACTTTGGACAGAGCAGGGAACTGCTGAAGAGTGATGAGCCCGTAGGTCGTAAGTTGGACTTTCTAATTCAAGAGATGAATCGGGAAGTCAATACGATTGGATCAAAAGCCAACCATTTGGCTCTGGTGAATCGTGTTGTCGAGATGAAGGCGGAGCTGGAGAAGATTCGTGAGCAAGCGGCGAATATCGAATGAACGTCCAAATTTCGGCAAAAGAGTCGCATGTATAGGGGGAAGAACCTGATTATGGCAATCAAACTCATTAACATTGGATTCGGTAACATCGTATCGGCGAACCGGATTATATCCATCGTGAGTCCGGAATCGGCGCCGATCAAGAGAATTATACAAGAGGCAAGAGATCGCCACATGCTGATTGATGCAACGTATGGAAGACGTACTCGTGCCGTTATTATTACGGATAGCGATCATGTCATTCTGTCTGCAGTTCAGCCTGAGACGGTCGCCCATCGTCTTTCTTCGAAAGATGATGATAACGACGAATAAAATGGAGTGTAATATGTCTAAGGGATTACTGGTAGTGTTGTCCGGCCCATCTGGGGTCGGGAAGGGTACGGTATGCAGCGCTTTGCGCAAACGGGTGCCGGAATTGATCTATTCTGTATCGGCGACAACCCGTCAGCCTCGTCTGGGTGAAGAACATGGTGTGAACTATTTCTTCAGAAGTCATGAAGAGTTCCAGAACATGATTGCTGAAGATCAACTGTTGGAACATGCGGAGTATGTTGGTAATTATTACGGGACACCGCGTGATTTTGTCGAGAAAACGATTAACGAAGGCCGCGACATCATTCTGGAGATTGAGGTTCAAGGCGCGTTAAAAGTGAAAGAGAAATTCCCGGAAGGCATCTTTGTTTTCCTGCTTCCTCCTTCATTGGACGAGCTGAAAGATCGCATTCAGGGACGTGGTACCGAAAGCCAAGCGACCATTGATCACCGGATGTCCGTGGCGGTCGATGAGATCAGTCTGCTGGAGCAGTATGATTACGCTGTTGTTAATGATGAAATTGATTTGGCGTGCAAGAGAATAGAAAGCATCATAATCGCCGAACATTGTAAGATCAATAAATAATCCCTTTTGCCGCTGCAGAATGCGATATAAGTGGGGCAGTTGTCATATCATGTACTGAAGCACTCCTTCTGGGAATGCCGGGATGTGAAGACATGCCACATCTGTTCTGTCAGGCGGCAACTTGCGATTATACTAATGCGAAGAGGTGTTTGTTAATATGCTGTATCCTTCTATTGATGAAATGATGAACAAAGTCGACAGCAAGTATTCCCTTGTTGTTGCTGCTTCCCGCCGGGCTAGACAGCTACGTGAAGGTGAAAAAACGGATTTAAGAGGTGCGAGATCCCATAAACAAGTTGGCGTTGCACTGGAAGAAATCTATGGAGACCTGCTCGTTGTCATCAAAGGACAGGACGAAGAAGAAGAGTAAGCCGCTTGCGGCTGCTCTTCAACTGCATACGGCGCAAGCCGGATTAATTGACAACCGCGAGGTTGTTATTTTTTTACGAATAAGCATATTTTAACGGAATCTTACTTAGACGTCGTATAAATATCGGGGGAAATAAACATGTTGAACGGAAAAAAAATCGTGCTTGGTGTGACAGGCGGCATAGCCGCTTACAAAGCGGCAACATTATGCAGCAGACTGGTGCAAAAGGGAGCCGATGTTCATGTAATTATGACAGCTTCCGCTACACAGTTTATTACCGAATTAACGCTGCAAACGTTGACCCGAAACACCGTATATACCGATACATTTGATGAGCGTGAGCCAGCAGTCGTATCCCACATTCATCTGGCCGACCTGGCTGATCTGGTTCTGGTTGCTCCGGCTACAGCGAATGTGATTGCCAAGATGGCACATGGCATGGCAGATGATATGCTCTCCACGACGCTTCTTGCCACGACAGCCCCTGTCATGATTGCTCCAGCGATGAATGTGCATATGTATGATCATCCAGCTGTAAAGCATAATATGAACCTGCTTGTTGAACGGGGTGCCATGATGATTGAACCGGGTGAAGGCCTGCTTGCGTGTGGATATGTGGGCAAGGGACGTCTGGAAGAACCGGAGAGCATTGTGGATGTGGTGGAACGTTTCTTTGAACAGCGCGAGTCTGCAGACATTAGCCAGCAGGGACAAGCTTCATTGTTACATGGCAAAAAGGTTGTAGTTACGGCTGGAGGTACGATTGAGCGCATTGATCCCGTACGATACATTACGAACGATTCATCTGGCAAAATGGGATTTGCCATAGCCGCAGCTGCGCGTGATCTGGGGGCAGAGGTAAAATTGGTTATGGGCAGTACCCAAGCCAAGCCACCGGAAAACGTTGAGTTGATCTCTGTACAGTCTGCACAGGATATGTTTGAAGCGGTAACACGCGAGTGGGACGATGCTGATATCGTGGTTAAGGCGGCGGCAGTTGCCGATTATCGTCCAAAGGAAGTTTATACCGAGAAGATCAAGAAGAAAGGCGACACGCTGTCGCTCGAACTTGTTAAAAATATAGATATTCTTGAAACGCTGGGTAAGCAGAAAACCCATCAGTTTTTGATTGGTTTTGCTGCGGAGACTCAGTCCGTTGAGAGGTATGCACGTGAGAAATTGGAACGGAAAAACTGTGATCTGATCGTAGCCAATGACGTAACCCGCACGGGTGCAGGATTTGGAACAGACACCAACGCGGTACATATCTATGACCGGGAAGGTTTGGTGGAGGAGCTTCCAGTGATGGCCAAGGATGATGTGGCTCAACGGTTGCTCCGGATTGCGGCGGAGCGCATTGCCGGGAGGAATTAGGATATGGAGATTGCCAAGGTCATAGTCGATGTTCCCGTGAAGGAAACAGACCGGCCGTTTGATTACCTGGTACCTGAATCGATGAGGGAATGGATCGAGATTGGCAGCCGGGTGGGTGTACCTTTTGGTCATCGGACGGTGCAGGGATTCGTGATTGATCTTGTGCCGCGTACCGGAGAGGAAACATTCAAGCTTAAGCAGATTCAGGAATTGCTGGACATCGTTCCCCCATTGTCAAAGGATTTGGTGGAGTTGGCCGAATGGATGAGTGGGCGTTATGCCAGTAACCGGATTCTGTCTCTGCAGGTCATGGTACCGACCGCATTGAAAGGAAAAGCAGAGCGATACATCTCGCTGGGAGATGCACTTGATGGACAGATGGCGGGTGCACAACCGGATGATGAGGTGTTATTTGTTTGGGGAGAAGAGTCTACGAACGAGAAAGTGCAGCAGGATATCATCCGTTTTGTCAAAAGTCGGGGTCAGGTACCGTTGCAACAATTGAGTCGAAAATATCCCAATCATGCTGCACTAATTAAGAAATTATTGCTCGGTGGTGTGCTGCTGGAGAGTCAGGCCATCAAGGACAAGCTGAATAAAAAAACAATGAAGTCTGTAGATCTGGCTGTAGATGTGGCTGTTGCTCAGGAAGCACTTGCATCATTCCCGGCGAAAGCACAGCGGCAGAAGGAGATTTTGGCTTTTTTGCTGGAAATGAAAGAACTGTTGCCTATGCCGATGAAAGAAGTGTTATCTACCCTGCAGGTATCAGCGGCAACGATGAAGGGTCTTGAGGAAAAGGGATTGATCGTCACCGAGGACGTTGAAGTCTTTCGTGATCCTTATCAGGGCAGGAAGTTCAAAGCGACTGAACCGCTGGTTCTGACCGATGAGCAAAAACATGTCTACAATAATATCAATGGCCGATTGCAGGAACAACGCCACGGGGTGTTTTTGCTACATGGTGTTACGGGAAGCGGCAAGACGGAAGTCTATCTTCAAACCATTCAACGATGTATCGAGCAGGATCGGCAGGCTATCGTGCTTGTGCCTGAAATCGCGCTGACACCACAGATGGTAGAACGTTTTAAAGGGCGGTTCGGCAATCAGGTTGCTGTCATGCACAGTCGTCTGTCTGGCGGTGAACGTTATGATGAATGGCGCAAGATTCGTGAGGGTCAGGTGAAGGTGGCAATTGGGGCGCGTTCAGCCGTATTTGCTCCATTCAGTCGGCTTGGGTTGATCATTATGGATGAGGAACACGAGACTTCCTACAAACAGGAGGAAACGCCAAAATATCATGCCCGGGATGTAGCGGTAAAAAGAGCACAGCAACACCAGGCCGTGGTTGTTCTGGGTTCAGCGACACCTTCGCTGGAAAGTTACTATGCGGCACGCTCGCAGAGCAACGACAATTTTGCACCACTCTTGCTGGAGATGCCAACGCGGGCACTGGGCAACAAGCTGCCCGAAGTGCGAATCGTTGACATGCGCGAAGAGTTGAAGGATGGGAATCGCTCCATGTTCAGCAGGGCTTTGCACAAAGGGCTGGAGGAGCGTTTGGAACGTGGTGAACAGACGGTGCTTCTGTTGAACCGCCGTGGGTACTCGACCTTTGTCATGTGCCGAAGTTGTGGTTATGTGGCAGGCTGTCCCGAATGTGATATTTCATTGACGTATCATCAGCGCTCGAATAATCTCCGTTGTCATTACTGCGGTTATGCGGAAGCGGCTCCGGAAGTGTGCCCGGATTGTGGAAGTGAGCATATTCGATATTTTGGCACAGGTACACAACGGGTCGAGGAAGAACTTGCGAAGCTATTTCCGGGGATTCGGGTCATACGTATGGATGTGGATACAACAACGGAAAAAGGGGCTCATGAGAAACTGTTGAAACAGTTTCGTGAGAAAAAGGCAGACGTGTTGCTGGGCACCCAGATGGTTGCGAAGGGGCTCGACTTCCCGGATGTGACCCTGGTTGGCGTGATAACAGCGGATTCAGCATTGAATTTGCCAGATTTTCGCGCTGCCGAAAAAACGTTTCAGTTACTAACACAAGTCGCTGGCCGAGCTGGTCGGCACCAATTGCCTGGTGAGGTGTTTGTACAGTCCTATACTCCGGAGCATTACTCCATTGGCCATGCAAGTAAGCATGACTATGTGTCGTTTGTACGTGAGGAATTGCTGCACCGTCGGAATTTACAATATCCGCCTTACTGTCGCCTGATTCTGGTGACCTTTTCGCATGAGCAGCTTCCCGTGTTGATTCGTCTTGCCGAAAACTACACGCGGATACTGAAAGAGAAGGCTAATGCGGCCGGATGGCTCGGCAGTCTGGATCGATTCAGCAATGACGCCTTTGATGTACTAGGGCCGGTAGCGTCCCCGATTCCTCGGATCAAGAATAGATACAGATTCCAATGTATGATAAAATGGCGTGGGGATGTAGACGCCATTGGACTTGCTCTGGCAACAGCCCGGCGCATGGATGAGGATGTTCAGGCGCAGAAATTGCTCATTAGTCTGGATGTAGACCCGCAAATGTTAATGTAAACATTCTGCAGCAATGCGGATGTAAACAAGCGGTATAAACATAGATTAAATTGAAAACCCAAAAAATAAAGAATATCGTCCTGAAATTATGATGAGGATTAGGAAGGTGCTTACAACATGTCGATTCGCATTATCGTGCAAGAACCAGATGAGGTGCTCCACAAGAGAGCCAAAGAAGTAACCAAAATTACACCGAATGTACAAAAATTGCTGGATGATATGGCTGATACCATGTACGATGCGGAAGGTGTAGGTCTTGCTGCGCCGCAGGTGGGTATCTTGAAACGTCTGATTGTTATCGACGCAGGTGATGAGCAAGGGCTGATCAAGATGATTAACCCGGAGATCATTGCAAGTGAGGGAGAACAATTTGGACCTGAAGGTTGTCTGAGTATCCCTGGAATTAATGGTGATGTTCGCCGTTTCGAGACCGTTACGGTTAAAGGTCTGGATCGTGAAGGCAAAGAGCTGATTATTACGGGTAGTGGCTTGCTGTCCCGTGCATTCCAGCATGAGATTGATCATCTGGATGGCGTACTCTTTACGGATGTCGCCGAGAAAGTGTACGAAATTGCAGCTGATCAAACGGGACCGCGTCGTAATTAAGGAGTGATCGATTTGAATATTGTTTTTATGGGAACACCTGAATTTGCAGTTCCTTCTCTCGATATGCTAATGGCAGAGGGATACAATGTGGTGGGTGTGGTGACTCAGCCTGATAAACCACAGGGACGCAAAAAAGTACTTACGCCAACACCGGTTAAGGCCGCGGCAGAACGCCACGGTCTGCCGGTGTTTCAACCTGTTAAATTACGTGATCCAGAAGCTGTAGCCCGCTTGGCTGAATGGAAGCCGGATCTGATCGTAACCGCGGCTTTTGGTCAGATTCTGCCCAAAGCCGTGCTGGATATGCCTGTTCGCGGTTGTGTGAACGTGCATGGATCTCTTTTGCCGAAATATCGCGGAGGAGCACCGATCCAACGTTCCATTATTAACGGGGAATCTGTGACAGGAGTCACATTGATGTATATGGCTGAAGGCCTGGACACCGGAGATATGATCTCGCGTGTGGAACTGCCAATTACGGATGAAGATACGTCAGGATCGATGTTTGATAAATTAAGTGAGGCTGGTTCCAAACTGCTTCAGACAGAAATGCCACGATTGATTGCAGGCGAGACAACGGCGATCCCTCAGGATGATGCCGAGGCTTCATATGCTCGCAATCTGACTCGGGATGATGAGAAGATAGACTGGAGTCGAACTTCACGTGAATTGTTCAATCAGATCCGCGGCCTTGTGCCATTTTCGGGTGCATTCACAATGTGGGATGATCAGGTCTTCAAAGTCTGGGCTGCAGCTAACCCCAATCAGGTGGATCTGGTAACTTCTTCGGATAGTGGACAAGCAGAACCGGGAACCGTGCTGCAAACGAACAAGGCAGGCATTGAAGTTCGCACAGGGGATGGGTCTCTCTGGTTGACTGAAGTGCAACCAGCAGGCAAAAAGGTGATGCAAGCCACTGACTTTGCCCGTGGCGGTACACTGAAACCTGGAACGGTGCTGCGATGAGCGGTAATACATCAGGACGTTCGTCAGGACAAGGTCAGAAAGCTTCCTCAAATGCAGCCGGGCGCGAAGGAAATCGTCGTCCGAATCCGGGGAAATCGGGTGGCGCAGGAAATGCTTCCGCAAATGGTGCACCTCGCTCCCAGAAACCGAAAACATCTGCTCGTGCATTGGCAGTCAAAGTTCTGAGTGCTGTTGAGCAAGATGGAGCATACAGTAATCTGGAGTTGAACCGTCGTCTGAAAGAGGCGGATTTAAGTCCTGCGGATGCTGGACTAGCTACCGAATTGGTGTATGGAACAATTGCTAGATTGAATACACTTGATTATTATCTGGAACGTTACGTCGCCAAAGGAGTATCCAAACTGCAACCATGGGTTCGCAGCCTGCTGCGAATCAGCGTATACCAGATGATATACCTGGATCGGATACCAGAGCATGCCGTGGTAAGCGAAGCGGTTAATCTGGCGAAGAAACTGGGCCATCAGGGAATCTCGGGTATGGTGAATGGTGTACTGCGCAATATGATCCGCAATCGGGATGAACTTCGTATTCCAGAACATCTGCCCGTTGCCGAACGTATTTCACTTGAGCATTCCCACCCGTTATGGATGGTTGAACGCTGGATTGCCCAGTACGGTGAGGAGACAGCGGAAGCCATCTGTCGTGCAAATAATGAGCCGCCAGCAGTAAGTGTACGAGTAAACACAACGATGACCACACGGGAGAAACTGATGCATGAGATGGCAAACACAGGTGCAGTCGTTGAAGCTTCTAAGTTGAGTCCCGATGGAATTCTTGTACGCAGTGGCGGGAATATGGCACTAACGTCCTGGTATCGGGATGGTTTGTTCTCTGTACAGGACGAAAGTTCCATGCTGGTTGCTGAAGCAGTTGCGCCAGAAGAAGACCAACTTGTATTGGATTGCTGCGCAGCCCCAGGTGGTAAAACAGCTCACATGGCCGAGAAAATGCACGATCGTGGTCGAATTATCGCTAACGATGTACATGCTCACAAGCGCCAGCTGATCCTGGATCAGGCGGAGCGTCTAGGTCTGAGCTGTGTCGATGCGGTAACTGGAGATGCTCTTGATCTGAATGAGCGGTATCCGGAAGCTTCGTTTGACCGTATTTTACTGGATGCACCATGTTCCGGCCTCGGTGTTATTCGACGCAAGCCAGACGTGAAATGGACCAAATCCGTAGAAGATATCGAAGATATCGCAGGCTTGCAGCGTGAGCTGCTTGATCGTGTTGCGCCGTTGTTAAAACCAGGTGGTATTTTGGTGTATAGCACATGTACGATTGAGCCTGCTGAGAATGAAGATATGGTTGCAGACTTCTTGAATCGACATCCGGAATATCGTCCAGCAGAAGTATCCGTCTGGTCTGAATCGGAGACAGCGAACTTGAAGGTTGTGAACGGAGGCGTTCAGATTTTGCCACAATACGCTCACAGTGACGGATTTTTCATCGCACGGTTGACAAAAACAGCGAAATAACAGTTTAATAAAGCACGGAAGCATGACCGCCGAGGGGAACTTCGGCGGATTTCTTTATGATGAGACTTCGACATTCTGGTCAGAGAAAAGGGATGACAGGGTGCGATGGCGGCATTGAGGTGTTATAATGCATGAAGTACAGATATCAAGGGTATACATGGATGTAACGTGGTCTTTGTGATAGAATAGGACGAATGGAACGAAAAGAAGGAAGCCAAACGAAAAGAAAAGAAGGAATAGGTGTTGACAACAAAATGAAACCTTTTATATATGATTATTCTCTGGAACAACTACAGCAATGGGCTGTTGAGAACGGGGAGCCGGCGTTTCGCGGTGGTCAAATCTTTGACTGGATTTATGTAAAACGTGTGAATGATTTCAGTGAAATGACGAATCTGTCCAAGCCATTGCGTGAAAAGCTTACAGAGCAATTTGAATTCGTAACGCTTAAGGAAATTACAAAGTTTGAATCCAAGGATGGAACGGTTAAATTCCTCTTTGGTCTTCATGATGATCATGCCATCGAGACCGTAATTATGAAGCATAACTACGGGAACAGCATCTGTGTAACCACACAGGTTGGATGTCGTATTGGTTGTACATTCTGTGCATCTACATTGGGTGGACTCAAGCGAAACCTTACGGCTGGGGAGATTGTTGCCCAGGTAGTACAGGCTCAGAAAATTCTGGATGAACGCGGCGAGCGTGTCAGCAGCATTGTAATCATGGGTTCGGGTGAACCTTTTGAAAACTATGAAGCAACGATGACTTTCCTGCGCATTATGATCCATGAAAAAGGTCTGAACATTGGTCAGCGGCACATCACAGTATCAACGAGCGGAATCGTTCCGAACATCTACAAGTTCGCAGATGAAGACACACAGATTAACCTCGCCATTTCGATCCATGCACCGAATGATGCACTTCGTTCGAAATTGATGCCGGTTAACCGTCGTTTTCCTTTTGAAGATGTGATGGAGTCCCTTCGTTATTATCTTGCCAAAACAGGTCGGAGAATTACGTTTGAGTATGCACTGATTGGTGGCGTTAACGATCAGCCAGAGCATGCAGCAGAACTGGCAAGTGTGCTTAAGAACATGTTGTGCCACGTGAATCTGATTCCGGTTAACCATGTACCTGAACGCAAGTACGTAAGAACATCAAGAAGCGATATTTTCAATTTTCAGAAGATTCTCTCGGAACAGGGTGTTAATGTAACCATTCGTCGTGAACAGGGACATGATATTGCTGCCGCTTGCGGTCAGCTTCGTGCAAAGCATATGGAGTTGAGGTGAGAACGTTTTGATCAAAACAGTTCATGTGAGCCATATCGGACGAGTGCGTTCGGTGAATGAAGATTCAGCCTGGATTCGTAATCTCGAGACAGGATATATTCTGGGTATTGTTGCCGATGGCATGGGTGGACATCTCGCAGGGGATACGGCAAGCCGCTTGGCAGTGGAGACGCTGGTACAAGATTTGGGAACACTGGAACCAGGTCTGTCGCATGCTTCTCTCTCTGCAGCTCTTAGCGATGCTATTTTGCATGCCAACGAAGTTATCTACCGCACGGCATCCACTGATGACAAGTATCACAACATGGGAACAACCGTGGTTGCGGCATTATTGAACGATACGGAAGGTGTTATTGGACACATCGGTGATAGCAGAGCCTACAAAATTGCGAACAAAGCTGTAGTTCAGCTAACCGAAGACCATACACTGGTGAATGAATTGTTCAAAAATGGTCAGATTAGCAAAGAGGATGTGTCCCATCATCCACGTCGCAACGTATTAACTCGTGCGCTTGGAACAGATGCCGAGGTGAAGGTGGACCTGGACACCGTCAAGCTGGAGGAAGGCGAAGTTCTACTCCTGTGCAGTGATGGTCTCAGTAACCTGGTCAGCAATGAGCAGATTATTCAGGTTGCCGGCAATCTGGAACTGGCATTGGAAGATCGCGCAGACCGACTGCTCCAGTTGGCTTTACTTGCCGGGGGAGACGACAACATCACGGTTGCTTTGTTCGAGTTGCAGAGGGATGGTTCCGTGGATACGGAAACGGGGTGTGAGTCATGATTGGGCACCAGCTAGGCGGACGCTATGAAGTGATTGAGCGTGTCGGCGGTGGCGGCATGGCTCTTGTGTACAAAGCACAGGATCTTCTGTTAAACCGGAATGTAGCGATTAAAGTCCTTAGACAACAGTTTGTGCATGACGAAGAGTTTATTCGCCGTTTCCGCAGGGAAGCACAATCGGCAGCATCGCTGTCTCATCCGAATGTAGTCAGCATTTATGACGTGGGGCAGGAAGATGACGTTCATTATATTGTCATGGAGTACGTGGAAGGCAAAAACCTGAATGAAATTATTAAAGAACGTGCGCCTCTGCAGGTGGACGAATCGGTGCGAATTGCTTCACAGATTGCAGATGCTCTTGATCACGCACATCATAATCAAATCATTCATCGGGATATCAAACCCCATAATATATTAATTGGCCGGAATGGCCGTGTGAAAGTAACGGATTTTGGGATTGCCCGTGCCGTTACATCTACAACGATTACGCAGACGGGTTCTGTCGTAGGTTCTGTACATTACTTCTCACCGGAGCATGCCAAAGGCATCGTTACTGGTGAAAAATCGGACTTATATTCTCTTGGGATCGTACTCTACCAAATGCTTACCGGGCAACTTCCGTTTCTGGGTGAAAGCCCAATCAGTGTGGCATTGAAGCATTTGCAGGAAGAGTTCGATGAACCACGCAAATTCAATCCCTTGATTCCGCAAAGTGTGGAGAATGTCATCTTGAAATCCATGCGTAAAAATCCGCAGGAACGTTATCAATCGGCCAAAGAAATGCAGACCGATCTGGAAACCTGCCTGATGCCGGAGAGACGTAATGAAACAAAGATTGATTTTCCTGACGAGGATGATATCGACCAGACTCGCGTAATGCCAGCGATCAAGCCTGAACCGCGCGGAGTTACCTCGACGGGTGCGGTGCCGGTGATGGAGTCTGACGAAGAAAAAGGCAAGGGTAAAGCGAAATCCAAGAGTTGGAAGAAACCAGCACTACTCATTTCATTAACTGTTCTTATTCTAATCGCCATGGTGGGCGTTGTATGGTATGTCAAGGGTATGCTGGTTGTGCCTGAAGTTACCGTTCCTAACGTAATCACACAGACGGAAGAAAAGGCTCGTGAGATGCTTGAGGAGAAGGGACTCGTCGTCAGTGATGAGGTCATCCGTCTCTATCAGGAAGGGGTCGAACCTGGTATTGTCTTTGACCAGAGCAGAAAAGAAGGCGATGTCGTCAAAGAAGGTTCTGAGGTCCAGATCAGTGTTGGTGCAGAAAAAGAACTGGTGAAGATGATTGATGTCAAACAGGAGACTTATGATGAGGCTGTCAAGAAGCTGACTGCGCTTGGCATCAAGGAAGATCAGATTCAGCGGAAAGAAGAGTTTTCCAATGATGTGGCTTCAGGTTCTGTTATTTCTCAGACACCGGGTGTCAATGAGGAATTCGATCCAGAGGCCGTTCAGATTGAGTTAACCGTAAGTAAAGGTACCGAAACGGTCAAAATGCCTGATCTGAAAAATAATACCCGCAGTGAAGCCGAAGAAAAACTGAAATCTGCTGGACTTGTGCTTGCTCAGGTGCAGGAGGAATCAAGTTATACGGTGGACCAGGGCAAAGTGACGCAGCAATGGCCTGTGGAAGCGGGCGCAGAGGTTAGTCCTGGCGATAAGATTACAATCTTTATCAGTACAGGGTATCCGCCTGAAGCGCTGAAATATCCGTTTAATATCAATGTATCACCCAAAGAAGAGGGCAAAAACAGTAAAATCCGTATCACATATGAAGACGCACGCGGCAAGAATCAGGAATGGGGAACACGCACCGTGAACTCAACCCAGACTTTGACCATACCGCTTGTGCTGGCTCCAAATGAGAATGGGGCTGTGTCCGTATATCGGGATGGACAGTTCCTGGATACGTATCTTGTCTCCTACAGTGAAGCCAAAAACGGAACAGTGAATGTACCTTCCATTGACCCGGAACAAAACACGCAAACGCCGCCAGAAAATGAGCCTGACCCAGGGCAAGGCAGCGTAGATGAGGGCAGTGTTGACCCCAATCAGGAAGGTGATCCTGAGTCCACACCGGCAGACGGTGAAGGTGATAGCGTAGATGAAGACACTTCTGCCATGAATAATGGTAAGGAGCACGGCAAGGAAAAAGAGAAGAAGAAAAAGGAAGTCATTAACGCATCAAGCCGTCCATAAGGGCGGCTTATGCTGGCGTCTGGATTAAATGTACCACCATCAAAGGGAGGGCGACGGAGCTATGCCAGAAGGTATCATCGTTAAAGCGCTAAGCGGTTACTATTATGTCATGCCAGTGGAAGACAACGGGGTTCCTTCGGTTGAAGGTTCCGCCGTTCAATGTCGAGCTAGAGGTATCTTCAGAAAACGGGGAACATCACCGCTTGTTGGTGACCGCGTCAGCTACATGTTGACGGAGAACGGAGAAGGAACGGTAGATGAAATCCGGAAGCGTGAGACGGAACTCATCCGTCCTCCGGTAGCCAACGTAAGTTTGGCTGTTCTATTGTTCTCGGTGAAAGAACCGGATATGAACCTGAATCTGTTGGACAAGTTCCTTGTTCACATTGAGCAGGCTGGTCTGGATGCTCTGATTGTGCTGACGAAACAGGATTTGGCTGATCCAGCCAAAGACACGGTTGCTGAAGTAAAAGCGTTATATGAGCAGGTTGGTTATGAAGTGATCTCCACAAGTTCACGTACCGGAGAAGGCAGTGAACTGCTCAGAGATCGTCTCGCTGGCAAGATTAGCGTATTCTCTGGTCAATCGGGTGTAGGCAAGTCGTCCATGTTAAATGCATTGATGCCCGGCCTTACGCTGGAAACGAGTGCGATCAGCATGCGTCTTGGACGAGGTAAACACACCACCAGACACGTAGAACTTATCCCGTTGGATAATGGCGGGTTTGTTGCAGATACGCCGGGATTCAGCCAATTGGACTTTCTGGAGATCGGCGTGGAGGAACTCTCCACGTGTTTCCGGGAATTCGCCCAGTTTGCAGATCAGTGCAAGTTCAGAGGTTGTACCCATACCCATGAACCAGGCTGTCGTGTGCTTGCGGCCAAGGAGGAAGGTCTAATCTCCGAAAGCCGATATCAGCACTATGTGCTATTCCTGACCGAAATGAAAGATAAGAAGCGGAGGTATTAACATGATTAAAATTGCCCCATCCATATTATCAGCTGATTTTGCCCGACTTGGTGCGGAAGTTGCAGAAGCCCAAGCTGCAGGAGGAGACTGGATTCATGTTGACGTTATGGACGGTCACTTCGTCCCTAATATTACGCTTGGACCTGCGATTGTGAAGGCGATCGCTCCACATACAAGCTTGCCGCTCGATGTACACTTGATGATTGAGAATCCGGAGCGTTATGTTGAGGAATTTGCCAAAGCGGGTGCAGCGGTAATTACAGTCCATGCTGAGGCTTGTGTGCATCTGCACCGGGTTATACATCTGATTAAGGAGCAGGGAGTCAAGGCAGGAGTCGCCCTTAATCCGGGAACGCCAGCATCTGCCATTCTCGAAGTTCTGGATGATGTGGACATGGTTCTTGTGATGACGGTGAATCCTGGTTTTGGCGGACAGGCTTTCATCTCGGGTACCATGAACAAAATCAAGCAAATTCGTACCTGGTTGAACGAAAAGGGACGCCATGATGTACATATCGAAGTAGATGGCGGAATTGCAGCCGACACAGCCCCGCTTGTGGTGGAAGCTGGAGCGGATGTGCTTGTTACTGGGAGTGCCGTATTTGGCCGTGAGGATCGTGCTGCCGCGATTACTGAAATTCGCAGTAGCTACGGAGGCTGATCTATGACCCTCAAGGAGACACTGTGGACGATGGCTGCGAGTCTGGTGACGGGACTTGTGCTTGCTCTGTTTGCGGTTATTCAATCCCCGTATAATGCCATTACGTCATTAATCGGGGTAGGCGTTGTTATTATGTATTTCCGCAAATTTGATCGTACGGGACATCGGGTTACTTTTGTTATCTTCGGCATACTGTATTATCTGATGAGTGTTTTCATGATCGCTGCCTATCAATATATTCCTACCCAAACGTAAATGACCTGATTTCGGGCTTGTCATTGTGGAATAGGGATCGATGGTTCCGCATAAATATGGTTACATGAGCAGGTTTCTCATGTAGCCTTTTTTGTCGTGTTAAGGTAAAGAAGGCCTGGAGCATAGGATACGGCGGATGCATGAGCATGATGGGGAGGGTGAATTATGAAATTTTACACATTCAAACTGCCGAAGTTTTTGGGAGGGTTTGTAAAGGCGATTCTTAATACGTTTCAAAAGAACTGATCGGATTGATAAGGTTACAGGGAATACCGCCGCTTTGGCTCAGGCTTTTCTGGAATTCGTACTTGCGCAGCGCCATGCGGCGGCCATTCACATGTTCATGAGTGTATTCAAGAAATCCCTTTTTTGAATACCAAAAAAGCACCTGCAAGGAACAAGGTGCTTTTTGCTTACCCGATTTATAGTAGCTTTGCGTGATTATACGCGAGTCACTTTACCGGCTTTCAGTGCACGGGTGCTTACGTATACACGTTTTGGTTTGCCGTCAACGAGAATGCGGACCTTCTGAACGTTTACGCCCCAAGTACGACGGTTACGGTTGTTAGCGTGGGATACGTGGTTACCGGTGCCCGGTTTCTTACCTGTCACATAACATTTGCGAGACATAGATTACACCTCCTATCCTAAAATAACCAGTTGCCTTCAGAAACGAAAAGTCATTCCATAAGGACTAAATTGTTCTTCCTGATCTTAAAGATCAGGCTTCAGTAGCTAATGGCGTTGTTTAAGCCGGCATAACCGGATCATTTCCATTACTTAACCTGCATAAAACAATACTTGAATATAATATCATAATCAAAAAAGCTTCGTCAACTGATCCAAAAACTTTATTTATTTCTCCTGCCTAATATAGTACAATGTTGAGTAGTCCATAATACAGTGGTGAACAGGCTGTTGCCGTAAGGAAGTCGGAGAATATACCGTTCTTAGAGGTCGGTGGTCTGTTTTTTGGCAACGCTGTGAGCTGCGGCATTCCATCATTGGCACCAGTCTCCATGCGGCATTCATGCCGGCTCTTGATACCGGTGCATATCCGTATGCCCCGAAGTTAGGGGTGCAGAGAGTGCAGGATATTGGTAGCCCGGCCGCCCAGACCGTTAATCCGGCTGACATGTTGTATTGTATGCCTGTGCCGGACAAGGTATGGACGAAGAATAACGCAGTCCGCGTTAGCGCATGAACAGACCAGACACATCTTGGTGCAAGGTGTTCGTGTATCAAGCTAGGAAGGGGAATTCTCACTTGAGTATACGTTCTTTAAATGGAACAGATTTCACCGCAATGGTACTTGCCGGAGCGGAACAACTTGGACAGCATGCAGAGCACGTCAATTCCCTGAATGTTTTCCCTGTGCCGGATGGTGACACGGGAACGAACATGAATTTGACAATGAGTGCAGGAGTTGCAGAGATTAAAAGAAAGAGCTCTGCCTCCATCGGAGAAGCTGCCGGTATTCTATCAAAAGGCCTGCTTATGGGCGCACGGGGGAATTCAGGAGTTATTCTGTCGCAATTGTTCCGTGGATTTAGTCGTTCAGCTGCTCCCTATGAGGAACTGAATACGCTCCAATTTGCAGCAGCCCTGCAGAACGGTGTTGACGCAGCTTACAAAGCAGTCGTAAAACCCGTTGAAGGGACCATTCTTACCGTAGCCAAGGAAGCGGCGAAACATGCCAATTACTACGCAAGACGGACGAATGATATTACTGAATTAATGAATGAAGTTTTGTTAAAAGCAAAAGAAGCACTGGCCATGACTCCGGAGTTACTTCCTGTACTGAAACAGGTTGGTGTTGTGGATTCAGGTGGTCAGGGGCTTGTATATATCTACGAGGGCTTTATGGAAGTATTGCTGCAAAGTGACGGTGTGAATCGTACTTCGCTGAACAAAGAAGTTACCCCATCCGTTGCAGCATCTGCTTTGAAACCGGCTGCACCGGCAGAAGTGGATATCAAGAGGCCTGCACAGCAGCAGGTGATTGCGCCGGAGATGCCATTGTCTGCTCAGGCGAGATTGGAAACGGAAGATATTGAATTCCTGTATGACATGGAATTTTTCATTAACCGCGAACTTGGAGAGAACGCAGGAGTGGCATTTGATGATGAAGCATTCCGGAAAGCGTTGTCAGTTAATGGAGATTCAATCATTATCATTGCCGATGATGAAGTCATCAAAGTTCATGTCCATTCCAAGACACCAGGTGATGTGTTGAACCTGGCACTGCATTATGGTGAGATTACACAGATTCATATTCTCAATATGCGTGAACAGCATCGGGATCTCCTGACAGCAGGCATGGATATTGCTCCATCACCTGAATTGTTTGCAGAGATTCCACCTGAGGCAGCACGCAGTATGGAAGAGGCTGTGCTGCCTGCAGATGAGATGGCACCGTATGGTTTTATTGCGGTATCCTCCGGTGACGGTATTGCAGAGATTTTCCAAAGTCTTGGCGTCGACGTTGTTCTGTCTGGTGGACAGACGATGAATCCGAGCACGGAGGATTTTGTCAAAGCCGTTCGCTCCATTGCTGCGGAGCAGGTATTCATACTCCCGAATAACTCGAATATTGTACTGGCTGCGGAGCAGGCACGTGAACTGCTTGAAGATGAGCGCCGAATTACGGTTATTCCAAGCAAGACCATTCCACAGGGAATGGCTGCTGCTTTTGCTTTCCAGGAAGATGAGTCTGCGGAAACGAACCGTGACCAAATGTTGGAGGCCATCAGCCGGGTACAGTCCGGTCAAGTGACTCATGCGGTTCGTGATACGCAATATGATGAATTGGATATCAAGGCGGGACACTATATTGGTATTCATAACTCCAAAATTGTAGCGACGGATGAAGTCATGCTTCAGGCATGTGAAGGTCTGCTCAAGCAGATGATGGAGAGCGGAGATGAAGTGGTGACGATCCTTGAAGGGGATGAAGCTGACCCTGAGGTTACTGCTGCCCTCGCTGCATGGCTTGAAGTAGAGTATCCTGATGCTGAGGTAGAGGTACATCGTGGAGGACAGCCTGTGTATTATTATTTGTTCTCCGTAGAGTCCTAATAGCACTCTAGCGAAGAGGAGGAGAGTCATGAGCCACAAGGTTGCGATAGTAACAGACAGTACGGCGGATATTCCAGAAGAACTCATTCGCAAATACGGAATTCACATTGTTCCGTTGCGCGTTCTGTTCGGTGAAGAGACTTATGCAGATGGCGTTGATCTGACTTCGGAACAGTTCTACGAAAAATTGAAGAAGGTTTCTGTGTTGCCTACAACTTCACAGCCTTCTCCAACTGATTTCATGAATGTATATCAATCACTTCTGGATGAGAACCCGGAACGCCCGATTGTATCCATCCACCTGTCATCCGGCATGAGTGGTACCTACCAATCGGCCATGCTTGGCAAGTCTTTACTGGAGCGTGAGGGTGACATCACCGTGCTGGATTCGAAGTCAGCATCGTATGGATACGGTCTAATGGTGGTACAGGCTGCTGAACTTGCCGAACAGGGGAAGTCAGCAGTCGAAATCGCTGCTGCCATTGAAGAGATGCAAAAATCTCGTAAATTGTTCTTTCTCGTGGATACCCTTGAGTATCTGCAAAAAGGCGGCCGGATTGGCAAAGCTTCAGCCATCTTGGGAACGTTGCTTAACATTAAGCCGATCCTGTCTATTGATGAAGAAGGCGTGATCTACGCAGTTGAGAAAGTCAGAGGTCATAAAAAAGCAATGGCACGCATTATTGAGCTGTTCCAGAAGGATCTTGCAGGCAAACGGGTTAACCTCGCGGTAGGTCATACCGCTGACCCGGGGTCAGCGATCGCTTGTGCAGAGCAGCTGCGTGGTCATTTTACAGTGAATGAAGTGATCTATACCAATATTGGAGCCGTAATTGGCAGTCATGTTGGACCTGGTGTCATTGCGATCTTTATGTGGCCTGTTCCGGAATGAGGGATTAGACATGAAATTGGAAGAAATATCAGTTAAGCAAATTAACGGCGTGAGTGCTCTCAAAGAGGGAGAGCTTCACGCCTTTGGCATCTCTACTGTTAAAGACCTGCTTGAATATTATCCGTTCCGTTATGAGGACTATCGTCTGCGTTCGCTTAGTGAAGTGAAGGATGGGGACAAGATTACGGTCCAGGGACAGGTAATGGGTATTCCTGTATTACAACGATACGGCAAAAAGTCCCGTCTCACCTGTAAGATCATGACGGAAGAGTGGATGATTACAGCTACCTGGTTCAATCGCCATTTCCTCAAAGAACAACTTACGCCCAATCGTGAGATTGTGATTACGGGGAAGTGGGAACAAAAGCGCATGCAGATGACAGTTACCGACTCGGAGTTTCCCGATAAAGGCGATGGGCGTTCAGGCACACTGCAACCTGTATATTCAGTAACAGGCAAGTTGACGCAGCAATGGATGCGGAAAACGATCAATCAGGGATTAATCCAATTCGGAGATATGATTCCCGAGATTCTGCCCCAGTCCTTGATGAGG
Source organism: Priestia sp. FSL H7-0729 (assembly GCF_038005685.1). Classification (NCBI taxonomy): domain Bacteria; kingdom Bacillati; phylum Bacillota; class Bacilli; order Caryophanales; family Bacillaceae; genus Priestia; species Priestia sp. FSL H7-0729. The sequence continues at coordinate 238,654 of NZ_JBBOTQ010000004.1, forward strand.
AAATACAGCTTCATGCCGCGTAAGCAGGCAATTGCGGGAATTCATCGTCCACAGGACAACCGGGAAGGTCAACAGGCTAGACAGCGGATGGTGTATGAAGAACTGTTTCTGTTCCAGCTGAAAATGCAGGCGTATCGTGCGCTCAACCGGAATCGGATGGATGGTGTGGTGCACACCACGGACAATACAACGATCCGTGAGTTTGTACGCAGTTTACCTTTTGAATTAACAGATGCTCAGAAAAAGGTGGAGCTTGAAATTCTGCATGATATGCGTTCGCCTTATGCAATGAATCGGTTATTGCAGGGCGATGTAGGATCGGGGAAAACAGTTATTGCGGCAATTGCGCTATACACGACTGTTCGCTCCGGTTTCCAAGGGGCTCTGATGGTGCCTACAGAGATTTTGGCGGAGCAGCATATGCGTTCACTGCAAAAGCTGTTTGAACCGTTTGGGGTAAGCGTAGGGCTGTTAACGGGCAGTGTAAATGGGCGTAAACGTAAAGATCTGATCGCTTCGTTGCAAATGGGCATGATTGATATCGTGGTGGGTACACACGCCCTGATTCAGGAAGATGTTTTCTTCCGGGATCTGGGCCTTGTGGTGACGGACGAGCAGCATCGCTTCGGGGTGAATCAGCGCAGCGTTTTACGACGCAAAGGATATAACCCGGATGTGTTAACGATGACGGCTACACCCATTCCACGGACACTTGCGATCACGGCTTTTGGGGATATTGAGGTATCCACGATCTCAGAGCGTCCGAAAGGACGGATTCCGATATCTACGTATTGGGTCAAGCACGATATGATGGAGCGGGTGCTCGGTTTTATTTCCAGAGAAGTGGATCAGGGGCGTCAGGCCTATCTGATCTGTCCACTCATTGAAGAGTCGGAGAAGCTTGATGTGCAGAATGCCATTGATCTGCATGTGCAGATGCAGCAGAACTTTCCGAAATATCGTGTAGGTCTGTTGCATGGACGGATGACGGCTGCGGAGAAAGAAGAGATGATGCGCGACTTCTATAGCAATGATATTCAGCTGCTCGTCTCCACCACCGTTGTGGAGGTTGGGGTCGATGTGCCGAATGCCACGTTAATGGTCATTATGGACGCGGACCGATTCGGTCTGTCCCAGCTGCATCAGCTTCGTGGGCGGGTTGGTCGTGGTGCCCATGCGTCCTATTGTGTACTCATTGCTGATTCCAAGACAGAGGTCGGACAGGAGCGCATGAAGGTCATGACGGAAACGGAGGATGGATTCGAGGTATCCCGGCGGGATCTGGATCTTCGGGGTCCGGGTGATTTCTTTGGTACCAAACAGAGCGGATTGCCCGAGTTCCGTCTTGCTGATATGGTTGCCGATTTTGCTGTGCTGGAACAAGCCAGAGATGATGTATCACAGTTGATCTCGGAAACGAATTTCTGGACGTCTGTGGACTATACACCTCTGCGTGATTTCCTGCAGCAACAGCAAGTATTCAGAGGTAATTTGATTGACTAAAGCTTCCCATTGTGGCTGTTTTTTCAGTTGACCTTTGTAAAAAAAGACAAGTGTACAAGCCCTCCCGACATATGAATAAGAAGTGAGTTCATTACTTGGGAGGTGCTATACGTTTTGGGTTATCAACAATATGGAATTAGTCCGCAACTGGTGGAGCGGATCAAACTAAAGATGAAGAATCCGGCTGTCAAAGAGCGTATCAAAAAGTTGATTGATGGCGTGACCAAATCTGATCTTCAGGATAAGGCCAAGGTCAGAAGGTTGGTCAAGTCTTCCGCAGTCATTATGAATGAAAATTTCTCTGCGGCACAGGAGGAGCAGTTTGTTGCGTTTGTGCTTGCACAGAAGATTGATCCGAACAATACGTTTCATTTGATTAAGCTGTGGGGGATGTTTAGGTAGGGATTAGATGTAATGTTGGCTGGGGTAAAATGAACTACAGGGTGTTACACGTGGCCACTACGAGTGCAGTACCATCTTTCGATCGCTGTTATCCCCGGATTTTTTTGAATCACCCTTTGAAAGGGTAAAATCCGGGGATAAAGGCGAGCGCTTCGCTTCTTCAGATTGGTTCTGCACTCTCCGTTACTGTGTAGCTGGAGTTCATTTTATAAAACCAAATTACATGAATGATTGTTAGGTAATTTAAAAAGGGTGTTCCATTGGTCAGTTATATGACATGATGGAACACCCTCTTTATTGTGGTGACGACAGGGAAGAAGTAAGTTTTAGGTGGGGCTTCAAATGGAATGGTTATGTAATTTTATCCGCTACATTTTTACTTTTATCCTGGAAAGAGCTGATGATGATTAAAGTAATGATTAGAACTACAATGATAATGCTATTGGAAGGGAATTCTTTCAGGATGTAGTCTTGCACAAGTAAGATCAGGATTGAAATAAATAAAATCATTTGCAGGACAAGTCTTGTTGAACCCTCAGGATCGTTGGATCGTCTGGAGACACCATATAGGATAAGCCATATTAGACTAAAAAGCAGAAGCGAACCCAGGAGTATAATGGCAAGCATGCTTGAACACCTTTCTATAAATAATTTTTGACCAATTGGGATAACATGACAAGTCATTAATTATATCACAGGGATTTCTGTATTTGTTGATTTTATGGAAATATGAGGTGGTCGTTGATCTTTCCTATGCCTCTTTTCTGGATTTTCACAGGATGTACTTTGCTTTCCTCCTAGGGGAGCGGTAAACTGTTGCATACGAGTTGTGTGTACCAGGTTTAATCTATAGTTGCTGTGGCGGATTGCCATTACAGTGAGACATGCATTTTATTTTGGATAGATGTGGAGGAAGTACGATTGGAAATGTTTACGATGCTGCTGGGTTTATTTGAACGGGCGGCGCTGTTGATTATATTTTTATTCTTTCTGTCGAGGGTGCCGAGATTTAGGCAGATTCTGCAAAAGGGGAAATTAAGGTGGCAGGAGTCTATTGCAGTTACCTTGTTGTTCTGTGCTTTTGCCATCTTCGGAACGTATACGGGCATTAATGTGGAAGGTTCACTGGTGAATGTCCGCATTATAGCCGTGCTATCGGGTGGTATTTTGTTCGGGGCGCCTGTGGGTATTATTACGGGGATTGTCTCCGGGGTGCATCGGTATTTGATCGATATGGATGGAGTCACAGCCATACCGTGTCTGATCACGAGTATTCTGGCAGGTCTGGTATCCGGATACATACATAAGTACACGCCCAAGCCCAAGCGATGGATCATCGGTATTGGGGCCGGAATGATCTGTGAAGCGCTCACGATGTTACTGATCCTGCTATTTTCCTATCCCGATCCACTGGGCGCAGATATTGTTTCACAGATTGCACTGCCTATGATTCTGGGTGAATTCAACATTGGGCTAATTGTGCTCCTGGTGCAGAGTGTCGAAGGGGAAAAGGAAATGATTGCAGCTCGTCAGGCGAAGCTGGCATTGGAGATAGCCAACAAAACCTTGCCGTATTTTCGTTCCATTGACGAGGATTCTCTGCGCAAAATCTGCCGTATTATTCAGGAAGATATTCAGGCGGATGCTGTTGCGATTACCGATACTCGGAATGTACTGGCTTATGTAGGATTTGGTGAGGAACGCTATCATATTGGTAATGAAATTATAAGTGAGATGACCAAGAAGACGATATCCAGCGGGGAGATTACAATCAGTAATGATGTCATTGATGAAAAAACACCCGATATCCACTCGCTGTTAATCATTCCGCTGAAAGAACGAGGAGACATTACAGGTGCACTCAAAATCTATTATCGCAAAGCCTATAAAATTACGTATCCATTGCAAACGATGGCTGTAGGTCTGTCGCAGATCATCTCGACGCAGATGGAGGTATCGCGGGTAGAGGAGATCAAGGCTGCTGCCAACAAAGCAGAGCTGCGCGCATTACAGACAACCATTCATCCTCATTTTTTGTTTAATGCGCTAAATGCGATTGCTTCGTCCATCCGAACCAAACCGGACCGTGCGCGTGAGCTGATTGTGAATCTATCCGGGTACATGCGTTACAATCTGGAACTGTCGGATGAGTTAATTGATATTCATAAGGAACTGGAGCAGGTCCGTAATTATGTAGAGATTGAGAAAGCGCGCTTTGGCAGCCGACTGAATGTAATCTATGAGATTGATGAGGTCGCTGTGCATATTCCGAGTCTTGTCATCCAGCCGCTCGTCGAAAATGCCATTATTCATGGCATTCTCAAGGTTAAAGGGCCAGGTACTGTTCGAATTCGGGTACAGGATTATCCGGAATTTGTGCGCATTAGTGTCAGCGATACAGGGGCGGGTATTAGTGCAGATATTATTGAACGGGTATACCATGACCGTATGCCTGGTAACCAGATCGGGCTGTATAATGTGCATCGCCGGGTCAAGCTTATTTACGGACAAGGTGTAACCATTACCAGGCTGGAACAAGGAACCGATATTTTATTTGATGTGCCCAAAGGAGATGTCGTAACAAGGTGATGATGGATCAATGAGAGCTCTTATTGTGGAAGACGAGATTCTGGCAAGCGAGGAATTGAATTACTTAATTCAGGAACATAGTCAGATTGAGGTGGTGGATCGCCTTGAAGATGGGCTGGATGTACTGAAATTTTTGCAGGAACAAGAAGTGGATGTCATTTTCCTCGATATTAATATTCCGTCGCTGGATGGCATGATGCTGGCCCATCATATTGGGAAATTTGCAACAAAACCCTATATTGTTTTTACTACGGCGTACAAGGAACATGCAGCAGAAGCCTTTGAATTGGAGGCGTTCGATTATATTCTGAAGCCTTATGACGAGAAGAGAATCGCTGCGATGCTCCATAAGCTGGAGATGGCTTTCAAACGTGACCATGCCCCGATGGAGCAACATGCTGAGGATGGACCAGCCCATACGGCGGACGGATCTGCTGCTGTGCCAGGTGAACTGGTACGGGATATGAATTCCCATACGGACAGAAGAATTAATCTGCTGCGGAATGACAATATTATTGTTACGGATACGGCAGATATCTACTATGCGGAAGCGCAAGAGAAAGTGACGAAGGTATATACCAAAAATGGGGAGTTCACCATGCCAGTGAGCATATCGGATTTTCACAGCCGTCTGCCACAGGACACGTTCTTTCGCTGCCACCGTTCGTACGTCGTAAATCTGTCGCAAATCCGTGAAATTGTGCCTTGGTTCAACAATACGTATCTGCTTCGCCTGCGTGATCTTGAAGCTGAAGTACCCGTGAGTCGCGGGAAGGTCAAAGAGTTCAGGCAACTCATGCGCATCTAGTAGCATTTCATTCCGCATCTGATGCAACTCATGCCCAAAACGGTGTAATGAATCCCCTTTCATGTATGATTACCTTGTGAACGCATTCATGTATATGACATCGGCAAAGGGGAGATCACGATGAAAGCAGCTATTTCATCCGCTTCATCAGCACCTAAATCAACATCTGCACCTACAAAAATGAACCGCTGGCTTATTGTTCTGGGGACTATCATTGTACAAATGGGTCTTGGAACCATCTATACGTGGAGTTTATTTAATCAACCGCTATCTGATCGTTTCGGATGGGACGTCAGCTCGGTCGCGATAACTTTTTCAATTACCAGTTTTGCTTTGGCATTTGCCACATTGTTTGCAGGACGGTTGCAGGAACGTTGGGGTCTTCAGCGCCTGATCCGTGTGGCCGGGGTTGTGCTTGGGCTGGGTCTTATTCTGAGTTCCCAAGTATCTTCATTAACTCTACTGTACATTTTGGCTGGATTTGTCGTTGGTTTTGCAGATGGTACGGCGTACATTACGTCGTTGTCCAATCTGATCAAATGGTTCCCGGAACGTAAAGGCCTGATCTCGGGGATCTCAGTCGGAGCTTTTGGTACCGGTAGTTTATTATTCAAATATGTCAACTCGGCATTGATTGGGGCCGTTGGTCCTGCTCAGGCATTTATGTACTGGGGCATTATCGTTCTGGTTCTGGTGGTTGCGGGATCATTCCTGATCCGCGAAGCGGTTGTTCGTGAACAGGCTCCGGTAAGCAAGGAAGGATCTAAACAAGTCGTGGCACGTCATGACTATACGGTGAAAGAGATGCTGCGTACAAAAGAAGCGTACATGCTGTTTGTTATTTTCTTCACGGCGTGTATGAGTGGTTTGTATCTAATCGGTATTGTCAAAGATATCGGTGTACAGCTTGCAGGTCTTGATGTAGCTACCGCTGCGAACGCAGTGGCCATGGTTGCAATCTTTAACACGGCAGGACGTATCATTCTCGGTGCGCTGTCGGATAAAGTAGGACGAATGAAAGTCATCGCTGGTGCGCTGCTGGTGACAGCTGTAGCTGTCATGACACTCAGTCTGGTTCCACTGACCTTCGGGATCTTCTTCGCCTGTGTAGCGGCCGTTGCATTCTGCTTTGGAGGTAACATTACGGTATTCCCGGCGATTGTGGCTGATTACTTCGGATTGAAAAATCAGAGCAAAAACTATGGTGTGATCTACCAGGGATTTGGATTTGGTGCTTTGGCAGGATCATTCATCAGCGCCCTGCTAGGTGGATTCCATCTAACCTTCATCGTGATTGCGGTACTCTGCGCTGTCTCGCTGTTGCTCGCACTGATCATCACCCCTCCAGGTCAAGGTCGTCGTGCACGTCAACGTGAAAAACAAATGAACCTGAACCCGTCATCACGGGCAAGCTAATAGCATGCATTGGAAGCACAGAACAGAGAATATTTCTTTATCTTAAAAAGCAAATTAAAAACAAAGTAAACAAAGCGGTCTCCAGATGAGGCCGCTTTTTGGTATCTACTGTTGCCAAATTGCTGTCCAGACTGTTGGCCTATTGGACCATACGGCTGCCTGCAAGCGTGGTGCCTTGTGTGCATTCCATCATTCGCTTCTGTTATACTCTAGGTGAATTCAACAACACCAAGACAAGTTATGTACCCCAGAGGAGGCATATCATGAAATTCATTAAATACACACAACCTGATTTTGATGATTATTACGCATTGGTTTCCAATATGGAAGTGATGAAACAGATTACAGAACGGGCAATACCGGAGCTGGAGGCAAGAACACAATTCGAGTCCATGCTGGAGTTTAATGAGCGTTCCACTTGCGGACATTACCGGGTATTTAGTGAAGATGGTGCTGGTGTGGCGTATGCCAAATTGATTCCGGATCAGGAGGACCCGACCAAGGCTGAGATAGGTTACATGATCCTGCCTGAACATTGGGGCAAAGGTCAAGGCACATCCATAGCGTCTCGGTTGATTATTCAGGCACAAGCCGCAGGGATTGGATCCCTCTATGCCGTTATCGATCCGTCTAATGCTGCTTCCCGCCAGATCTTAACCAGACAGAACTTTGTATCCACCTGGACAGGCGATTACGATGGTCTTCCTGGTGAGATTTTGGAGTTAAATCTTCAAATGAAGCGGTAAAGGAACTGTTCTGAGGGTAATCAGATAATATAGGGCATCTTGCATGAGATGGATGGAGCTCTTTACTCATTAAATTATATGGGCGTTCACCATGTACATTTCATGCAAGATGCTTATATAGAGATGTGGAGGAGATGACATATGAGCAATTCAACCATGGAACGTCTGAATGCCTTACTGCCAGAGTGGCTGGAGACCAGTCGTTTGCACACAGGGCAGGGTAAGGTGGCTTCTTATATTCCGGAGCTTGTCAAAGCCTCTCAGGATGAGCTTGGTATACATATCATGGACGCCGAAGGAAACCATGTGTCGGCAGGGGATTGCGGTGTTCCATTTACGATGCAAAGTATCTCCAAAGTATTTACCCTTATTCTGGCCCTAATGGATCATGGGGAAGAAGCGGTTTTCTTTAATGTAGGAAAAGAACCGACAGGCGACGATTACGATTCGATGATCAAGCTTGAACTAGTCGAACCCGGAATCCCGTTCAATCCGTTGATCAATGCGGGTGCGATTACGGTGTCCTCGCTTGTTGGAGGAGATTGTAAGGAAGAGAAATCACGCCGCATTCTGGAGTTTTTCCGCAAACTGGCGAATAATGATCAGTTGGGTTATAACGAAGATGTATTCCAGTCCGAGTCGGAGAGTGGTCACCTGAATCGTTCACTGGCATATTTTTTGAAGCATAATGGTGTGATCAAGGATGACGTGGAAGATGTACTTGCCGTGTATTTCCGTCATTGTTCCATTGAAGTGACCTGTGCGGACTTGGCACGCATGGCGCTAGTTCTGGCTTATGATGGAACAGATCCAATTACGGGAGAAGAACTCATCCCTCGTCGCTATGTTCAGATTGCCAAAACCTTCATGACCACCTGTGGTATGTATAATGCATCAGGCGAATTTGCCATCGAGGTCGGTTTGCCCGCCAAAAGTGGGGTATCCGGAGGAATTCTGACTCTGGTACCGGGACAGTTCGGCATTGGAGTGATTGGACCCGCTCTGAACCGCAAAGGTAACAGCCTTGCCGGCGTACATCTGCTTGAACGACTTTCCAAGGAGTTTGACTGGAGTTTTTTCTAAAAAGTTTTCTGACAAAAAAAGCTGTACCCTTATATGTAGCCGATGAATCACATATCTGATATTTTGCTTCTTTAGAACGAAGTGAATGGTCAGGATATGTCTCGTCGGCTGCTTTTGGTATTCACCTGGAAGTGTAGGAAGACAGTCCTGCATGGTAACGGCTAGGCTGCATCTATCATGGAACATCCACAACATCGGGGTGGGTATATCTCCCTTCATTCATTGGCAAGCGCCACATCCGTAATGAGATTCATCCGAATATCCCTGGACCCGTCTTCCATCAGTAGTCTGAGGGTACGGGCAGGACGGTCCAGTCGAAGCACCTGTCCCGTGTAACGGATATCGTCATGTTCGTGAAACAACGTAATAGTGACGCTATCTCCAAGCATCATCGAGTTGCTGAGCAAACGGGACATTTCTTCTGCGGCCTGCGCATCCAGGGATGGGCGGGTACGAGGAGCAAGTTGTTCCTGATGAAGAATGTAGGCTTCCCGGTGTTCGGGGAGCATCATACGTGAGGACTCGAAGATACCGTTTTGCTGCAATTTTTTACTCATTTATAGTGACCTCCAATTTTATGAGAACGTTCATGGGCTTGCGCGGACGAGCTGAGGGAAGATGCCCTCATAATGGCGGTTTCTCCGTACCTGCGCTTGATATCATCCGTGGCACGTTCCAATTCTCTTTTACGTTCACGGTCATCAAACCAGGACAGCTGTACTTCGGAATCGGGTACAAGTCCGGTCAATGACACGCTGATGCGGCGGATGGGTAATCCGTCCCAATGGCGCAGGAACAGAGCTGCTGCGACATCATATACTTCATCCGTAATGTTGGTGGGTTCATTCACCTTCATCTGGCGGGAAAAACCGGTCGGCCGATCATAATCCTGTCCGCGACATGCAACCGAGACAACATGGCCCATGAGTGATTTGTCCCGGGAACGTCGACTGACAAGTTCCGCCAGTTCAAGCAGTACCACTTTGATATCTTCCCAGGAGTCATAGTCCCGGGGCAGCGTCATCTGATGTCCGATTCCCTGCTGCTGATGGGCATATGTCCCGGGTTTGACCGGGGAATCATCCATACCACGAGCGATACGCCATAGTACCTCGCCATTCACACCCCAACGTTCTCTTAGTCGGGACAGTGGGGTCTGGGCCAGATCACCGATGGTATGGACCCCCATCTTGTAGAGATGCTGCGCCATGCGGGAACCGACCATGAACATGTCTCGCACAGGCTTCTTCCAGATCGTTGAAGGCAGATCTTTGCGAGGCAGCGTGCAGATGCCTCCAGGGACCTTTTTGGCATACAAGTCACAGGCCATCTTGCTAACGACCTTGGTATCACTGATGCCGATCCGAATGTACACACCCGTCTCCTCCATCACCCTGGATTGTATGCTGCGAGCAATCGTCTCTGGACTACCGAACAGCTCCAGACTTCCGGTCACATCGAGAAACTGTTCATCAATACTATAGGGTTCTACCAGATCGGTGTAAGACTGAAGGATACGTGTAATATGAAGGGACACCCGAATGTACTCAGCCATCCGCGGGCGAACAACCACAACATCCGGACATTTGGCGAGTGCTTCGCCCAGTCGTTCTGCTGTCGTAATTCCATAGGATTTGGCGAGTGGACAGGCTGCGAGAATAATACCCGAGCGACGGGCCGGATCTCCCGCGACAACGAGGGGGAGGTCCTTATATTCGGGATGTGCAGACTTCTCCACACTGGCGTAGAATGACTGGCAGTCAGCCAGCATGATGACACGTCTGTCTTGGCGGGACATAAGACTTCTCTCCTTATCCGTGATGCGGTACTCTGTTCAACATTGATTATCTTCATTTGAATATCGCTATTTAACAGTTAATTTACAGTTCGGAACAAGTGTTCTTGTTTTATAAGCATATCTAACAATTTAAAATGCGGCAACCGGAATTATTTTGAAAATTGGACACAATTACCCTAAGGACATATTAGAGTCAGAAATTAGGAAATAAGATGTGCTTTTTTACATTTAATGTGAGAGATCCGTGACTTGAGGGTGATGACCGGGCGTTCATTTCGCTTTTTGTAAAAGGGTCATAAATGGGTACAGTCCTATAGAGGGGGACTGATGTCCTTTTTTGATTTTCTGCACTTTTCAGAAAACCTTGATGTGACGCGGAATATCGCTGATACGTTATCAGACTATAGTATCAATTTTGTAATCTTTATGGTTAATACTGTAAAAACGTCCGCAACTTTAAAATATAACTCGCGTTTAATGGGGTATGTGTTCAATCGGCAAACGTTGCCTGTACCCGCGTTGCACATAACAATAAAGGTTCCAGAATTGCAGGATTAGCAGGGTCCATAATCCATGCGATTCCAGCAGATATTAGTGTTCGGGAATCAGATGTACCCTGAAGGCTTTCGGGTGCCCGTTGATGGCGCTTTTTAAGAATCATGGGCAGAATGTTCCATTTCATGTTTGCTTCCATCAGCCTAGTTACAAATGCAGAGTCTTAGCGCTATAGTGAGAACTACACCGCTGACATCTCTACCAAGCGGACATCCGAAGCGGAATGATTCGTAAACTTCATGTTGGACCATTCGATGTTGAAGCAGGATGATATTAGAGAGGTGAGCAATCTAAAGACATGAGCAGACAAAGACGAAGACGCTGGTTATTAACGGTGTTGACAGGCGCAGTGGTGGTGACCGGTGGAATATTTGCTGGATGGCACTATATGCAACCCAAGCTCGTTACGTACACAGCGGAGAGTGGCACTGAAATGAAATTCAAGACTGAGGGAGACCGGTTCATGGAATACGGGCCCGATGGAACGTGGAGGGAGATGTTCGTCAAAGGTGTCAATCTGGGCGCAACATCACCGGGGCATTACCCGGGAGAATTCCCGCTGACCAAAGAGGATTACTTGCGGTGGTTCCAACAGATCGAGGATCTGGGAGCCAATGTTATTCGGGTATACACGGTTCACGAACCGATTTTCTACACCGCATTGGTCGAATATAACCGCGGACGGGAGCAACCGTTATATTTTATACAGGGCATATGGTCGCCTGAAGAAGAGTTGATTGAGAAGCAGGATGCCTATGCCGCCCATATTGAGCAGACATTCAAGCAGGAGATTGAAAAAGCCGTATCTGCTGTCTATGGCGATGCGGACATTCCTGCCAAGCAGGGAGAGTCCAGCGGCAAATACAAGACAAATGCAGGAAAATATCTGATGGCCTGGCATGTGGGTACGGAATGGGACCCGGCGATGGTAGACAACACGAACGAGAAGCATGCGGACGTGCCGCAGTATAAGGGAGTTCATTTCTCGGCTACTCCAGAAGCATCACCGTTTGAGAACTGGCTTGCAGAGTTGCTGGATCATACGGCGGTCCTGGAGAAGAAGTATGGATGGGAGCATCCAATGACCTTCACCAACTGGGTAACTACCGATGTGTTGGATCATCCCGGCGAGCCGCTGTATGAAGAGGATCTCGTCAGTGTGGATGCCCGTCATATTAAGCCGGAGGGGTGGCAGGGAGGTTATTTTGCAGCCTACCATGTGTACCCGTATTACCCGGATCTGTTCCATATTGATAAAACGCTCCAAACCATCAAGGATGAGAACGGCGAGTACAACACGTACAAAAGTTATCTGCGCAAACTAAAAGCCGAGTTTTCCGATATGCCTGTAATGGTTACAGAGTATGGGGTACCTTCTTCTCTTGGTATTTCCCATCTGGGTATGGGAGGCCGGAATCAGGGTGGACATAACGAAGTAGAGCAGGGAGATATTGACGCGTCACTGACGCAGGATATCTATGATGAAGGGTATTCGGGAGCCATTGTGTTCATGTGGCAGGATGAGTGGTTCAAAAAGACATGGAACACGATGCCACTGGAAATCCCGGCTGATCGCCGTGCATATTGGCTGAACGTGCTGACAAACGAGAAGATGTTTGGTCTGCTTGCCATGGATCCGGGTAAACAGGAACAGTTGACCATCGACGGATCACTGGATGACTGGGATGATCTGAAGGATGAAGAAGTCACGACCTGGGAGGGCCAGGTGAACGGCATTCAGGAAATGAAGATGACCCATGATGAAGCTTATATGTACATTGGGCTGACCTTGGATCAACCTTTTGACCCGGATCAGACGGTGCTACGAATCGGGACTGATACACTTGCTGGAGGCAGTCAGCCCGACAAGTTACTCCCGGGCCGGACGCTCAGTGATGGTCTTGAGACAGTGATTACGCTGGGGCAGGAAGAAGAATCTCAGGTGGAGATCGCCAAGGATTATGACTTTAATCAGCGTCTGTACGGCAAGGAAGGATACGACATGCTGCCAGATCAGCAGGCGGACTCCACAGATCCGTTCCGCCCCTGGAATCTGGCAGTCAGCCTGAGAATGACACCGCCGGATACCCGATCTGCTCATCCATTCATGAATGAAAAGGTCGGAACTTTGAAACGGGGAACGACGGCTCCCGGTCAGTCCGACACGGATTCGTTAACGGCATGGCAGTATAACGGCAATCAGGTGGAGATGCGAATTCCCTGGATGTTACTTGGGTTCGGTGATCCGAGTTCACTGCAAGCAATTGACTATGGACCGCTCAAGAATGGCCGTGAGTTCTCCACAATTGCTGTGGAAGGTGTCACCCTCATTCCATGGTTAACGGACCGCGCCACGAAGAAAGTATCTTGGCCTGGGGGTGAACAGACAACCCTGGATCTGAAGACATTGCCGGTATATAGCTGGAAGCCTTGGGAGCAGGTGCAGTATAGTGAACGGCTGAAGCTTAGCTACGAAAAAATGAAGAAGAGCTACGAGAAAATTCCTAGTTTTCAGATCGAATAAATGAGTATAAAGGAGGACCTTTTCACATGTTTCCAAGTTTGGCTTTGGCCTATCTGTTTTTGTACATCTGTATCGCACTTGTTGTTGTAGGCGTCATCGTATTGTTTGCCATGAAAATGTCCCACAACGGCAAACGACGCAAGACGGCGTTCTATGAATTAAAACAGCGCGACTACTTCACTTATCTGCAAACGGCCTTAACCGAGAATAGTCCACTCAAATTGCCACCAGGCAAACTGGCTCCGCTGGAACGCAGAGTTATTCAGGACAGGCTGATTGAATGGATCGATCAGTTCAAGGGTGAGTATCGTGACAAGTTGATTGCACTATGCCGCGAAGCGGGATTTGTAGAGCATGATCTGAAGGAACTGAGCCGTCTGCGTTACGGTCGCCAGATTGATGCGGCTTATCGCTTGGGTGGCATGCGTTGTCCCGAAGCTGTTCCGGGCTTGATGGAATTGTTGAAGGATGAGAAGCCGGGCCCGATGGCCATTATGATTGGTCGTTCCATCGCAAGATGTACAACCCGCCAAGGGGAACTAAAAGACATGCTGGCGTTGCTGTTGAACAAAGGCAAGTCCATTCACCATCTTGCAGCAGATATTCTGCTTGAAACCAGTCTGGATACCAGCAGAATTCTAATCGAATTGCTGGAAGATCGGAATCCGGATTTTGTCAAAGTCGGACTCGTTGCGATGTGGGGACAGGCTGTGCCTGAAGTAATGCCTGCACTGGACAGACTCGTAGGAGCCGAACATCAGGATGTACGTGCCGAGGCGGTGAAGCTGTATCTTAGCGCAAGTCCGGCACTGCGGGATGAGACGATTTTGAAGCTGATTCAGGACACTGACCCGGAAGTTCGTGCCGAAGTGGTGCAAGCGCTCGGTTCGAAGCATGCATCGGGTAGCATTCCATTGCTGCGCAAAGCGCTGCGGGATGAGGACTGGAGAGTTCGTTATAACAGTGCAGAGAGTCTGAGCAAGCTTGGTGAACCGGGATTTGAAGCGTTGTGTCAGGCTGCGGTACAAGGTACAGGTGCTGAACGCGAGATTGCGATGCAGCAGATCGAGAGTACCATGCAGCATACGAGAACCGATGACAGAGCTGTAGAACAGATGATTGCACATAACAAAAAAAGACTGCTGTACGATCGCTATTTTGGCCCTGTACGAGAGAACAGAACCAGCAAGAAACGCACAGGTGTCGCAACGGTAGGAGGGGATTACACTGCTTAGGGATCTATTATTAATCTACGGCATGGTCGCAATCTACTATGTTGTTTTCGTCAATACGCTCTATTTTTCCATCCTGGCCTTATCGTTCCGTAACATCTGGACGATCTTCCGCCGGTCGCATTATTCCAAATACAATACATTGTCAGGATCGGAACTGGTGCCTTCGGTTTCTCTGCTGGTACCGGCATACAACGAGGAACTGACGATTATTGAAAATGTGAACTGTCTGATGACGCTGAATTATCCAACTTATGAAGTGATCGTCGTAAATGACGGTTCCAGTGATGCCACACTGAAGATTTTGCTGGATGAATACCGTCTGAAGCCGGTACCCAATACGAAGATTCGGGGCAAGATCGCCTGTCAGAAAATCCGCGGGATTTACCATAATCCGGAGTTCCCCGATCTGTATGTCATTGACAAGGAAAATGGCGGAAAGGCCGATTCCCTCAATGCCGGGATCAACCTGTCCCATTATCCACTGATTTCTTCCATTGACGCCGATTCATTGCTGGAGAAGGATGCCCTGATCCGTATGGCACGCATGTATATGGAGAATCCGGAAGAAACAGTAGCCATCGGGGGAGATGTACGGATCGCCAATGGCTGCAAAATCGAAAACGGGGCAGTGCAAGATGTATCGCTGCCGCGCAAGATCTGGCCCATGTTCCAGTCGATTGAATATCTCAAAGCCTTCCTGGGCGGACGGATTGGTTGGAGTCATATGAACGGTCTGATCATTGTCTCCGGTGCATTCGGCATGTTCCGTAAGGACGCTGTAATTGCAGTAGGTGGATATCGGGATGGTTATCCCGGGGAAGACATGAACATCATCATCAAGCTTCACCGGTATATGCTGGAAAACAAATTGAAGTACCGCGTTGCCTTCTGCCCTGAGGCGGTGTGCTGGACACAGGCACCGGATTCCTACCGGATCCTGTCCAGTCAGCGCAAGCGCTGGGGCCGCGGGAATCTGAAGAACATGCTGGAGAATCGAGGCATGCTGTTCAATCCCAAATACAAAGTGATGGGTATGGTAACCATGCCGTATAACGTCATTTTTGAAGCATTGAACCCGTATTTCCGGATTACCGGACTGCTGGCTCTCGCTGGATACGTTCTTCTGGATATGACCCAGTGGCCAATCCTGCTTCTGTTCGGACTATTGAACTTCGTGAGTGGTTATCTGCTAAGTGTAGGTGCACTTGTCCTGGAGGAGATTGCTTTCAAACGTTACAACAAACTCTCCGACCTGGTCAAAATGCTGGTATACTCTGCGCTCAAATTCGTGGGTTATCATCAGCTGGGCGTACTGTGGAGATTGCAGGGACATGTGCAGTTCCTGCAAAACAACAACTCATGGGGGACCATGACACGTCAAAGCTGGTCCGAGGATGAGAAGAAAACAAGCGAAGCCGCATAAGAACAGAGATCATGGTAATACAGTAACAGCAATATAGATGTTCAACTAAATATTTACACGATAACGGAGAGGACAGAAATAACCTGATGAAGCGAAGCGTTCGCCTTTATCCCCGGATTTCCCCTTGTTAAAAGGAATCAAAAAATCTGGGGATAACAGCGATCAAAAGGTTGTTCTGTCATTGGAGTGTCAGTGTAAATAACATTTTGAACATGAATAGATAATCGAGGAGAAGGGTGGAAAAGAACATGCCAAATACGGCGACATTGCAGCGTGAGGCTGCCGTTAATGTGTACCGAAGTGTAGAACAGGGATTGAAGGAAACGGGTGCCGAAACATGCGGCTTAATGTTCATCCATTGTGCAGGACACGCTCAACCTGAGCAGCAGGTCAGGACACATCTGGAACAGACGAGTGAGTCTGCCTTCCAGGTGTGGAAGGATGGGGCCACCCAGGCGATTGCCGTCCTGCTGCCAGGGTTGTCACTGGATGAAGTTCATTATGAAGGACTTCGGATCAAGCATGAGCTGCAAGAGACCATACCCGGTGCCGATCCACAGATTACACTGGCCAGTTTCCCGGAAGGGGAGCGCCCTTCGAAGGCAACCATTCAGCATATGGCTGAATCCTCGAAGCTCGTAGATTCGTCGGAGATTCATATCTACACGCTGGACAATACGGCGGACGAGCCGGAACGCATTTTGATTGTGGACAACGATCCTACGGTACGCGAATTCCTGCAGTTGCGTTTGAAAATGCAGGGATACGAAACCTATGAGGCTGTTGATGGACTGGCTGCACTGGACTTGATCGAGAAAGTGACACCGGACTTGGTACTCACCGAGCTGAATCTGTATGGCATCGACGGTCTGCCGTTCATTCATCATATTCAGAACCTGGAGATGGAGCAGCCACCCAAAATTGTCGTGTTGACCGAACAACGTGTTGAGCAAACGATCAGTCAATGCTTCCGCAGCGGGGTCGATGATTACATGACCAAACCGTTCTCGCCTGTAGAGCTGGATGCCCGAATCAGACGCTGCCTGCATTAGAAGATAAAGAAGAGCAACAGACAACCATCTATTTACATGGATTTGAAGCATCATCAAATACACTACCCGGAGGGAATATCATGGAGAATCAACAATTCCACACATTACTGAATGCGATTGAAAATAAAGAAGCTGTACTCGGCGTTGTCGGGCTCGGTTACGTAGGACTTCCACTTGCCGTGGAAATGGTCAATCAAGGTTTCACGGTAATCGGAATTGATCTGGATGCGTCCAAAGTAGAGAGTATCTATCAAGGGGATTCCTATATTCACGATATTTCGTCCGATGAGTTGAAAAAAGTCATGCAAAGCGGTCGCTTCCAGCCAACGACAGATTACAGCATGCTGCGCGTCATTGACGCACTCAGCATCTGTGTACCGACACCGCTCAGTGAGAATCAGGACCCGGATACGTCTTACATCGAAACGGTCGTGGATCAGATCAAACTGCATATGAAACCAGGTATGCTGATTACGCTGGAGAGCACCACTTATCCAGGTACGACGGAAGAATTGATCCAGCAGCAGCTGGACAAGATCGGACAAGAAGCAGGTAAAGACTACTTCCTGTGCTTCTCGCCTGAACGTGTGGACCCGTCCAACGGACGGTTCACGACATTTAATACACCGAAAGTCATCGGGGGTACAACGGAAGCTTGCCTGAAACTTGGAACTGCACTGTATGGCAAGTATGTAGAAACCGTAGTACCGGTCTCTTCACCAAAAGTGGCTGAAATGTCCAAACTACTGGAGAACACATTCCGCAGCGTGAACATTGCCTTTGTAAATGAAATGGCGATGATGTGCGATCGTATGGGCATCGATATCTGGGAAGTAATTGATGCGGCAGCGACGAAACCATTTGGTTTCATGCCATTCTATCCAGGCCCAGGCATCGGTGGACACTGCATCCCGCTTGATCCGATGTACCTGTCGTGGAAAGCCAAAGGTTTCCGTTTCTATAGCAAATTCATTGAGCTGGCGCAATCTACCAATGACAACATGCCATATTATGTATTGAACAAAACGTCAACGATTCTGAACGAATACGCGAAATCTGTACGTAAATCCAATATTCTGCTCCTCGGCATGTCGTACAAACCGAATATTGCCGACCTGCGTGAATCACCAGGACTGGAAGTGTATGAACTGTTCAAGGAAAGTGGAGCTAACGTTAGCTATTACGATCCACATGCGGATTCCTTCCAGGACAAGCATGGGGAGACCGTACACAGCGAAGTGTTCAATCTGGAACAGTTCAAAAAGTACGATTGCATCGTGCTGATCACCAACCACAGCGATTTGCCTTACTTTGATATTGCCGAGATGGGTGTGCCGATTCTGGATACACGTAATGCGTTCCGTTCATACACACATCCGCATATCTACAAGATTGGTCACTCGGTACAGCATCCTGTGCTTGAGCCAAGTGAAGCGTTGCTCGTCTGAGGAAATATATGAGGCAACGGGGCAAACTGGTGGGGATGGCGAAATGGGCCATTCTGGCTGTGGTGTTGTGCCTACTGCTTCTGTCCTGGATGTTCAAATGGTTCTCGGCAGAGGAACACAAAGCGACCTGGCTGTGGGACGCGTCCATTATTGCGGAGCAGACGCCTGAGATTATTGCCTTCTCCAAAGAGCAGGGTGTGGATACTATCTTCCTGCAAATTCAGGATGAGGTGCCTGACGCGACATACCGCAAGTTCATTGCTGCTGCAGGGCAGGCTGAGATCGAAGTCCATGGACTGAATGGTCATGCAGACTGGGCCTATGAGCAGAAGCGGGATGAAGGACTTGCTTTTATCGAGCGAGTGAGAGCCTACAATGCAGCTTCGGCCAAAAATGAACGCTTCCAAGGTATTCAACTCGATGTGGAGCCGTATCAGCTGAAACGCTGGGAGGACGAAGAGAGCAGTGTCATTGCGGAGTGGAGCGACAATATGAAGGCTTGGACGAAAGCGGGAGAGGATGCCGGACTCTATATGAGCGCTGCCATTCCGTTCTGGCTTGATGCCCGTCAGTCGGCTGAAGGTGATGGTACATTCAGCCGCTGGGTCATCTCTCACTTCGATGCAGTGGCGATTATGGCGTATCGGGATAGCGGGCAGCAGATGTATGATCTGTCCAAGGAAGAACTGGAGGAAGCGGATGATCTGGGCAAGAAAGTCTGGATTGGCGCAGAACTCGCGGATACACACGAAGGGGATCACCTGACCTTTTTCCGTAAACCCGTTAGCAACATGAATGAAGAAATGGCCAAGGTGTTCGATCTAGGCTCTTCCCATTCCTCTTTTGCAGGTGTGGCTGTGCATCATTATGAAGCATGGTATGCGAAGGAGAACGGTATTCCGCTTGCACGTAAGGATGAGAAGAAGGAATAGCGTTACGTCAGTGAAAAGTACCTGATTCCTGCATGATACGTTAATCAAGCTATAATAAGAAAGAAGGCAAGTCCCGGACAGATGGGGCTTGCCTTCTTTGGTGGTGGATTAAGCAATTGGTTTTGCAATACTACGATATACAGGAGTGCTGCAAAATCCACTGTAATTCGCATCTAACAAGGATGTTTAGATTTTACGGAAAGCTTCTTCGAAGTCCTCTTCTGCACGTTGTTCGGTAAAGGGGACATTGTACACAACCGCAAACAAGGCGTGGTACACGAGGCTGAATGATAGGCTGGGTAGCGAAAGGCCGCTCCCTACTCTTTCGTGCTTTCTGAGGTCCGATAGCGATTGGGTGGTAGACCTACTTGCTTTTTGAACGCTTTGGAGAAGGAGAACAAGTCGGGGTAACCGACAGAATGAGCCACTTCCGTTAAGCTTAACGGGGTCTGAACGAGCAGACGTTTGGCCTGATTCATTTTTAATTGCTGGATGTATTGTACGGGGGACAGACCATAGGCTTTGCGAAACTGTTTGGCAAAATGGGTTCGATCCACACCCGCATGAGCGGACACACCTTCCACGGAGATGCCGCCTGCAAAATGAATATCCATGTATTCCTTGCCTTTCTGGAGCCAAGGTGTGGCTGAATCCGGTTGCAATCCTTTGGTTGCCGGGGAACGGGCTATCCGGTCAAAGAGGCTTAGAAACCGGGTGAGTCGTCCCAGATCGCTTGCTCCATCCTGCGGTTTGCGAACATCCTCCATGAACGAGCGCATGGCACTTGCAGTTTCCGGCGTCAGTACACCTGAACGATACGGTGAGTCGGGTGTGAGTCCGATTCGAGACAAGAGTTCGGCTGCGTATGCACCATCGAAGGCAATAAATATTTTTTGCAATGTGTCCTCCGGATCCGTCCAGTATTCATGTGTTACATGTGGATACAGGCAGAACGCATCCCTGGCTCGAAGGGCATGACGCTGTCCGTTCTGTATAAAGGTACCTTCTCCCTCCAGCACAAATAACAAATAATGATAAGGTGTGGTGCGAGGCCCAATATGATAGTTGGTCTTGGCAATATTTCGTCCGATGCGAATCGGCCAGGCGCCCCCGGCTTTCTCAAATTCAGATGGAGTGAAGAATATAATATCCAAAAATTCGTGGTGGTCCTCCTTCATGCGTTCATTCTCGGTCATCAGGAACACCTCTTTAGTATATAAGTATCGTTTGTGCTTTCTAAAAGTTTCGCTTATAACCTATTATACAGGTGGGTTTTATACATATTCAAGATCAGCAAGACCTAAATCTGAGAAAAGACCACAAAATGACAAAATAAAATTGCCGCGAAATGACATTGCTCACAGACAAATCAATTGATATGATGTCCATACCTATTAAACCAAGTTAATTAATCGGCATTTGATTTTGATTATTCTTAAATGAATTAGAAATTAGGCACACTTTGAAAATATGTTCTAAATAAGTGCCAACGTAGTGGAGGGGACGAAATCGATTCTGAAGAAGCGAAGCGGTCGCCTGAAAGCTTTCTGAAAGAAAGCTACATCGGAAGCATAAGCTATCCTTGAATTTTTACCCTTAAAAAGGAGAATCAAAAAAAATCAAGGATAACAGTGATCGGAAGAACGATTCGTACCTGGAACGTCAAGGAGGCGTAACGGTAACTTTTTTTTAACATGAGACTTTATTTAGTCATAGAAGGGATTGACTTTTGTGAGCGAACAGGAAGAAATGAAGTTTGGATGGTTTTTGCCTACAGCAGGAGATGGGAAGTATGTGGGGGTTGCCCCGGAGCGGGAGCCAAGTCTGGATTATCTGATCGATGTGGCACAGACGGCGGAGAAGGCAGGATTCGAATTTGTACTGATTCCGACAGGGGGAGCCTGTCTGGACGCATGGGTGGTTGGCTCGGCAGTAATGAGTCACACGAAGACATTGCGTCCCCTTGTAGCCATTCGCCCGGGATTGGTTACACCCGTACTCGCTGCACGCATGGGAGCGGCATTGGATCAGCTCTCTGGTGGTCGCGCCATGATCAATGTAGTGACAGGCAGTTCCGTTCGGGATCTGGAGGAACTCGGCGATCCACTCGCACATGCGCATGATGAACGGTATGTTCGCGCGAGTGAGTATATGGAAGTGATGAAGCGTTCATGGACCCAATCGACGGGACTGAATCTGACGGAATTTGCCGGAAGTGGCACACAATCAGGAGCTGACGCACCCAGCGATCCCAATCCTGAATTCAACGGCCAGTATTACAACTTCAAAGGACCGGTAGGCATGCCGGAGACGGTACAAAATCCGTATCCACCATTCTATCTGGGAGGAAGTTCACCGATTGCCAAGAAGGTCGCTGTTGAACATGCGGATACGTTCCTGATGTGGGGAGAACCTCATGACTGGATTCAGGAGCAGATTGAAGAGATTGAGGTCATTCGTCAGCAGGTGAAAGAGGAGACTGGACAAGATCGTCAGCTCCGTTACGGCATGCGTGCTCAGGTACTCATTCGGGATACCGAAGAAGAAGCATGGGCAGCAGCGTGGGAGATTATTAGCAAAGTACCGCCAGAAGCTATTGAGAAGGCGAAAGCCGCTTTTGCCGAGACGGATGCAACCAACCAACGCAGACAGAACGAGTTACGGGAACTGTCCGAGAAGCAGCAGTTTGTCGTAGGTCCCAACCTGTGGACAGGCTTGTCCGTTGTGCGTTCCGGCGGTGCAATCCTTATTGTGGGTACAGCCGAACAGGTCGCAGAGCGCTTGATGGAATATGGAGATCTGGGCGTTACGACATTCATTCTGTCAGGTTACCCGCATCTGGAAGAGGCCGAAATCTTCGGACAGACCGTGATGCCAATCATCCGAGAGAAATGGAAAACAAGACAGAAGCAGCATCAAGTTACTACTAACTAAATAGGTTCAACTAATCTTTTTATACGAAAACGGAGAGGACAGAAATAACGTGAAGAAGCGAAGCGTTCGCCTTTATCCCCGGATTTTTCCTTTTATAAAAGGGAATCAAATAAATCTGGGGATAACAGCGATCTGAAGGTTATTCTGCCATCGGAGTGCGTTCAGTATAAACATTCTTTAGTTAACATATCAATCATCCTCAGGAGGTCGTCTTTCATGAAAAAAAATAAAAAAATGATCCTGCCGCTCGTCAGTATGCTGGTGATGTCCATCCTGTTGTCAGCTTGCGGCGGTGGGGATAACGCGTCCTCTGGAGATAACGGCTCCTCGGGTTCAGGCAAGGTTACGATCAGCTTCATGCATTGGCGTGGAGAGGATTCCGAAGCACTCAACAAGACCATTGATGCATTTGAAAAAGAAAATCCGAACATCAACGTGGAGATGCAGACATTGCCCTCCGATCAATATCAGTCCACTGTTCAATCCAAAATCAGTGACGGTTCGGTAGGAGATGTATTTGCATCCTTCCCGGGTGCACAATTCGAAGCCTTCACCAAAGCGGGATTGTTCACGGACCTGAGCGGATCTTCGTTCCTGTCAGCTTACAATCCGAAGCTCATTGAAGCAGGGCAGCACGATGGCAAGCAATATGCGATCCCGTATCAACTTGTATATAACGATCCAATCTATAACGTCAAACTGTTTGAAAAATACGGCTTGACGCCACCAACCGATTGGGAAGGCTTCCTGGCACTCTGCCAGAAGCTGAAAGACAATGGCATCATTCCGATTGCTTTTGCCGGAGCGGACATTGGTCCAGGCCAATTCATGAACACGATGGTGATGAACAATGCACCAAGTGACGACATTTTTACCAAAGTAGAAGCGGGCGAAGCCAAACTGACAGATGAGTTCTGGGTAAAAACGTTGACGCAAATTAAAGAGCTGAACGATAAAGGTTACTTCCAGCAGGATGCACTGGGTACGAAAGACCCTGCGGCAGGCGCATTGTTCATTCAAGAAAAAGCAGCCATGCTGGCAAGTGGATCATATCAACTCGCTCAGAACAAACAGCAAAACCCGAATCTGGAGCAAAAACTGCTTGCACCAATTACAGTAAGTGCCGATCAGGCGAAATATGAAGGGGTGCATACCACTACATTCATGCTCGCGGTGAATAGCAAATCGAAACATCCAGAAGAAGCGAAGAAGTTCCTTGAATTTTTGAGCAATCCCGATGTAGCAAGTGACTACGCCAACCAGACGGGACAGAATGTAACGGTGAATGATGTGAAGTACGATACGCCTGAGCTTCAGGTAGCCGGAGAATGGGCAAGCAAAAAGACCGTGTTCCAGCCACGGTTCACCATCCTGAACGGAGATAATCAAAAAGCCGTAACCAACTCCATTCAGGCTGTACTGAGCGGCACTTCTCCAGAAGAAGCAGCACAGCAGGCACAAGCGATCATTGATCAGCATATCGGGAAATAAACGATGAAAAACCGTCTTCAGCTATCCCTGTTTCTGATCCCCGGGTTGCTGCTGTACATTGGATTGTTCGTATTTCCTACATTGACGGGGCTGTTCTACTCCTTTACGGATTGGGACGGGGTATCCCCGTCGTATGCATTTGTAGGGCTGGATAATTACAAGGACAGTCTCAGCAGCATCGTATTCCGCAAAGCTTTTGGTAATAACGTGGAGTTCATGTTAACGGTAGTTATAGCACAAACCTTTATCTCACTTGTCCTGGCCCTGCTCTTGGTACGCAATACCAAGACACGCATTGTGCTTCGGGCGTTGTATTTCCTGCCTGCGATTCTGTCCTCCGTATCGGTCGGACTGATCTGGGCGTTCATGTATGATCCATCCATTGGATTGATCAACTATGGACTGAATGAAGCGGGCATGAGCAGCATCGCCCGCAACTGGATTGGTGATCCGAAGATCGCCATCTATTCCATCGCTGCGGTACAGGTCTGGGCCCATGCTGGCCAGATGATGATTGTATTCATCGCAGGTCTCCAAGGTATTCCGGCAGAACTGTATGAAGCGGCTCGTATGGACGGCGGCAGCAAATGGCAGGTATTCCGTACCGTGACTTGGCCACTGCTGGCACCTTCGGCAACGATTGTTGTGGCCTATACAACGATTCAGTCGTTCAAGGCATTTGACCTCATTTTCACCATGACGGACGGAGGCCCGAACTACGCAACTGAAATTTTGACAACATATATCTATCATACCGCCTTTGGCAGCTATTCATTTGGTCTGGCTTCTGCCGGTTCCATGATCTTCCTGGTGTTGCTCGCGCTCTTGACGCTGTTGCAGTTCAAGGCACTTCGTGCCGACCGGGTAAGCTATTGAAGATTGGACGCGTGTTCGTGAGTATGTGAGCCGTGAGTGGATGATATGTAAAATTATTTATCGTAACCGTTCCATCCGAACGGCGAACCTGAACGGCATCGAAGTAGACCTAATAGACTTAAAAAAGAAGGGAGGGAGTTTATATGGTTTTAAAATGGTTCAATCGACTGATCCTGTTGGTGTACGCGCTGCTGATTCTTGTTCCGCTGTATTTTGTATTTGTATCTTCGTTCAAAACAAGCAGCAACTTCTTCACCAGCCCATTCAGCTGGCCTGACCCGTTCACGTGGGATAACGTCATTGGCATGTTCCGCAATCAGCCGATGTGGCAATACTTCGGGAACAGTATGGTCGTAACGCTGGGAACGGTTGCGATTGAGCTGCTGCTGAGCAGTATGATTGCTTACGCCATTGTCCGCTGGGGCGGCAGCGTAGGCAAAATCGTATTTGCGCTGTTCGTGGCAGGCCTAATTGTTCCTTCCCAAGTGAGCATGCTGCCAATCTATTCCCTCACGCGTACGCTTGGGTGGTCAGACAGTCTGACGGGCCTGATTGTCGTATCCGCCGCGATGCTCATGCCTGTCTCTGTATTTATGCTGACAGGCTTCATGCGCATGCTCAATTCGGAGATTCTGGAAGCGGGCAGTATGGATGGAGCAAGCGAATGGAGGCTCTACACCCGGATTGCACTGCCACTTGCTGCACCTTCGCTGGCGGCAACAGCGACGTTCCTGCTCGTCATGGTATGGAATGACTTGCTTATTCCGATGCTCATGCTCAGCAGTAAGTCCAAGCTGACTTTACCACTAGCACTGATGCAATTCCGTGGGGAGTATGTAACTAACTATCCGATGATGCTCACGGGTGTACTTGTCACTGCTATTCCGATGATTGTGCTATTCCTGTTACTCCAGCGTTACTTCGTTGCAGGGCTGACAGCAGGTTCACTCAAGGGGTAAGGTATCGCAGAAATCGGAAGGAAAAGCTTATTTTGCATTGATTTCTGGAGCATTCTGCATAATAATGATTTAGTGTCAGAGTGACTACATAGAGATCAAGGGAGCTATAAGTGATGAGCAAACTGGAAGTATTGCGGAATCCCAAGCAGCGCAAGCTGCTGTTCAGTGCCGGCATGAGCTGGCTGTTTGATGCGATGGAAGTCGGAATGATCTCTTTTATCGTGGCTGCACTCGCCAAGGAATGGAGTCTCAGTCCCGGACAAGTCGGTGTGCTGACAAGTATCAACTCCATCGGTATGGCTTTAGGTGCTTTGCTTGCAGGTGCACTTGCGGACCGTTTTGGACGGAAGGCCATTCTGATGTGGACCTTGTTAATCTTCACGATTGCAAGCGGTCTATCTGCATTGGCGACTGGATTTGCCGTATTGTGTGCCCTACGTCTGGTTGCAGGTATTGGACTTGGCGGAGAGTTGCCTGTGGCATCCACACTGGTATCGGAGTCGATGCCTACAGCGGAACGTGGACGTGCCGTTGTATTATTGGAAAGTTTCTGGGCAGGGGGCTGGATTGTATCCGCGCTCATTGCCAACTTTGTCATCCCGGAATACGGATGGAGAATTGCCTTTGCCATCGGTGCACTTCCGGCGTTCTATGCACTGTATCTGCGTCGTGCCATTCAGGACCCGCCGCGGTATAAGAATCATGCCAAGCTTCGTAAAATCACGTTCCGCGAGAAAGTGGCTACCGTCTGGTCAGCACCACATCGCCGTACAACGTTGATGCTCTGGATTTTATGGTTTACCGTCATTTTCTCTTATTATGGCATGTTCCTGTGGCTGCCTTCCGTTGTGATGGCCAAAGGATTTACGTTGGTTAAAAGCTTCCAGTACGTGCTGATCATGACGATCGCACAATTGCCAGGTTACTTCACCGCAGCGTACTTCATTGAACGTTACGGTCGCAAGTTCGTACTTGTTGTCTATCTTACATTGACCGCATGCAGTGCGATTGCGTTCGGACTGGCAACAACGGAAGCGACGATCCTGGCCGCAGGAATCTGTCTGTCCTTCTTTAACCTGGGAGCCTGGGGTGGATTATACGCGTACAGCCCGGAATTATATCCGACTTCCGTTCGTTCGACGGGTGTCGGTCTTGCCACATCGGTAGGCCGGATCGGTGGCGTACTTGCTCCACTGATGGTCGGTATGCTGGTTCAGCGTGAAGTGGCAATCAGCCTGATTTTCACCATTTTCTTCGTGACCATCCTCATTGGCGCAGCGGCTGTGCTGTTCTGGGGCCGGGAAACGAAGGGACAAGAACTCGCCGAGTAATTGTCATTATATTCAAGCGCAACTTTTGTACGGGTCTGCCTGCCTACGGAAACGGGGGCTAGACAAGCGGTACAACGTTGATACAAGAAGAGGTGTGACCCTGATACGACCATGGGCTCATGCCTTTTTTTGTTGTGTCCAAGACTCATTTTTACATGCTCCATCGGTCCGATAGACTTCATTTTTTCTATATCCTATAATGACACTCGGGATGTAGAGCCGTGAGGATTCAGGGGAAAGAAGTAGGATCTGGATTCAGAAAATGGAGGGTAACGAAAAGATGCAGACCAAGCGTGAAATGGATCAGAGACATGAATTCAATGAAAACAATACGATGGGTGAAGCGACTCGTGCGAACAGCATAAATGGAAGCCACAACAACGTGATTGACATGGTGCGAGTACATGGAAATAACGACATACATGTAGCGTACCGCGATAATAACAGTAATGGACGTAGTGAGATAAACGGAATGTATGATGTGTATGTTGTGGATGAAAGTAAACCTACGAAAGAGATGGAGGTCACTAATATTATGAATAACATGACGTTTACGAAAAATTTGGAGTACACGGGCAGTGAGGATGTACGGGTTAGAGCCGGTAGCACAAATGAGGTAGATGATGTGCAGTTGAGTGCTGACTTCATAGAGCCTATCACCGTTAGCCGAAAAGTAACCCATCGGAGAGGGAGAAAGGCGGGCAAAAGAGCAGGACGAGTGGGTATGCTTCTCGGTACTTGTGCGATGGCTGTCGGGTTGACCGTAGCAGCACCTTCTGCGGGAGCACAGAAGCTGGAACAGGGCGTTCGCAGTGAACATGTACTGCAATTGCAGGAACAATTAAGTGACCTGGGGTATTTTGACGCGGGAATGACCGGTTATTATGGTTCGATCACCAAAAGCGCTGTCCGCAAGTTCCAGCAGGCGCAAGGACTCAGTGCGGACGGAGTTGCAGGTCCGGCAACACTGAACAGACTGAACAAAAAGGCCAAAGCGGAGGGCGAGACGCTGCGCCAGTTGGCGAAGCTGATTCATGGTGAAGCGCGCGGGGAGTCTTTTGAAGGACAAGTCGCTGTCGGAGCGGTTGTCATGAATCGTGTACATTCGGATTTATTCCCGTCATCAATCTCGAAGGTCATTTTCCAGAAAGGTCAGTTCACGGCGGTGGACGATGGACAGTTTAATACCAAGCCGACGGCGACCTCTTATAAGGCAGCACGGAAAGCATTAAATGGCGTTGATCCGACGAACGGAGCACTCTATTATTACAATCCGAAGATTGCCACTTCGGTTTGGAGCAAGAGCAGGCCAACGTTGCTGACCATTGGGCAGCATGATTTTACGAGATGAGATAGTTTGAGTTATTAAATAGAAAAAATAGATAGCAAAGGCATTGTTTTAATAAAACAAGAAGCCCCGGCTGTATGCTGCTTCTCTGCAGTTACGTGGTCGGGGTTTAATAATTATTCTAACTTGGAAAAATGGTATCTTAGCATTGAAGCAATTATAAGTTTAATATTACTTCTGGATCGTGAAAGGAATATTTAACGAAGTAGGCTCTACAATGGTTTCTCCAGTGTCATAGTCATAGATTCTATTGAAAATTAATTCAATGGATTCCAGCTTGTCAGGGTCATCTGTATAGACTAGACCATAGCCAAAGTTATCCATGACTACGCCATCATATTGATGATAAACATAGGGTTTCCTCATGAAATTACGATCTGCTGAGATAGGTTTACCCAAGTTCGGATGAATGGAATTTAAACCGTAAAATCCGATATTTTGATCCGTTGTATTTTCGACACTATAGATGATTTTGATATACGTCATATCAGGACCGATATCTTCTTGATTCAGAATAGAAATGTTTTTACGAGTATCATCTGGTATATCACTAGCTTCTAATAATTGAGCATCCATCATGTGAATAGTTAATGGGCCGAATTCAATACTTTGCTTTAGAGGAACAGTTTTTAACAATTTTAATTGTCCGCCATAATCAAATGTACCTGTATCTCCGGATTTGGATAAAAGTGGTGGTAGTGCGCTTTCAAGAAGCTTGTCCTGAAGAATTTTAGCAGCCTGCTCAAATTGATCATAGTCTGGATCATATCCTTTGTATGTTAGTTCAGAACGGAAAGGCTTTAAACCAGATTCCAAGACAAGTTCAGAATAAGCAGGATGAGGTTGTAACGGATTGACTTTCAGTTGTGTAGATATGGCATCATTGGAGCTGTCTGAACCGCCCAAAAGTGCGAGAGCGAGCAGTAGATGAACAATAAACATAAGAAGCGGCACCCTTTCTCATAGACCCTATTAATTTAAATACATTTTATTTATAATCATAACAAACCAGATCATAGTCACCCATGAGAATTTCGACCCAACTTCAGGTAATAGTATATTGACAAGTCTTGATCTGATCTAGTAGCAAGGGCCTATTCTAGATAAGGTGGTTCAATTAGATGGGTGAAATTCGGTCATTAGTATATAAATTAAAGTCAGGGTGAGTAGAAATGAAGTTGCTAAAGACCTCATTAGTTATCGTTGCACTAGTGGTCATCGCTTCTTTTACATGGTATGGCTCGTATAAGAGTGATATGAAGCAGCTGGAGGATGATTTGAGAACATATTTAACCGCCGAAAAAGGAATAGATGGGAATATGATTATAAGCATCACTGCTCGTCGAAGCAAAATGCCGATGTATCCTGTTGTCGTCAAATTCAAGGACAATCCGCAGGAACATATCTACTATAGAGCCGATGAATGGATTCAGCTGACGCCTGATCCGAATGAATAATTCAATCATACGTACTAAGACAAAAAAGGATAATATGCTTCACCATTGGCTTCGCCTGTCCATTCCTGTACAATGGATAACGACAAAAACAACGGTAGATTAAGGATGGATCAGCACGATGAGAATGATTATATCACCAGCTAAAAAGATGAAGATCGATACCGATCTTATGGCTATCGCGCAGATGCCGCAATTTATAAACGAGTCAGAGCAGCTACTGAGTTTGCTTCAAAAGTTATCCTATGACGAGCTCAAAACGTTATGGAAGTGTAACGATGCAATAGCCGAACAGAACGTGGAGCGGATTCAGAATATGAATATAAAAGCAAATCTGACACCAGCAATATATGCCTATGAGGGCATTCAGTATCAATATATGGCTCCGGGTGTTTTTCAAAATGAGGAACTGGCGTATCTTCAACAGCATTTACGCATATTATCCGGTTTTTATGGCATGTTGCGGCCTTTGGATGGGGTTACCCCTTATCGGTTGGAGATGCAGGGCAAGCTGCAAGGTCCAGGTTTTAAATCGCTCTATCAATTCTGGGGCAGCAAGTTGGCGGATCAGCTTCAATCTGAAAGCAGTTGTATTCTAAATTTGGCTTCCAAAGAGTATAGCAAGAACATCACACCTTTTCTGAAGGAGGAAACCCGGATGATCACTTGCGTGTTCGGACAAATGGTCGATGGGAAGCTTGTTGAGAAGGCAACCCGGGCCAAGATGGCCAGAGGTGAGATGGTACGATATATGGCAGAACGCAAGATCACAGATGTGGAGGATATCAGAAGTTTTGATCGGTTAGGTTTTGTTTACTCAGAAGAGAAATCGGATGAGAGCATTTATGTATTTTTATATTCAGAGGGAAAGTAGTCTGTTGAAAATGGTTTATAAACTTTAGCTCGTATAGATTAAACATTCGTGAACATGCCATCAACCATTTGATGGCTCTTTTTTTTGTAAGACTAAGGCAGGCTTATTCCGAATATGTTGGTATCTACAGAGGCCTACAGGAAGCGATGCTGAATATCATTGAAACCTAATATGAATTTACAAAGTATATATAAAAGAGGATATAATTAGTTGGTTATGAATTTGTACTCGGTTACATCCAAAGAGGGGAGGACGAATATGCCATTTATTGGGGGAATCATTCTAATCATGATCCTAGCTTTTATTCTATGGGCATTAATGATCCCGCTATTCAATAAAATAGGTAGTAGAATTCTGAAGAAATACAATAAATTCAAACAAGAGGAGAATGTTGATGAAAAATTCAAAGACGTTTAGGCTAGGCGCAATCACGGTGGCATTGGTTATTATTGTGGGAGCGCTACTGGTGACCTTCTTTGTCACACGAATACCTAACGGATATGTTGGGGTTGTCTATTCACCTAATGGAGGGGTAAAAGATAGTACCCTTAGTCAAGGGTGGAAACTGGTTGGAGCGTTTGATAAAGTAACGAAATATCCGATCCGAATTCAAACGGTGGAATACAGAGACATTCAGATTGCAACTTCTGACGGTAAAAACATCACCATCGATTTTGCTTACAACTACCAGGTAGAACCAAGTAAAGTATCTTCTATATTCAATACATTTGGGCCAATTAGCATTCAAGAAATAGAGGATACATATCTCAAAACACGTTTCCGTGACGCAGCTCGTAAAGGGATCTCCAAGTTTACAGTGATTGATGTGTATGGGGAAAAGTCATCTGAAGCTGGAGTGGATGTGCAACAACGTTTCTCTGATGACGTTAAAGAGTTAGGATTTATTGTATCCAACGTTACTGTAGGTGTTCCTCAACCTGATGCCAAAACTCAGGAAGCAATCGATAAGCGTGTCGAAGCATCTCAAGAACTTGAACGTAAAACGACTGAACTTGAGATCGCCAAGAAAGAAGCAGAGCGCAAGCGCGTGGAAGCGCAAGGTAATGCAGACAAACTATTGATCGAAGCAGAGGGTCAAGCTAAAGCCAATAAAGAGCTTCAACAATCCTTATCCAGCCAACTCGTTGAATATGAAACCATCAAGAAATGGGATGGAGCGCTTCCATATGTAAGTGGGTCAAATACGCCAATGATTCAATTACCGGGTACTAAAGTAGAGCAAAATAGTGGCGCGGGAAGCGTATCTCCCTAATTAGCGGTTGAAAATGCACGTCTTGCTTTCTCAACAAATTCATGTGTTGAAATTCGAATGAACAAGCCGGT
The DNA here is from genome assembly GCF_038005685.1 of Priestia sp. FSL H7-0729. NCBI lineage: Bacteria > Bacillati > Bacillota > Bacilli > Caryophanales > Bacillaceae > Priestia > Priestia sp. FSL H7-0729. Next base: position 270,779 of record NZ_JBBOTQ010000004.1, read on the forward strand.
CCAATCGTGGGTTGGCTTGTTTATTTTTGATGCATTTCAAAGGTACGACAAGAGGCACTGGATACATTTAGTCTGAGATTTGGATTCAAGAGTAGTACGAACGTGGCATTGTTGGGCTACAAGTCAGGTTTTTGTGGCAAAAAGATACTCGGCATTGCCTTGGCAATTTTTGCTCGGCTACTGCTCTTAGGGTAGCGTCACAATGAGAAAAGACGCAGGGATACATATCCCTGCGCCTGATCAAGCTAACGTAATTGTTAGCAGAAGAATTGAGCTGTCATATCATATTGGGGGCGATCCGATTCGTTTCCAAAGCTGATGAGCTTTTGGGCTTACCTCCCGTATTCCTCAGGATAGAACCAAGATAGCCAGTTCCTCCAATATTCATATAACATCCTTCCTGTTAACGAACATTAATCCAAGCGGTCCACTGTGTTGGGATGTTAATGGAATAGACCGTACCTACAAATTGTCCGCCTGTTGTATTAGGGGATTCATAAACCCAAGAATGGGCGAAAGCATCTATGACACGATCACCGTCCAGATCAATAGCTTCAGACCAGTTGTTTGTCATAGTATTGCCAGCGAGTTTGCCGTAGTGACTGCTGTCATAACCGATCTGGAACGTAATACACTGAATCCAAGCCCCACCATGATCATTAGTCGTGGAGAGCGGATTGTTATTGAAACCGTAAATTTCTTGACCGCCATTAGGAGATACGACACCGTATACATTAATGTGAGATACTTTCGGAGCAGGCGCAAACAGAACTGGACCACCCGCATTATCAGCTTTCTGCGCTTCAAATTCAGCCTTAGCCGCTTTTACAGCTTCACGGAATTCTTTGGAATTAATAATTTCTTCCTTTGTCAACGGTTTGACTTGAGTCACATCACCATCTGCGTAGGCAGCTACATTAAACGAAAGCACTAGAACAAGTATAAGAGCTAAACTAAACAATTTTCTCATAGCAATCAATTCCACCTTTCTTGTTATGGGTATTCTTTTACAAAAATATTGAAACGACAAATAGACCTGCTTGCAGATTAAAGCCTCTTGCCCTCCTTTCTTATGAAGATCGTTCTTCCCTCTTTTTCTTTACTGAAAACAGAAATAAAGGAGATAGAACTCTACAGGCTAGAAAACTCTATGAAGTAGGAATGTATATGTAAAATGAATGCCTGCCAATGATTATGTGTTGCAGACAAAATGGTAAACACATTTATTCGCATTGATATCTTGGCTGTGGTAAGCTCTGACACATATCTTGAAGTATAAGATTACAAAATAATTATTTAAATTGAAATATATTCCATTTATATAAACATATAGTACCTCTGATCTCCAGTTAAAGTCAAGTTACTTCATTAATTCTATGAATTGTTAAAGCGTGTTGCTCGTCGCAGTAAAGATGCTACAGTCTCCTGTGGTCGTCCAATAAAAGGAACCCTCAGGAACATGTATACACCTGCATAGAGATCGAATGGGGCTGAGGGACGGATATGGCGCATTCTAAGCGTAGATTGATGCAGTGAAATCAGGAGATTAGCCGGATATCATTGCCATTAAACTTCTGCTAACATAGTCTTATAATATTTTAGATGAGCGGTGAAAATGGATGAGTACCATTAAAGTTACCCCGGAACAGTTACATAACGTATCGAATCAAGTAGATCAGGCGAGACATCAATTGGAGCATATACGGGAGGATCTCTCAAGACAGATTATGTTCCTTCAAGCCATGTGGATGGGTGTAACACAGGAGCGATTCTATGTTGAGTTTGAGCAGTCGCGCCCTATATTGGATAAAGCACTGGAGAGTATGGTGGACATCTCCAAGGAACTCAAGGATATCGCCATGCGGTTTGAGAATGCTGATGCTCAGAAGGTGAGTCTGGGTAATGCAGTTGGTACTGTTGGCGCTGTAGCGATGATGGAAAACGCAAGATATTATGCCGGTGCGGATGATAAGGGCTATGGGATGGCACAAGTCAATGTTTTTGGGAAGTGGATGTCGATGCCTGTCAACGAGAATGGAGTTACGGATCAGTCTGCACTCCAAGCTTATGAGAGAGATCAAGGGCATTTGGATATTAATCGAATGCAAGCGGTGACTGTTGAACCACCAGGGGAAGATATTTTTGCGATGCATATCAAGGCATTTGAAATGGGCATTCATCCGATGACAGGTGAACCTGTATCTGATAAATATGCTCAGATGATGTTGACTTCTCTAAAGTTCAGCCAGCTATTTATGGCATTTCAGATGGTTCGCGGGAGTATGCCGGGTGGCAAAGGTCCGTTTCGTTTGCCTTCATCTCATCCGGCTGTGGCGAAGATTAAAAAGAATTTGGAAGCGGCTGAGGCGAGGAAAGGTAGTAAGATTAAAGGGATGGGTAAAGATACATACACTGGAGGCAGGAATCACAAAGAGTTGGATGATTTGGCTCGAGATCCTTCTGGTGGTGGGAAAATAGAACCCAAAAATATAAATGAAAGAGATGTTGGATTACAATTAGAAGCAAGAGGTGATTTAGGGAGAATAATACGTGATACACAAGCAGATAAAGGCGCAGAGTTCATTGATACCACTACGGGCATAAAGTGGGACGTGAAGAGTTTTGAATCATATCCAAGTGGTAGGAACGGAATACCTATAACCAATCCTAAAAAGGGTGCTTTTACTATTCAAAATGGTATGCAAAAAATACATGAAGAATTTGCTAAGGGGCATGACGTAATTATTGATACGAAAAAAATGGTGCCAGAGCATATTGAACAACTGAAGAAAGCAATTGATAAAGAAGGAATAGCAGATAGAATATTATGGTTCCCCTAAAGGAGTGGAAAAATGGAAGAAAAAGATATTATCAATATGTTTGATTTGCATAAAAAGTGGGTTGAGACAATTGGTCATGAAGGTGAGCAGTTAAAGTTAGATGAAGTTGATTTAAGAGTCTTTGACTTATCTGATGTATTACTTGAACAATCCTATTTAATAGATTGCACTTTTGATGATCTCAAACTGGAAAATATTGATTTTCATTCATCATTATTAGCCTCATCAACTTTTATCAATACATGTTTAGATAAATGTGATTTTTATAAATCAGATCTCAGGTATACGGATTTTTCCAACTGCATCATTAAAAATAGTAGATTTAGTAAAGGTGATTGTTGGGAAGCAGCATTTAATAACGCATGTTTAGTTGATTGTAATCTGATTAATGTATCTTTCCATGTAACCGATTTTAGAAATGCAAGACTAGAAAATATAGATATAAGCGTATCGACATTTAAAGATACGTTGTTAAACGGAGTAACACTAAAGGGTATTAAAGGGATAGAAGAAGCTTTTTTTCAGAGTATAAATATTGGCACACCGGAAAAACCATTGCTGTTAGAAAAAGAAGAAGCTAGGAGATGGTTTTTAAGAAAATGTGAATCTTAAATATTTATTTCATTACATTAAACAGGTTGATCTTAGTTAGGTACCACGATGATTGACCTGTTTGTCATATCTTCGTTTTCCGGCCATGTTGTAGATAACAAATGAGTTTAATAATAGCAAGGATGATGGCCTTGACTTTACAAAAAACAGTGGAAACACTGCATCCGTGGATTGACCAGAATTGGTCGACATTAGATCAGATAGAATTAAAAACAACGAGAGAGACGGTGGACTCTTTATACAATAAATTGATATCTGAAATAGATCATACGGACAACTCGGATCATTTATTGGAAGCAATCAATTACGAACTTACTCATTTCTTTCTGCCCATTCCTTGTGTAATGAAGATGTATCAAAGATTGATTTGGTTAAATCCATCCAATCGTTTCTACTATGAAAGGTTTACAGATTACCTTTTACAATATGGTCCCGATTGGGAGGAAGAGGCGAATATTTTAATCGAACTTTACATGAAAGAAGATCTTCGAAAGGCTTGTGAATTTACACAAAAGATTGAGAAAGTAAAAAAATTTAAAATAAGTAATCAGTGTCCAGGTATCATTTAAGATGGCGACCCTATAAAAGGTACACATTTTTTTCGGAATGAAAAAATACTAGTGGATTTCCCGCTAAATTCTCATCTTACCTCATCCCTTGAGTTACAATTTTCCTGAGGTGACCTTACCATGAAGGATAAGATGTCAAACCTGATCGAAGATTTATTTCACGGAAACCTGCGGTTAGACGAGTCAATTCATCCTGAGCAAGTAGAGTATCAAGAGATTAATCGCCAGATATCAGACCTGATGCAGGATTACAAAACACAGCTTACAGAGAACGAATACGATGCTTTGGAGAACCTGATAGACTTGATCGGACAGTCCACGTCCTTGTATGTGGAAGCGGCGTTTGAACAAGGTTTTCGTACAGGCGGCAGACTGATCATTGAGGTTTTAGCCAAAACGTAAGTATTTATCTATCTACCTTGTAAGCCAGCAGACAATACACAGTAATTCAAAAATCCCCTCATCCATTACCACCGAGCAGGCTGGCATGGGAGAGGGGATTTAACTTTTAAATTACTCTTTTATCGTATTATCTTCCACTTATCGAGCACCAATATTAGTACCCGATGGCGTACCTGACCCAACCAAATCACTACCACCCGCAAGCTTCAGGAAATTACCCAGGACAGGTGTTCCGTCCGCGCTGCGTGTTACCGAAGGTACGAGGGAGACAAAGTCGGCTGCGCTGGCGAGCAGGCCTTTGGCGTTCTCGCTTTTTTTGTTCTTCCACCAGACGTTGGTGCTGCTGACGTCGGTTCCGCTGGTTTTGTCGCTGGCGCCGCCTTGGAAGGACAGGTTGTTGGTGAAGATGTGGGTGCCTACATCAAAGGCAAAATTGCTTTGCCCATTGTTCCAGGAGGTGTTATTTTTCATCTGGATCGAACCGGGATTGCTGTTGTAGGTGAAGCCGTGCTTTTTATTATTAAAAGCAATATTGTTCTCCACAATATGATTCACGGCAATCTTCTCGCCGCCAAGCTTGAAGCCGTTACCATCGCTGTTGGAGGTGGAGGTTCCGTCTGATGTTGCACCGTTACCGTAGGCGATGCTGTTGCGGATCGTGACCGCGCCGATGGCGCCTGTGTCCGTTTTGCTGTATAGATCCCAGCCATCGTCCACGTTATAGGCGGCAATACATCCATCGAAGACATTGCCCGGGCCAACGGTCAGTTTGGCTGCAAAACCGTCTGCATCCTCGCCGTCATCCGGGTCATAGTTGTTGTGGGAGTAGGAACGAATCACTTCATTATACGCAGGCCATTCACTCTTGGCGGCGGTGGAAGCATAACGTCCCATTTGAATCCCCGTATCCCGATTGTGATGGGCTTCGATCTGTTCCAGGCGGTTGTAGCTGCCTCCGATGAAGATTCCGTTGTCACCCGCACCCTTCACCTCAAGACCTTTGACGAACCAGTAGTCTCCGAACATTTGCAGTCCACGATTGGTGGAAGCGAAGGCTTGAGCAGAGAAATCAAAGACTGGTTTTTCCGATCCATACGCGACCAGGTTTTTACGTTGTGAGGAGGTGCCGCTGTTACCGCGTTCAATGGTAATGGTTTGCGAGAAGCTGTAGGTTCCGCCGCGCAGATAGATCGTTTTGCCCGGAGCGATCTGGGTCAATGCGTTAGCCAGAGATGTTGGACTATTTATAGTTCCCGGATTGCTGGCTGAGCCGTTAGGGGAGACATAGAGATCACCCGCAGCAAGTGTCACACTTGAGGTAGCCACGGCTTCTGATGGATTATTCTGCAAGCTGCTCTCGATTACATCCGCCGCGCTAACCGATCCACCACCAATCAATAAAAGAGGGAATGCGGCACTCAGACAGATCTGGGCCATTTTTGATTTGAGGGAGCGCTCCTTCAGGGAATGTACAGATCGTGCAGACACATGAGTAGATGTGGATGGGAATAATTTCATTAGTAGACCTCCTTGGTTAATGGAAAATGGAATGCGTGAGCTGTTGCGGTATGCCGGACAGGTGCATCAATGATGTAGCTCATTGCGATGGGATGAATACTCCCTGTACAGCATAGTTTTATGGTAAATGTTGTAAACGTTTTCTTCAATAATCATTTGATCAGATGGGTCTAGACATAGGCAGGTTAGGCGTAGTCGCTCCCATTGCCTGGGGTTTCACAAGCTGCATGTAATCTTGACATTGGTTGGTAGCCCTGATTTAACGATGAATCATCTGAAATGAACCTAGTAATGCACGCTTTTACAACCCTCAAGGCACGAGACTCACCCTCAATCGACTCAAATGAACTTTCCATTTTAAAAAAAAGAGCCATACGCATCCAATAGGAGAGCGTAATCATAATCCTTGCCTTCTATCAAAATGATGGGGCAATTAACGCATAACAAAAAGCCCCATAGCGGCTGCCAGAGGCAACGAGACTATTGGGGCGATGTTCGAAGTGGCATTATTTGTTCATTGTAGGCATTTCCTTCATGGCAAGACTCATCCAATCAAGCGATGTGCTCTATTAAACCAACGCTGGGACTTATCGATCCGAACAATCTCATGCATTATAAGCGATGCATAAACCAGGGTTCTACAATCTGTCCACTTTAATATCCGTCCGTCTCACGACTGCGCTTCTTCGCTTGCTCGACACTTGGTTCATGTTTCGGTTGAACTGTCGCACTATCATCGGTAGGCACTGACGCTAGTCCTTCCGCCACACGACGACCGTAATCGGCATCCGCTTGGGTAAAATGAGAGATCATGCGCTCCCTGATATCCGGTTTGCATTGGGCCAGAGCATCGACCATGTTGCTGATCAGCTCATCCCGCTCCCAATCCTCGAATGCCCGGTACGTCTCCCCAGCTTGTCCAAAATCATTCGTACGTTCGATCTTCTCACGCACTAGCCTGCCTTCCACCAACGGTTCATGTTCCGGGCCGCGCGGTGTAGCTTCTTTTAACCCTCCAAGGGAGGAAGGCTCGTAGTTCACATGCGGATTCTGCCCCGGTGCACGATCCACTTGATATTGCATCTGCCCGCCGCTCTGATTGGTCGCAACACGGTTCTTCGGCGCATTCACAGGCAGTTGCAGGTAGTTCGCACCGACCCGGTGACGCTGGGTATCCGAATAGGAGAAGGTGCGTCCTTGCAGCAGCTTGTCATCGGAGAAATCCAGCCCATCAACCAATACACCGGTGCCAAATGCCGCTTGCTCCACTTCATTGAAATAATCCTCGGGATTACGGTTGAGCGTCATTTTGCCTACAGGCAGAAACGGGAACTGATCCTGCGGCCACAACTTGGTTGGGTCCAGCGGGTCAAAATCCAGCTCAGGATGATCGCCATCCTCCATCACTTGAACGCACAGCTCCCATTCGGGATAGTCGCCTTGTTCAATGGCATGATACAGATCCAGCGTGGCATGGTTGAAATTCTGCCCCTGAATCTCGCTCGCATCTTTTTGCAGCAGGTTACGTATGCCTTGATTGAGCGGTTCCCAGTGGTATTTGATGAGTACACCCGTGCCTTCCTCATTGACCCATTTGTATGTATTGACACCTGACCCTTGCATCTGACGGTAATTGGCCGGAATACCCCAAGGGGAGAAGAGGAACGTCACCATGTGGGTCGCTTCGGGACTGAGTGAGACAAAATCGAAAAACCGCTCCATATCCTGTGCGTTGGTCAACGGGTCGGGTTTGAAGGCGTGTACCATATCCGGGAACTTGAGCGGATCACGAATGAAAAAGATTTTCAGGTTGTTACCGACAAGATCCCAGTTGCCATCTTCGGTATAAAATTTCACGGCAAAGCCACGCGGGTCCCGCAGCGTCTCGGGAGAGTGTCCACCGTGAATAACCGTTGAGAATCGAACGAATACGGGGGTTTCTTTTCCTTTTTCCTGAAACAGACGTGCCCGTGTATACTTCGATACTGGTTCATTCCCGGCCGTTCCATACGCTTCAAATACGCCATGAGCGCCAGCGCCCCGGGCATGCACAACCCGTTCCGGAATACGTTCGCGATCGAAGTGAGTGATCTTTTCGAGAAAATGATAGTTCTCCAGTGTTGTTGGTCCGCGGCTGCCCACAGTTCGTACGTTCTGATTGTCCGTGATGGGGTGACCCTGTCGGTCCGTTAAAGTCTCGCTTGATTGGTCTGAGGAATGCTCGGATTGTGAAGAATGGTTATCCATGGAGTGGAACGCCACCTTTCCTTAAGTTGGATTCCTGTATATATTTTCCCTGTGGGCAGGTTCTATACATCGTGGCAACCAACTAAGATCTAAGCTACCTTTTGAAAAACCTATTCAACTGCCCTACGATTTCCTCGTAAAAAAAGCTTGTCACCAGCCTTACTGCGTGAGATAATTAACTTTTGCCCTGCGGCCTTTTTTGAACGGAAATGAAAGAGGACCGCGTCTAAGAATGGAGGCTGACCTAGGATTGTCTACACAACGTTATCCTTTTGCATATGATCCGGCTGAACCTTTTGTATCCCGTCTGGGAGAGTGGGTTGCCGATGTTTTTTACGATATTTTGCCTGAGTCCGGCTTCGAGGTACGGGATGAACAGATTTTTATGGCGTACCAGCTCGAACGGGCCTATGGAGATAAAAAGACCATTATGGCGGAGGCCGGTGTCGGAACAGGCAAGACGTTAGTCTATCTGCTCTACGCGGTCTGTTATGCACGTTATACGGGCAAACCGGCGGTGATCGCCTGTGCCGATGAGTCCTTGATTGAACAGCTTGTGAAGCCCGGTGGAGATATTGCGAAGCTGGCTGCTCATCTGGATCTGGAAGTGGACGCACGTCTGGGCAAGTCCCCGGACCAATACGTCTGTCTGAACAAATTAAGTGCAGTGCGATTCGCGGATGAGGATGCGCCTGTTATTGAAGAAGTACACGAGAGCCTGCCGGATTTTGTGAACACGCCGGGTACACTTCAGGCTTTCCATCCGTATGGTGACCGCAAACAGTATCCACATCTGAACGATCGTCAGTGGAACAAAATTAACTGGGACCCGTTCCAGGATTGTTTTGTTTGTCCAAAAAGACAACGCTGCGGCCTGACGCTGTCGCGTGACCATTACCGTCGTTCCAAAGACATCATTATCTGTTCCCATGATTACTACATGGAGCATGTGTGGACGTATGATGCGCGCAAACGCGAGGGACAACTGCCACTGCTGCCTGATCACAGCTCGGTTGTATTTGATGAAGGACATTTGCTGGAAGAAGCAGCCCTGAACGCACTGAGTTACAAGCTGAAACATCGCATTTTCGAGGAACTTGTGACTCGCCTGCTTGAAGGAGAGATTCGTGAATCTCTCGCCGAGCGTGTGGATGAAGCGATTGAAAGCAGTGAACGACTGTTTGCGTTACTCGATACGTATACGTTGGCTATTCCGGGATCGGAACGGAAAGAAGTTCGGGTAGAAGCTCCGCTTCTGCGTGAGATTGAACGTCTGACCAACGTATTAGATGCCATTGGCGAAGAATTGGTATTTGAGAGTGGATTGTTCTCGCTGGATGGGTACCAGATGCGTGTTGTCGAAGAGCATTTGGACATGATTCAGTCTGCACTTGCGCTATTCCGTAAGGAAGACGGTTATATCTGCTGGGCGGAAGAGAGTGAAGACGAGACGACATTATCGATCATGCCGCGTACGGTGAAGGAAATGCTGAACGAGCGTGTGTTCAACACAGGCATTCCAATCGTGTTCTCCTCTGCAACGTTATCTGTGGACAGTTCATTCCGTTATGTGGCGGACAGCCTGGGCATTGATGATTTTGTATCGTTCTCGGTGGCTTCCCCGTATGATTATGCGGACAAAATGAAGATGAAAATTACCGATGAAGCTGTACCGGGTCACCCGGAGAACGAAAATCGCATGCGCGACGCAGTATCCATGCTTCAGGAGAGTGGAGGACGTGCGCTGATCCTGTTCCGTACGATGGAAGAATTGCGCGCCTTCAAGCAGGATATTGTTCATGTGCCTGAAGCAGAAGGTTTGCGCTTTATGTATGAGGGTGATCGGGAGATCAGTGATCTGATCGCGGCATTCCAGCAGGATGAGGAGAGTGTGCTGTGCTCCGTCAATCTGTGGGAAGGACTGGATGTTCCAGGACCGTCATTATCCAATGTCATGATCTGGTCGCTCCCGTATCCGCCACAGGACCCTGTGTTCAATGCAAAACGCAGTGCGTCGGCTGCACCTTACGAAGAGATCGATCTTCCGTATATGCTCCTGCGTGTGAAGCAAGGTCTTGGACGTCTGATTCGGACTAGCACGGATTCCGGTTCTGCGGTCATTCTCGATGAATCGCTGTATACCAAAAAGGAAGCCAAAGACCGCATTGCGGCTCTGCTTCCCGAAGGTGTGGAATGGACAACCCTGACACACTAATGACTGAATTCTAAATCATACAAAATCGTACTAAATCCTACATGTACATTGGATTATGCGTTCTAACCGGGCCGAAATGGCTCCCATCAGAAAAAAGCTCTTGTTCTCTGCGGATGCACCATCCGTATGTGAGCAAGAGCTTATTTTTTTATTATGATGGTTCCTTCAATGTACTTCTCTTCCCTTTTTTTCGAGGGATTTCCCCTCGCTACTCGCTACCGAATCTCAGTAACATTATCTTGCCGAAAATAGCTCCTAAGCCCGTAAATCAACCAAATTCGGGGAAATAACGCCGCTGTGATTCGTTACACTTCAAACCTGCATAAATAGGAGCGAATAGCGTGTCTCAGGTTCATTAGAAGCAATGAGCGCTAAATGAACAATACATGTGTGAGTACTAAATGAATGTTCATAAGGGAGGGCCTCTGTCAAGCTTATAACTTATGGGTTCATGGCTTGTGGGACATGGAAGCCCCTTTTTGGTGTGCACGGATTTTTTCTCTGTTAAAAAATACCCATGCTCAGATACCGTTCCCCGGTATCCGGCGCAATGCAGAGCACCCGGTGCCCTGGCCCCAGTTCCTTCGCGATGCGAAGGGAGGCCCACACCGAAGCGCCAGAGGAAGGGCCGAGCAACAGCCCTTCCCGGGCAGCAAGCTGCCGCATCGTATCCAGTGCGTCCTCATCCGACACCTGGATGATGGCATCCCACACGTCGGTGTTCAGGATGTCCGGAATGAACCCCGGACTTGTACCGACGAGTTTGTGTGGTCCGGGCTCGCCACCGGACAACACCGGAGAACCTTTAGGCTCCACCGCATAGATGCGGATATCGGGCAACTGCTTACGCAGTTCTTCGCCGGTTCCCGTAATCGTTCCGCCAGTTCCCGCCGTAGCGATGAAGGCATCCAGCTTGCCATCCATCTGCTGCATAATCTCGGGCGCTGTGGTGATTCGATGAATGTCCGGGTTCGCCGGATTCTCGAATTGCTGCGGAATGAAACTTCCTGGAATGTCTGCCTGAAGTTCTTTCGCTTTGCGAATTGCACCTGGCATCCGCTCCGCAGTAGGGGTGAGCACCACATCTGCGCCGTAGGCTTTCAGAATGTTGATGCGCTCCTTGGACATATTGTCCGGCATGATCAGAACGGCTTTATATCCTTTTGCGGCGGCATTCATCGCAAGACCAATCCCGGTATTGCCACTGGTAGGTTCGATAATGGTTGCACCGGGAAGAAGAAGTCCTGCACGTTCAGCTTGAACGATTAGATTATAGGCGGCACGGTCTTTGACGCTGCCACTTGGGTTGAAGTATTCAAGTTTCACGTATACATCAGCGGAGTCGCTGCCTGTGAGTCGGTTCAGTTTAACGGCAGGTGTCTGGCCGATCAGTTCGGTTACATCTGCGGCAATGCCTGTATGTGCGGGTGTTCGTTTAATCGAATGTGTATTCAGATCCATGAAGTACAACTCCTTGATTGATAAGACGTTGAGAGATATCCAGTTGAAATCAAACCCCACAGAACAAATCCATCTGCCATGGATGGCACAATGCTTGTTCTTTATTATAGCAATTGAATTTAGATCATGCCTTATTGGAATGGTTGGGTATCTCTGTTCCATCTTAATGAACATAACCTTCCGTGGTCAACTTGTTTTGAATTAAGTGGAGGGCTCGGAACCATAGGAGCAGTGGAATAGGACGTAGGAGTTGGATTCAAGAGTAATGTCGGATACATGGATGATGCAGATCCATATGTGTTTGGATAACAACAGGGCGTATGTTCCCGTTCAATAGGATCAGAGTTCAGAGTTGAATCAGTTCTGAGCCAAGTCCATCTGCAGATGCCGACTGAGCTCTTTTTTGACTTCATTGCGTGCGAACGTCCATAACATATAGAACCGTTGCCAATACCCCCTGCACATATACAGAGTTTCAATACCATCAGCTTCACGATTTTCTTCCAAAACTTTGACACCGCGGGTTCTCATCCTTTTACGAAGGGTCAACATCTCTTTGAGCACATTGTTCTGAATGCGGGTTAGCGACAGAATGTAGACTTCGGGCATCTTAAGCAGCAGCGTATCCAGTGTGCGAATATCTCGTTCAAGTACATCCAGCAAAAGCGTGCGTACAACCAGACCTTTAATCAGACGATGATCTTCATCCGCAGGGGATGGGGCGGAAGTTGAGGATGTCATATGTTCACTTCCTTAACCTTTAATTGGAATTTTTTCATTTACAGAACATGTGTTCTTATATTATAATCAATATATGTAATGGAGATGCACAATACAACCGAGAAATACTGGAAGCAAGCACTAACGTATTTTCCTGGGGATACAGATAGCCAATGAGACCAGAGAGTTGAGGACAAGCCCGCTCCAAAATTAGGTATAATTTATGGGTTTTGCAGGAAACCTAAGGTCATAAATTAAATAAGCCTTATGCAATGCAGTCTGTTACAGAAGATTACAGAAGTAAATAACAAGCAATGAAATAAAGCAATCAATTGCAATAATCATCTAAGGCTGGCTTGCCTTAATACGCTGATGCTATGACAACGAGAGAAAGCAATTCACTCTACTAAAAATGTGCAACAAAAAAGCCCCTGCCTTGGGCGGCGGGGCCTATGGAATACTGCCGATTCAGCGGCAGGTTTGACAATGTGTTCAGAAATTAAGCAAGATATTGAGGCTTTTCGTAGAACGCCTCTTTTTCAAGGATGACCTTATACGGTCTTTCCTTGCCCTTCAGGGAGGGCCCTATGGTCGTTAGCGGTACGGCCGGCTTGTGGAAACGATCTTCTTCCTTGGGTTCCGGAACCGGTCGTGATGATTCGGGCGCAGAACTGAGGCGTACCTTTTTTTCGCTGCCCCAGCGCTTGCTTATTTTTTTCGTTTCCGGTTTCATTCCGGTTCGCCTCCTAACAAATCGTTGATGGCGTTGAACAGTTGACGATTCTGCAGGTCAATCTGCTGAAATACCGCCTCATCCGCTTCAATATGTCCAATAATGTGAACGGTGATTACATACCTCTTGGCTACAGGATAGCATAGCAGATACTCTTTCTCAAGGTAATCATCATACAGGTTGATCTTGATCTTGTTCTCCCGGTAAGAATCAATCACCAGGATGCGCTTGGGATCATCCGGTTGTTTGTCGTCGTTAGCGGACAAGTCATACTTTCTTCCCGGTTCTCCAACATTACCACATAATTGCTCAATATAACCACTGTCATCTGTACGGTATATGGCTGTGCCACGTACGGCAAATGGAGGATGAGAGACAAAGGCGGTACGCAGGGCATCACTCATTCGCTCCAGCATCTTGGCATCTGCTTTGCGGGTGCGCAGCAATTCCCTAAAGAACCGCAGCAACTTAAGCAGTTGTAACCTCGCTTCTCCCTCAGTGCGTTTATGCTTCTCAATGATGTTCTCCAATTCTGGGTCACTCCAGCGTCCTTGTTCCTCAATACTGTCTGCAATCTTGGAACATGCCACGGACACGGCTGGTGCCCACTTTCCGTCAGAACGAATTTCATATACGAGTGGATTTAATCCCAGCAGATCTGTGGGCATACGCAATCCTTCAACCTTGGTTGTGTCCTTGATGTCTGTAATATCCTCAGGAAGAATGAAAAAAATACGTTTTCGTCCCAGACGACCCATAAACAGACCCATTTCCAGCATTGTATTATCCCGGACCGACGCGTAGTACTTCCCGCGAATTTTGGATATATCATCCGGATGAAAAATAAAAATGGCAAAGTCAGTCGTACGGACCTCTACTTCCAGATCGTCCATGGTATAGCTGCTTGGATTAAAAACCCCGGAATACCAAGGGGTAACTTCGGCTGAAAAACGTAAGTTTTCGTGTACTGCGGCTGCAATCGGCTTCGCTTCCAGCGAGCAGCCAATAAAGACTCTTGGCTTTAACGTTTTCATCAATCCGCCTCGCTTAAACGGTAGTGGGATTCAATTGTTATATTATACCATAAACAGCAGGGTAAGTATGGAAACGTTTGAACTGGACAAAGAATAAAGCCGATTCGTTTGCTATAGTGTATGTGTGAAAGGAAAATGATTCCTTTAAAAAGGGCCGAATAATAAAAAAAGGCCCCAATTTGTCACAGTTGGGTGACTGACAGTTATTTTTGGAAGCTTCGGTCATAGAATAAAGGAGCAGGTTGCACCATTAGCAAGCATTGCTTATCCTGGTGTGCCCGTACGACCGCTGGAGCAGCCCAGATGCTGCTTTATGCCTGTTTTTGAGGGGGCTGCTGTTTAGACCCGGTCACGTTGGTGTTATATAATAGAAGAACAAGCAAGTTAGCTTTGGTGTTTAAACTGAATGAACTTGCAACTGCTGTAAGTTGGAATTACAATTTACACAGGAACGAAGAGTGCAGAACCCATCTGTATAAGCGAAGCGTTCGCTTGAAAGCTTTTGAATTGAAGCAGCTTCGGAAGCATAAGCCATCACCGGATTTTCCCCAGAGGGAAAATGGAATTCCAAAAATCCGGGGATAAGCGCGATCGAAAGAGGGTACTGTAATTCAAGTGTAAGTGTACAATTAAATGTTTAAGCTTATGCATTGTAGTTATTTTTCAGTTTAACTGAGCACAGCTAACCACAACAGAACAGAAAGGATCAGGATACCATGAGTTCCCGAAGGACAATCTCCCCAAGGACGATCTGGAAACGTTACGATCTCTCATACACATAGCGCCCCTTGTAGAGTACACCAACCGGTTCAAAAAAACGGCTGACTCTGCGAAAGAGGGGATTGGAATGAATATTCGAAGGACGTACACGATGAGTTCTTCCAGGCTTACCTTTTGCAGGGTACGGTCGGTCTAAAAAACCAACCTACAAACTGCGAGGGAACCTGAATGAAGAGAACATCGTTAACCTTACAACACGTTAAAACAGAGGCGATCAAATTCGCCATTATGCTGCTCGGTACATTTATTTTAGCTTTTGCTTATTATCACATTAACTTTCAGAATCATTTATCGGAGGGCGGATTTGTTGGTCTGGCCCTGCTCGGAAAATACGCAACAGGCTTATCACCTGCTATCGGTATGTTGTTACTGGACATTCCGGTCATGATCCTGGCTTGGTTCCTCAAAGGCTGGAAATTCATGATTCAGGCATTGCTTGGCGTCGGTGCATTTTCCCTATTCTATGACGGCTTTGAACGATACTCCACACTGGTGATGTCGTTTAACGGAAATCTGTGGATTCCGGCAGTTCTATCCGGTATATTGACAGGGGTAGGCGCGGGGATTGTGCTTCGATTCGGTGGAGCGACAGGCGGAGACGATATTCTTGCCGTGCTGGTCAGCCGCTGGAAGGGATGGAAGCTGGGAACAGTTTTCTTTGTCAGTGATGCTTTTGTATTGGGATTGTCGCTTTTCTTTCTTCCGGTAAAAGAAACTTTATATACGATTCTGGCCGTATGGATTGCCAGCAAAGTCATTACGTACGTCGTGAGTGTTCCGGCTCGTGGAACCGTGGTTACGACTTCAGCTGTGAAATTGCCGATGCCATCGGCTGCAGCCAAAGCAGTTAACGCTGCTGCTGTTTCACAGCGGCCTACGGTGGCTAGAGGGGTATCCCATTGACCATACGTTTCAGAACAACCATAGCCTGTATACATCCTATTCAGGACTTGATCGTTAACGTTCATATAAAATCCCTTTTGTCTGCTCTTCAGCAGCAAAAGGGATTTTATTGTTTTCCGATTCATTTAAGGCTTAATCGAAGAAGCAATCTGTCCATCCTGATTATGGATTATCGCTCGAATATTTTGCTTACTACTATGTGCTTTGGCCTTATCTACAGCTTCTGCCTTAGTATCAAATGTGGACAGATAGGTAGACTTTCCTTCTTCCTTGATCGCCCAACCGGAGTCTGTAGGCACGACATGGATGTTATCATGACTCTTGGACGAAGAAACAGGCTCGGAATGACGACGGCCCGTGGAAGATGACTTTTTAGGTTCGGCATGTTCAGAGGAAGATGTGGAGTCCGATTTCGAACTTTCCGGTGTGGGATGATTCTCATCCCATTCTTCCGCCTTAGCTGTCGCTATGGCAATCGAGCGCCCTTCCTCGTATCCTTCATCAAGCAGGGCGTTTGCAATTTCAATCGCCTTATGTCTGACACGTGGCTTCAGATTCTTCATAGATACTGGATAATCCTGTTTATTCCAAGGCATATGAAACCCCTCCTATACATAATGAATTAGTTGTATATTACCCAGTGAGGGAAGGGATAAACGATGATCAGGTGAAGTCGTAATTCCAGTTAACGATGATTCAGAAGGATCTCGCTCCTATACTTTTGCAAGCTGGAGGCGTATAATGCTGTCCATGTAAGAAATAAATTCAATAAGAGGAAGATAAAGGAGTACATACATATGTTTAGTCTTAGCCTGGCAATCCCTATGTTGTTCACTATGCTGATTCATGCCGCAGACAGCTTGTCATATGCGCTCCGCCTTGGTGGATTACGCACCCGCAGAATCGCGCTGGCCATTTCATTGGCAGGAATCTTGCTCTTGGTTTCCCGTACCTCTAATATGGCCCAGGGTCCAATGGTAGGTAATCTGGTGGATACCGCGACACGTGGAGCCAATCCACACTTTGCAGCACAGCTGCACTGGTTAATGGGTGCGGCAACTATAGGAACTGCATTAGCCATCTTGTGTTTCCCAACCATGGTGAAGCTCTCATCCCGGATGGTGGTGCATTTTGAAGCAGCCGGTTCCATTCCTGCGATGGTTCGCGGTATGCTGAAGCGAAGAAAGATTAGAAATGCAATGTATTACATTACCCCGCCTTCCTGGAAGATGGCTAAACGATTGGTACAGCATGGGATGCCAAGACGGTTGATGATGCTAAATGTAGCGGTAACCGCAATTTACACCACGGGTGTTCTGTCCAGCTTGTACGCAGCGTACCTTTACCCAGGGCAGGCTGTAGCCGCATCCCAATCAACCGGGCTAATTAACGGCATAGCGACTATTTTGCTTACCATCCTGATTGATCCGCGAATTTCCCTGCTCAGTGACAAATCATTACGTGGCGAGATCCGTTTGGATCGCATGAATCAGATTTATGGCTGTATGCTGGTATCCCGTTTATTCGGTACAATGGTGGCACAGTTGTTATTAATTCCTTTTGCGTACTGGATCGGTTGGATTGTAAGTATGATGTGACGAATACTTTCGTGAATTGTAGCCAGGCGCGCTCTCGTACATCTTTTGAAACAGCAAATGAGAGGTGCCTGTGTAAATTGAATTGACGAGGTATTTGTGCTGTGATACTATTAGACCGAATAGTCGGTTTAGTTTATGGGGGTATTTCCAATCGAAGTCAAACGAAGAAAAGATGTTACCCAGATTAAAAAAGACATTGCACGTAATACCAAGGAACTGTTTGCCCAAAAGGGATATAGTGCAACTTCCATGGAAGACATCTGTACAATTAACAATCGAAGTAAAGGCAGCATCTATTATCATTTCAAAAGCAAAGAAGAGCTATTCATGTATCTAATCAAGCTTAATAATGAAGATTGGATGGATGCTTGGCTGGACAAAGAATCAGAGTATAAGACTGCCATAGATAAACTGTACGGACTTGCTGATCATTACGTGGATGATTTGGCCAATCCGCTGAATCATGCCATTAACGAGTTTGTCTCGGGCCAGGTTGTTAGCCAGGAGATGCTGGATGAGATGCTTTCCCTGATTCGAATTCCATATGCGACATACGAGTCCATTATTACTAAAGGGATGGAAGATGGGGAGTTAAAACCCGATGACCCACAGGATGTAATGCACATTATCTACGGCCTGTTTAGCGGATTGACGACACTCTATTACGAGAAGGACTTGGCAGATATTCGTCGAATTTACCACAAAGGCATGGCCAGTCTATTGGCGGGCATACAACAACATTAACCATGAAAAGCTGATGTAACGTCAGTTTTTCTTTTTAAACATTAATAAACCGGACAGTCGGTTTAAAAAGGAGATGAAGAATGAGCACTTTGTTCAGGAACAAAGCTTTTTTAATCGTTACAGGGTCTGATCTGCTGCAAAATCTGGCGATATGGATCCGGAATATGGCGATCCTCTATTATGTGATGGACCGAACTCAAGGAAGTCCAATAGCCGTCTCGCTGATTACCGTACTTGAATATGCCCCGATTTTTGTTTTCTCCATCATTGGCGGTGCACTTGCTGATCGCTGGAATCCGAAACGAACGATGATCTTGGGAGATATTCTGAGTGCATTGTCCATTGTCATGATTATTGGCGTGTTATCTTCCGGGTATTGGCAGATTCTATACGTAGCCACGTTTGTATCCTCCATCGTTAGCCAGTTTTCTCAGCCATCTTCTCTAAAGATCGTGAAGCGAAATGTAAAGGGAGAACATTTGCAATCTGCAATTGCTATTACCCAGAGTGGTCAATCGTTATTTTTAATTCTCGGACCAATCGTCGGAACGTTTATATACACGGCAATGGGAATTCAGGCGTCCATGTATGCATTACTCATTCTATTCCTCACCTCTGCACTTCTACTCACATTGTTGCCTAAAGACGCCACTCAGCGCGAAACAAATACCTCATTATTAGCGGATATCAAAGAAGGCTGGCAATATGTTGCTCGATCTCGCTCATTAAAAATGCTTAGTCTGGTATTCATCTGTATAGGGCTTTCTGCAGGTCTCATCAGCCCACTGGGCATATTTTTGATCACCGAACGCCTGGGGCTTGTAGCAACATCGTTACAGTTCCTGTCTGGCGCATCCGGATTAGGTTTATTGATTGGAGGAGGTATTGCGGCTGCTGTAAGTGGCAAGTTGAACCAGACTTTAACTCTAATCGTAGGTGTGCTGTGTCTGGCTGTAGCCACGATGGGGGAAGTGTTATCCAGTTGGTTCTGGCTGACCCTTTTGATCAGCTTCTTGAGTTCCGTCAGTCTGGCATTTATCAACGTCATCATCTCCACGTATTTGGTCACCCGGATTGATGAGCACTTGATCGGTAGAGTAAATGGCACCATCACACCACTATTCATCGGAACGATGCTGCTCGGATCTTCCATGTCAGGTGTATTGATGAACAGCACATCCATTTTTATCGTCTACGCAATCTCCGTTATCGTAATGATAATGGGTATTGTTCCAGCGATGAGAATTCAATTTGATAATGATCAGATAGCTCCTGCCAGCACATTGAATTCGGAAATCTCCTCGAGCTAAACATAGTTCATACATGCTCGTGCAACGATAGTTCGTTTATTAAAAGCAAGAATATATAAATAAAAAGAGCAGCGGGATCATCCCACTGCTCTTTTTAGATTAAAACTTATTGGAAAAGGACGGCGTACTCACCGTATCCTTCTTTTTGCAAGTCTTCTTTGGGTACAAAACGAAGTGCCGCAGAGTTGATGCAATAACGCATTCCACCTGCTTCGGCAGGACCATCGTTGAACAGGTGGCCCAGATGGGAATCCCCCTCACGACTTCTCACTTCGGTACGAATCATGAAGTGGCTGAGATCGGTTTTTTCCTTTACGTTGTGGTCACGTAATGGACGTGTGAAGCTCGGCCAGCCACAACCGGAATCGTATTTGTCAGTAGAACTGAACAATGGCTCGCCAGATACGATGTCCACATAGATACCATCACCATGGTGATCCCAGAATTCGTTATGGAATGCAGGCTCGGTAGCGCTGTTCTGCGTAACTTCATATTGAAGCGGCGTCAGACGTTCTTTCAGCCCGTCTTTGTCCACGTTGCCGGACCAGTTGCGTTCGATGAAATCTACGCGTCCAGAACCTTTGCTGTACCGTTTGTAGTGGGCAGGGTTCTTCCGGTGATAATTTTGATGATGTTCTTCCGCTTCATAGAACGGTTTGGCTGGCAGAATGGGTGTGAAGATTGGTTTGTCAAAACGCCCGCTTTGTCCCAGCTCCGCTTTGGAAGCTTCCGCAATCTGACGCTGCTCTTCGCTGTGATAGAAGATAGCCGTCTGATAGGAAGATCCACGGTCATGGAATTGCCCGCCTGTATCCGTCGGGTCAATCTGCTGCCAGAACAGTTCAACCAGTTTCTTATAAGGGAAGATGGCAGGGTCGAACGTAATTTGTACAGCCTCTACATGTCCTGTTGTCTCCGAGCAGACCTCTTCATATGTTGGATTCTCGGTATGTCCTCCTGTATAACCCGATACGATTTTATGAATACCGGGCAGTTCTTCAAAGGGGGATACCATACACCAGAAGCATCCGCCTGCAAAAGTTGCTAACTCATTTGAATGTTGTTCCATGCTATAGTCACTCCATTTCTGATGAAGATTTAGCGCTCGTGTTCGAGCTCCAGCAATCTACCGTTTTATTAAAACTTGTTACACAAGCATTAGGCTTGCTCTTCTATTATATCCTGAATTGGCAAGCCAACCAAGCCGGAATGAAAACAAGCTGAATCTGAACGGTTTGCGAATTCTGAATTCACGCTTTGTTGCGTGATCGAAAGCGAAATAAGAGCAATACAATGGCCATGAGCACCAGATATCCGGCAAGAATCCCCAGGGTCAGCCAGATTGATGTTTCAGCTTGGGCACCTGCATAGGCAAAAACAAAAATCGCTGGCATTTTGCCAATGGCCGTGGCAACCATGAACACCCAGAATGGCGTATACGTTATACCTGCGTAGATATTAACGGCCATCTGAGGCACGACTGGCAACAGTCGCATCGACATAACACCCATAAACGGATGTGCTTCCATCCACGTGGTAAAACGGTTCAGACCCTTAATGCGTTCGAGGTACGATCTCGCCTGATGTCTGAAGATGGTTCTTGCTCCGCCATAGACGAGCATGGCAGCAAGTGTTGTGCCAAGCCAGCATATCCAGGCTGCTGTGGTAGTACCGTAACTGTAACCAAAGGCGATAATAACAAACTTATAAGGAATCACTGGCACAAGAGCAAACAATGTTGCCATGGCGAGTAAAAGCGGTATGGACTGATGAAGATCTGTCCAGGCAAGCAGTTCATATCTGTAAATAAACGTGACTCCTGCAAGTAAAACATATAACAGAAGCCATAGCCATTTTCGCAAAATCCCAAACGCTCCTTTCAGATCAGGCAGGTCTGGTCGTGTCCCGATCTGTACTGCTGTTCCTCCTAAGTTTACCACGTTCGCCCATGGTCTGAACAATTCGAGCGAAGTCTGCTGCAATCACTGGCAAGTTGCTGTCTGAAGGGTTACACTATAGGACGTGGAAATATAGAACCGAACTGAAGGTGGAATGATCATCATGGAAACAAACCAACGTAAACGAATTGCAATTATCGGCCTCGGGGATATTGCACGTAAAGTATATTTGCCGCTGTTAACGGCTCATCCAAACGTGGAGATTGTAGGCATTATGAACCGGTCTCCGGAGCCGGTTCAGGCCGTTCAGGAGGCGTACCGATTAGAACGGGGCACAACAGACCTGAAAGAACTGTTGTCCTGGGACTTGGATGCGGTGTTTGTACATACAGCAACGGAAGCGCATTTTGACATTGTCATGCAATGTCTGGAACAGGGACTAGCCGTGTACGTAGACAAGCCGTTATCCTATACGATTCGGGAGTCGGAAGAGATGACGGCTTTTGCCGAGGCACAAGGTCTGTTGCTCGCAGTAGGCTTCAACCGCAGATTCGCACCGATGTACCAAAAAGCCAAAGAATGGATGCAGGGTGGGGAAGGCTTCGACTCCCTGACAGTGACGAAACATCGTACAGGCATTCAGGATCGTCCTGCGGCAGAAACCATCTATGATGATCTCATCCATATGCTGGATCTGATGTTGTGGTACTCGGATCATAATGTGGAGTTGCTTCATCAATGGATCCGGAAGAATGATCTGGATAGACTATTGCATGCAACCGGTACGGCCAAGTTGGGCAGAACAGCCCACGGTCGATTCGATATGGTGCGTGAAGCTGGGGCAGATCTGGAGAAGATCGAATTGCACGGTGGTGGACGATCTGTTGAAGTGGTGAACATGGACATGATCAGCTACATGGAAAAGGGGAGTCTGGAAACCAAAGAAACGTTCGGGAGCTGGGATATCGTGTTAGCACGCAGAGGTTTTAGCGGAGCAGTTGACAATTTCCTGGCTTGTCTCGACTCTCCTGATGATTGTCTGATCAGTGCAAGTCATGTCATGGACAGTCATGAACTGGCGGAACAATTGATTCGCAAATAATTGCAGAATACACATACGGAGGAATACACGTCATGGATGAATATGAAAAGGAACGTGCTAAACAGGTCGAGGAAGCTGTTATTGAAACCTATAAACAGGAAGAAGAGATGATGATCCTGGTGTTTGCCCAGTGGTGTGTCAATAATAATTTGGACCCGGAAGAGATGTACCGGCAAGCCTACCCGAATCAGCAGAGCAACGAGCGATTGCAGCAGATGCAGAAGCTGATTGTATCCAAGGAGGAAGCCGGTGAGATCCCGGATGATACGGTACTTGGTGTGTTGTCCATGTTCGGCAATGAAGATCTGGCGATGGTTGTATCCGAGGCCATAGCCGCGCGCAAATAAGTTCAACTTACGTATACTGGTATGATTACATCTGTTCCCGGTGAATGACGCGGAATTCCTTCGGGGACATGCCGAACCGGGAACGGAATACCCGATGGAAATAAGTATAGTTGTTAAAGCCGGAAGACTCAGACACTTGCTCCAGGGTCATTGGACTGAAAATAATCCGCTCCCTGGCCATGTTCAGCCGGACGTCAAGCGTGTATTGCATAATGCTTTTGCCAAACGCTTCTTTGAAGAGATGAACACCCCGTGAGACACTGATGCCGAGATGTGTTGCCACATCGTCCAGCTTGAATAAAGAGGAAGCGTTTTCTTCAATATAGTTCTTGATCTCATAAGCCACATAATTGGTGTTGGTTATCGTTGGATGCTCCGCGAGCAGACGATCCACTTCAAGACACAAAATTCGCATATAATAACTTGAAATTTCCGGATACGGATTGGAGATTCGGCGCTGCTCCAGTACGAGCTGTCGAAACAGGACCAATAGGCTTTCCGTCAGTTCAACTTTGATCCGGGTCGGCCGTTTGTGACGCTTCCACCACTCATCCACCCAGGAACCATTAAAGAAGATATGATAGTCTCCACTCTCTACCAGTCGCTCTCCCATCGGATTGGTTTCATTGTCTATTCTCAGCTCATAGGGCTCATCAGGATCAAAAAGAAGCAGATCACCCGCATCTACCAGGGACATGTCCCCGTCAATGCGTGCACGGCAACGTCCGTCTGTTTGCAGTCTTAACAGGTAGTTCTTCACCCCTTCAGGCTGCACCATAGTGTAGGGTTTACGATGAAATGAAAAGCCTGCTGTAAGAACTTGGCAGGAAGAATCTGTAGGCATGGGCATACTCCTTGCAATTTGAAAATTATGACCAGATAGTTCATGTTTCAATCATATTATTCATTTTAATTCAAGCTGAAACGGAATACCATAGTATTAGATTTAAGGAACAGGAAACATCCAACACAACAAATGTATCTCAACCATTCAAACGCAGATTTTCACCATGCGTAAGGAGATGAACGTCACAGTGGAGAAAATGAAAGCAGGCATCATCGGGTGTGGTAACATCAGCGCCATCTACCTGGAAAATTTCAAAAACAACCCGCTTATTGAAGTCGTGGCTGTTGCGGATTTGATTCGTGAACGGGCTCAGGAACGGGCAGATGAATTTAATATCGCAAACGTTTACAATGTAGATGAGTTGCTGCAAAATAACGAAATTGAACTTGTGTTGAACCTTACGGTTCCTGGCAGTCACGCCATGACCGATCTGGCTGCACTTGAGGCAGGCAAACATGTGTATGCCGAGAAGCCGCTGGCGATTTCGCTTGAGGATGGTCGCAAGGTTGTTGAACTGGCTGAGGAAAAGGGATTGTATGTGGGTTCTGCACCGGACACCTTCCTTGGTTCAGGCATACAGACAGCTCGTAAAGCCATTGAGGATGGGCTGATTGGCAAGCCAATTGCTGCGACTTCGTTCTTCATGGGTGGAGGACCAGAAGCATGGCATCCTAATCCGGAGTTCTTTTATGTCGCAGGTGGTGGACCCATGTTTGATATGGGGCCTTACTATCTGACCGCGCTGATTACGCTGCTTGGACCGATACGCAGAATCAGCGCCTCGGCAGGCATACAGATCGCTGATCGCAAGATTGGCTCCGGACCGAAGGAAGGTACAGCGCTACAAGTAGAGACGCCTACCCACTTGGCAGGAACCATTGATTTCGCAGAAGGTGCCATTGCAACGATGATTACCAGTTTCGATATTCGAGGAGCTTCGGATCTGCCACGTATTGAAATCTACGGTACAGAAGGTACGCTGAGTGTACCCGACCCCAATTATTTTAACGGGGAAGTGAAGGTTCGCAGATACGGTCAGGACACTTGGGAGACGATCAAACCAGTCTTCGAAAGTGGACAAAACGAACGAGGCATTGGCGTAACTGAGATGGTCGAATCCATTCGTGCCGGACGGGAACACAAAGCTAGTGGCAAGCTTGCTTATCACGTACTGGAAGCCATGCATTCATTCCAGCGTTCTTCACTTGAAGGCAAGCATATACATCTGGAGAGCAGCTATGACGCTTTTGCAGTAACTCGCACAGTTCAAACTGAGATTGAAACCGTGGACTCACACTAGTCTGAGTAACAAATGTTCAATTTCAGGATAGAAACACTCTCGATTTTCCACACTAATCAAACAGGCATGTGATCTGAACGGTAATGGTTTTACAGTTCAATATTCATGAATTCAGCAATCATACGATATCTAATCCAGGGAGGAATCGCACTTGAAACTCGGCGTATTTTTGGTACTATTCGGAGGACGTAAATTGGAGGATGCTCTTGATTATGTAGCATCCAAGGGATTAAAAGCAGTAGAGATCGGAACGGGCGGACATCCAGGCAATGCACATTGTAAGCCG
Organism: Priestia sp. FSL H7-0729; assembly: GCF_038005685.1. Classification (NCBI taxonomy): domain Bacteria; kingdom Bacillati; phylum Bacillota; class Bacilli; order Caryophanales; family Bacillaceae; genus Priestia; species Priestia sp. FSL H7-0729. The sequence continues at coordinate 296,245 of NZ_JBBOTQ010000004.1, forward strand.
GATGAATTGTTAAGCAATCCTACAGCACTGAAAAACTTCAAAAACGCAGTGGAATCACGCGGTTTGACGATTAGTGCACTGAGCTGTCACGGTAACCCGCTTCATCCGCAAAAGGATATTGCGAAGGGATTCCATGATGATTTTGTTAAAACGGTAGAACTGGCTGAGAAGCTGGAAGTACCTGTAGTGAATACATTCTCCGGTTGTCCGGGAGACCATGAGGATGCCAAATATCCGAACTGGCCTGTTGCACCATGGCCGAATGACTTCCAGGAGATCCTGAAGTGGCAGTGGGAGAACAAGGTTATCCCTTATTGGACAGAGTGGGGTAAATTCGCAGCAGATCGTAACGTAAAAGTTGGACTGGAGCTGCACGGTGGATTCTCGGTTCACACACCAGCAACGTTGCTGAGACTGCGTGAAGCAGCAGGTGAAGTGATCGGAGCCAATCTGGACCCAAGTCACATGTGGTGGCAAGGTATTGATCCGGTTCAGGCCATTCACATCTTGGGACGTGAAGGAGCGATCCATCACTTCCATGCAAAAGATACAACGATTGATCCGATAAACGTGAACAAACACGGTGTAACGGATATGCAGGACTATACCAATATGCTGGATCGGGCTTGGCAGTTCCGCTCGGTCGGTTATGGACATGATAACAAGACATGGGCAGATATTATGAGTGCCTTGCGTCTGGTCGGATATGATTATGTAGTAAGTATTGAACACGAAGACGGTCTGATGTCGGTTGAAGAAGGATTCTCTAAAGCCGTGCAAAATCTCCAGCAAGTATTAATCGAAGAACCGCTGGGCGATATGTGGTGGGTTTAGAGCTACACTAGGGGGAAATTGAATATGATCAACGTCACCATTTGGAATGAATTTGTCCATGAGAAAATTCACGATGAAGTAAGGGAAGTCTACCCGGATGGTCTGCATCGAGCACTGGCTGACGGACTTGGCGGCGAAGGCTTTGCTATTCGTACAGCTACACTGGATCAGCCTGAACACGGATTAAGTGATGAAGTGCTGAATTCCACGGATGTGCTCATATGGTGGGGACATATGGCACATGATCGCGTAAGCGATGAGATCTCACAGAAGGTCGCGCAGCGAGTGCTGAACGGGATGGGAATGATTGTGCTCCATTCAGGTCATTTCTCCAAACCATTCAAAGCGCTGATGGGAACCAGCTGCGATCTGAAGTGGCGTGTAGCTGACGAGCAGGAAATTGTATGGTGTGTTAACCCATCTCATCCGATTGCGGATGGCATCGAAGGCAAGATTGTATTGGAAAAAGAAGAGATGTACGGCGAATTCTTCGATATTCCGGTACCAGATGAACTGGTGTTTGTAAGTAACTTCCAGGGTGGGGAAGTATTCCGGAGCGGATGTACGTTCCGGCGCGGTGAAGGTAAAATCTTCTATTTCCGACCAGGTCATGAGACGTATCCGACCTATTACAAGCCGGAAATATTAAGAGTGATCAGCAACGCTGTGAAATGGGCATATCCTGCCCGCAGTTTTAAGCCGGAATTTGGCAAGAGCGAACCTGTAAGACCATTTGGTGGCGTACTGGTCTAATTCACTAACTCCATGGTGAAATGGAAATTATAAGTTTTATTCAAAAGAACCCTTCTCCGAGTCAATAATGACTGTGGCAGTTGGGTTCTTTTTGGGTAAGATAGTCGTATGGGGAAGTTATACGATATTTCCCATGGTTGCATGGCAGGTTGTAAGGTATACTGGGATGTAACAAGTTATGCTTCTAAAATTTAAACTTTTTAGGGGCAGACGTTTTCTTTAACGCTTAAATATGTTATTATGAAATATACTAACAAAATGTAAGTTGAGTGATCTCTAAAGAGGTGATTAATGTGGAAGGTCAAGACTTGCGGATGTGTCCGCGTTTTGAGACGGCGTTTTCTTTTTTGGGCAAGCGCTGGAATGGTTTAATTATTCAAACGTTGATGAGTGGTTCGAAGCGATTCAAGGATATCTCCAATCTGATTCCATCCATGAGTGATAAGATGTTATCCGAACGGATGAAAGATCTGGAGAGTGAAGGTATTCTGGTTCGTCACGTCTATCCTGAGACGCCAGTTCGTATTGAATATGAACTGACGGAGAAAGGTAGAGCGCTACAGCCTGTCATGAATCAAATTCAAGACTGGGCTGAGCAGTGGGTTGACTAACGTATAAGCAATATCACCCACTTTTGTTGCATGAATGACATAGACTCCTGATTTCTGTGGAAATCAGGGGTTTTTGTCTTAAGTAATAGGTGGATCGGCGTTTTTCTCTTGGGCGTTGCACATGTTGTCATGAGTTGTAGTATAATCTATAGAAAATGGCCACAGACGGCCGGAGCGAAGGAGGCCCACTTGTCATGAGAGAAGAAAGCTTATCCCGTGAAGTACGCTACGGCAAAAAAGATATTGCAGAACTTGAGAGCGCATCCATTCAGGTCCATCTAATTTACAAAAAAGCTGCAGAGTTATTTAAGCGCACAGCATATTCCCAATCGGTTAAGGATGATCTAGCCGAAGTGAATACGCATTCTGTGAACAGCGATGGTCCGAAACTAGCTCCGGCGGTGCTGCAAAAATGGATTCAAACGTCCAGGGGCTGGAAGTGTATCGGATGTGAATTGAGCCAACCTGATCCAACGTTGTCTCAGGTGGAACAAACAATCCAGAGTAAGCAGTTGGTTCTGGATGTGGGAGTAGGCCGGTTGGCTCAGGCAGAGATGCTGATTCAGGCGGTTGTCTGGTCCCAATATGAGAAAATTCGAATGTTTGCGCCATGGCTTGGTGATGAACCCTTTTACAGCGTGCAGGAACTGGATGTTATTGCCCGTTATATTGTACCTACCTATTTCTCGGAACGGCCTTTGCATGAGCAGGGGAAGGTATTCAAGGTCCATCAACAATATGGGCAGATTCCGTTGTATCAGGAGTATGTCGACGCACCTTCATGTTGCGTGCAGGTGGACGGTGGATTGCTTGAAGGGCGATTGCTGACAGGTGTATATGTATCTGAGGAGCAGTTCTTCGGGCTTAATCCCTATCTGAAAGATGGTGATGGAGGACGAACATACATGCAGGCTTGTGTCCAATAACAGCAACCAATGAGATCTGAAAATTGATTATGATAGGAGAGCCTGTATGCGGGCTCTCTTTCTTGTACAAGCCCGATTTGGAGGGGGCACCATAAAAGTAACGGCTTTGACACTTTTTTTTGTTGAGTGTTGTGCCATAATAGAGGTTATGGACAACAGGGTGAATGATTTTACGCAGGGTGGTGTTACCTACATGATGAAGAAAATCCCCGGTTACATAGGTGTATGTTTGCTCCTACTGGTGATCCTGGCTGGTTGTAGTGAGACGCAGCCTTCTGAGCAGCCAATTGTCAAAGAGACAGACACAGCGAATACGATTACAGTGGCTGTAGATGGCAGTACGTTTTTGCCTGATGCAACAAAGTCCATTAAGCGAGATTTTAGTGAGGGTTTGACACTTAAAAAAGCATTACTTAATAGCGGACTGGTTGATTTTACGGCAGATGGAAAACGGATTCAATCCGTTGGTGAAGTGTCTCTGGATTCTTCGCTTAGCTGGGCTGTCAAATTAAATGGCAAGGATATTGAACAGGAAGATTGGAACATGGAGCTTCATGCCAAAGATGAAGTGATCATTTACGTGAAAGCCGCTGACAGTGGGGGAGATGGCGTTGCATATCAGACAACATTACTCAAGGTTAGCGGTGGAAACATTATGCCAACTCTCAATCGTCAATATGCCGGAGTCTACGTTCAAGAGTGCACCGTTCGCGATGTGTTGAAGTCCAGCGGGATTGTAAGAATGTCGGAGAATAACAAATTCGTCGTTGCGGTCGAGAATGTCACACCTCGCATGAATGAGCGGTGGGTTATCATGGTGAATGACAAAGAATTAATGGAAAATGGTTTGGACATGAAATTGAATCCACGTGATGCGGTGAAGCTTGAATTAACCAATGCATCCTAAGTATACGAAGAAGCCCAATCTCTACTTAGAGAACTGGGCTTTTTTGCATTAAAATATATGAGCAACATTCGATTAGCATAGTCATTTATTAAATACGACAGATCTCGTTCGGGCAAAGTTCACAGTGACAGATCCCTTGCAGCATCTTCAGATCTTTGATGACGATCATGCCGTTGTCATATTCAATCGCATCTTTCTTGCGCAGATCGCTCAACATGCGGTTTACACTTTCACGGGTAGCTCCAATCATATTGGACAGGTCGGTGTGGGTAATTTTTTTGTGAATAATGACATGCTCTCCATGAGGTTCACCATACGAATTCGACAATCGAATGAGGGTGGAGCAGAGCGCACCTGGTTTGCCATATAACATTAGATCCCGGAACTTCGTCTGTGTCAACCGGTGGTGGATGCCCATCCATTTCATAAAGTCGATTGCGAAGTCACAATGCTGGCAGATTAGCATCTCCAGGTCCTTATGCTCCAGTACACCGATCTCACTGTCTTCCAGTACTTCCGCTGAGAAGGTATGTTTAGAGCCGAAGAAGGGATCAGCCTGACCAATCATATCACCGGACTGATACATGTACATGATTAATTCCTTGCCTTCATCCGTGGATTTGGTGATCTGGGCACGGCCCCGTTTCATATAATAAAGTTTGTCAGAGACGTCCCCTTCCCAGTACAGATGTGTACCTTCGGGATAAGTTCTATCTTTCATGGTAACCAGCAGATGGTTGAAATTCGCTTCCGAGAAACAGTTGGTATTGCCGCGTTTTTCCAGTACAGTCGTTAGTTCTATCATAAGTCTATCTCCCCTTTGTGTCCGTCGGTCGGATTCCTGTAGTTTACAGTAGCCCCCGAGGTTTGCCGCAAACCGTTGCCGTCCTGATCAGGGTCATCTCGGCCGGGAAGAAGGACGGTACAAATTGCGGTGGTTCAATTTTTAAGTTCAGTATATACCTAATCTTACCGTTTGAGGGGGAAGGAAAGGGGGCAAAAATGACGAAATTTCAAACATTGTGATAAAATTCACTTTTAGTGGAGAGGATGATTTTTACAGCCCTATATTTTAAATAGGAAGTGAAAATGGTTGGATGAAGGACACTACAAAACTTAAATTAAATTTGTTATACTTTGTGAAAAAAATCACATAATTAAGTTTAGTGGCATGTTACGATGTGAATGTAAAGAAGAGAGACAAACCAATACGAACCTTTAGGAGGATGAGGGAGATGGCTGTAAAGAACGAAGTCGCCCCAGCAAAAGAACCGACAGCAGGTCAGTATATTCAAACGTTAATCGACAAAGCGAATAAGGCACACGCAGCATTCATGAAGATGGATCAGAAGCAGATTGACCGAATTGTGCAAGCAATGGCGCTTGCGGGTCTGGATAAACACATGATGCTCGCCAAGATGGCCGTAGAAGAAACAGGCCGCGGAGTATATGAGGATAAAATCACTAAAAATATATTTGCAACAGAATATGTGTACCACAGCATCAAGTACGACAAAACTGTAGGTGTGATTGAAGATAACGAGTATGAAAGCTTCCAGAAAATTGCGGAGCCGGTTGGTATTATTATGGGAATTACACCCGTCACGAATCCAACATCAACGACGATGTTTAAAGCACTGATCTCCATTAAGACGCGTAACCCGATTATCTTTGGTTTCCACCCATCTGCACAGAATTGTAGCCGGGAAGCTGCCAAAATCCTGCGTGATGCAGCGGTGAAGCATGGTGCTCCAGAGGATTGTATCCAGTGGATTGATGAACCTTCCATGGATCGTACGAACGAACTGATGAATCACAATGATGTGGCTCTCATTCTGGCAACCGGCGGATCCGGCATGGTACGTGCAGCGTACAGCTGCGGTAAACCTGCACTGGGCGTAGGACCGGGTAACGTACCTTGCTTTATCGAGAAAAGCGCGGATATCAATCAGGCAGTGACGGATCTGATCTTGTCGAAATCCTTCGACAACGGTATGATCTGTGCTTCCGAGCAAGCGGTCATCATTGAAGAACCGATCTTTGATCAAGTGAAGAAAAAAATGATCGCAAATGGCTGTTACTTTGTTAACAAAGATGAAGCAGCAAAATTGACAGCAGGAGCAATTAACGCCGAGAAATGTGCGGTGAATCCGGCAATTGTTGGTCAATCTGCAGTGAGCATTGCGAAGTTGTGCGGTATTGAAGTTCCGGCAGGCACCAAAATTCTCGTGGCCGAGATTGAAGGGGTAGGTACGAAATTCCCATTGTCGGCTGAGAAATTAAGTCCGGTACTGGCTTGTTACAAAGTCAAAACGGCAGCAGAGGGAATTGAACGTGCAGCAGAAGTGGTTGCTTTTGGCGGTATGGGTCACTCCTCGGTTATCCACTCAACAAACGAAGAAGTGATCGGCAAATTCGCAGATCGTCTGCAAACTGGACGGATCATTGTGAACTCACCATCCACACATGGTGCCATCGGGGATATCTACAACACAAACATGCCGTCATTGACACTGGGATGCGGATCATACGGACGTAACTCGACTTCTTCCAACGTAACCGCTGTGAACTTAATCAATGTGAAAAGGGTGGCTCGCCGTACCGTGAATATGCAATGGTTCAAAGTGCCGAACAAAGTCTACTTCGAAAAAGGGGCAACACAGTATCTTGCCAAAATGCCTGACATCACACGTGTGGCGATTATTACCGATGCCATGATGGTGAAGCTTGGATATGTTGAAAAGGTAGAACACTATCTGCGTCAACGCCAAATGCCAGTAGCGATCGAAGTGTTCTCCGATGTAGAGCCAGATCCGTCCACAACAACGGTAGATCGCGGAACCGAAATGATGCGCCGCTTCCAGCCAGACTGCATTATCGCACTCGGCGGCGGATCACCAATGGATGCTGCGAAAGCCATGTGGTTGTTCTATGAATATCCGGACACGGACTTCAACGATCTGAAACAAAAATTCATGGATATCCGCAAACGGATCTACAAATATCCACGTCTCGGCGTAAAAGCGAAATTTGTAGCGATTCCAACCACATCCGGTACAGGTTCTGAAGTGACATCGTTCGCGGTTATCACAGATAAAAATCAAGGTAACACCAAATATCCATTGGCCGACTATGAGCTGACACCAGACGTAGCAATTGTCGATCCGGAGTTCGTATACTCCCTGCCTAGAACAGCCGTTGCAGATACAGGTATGGACGTACTGACGCATGCAATTGAAGCTTATGTGTCTGTCATGGCGAATGATTACACGGATGGACTTGCGATCAAAGCCATTCAACTGGTGTTCCAATACCTGGAGCAATCTGCACTGCAAGGAGATAAACTGGCTCGTGAGAAAATGCATAATGCTTCCACAATTGCCGGTATGGCGTTTGCCAACGCATTCCTGGGCATTAACCACAGCTTGGCGCATAAATGGGGCGGTCAGTATCATACTGCACACGGACGTACCAATGCAATTCTGATGCCGCACGTTATTCGTTACAACGCGAAAAAACCGACCAAATTTGCATCGTTCCCGAAATATTCGCACTTTGTAGCGGATGAGCGGTATGCCGAAATTGCCCGGATTCTAGGGTTGCCTGCACGTACGACAGAAGAAGGCGTAACCAGTCTGATCAATGCCATTCGCAAACTGAACAAAACTTTGGGCATTGAAGAATCGTTCCAGGAAATCGGATTTGATGCCAAAGACTTTGAAGCACATGTAGATTATCTGGCAGACCGTGCCTTCGAAGACCAATGTACAACCGCCAATCCGAAGTTGCCGCTGGTAACTGAACTGGCTGATGTGTACCGCAACGCATTCTACGGCAAGTTTGAATAATGAATTAGAACGAAGAGAGTGCCTTACGGCAAGAAGATCAGGGTTCCCCGAGAGGGGAGCCCCGATTGCCGTCTTTTTAGAGGTTACACCAAATTCGTGATTGAGTGAGATATTAACACGATGACGAACAAAGGAACGGGCAGAAAAACAGAAAAGCGAAGCATCTGTTTTCAGGAAATAGTCCTAAGTCCTTGTTTGTTCCGAGTTTAACGGAGCAATGGTCCTAAAGAGGTTAAACGGAATCCTTGATGAGGTCGTTTAAACAATCCCTTTACACGACAACGGAGGGGCAGAAATAACCTGAAAAAGCGAAGCTTGCATCTTCGAAATAAATTTTGACCTTTTTGTTTTATCAGTTGAACTACACATGTACACGATAACGGAGAGGAGAGAAAAAACCTGAAGAAGCGGAGCATTCGCCTTTATCACTGGATTTTCACCTTTGAAAAAGTGAATCAAAAAATCCGGGGATAACAGCGATCGGAAGGTTATTCTCTACTTGCAGTGGCCAGTGTACACCACCTAATGTTCATTCGCTTTTTCAGTAAATTTAAATAGTGAGCAGCGATTGGAAGACTATTCTCTCCACGGAGTGACCAAGTGTGAATCTAAAGAGGTTCAATGGGACACAGCGCAGGTGGAGTGAGTTAGTTCACTGACTTTGTGACAAAAATCACAGATGATGAAAGCCCCAAGACGTATACTGAAAATGTAAGAAAAACATTCATCCCGCGGTTCCGGTTCCCAAGTAGAGAGAACATGTTCCGGTTTATGTGAAACAATTCACATTAATCGCGGCTCTGGGCACACAATGCTACGAATGAGGCAAGATGTTATGTGTCCAGAAATCCAAATTAGTGGAGGGATTAAGATGTCGGTGATTGAAAAAGATGTCAAACAACAAACAGGTTGGAGAAACTTTACCAAAGGAACATGGACCAAATCCGTAGATGTGAATGATTTTCTGGCACACAACTTGTCTCCGTATTACGGTGATGAAGCATTTCTCGCAGGTGCAACCCAGAATACCAAAGAATTGTGGGAGATTGTATCTGATCTGACCAAAAAAGAACGGGATAACGGCGGTGTCCTTGACGTTGATGTGAACACACCAGCGACAATTGTTTCTCACCAACCAGGTTATCTGGATCAATCCAAAGAGCAGATTGTCGGCGTTCAGACCGATGCTCCATTCAGACGTTCCATTCAACCAACAGGCGGAATCCGGATGATGATTGATGCATGTGAAGCATATGGCTTCGAATTGCCTCAAGGTGTCATTGATATATTTACTAACATTCGCAAAACACATAACCAGGGTGTATTCGATGCTTATACTTCAGATATGCGTGCAGCGCGTAAAGCAGGGATTATTACAGGTCTGCCAGATGCTTACGGCCGTGGCCGGATCATCGGTGACTATCGTCGTGTAGCTTTGTACGGGGTAGACTTCCTGATCCGTAACAAAAAAGGCGAATTGAACGCACTTGAAGTTGATGTTATTGATGAAGATGTCATTCGTCTGCGGGAAGAATTGTCTGAACAGATTCGTGCATTGCAAGAATTGAAGCAATTGGGTGATATGCACGGGTTCGATATTTCCTTGCCAGCGACAACAGCAAAAGAAGCATTCCAATGGTTGTACTTCGGTTATCTCGCTGCGATCAAAGAGCAGAACGGTGCTGCAATGTCTCTGGGACGTGTATCTTCCTTCCTGGATATCTACATTGAGCGTGACCTGCAAGAAGGTATCTTGTCCGAAGAACAGGCTCAGGAACTCGTTGACCATTTCGTAATGAAACTACGGATTGTCAAATTCCTGCGTACACCGGATTACAACGAATTGTTCAGTGGAGATCCAACATGGGTGACGGAGTCCATTGGCGGTATGTCTGTGAATGGTGAAACACGTGTAACTAAAAACAGCTTCCGTTTCCTGCATACACTGCACAACTTGGGTCCTGCACCAGAACCGAACCTGACTGTACTTTGGTCCACGAAGCTTCCAGAAGCTTTCAAAGATTATTGCAGTAAAGTATCCATTGAAACAAGCTCAATCCAGTATGAAAATGATGATCTGATGCGTCCGATCTACGGTGACGATTACGGTATTGCTTGCTGTGTATCGGCGATGAAGATCGGGAAACAAATGCAATTCTTCGGTGCTCGTGCCAACCTGGCAAAAGCTCTCCTCTATGCGATCAACGGTGGTCGTGACGAGAAATCCGGAGCACAGGTCGGACCGGAGTATCCTGCCATCACTAGCGAAGTGCTGGATTACAATGAGGTTATGAAACGCTTCAAACCAATGATGGAGTGGCTCGCGAAGCTGTATATGAACACCCTCAACGTCATTCACTACATGCACGATAAATACAGCTATGAGCGTATCGAGATGGCATTGCATGACCGTGACATTGTACGCACGATGGCTTGTGGTATCGCGGGTCTCTCGGTTACAGCAGATTCACTGAGTGCCATCAAATATGCCAAAGTAAAACCAATCCGTAACGAACAAGGCATCGCTGTTGATTTCGAAATCGAAGGAGACTTCCCTTGTTACGGTAACAATGAAGATAGCGTGGACAGCATTGCTGTTGAACTGGTTGAGAGCTTCATGGGCATGATTCGCAAGCACAAAGCATACCGTAACGCAATACCAACACAATCCGTTCTGACGATTACTTCCAACGTGGTATATGGTAAGAAAACAGGGACTACACCGGACGGTCGTAAAGCAGGTGAACCATTTGCTCCAGGTGCGAACCCAATGCATGGTCGTGACAAAAAAGGTGCACTGGCATCCCTTGGCTCTGTAGCCAAATTGCCTTATGAACATAGTCTTGACGGGATTTCTAATACCTTCTCCATCGTGCCAAAAGCCTTGGGTAAAGAAGAGGCTACACGTAAATCCAATCTGACTGCGATGATGGATGGTTACTTCGGTCAAAACGCTCATCACCTGAACGTTAACGTATTTGATCGTCAGCAACTGATTGATGCGATGGATCACCCGGAAAACTATCCGCAACTGACTGTACGGGTATCCGGCTATGCGGTTAACTTCATTAAACTGACTCGTGAACAACAGTTGGATGTCATCAACCGTACGTTCCATGGCTCGATGTAAGTAATTTGCAAGTAGAAGACCGCTAGAGCAAGGCATTCCAACTCATATTAAACGCACAGCGGATGCGGATACAGAAAGGAAGAGGCAACATGGTTAACGGACATATTCATTCACTCGAAACTTTCGGGACGGTTGACGGCCCAGGCATCCGCTTCGTGCTTTTTATGCAGGGATGTCTACTCAAGTGTCAGTACTGCCATAACCCAGATACATGGGCGCTGGATGGTGGAAAAGAAATGACACTAGAAGAGGTATTGGCTGAGATTGAGCCATATCTATCCTACTACCGCAGTTCTGGAGGCGGACTCACGATATCTGGTGGAGAACCAACGTTGCAGGCTCACTTCGTAGCTGAAATCTTCAAAGAAGTGAAACGTCGCTGGGGATTGCATACGACACTGGACAGCAACGGATTTAACGAACCGGAACGGATTCACGATCTGCTCGATAACACAGACCTGGTTCTGCTGGATCTCAAGCATATTGATGACGAGAAACATATCAAGCTGACAGGCAAATCCAATGAGAGAACGTTGAAAACGGCCAAGTGGTTGTCGGAGCAAGGTCGGAAAATGTGGATACGCCACGTATATGTGCCTGGCATTCATAACGAGGAAGAGGATCTGGTTAACCTCGGACGGTTTATCGGAACATTAAATGGCGTCGAAAAGTTCGAAATTCTTCCATACCATCAGATGGGGATCTACAAATGGGAAGCACTCGGCAAAGTATATCCTCTGGATGGCGTTCCTTCGCCAAGTGAAGAAGAAGTGGATCGGGCGTATCGCCTGATCGAACAAGGTCGCCAGGAAACGGCTGGCGTGGCTTGTTCCGATAAGTGATATACCTTTATATATAACGTCAGAACCAAGAGCCAAGTAGCCCTTGCGAATACACTTCGCAGGGGCTGTTTTTTGTCCAGTGAAGGATTTTATCCCTCCATTGATGAATTGTCATCCTTACGATGTAAGCTCCGGCTTTTTATAATCAGAGTGTAAAGCCAAATGCTCAATATCTTGAGGAGGGTCAACCAGATGAAAAAAGGAATGACATTACTGCTTTCATTATTGCTTATCACTTCATGGACTTTGGCGGGATGTGCAAGCTCAAGTAACGAGCCACAGCAAGGCGCAGGCAATACACCTGTGGAGGAGACAAGTAAGGAACCGGTTGAGATGCTTCTTCGCCACACACAGGTGGGAGCTGACAAACAGAAACGATTGGCCATCCTGCAGGATGTTGTGGACAAAGTTGAAGGAGAGATTCCCAATCTGACCTTTACGCTGGATGGTGTCGAATCCGATGTGAATCGCAAGGAAAAGCTTCGCGGAGAGATGGCGGCAGGCAATCCGCCGGATATATTTGAACTGTTCGGTAGCCCGGATTCCAAAGTATATGCCAAGGAAGGCATGTTGCTTGATCTGACTCCAATCCTGCAAGAGCTGGGCATTCAGGACCAGTTTACATCCCTTGAACCGTTTACGTATGAAGGCAAAGTATATGGACTGCCGATTGGCGGTTCAGGCGAAGGTTTTTTCTATAATAAAGAGTACTTTGAACAAAAAGGGTGGAAAGCGCCAACCACCATGGCCGAACTGGATAATATACTGGCCGAGATCAAGGCTGATGGCAAAGTACCGCTTGCTTCTGCATCCAAGGCAGGCTGGGTTCCACTTATGTTAACCAACCATCTGTGGTCCCGCTATGCCGGGCCGGAGATTACTGCAAAGTTTGCAACAGGTGAAGCGAAGTGGACCGACCCTGGTGTTGTACAAGGTTTTGCCAAACATAAGGAATGGGTGGATAAGGGGTATTTCAAAAAAGGTGAACTGGGCTTCGAGTACGCCGAATATACCACGCAATTTACAAGCGGTGAAGCGGTATTAATGTATGACGGAACATGGAAATCATCTGTATTCAAAGAAGGTCAGAGCGGTGAATCGCTCATTGGCAAGGTTGGATTCTTCAATATGCCTCCGGTAGAGAACGGCGCAGGCGATCAGACGTCCTTGATGCGGGATGTGAACAATGGATATGGATTCTCGGCAGCCGTGGCGGATGACCCGCAGAAGCTGGAAGCCGTTAAAGCTTTTATCAAAAATTTCTACAATGAAGATATGCAGGTTCGCGGCCTTGTGGAAGATGGTGTATTGCCTGCCATGAAGCTGGATGAAAAAGTGTTAACCGATAGCATTACCGATGATCTGATGAAAGAAATTGTGGCCGTGCTTAATGCGTCCAAGACGTCGTTCCCGGCATTTGATGCACTCGTTCAGGCTGATGTGACGACAGAGATCAGTAATCTGCAGATTCAGAAGTTGATCGGTGGGCAGACTACGCCAGAGAAAATGGCAGAAGAACTGCAAAAGGTACAGGAGGAAGCAAACGCTTCAGTGGAATAAATCAATCCAAGTTGAAACTGCGATCGTTGAAGTGACTGAAGGAGGCTGACCATGAATACTTCACTCCGCAGCCCGTTAATCTATACGCTGTTTGTAATGCCAGCCCTGATTCTGTTTATCATGTTCTTTCTATATCCTATTGGCAGCTCCTTATATTACAGTCTGACGAGTTGGAATGGGGTTTCCGCTGAGCCACGTTTTGTGGGCTTATCCAACTATGTGAAGGCACTGACCGATGAACGATTTTGGATTTCCACACGGAATAACGGCTTTTTCATCGGATTTTCGGTACTGATTCAGGTACCTCTAATCGTCCTGTTTTCGCTACTGATTGCCAATGTGAAAAGGCTGAAAGGTCTGTATAAAACAGCTGTTTTTTTACCATCCATTATGTCGACAGCCGTGATCGGTATCTTATGGGGGTTCATCTATGAGCCGAATATCGGATTATTAAACAAAATGCTTCATGTGCTGGGCATCGATCCAATCTACTGGTTATCCGATAACCGATTTGCCATGTTGTCCATTTTGGTTACCAATGCCTGGCAGTGGACGGGATTTTACATTGTCATGGTACTGGCTGCCATACTGGCGATTCCCCGTGATTTGGATGAAGCAGCTGCAATCGATGGTGCAACGGCGGTACAACGTGCAATGCGGATAACACTGCCGCTGATTCGTCCGATCATTTCCGTCGTTATCATGTTGTCCATTGCAGGAGCTATGAAAGCAGCTGACATCGTGATTGTCATGACCAAAGGTGGGCCCGCTGGGTCCACCGAGGTTCTTGCGACATACATGATCAAATATGCGATTACCAATTTCAAATATGGTTATGGCAATACCATTGCGGTACTGATCTTTGCTCTGACGCTTGTGCTTACTGCGGTGTATCAACTGCTGGTGGCGAGAAAGAGCGAGAAGGTGGAATATTGATGGCGAAAAACATAAAAAGCAGTATACCTCATGTGTTGTTAATGTTGTATTTAATCGCAATTTTGTTTCCCTTTTTATTTGTGATTTTCTCGTCTTTCAAGCAGGATAACAATGAAATTGCCTTGAATCCATTCGGTCTGCCGACAACATGGGAGTTTAACAATTATGTGGAGGCCTGGGTGAATGCGAAGATTGGCACGTATTTCTGGAACAGCCTGTACATTTCGATTCTGTCTTCGGCGTGTACAATTGTGCTCGGTGCCATGTTTGCTTTTGCCGTAACCCGGATGAGACACCGAAAGTGGAGTCTGTTTCTGTACAGCCTGATACTGGCGGGTATGCTTATTCCCAACAACGCACTCATGCTGCCGATCTATCTGCTTGTACGCAAAATGGGCATATTGGATACACATCTGGCATTAATCGTGCCTTATGTGGCGAATGCGATCCCTTTTACCATTATTATACTGGCGGCTTTTATGCGTTCACTGCCTGGCGAAATTGAGGAAGCGGCGGTCATGGACGGCTTGAGAGCTCCGGGTATCTTTGCTAAAATAGTGATACCTCTTACGATTCCGGCTATTGTTACCGTTTTTATCGTTAATTTCCTCGGCAACTGGAATGAGTTTTTACTTGCCAACTATTTCTTATCCACCGACAAATTGCGTACGCTGCCAGTGGGCATGGTCCAGTTTCGGGATCAATATCAGATGAACTATGCTCAGATGTCGGCAGGTATCGTATACAGTGTTGTACCTGTACTTGTGATCTACGCTATACTTCAGGAGAAAATTATTGAAGGCGTAACTGCAGGTGGTGTCAAAGGTTAATACCATGAACCAGTAATAGGGAGAACGGGATATGAACTTGCGAATGAAGCTGGCCTTGGCATTTCTGCTGCTGATCATTGTACCCATGTGTGCGCTTGGTATTGGCATGTTTCTGGTGACGTCACATACGATTGAGAAAAAATACAATCAACAGGCCGAATATGCGCTTCAGGCCATCAGCTACAATATCGAAAATGTATTTCAGCAGATTAATAATGTGACCGACAACGGGATAGCCACATCGGTTTTCCAAATGGCATTGAACGCTAAAGATCCGACCAAGCAGGATCTGGGGACCGGTAATCAGTTATCCCTGAATGCCAGCCAGCGCAATTTCCGTTCCCTCTTATATAACTATCCGTTCATCAGTTATGCCTTTTTATATGATTTGCGTTCGTCCGAAAATAATCAAATTGTCTCCATTTTCACCAAAGAAAACTTTCAAGCCCTTCCTTTTCAGCAATTCAAAGTGCATCCCTTATTCAACGAAATTCAGCAACTTAATGGTGTGCCCAAATGGCTCGCACCTTTGGAATATCCCGAACTAACCGGGGTAGAACCTGTCTTCACCCAGATCAGACTGGTCAAAGAACTCAGTTATTTTCAAAATATCGGCGTGCTTGTTGTTCAGATCAAAAAAGGAGAGATCGACCGGATCTTTCGTCACCTGCAAATCAGTGATTCGGCACAGGATACATCATTCCTGTTAATCAACGAAGAAGGACTGATCGTCTATGATCCTGCAGGGCGTTATAACGGTGAGAACATGCAAAACCTTGGTGCTGAATTCGGAAGTTACGGTCCCGGCTTTAGCAGCGTCAGAACGGTCTTTGACGACAAGGAGAGCATCATTTCGCAATATCATCTGAAGAACTATAACTGGAGTCTCGTCAGTGTAACTTCATGGGAAGCCTTATCTGCGGAAACCAATGCCTTTGCAGGCTGGTCTGTCATTATTATTTTGTCATGTCTATTCGCCGCCATGATCTTTAATCTTTTTTTCATGAATCGTATTACTGGCAACATTGCTGTACTTGTAAGGTTTATGCGTCGTGTGGATGATGGTGATTTTAATGCGAGGGTGGAAGGGAAAGGTTTTGACGAGATGCAGCTGCTTGCGCAAGGATTCAATGAGCTAATGGATCGTATCGGAGGATTATTCCGTCGTGTTCGGGCAGAGCAGGAGCAGAAGGCCCAGGCAGAATTACGTGTACTACAAGCCCAGATCAAACCCCATTTTCTGTTCAACACATTGGAATCGATCAATGGCTTGGCATTGCGTGGTGAGGGGCGCAAAGTAAGTGAGATGGTGACCAGGCTGGGCAATATGCTTCGTATCAGCATTCAGGATCAGGAAGAGATTCCACTGGGTGAGGAAATAAGGCATTTGCAGAGTTATCTGGAGATTCAACAGTACAGGTTCAGTGATTTGTTCACCTATGAGATTGACATTCCACCCCATCTATATAGTTCAATTCTGCTCAAATTGACCCTCCAGCCTCTGGTGGAAAATAGCATTCAACATGGGTTTGAAGGGATCACCTATCCAGGTGTACTGCAGATAAGTGCCTATGCAGAACGGGGTCAACTTGTGTTATGTGTTGAGGATAATGGGATCGGTATTCCCCAGGAAATGCTCGCGCGGTTTGAGTATATGGCAGCGGATCCACCGGAAGGTATGCTGGCGAAAGGGGCGGAATCATTATCGTCCATAACAGAACGCCGGGGATTGGGATTACGAAGTGTGGCAGATCGAATTCGTATTCAATACGGGACCGGGAATGGCGTATTTATATGTTCAGCACCGGGGTATGGCACAGTTATTCGATGCATCATTCCATTATATGAGCAGGAGGAAGCCGGATGAATCTGACTGCAATGCTGGTTGACGATGAGCTCCCGATTCTGGAGAATCTGAACTACATTTTACCCTGGGAAGAGATGGGGATCGAAATCACAGGTACAGCGAGAAGCGGGGCAGAAGCACTGGGGAAAGTAACAGAAAGTCATCCAGACATTCTCTTGTGCGATATTCGGATGCCGTCTATGGATGGATTGGAACTCATTCGTTTGCTGCGAGAGCAGGGTGAAACGTGTGAAATTATTTTACTGACCGGGTATCAGCAGTTTGAATATGCTCGAACCGCTATCAAGTATAACGTACATGAATACATATGTAAGCCAATTGATTATTTGAATCTGGAACATAAACTGCGTGAGCTTGCCGGACAGATCCAGAAGAGACGTCTGGAAAATGAATCGCAACGTTATCGCAGCCAAAAGATGGAAAGCTGGATCAGACATAAACAGTTGATTGACCTGTTGCGGGGAGAAGCACCGTTGAAAATTTCTGATCCTGTCTCTGTGCCACCATTCATGCCTCATTCTGTTGGCTATACATTGCTGCTGGTGGATGTGGTCGGTTATTTCCGCCATTCCATCGGCTGGTCCGAGGTCAAGCATGTTAGATGGCATGAGGCGATAAGTTCCAGGCTGAGGGAAGTTACGGACAGAATCTCTAATAACTGCCAGGTTCTTTCTACCCGCAAAGGAGAGTGGTGCCTCTTGCTGGACGCATCGGGCGAGTGGAGACTTCAATCAGAGGAGTTGGCACATCAACTATTATTTGAATTGAATGCAATCTTGTCCATGGATTCAGGTGTAAAAGCAAGGGTGGTCCAGGATCATGTACTCGTAAAACTGGAACAGCAAATCCTTGAACGGTACCAGCATTGTCAGAGAGTTCTAATGACACATTCGGAAAGCGAAGACAAGGTATTGAATTCGGGCTGCGCGGGATCTTCATTATCGTATGATCATGAGGTTTCCAAAAGGGGCGGTACATGGATAACAAGAGACGATCTGGAGCTTATCACACGGTGCATTCGGCAATGGAATAAACAAGGATTACAAGATCTAATGAATGCGCTTAAACAGCGAATGGGGAATGCCGAGCAAACAATAGACAAGATAGATGAAACCCATGTTCGCTATATGCTTGTACACATGCTTCGGGAACTTCGCGAAGTCAATGTCATGGCTGAAAAGGACGAAGTGAATTTCTGGAATGCGCTGCAAGAGGCTGTATCCATGAGAGAACTGATTGAACTTGCAGAGGTCATTATTCATGCCTGTCAAGGTAAACAAACTCAACCGCGTCCTTCGATAGCGGAACTAATCCGATCTGCATGTGATTACATGAACGCCAGACTGCAACAGGACTTGGGAATAGATGAAGTCTCCGATTGGCTCGGAATCAGCCCAGGCTACTTCTGCCAGCTATTTAAAACCCAAATGGGTGTTACTTTTGTGGAATACATGACGCAGAAACGGATGGAAAGTGCCGCTTTATTGTTGAGTACAACCGAATGGAGCATTACAGCGATTGGGGAAGCAACAGGGTTCAAGGAGCGTCGCTACTTCTCCAAGGTGTTTCATAAACACTTCCACATGAAACCCTCCGAGTACAGGCAGAGTAAACGATTGGGTTCGTAGTGGCAAGGGAAACGAGAGGAGAGGTCGAATGAAACCTTTGAATGATCTGACGTTGGAGCAAAAGGTAGGCCAATTGTTGATGTGTGGATTTCACGGTCAGCACGCAGATGAACAGATTACTCACTTAATCCGAGACTATCACGTCGGGGGTGTCATTTATTTCCGGCGCAATGTCGAAAGTGTAGATCAATTGACAAGGCTGTCCGCCGAACTACAAGATCTGGCTGCCGAAACGGGGGCATGGCCCCTTATGATTTCGGTAGACCAGGAAGGCGGCATGGTTGCTCGGATTGACAAAGAGGGAATGACGCAAGTACCGGGCAATATGGCACTCGGTGCGACAGGCAATCCGGAATATACTCTGGCGTGTGCCCGAATTCTGGGGCGTGAGTTAAAAAGCATCGGTATTGATATGAACCTTGCACCAGTGCTCGACGTGAATAACAACCCGCTGAACCCGGTCATCGGTGTGCGTTCGTATGGTGAACATGCTGAAAGTGTGGCCGCTCATGGCGTAGCAGCCATCACAGGATATCAATCACAGGGCATAGCTGCTACTGCCAAACATTTTCCGGGACATGGAGATACCGCCATAGATTCTCATCTGGGTATGGTTACGGTACCTCATGATCGAAACAGACTGGAACAGATGGAGTTGTTACCGTTCCGCAAGGCGATTGAGGCCGGAGTTGATGCTATTATGACAGCTCATGTGATGTTCCCTTCGATTGAGCCCGAGCCCATTCCGGCAACGTTGTCACATAAGGTGTTAACGGGCCTGCTACGTGAGGAAATGGGTTTTAAAGGCATTATTATTACAGACTGTCTTGAAATGCATGCAATATCCAAACCATATGGGGTAGCTGAAGCTGCCATTCGTGCTGTAGAAGCCGGAGCAGATCTGATCCTGGTGAGTCATACCTTGCAAGATCAGGTCGCTGCGCTGAAGGCCATTGTGGATGCCGTTCAAACGGGGCGCATCTCGGAAGAGGTTATTCATCAGGCGGTTGAACGCATTATGACATGGAAAAAAAAGCGTTGCGGGCAGCAGAATGATCATCTCGTTTTGCCGAAAATGAATGATACGATCGAAGCAGCAGATGTTGAACCTATTCATTACACTGAATCCACTAAACCCAGTGATTCAAGTAAACGAAACGAATCGATGCTGTTCAAGATTGCTTCAAGCAGTATTACGATTGTTCATAATGATGGGCTCCTACCGTTGGCCCCAGAGAAGGGCGTGTATGTCATCTGGCCTGAGGTTGTACAACGGACAGAGGTGGATGAGCCATGGTCTCATACAGAATCACTCGGTATGGCGCTTTCGCAGTTGCGAGGCAAAGTTCGTGAACACAACATAACAACTCAGCCCACTCAGGATGAAGCAGATCGGATATTGGCTGATGTTGATGTGTCGGATAGTGAACAAGTTATCGTATGTACGTACACATCGGCTGGCCATCTTCCCAAAGGGCAACAGTATCTGGTTGAAAAGCTTAGTGAGAATCATTCCCTGATTGTCATTGCTCTGCGCAATCCATATGATCTGCTGGAGATTTCGAGGCCGGGAAGTTATGTGTGTACCTATGAGAATACACCTGCAGTCGTCCGCGCACTGTCCCATGTGTTAACCGGTGGACTGCAGCCAACAGGAAGTCTGCCTATCCGTTTGTTCTAGATTTATTCAATGACTAAATCTCTCAGCCATATGGTGCGATTAGACCATATCGCTGAGAGATTTTTTGTTGAAAATTGCTATTGGGCAATTTTGGGATCTGATGCCGAGAAGATATTTAATAGATAACTATTTTCATAGTATTTTCCTTCTATTAAAAGTTTACAATTCTCCTCTTAACTTTTTAGCAACTTTTCCCGGTTCCAAGCGTCTAATAATATGACTTTTTGAGGGGGATATTTATAAAATGGGAGCAGAAGGAGCCAAAGACAAAGAATGAATTTGAAGAAGAAATTGTCCATACTTACCGCTTTTGCTGTGTTTCAGGCGTTTGCAGTGATTCCTGCCAATGCACAATCAGCAGATCAGAGCGATACTACATCAGTGAATACAGCCAAAGTTAAATCCGTGGAGGTTGTGAAGAAAGAACAAACCATCGCGGAATCCGAAGTGAAATCCGGAACAAACACGCCAACATCAAATAATGAAACAACTGAAGAAGTGAACCCTGAGACAGATGTTCCTACAGGAACAGACGCGACTCCTGTTGAGCCGGTAATTGAACCTACGGACGAAGAAGGTACAGCTGAGGAAACACCAGCACCTGCACCAGTTGAAGTGGAGCAACCATCTACAGGCGGTTCATCTGTTGCTGGAGGCGGGGGTGGAGACCTCACTCTTTATATGAACAGTAATAAAATGATGCAAGATGGAAAAACGTATCTTGCTGGACAGCCGATGGCTGTTAAAAATGGTGTATCCTATGTAGCCATCCGTGCTCTCGTTGATCGGGTTGGCTATGATGTCAAATATGATAACACAACCAAAGAAACGATTATTATTAGTGGTGAAGATGAGCTGCGTTTCAAAACAAACAGCAAAATCTATACCGTTAATGGTGTGTCCCGAACGATGAAGGGCGCGGCTTATCAACAAAAAAATACGTTCATGGTGCCATTGACTTCAATTACACAGGCTCTGGACATTACGTATAAAGTAAATCAATCTGCCAAAACGGTTGTATTGAATCTGAGTACCAAACCGGTGGCGAGCTTCACGGTACAAAAAGAGGTCTTTGCCGGAGACCAGGTGACCTATACAACCAGATCCAGCTCTCCAAAGGGACTCAGCATTGTAGATGAGCGTTGGACAGGTCGTCAGGATTCATTCGACCAACCAGGTGTATACACAGTAACCTATGCGGTTCAGGATTCAAGTGGTCAATGGAGCGATCCGTATTCGGTTACGATTAAGGTTGAAAGACCGAATCTGCCACCTGTCGCAATGTTTACGACAGATAAAGAAGAATACAAAATGGGTGAGAAAATCACTTATATTGATCAAAGCACAGATGATGAGAACGCAATTGTTAAAACCGAATGGGATAACAATGCACTTGCATTCTTTGTTCCAGGACCGAAGACCGTAACGATTACAGTTACCGATAAACATGGTGCTAGTGATAGCTACACCAAGATGATCAACATTACGGGCGAAACGCTGTATAGTTTGTCCGACTTCAATCAATTGTTCACACCAGTTGGTGAGAAGTTCACTTTTGACGGTGGTGGAGTACCAGCATTGGAGAAAGTACCTTTCACTTATTATGATGAACCAAGTCTGCTGATCCGCAGCAACAGCCCGGAAACCGTGAATACAGAAGGCATTGTGTACAAGGAATCTTCCTTCGGACAGACACGCTTCATGATTCACCATGTGAACAACACGGGCAAAAATGTGAAAATGTATGTTGTAGCGACTAACAATAATGCTTACACGGCGTCCATTGAACAACAAAACATGGGCTTTGCAGGTCCGTCACCTTTTGCAACGGTAGCTGGAAAGTTGTCGATCGACCGTTGGTTCCAATCCATGCAGAATGGCACAGGACAAAAGAAAGTGTACATCCAGCCAGGAGAAAGCAAGCTGATTCTTAATGATCTGAGCGTTCTTCCGATGAAACAGGGACAAGTCATTTCCTTGTATTCGGATGTATTCAGTGACTATGAACTGGATTACAACATTATCATGATCGAAGAAAACAAGGACCCGATGGAAGTATTGTCGAGCCTGCCAGTTCTGGATCGTGATGGGGTTCACAACCGTGGTACCTATCCAAATGCAACACGGATCATTACGTATGATCAAGAAGTAGGGTCGAAGCCTGCACGTCTTCCGCTTGGAGACAATGCAAGTGATCCAAACCTTGTGGGAACGGACCCTATGGCATACACGGAAGCGTCCAACGCAGGTAACTTCGGTGTATTGTACAAAATTACATTGAATAATGTTGCTCCGCGCACATTGATTTCATTCAACCCTCGTGGAGGCAGATATTCAGGTGTGGCACTCGTGAATGGACAAGTTGTTCAGATTTCCACAGGTAAATCTGTAACTGCACCTAATGAGCAAAGTGTTATGTATCGCACAGGTTCGTACGGCGAGAGTGTAACGATTCTCTTCTCGGCGGCACCAGGAAGTAACTTGCCTGTTAACCTGCTGTTCACGCCGCTTCCGGCGGAAAAGTAATAACATGAACATGCACGGACGGTTTGGAGTGAAAGCTTATATCATATATACCCGTTCACCCCAAAAGTCGCCCGAACGATTGATCATCTGAACCGTCAGGAAGGGACTCCATCAAAATGTAATGTCATTAGCTCAAGCTAGACTAATGGCAATGCATGTGCATGGAGTCCTTTTTATGTGATGTTGGAATGACCTAACCCGGTGTCTTCGTTGACTCTAATCGTAATTTGATGCATTATTAGAGGTATACATGAAAGCAAAAGTTTTCGCTTTTGCCGAATAAACTGTCGCTCTATGAATGATGCAAAATGCTCGTATGACAGGAGGTGCTTTAGATCATGCTGTCGACAGAACAGATTATTTCGACCATGTCCTCACAGGGGCTTCGTATCACCGATCAGCGGAAAACACTGGCCCGGTTATTTGCCGAGTCTCCCGGGTATCTTACACCCAAGGACGTCTATGAATATATGGGTAAGACTTACAGCGGACTGAGTTTTGACACAGTATACCGTAATTTGCGGGTGATGCAGGAACTGGGTGTACTGGAACAGGTCATCTTCGAAGATGGCGTTAAATTCAAAGCGCACTGTAGTGAAGATCATCATCACCATCATATGATCTGTCTGAAGTGTCAGAAGACATATCCTATTATTTTTTGCCCGATGCAACTTGCGGATGCGCCTGAGCAATTTCAGGTTGTAGACCACAAGTTCGAGGTGTTTGGATATTGCAAGGACTGTGCTGAGCATGCTCCGGCCAAAGCGGCCTCGGGACATACACACGCTCATGGGAAGCACTGACCATGAAGTTATCGCGTAGAATCGCTCAAGCACCCATTCGGGTGTACCGAAACTATATCTCTCCATTAACACCGCCAACATGTCGGTTCTATCCGAGCTGTTCGGCTTACGCCATGGAGGCGATTGAAGTGCACGGTGCGCTCAAAGGCTCGTTGTTAACAGCGAAACGTATTGCCAAATGTCACCCGTTTCATCCAGGCGGTGTAGATCTGGTGCCACCAAAGGCGGAGAAATCCATGATGGTATCAGAGTAACGATGTAGCTTGAAGTATTCGGATGGCCTGGAAGCAGGCCAGGATTGAACTTGAGGATGCTGTCCACTTGACAAAGGGGTCCGCATTTCAGTATATTTTTCCTATATGATTTTCCAGTGAAGGGATAAGTACAGACACACCCCCAGTGCAGAGAGCCGGATGAGCTGAGAACCGGTCTGGGAGGAGGATGGAACATGGTCCCGGAGGAACCTCTTTCGAGCGTGCAGACAGTGATTTCAGAGCTGCTGTCGTAAGGCTGAGGCGTGATCCAGCGTTAATGGGCGGTCGAAGGACCGACAGAGCCTGTGTTTTGTGAAAAACATGGGGAATTTGGGTGGTAACACGTGAGAGCAACTCTCGTCCCATAGGGGCGGGAGTTTTTTGTGTTCTTTTTTAGTTGTTTTGGACGAAGGGATCACATGAAGCAGGAACATTTGAAGGAGGAGAAGTCATTCATGGCTGACCAAAAAACATTTTATCTGACAACCCCGATCTATTATCCGAGTGACAAATTGCATATTGGGCATGCGTATACAACTGTGGCGGGAGATGCGATGGTTCGTTACAAGCGTCTACGCGGTTATGATGCTCATTATCTGACAGGAACCGACGAACATGGCCAGAAGATTGAGCGCAAGGCACAAGAGAAAGGACAGACACCGCAAGCTTTTATCGACGATATCGTTGTGGGGATCAAGGAACTGTGGAAAAAGCTGGACATTTCCAATGACGACTTTATCCGTACAACCGAAGAGCGTCACAAAACCGTCGTTCAGGATATCTTTGACCGTTTGCTGAAACAGGGAGATATCTACAAAGGTGAGTATGAAGGCTGGTACAGCATTCCGGATGAGACGTATTACACGGAGACTCAACTGGTGGATGTAGAGAAGAATGAAAAGGGCGAGATTATCTCAGCCAAGAGCCCGGATAGCGGACACCCGGTTGAATTGGTCAAAGAAGAATCCTACTTCTTCCGTATGAGCAAATATGCAGATCGTCTGTTGAAATATTATGAAGAGAACCCGGGCTTTATTCAGCCGGAATCCCGTAAGAACGAGATGATCAACAACTTCATTAAGCCAGGTCTTGAAGATTTGGCTGTATCACGTACTACATTTGAATGGGGCGTCAAAGTTAAAGGCGATCCAAAACACGTGGTTTACGTGTGGATTGATGCATTGTCCAACTATATTACAGCTCTGGGCTATGGTTCATCCGATGCATCCCTGTATAACAAGTTCTGGCCTGCGGATGTACATCTGGTAGGTAAAGAAATTGTTCGTTTCCATACGATCTATTGGCCAATTATGTTGATGGCATTGGATCTGCCATTGCCGAAGAAAGTGTTTGCACATGGTTGGTTGTTGATGAAGGATGGCAAGATGTCCAAATCCAAAGGCAATGTCGTTGATCCAGTCACTCTGATTGACCGCTATGGTCTCGATGCACTGCGTTATTACCTGCTGCGTGAAGTGCCGTTTGGTTCCGATGGTACGTTTACACCGGAGAGCTTCGTAGAACGTGTCAACTCCGATCTTGCGAACGATCTGGGTAACCTGTTGAACCGTACAGTTGCCATGGTAGACAAATATTTCGAAGGCAAAGCCCCTGCGTTTGCATCGAATGTAACGGAATTTGATGCTTCGCTGGAAGAAGCAGGCCATGCCACGGTGGAAAAAGTGGAACAGGCGATGGAAAACCTGCAGTTTTCCGTAGCACTGACAGCGATTAGCCAGTTTGTCAGCCGCACAAATAAATACATTGATGAGACGCAACCATGGGCGCTGGCTCGTGATGAAGCAAAACGCGATGAATTGGCATCCGTTATGGCTCATCTGATCGAAAGCTTGCGCATTGCTTCCATTCTGTTGCAACCGTTCCTGACACGTGCTCCTCATAAAATATGGGCACAGCTTGGCATTCAGGAAGGTGAACTCACGGCTTGGGATACAGCCAAGCAATGGGGCCTGGTTCCGGCTGGAAACGCCTTGCAAAAAGGTGATCCAATCTTCCCTCGTTTGGATTCCGAACAGGAAATTGCTTATATCTCCGAAGCGATGACTGGTGGCCAAAAAGCGGCAGAGCCTGAAGCAAGTCAAGCAGATGCTGGAACTTCGGCAGCTGTTGAACCGGTAACTGCACCTGAGGGTACCGAAGAGATCGGTATTGATGATTTTGCCAAAGTTGAATTGCGTGTGGCTCAAGTCATTTCCTGCGAACCTGTCAAAAAAGCGGATAAGTTGCTGAAATTGCAGCTCGATCTGGGTTATGAGCAGCGCCAGGTTGTCTCTGGCATCGCGAAGTTCTATTCACCAGAAGAGATGGTTGGACGCAAAGTCATCTGTGTGACCAACCTCAAACCAGTGAAACTTCGTGGAGAACTGTCTCAGGGTATGATCCTTGCAGCATCGCATGGGGACCAGCTTACACTTGCTACAGTACCAGACAACATGCCTAATGGCGCACAAGTGAAATAACAAGAATCAATTTCATAATACCTTTAGCTGCTTCAATCAAGGGTAGTTACAAAAATCCTTTCTTATGAGTTATGAAATTGCTTCAAATACTGTCGTAACTATGACTCAAGGTGGCCCGATATAATTCGGGTCCCTTTTTTTATTGGTATAATTCATATCTGACGGGAAGAGAACAAGCATATACTGTTATGAACTCCGGACTTCAGGAAAGAATGAATAGGACGGGATAGCTTGACAAGTAGGTTCAGGTTACCTATAATTCTTTCAGTAATGTTTACGATTAAGAGATACGGAGTGAATCATAATGACATTTTATAAAATGCAACACCAAGTTCAGGATAACCCGACAGGAAAGACGAACAAGAGAGGCAACATGAAGTTGCTGTGGACGGGTTTGCTTATTCTCACTTTGCTGGTATTGTCTGCGTGTGGGCAGGATAGTTCCAATAGTGCGAAGATTGTGGAAGGTAAAGTAAACGTTGTGACGACATTTTATCCTGTATATGCTTTTACGACTGCAATCGGTGGTGAAGATGCCAATGTCATTAACCTGCTGCCAACGGGAGTAGAGCCACATGACTGGACTCCGAAGAGTCAGGATATTGTTAATACATCCAAGGCACAACTGTTTTTCTATAATGGAGCTGGACTGGAAGGATGGGTGCCGAATTTCCTGAAGTCGCTGAATAGTGATACACAGGTGAAATCGGTTGCCGTCAGCGAAGGAGTTAAGCTATTAACCGCTGAAGGTGATGACGGGCATGGTCATGGCGAAGAGCATGAAGACGAGCATGCAGATGAACACGCTGATGAGGCTACCAGTGAAGGTGTCGCTGATCATCATATTGATCCACATACGTGGGTTAGTCCGAAATCAGCCATGATCATGGCTGAAAACATCAAAAATAGTCTGGTCGAAGCAGATCCTGATCACAAAGCAGGTTACGAACAACGTTATGAAGAGCTTCGTACCAAGCTTGCGACGCTGGATCAGCGTTTTACAGATGAGTTGGCTACCGTACCGAACAACGAAATTGTTGTTTCTCATCAAGCGTTTGGCTATCTTGCGCGTGATTATGGACTAACCCAGCATGCTATTATGGGACTCTCCCCGGATGCTGAACCGACAGGACAGGATATTGTGAAACTTGCGAAATTGGTTAAAGATGAAGGCATTAAGTACATTTTCTTCGAAGAGCTGGTATCTGACAAATTGGCCAAAACACTGGCAAGTGAAGCAGGAGTGGAGACCATGGTACTTAATCCGGTTGAAGGATTGACCAAGGAGCAGGCAACCAACGGGGATGATTATTTCACCCTGATGGAGAAAAATTTGCAAAATCTGCTGATCGCATTAAAATAAGATAGAATGAAGGAATCAGACCTAAGAGTCTTTACCGTTTGCGGTGAAGGCTCTTAGGCGCTATGAGATCCTCATATATAATGAAAGGCGGCTCTGCCATGCAGCAAATCATGCCATTATGTCATGATCCAATTATAGAGATCGAGAAACTATCATTTTCCTATGGGGACCAGCGAGTGATTGAGAATCTCGATTTTATGGCCCAGGAGCGGGACTTTGTCGGGATTATCGGTTCCAATGGGGCGGGTAAAACGACATTGCTGCGCATGCTGGTAGGACTTCTTCCTCCTGCGCAGGGAGATATTAAACTATTCGGACAGTCGATCCGAAGATTCAAAGACTGGGAACGAATCGGGTATGTACCACAAAAGAATGCATTTAACCCATTATTCCCTGCGACCGTTCGTGAAGTAGTCATGTCAGGCTTGTACAATAACAAAAACATGTTTCGTCGTATGTCTCGCAAATGTCAGCAACAGTGCACGGATGCGATGGAAGTCATGCGAATCGAGGATCTGGCGAACAAGCGTATTGGTCAGTTGTCTGGCGGACAGCAGCAACGTGTATTCTTGGCACGAGCGCTTATCAATCACCCGGATCTGTTGATTCTGGATGAACCCACAGTAGGTATTGATGCTGAATCACAGGCCAGTTTCTTTGAACTGATTACCCATATGCATGAACATCACCGGATGACTTTTCTGATGGTGTCTCATGATATGGATCGGATGGAGAGTTATCTGGGTTCTGAAGCTGCGGTAACGAATGGCAAAATCAATTTCCATGTCCGTCATTCGCATGAGTTGCAAGATTGTGCCGAGACTAACCTGCAACATACTACAGCACAGGTACGCTAGCCGTATTTATGGCGCATTAGATTAGAGCAAGGCCGAAGGAGTCGTGTTTGTTTTGGAAATATTAATGAGTGATTTTTTTCAGCGTGCGCTGGCCGGTGGTTTGCTAATTGGTATCACCGCGCCGTTGATCGGACTGTTCCTGGTGTTACGGCGGTTATCCATGATTGGAGACACCTTGTCTCATGTGACCATCGCCGGCGTAGCGCTTGGATTCCTGATTGAAGTGTATCCCATTGCGGTAGGTTTGATATTTGCTGTGCTTGCTTCGTTTGCGATCGAGAAATTGCGTAAAGCGTACAAGAGTTACGCCGAATTATCCATTGCCATTATCATGTCCGGTGGCGTGGCGCTGGCTTCCTTGTTCTTCACGCTCGGTAAAGGATATAATGCAGATGTTATGAGTTATTTGTTCGGCAGCATATATACATTAGACGCTACGGATTTGAAGCTGGTAGGTGTAGTTACGCTGATCGTGGTGATTGTAGTGGCGTTGTTACATAAGGAATTTTTCTTGCTCAGCTTTGAGGAAGATGCGGCAGCGGTCACAGGGTTGCCTGTGAGAATTCTAAACATGTTAATCACTGTAATGACAGCACTTGTCATTAGCACGGCAATTAAGATTGTCGGTGCGCTTCTGGTGTCTGCGCTATTAACCATTCCGGTTGCAGTCAGCCTATTGATGGCCCGAAGTTTCAAATCTGCCATTATTTTGTCCGTGGTGATCGGCGAAATTGCCGTAGTCCTTGGACTGGTCGTAGCAGGAGTCTGGAACCTCGCACCGGGAGCAACAATCGTACTATTGCTAATCATGATGTTGATTCTGACGATGATTGGAAAAAAAGGGTTCCGAGCCTGACGATTAAACGAGCAAGCACGTGAGCCCGGGGAAGGGAGACATCCGCTTCATGCCTGATGTTAATGTATGGATGGCTTTTGTAGCAGGTTTGGTCTCATTTATATCACCATGTTGTCTTCCGTTGTATCCGTCATATCTCTCTTATATTACAGGGATGACGGTGCAACAATTGAAGGATGACCGCAATCAACGGGAAGTCCGCTTTAAGACCATGACGCACACGCTGGCGTTTATTCTGGGCTTCTCGGCTGTGTTTTATTCACTTGGCTTGGGTGCCGGACTGTTTGGCCAATTTTTCAATGATAACCGGGAACTGATTCGGCAATTGTCTGCAATTTTGATTATGCTTATGGGGTTATTTTTGCTTGGTGTGTTCAAGCCGCAGTTTCTGATGAAGGAACGAAAGCTGGATATGAAGTGGAAACCAGCAGGCTATCTGGGCTCTTTTATATTTGGCATCGGTTTCTCAGCAGGATGGTCGCCTTGTATTGGGCCTATTCTAACAGCGATTATTGCAATGGCTGCGAGTGAACCCACCACCTGGCTGGCGCTGATCACAGGTTATACTGCAGGGTTTGCCATCCCGTTCTTCATTTTGGCGTTTTTCATTGGTTCGACACGCTGGATCTTACGGTATTCCAATGTCATGATGAAAATCGGGGGAGCATTGATGTTGTTCCTTGGGGTATTGCTTTTTACAGATCAGATGACGAAGATTACTATCTGGTTGCAGCAGATTACACCAGACTGGATGATTATTTAAACGGATGAACTGAAATTAGGTTTTTATTATGCACGATAAAGCAGGCTACATGTTAACCAGAGTCACTCTGGGGCATGTAACCTGCTTTTTAATCGTTTGGTAGGAATGCTTATACAAGCATAACTATTCAGGCAGTCCCGTTTTTTCGTTTAGGTGAAGTAATCAATATTGGCAAGTGGGAAATGTTCAAAGATGCGTTCCGTAATGAATTCGCGCAGCGCATCTTGCTGGTCATCTTTATACACATACTTGTACTGGCCCCAGCGGCCCCATTTCATCTTGCGTTTCTCGATATTCATCTCGAGCTTGGTTTTAGGATAACGTTTCTCAATGGTCGCTTTGGCCGTTTTGGTAAAACGGTGCTGGATCATCTCAAACGTAAGATCCTTGGTTGCTTCCTCTGGAAGCGTATCTGCGAGCTTTTGCAACAGCTCGGAATATCCTTCTTCCCAGCCCTCATACCACATGATCGGAGCGATAATGAAGCCGAGAGGGTAACCTGCATGTGCAATTTTGCCAGCAGCTTCTATGCGTTCCTCAAATCTGGAGGTAGCTGGTTCAAAGTTTTTGATGACATAATCCGAATTGACGCTAAACCGGATACGGGTGTGACCGTTATGCTTAATGTTCAGCAACGGATCAACGTGATGATATTTCGTTACGAAGCGCAAGCGTCCATATTCTTCTTCCGCCATAAAGCGGATCAAGTCACTTAAATTCTCCGTGATATGCTCGAGTCCTACGGGATCAGATGTACAGGCGGCTTCAAATCGTGTGATTTCAGGCGCGCGTTCTTCAATGTATCCTTTGGCTGCCTGTATGATCTCCTCGGTATTAACATACACGCGGACATAAGGTTTCGCACCAAGTGTCGTTTGAAGATAACAATAATGGCAGTGTCCCATACAGCCTGTAGAGATGGGGATGGCATATTCCGCTGAAGGTTTCGACTGGTCAAACTTGAGTGTTTTGCGCACACCAACAACCAGAGTACGCTTTGCCATCCGATATTTTTCTTGTTCGGTTTCACCCGGCAAGTTTGTGATTCGGTTATGGGATGTGGTCATCTGATAAGGGATGCTTTTGGATGTCACCCATTCCATAATCCGTTTGCCTTTATCATATTCCAACGCACCGGGTTCAAAATACACCAAATCGGGAATAAAGGGTTTAGTACCTTTTGCTTTACGAACTGGCGGTGAGGCTACACTTGTACTCACGAAATCACTCCTTTCGATGCGGAACTTTGCTTAGTTTGCCTTGTTTGGGGAAAAGTCACGCCTGCCAATTACTTGTGTAACAGCGCGCTCCAAACTGTGCAGGACTTGCCAATGCGTATTGATAACATGTATCATTATAAGATAGGGACCAGGCACGAATAGGGGCCGGTCAGAGAGAAAAGAGGGAAGCAGATGCCAACGCCCAGTATGGAAGATTATTTGGAGCGTATATACAAATTAATTGATGAAAAGGGCTATGCTCGTGTGTCTGATATAGCTGAAGGACTGGAAGTACATCCTTCATCGGTGACGAAGATGATCCAAAAGCTGGACAAAGACGAGTATCTGATTTATGAGAAGTACCGCGGACTGGTGCTGACGCCAAAAGGCAAAAAGATGGGCAAACGTTTGATGGAGCGCCATCATCTGCTTGAACAATTTTTGACAACGATTGGTGTTCAGGAAGAAAATATCTACAATGATGTGGAAGGCATTGAACATCATCTGAGCTGGGACTCCATTACATGCATCGAGTCCTTAGTTGAATACTTCCGTCAGGACGAGAGCCGGTTACGTGACCTCAAAAATCTTCAGGATGTCATGAGTAATACAGAATCTTAAGTTTCAGCAGTACATTAAACAAAGTAATATACAATGAATTGTATCCTGTGATCAAAGGATGCTTCTTGCCGTTTTAATGGCAGGAAGCATTTTTTGTTTTGCATGAACACCATAATTTGGTGAATTATCGCAACTAAACGATCGATAGGAGCGTCTATTAAACTAGTAGAATTTACCGCAAATTTATAATGATTTTGGAGGACTGCACTAATGAATGTTCGTAAAGGATTGATGCTGCTGCTCATTTTTGTACTTGGATTACAGACAGCAGGCATGACGGCACAAGCAGCCGGACAGAAGGAGATTGCTATTTTTCTGGACGGCAACCGCTTGGAATCGGATGTATCACCATACATCTTGCCCAAAGTAAATGTAACGATGGTACCTCTGCGTGTCATTAGCGAAGGACTGGGTGCATCTGTACTATGGTCTCAGGCAACTCGTACCGTGACCATCCAGAAATCCGACTCCGTCATCACGATGACGAGCGGACGCCAGCAGGCAACCGTGGATAACACTGTAGTTGGTCTGGATGCATCGGTCGAATTGAAACAAGGTCGGGTCATGGTACCTATTCGATTTGTCAGTGAGAATCTTGGCATTCGTGTGAATTGGAACCAAGCAGCGCAGACCATTGATTTGTACACAGGAGACGTTTCAACACCGACACCTGAACCGACTCCAGCAACTCCGGCAGAGCCTGGATGCACAGGCACTGTACCAGCATCTGAAGAGATGCGGGGAGCCTGGATCTCCACTGTAAATGGAGACTGGCCTTCATCCGGAGCGAAAGGAAATGTAGAGAAGCAAAAGCAGGAATACACGAAACAGCTTGATACATTACAAGGCATGGGCATTAACGCCGTATTTGTCCAAGTGAGAGCCAACGGGGATGCCATCTATCCTTCAGGTCTGGTACCTTGGAACAGTGTGCTGACAGGGACACAGGGTAAAGATCCAGGTTATGATCCCCTCGCCTTCATGATTGAGGAAGCTCACAAACGTGGCTTGGAGTTCCACGCCTGGTTTAATCCGTTTAGAGCGACCAACTCAGCGAGTACAACGAACCTGGCTGCTAACCACATCTCCAAGCTTCATCCTGACTGGATTGTGAATGCATCCGGCAAAATGTACATCAACCCGGGCATCCCGGAAGCCAGACAGCATATTATCGATACAATCATGGAAGTGGTCAATCAATATGATATTGATGGTGTGCATCTGGATGATTATTTCTATCCATCCAATGTGACTTTTAATGATGATGCAGCCTTTAAAACCTATAACACATTGAATACCAAAGACCGTGCTGAATGGCGTAGAGACAATATTAATCAGTTCGTCAAGCAGCTCGGACAGAGCATTCACAGGGTGAAAGCTGACGTTGAATATGGAATTAGTCCATTTGGTGTATGGCGTAACAAATCCGTCGATCTGACTGGCTCTGATACCAAAGCAGGAGTAACCGCGTATGACAGCATGAATGCAGATGTGCGGACATGGATCAACCAGGAGTGGATCGATTATGTCGCTCCTCAGGTGTATTGGAGTATGACTCTGAGCGCAGCACGTTATGATAAAGTCGTGGACTGGTGGGCCAATGAAGTGGCTAACACGAATGTAAAATTGTATATCGGCCACTCTCCTTATAAGCTAGGTACGCCGGAGATTGGCTGGCAGACATCCCAGGAGATTATCGATCAACTGAACTATAACAAGAAATATAGTTCGGTCAAAGGGGACATTTTCTTTAGTTCACAGTACCTGACGAAGAACCCTCTCGGCTTGATTGCCAAGTTGAAAGCCTACTATGGTCTATAAAACATTTTAACAACATAGTAATAAGACAAACCCTTGTTCTCATAGAGTGGCAGTAGCAATGTGCTGCCTGGAGAACGGGGGTTTTTTGTTATGTTAATTAACGCGGTATTTGAAGGTGGAGGCGTCAAGGGAATATCGCTTGCAGGTGCTGTGCAAGGTGCTCAAGATTGTGGCATTCAGTTCAATCGGGTGGCTGGTACATCATCTGGCTCCATCGTAGCTGCGCTGCTAGCGGCGGGTTACCGGGCTGAAGAGATGAAAGACATTATTGAGAATACACCCTTTGTTTCATTGCTGCGTCGTTCCCCCATATTTAATACCAGATGGATCGGGCCCGCAGCAAGGCTGTTCTTGAAGAAAGGACTGTATTCGGGAGAAGCGTTGGAATCATGGATTCGCAAGATGCTGGCGCAGAAAGGGATTCGCACATTCGCTGACTTGCCGCAAGGCAAATTGCTTATTACCGCATCCGACATATCCAATGGGACCATTCTGGTGCTCCCTGACGATATTCGGCGGTTCGGCATTGATCCTGCCAAGCTGGATGTGGCGAAAGCGGTACGAATGAGTTGCAGCATCCCTTATTTTTTCGATCCGGTCGTTATACGCAAATCCCCAGTGTTCTCCAAAGGCCTTCCTTTTCAAGATCAATTCGTATATGTAGTCGATGGTGGATTGCTTAGCAATTTCCCGCTTTGGCTCTTCGATGGTGATCGTTCAGAACGAGGGGGAGATGTTATTCCGGTTGTCGGTTTCAAAATGGTGGGCAAG
This sequence comes from Priestia sp. FSL H7-0729, assembly GCF_038005685.1. Taxonomy (NCBI): domain Bacteria; kingdom Bacillati; phylum Bacillota; class Bacilli; order Caryophanales; family Bacillaceae; genus Priestia; species Priestia sp. FSL H7-0729. The sequence continues at coordinate 330,933 of NZ_JBBOTQ010000004.1, forward strand.
ACAGAAGTGGAACCTGCCCGAATTAAAGGTCCGCTAAGCATGCTTCAGGCTCTTGTGGAGACGATGCTCACAGCACATGATGAACGCTACATCGAACAGATTAACCGGTTTCGTACCGTGAAGATACCAACGCTTGGGATTAAACCGACGCAATTTCATTTATCGTTACAGGACAGTACTGCCCTATATCGATCAGGCGCTACCGCAGGGAGCGAATTTTTCAATGGGTGGAATATGAAAATGTATGATGAACAGCTGGACAAACAAAGAAAAGAATTGCGTAAGAAACAAGCGGAAGCTCCGCCTCTGATTCCTGTCTAAACGTGAAAAAAGCAATTCTCCGCGTGCTGGGAGAACTGCTTTTTGTCTGTTCAGTAACTTTTAGTGAAATTTCGGTATATCTTCATCGCTTTTACCTTTTTGTCCCTGAATCACTTGGAAAGGATAATCCTTGCGTTTCTTTGAAGAGCCGTTGCTCTTTCTGGCACTGGACTGTGCATTGACTTTCGCCATGGTTCGTGCCGATGGCTTGATCTTTGGTGATTTGGCTTTGCTTGCCCAGCGACGAGGCGGATATTTGTACAGCAGGAATACAGCTCCGAACACGACCAGAGGAATAATGATCCTGGATGGACTAGCATTTCCCAGCCAAGTCAAGACCCCAACAGCAGCTAGTGCTATGAACGTCCAAAATAAGATTGCCTGCTTGTTCATATCATTCACCCTTTCACAGGATCGAGTGTTGCAACAGGTACTTCTGATGTAGCAGAGACATTGGCAAGTTTGGCATCCAACTCACGCATCCGGTTAAACGAAGCAATGGATACTTCTACCTGTTCGTTGGTCGGTTCTTTTGTTGTCAGCAATTGCAGCCACAATCCCGGGTAGCCGAGATAACGCAGTACAGGAATATCACGTACCGAATTCGTGAGCTTTAACAGTTCAAAAGAAATGCCTAGCACAACTGGCAATAACAACAGACGCTGACCCATACGTTCCCAAAGGTTATCGTATGTGAAGAGGGAGTATAGGAACACTCCAATAATGACAGTCAACATAATGAAGCTGCTTCCACAGCGGTAATGCAACCGGCTATACTTTTGCACGTTCTCCGGTGTCAGTTCTTCACCAGCTTCATGTGCGCTGATGACTTTGTGTTCCGCTCCATGATACTGGAAGAGACGTTTGATCATCGGCGTCTGTGAGATTAACCACAGATAGGCCAGTAACAGGATCAGCTTAATGCCGCCTTCCAGTAAATTATGCAAAAACTGATTGTCGAATGCATTTTTGAATAGAAAATTCTCGATAACAACAGGAAGCAACGTGAGCACAACTTTACCAAAAAGGAATGAAAGGATGGCTACGGCGGTCACACCAATGATCATGCTAAGGCTCCAGCCCGAACCTTCTTTCTCTTTTTGCTTGGCTTTCTCTTCCGGTTCCAGTTCATCATCAGCATAAGCGTCAGCAGAATAATTGAGATGTCTGCTACCTTTGACACTTGAATCTATAATGCTGACAATTCCGCGTAATAAAGGAATCCGCCGCAATTTCGTGACCCAGGACTTGTCTTGCTTGGGAACTTCCAGATACGTAATTTCGCCGTCTTTTCTACGAACAGCTGTAACGTTGACATGTTTCCCACCGAACATTACGCCTTCAATGACAGCTTGCCCCCCATAGCTGACAGGCTTGGATTGTTGAGGCAAATTATTCACCTTCCTATTCTGTTCTAGGCCTTCGCGATCAAAGGCAGTTTAATAACCCTATTGTATCGAATTTCAAGCGCAATTTCTAGTTTGTGAGTCAATCCTTGAGGGATGTTGTTAAGATTGTCCTGTTTTGAACATACTACCTCCTAGAATCAGACAGAAAATTCGAGGCATAGTACGGGGCTATCAACTGAATGAAGGAGAATATCGATGACAGAACGCAAGCATGAAGATACATCACCTCATGAAGGTCAACGTGCAAAAGAACGGCAGCCAAAAGACAGGGGCACGCGTCCTACCCAGAGGCAAGGTCAGGCTCACTACTACACGAAGCCATTTTCCTTTGCGTTAGAGCTAGGCTTCTTTGCCGGTTTTATATGGGGGGGGCTACACTGGCTATTCTACCTGTTGCATTTTACGATTGTACCTGTCGGATTTCTGGCCGAGCCGTTTTTCAAACATCAATATATATATACCGCGGCAGGACATTTGACAGGATGGCTGTTTTTTATCGTTTTTTCCATCTTCGCATCCTTGCTCTATACGTTCACAATTAGAAAACTGAAAGGGCCTATACCCGGCATGGTGTATGGAATTGTCTGGTGGCTAATTCTCTTTGTGCTGGTCGGACCAAAAGTGGGGATGATGAAGCCTTTGAAGGGTTTAACGTGGGATTCGATCTTCACGGAACTCTGTTTCTTTTTGCTATGGGGGCTGTTCATTGGTTACACGGTAGCCATGGAGTACACGGATGAACGTAAACGTGAGCCCGAGCAAGCGGGGGCATAGCGCAAAAAAGCTTCTCAATCCGGCAATGGCTGTGTTAAAATAGCAGATGGTTATTTGCAGAGAGGGTGGAGCAGCGATGAAACGAATTATTGTGATCAATGGTCCGAACCTGAACATGCTTGGTGTACGCGAACCGGGCATCTATGGAACGCTTAGTCTGAAGGATATTGAGGACAAAATTCGCAGACAGGCTGATGAACTTGGCGTCTCCATCGCTTTTTATCAATCGAACCATGAAGGGGACATCATTGACCGCATTCATGCAGCGATGGGGGAGGCAGACGGAATCATTTTGAATGCCGGAGCATTTACCCATTATAGCTATGCTATCCGTGATGCTATCAATGCTGTAAAAGTCCCTACGGTTGAAGTACATCTATCCAACATTCATGCACGCGAAGCGTTCAGACATCATTCAGTGATTGCAGCGGAAACAATCGGGCAGATTGCCGGATTTGGCGAAGTAAGCTATGAACTGGGATTGCTGGCTCTTGTGCGTCATCTGGACAAACAAACCTGAGCCGGGAACCCGGGAATGTGAGAGAAAGAAGGGTTACCGATGGAAAACAAACGAGTAAATAAGTTGCGTGAAGCCATGCGTGAGCGTGAACTCAGAGCAATGCTGATTACAAACCCTATTAACCGTCGTTATATGACGGGCTTTACAGGCTCGGCGGGATATGTGTTGATTACGGAACAGGATGCTTTCTTGTTGACTGATTTCCGTTACATGGCTCAAGCTCCTCAGCAAGCCAAAGGATTCACTGTTGTGGAGCACGGAGCTAAGCCGATGGATACGGTGCGTGAGCTGCTTGCATCCTCGAATATCAAAGAAGTTGGCTTCGAGCAGGATAGTGTTACATTCGGCACGCATTCCGCATATGCTGAAGCACTTCAGTCTATTGAACTGAAAGCTGTATCCGGAATCGTGGAACAACTTCGTATGTTCAAGGATGAAGACGAGATCGCGGTCATGCAGAGAGCAGCAGATCTGGCAGATGCTACGTTCAGCCACGTTTTGCAGTTCGCAAAACCAGGCATGACGGAGCGTGAAGTGGATCTGGAGATGGAATTTTTCATGCGCAAACATGGAGCAACGTCCTCTTCATTTGACACCATTGTAGCATCGGGTGAACGTTCTGCTATGCCTCACGGTGTAGCGAGCAGCAAGGTCATCGGTCAGAATGAGTTAATTACATTTGACTTCGGTGCACTTTTGGATGGATACTGTTCAGATCTGACACGTACCATTGCAACAGGTACACCTGTGCCTGAACTGCGCAAAATTTATGACATTGTACTGGAAGCTCAGTTACATACGCTGGAGAACCTGAAACCGGGCATGACCGGACGGGAAGCAGATGCATTGGCTCGTGACATCATTGCAGGTCACGGATATGGAGGTCAATTCGGACACAGCACAGGCCACGGTCTGGGTATGGAAGTTCATGAAGCTCCTCGCTTGTCCAAGCTTAGCGACGATGTATTGAAACCGGGTATGGTTGTTACCGTTGAACCGGGTATATATATTGACGGACTTGGCGGCGTGCGTATCGAGGATGACGTAGTGATTACCGAGACGGGTATTCATATTCTCACGAAGTCGGACAAGAAGTTCACCGTAATCGGCTAAATTACAGCCACAGGGATATAAGACGATTTTTAATATAGAGGTGTACACGATTGATTCTATGCGAGCGCAAACACAGTGAAGGGGACGGAATCGATTCTGAAGAAGCGAAGCGTTCGCCTTTGTCTCCCTATTCTCAACCGCATTCCAGTTCAATCATGAAAATGGGGAGACAACAGCGATCGGAAGAACGATCCGAACCCGAAACGGTCAAGTCGCACAGAGTCACCAAGTAGATGAGCTCACCTTTATATTAACCCATCGTCTTATATCACCTACTTTTTAACCATATCAGGAGGGATTTTTTGTGATTTCAGTAAACGATTTTAAAACAGGCTTGACCGTGCAAGTAGACAACGATATCTATACCGTGCTTGATTTTCAACACGTTAAACCAGGTAAAGGTGCTGCCTTCGTACGTTCCAAATTGAAAAACCTGCGTAATGGTAACACGGTTGAAAAAACATTCCGTGCAGGCGAAACCATTGGTCGTGCCATCATCGAAAACCGTGGCGTATCCTACCTGTATGCAAGCGGTACAGAGCACACGTTCATGGATAACGAAACTTATGATCAGTTCACACTGACTAGTGATCAACTGGAATGGGAATTGAACTTCCTGAAAGAAAACATGGTCGTTAAAATCGTTAGCTACCAAGGTGAAATCCTCGGAATCGACTTGCCAACAAGCGTTGAGTTGAAAGTTATCGAAACTGAGCCAAGCGTTAAAGGTAACACTGCACAAGGTGCTACCAAAAATGCAAAAGTGGAAACAGGCTTGAACGTACAGGTTCCTTTGTTCATTAACGAAGGTGACGTTCTCCTGATTGACACACGTGAAGGTAAATACTCTTCCCGTGCGTAACTTTCACAAGCTGTAAGCTAATAAACGGTATTAACAACCCTTTGCCATTCCTTTGGCAGAGGGTTTTTTCGAAAAAAGATTAGCCTATCAGGCGCTTTCGTAATATACTGGGTTAAAGTCATTTCTCGTAGAGAATAATGACGATGGACATCAATTATGCATACTGCACAAGGTAGGGAGTGGATTTGCGTTGTCATTGTACGTCATGAAATTTGGGGGCAGCTCGGTCGGAGATACAGAACGCATGAAGCGTGTAGCCGGACGTGTTGTAGAAAAAGCTGATGAAGGACATCAGTGTGTAGTCGTGGTTTCGGCCATGGGGGATACAACAGATGATTTGATTGATCAGGCAAAACAACTGAATAGTGAACTGCCTGCTCGTGAGATGGATATGTTATTGACAACAGGAGAACAGATTTCGATCTCTTTGTTATCGATGGCTATTCAAGCGCTTGGACGTAAGGCAGTATCGTTTACGGGCTGGCAAGCAGGATTTCGCACAGAGCCGGTTCACGGAAAAGCACGTATTCATGATATTCAACCTGACCGTGTAAATGCAGCGCTTGCCGAAGGCAATATTGTTATTGTGGCAGGTTTCCAGGGCATGACGGAAGATGGCGAGATCACAACGCTGGGTCGTGGTGGTTCGGATACAACAGCTGTAGCGCTAGCCGCAGCCATTAAGGCTGATGCATGCGAGATCTATACGGATGTAGACGGTATCTATTCTACAGACCCGCGGATCGTTAAGGTTGCGCGCAAGCTGAAGGAAATATCGTATGACGAAATGCTGGAACTCGCTAATTTGGGAGCAGCGGTGCTGCATCCGCGTGCAGTAGAGTACGCGAAGCATTCCGGTGTACCTTTAATTGTAAGATCCAGCTTTAACCATAATGAAGGAACGGTTGTGAAGGAGGAAGCAGCAATGGAACAAGGCGTGGTGGTTAGTGGTATTGCCTATGACAAAAACGTGGCTCGCATCAGTATTTTGGGTGTGCCGGATGTACCAGGAGTTCTGGCTGAAGTGTTTGGTGCGCTTGCATCCAATCAGCTGGATGTGGACATTATCGTTCAGAGCGGCGTGATGGATGGTAAAGCGGACTTCTCATTCTCTGTTGCACTGTCTGATCGTGAGAACGCATTGCGTGTCATTGAAGGCCTTCACAGCCGCTTGCCATACCGTGAAGTCACATCTGAAGAGAATCTCGTTAAAATCTCGATTGTTGGCGCAGGCATGGTTAGCCATCCTGGAGTAGCTGCGAAGATGTTCAAAGTTATTTCCGCTGAAGGCGTGAGCATCAAGATGGTGAGTACTTCCGAGATCAAAGTTTCTTGTGTCATTGATGGTGATAAGCTGCATGAGGTCATCAAGGCATTGCATACAGCATACGATCTTGATACTGCTGAGCAAGCCGTTATTGGTGGACCACAAGATCGCAGATAAGGTTTTTCTGTGTATGTATAATAGTAAAGGTGTACTGCTGCCAATGGGCAGCAGTACACCTTTTTTTGTTTTTCTCATAGCCATTCTCACATCAATTTGAACATCTTTCCCCCGCGTATGCCTCTATAAGGTTGCATGCGGTTCCCCTCCCCCATCTCGGGAACACAATCCAGCAGATTTAATTGAGAGCAATATGAAATATCATGTAGCCTGCCTAACTTTTCAAGCCTCCGCCCGCTAACAGATCTCTGCACCAGATCCGGGATGTTCTCCTGACATTGGGATACCGCCTGATGGAGCACGGTGCCCAGATCGTTTAATTGGATGGGAGAACAGGATTGGCGTTGCAGTTCGTCGATGATACATCCGGCACACAAAGCGTCCTCCAGTGCAAATTCATCCTGATTCCCCGCACATAACAGCAATACATCCCGTTGAAGTTCGCATAGAACTGCTGCGATAGCCCTGACATTGAGAAATGACCCAGCTAGTACATGTTTCGCCCTGGAAGCCTTGATCAAGGCTCGGGTTCCATCGGTTGTGGTTAGAATGATGGTTTTATCTGCAATGCCTACAGTCATATATTCATAGGGGGAATTCCCCGCCTCGAATCCGATGATTTTTTTGTCAAAACGCTCCCCGCCTCGAATGCAATCTTTCACTTCCATTTGTTTGGCTTGTGGAACCGTCTCTACGGCAATCACAGCCGAAGCATCATATGCCAGAGCCGTAACAATTGTACTGGTCGTACACAAGACATCAATAACAACTGCACTTCGCCCTGCAATATCAATGGTACGTACTTCATTTACATTGCCAACCACATCGACTCGCACTCCCCACAGCTCCTTTCTGTATCTGGGGATGGGTAGTTCTGTTTTGATCCGGAATGGAACTTACCTATCTGCAATTACTATATGCATGCATTTCTAGACGGGTGCCTAGAACAGGAGGTTGATCTATGCTTTCTACTCTCAAACGTATTCTGAAGAATTGATAGATTTCAGCGTCATAAATTAAATGTACAGGCATAAACTTGAGATATGAACAAGCGCCAGAAGCGTAAACCATATGATCTCAAGGTTGGAGGAGCCTACTCATGAAGGTGAACTGGAAGGAACTTTTTCCGGAACCGATTCGAACCATTCTGGGAAGAATGCCGCCCGCTCTATTGGAACAAGTGGAGGAAGTACGTATTCGTGAAGGCAGGCCCCTGGAGATTAATGCAGGCAACACATACCACTTCCTGACACCTCAAGGTAGTCCGACCGGGAATCCTGATGAAGCATATGTTCCTCAGAAAGAAGTGACACACAGGTTGCTGGACCTGATCAGTAACCATTCACTCTATACATTGGAAGAGGAGCTTCGCAAAGGGTTCATCACCATACCTGGCGGACATCGAATCGGACTTGCTGGCCGGACGGTACTAAGCAGTGGGCGTGTCGAATACCTGCGTGACATCAACGGGTTTAACGTTCGGCTAGCCCGTGAGGTGCATGGAGTCGCTGATCGTATCCTTCCTTATCTTCTCGATATGAAGAGCGGACAGGTCCTGCACACGTTGATCCTTTCACCACCACAACAAGGAAAGACGACATTGCTGCGAGATCTGGCGAGGCAAATTAGCAGTGGTACAAAGCTTTCAGCGGGCAATGAACTGGTTCAAGGAATACGTCCGCGTCTGAAAGTGGGCATTGTGGATGAGAGGTCCGAAATCGCCGGTAGCTACAAAGGAGTACCTGGATTTGATGTCGGTCCCCGAACAGATGTGATGGACGGTTGTCCAAAGGCTGAGGGCATGATGATGATGCTTCGCTCCATGTCGCCTGATGTCCTGATTGTGGACGAGATCGGCCGTCCGGAGGATGCTGAGGCAGTAATGGAAGCCCTGCATGCAGGAGTCTCTGTGATCGCGACTGCTCATGGCCGTGACCTATCGGAGTTGTCGGCCAGACCCGCCCTCAGAACCTTAATAACAGAGCAGATGTTTCAACGATATGTCCAGCTGCAACGGACGAGCCGGGGCATGACCTTTCGGCTGGCTGATGGCAAAATGCGTGGGTTGCAGCAAAGCGGGGCAGGAGGTGAAGGCTTTGGTTAACATGTTTGGTGCGGTAATCATTCTGTTAGCCAGCACCCTCGCCGGTTTTTACAAGGCAAGACAGTATGCATTAAGACCGAGACAGTTGCGAGAACTCATTGCAGCTCTCCAGCGACTAATGACGGAGATTAACTATGGGCTCACTCCCCTTCCCGATGCCATGGGCAAGATGGGAGCCCAGACCAAAGAACCTGTTAAGACGCTGTTCCTTCATGCAGCCACACAGATGGAGCCTCCCCATGGACTCACTGCCCGGGAAAGTCTGCAGTCAGGCGTGGATCTGGCATGGGGAAGGTCTGCCATGAAGGCTGACGAGCGGGAAGTCATGCTGCAATTAAGCTTCAGCCTTGGCACAAGTGACCGTCAGGATCAGACCAAACATATATCGTTAGCCATTCAACAACTAATGCATGAGGAATCCCGCGCCCAGGCCGATCAAATGAAATATGAACGAATGAGCCGAAGCCTCGGGATGCTTGTCGGAGCGTTAATCGTCATTCTGATCTTCTGAAATAGCCGGGATAGTGAGGTGCCAAGGTCATGAATCTAGAAGTGAACGCAATCTTTCAAATTGCGGGTATCGGAATCATCATTGCCATGATTCACACGGTACTGAAACAAATGGGAAAGGAAGATATGGCTCACTGGGTGACCGTAATCGGATTTGTCGTTGTATTGTTCATGGTGGTCCGTATGCTGGACAGCCTGCTACAAGAGATCAAATCGATATTTCTTTTTCAATGAAAAACGGTCATGAAGCCGGATGGTGGTGACCTGTGGAAATTATACAAGTTGTAGGTTTGGCGCTCATCGCAACAGTACTCATTCTGGTCATTAAGGAACAGAAACCGATGTTTGCCTTTCTGATTGCAGCCGCGACCGGCATTGTCATCTTCATGTTGTTGATTGGTAAAATCGGTGCAGTCATCGAAGTGTTGAAGCGGCTTGCCGAGAATTCAGGCATGGAGAGTATTTATCTGAAAACGGTGCTGAAAATTATTGGCATAGCGTACATTGCTGAATTCGGCGCGCAGATTGTCAGGGATGCAGGTCAGGAGAGCATTGCGTCCAAGATTGAACTGGCTGGTAAGGTATTGATCCTTGTACTTGCTATACCGATCATCAGCATCATTATCGAAACCGTCATGAAGCTGATGCCGGTGTAGAAAGGGCGTGCGGACTTCATATGAAATCAATGCATCATAAGCCGCAGTGGCGCCTTACGGTTGTGCTGATGCTCTGTTTTTTGTTCGGTATCCTGGGACAGGTTACTGCAAGTGCACCTTCCGGTGAGTGGATGGAGCAGCAGGCGGACCAGCTTCCCAAGGATCAGGTGGAGAAATACTGGGATCAACTGATGCAACAATACGGTGGTTTCTTCCCGGACGGGAAGACCCCTTCCTTCATGGATATGTTAATCCCCGGCAATGAAGGGTTCAGCCTGAAATCGGTGTTTGTAGCCATAGGAACCTTCATGCTGCATGAAATTTTATATAACGGCAAGCTTCTGGTCACGATTGTGATGTTGAGCGTACTCAGCATGATTCTGGAGACCCTTCAGACCGCATTTGAGAAAAATAATATTAGCAAAATTGCCTATTCCATCTGTTATATGGTCATCATCATCATTGCAATCAACAGCTTCAGTGTGGCGATTGGGTACGCCAAAGATGCGATAACCGGCATGATCAACTTCATGATGGCCATGGTTCCCTTGTTATTCACGCTGCTCGCGTCCATGGGTAATGTCATCACCGTTTCAGTTACACACCCACTCATCATTTTCATGATTCATTTGGTGAGTACATTGATTCACTTGTTGGTATTCCCTTTACTCTTCTTCTCAGCTGTTCTGCATCTGGTCAGTTCATTGTCTGACAAGTACAAGCTGACACAGCTGGCAGACCTCCTGCGCAATATTAGTGTGGCATTGCTGGGTATCCTGCTAACGATGTTTTTGGGCGTAATCTCAGTTCAGGGCGCATCGGGCTCCGTAGCGGATGGAGTCAGCCTGAAGGCCGCCAAATATATCGCAGGCAACTTTGTCCCTGTCGTGGGCAGAACATTTGCGGATGCGACGGATACTGTCATTACAGCTTCTTTACTGGTCAAAAATGCAATTGGGCTCACCGGGGTAATCATCATTTTGTTTCTATGTGCCTTTCCAGCACTCAAGATCCTGGCTCTTGCCTTGATATACAACGTTACGGGTGCCATTATGCAACCGCTAGGAGACACTCCGATTGTAGGGTGCCTGCAGGCCATCGGTAAGAGCATGATCTACGTGTTTGCGGCGCTCGCAGCTGTCGGGCTGATGTTTTTCCTGGCAATCACCATCCTGCTGACCGCGGGCAATCTGACTGTCATGATGCGCTGAATGTATGTTGGCAAGAAAGGGGATGGAAAGGATGGGGTGGCTGAGCAACTGGCTCCAGGAATTGATTATGATCGTTCTGCTGGCGACATTCGTGGATATGCTGTTGCCCAATCGATCCATGGAACGTTATGTCAAGCTTGTGCTGAGCCTTCTCATCCTGCTGACCCTTTTATCACCCATAACCAAGCTGCTCAAAAGTGATCCGGTTGGCGAACTGAAACGGGCAATGTCGGCAATGGATGCTCCATCGGATGGCAATGCAACACTCGAACAGATTTTGGCTCAGGGCAAGCGGCTGCAAGCGGGTGAACAGGAACAATCCCTCCAATGGACAGCGAAAGAACTGGCTAACGTCATGAAAGGCCAGATTGAAGAAACAACAGGAGCGAGGGTTCAATCCGTAGAGGTACAGCTGGCGATGAGCAAATATGAAACCGAGATGGAAGCTGCCTCATCCGTCGAACTGCCAGTGATCCAGCGTGTGTTGGTCGAGATGGCAGGAGAAGGTGCAGAAGGAGAAGTGAGGGCAGGGCAGCAAGAAGTCGCTGTCAATACACAACCCATATTTGGAACAGACACAGAATCCGAGAGGGATGAATCACCTCAAACACAGCAGCCCATCCAGATTGGTCAGATTGAGGTGCATGACGTACAGATTGATGTGAGTAAAGGGCAGCGTGATGGAAATGGAGCATCTTCCAAGCCTGTTATACGTGATCAGGCAGATGAAACGAAGCAGAAAGGTGAAACGTCCACAAGGTCCGAACATGCGGTACAGATTATTACATTGCTGTCTGAAAAGTGGGATGTTGATGCAAATAAAATTCAAGTGAAAGAACCGAAAAGTGCTGAAGTGCTCTGAGAAGGAGGGTATCCGATGAAACAATGGTTTAGAAAGATGGAGACCTGGATGGGTGGCGGAGAGGGTGGAGCAAGGAGGAGTCAAACCTTCCGCTGGCTGATTATCCTGGGTTTGATCGGGGTGGGAATCATGCTGTTCAATTCCTTCGTCAATGTCAAAAAAATTGATTCCGAGAATATCGGTCGCGAACCACCGGACCCGGCAACATCCATGGCATCTATACAGAGTGATCCAATGGATCAGAACCCTTTTCAGGCGATTGAAATTGCATTTGAAGACAAAATCAAAGGTGTGCTGGAAAACATTGTTGGTGTGGGAACGGTTGATGTGATGGTTACTGTGGATTCTACAGAAGAACTGGTTGTTCAGCGGAACGTGAAAGATTCTCAGCAACTTACCGAAGAAACGGATGCTAGCGGGGGCAAGCGCCATATGACGCAATATACCCGAGATGGCGAGATCATTACGTACGAAGTATCAGGGGATCAGACACCGATAGTGACCAAAAAGCTCAAACCGCAGATCCGTGGTGTGCTTGTGGTAGCGAGGGGCGCAGAGAACAAGGTTGTGAAGGACTTGATAACCGATGCTGTGGAAAAAGGACTGAATGTGGCAGCTTACCGGATCTCGGTTGTACCGCGTAAACAAGACTAATTTGGTTTGTTGAATCAACTGATTCAATTCTCATAAGATTGAAGCCAATTTGAGGAGGAAGTTCTAATGAATAACAAACGTCAAACGGTATGGCTTGTGTCCATGCTGAGTCTGATGGTCATTTTGTCCGCGTATTATCTGTTCACTGAAGATTCCGGTCCAATCAATGCGCCGGTGGCTGACAGTCAGCAAGTCGATGGAATCAAGCAAGGGGAAGCGAAGGAGACGGCAGGCATTCTTGATCCTACAGAAGGATTGGTTGTGAATGAAGTAGTAAGTAGCGGCGAAGTTGAAAGTGATCCAAGTACGGCTGGCGCTGTGGAAGAACCGGCGGCTACGGAAGGTAAAGAAGCTGGAAATACAGAGAAAACGCCTGCTGTCGAACCGGAAGAGAATAAGGGTGAAGCAGGCAAAGAGACCGACAAGGGGGCAACAACTACACCGGAGACAGAGAGTCAGGCTGAGGGCACTGCCACGAAGACGGATGAGGAAGTCCTCAAGGAAATGGAAGAACAGAATACGGCAGCATCTGCGAGTAGCCAGTTCCAGAATTACCAATGGCAGCGTGAAGAGAGCAACAATCGTAAGTATGAGGAACTGATGACTGTGGCAGGGGACTTGAGTAAAACGCCAGAGGAGAATGCCAAAGCAACGGAGCAACTCCGTACATTGGAAGAAAAAGAAGCGAAAATCACAGGTATTGAGGAGACGCTCTCCCAACAGTTCGCCAATGCGATTGTTCAAGAAGACGCCGACAAGTATAAAGTGGTGGTCCTCAGTGACAAACTGGATGTAAAACAGGCGGTATCCATTGTCGATCTGGTCATGAAAGAATTGGCGGTTTCTCAGAACAAAATCAGCGTGCAATACGTTACAGAGCAGTAATCCAAATCATGGAAGAGCAGTCCCGGGAGCTGGTTCCACTCTCGGGCTCTTTCCATTTTTAATGATTATGATATAATACATAAAGCCATATGACCGTCCTAGTGAGACTGGCATGATGCCGAAGGAGTGAATAATGGAAATGTTTAAATTGAGTGAAATTAAAGAACTGATCAAACTGGTAGATGAAAGTTCCGTTCAAGAGTTGGAAATTGAAAATGAAGGATCACGGTTATCGATCCGTAAACCGGGCAAAACGGAGTATGTTCAAGCAGCTGCTGTGCAACCGCAAATGATTGCTGCTCCGCAAGTACAGCCGGCCGCAGTGGTAAGTGAAGCTGCACCGCAGGTCGATACTACAAGTCATTTACATAAAATTGTATCTCCGATGGTAGGTACTTTTTACAGAGCTTCCTCGCCGGAATCGGGTCCTTTTGTGAGCGCAGGTGATAAAGTTGTTGAGAAAACAACGGTATGTATCATCGAAGCCATGAAGCTGATGAACGAGCTTGATGCTGACATCAAGGGAGAAATCGTTGAAGTGCTGGTTGAGAACGGACAGCTGGTCGAGTATGGGCAGCCCCTTTTCCTGGTGAAACCGGAATAACCGTTATAGCTGTTCAACAGCTAACCGCATGAGCTTCGAAGGAGGACAAAACGAAATGAAATTTCAAAAAATACTGATAGCGAACCGTGGAGAGATTGCGGTACGTATTATTCGTGCCTGCCGCGAAATCGGCATCTCAACGGTAGCCGTCTATTCTGAAGCGGACAAGGATTCTCTGCATGTTCGTCTTGCAGATGAGGCTTACTGTATCGGACCGACACTGTCCAAGGACAGTTATCTGAACTTCACTAACCTGATGAGTGTAGCTACGCTGACGGAATGTGATGCAATCCACCCTGGGTATGGTTTTTTGGCTGAGAATGCTGACTTTGCAGAAATCTGTGGTTCCTGCAACATTACATTCATCGGGCCTTCACCCGAAGCCATTACCAAAATGGGAGACAAGGCTGTTGCCAAACAGACGATGAAAGATGCAGGAGTGCCTGTTATTCCTGGTTCGGATGGCCTCGTTGAAAATATGGATGAAGCCATCATGATTGCTAGAGATATCGGATATCCTATCATTATCAAAGCTACTGCTGGTGGCGGAGGTAAGGGGATTCGTATTGCCGAAGATGAAGAAACGCTGATTAAGCAGATTACCGCTGCTCAGCAGGAAGCACAAAAGGCATTTGGCAATGCAGGTGTGTACCTGGAGAAATTCCTGACAGGTATGAAACACGTGGAAATTCAGATTATTGCCGATAAACACGGCAATGCAGCGCATCTGGGAGAGCGTGATTGTTCGGTTCAGCGTCGTCGCCAGAAACTGGTAGAAGAAGCTCCATGCCCGATTCTCTCCGAAGATGTGCGCACACTGATGGGCGAAGCCGCAGTACGGGCAGCCCTTGCTGTGGATTACTCGGGAGCGGGCACATTAGAGTTCCTGCTCAGCCCGAATGGCGAGTTCTATTTCATGGAGATGAATACGCGTATTCAGGTAGAGCATCCGGTAACCGAGATGGTTACTGGCGTGGATCTGATCCGTGAGATGATCTCGGTAGCTGAAGGCAATCCACTTTCATTCCGTCAGGAAGACGTAGTCATCAATGGCTGGGCCATTGAATGTCGTATTAATGCAGAAGATCCGGACCGTAACTTTATGCCATCACCAGGCAAAATCGGATTCTACCTTGCACCGGGAGGACCTGGCGTTCGTGTAGATAGTGCTGCTTATCCTGGGTATACCATTTCACCTTTCTACGACTCCATGATCGCAAAATTGATTGTGTGGGGAGCGAATCGTGAAGAGGCGATTGCCAAGATGAAGCGTGCGCTTGGGGAATTTGCGATTGAAGGCATATCTACAACCATTCCTTTCCATCAGAAATTGCTGGAGCACCCAACGTTCATTCGTGGTGACTTTGATATCAAATTTCTTGAGGAAAACGAGATTTAAAAGGTATATTGGGCTTGTTTGTCATAATGTAGCCCAAATGATATAGTATGTAATAATAAGAGCGCATGTCTCCTGCAAAGGATAAGCCCGCACCTCGCGGATGTTTGCAGGAGTTCCGGTAAAGCCGGACCGGAAGGGTTCTGAAGGTTGTTTAACCTGAGTCCAGCGCCCTGACGGATGGCCGCAAACTTATCTCGCGAAAGGTGTGTTGAACAGTTATGAGTACACTACCGACTGAATTTGAACGAACGGATATCGGTGAAATCCAGATCGCACCTGAAGTTATTGAAGTGATTGCTGGATTGGCAACCCTTGAAGTGAAAGGTGTTGCAGGCATGAGTGGCGGATTCGCTGGCGGATTTGCTGAATTGCTTGGTCGCAAAAACCTTTCCAAAGGTGTTAAAGTTGAAGTGGGCCAACGTGAAGCTGCAGTTGATGTTTCCGTAATTATTGAGTATGGATACCGTCTGCCACAGGTGGCTACGGAGATTCAACAGAACGTGAAACGTTCCATTGAGAACATGACAGGATTGAATGTGAACGAAGTGAATGTGCACATTCATGACGTTCAGTTCAAGACCACCGAGAAAGTGGAAGAGATCGACCTGAACAGTCAGCGCGTAAAATAAAAGAAGACAGATTCCCCCGGCATCTTCTGCCGGGGGTTATCCCCGTCTTGGACAGGTCTTCATTATAGCGAAAGCTAAATGGCGATCTGATTTTGCAGTGAACAGGTAAAGTCATGTTAGTGAGCAAGGGAGGCTGTGCAGTTCGTGGCTAAAATACTGGATCGGCTTCTGTTGTTTATATACAGCATAAGCGTTGGAGCAATCTCGGCAGCCGTCATTCTTCTGATCAGCGGTGTGCTGCCTTACGAATTGAATTATCAGCAGGAACAAAACGTTATTGTTGCGTCGGTTATTGCAGCAGCGATTTTGTTTATCCTGAGTTTGCGGTTTTTCTACATCTCGGTTCGGCGTGAGCGTGCATCGTTGCCGTCTGTAGATCAACGTACTGAGTTTGGTGATGTACAGATTTCGATGGAGACGATTGAGAATCTCTGTTTGAAGGCGACTTCCCGTTTCCGGGGAGTACGTGATGTCAAGGCACGCATACGCGTGGTTGAGTCAGGACTGGAGATTATGATTCGTGCGGTAGTGGATGGTGAGACACCTATTCCTGCGCTGACTTCTGATCTGCAAAAGGCGATACATGATCATGTACAAGAGATTACGGGCATCCCGGTTTCTTTTGTCACGGTGTATATCGCGAATGTAACCCAGTCGCCTAACTACAAGAGTCGAGTGGAATGAGGTGAGTTTCACTGATGCTGTGGAAAGAGATTTGGGATAGTCACAGAGGCCGAATTACCGGAATTATCGGCGGCATCTTTTTTGGATTTCTTTATGTATGGATCGGTTTTTGGGATATGTTGTTCTTTGCACTCTTGGTGTTCATCGGTTATACGTTAGGCAGACGAAGCGATTCGAAGCTGGGTTCGTCCATTCCCTGGAGGGAGTGGGGACAATGGCTGGGCGATCGCTGGCGTCCGTTTAAGTGACCTACCTGAACCCTGCAATATGTTTCTTCCGAAAATAGAGCTGTAGTTTAGGTTGCCCGTTTTTTGGAGGAAGCGTATTGCAGGTTTTTTTGTGAAAAGGGATAACAATAACAATATCGCGGAAGCCATTGACTAATCTCTTGAGGGATTTGATGAGATGGTTGCATGGATTATAAAATAAGCATGATGACGCTCCAGAAGGAGCGCTGCAGGAGGCAGGACATGAAAAGACGTTTGGCAAGGGAAATTGCAGTACAAAGTCTGTACCAGATGGAAATGAATGAGGTGGGTGCAGCAGAAGCTGTAAACATGTTGATCAATGAAGCCGCTGAAGATAATGAAACCGAAGTGGTTATCCGCGATGCAGATGTAATGCGTACTTATGTTACTGAGATTGTACAAGGAGCTTGGAATAATAAGGAAGCGATCGACGGATTGCTTGTGGATTATTTGAAAGGTTGGCAGATTAGCCGTCTGTCACGTGTAGATCGCCAGATTCTAAGACTGTCTACGTATGAAATGGTGTTCCGTGATGACATTCCGGCAAAGGTATCCGTCAATGAAGCGATTGAACTGTCCAAATATTTTGGTACAGAAGAATCCGGCAAGTTTGTCAATGGCGTACTTGGACGCATGATTCAGGAAGTTGACGCCATTAAAGCAAAATTGTCTTAAGTTATGATTAACTATAGTGCGTGTTCAAAAGGACCGGTTTTCAGTATCACTCTTAAGTTAAAGCGGTTTTTTTGAACAACCTCTAAATTTATATTCACATAAGGGAGAGAGAGTACAATGACAGCATCTATTATTAACGGTAAAGAAGTATCCCAAGAGATCCGCGCAAGCATGACAACAGAAGTAAAACAGCTTAGCGAACAGGGGGTAGTGCCTGGTCTGGCTGTTGTGCTCGTCGGGGAAGATCCGGCATCCCAAGTCTATGTGCGTAATAAAGAAAAAGCATGTCACGACCTCGGTTTCTACTCCGAAGTGCATCGCTTGGATGCCAATACATCCCAAGAAGATCTGCTTGCGCTGGTGGACAAGCTGAACAATCAAGAATCCATTAACGGAATTTTGGTTCAACTTCCACTACCCAAGCATATCGAAGAGAAAGCGGTCATTGATGCGATTGCCGTGGATAAAGATGTAGACGGATTCCACCCAGTGAATGTAGGTAATCTTGTTATTGGAGACGATAGTCTGCTTCCATGTACCCCAGCGGGTGTCATTGAACTGATCAAGCGTACTGGACTGGAAATGTCCGGTAAACATGCGGTAGTCATCGGAAGAAGCAACATCGTTGGCAAACCGGTATCACTGCTCCTCCAACGCGAGAATGCAACGGTAACGATGTGTCACTCCCGCACAGCAAACATGAAAGAAATTACGCGTCAGGCTGATATTTTGGTGGTAGCTATCGGTCGTGCAAATTTTGTGGATGCTGATTTTGTCAAACCGGGTGCTGTGGTTATCGATGTCGGCATGAACCGTTTGGAGAACGGTAAGCTGGCAGGAGATGTTGACTTTGAGAGCGTGAAGGCTGTATCTGGTCCAATTACACCGGTTCCTGGTGGTGTTGGTCCGATGACAATCACAATGCTGATGCAAAATACACTGATCGCCGCCAAACGCGCTCACGGATTGGCCTAGGGCTCTGTCTGTGGCAGATCAAAAGATCTACTCCATCAAAGACCTGAACCGATACATTCGAATGAAACTGGAATCGGATCAGGTCCTGTCGGACGTTTGGCTACGCGGGGAGATATCCAATTTCACACATCACTCCAGCGGCCATATGTATTTTACATTGAAGGACAAGGACAGCCGGATTAAGTCGATTATGTTTGCCTCCCATAACCAGCGATTACCCTTTGTACCGAAGGAGGGTGCAAGGGTTATTGCCCGTGGTAATGTCTCGGTGTATGAACGGGATGGGCAGTATCAATTCTACGCTACTCATATGCAACCGGACGGGATCGGAAGTCTGTATCTGGCTTACGAACAGCTGAAGAAAAAGCTGGAGGTTGAAGGGTTATTTTCACCTTCGCGCAAAAGAGAAATCCCGCGTTATCCACAGACGATCGGCGTTGTAACTTCACCGACGGGAGCAGCGGTACGGGACATCATGATCACACTCCAGCGCAGATATCCATCTGCCAAAGTGGTTTTATATCCTGTTCTGGTTCAAGGAAAAGGTGCAGCACCTTCCATTGTTAAGGCAATTGGCGACTTGAACCGAATGGGAGAGGCTGATGTACTTATTGTTGGACGCGGAGGGGGTTCACTGGAGGAACTTTGGGCCTTCAATGAGGAGATTGTGGCAAGAGCGATCGTTGCTTCAGATATACCTGTTATCTCTGCAGTTGGACATGAAACGGACTTTACCATTGCTGATTTCGCGGCTGATTTACGTGCGGCGACACCTACGGCTGCTGCGGAGCTCGCTGTACCTAATCGCGCTGAGTTGCGCGATCAGATCGCACAACGTCAACGTCAGTTACAACACAGCTTGCGTCAGCGTGCTGTACATAATCGTGAACGGCTCGCGAGATTACAGCGTTCCCCTGTGCTTGTTCATCCAAGGCGTACCTTGATGCAGCACACGGAACGATTGGATATGATGCATCAACGGCTATTGAGAACCGTGGATACGCGCATGAAATGGACGGGAGAGAAGCAGGAGCGTCTTCGGGCAGCACTGCAACGATTCAATCCACGTGATCAGGTCAATGCAGCACGCCGTGAGAATGCGGCAGCACGCAGACAACTGGAACTTGCGATCAGATCCATAACGAGATCTAAGCAGCAACAATGGAAATCGTCTGTGCGGCATCTGGATGCACTTAGCCCGCTTAAAGTCATGTCTCGAGGATACAGCCTTGTCTATGACGAGCAGGAACAGCAGTTGATCAAGTCGACGAAGGATGTACAGCCTGGAGATTCGATTAAGATTAAATTAACAGACGGACAGCTGGACTGTCAGGTTTGGGGAATGAAGGAGGACGACAATACCCATGGCGAATGAACCGGAATTGAATTTTGAAGAAGCAATGGCGGCATTGGAAGACATCGTAGGTCAGCTTGAACATGGTGATGTTCCGTTGGAACAGGCCATCGATCTGTTTCAGCGCGGGATGAAACTTTCGCAACTTTGCGGTCTGAAGCTGGAACAAGTGGAACGTAAGATCGAGATGATCGTAGAAGAAGATGGAGAGCTTCGCAAGAAGCCTTTCGGAACTGCTGACGATGAGAGCGGTGAAGTCCATGAGTAATCGTCCTTCGTTTCAAGCATACCTCGAAGAGGTCACAGCTGAGGTGACAGAAGCGTTGAAACAGACGCTTCCTGATCACTGGGATGTACCCCAGTCGCTCGCAGATGCGATGCAGTACTCACTTATGGCCGGAGGCAAACGCCTTCGTCCTCTTCTGGTCGTTGCTGCGGCGGAAGCCTTCGGTGCACAGCGTACAGCTGCAATGCCGGTAGCCTGCGCCGTGGAGATGGTTCATACCTATTCACTGATCCACGACGACCTGCCTGCTATGGATAATGATGATTACCGCAGGGGAAAATTAACGAATCATAAGGTATATGGTGAAGCAACCGCCATACTGGCGGGCGATGCGTTGCTAACTCATGCTTTTTATAGCATTGTTCAAGCGGGTCGTCGCAGCGGTGTGACGGCAGATGCGTTACTGTCCATCGTAGAGGACATGTCCGAACTTGCTGGAGCAAGAGGCATGGTCGGCGGCCAAGTCGCGGATATGGAAGGCGAGCAAGGCATGACCGATCTTTCACAGCTCCAATATATCCATTTGCACAAAACGGGTGATCTGATTGTTTTCGCCCTCATTGCTGGAGCACGAATTGGTGGAGCAACGGAAGGACAATTGGAAGCCTTGCGTGTGTTTGGTCGGGATCTGGGCCTGGCGTTCCAGATTCAGGATGATATCCTCGACCTGACGGGCGACGAGCAGAAGATGGGCAAGAAAACACAAAGCGATGTGAATCAGCAGAAGGTAACGTACCCTTATTTTATTGGTATGGAGGCTTCTGTAGACGAAGTGAAATCCCTTACCCAATCTGCAAAAGACGCACTTGAAAGAGCCGAGTTACCTGATGCATCCAGATTGCTGGAGATTGCGGATTATCTGATGAGTCGAGACCATTAGATTCTGACAGAGTGCGCTGTTTCAAAACCTGCATAACCGTGTAATGAATGTAATGTCCTTTTTCTGAGTGGATGGAAAAAGTCTGTCCCGAGTGGATGCGGGAATACATATAGAGAAGAATTCTAAATAACTTGCTGGCGAGAATGCTCGTTATCGGGAGTATAGTGCAGTAAATTATGATTCTTATTCTTTTATGTTATAATGATTTAATGTCATTTGATTCATAATGTATATATCGATTTACAACAATAAACTAAACAATCTAGGAAAGCGGGGAGATTCTCGTGCTGCTTCCACAAATTAAACAACCCAGTGATCTAAAGTCGATGTCTCAGGATGATCTTGCCCTTTTGTCGGCAGAGATCCGGCAGTTTCTGATTGAGAAACTGTCCGTTACAGGTGGGCATCTTGCACCCAACTTAGGCGTGGTTGAGCTCACGGTAGCCCTGCATTACTGCTATAACAGTCCAGCAGACAAAATGATTTTTGATGTAGGGCATCAGGCTTATGTGCATAAAGTTCTGACAGGGCGTATGGATCGCTTTGATACATTGCGTCAACATAATGGCCTTTGCGGGTTTGTCAAACGCAACGAAAGTGAACATGATGTATGGGAAGCTGGGCACAGCAGTACTTCATTGTCCGCTGCGATGGGGATGGCCCTTGCACGTGATCTCAAGGGTGAGGACAATCAAGTTATTGCGATGATTGGTGATGGAGCGCTTACAGGTGGTATGGCATTTGAGGCTCTCAATCATATCGGTCATGAGCAGAGAAAACTGATGGTTATTCTGAATGATAATGAAATGTCCATTGCTCCAAATGTTGGGGCCATGCATAAATATCTGAGCAAAATCCGCTCGGATCGTCATTATTTGAAAGCAAAAGATGATGTCGAGGGAATGCTTAAAAAAATTCCTGCCATTGGAGATCGGTTGGCTAAATCGGCAAGCTGGATCAAAGACAGTGTCAAATATATGATGGTACCAGGTGTTCTTTTCGAAGAACTGGGCTTCACGTATTTGGGACCGATTGATGGGCATGATATTCCCAAATTGATTGAAACCTTCAAACAGGCGGATAATGTGGATGGTCCTGTCATGGTTCATGTGCTTACAACCAAAGGCAAAGGCTATCAGCCAGCAGAAGCCGATTCGCACAAGTGGCACGGGATTTCTCCGTACAAAATTGAATCCGGGCAAGTGCTGAAAGCAGTCGGAAAACCGATGTACACGGAAGTGTTCGGTCAAACGCTGATTGATCTTGCGAAGCAGGATAAGCGGATCGTGGCTGTAACACCAGCAATGCCTACAGGTTCAGGCCTCATTCCTTTCAGCAAGGAATTTCCTGATCGCATGATTGATGTAGGGATCGCAGAACAGCATGCTGCCACGATGTGTGCTGCACTCGCAATGGAAGGCTTAAAGCCCGTCTTCGCAGTGTATTCCACATTTATGCAACGTGCATATGATCAGATTGTACATGATATATGCCGACATAATGCCAATGTAATGTTTGCCATTGACCGTGCCGGGTTTGTTGGACCAGATGGAGAAACACATCAAGGCGTATACGATGTGGCATTCATGCGTCATATTCCAAATATCGTTCTGATGATGCCAAAAGACGAAAATGAATTGCGTCATATGATGAAAACGGCGCTTGATTATAATGAAGGTCCTATTGCTTACCGTTATCCAAGAAATAATGTGGTTGGTGTGCCTCTGGATGATGTACTTGTTCCGATTCCAATCGGATCATGGGAGCAACTGCGTCCAGCGGAGGGATATGCTGTCATCGCTTCAGGATCGATGGTGCAGCTTGCAGAAGAAGCAGTGGAGATGGTGAAACGGGAAGGTATCACAGCAGGCGTAATCAACGCTCGTTTCCTCAAACCTCTTGACGAGCAAATGCTGCGTGATCTGGCTGTTCGAGGCACCAAATTGATTGTACTTGAAGAAGCATCCCAAGCAGGTAGCATGGGTAGTGCTGTACTGGAATTTTATGCAGAGCAGGGACTACATGATGTTCATGTACAATTAATGGGGATTCCGGATCGCTTCATTGAGCATGGCAGTATTAAGGAACAACGTGAGGAAGTGGGTCTTACCGTTGAGAATGTATGTGCTGAGCTACGCAAAATGGCTGTACAATCATCCTACGGCATACCCAAAACACGTTTTCCTTCGTAAATTTACATGATAGGAGAAAGACATGTCACTCCCGAAAGAACGAATTGATGTTCTGCTGGTTGAGCAGGGCTATTACGAAAGTCGTGAGAAGGCAAAAGCTGCAATCATGGCTGGACTGGTGTATGCCAATAATGAGCCGATCGAAAAGGCGGGCATGAAAATTCCAAGGGAAGCCGAGCTGAAAGTTAAAGGCTCGGTACATCCCTATGTAGGCAGAGGCGGATTGAAGCTTGAAAAAGCGATCCGTCATTTCGGCCTTGATATGAATGGACTTGTCATGCTCGACATCGGTTCCTCCACTGGTGGATTTACGGATTGTGCACTACAGCATGGTGCGTCTCACGTCTACGCTATTGATGTGGGGTATAATCAGCTCGACTGGTCTTTGCGTAATGATGAGCGGGTCACTGTTATGGAACGAACCAACTTTCGCTATGTGACTCCTGAAGATCTGGCGGGACCCGTGCCGAACTTTGCGAGCATTGATGTGTCATTCATCTCACTGCGAATCATATTACCGCCACTCCTGGCTCTTTTGAAACAACCTGCAGATATCGTTGCATTGATTAAACCTCAATTTGAGGCAGGGCGCGAAAAAGTAGGCAAGTCTGGCGTGGTACGTGATTCGAAGGTACACAAGGATGTATTGCAGACGATGCTTCATTTTGCCAGTCAACTTGGTTTGCATCTGCAGAGTTTAACTTTTTCCCCCATAACTGGTGGAGAAGGGAATATAGAATTTCTCGCACATTGGCGTCTGGAAGCACCAGAGGCAACACAACCAGAGAACGATCCAGCTTCACTTGATGCACTTGCGGAGCAAGTTGCCAAGGAAGCAGCTCATACATTTACGGGAAACTCATCATAAGATGGGTTTCTTTTCGCTTGAAAGGTGAATGGTGTAAAGGGAAATCGTGAATGGACCTCGAATATGTCTTCGAGGTGAGCGATAATGGATGGTCAATATGACACAATTGTTATAGGTGTACTTGCTGTCTGTTTGATCTTGTGGCTGTTCTTCGGCTTGCGTAATTGGGTGAACCGACCGATACCGGTAAGCTTGTCTGGCATGACACTGAACGTGAAGATTCAGGATTCCCCGGCATTGGATTTGCTTGAAGCACAGGGTTATGAAGTTATCGGTGGCAAAATGAAAGTTCCTCTGGCTTTTGAGGCCAATGAAACCGTTTATTACAGCAGATTATTTATTGATTATGTTGCAGAACGTGAGGATCTCAGATACCTGGTGAAAACGTCTCGTCGCAGACAGCCACTTGAAATGACCGGCCCTGCGCTTAGGGATCGCTTCCTCAATTATCTGTTGTTATATCCTGGCTGTGAAGGATTGCTTTATGTTGACTTGGAAGATTCCGATATTAAGTTAATCAGGCTCATGGACTATCAAGAAGATGTGTATGATGGGGATGATCTGGACTAATATAAAAGAATGAACATTACAGAGCAGAGTGTGAGGTCAATTACAATGGCTGCTTTATTGCAATACATTTAACTGGAGGCATGTATGAAAGGACAAAGGCACATCAAGATTCGTGAGATTATTAGTCAAAATGAAATTGAGACCCAGGATGATCTGGTTGAAGCACTGCGCAAGTCAGGTTTTCAAGTAACTCAGGCGACGGTATCGCGGGATATCAAGGAACTTCTGTTAATCAAAATACCGATGGATGACGGCAGATACAAGTACTCTTTACCGACAGACCAACGATATAATCCGATTCAAAAGTTGAAGCGTGCGCTCGTTGACAACTTCCTGCACATTGACCACACCAACAATCTGGTTGTGATGAAATGTTTGCCCGGAACAGCCAACTCCATTGCAGCTCTGCTTGATAATATTGAATGGAATGAAGTCATGGGCACGATCTGTGGAGATGACACCATTCTGATTATCTGCCGGACTGAAGGTAACAGTGTGACCGTTATTGAACGCATCATGGGATATATTGCTTAAAGAATGGTTCAAAAACATAATATCTGAGTTAGTCATCCGGAGGTGTTTTTGCAGATGTTAGTTACATTATCGATTCGCAATCTGGCTGTGGTGGAAGAAGTGGACGTAGTATTCCATCCGGGATTCCATGTACTTTCAGGGGAAACGGGTGCAGGGAAGTCGATTATTATAGATGCACTTGGCTTAATTGCCGGTGGACGGAGTTCAGCTGATCTGATCCGGTACGGATGCGAGAAGGCAGAGATGGAAGCCCTGTTTGAGATGGAGCAGAGTCATCCGGTATGGCAGACCTTAGAGAAGCTGGGTATCCACTGTGAGCCGGAAGAGCATTTGGTCATTCGACGTGAGCTGAACATGCAGGGGAAAAGTACGTCCCGTATTAATGGGCAATTGGTCAATCTGACCATGCTGCGTGAGGTAGGCGAGAAGCTGATCAATATTCATGGACAGCATGAACATCAGAGTTTGCTACGCGCAGAGAGCCATCTGGGGCTTCTCGATACCTATGGCTCGGAAGTAATCGGACCTGTCAAAGCGAAGTACCAAGAGCGCTACAGCAAGTTTATCACGGCGGAAAAAGAACTCCGCGCACTTCAGGAGTCCAGTCAGCGGGCTTATCAACTTTTGGACATGTATCGCTTTCAGCTCGAGGAGATTGCAGCGGCAAGCCTTACACGAGGCGAAGATGAATTACTCGGGGAAGAACGGGTCAAACTATCCCATAGTGAGAAAATGATGGACAGTGTTGCTGGTGCATATGATCTGCTCAGCGGTCAACGCGGACTTGAAGCTGTAAGCATTGCTCTTTCAAGAATTGAAGATATCTCTGGATATGACAGCAAAGGACTGCAACCAATCGTAGAACAGCTGCAATCCGCATTTTATCAATTGGAAGATGCAACATTTCAGTTAAGGGATTACCGGGAGAAGATTGAATTTAATCCGGCAAGGCTGGAAGAAGTGGAGCAAAGGCTGAATCTGATTTCTGGCCTCAGACGGAAATACGGGGACAGTGTTGAACTTATTCTGAGTTATTATGATCAGATTAGCCATGAAACCGACCAACTGGAGAACAAGGACGAACGGCTGGAGAAATTGCGAGCTGAACGCGACAAAATGCTTAACCTTGTGATGGAGTCTGCTGAAGAGCTCAGCAAGGTTCGCAAACAATGCGCCGAGGAACTTGCTGCACAGGTGGAAAGTGAGCTCAAAGATCTGCAGATGGAGCGGACCACACTGCGTGTTCAGATTACCCCATTTGAAGATCCGAAGGGCATCGAATGGAATGGACGCCGTATTCGTCTGAATCGTCAGGGCGCGGACAATGCTGAATTTTTGATCTCACCGAACCCGGGTGAGCCATTACGACCCCTTGGCAAGATTGCTTCAGGTGGTGAGTTGTCGAGAATGATGCTGGCGATGAAGAGTATCTTTGCACGCCATGACCGTATACCTGTGTTGATTTTTGATGAAGTTGATACTGGAGTTAGCGGTAGAGCAGCTCAATCCATTGCGGAAAAACTGTTCCGCCTGTCTTCGACTTGTCAGGTTTTCTCAATAACTCACTTGCCACAAGTGGCTTGTATGGCAGACCATCAGTATCTCATTGAGAAACATGTCTATGATGGACGGACGATGACGCAAGTGGAATCGCTGTCAGACGAAGGCAGAGTGAAGGAATTGGCACGTATGCTGGGCGGCGTGGAAATTACAGAAAAAACGCTGCATCACGCACAGGAAATGCTGAATTTGGCGGAAGCCAAAAAAGGGTGAAACGAACGGCTGGCGTAATGATTGACAGTAATAAAAGCCTGGGGGCAAGGTTATCTTAAAGGTACGCAATTGGCGACCACCTTTCGTCAAGCGAAAGAAGCAAAGGGAGTGTGACAGCCATTGAATTCCCCCCTCAGGAAGAAATTGCTAGGTCTTTTATTTGCCTTCTTTCTTTGTGTGATTAGCCAGGCCATTCAGCCTGTGCAAAGTTATGCTTCACTGCCGGATGAATTGCAGGTGTTTGCTGGCAGGCAAGCAGATGTCCGGCTCGCTGTACCTGCTGCTTCAAGCGCCGTTGTAGATCGTCCGGATATTGTTGGCTTGGATGATCAGGCAGCGATGCATGTTACGAGTCAACAACCTTTGCATCTTAACCCTCAACAGACGGGACATGCCAAATTAACGTTGAAGTTGTGGGGTAAAATTCCGGTCAAAACAGTCCATGTGAATGTGATACCGGATTTGCGTGTTGTACCCGGGGGTCAAACGATTGGCGTCAAAGTTAAATCGGCGGGCATTCTGGTGGTTGGCCATCATCTGGTCCATTCCGGGCAGGATGAGCGTGTATCGCCAGGAGAAAACGCAGGCATTAAGCTTGGAGATCTGATTACGCATATGGATGGTAAACGTCTTGATGGCGTGGCAGGTGTATCCGAAGCTGTTGAACTTGCTGGCAAAAGTAAAAAAGGTATTGATGTTGTGTTGAAACGTGGTAAGGAAACAGTAAAGACACGATTAACTCCGGCGTATGACTCCGAGGATCAAGCATGGAGGCTTGGTTTATACATTCGTGATTCCGCAGCCGGTGTTGGCACACTTACCTTCTATGCTCCCGATCAGGGCGTATACGGTGCTCTGGGCCATGTCATTACAGACATGAACACACAAACATCTATTGTTGTCGGTAGTGGTCAGATCGTTCAGTCCAATGTGACATCCATTTCGAAAAGTGAGACCGGTGATCCGGGTGAAAAACGTGCTCATTTCCTCAAGGAAAGCAAGATTTTGGGCAATATTGAACGTAATACGGCTTTTGGTATCTTTGGTAAAATGTCCGGAAATCCTGAGCACAGTCTGTATTCAAAAGGTATTCCCGTCGCTTTCTCTCATGAAGTCAAAGAAGGACCGGCCGAAATACTTACCGTGGTTGACGGTCAACAAGTTGAACGCTTCTCCATTGACATTGTGCACGTGGCAGATCAAACGGAGCCTGCAACGAAAGGTCTGGTATTACGAATCACGGACCCGAAACTGCTGGATAAGACCGGAGGCATCGTTCAAGGGATGAGTGGCAGCCCCATCGTACAAAATGGTAAGTTAATCGGCGCAGTTACTCATGTATTCGTGAATGATCCGAAATCGGGTTACGGTTGCTTCATTGAATGGATGTTACAAGATGCTGGTGTGATGATGAAAAAGGAAAACACAAAGAACCTCAAGGCTGGATAAACAGCCCTGAGGTTCTTTTTTGTCGAAAGGAAACATAATATATCAGATAATGAAATAAATTATTCATTATATAGGATCAAGAAAAAAAAATAAAGAAAAATAATTTTCGACAGGAGGAATTTAACTTGCTGTGTCGAAAATTTAACCTGTAAGGAAATGTACGAAACGATGTTTAATTTAAAGGAGGATACCGTTTTGCAAAAAATTGAGGTATTGCTGGCCGATGATAATCGTGAATTTACGAATTTGCTTGCCGAATATATATCTGAGCAGGAAGATATGGAAGTAACCGGTATTGCATACAATGGAGAAGAAGTACTGCAATTGCTGGAGCAAACTCGGGATGTGCCGGATGTATTGATTCTGGATATTATCATGCCTCATCTGGACGGTCTGGGTGTGCTTGAGCGCTTGCGCAACCTGAACCTTTCTCCACAGCCTAAAGTCATTATGCTTACGGCATTCGGACAAGAGAATATCACACAGCGTGCCGTGCAACTCGGAGCATCCTATTACATTCTCAAACCGTTTGACATGGAAGTGCTTGCGAATCGTGTACGTCAACTG
The DNA here is from genome assembly GCF_038005685.1 of Priestia sp. FSL H7-0729. Classification (NCBI taxonomy): domain Bacteria; kingdom Bacillati; phylum Bacillota; class Bacilli; order Caryophanales; family Bacillaceae; genus Priestia; species Priestia sp. FSL H7-0729. The sequence continues at coordinate 359,945 of NZ_JBBOTQ010000004.1, forward strand.
GTGGGAACACAGACGGCGATGTCCACAAGCAGCGGATCATCCATGTTCATGAAATCCAATGTCGTGCCAATGGGCAAACACAAAAATCTGGATGCAAGCATTACGTCCATCATACATGAAATCGGTGTACCTGCGCATATTAAGGGATATCAATATTTGCGCGAAGCCATTACGATGGTGTATAACAATATCGAAATTTTGGGAGCCATCACCAAAACACTGTATCCTGCAATTGCCGAAAAATTCAAAACGACACCTTCACGCGTCGAACGTGCCATCCGTCATGCGATTGAAGTGGCATGGACTCGGGGTAACATCGACAGCATCAGCCACTTGTTTGGTTACACGATCAACATCAGCAAGTCGAAACCAACGAACTCGGAATTCATCGCGATGGTTGCAGACAAGCTCAGAATTGAGCATAAGGTTAGCTGAAAGGATTAGGAGTAGTAACCGGGCAAGGAAATTTTGAATTCAGATTAGATCTGGCCAAATGAATGTTGGCGGCTAATATCTGAATTTGTTCATTTCAGGCCGATAAACTTCTATGAGATATGCCAACGAATACCGTCAATTATTGGATTTATGAAATCCAGTAACTGACGGTATTTTTGCATAACGAAAAAAATACATGATTAGGTATAAAAATGATCTTTCATAAATTTTTACCTTCAGTTAACGCTTTTTTAAGTAGAAAGTGGTACGATGTGACCATTGACAAAGACCTACATATATATTTGAAAAGTATGGATTAGATGCTACGAACAGAGGAGTAGAATAGAATGTTTACGCAAATAGGCGAGATTGCTGAACCAATTCCTGTAGTACAATCTGATACAAAATGTGATATCGTCTATCAACTGTTCAAGTCCAATCCCAGTCTGGAAGGTATAGCTGTTATGGGGGAGAAGGATGTCTCCTTGATGATGCGCCCTCGATTCTTTCAGATGATTGGAACCCAGTATGGCTATAACCTCTATATGGGACGACCAGTTGAACTGGTGATGAACACGGAAGCTCTGGTCGTGGATTATTCAGACCAGATCACCGATGTCAGTGTTCTGGCCATGGACAGGGATGAGGGGGAAATATATGATCTTGTACTGGTCACGTCAGGGGAAAGTTTCTATGGAGCTGTGAGTATTCGCCGTTTGCTGCTTGCTGTTGCTGATGTGCGGGCTGAAATGGCGATTTTTATGAACCCGCTGACAGGCCTTCCAGGAAACCATATCATAGACGAACGTCTATATCAGGCGCTTCAAATGGACCATTTTAGCGTAATGTACGTTGACCTGGATCAATTCAAATCCTACAATGATAGCTACGGTTTCAAAATGGGGGATCAGCTTATTCAGGCGACAGCTAACTTGCTTCGCAAGCTTTTTGTTTTCCCTGAAGCTTTTCTTGGACATATCGGTGGTGATGATTTTATTACAATCCTGAATCACCATAATTACCAACAGATTAGTGAAGAAGTCATCTCAGGTTTTGAGGAAATGAAAAAGACGTTCTACAACGAACATGATTGGCATAATCAATATGTTCTGGGAGAAGGACGTTCCGGGCTGATGCGGCCCATTCCTCTCGTATCGGTATCCATCGCCGTTGTAACTAATATGAAGCAAAAATATGAAAACATAGATCAGATTATTGATGAGGCCACACGGATCAAAAAAAGTTGTAAAGCGATTGCTGGCAGTATCATCTGTGCAAATGATACCATCATTCATCCATATGAGAAGTAAGATACACATACGATGTAAATTGAAATATCCAATTTTACGAGAACGTAGAGGACAGAATGAACCTGAAGAAGTGGATCTAAAAGCATGCTGAAGGATGCTTTTTTGAAGCTTAAGCTTCAATTTTATACCCATAACAGGAAAATGAAGAAATGCAGAAAACCGCTACATATCAGGAATTAATCACCTGAAATAGCGGTTTTTCTATCATTTTATGCGGGGCGAAGGCTGTGGTCGAAAAGAAAACACTTCAATCCCAATATGTATACATATAAGTTATGTTTGATCAGAGCGACTCAGATTCGAATATCAACGGATGGATATGGAGCAGCAGGAGATATAGAAGCCGAATTTTGCGAGCCGTTTCCGGATTGCTGATTAGTGGTTGCTCCATCTGATGGGAGCTCCTTACTTCCCGTTTTCTTTCCTTCATCCTGATCTTCTTCTCCAGATGTTGCTGAGATAGGTGGTTGTTCCACCACTTTAGGTGCGGGCTGATGGATCTCTTTCACCAGATCTCCTATCTTTTGATTGACTTTGCTGAGCTGAGAATTGATGTCCTGAACAACCTCTCGTTTTGCCTGAAAAACGGTGCGCTCGGAGTTTTCCAACATCATTGATTTGCCGAGATCAAGACTATTTGTAGGAGGGTTAATCTCCAAAACGAGTCGGTCGAAGCGGGTCTCTCCTTCAGTGGTCTGAATGGAGCCCTGCATGCGATCACGTAAACCGACCAGCTTACCCAATTGATCATAAGTCTGACTATGTTTGATTAGATGGTCCAGTGAAGGGGCTTGTGTCTCATCAATTGATTTGGATTGTTGCTGATGAGTCTTTTCAGGCTGTCTTAATTTGTTCTTTTCCTGCAATTCCTCTGCTTTAATTTGAGCGATCTGGCTATCGATCTGGGAGATGGAACTTGTTAAGGATTTAATCCGCTGAGCTTTGGTTTTGGTGTCCAATTCGTCATTGGTTTTTACGCCTTGCATTTCTTCATTGAGCCTAATCTTCTGCTGCATGAGTCCCTGAATTTCCTTATCCCGACTGGAGACTTGATTCCCGGGAGTGAAACTGCTTTTGGTTGCAGATGAGATTGAATTCATATCCTCGTTCTCCTTCTCTCTTTATCATGGTTCTATTTACATATATCGGATGTTAAGAGAAGGATTTGAATAGTTTTTTCTTTGGAATGGATTCATTTACATCGGTTGTATTGCGTATCTCATTATAATAATTGATAATGGTTATCAATAAGGGAGTAGAGTACAGACACAATTTATGTATACGGAGATGGGTTAGCAAAATGTGGAATGATTATTATATCCTTTGGAACTATGCTGCGGTGAGTATAACAGATATCCGTTACATGAAATTAGAGGCATATGAAGAGATGAAATATAAATTTCCAACAAGTACCTTTGTACTCACCATCCAAGGTGAAGCTGTAGTGACGATTGACAACCAAACGTATGAAGTGAGTCGCTTTTATGTTCTCCACGGAGGAAAAGGGAGTAAGTTGGTGATTCAAGCAGGCGAATCCGGATTGCACTTATATTACTTGATGTACAGAGCCAACCTACCTAGCGGAGGGAGAAACGATCTGGGAAGGTTAATGGAGCGTATCAATCCGTTCCAAATGAACTATGGCTTTACACCAGATATGCCAACCATTTTGTATGAGCAATTGAAGCAGATGCATTTTTTGTGGGAGCAAAAGAACCCCATTCAGCACTTTCAGGCCAAGAGTTTGTTCTATCCCTTTGTGGAGCAGGTATCATCACAGATTCCTCGTGTCTCCAATCGCTATCCAAGTATTACGGATCAGGTCAGCAAAGTCATTGAAATTGTACAGTCTTCCTACACCGAGCCACTTACACTTCATGTTTTGGCAGACATGATCGGCGCCAGCCCAAGAAGCTTGTCACGCAAGTTCAAGCAGTCGACGGGAACCAGTCCCATCGATTATCTGATTCAGTTTCGGTTGTTCAAAGCCAAGGAGATGTTGCTGCAAACGGACGCCACGTTGGATGAGATTGCAGCCGGCATCGGTTATCCGGATGGATATTATTTGGGACGTATGTTTAAGAAACATACAGGTCTTTCTCCTCTGCAATTCAAAGAAAAGGGATCAGAACCCCTATATTGGCCTGATTTGACATCAGGTATGGCGCGAAATGACATTTTCAGAGGTGGAAGTGGAAGGTATGTTTATACTGATGGTGATAATCATTATCAATATAAGCATGGAGGGTCAATCAATATGAATAGACAGACTAGAACGGGAATGCTGCTGAGCATTCTACTGAGTTTTACATTACTGCTAAGTGCCTGTTCTTCAGGGGCTGCCAGTAATTCAAACGGGGATGCATCTGGAAGCAATAGTGCGTCAAGTTCCACGAAAACAGCTACAGGAGAGAATGAAAGAAAAACATCTGAACCACGTACAATCTCAACGGTGAAGGGAGATGTTACAATCCCAGCTGAAACTAAACGGATTGTGGTCGACTTATATCTGGGGAGCCTGATTGCCTTGGGGATCAAGCCTGTGGGTACACCCGAGTTGAATCTCAAGAATCCCTATTTTATCAAGTCACTTGAGGGTGTGGAAAATATTGGTGAATACGAAACCATCTCTCTTGAAAAGGTGTTGGAACTTGAGCCGGATCTGATTGTGACAGGTAATCCTGATTTATTTGATTCTTTTAGCAAAATTGCACCTACGTTGGTAATACCATTTGGCGAATTGAAAAACACCCACGAAGAGATTGCCTATTTTGGTAAAGTGCTGAATAAAGAAAAAGAAGCTGAGGCATGGTTAGCCGATTATGATGCAAGAATTGCAGATGCCAAGAAGCGCGTCGGTGAGGCGATTGATCCAGCAACCGAGGTGTCGGTCATGCAGTTCAATGATAAAGGCCCGTTAGCTTTTGGTGATAATTTTGGACGGGGAGGTCAGGCTGTATACAGCGCGCTTGGTTTGAATCCTCCTGCAGATAAAAAAGAGATCTTAATGAAGGATCAACTGGTTGAAGTATCCTCAGAAGCGATTCCTGAATTTACTGGTGACTACATCATTCTTACAGCAGATAATCTGACTCTCGAAGAGTTGAAATTGAAACCGGTCTGGAGCTCATTGGATGCGGTTAAAAATGATCGTGTGTTTATCTGGAGCCCGGATCGTTCGTGGTACTTTGACCCGATTGCAACATTGGATCAAACAGAGGAATTGGCCACATGGTTTACGAAGATCTCTGAACCAAAATAAGCGTAACAAATGCTTGATGAGATGAAATCCAATTCCACTCTAAAATTACAGTTGATAATGAAAATTATTATCATTTATAATAAGGTATATTAGTGAAACTCTGCTACGCATATGTTATTGGATGTGTAGCAGCATGATGACCTTGTAAGGCCTTTGTTCCGGGTGAGGTTGGGATTGGAGAGTATTCGATGCAATTAGACGAACAGATGAAATGCTGGAATCATGCCGCTGTTAAGGTTCTGGATATACGCCGGATTGTTATGGAGGAAGGTGAACAACTGAGTTCCTATACGCTTCCGGCAAATGTTTTTATATATACGATACGGGGATCGGCTGTGCTTCAGTTGGATGGGCGAACATACAAGGCAGAGCGATTTTACATGCTTCATGGGGCCAAAGGATCTTCACTGGATATTCAAACCAACGAAGATTTCGAATATATTCTGCTCTATTACAGAGCCTTCCTTGCCTTTCCGAGTTATCGCAAAAAGTGGTTATTGGCAAAGCCGGAAGTTGCACCGTTCTCTTTGCAATATGGATTTGCACCGAGTAGTCCGCTGGGGTTATTACGTTACCTCAATGAGCTTGAGGGTGCATGGATTCAATCTGGCAGTCTGGACCTGCTTCATACAAAAAGTTTATTTTACCAATTCATTCATGAAATGATGGTTCAGCTAACAGAGCAAGAGTTCAAAACAGAGCTTGCTGACCCGGTGAAACAAACACTTCGTTATATACAGAACCATTATAGGGAACAGGTCACGCTTGATTTCCTGGCTGAACAGTTCAACTACAGCTCCCGACATTTATCCATGCAATTCAAACGACAGACGGGTTACAGTCCGATTGATTATTTAATTCAGACTCGAATCGCCAAGGCTCGCAATCTGCTTGTACGATCTGATGCAACACTGAGTGAAATTGCAGTAGAAGTGGGTTATTCGGATGTGTATTATTTTAGTCGTATTTTCAAAAAACATGTGGGGATCTCTCCGATTCAGTATCAACGAAAGATAAGAGAAGAAGCGATAGCAGAGGATCGTCCATTGGTAATCTCTGAATCGTCCATTGGCCGAAGATGGAAGTCGGGATATATTGATTATGAGAATCATTATCAATATATAGACGGAGGGTCTACACCAATGAAAAGAAGAAAAACAAATTCCAGTATGATCATGGTTGCATTATTGAGCATAACAATGCTCCTCGCAGCCTGCTCTTCAGGTACAGCAACAACACCAGCAGCTGGCGAAGGAACGGGTGCCAGTTCCAATAACAGAAGTACGGCAGTATCATCAGACACAGGAAGCCAGACGAACAAGGACAATGAAACACGCACGGTCTCAACGGTTAAGGGTGACGTGGTTGTTCCGGCCAATCCCAAGCGGGTTGTTGTATTGTATCTCCAGGGGGATGTCGTCGCACTGGGAGTTAAGCCAATTGCTACCTCAGATGTATATGACGGGGCTGCATACAAGAGCGAGCTAGAAGGTGTAAACGCATTGGGTACCTGGTTCGAACCGAATCCTGAAGCTGTCATTGATCTTGATCCGGATCTGATCATTGTTCCTTCAGAAGAGACGTATGGGTTGTTAAAAGATATTGCACCTACGGTATATATTCCGTATGAGAAATTGACTACAGAAGAAAGACTCCATAGCATAGCGAGTATTTTTGGCAAAGAACAGGAAGCAGAGACGTTAATCACTAATCTCAACACCAAAGTTGAAGAGAGCAAGAAAACCCTTGCAGATGCAGGCATACTGGACAAAACAATCTCCATTGTTGAGGGCGGTTTGAAAGGTATGGTCATTGTAGAGAGCAAGCAATTTGGCCGGGGATCTCAAGCGGTATATGAGTACTTGGAAATGAAAGCACCTGAAGTCGTACAGAAGAAAATTGATGTGGTTTCGGACGCGGCCGGTTCCAACATCTCCATGGAAGTACTTCCTGAATATATCGGGGATTATGTGTTTCGCTCGGTGTATGAAGGAGCAGATAACTTGACGGATAATCCAATATGGAGCAGCATCCCTGCGATCAAAGAAGGTCGTCTGATTGAGATTGATTTCGATTTCTTCTATTATTCGGATATTTATTCAATCAATAAACAGCTTGATTTTGTCGTTGAAAAGCTGTTGGCGGCTCCAAGAGCGAAATAGTAAAGATTAGTAAAGTGCAGAGTAGTTCGTAAATGTTTTGTACAAGAAATGTTTGTTTTTTAGCCATTGTATTTTGATAAGATTACCATTACACTAGGATTTAAGTGATAATGAGAATCGATATCAAATACTCGATGTTCTGGATCGAATTAACGGAGGTATTTTAAATATGAATCAGCAGTTGGAACTCTATGATGTAACCATTATCGGCGGTGGCCCTGCGGGCATGTACTCTGCCTTTTATAGCGGCATGCGGGACATGAAGACCAAGTTAATTGAGGCACGTGACAGATTGGGCGGTCGCATGTTATTTTATCCGGAGAAAATGATCTGGGATGTCGGGGGTGTGACGCCAATTCTGTGTGAAGATCTGATCAAACAATTGGAAGAACAGGCACGAACTTTCGAGCCGACACTTGTGTTTGAACAACAGATCGAAGGATTCGAGCGTCAACCTGATGGCACAATTCTGTTAACTTCTGCAACAGGTGAACAACACTGGACACGTACCGTCATTATGGCAATCGGATATGGTATATATAAAATGGCCAAGCTGGAGCTTGAAGGTGCAGACCGCTATGAGGTTAGTAATCTGCACTATACCGTGCAAGAACTCGAGCCATTCCGTGGTAAACGCGTACTGATCTCGGGTGGAGGGGACTCTGCTGTGGATTGGGCGAATGAACTGGAAGCATTGGCTGAGCAAGTGACGGTTGTACATCGACGTGACCGCTTTGGCGGGTTGGAGCGTAATGTATTGCGCATGAGAGAATCCTCTGTAGATGTCCGTACACCTTACGCGGTAGAGACCTTGCATAGTATGAGTGGTGATGTGATTGAACAGGTGACCATCTCACATGTGGACACAGGCGAAACTGAACTGCTTGAAGTCGATGCTGTCATTGTAAACCATGGCATGAAGAGTGACTTTGGTCCAATCCGGGATTGGGGTCTTGATCTTGGCGAATGGCACGTCACTACAACGGAGAGATTGCAAACGAATATTCCTGGTGTTTTTGCCGCAGGTGATTTTGTAGATTATGGTAGCAAACTGTATCTAATTGCGGGTACCTTCACTGATGCTGCTCTTGCAGTAAACAGTGCGAAGCTTTACATGGACCCTGAAGCGGAAAAAGTGGCTTATGTTTCTTCCCATAACAGTCGCTTTAAGGAGAAAAATAAAGCCCTTGGTGTTGTAGAAGAATAAATGGTTACATTTGGATACGAGTAAGATGATTTCGGGTTAATCCCGAAGTCATCTTTTTTTGCATAAAATGGGTAATAGGAAGGCATAATTTTACCAGACACAACGGCTATAGAATTGAACATGTACTACCAAATGTCTATAATAAGCTTGAGAAACTGTAGAATGACACTATATAAGTTGAAACTTATATAGATACAATAACTAGATCAGAGTGGAGTGCAGCGTATGAAAAAGGGATCACAGCCACAACGAGATATCACCTTCATCCAGCGGTGGTTCAAACGATCTGATAAAAAAAAGATCAAATGGTCTGAAATATATCTCGCACTAGCCGGGGCACTTCATCGCTTGTTGGTTGAAGGGCGGCGTGAACGTTCAGCAGCCAAACGGCTGCATCAGGACTTGCCCATTAATGCATTGGGAGAAATGAAGCTGGAGCCAGGAGATATCGTGTATACGCCAAGCTCGGAATCAACATATTACGCCGGGCATATGGGCATTATCGGTCTCGACGGCAAGGTGTATCATGTGCACCCTTATGGGCCTGTATTTGCAGATTCATTAGAGTGGTATCTCACGCGGTTTTATGAAGGAGATCGCTTCATTGTATTCCGTTCCAGACTGAATGAGGCAGGCATAAAAGCAGCCGGGTGGGTACAGGACCATTACAAGCAGGTGAAATTCTATCGTTTGCAGACCAATTTGCGCAGTATAGAGCGTAATTACTGCTCCAAGTTTATATATCAGGCCTATCAGTTCACAACCGGACTGGATCTGTGGAGCCGCAAATTTACCCGGGTGAATCAGGGTTATATCTATCCATTTCGAATTGAGCGCTCATCAGAGCTGGAGGTTCTGGGAACTTTTTATAAATAAGGCTGAAACCGACTAAAATACTGTTCTTCCGAAAATAAGGAAAGCAGGTTCTGTCGGTTTTTTTTATATGTGTAGAGATTAAAAACAGGAAAAACGCTCAAAACGTCGAATAGAATATGAGATAGGCGTGCACAACTTGGAATCGTATACATAAAAAAAGACGAGATGATTTTTAGCCCAGAGAACTAAATGACTACGAAGTAGGCGAACAAGAAAGAGTGAAGCGAGATGAAATGGCCGGTCTTCTTACAACGATTCCGACAGAACAAAAACGTAGTGAAGCTATCGGACTATACCCCAAAAAAGGAAAGGAGGCACTACTGTTCCATATGCAAGAAAAACGTTAAATCGGTTGTGCATTATGCGGCTCCACAGGGAAATGTTTCAGGTGTATGCAGTTCTTGTAAGTCTTTGGCGGATGAACGAGGAATGTTTCCCATTTAATAAGAAGAGATGCGCTCAGGAAATAACAATTCTTTGATTTATGCGCGTTTTTGTAGTACATTAGCAAATGTATTCGAAGGAGGATTCTAATGTACTCAGGTAGACAAGACGATACTTTATACATCATGACCTACACCTTAAACAGCGGTATCAAGGGTACGGTTCCACTGTCTAATAAGCAGATTATTGAGTGGCTGGATTGCTACAGAAATGAGAAGCGCTTCGTGACCGAAATCGGCAAGGAGTTTTTTGGATTGAATGCAGCATTGGTAGCAGATTTCAAGGTTCAAAATCATTTATCGGATTATCAGCAGACCATTATGCCTACACAGCAGCAGGATAACCTGGAACGCTTGTCCAGTGCTTATAAATCAACCGAGTTATTAATGAAGATTGATTGTAAATGTGGCACGGCTTATGTGACGGAATCTCCATACAAACGCACAAAATGGTACTGCACAAAGTGTAAAGAGATTGTATTTTTGGATGCCAAAAAAGGAATGGTGGAAACGTCGCGTGGTGACGCTTACTACATGACCAACAAATATTTTGTTTCCCGGGACTAGCGGGAAGTGACTCTGGAAGCATCGCTGTGAAGCGGTGCTTTTTTGTGCAATTGATTGTTTGTTTCTATAACAAAAAAGCCCCAAAGGGCCTTTTTGGAAGATATCGAAAATTTTTAGGGATTTATGATGAACATTCGACTTTGTGAGGAGGAATGAAGCAGCAACGACAGCGCGGCTCGTAAGCTTCTGAATCGCCAATCATAACGACTGGACCCAAGGTAACGGGCTCCCCATTGACGATACGTTGCGTAAAGGCTGCATCCGGGCTACCGCATACCGCACAGAAAGCCGATAGTTTCTCAATGTCATCTGCCATGGCAAGCAAACCGCCGACATATCCGAATTCCTTACCACGGTAATCCATATTAAGTCCATCTACAATGACATGTTTGCCACAATAGGCTAGCTCCGAGACCAGTTCCATAATGGCACTGCTGAAAAATTGTACTTCATCAAATGCAACAACATCAGCATCTATGGTTTGGTTCATGATCATTTCTACGGATTCCGTGGTTAATTGCCGGGGAATGGAATGAGCAGGTAATCGATAACCAATTCGGCTCACGATCTCGTCTTGGGCAAACCGATCATCCTCGGCTGGTTTGTAGGCTACCACCTTTTTACGGCCAAATTGAATTAATTTCTGACAACGGCGAATGAGTTCACCGGATTTTTCACTGAACATGGGTCCAGTAATTACGGTAATACGTCCTGTTTGCACGGTGCTGCTACTCCTCTCACATACGGGATTCAACAAAAAAAGCGACCATTACAGAGTACCACAAAATCTTTGGTAAGAGCCAGAACTAATCTGTGCAGCTTTGTGTTACTATATGGAATGTTAAGCCGTTGGTTCCGGCAGCTGTGACTAGGAGTTATGGAAAAGAGGTGTTTACGATGAGTGAAGCATTAACATCACTTCAAGAACGATATGAAAGTTTGAAAGAGCAGGCATCCCTGGATGAAGCGACGCAGGCCTTATTTGCAGAACTGTTCGCAGAAGCGGAGCGACTGCAGGCAAGTAACCTGACTTTGCGCAGAACGATCTTGAAGTCTTCTTCCAAAGAATCACGTATGTCTACCAAACTACGGGATGCTTTATACGAATGACCCGGAGATTACTCCGGGTCCTCTTCTGTCTTTAATTTGCGTGGGAATAGAATACCTGCTGTAATTCTGGCAATCATGGCAAAAGTGAGACCTATGCCTGCAAACATGTAGATCACGGTAAAGGCTTTGCTAAATCCGGTGGATGGCACAAATTCAGGATGTCCCACCGTGGTCAGGGTAACTGCACAGAAGTATAACGCATCGATCCAGTGCAGACCTTCAACACGAGTGTAAAACAAAGTGCCTGACAGCAACGTTGCTGCCGTTAACGCAAACAGAGCCAGAAACTTGGGGTCTTTGAACGCATGGAAAATGCCCTTAAGCAGTCGTTGTAACGTGATTAAAAATGATACCATGATGATCCATCCTGTCTATGTAAAGTAGGCGGTGTGTTATATAAACACACAAAAAGCCCGGACTCATGGAGTCCTTCCGGGCGTCTCTGCTTTTTCGGGTACACTTTTGGACCGGAAACGGGGACCTACATAATTACGCTTGCGATCACGGAACAGGATCCAGCCTCCCAGGAAACTCATACCTGCGGCAAAAAGGACAAGTCCACCGCCAAAGGAAAGCCACTGGAACCCTGGTGAAATCAGTTCGTTCCCGTGCTCGGCATAATATAGGAACAGGGCATCTTTCATCATCAGAAAACCCTTCATTGCCATTAAACCGGGAATGACCAGAACAACAATTGCCAAAAACCGCGCAAAGACCAATCTTGTATTCATGAGCATTATACCCTTTCTGCCAAAGTCGACATTAAATAAAGGTTACGCTTACAGATCATACCTCATTCCATCATAGCTTGGAATGCATAGGCTGTCCATGTGTGATTGCTTCAAACTTTGAGTTGACCGCTCAAGCAGAGTACAATGGCATATAGAGGGTATAAGTCAAACCATGATTCAAGTGATCATAAATGATATTGAAATTTGATTCATAGAGGAGAGCATGAGAGATGCCAATTACATGTGATGTTGCAATTCTTGGAGGAGGGACCGGTGGATATGTTGCCGCGATTCGGGCTGCACAGCTGGGGAAACAGGTCGTTATCATTGAGAAGGATAAGCTTGGCGGGACATGTCTGCATCGTGGCTGTATTCCAAGTAAAGCTTTGCTGAAGAGCGCGGAAGTGTACGCCGAGATTCAGGAGAGCGAGACGTATGGTATAGAGACCAATGGAGCCACACTTGTATTTCCCAAAGTGCAGGCGCGCAAGGATGCGATTGTGGAGCAGCTCCATCAGGGCGTTCAATTTCTGATGAAAAAAAATAAAATTCAGGTCGTACACGCGAACGGGCGCGTTATCGGACCTTCCATATTCTCCCCGCAGAGCGGTGCGGTCGCTGTAGAATTCGAAGATGGGGAAATGGATACGGTGGTGCCAACCAATCTTATTATTGCGACTGGTTCACGTCCACGTGTGCTGCCAGGCCTGGAACCGGATGGAAAGTTTATTATGAGCAGTGACGAAGCTCTGCGTATGGATGAGCTTCCTGCATCACTTATTATTGTCGGCGGTGGTGTGATTGGACTGGAGTGGGCATCCATGTTGAATGACTTTGGTGTAGACATCACGGTGGTTGAAGCTGCTGCTCACGTATTGCCTGCCGAGGATGAGGATGTTGCCAGAGAAATGCAGCGATTGCTTGGCAAGCGGGGGGTTCGTTTCCTGACAGGAGCCAAAGTTCTGACGGAAACCTATAGCACGGATACAGATGGCATACAGATTGATGTGCAGCTCGGTGACGATCAGCAGGAAACGCTGAGAGCGGAGAAAATGCTCGTGTCGGTTGGGCGTCAGGCTAATGTCGAAAATATCGGACTCGAAAATACAGATATCAAGCTGGAGCGTGGGTTCATCGCCGTGAACAAACAGTTACAGACCGGTGAAGGTCACATCTACGCCATTGGTGACTGCATCGGCGGTCTACAGCTTGCGCATGCGGCAAGTCATGAAGGTATTCTCGCTGTCAATCATTTGGCAGGGGAAACGGTACATGCCGTTGAATCCCATCGTATTCCGCGTTGTGTGTACACACGTCCGGAAGCAGCCAGCATTGGATTCACCGAGCGTGAAGCGAAAGAACGTGGATATGACATCAAAACAGGCAAATTTCCGTTTCAGGCGATTGGCAAATCGCTCATTCATGGAAGTCGTGATGGATTCGTGAAGGTGATCGCAGATGCCAAGACGAATGATATATTGGGGGTACATATGATTGGCACCCATGTGACGGAACTGATCGCTGAGGCTTCACTGGCTCAGATGCTGGATGCCACACCTTGGGAAGTCGGACAAACCATTCATCCGCACCCTTCTCTGTCGGAAATCATGGGTGAAGCCATGCTGGCGGTCGATGGAAAGGCCATTGGAATGTAGGCCAAACAGGCTTATGAGAAAGGTTCTTTCCTTTTTTGGGCAAAAGGGATTATAATAAGGTTAAGCCAAGTCTTAGTACCAGGTTATAAGATCGGGTAGTAAGAGTGGCACAGGCTCTGATTAAAAGGAGGTACCTCATATGAGTTCACAAGGTACTGCAGACGCGGTCCATCGGCATCAACAGCTGGGACTTAGCGATGGTGAAGTATTGGATATGTACAAATACATGCTGCTCGCACGCAAGTTTGACGAGCGTTGCTTGCTCTTGCAACGGGCTGGCAAAATTAACTTTCACGTATCCGGTGTAGGGCAGGAGGCTGCGCAAGTAGGCGCTGCTTTTGGTCTGGACCGGGATCACGATTATTATTTACCGTATTACCGCGATTATGGTTTTGTACTGGCGGTAGGCATGACTCCGCGTGAGTTGATGCTGTCTGCTTTTGCAAAAGCGGAAGATCCGAATAGTGGCGGTCGGCAAATGCCGGGTCACTTCGGTCACAAAAAGCTGCGGATTGTGACGGGCTCCAGCCCGGTTACAACCCAGGTTCCGCACGCTGTCGGGTTTGCGCTGGCTGCCAAAATGAAGAAGCAAAAATTTGTTTCTTTTGTTACGTTTGGTGAAGGATCAAGCAATCAGGGTGACTTCCATGAGGGAGCCAACTTTGCAGGTGTACACAAGTTGCCTGTCATTATTATGTGTGAGAACAACCAGTATGCGATTTCGGTTCCAATTCACAAACAGCTTAGCGGTAAAATATCGGACCGTGCACTCGGTTACGGTTTCCCCGGACTGCGTGTAGATGGTAACGATGCGCTCGAAGTATACGCTGCTGTGAAGGAAGCACGTCAACGTGCCATAGCAGGCGAAGGACCCACACTGATTGAAGCGATGATGTATCGTCTCTCTCCTCACTCCACTTCTGACAATGATCTGGCTTACCGGACCAAGGAAGAAGTTGAAGAGAACTGGAAGAAGGACGGCGTACTTCGCATGAAGAACTATCTGATGGATTGCGGCATCTGGGATGAATCCCGGGACGCGGATCTGGCTTCCCAACTTGCGCTGGAAATGAAAGAAGCGACTGAATATGCAGACAACGCGCCATATCCGAAACCTGAGGACACTCTGACGCACGTTTATGCGGACAGCGAAGAAGGGGGACGGTAAGTATGGCAGTGATGGAATATATTGATGCAATCCGTCTCGCGATGAAAGAAGAGATGGAGCGGGATGAAAATGTTTTTATCCTCGGTGAAGATGTAGGGGTCAAAGGTGGTGTGTTCACCACAACCAAAGGGTTGCAGGATCAGTTTGGCGAAATGCGTGTCATGGACACACCATTGTCCGAATCCGCTATCGCAGGTGTAGCTATTGGTGCAGCGATGTATGGCATGAAGCCGATTGCCGAAATGCAATATTCGGACTTCATGCTGCCGGCAACGAACCAGATCATTAGTGAAGCGGCGAAAATCCGCTATCGCTCCAACAATGACTGGAGTTGCCCGATCGTTATCCGCGCGCCGATTGGTGGCGGGATCTTCGGTGGGTTGTATCACTCCCAATGTCCGGAATCGATCTTCTTTGGTACACCGGGGCTAAAAATTATTGCTCCTTACTCGGCATACGATGCCAAAGGGCTGCTCAAGGCGGCCATTCGCGACCCGGACCCGGTACTCTTTTTTGAAAATAAAAAATGCTACAAGCTCATTAAGGAAGATGTGCCTGAAGATGATTACATCGTTCCGATTGGTAAAGCCAACGTACTTCGTGAAGGTGCGGATATTACGGTGATTGGCTACAGCCAGCCGCTGCATTTTGTAATGCAGGCTGCTGAGGAGCTGGAACGTGAAGAAGGCATTACCGCACACGTTCTGGATTTGCGCACATTGCAACCGTTGGATCGTGAAGCGATTATTGCTTCCGCTCGTCTGACAGGCAAAGTGCTTATCGTACACGAAGATAACAAAACGGGTGGTGTAGGTGCCGAAGTTGCCGCGATTATTAGCGAGGAATGTCTGTTTGAACTGGATGCACCGATTCAGCGTCTCTGTGGACCTGACGTGCCGGCCATGCCAATTAGCCCAACATTGGAGAAATTCTACATGTTGAGCAAGGACAAAGCCAAAGCAGCAATGCGTACACTTGCCGAGTTTTAATTTTGTTTTATTGGATCGTTTAATAGTAAAGTTTGGAGTGATAATCAAATGGCTGAACGTATGAAATGGATCGAGGTCATTATGCCGCAATTGGCGGAATCGCTGGTCTCGGCTACCATAGGCAAATGGTTGAAAAAACCGGGCGACCGTGTGGAACAGTACGAGCCGATCTGTGAAGTAATCACCGATAAAGTCAATGCCGAGATTCCATCCACCGTGGATGGAATTATGGGTGACCTTTTGGTGGAAGAGGGCACAACGATTGCTGTTGGTGAAGCAATCTGTCGCATGCAGGTCGCAGCTTCTGACGAAGAAGCGGCTGAGCAGGTAACACAAGTATCGCAGCAACAGGAGCAAGTGCAGCATCATGTGAGCAATACTCCTGTTGTTGCCTCAAATACAGCAGGACATGATCCCAACCAGCCGATGCGTAATAGGTATTCCCCGGCAGTGCAATCCTTGGCAGCAGAGCATGGCTTGAACTTGCAAAGCATCCAGGGTACTGGAGCAGGTGGTCGTATTACCCGCAAAGATGTGCTGGCATTTGTTGCACAGGGTGGTAAGGTTGCTGGATCGTCTGCTTCTGCACAAGCATCATCTCCAGCTCAGCATGCACCTTCTGGTGTGCCTTCTACTTCTCCGTTCAGTGGAGTGAATCGTGGAAATGGGGAAATGGGTTTAACCGCTGGAGAAACGATCTCTGCGTCCGATGCAGGTGTTCCTGTGAGACATTCAGGCATTCATCTAACCGAAAGTCCAAAAATTCCACAGATCGAAGTGGAAGGTGGCGGCCAGGGAAGATCGGAGTATTTCATCGATGTTACCCCTGTGCGTAATGCGATTGCGCGGAATATGCGTCAGAGTGTATCGGAAATCCCGCATGCATGGACGATGATCGAAGTGGACGTAACGAATCTCGTGATGCTGCGCAATAAACTCAAGGATGAGTTCAAGCGTAAGGAAGGCATCAATCTGACATATCTGTCCTTCATGATGAAGGGAGTCGTTAACGCGATTAAAGACTACCCGATCATGAACTCGGTATGGGCAGTAGACAAAATTATCGTCAAACGGGACATTAATCTGTCCATGGCGGTAGGAACCGAAGATTCCGTACTTACACCCGTAATCAAACATGCCGACCAGCGAAATATTGCAGGTCTGGCCCGTGAAGTGGATGAACTGGCTCGCAAAACGCGCGAGGGTACGTTGAAGCTTGATCATATGCAGGGTGGTACGTTCACAGTGAACAACACAGGTTCATTCGGATCAATCCTGTCCCAGCCGATCATTAACTATCCGCAGGCAGCGATTCTTACATTCGAGTCGATTGTCAAAAAGCCAGTGGTTATTAATGATATGATTGCCGTTCGTTCAATGGCAAACCTGTGTCTGTCCCTGGATCATCGAATCCTTGATGGCGTAATCAGCGGACGTTTCTTGCAACGTGTCAAAGAAAACCTTGAAGGTTACACCATGGAGACCAAGGTGTATTAAGTTAATAGATGAAGGACGGGAAAGTGTATGTGCCGCAGGCCGTGCACTTTTCCGGCTGTCTACAGACAGGTGCTCAATCTTACTTTGAACATCAAGCAGAAGGGTGTGGGGAAATCATGAACAAGCCGCTGGATGTTGCATACATACCTATGCTTGATTATGAAGAGGCTTGGAACCGCCAGAAAGCGATTGTGCAGCGATTGGACGAGGGAGAGGGTGCGGAGCAGATGCTGCTCTTGCAGCACCCGCCAACGTATACGATTGGTTCACAGAATCATCCAGAGCATTTGCTTCTCAGTCCGGAAGAGTTGCAAGAGCAAGGGATCTCTTTGTTTCAAATTGACCGTGGCGGTGATATTACTTATCATGGTCCGGGCCAGTTGGTAGGCTATCCGTTATTGGTTCTTGGTCGGGATGAAGACCTGGATTTACACTCATATTTACGTAAACTTGAGCAAGTGCTTATGGATTATCTATCAGACCAGGGCATTGAAG
Source organism: Priestia sp. FSL H7-0729 (assembly GCF_038005685.1). Classification (NCBI taxonomy): domain Bacteria; kingdom Bacillati; phylum Bacillota; class Bacilli; order Caryophanales; family Bacillaceae; genus Priestia; species Priestia sp. FSL H7-0729. The sequence goes on from NZ_JBBOTQ010000004.1 coordinate 377,852, forward strand.
CCGGACGCAAAGAGGGTTACACCGGTGTGTGGATTGGCGATATGAAGATTGCTGCGATTGGCATCAAGTTTAATCGGTGTAAACACCGCCGCGGTTTCGTGACCAGTCACGGGTTTGCTTTTAACATCAGCTCCGGCATTCAACATGCGGGTTTTCAGGGGATTGTTCCTTGTGGAATTGAACAGTATGGCGTTACCTCACTTGAGGATATAACGGGCAAGTCTTATACAGTGGAGCAGGTAGCACGCGAGATTGTTCCGTACTTTAATCGTATTTTTCCATATCAAATCAATTGGATTAGCGAAAAAGAAGCCCTTCAACGGCTGTAAACAGACCGTCGAAAGGCTTCAGGATGCTATCCGAACAGTAACGGTTCGAGAGCTATGAAAAGGGTGGACCCGATCATGGCGATCAGCATGAGATAGATGATGATTTTGAACCATTTCTTTTTTTGCATGATAAGAGAACTCCTTTCAACATAAAGTAAACAAGCCATAGTAATTGTATTGTACCGTATCTACGAGAGGGAGGAAAGTCCTGTGATTAAACAACAACGTGTTATCGATCAGTTCATGGAACTGGTGCAGATTGATAGTGAAACGAAAAATGAACAGAACATCTCCAAGGTGTTAAAAGAACAGTTTGCAGAGCTTGGTCTTCATGTCTATGAGGACGACACCAGGGAGCAAACCGGACATGGCGCCGGAAACCTCGTCATTACCTGGGAAGCCGAAGGAACAGAAGGTGTTGCACCGATCTTTTTCACATGTCATATGGACACCGTAACGCCGGGACAGGGAATTAAGCCTGAACTGGGTGAAGATGGCTGGATTCGCAGTGATGGAACAACGATCCTGGGAGCAGATGACAAGGCAGGGATTGCGGCGTTGTTCGAAGCGGTTCGTGTGATTCAGGAAAACAACATTCCGCATGGCAAAATTCAATTGGTCATTACAGTTGGCGAAGAATCTGGTCTGGTAGGTGCACGCGCCATGAATCCGAAGGATATCGATGCCGAGTTCGGTTATGCGCTGGATTCTAATGGAGCTGTAGGCACGATCTGTGTAGCTGCACCGGCAAGAGCCGAGATTCAGATGAGCATCTATGGGAAGTCCGCACATGCGGGCGTGAACCCGGAAGACGGAATCAGCGCCATTCAGGTTGCAGCGAAAGCCATTGCAGCCATGAAGCTTGGACGAATTGATGATGAGACAACAGCGAACATTGGCAAATTCCAGGGTGGATCAGCACTCAACGTGGTATGTGACTTTGTGCAGCTTGAGGCGGAAGCTCGCAGTATTGTGCAGGAGAAAGTGGAATTGCAGGTTGCACAGATGCGTGACGCGCTCGAAACAACATGTCGCAAATACGGTGCAACGGCTGAATTCAGAAGCGAGATCCTGTATCCTGCGTTTGGTTTCCATGATGAACACGAAGTTGTACAACTTGCACAGCGTGCCATCCGCAGTATTGGACTGGAGACAAGTACGTTTGCTTCCGGTGGTGGCAGTGATGCGAATATCTTTAACGGATTCAACATTCCGACAGTGAATCTGGCGGTAGGGTATGAGGATATTCATACAACCCAAGAACGCATTCGTGCCGAAGATATTGTGAAGTTGTCTCAGGTGGTCGTGGCTATTATTCAGGAAACGGCAGCTGACAAGAAATAATATAGAGCACGTGTTATCTCATATATTCTTAGACAAAAGTCCGAACCCGGTCTGTACGGATTCGGACTTTTTGCGAATTCATGTTATATTTCAAGGGAAAAGATTCGTTCATTTAGGGTCAAATTAAATCGATGGATCAATGACCCAATAAACGTTCATTTGCGTCCAGCGAGCAGATCGCTTAACTTGGCATCCGGGCCCCACTCGCGCAACCATTGCTTGAGTATGAGCTGTACTTGCCGGGCTTGTCCTACCACGTGTACGGATTGAGGCGTCAAATAACTATTCATTGAAAGTCCCCCTGATTCGTTTATATTTGCTGTGAGAGTTCTATAAGCTCACCATATGCCCAAAATCAGAGATTTATACATTAAGCAAATAATTAATCCTACGATATGGAGTTGAAGAACGAATGAAACCAAACCAATCTGCCCGATCCATCCATGCAGCGCAACCTGCCAATCCAAAATTGGATGAAGTGACCGTATCCACCAAGCCAATCTTCGAGGGGAAAGTCATTTCACTTCAGGTCGATACGGTTAAGATGCCGAATGGCCAGACAGCTACACGTGAGATCATTCGGCATCCCGGAGCGGTAGCTGTACTTGCTCTGAATGGGGATCGCATGCTTGTAGTGGATCAATATCGTCAGGCAATGGGACGCACAGAAGTGGAGATTCCTGCGGGAAAACTGGACGCGGGAGAAGAGCCGGAAGTGGCTGCAGCACGTGAATTGCGAGAAGAGACGGGATATGTAGCCAAGTCTCTGCGTCATTTGCGTTCGTTCTACACCTCACCGGGGTTCGCAGATGAGATCATTCACCTTTACGTTGCTGAAGAGTTGGAAGCCGGAGATATGGAACTGGACGAAGATGAATTCCTTGAAGTATCCGAGATCACACTGGAGGAAGCGTACGCTCTCATGGACGAGAATCGGATTAGTGATGCCAAAACGATGATGGCTGTGTACGCGTGGGACCTCTATAGAACGACAGGACGGTTCTAGGCATGCAACAACAACTCACAACGTCTTCGATGTGGGAGCCCTGTTATGCAGACCTTCATATTCACATCGGTCGAACCTCTCGTGGTGAGGCCGTGAAAATCAGCGGCAGTCGTGATCTTACATTTGAGAATATTGCCCGGGAAGCGTCGGATCGCAAAGGAATTCATTTGCTTGGTGTTATTGATTGTCATTCTCCGGTTGTACAGATGGATATTGAACAATTGCTGGAGAATGGTACCATGTCCGAGATTGAGGGCGGCGGTATTGCTTACCAGGACACGACCATTCTGCTGGGGACAGAGATTGAGCTGCGCGAGCCTGGCATGCGTGAGTTCCATATGCTGGCGTACTTCCGTGATCTGAAAACAATGAAATCCTTCACGGACTGGATGAAACGTTATATGAAAAATGTGAATCTCAGTTCTCAGCGGGTATACGTGCCCGCCCTAGAAATGCAGTCCGAGATTAAGGCACGTGGTGGACTTATTGTGCCTGCACATGTGTTTACACCTCATAAAGGGATCTATGGCAGTACAGCCCCGCGTATGGGCGATGTGCTGGACACCCGGCTCGTGGATGCGATAGAGCTGGGGTTAAGCTCAGACTCATCCATGGCCAGTTATATTCGGGAGTTGGATCATATACCGTTTCTGACCAACTCGGATGCTCATTCCCTCGGTAAGATTGGACGGGAGTATAACGAATTGCGAGTTGCTGCTCCTTCTTTTGATGAATTCCGTATGGCACTCCAAGGAGAAGCCGGCAGGAACATTGCTGCCAATTATGGACTGAATCCAAGGCTGGGCAAGTACCATCGTACCTACTGTGCAGCGTGTGGCAGCATTATGGATGAGCAGGCGATGTCGGCAGAACGTTGCCCTCACTGCGGCAGTCTGAAACTGGTGCAGGGGGTGCTCGACCGTATTCTGGCAATCTCTGATCGGGAGAGTCCTCACGTGCCTGCCAACAGACCAGCTTATCATTATCAGGTACCCCTGGAGTTCATCCCTGGACTTGGCAAAGCCAAATTGCGTCAGCTACTGGACCATTTTGGTACAGAAATGAACATCCTTCATCGTACGCATGAGGAGGAACTTGCTGCGGTTGTTGGACCTGTGTTGGCAGGACTTATCGTGGCCGCACGGAATGGTCAACTGGAGCTGTCTTCCGGAGGTGGAGGAACATATGGGAAGGTTGCTGTCCAGGTGAAATCGTCAGATTAAGTCAGTGATCGTAGACTCAATCTGGACAAGAAGTCATACAGGTGCACTCCGGTTCATAAGAATGACTATGAGGATGTAACTGAGAATCCTTGCAGCATGATACCGGAAAGGGGACTCGTACCTGTATGCGCTCTTCCTACTTTACATTTAAAGGTCAGACTTCGTTATATGTATTCGTGGCTGTCTTGTTTCTGGTCGGCGTCATATTTGGCGCACTCATGGTGAACGCATTGTCTCTTGAGCAACGTCAGGACCTCGAAGGGTATCTTGGCAATTTCTTCATGACTGTGCAGCACAGTGCACAGGTGACTGAGACCGGCGCCTATTGGGACATTGCCATGCTTCACTTGAAATGGGTAGGTCTGATCTTTATTCTGGGTTTATCCGTCGTTGGACTGCCCGGTATACTGGTTCTGGATTTTCTCAAAGGGGTGCTCATTGGATTCACAGTGGGGTACCTGGTTGGGCAGTATTCCTGGAAAGGGCTGCTATTTGCACTGGTTTCTGTGGCACCGCATAATCTATTTGTCATTCCAATCCTCCTGATCTGCAGTGTGGCGGCGATGACGTTCTCGTTATACATCATTCGCAATCGTGTTTTGATGCAGCGAACACCTGGTCGACAAAGGCCTTTTGCTTCATATATAGTGTTAACTTTGGTCATGGCTGCACTGCTGCTCGGCGTGGCGTCTTTTGAAACATGGGTTACACCTGCGATGATGCGCTGGGTCACGCCAATGCTACTACCGGCCTAACGTGCATCGCATAGTGTAAAATGTTGACTTTAATTACGCACTCCCCCTATAATGAAAAGAGTGGGTTAAGTTGCAGTGTGCAGTGATTTCCTAGGGGGAGGGAGAAAATGGAAGCACGGATTGATAAAATTAAGCAGCAACTACAGTCCCAAGGATATAAATTAACGCCCCAGCGGGAAGCCACCGTAAGAGTACTTCTTGAGAATGAAGAAGATCATCTGAGCGCAGAAGACGTATTCATGCTCGTTAAAGAAAAGGCTCCCGAAATCGGTCTGGCAACCGTGTACCGTACCCTCGAACTGCTGAGTGAGCTGCATGTTGTAGAGAAAATCAACTTCGGCGACGGTGTAGCGCGTTATGATCTGCGCGGAGATACATCCAAGCATCACCATCATCACTTAATCTGTGTTCAATGCGGAAGTATGGATGAAATACGTGAAGACTGGCTTGGACCGCTTGAAGAGCGTTTGGAGCGGGAATTCAACTTTTCGGTAGTAGATCACCGACTGGACTTTCATGGAATTTGTTATCGTTGCAAAGCTAAAAATGAACAGAAACCCAAAGATGAAGAATAACATAGCATATCTTCAAGCTCTCACCGGCGGTTTTGACGGGAGAGCTTTTTTGGCACCGGACATGATCTGGAGTTCCCACCGAATGGCATAAACTCGTGTTTATGGACATACCCTGATTCAAGGGCATTACCGGATTTGAATCAGAAGGGGGATATACCCATGATTATATCGGTGCGGAGAGGGCTCCGTTTTATTCGATTTATTATATTTTTTGCTGCTTTAGTTTATCTGTTCTATCATGTTCTGGATCTGTTCAATGGTTGGATCTCACCTGTGGACCAGTATCAGATGCCAACTGGCAATGCAATCAAAGTATTTCAGGAAACGGATTGGCCGGGTAATGGAGAAGGACGTCCTACGATGGCAGAGCGTCTCCGTCTGTTCTATTGGTACGGAGAGTAGCTTCAAACAGCCAGGGATGCAAATACGGGAGCAGTCTGCCGGAGCGGCAGATCTGTCAGTTGAGGAGCGTTGTACATGAAACAGACGATACACGCCTACGCCTTATACTTGGAAGATGATAAAGGGATGTCGAGCAGCACACTTGAATCGTATCTCCGAGACGTGGACAAGTTCATTGAATTTGCAGATAAGGAATATGGCATACGCGAAGCCGATCAGGTCAGACGCACACATGTCGTCCTGTTTGCGGGGCAACTCAAACAGGCAGGTCGTGCCAATGCAACCATTGCCCGCAGCATCGTATCTCTGCGCTCCTACTTTCATTTTTTGATGCGGCGGGGGGATATAATACAGGACCCTACGTTTGATGTGGAAGCTCCCAAGGCGGACAAGTCGCCACCACAGGTGTTAAGCATACAGGAGATTGAACAATTGCTGACAGCGCCTGATATTTGTACACCGCAGGGTGTGAGAGATCGAGCGATGCTTGAACTGTTATATGCTACAGGCATTCGGGTCTCGGAACTGATTGCGCTGGACATTCGGGATGTACAGCCAGGCATGCGCTTTATACGATGCGGTGGGGCTGGTAAGGAACGCATCCTTCCCATTGGTGCACCAGCTGCACATTGGGCAAGTGTATATGTGGAGGAGTTCCGCAACAAGTTGCTCAAAACCGATTCGGACGAGCAGGCACTATTTGTCAATGTAACGGGCAGACGTTTAACCCGGCAGGGCTTCTGGAAGCTGCTCAAAAAAGCGGCGGTGGACGCGGGAATCTCGGAAGAAATTACGCCGCATACGCTTCGTCACTCCTTTGCGGCACACCTGATTGCCAATGGGGCGGATACACGTGCGGTTCAAGACATGCTGGGTCACGTGGAGCAGCCTGGACAACAATATGGCAACCATGGTCGCAAAACGATGAAAGAAATCTATGAAACCCATCATCCGAGGGCAAGATAGATTTTGACGCATGGCATTCACAAATAAATGCGGAACATTGGACCGATTTAGGATAAAATAAATTGAATACATCTAAACGCCGTTATACATAGGCAGTTTTGCATAAATTCGGGTTGAATCGATTTTGCAAAATGCGGCTACAGACGGATCGTTTTAACTCAAGGAGGAACATACATCGCATGACAGCATTAAACCAACAAATGATTTCGGAAGCAGCATCTTATATTCAAAGCAAAAGCTCCATCAAGCCGGAAGTCGGTTTGATTTTGGGTTCGGGTCTTGGCGTACTGGCAGAATTGATTGAAGATGGCGTAAGCATTGCTTATCAGGATATTCCACATTTTCCGGTGTCCACTGTAGAAGGACATGAAGGTGAGCTATTGGTCGGAACCATCAAAGGTCGTCCAGTCGTGATGATGAAAGGCCGCTTCCATATGTATGAAGGATATGGTCCGGAATTGACAGCTTTTCCGGTACGAGTAATGAAAGAACTGGGTGTAAGTAGCTTGCTTGTAACCAATGCTGCGGGCGGTGTGAATACGTTGTATGAAGCTGGAGACTTGATGCTGATCTCTGATCACTTGAATCTTACAGGCAAAAATCCACTGATCGGACCAAATGACGCTGCACTGGGCGTGCGTTTCCCGGATCTGTCGGAAGCTTATAGCCGCCGTTTGCGCGCACTCGCGAAGGATACGGCCGCGTCACAAGGTTTTAACGTACGTGAAGGGGTATACGCAGGTATGCTTGGTCCAAACTACGAGACACCAGCAGAGATCAAAATGCTGCGTACATTGGGCGCAGACGCAGTGGGCATGTCCACTGTCTCTGAAGTGATTGTGGCACGCCATGCAGGCCTGGAAGTGCTCGGCATTTCCTGTATCAGCAACATGGCTGCCGGAATTTTGGACCAGCCGCTTTCACACGATGAGGTGATGGAAACGACGGAACGAGTTCGTGAATCGTTCCTGGCACTGGTATTGGCTGTTATTCCACAAATGTAATTTTATTCAGAATATGGAAAATCTATAGTAGTGATGCGTGGGTATGTAGCTTAATTCAAGAATTGATTTAGCTACATGCCCTATTTATAAATTGAACTCAACATATGTTTAATAAATATTAAAATATATACTAAAACCGACTGTTAGATCATTGATAAACGAATAGTCTAAAATATACATATTAGAGGAGTTGGAGCAAGTGGCAAGACGTCGAGGTTTGGTGAGTACATTAAGCAAAATCGCCCGGGATGCTGCGAAAGCACAACGAAATGCTGAAAGAGCTCAAATTGCAAGACAAAGAGAATTTGAACGTCAGCAGCGTTTAATTGTACAGAATGAACAACGTCGATTGAGAGAAGCAGAGCTCCACATAAAAAGATCAATCAAAGAGCAGAAAGCGTTTGAAAGAGAACAGAAAGTTTCATACATAGAGGGACGTAAAGAGGAAACAGCCGAACTCAACAGTGATGTAGAGTACATTCTGGATGAATTCAATAACATTCTCACGCACACTTTAAGGGTAAATGATACAATTTCATTCGATGATTTATACCATACTGAAAAGTTTCCCACGTTTAAGATGCCGCATTTGAAAGAAGTACCAGTATTAACAGATGCTCCATTACTAGAAAATTTCTTGAACAGTGACCAGCCTCAACTTTTAGAAAAGTTATTTGGATTCGGAAGAAAAGAAAGGTTACAAAAAGCCGAGGATGCTTACCAAAGTGCTATTAATAAATATAACTTGTCAGTAACTATGATAAAAGAAATAATTACAGATAACGACTTAGTCCTTCAGAGTTCGAAGCAGAAATATGAGTCTGAGAAGCAACTCTTTGAGGAATCAGTGTCTCAAGCTAACTTACAGATCGATAATTTTAAAACACAATATTTCTATCGTGAAAAAGATGCGGTTGAGTCATATTGCACGATGGTATTGGAAAAGTCTAATTATATTTCAGTTTTTCCACAGGAATTTGAATTGATTTATATTGTTGAGAGTAAAGAGCTAATTGTGGAATATGAACTACCTGCAATCACATGTTTTCCTGACTATAAAGAGTACAAGTACATCCAGAGTAAAGATGAGATAAGAGGAACTGAATTTAAAATCAAAGATAAGCATGAAATATATTCTAAATTGATTGCTTCTGTTACATTGAGGACTTTACATGAGATTTTTGAAGCTGACCAAGGTGAGCATATTGATTCGGTTGCATTTAATGGTATAGTCAATACGGTTGATGCAAGTACAGGCTTGGAGATTCAGCCGTGTATTATTACTTTGCATACAAGAAAAGAAGAATTTACTCGTTTTGATCTCAGTAAGGTTGATGTCATATCGTGTATTAAGGGTTTAAAAGCTCATGTATCACCCTCAATGGCGGAGTTAAGCCCAGTTAAACCAATCGTTAATTTAGATATGTTTGATAAACGGTTTATAGATGAAAAAGATCTAATTTCAGGTATAGACGATAGAACTAATTTGTTAGAAATGAACCCGTTTGATTTTGAACATTTAGTCTGTAATTTATTTTCGAAGATAGGGCTTGAATCTAAAGTAACTCGCTCAAGTAGAGATGGTGGAGTTGATGTAGTTGCATTTGATCCACGGCCAGTTTTTGGTGGTAAATATATAATTCAAGCAAAGCGTTATCGAAATACGGTAGAAGTTGCCGCAGTTCGGGACTTGTATGGCACAATGATGAATGAAAATGCATCAAAAGGAATTTTAGTTACAACATCAACCTTTGGACCCGATGCCAGAAGTTTTTCAAAAGATAAGCCAATTGAACTAATTGACGGAACAAACCTATTATATATGCTTGAAGAACAAGGAATACGTGCTAAGATAGCTATCCCTGGTTAATAGTAAAGTTATTCTATAACCAAACATTAAAGAAATTAAATAAAATAAACGTACTGTCACTCATTAGCTGAGTGCAGTGCGTTTTTTTACTTTGACCACATTTTCAATAAAAGTTCGGGAAATCATGCTTTACATGGAATAATTTACTGGAAACGGGCCGACAATGATTAGCAGTACATGTATGGAACATGCAGTAAGCAAGTCATTTGAGGAGGTAACCTTGTGAAGAAAAGAATAATGGCATCGTTCATGACCCTTTGTATTCTGCTGTCCCTTTTGGCATCAACGGCATTGGCTGAAGAAACACCGAAGGCAGCGGGAGGAACGGATCTGGCCCCGTCGGCGCGTTCTGCGATCTTAATGGATGCAGACACCGGAACGGTCATTTATGAGAAAAACAGTCATGATCAGCTGCCTCCGGCGAGTATTACGAAGATTATGACCATGCTGCTTACGATCGAAGCGATCGACTCGGGCAAGCTGAAGCTGACGGACAAAGTAAGAACGAGTGAATATGCCGCTTCCATGGGCGGTTCGCAGATCTTCCTAGAGCCTGGGGAAGAGATGACAGTCGATGATATGTTGAAAGGGATCGCGATGGCTTCGGGCAATGATGCGTCGGTGGCTATGGCCGAGAAGATTGCTGGTTCGGAGGAAGCCTTTGTACAGCTAATGAATGAGCGTGCGAAGGAGCTTGGCATGAAGGATACTCATTTTGCCAACTGTAATGGTCTTCCGGTTGATAATCATTATTCTTCCGCCCATGACATTGCCGTCATGAGCCGTGAACTGCTGAAGCATTCCGGGATTACGAAGTACACCGGTGCCTATCAGGATTACCTTCGCAAAGATTCGGAAAAGCCATTCTGGCTGGTGAATACGAACAAGCTGGTTCGTTTTTATGAAGGGGCAGACGGTCTGAAAACGGGTTACACGTCCGAAGCGAAGTTCTGCTTGTCTGCAACAGCGTCCAAGGATGGACTGCGTGTCGTTTCCGTGGTACTCGGTGAACCGAATACCAAAACACGGAATAGCGAAGTGTCTTCGATGTTTGACTATGCCTTTAGTCAATATACGATGAAGGCTCTCTATAAGGCAGGGGATCTGCTGGGTAGTCTGAGAATCGAAAAAGGCGAAGTAGCCGAGTTGCCGCTGAATGCCACACAAAATTACAGTGTACTGATGCGCAAAGGAGCCAAGTCCAATGACATCCGGCACGAATTGCTGGTCGCCAAAGAATTGAAAGCTCCGATCAAAGCCGGGCAAAGTATTGGTAAACTTGTGGTTTATCAGGGCAACGACGTGATTAAGGAGTTCGACATTCAGGCACCGCAGGATGTGAATAAGGCTGGCTGGTGGAAGCTGTTCAAGCGGACGACGTCCAACCTGTTTGACTAAACGGCGATTTCTGCGAGATGCACGCATCCTTCGAACGTATTTTGTAGTTAAATAGGGGTTTTCTTCTAGTTTTGTCGGGGGGCAGGAAAAGCCTTCGGAAGCGTAGAAATCCTTGTTCAAGACAGGGAGGAGAGTGAGCAAACGTGAACTTGCATGTGGAAATGGAACACCATCGCGGGATTCTGATTGTACGATTATCCGGGGAGCTGGATCACCATACAGCTGACATGGTACGGATGCAGATGGATGAAGCTATCCAGCGGAGACAAAGCGAGCATCTCGTACTCAGCCTGAAAGATCTGCAATTTATGGACAGTTCGGGTCTGGGTGTCATTTTGGGAAGATACAAGCTCATTAAGAATAAAGGCGGCAAGATGGTGGTCTGTGACGTCAATTCGCCGGTGTACCGTTTGCTGGAAATGTCGGGTCTGTTCAAGATTATGCCGATATACGAAAATGAGGGAACTGCTCTCTCAGGTCTGGAGGTCGTCTCATGAATGAAGGAACAGGGACAAATTTCATGAATCTGCAATTCGCGGCCAAGTCAGAGAATGAATCGTTTGCACGGGTAACCGTTGCTGCATTTATCTCCCAGCTTGATCCAACGATGGACGAGCTCAGTGACCTGAAGACGGTCATTTCGGAAGCCGTGACCAACAGCATCATTCACGGATACAACAACAACGCCGAAGGTGTTGTGTCCATCCAGGCCGAGATTCGGGAAGACATGATCACGATTATTGTGGAAGATCGCGGTGAAGGAATCGAAGATCTTGAACTGGCCAAACAGCCACTATATACGTCCAAACCCGAACTTGAGCGGTCGGGCATGGGCTTTACCATTATGGAAAACTTCATGGATGAATTCGAAGTCAGCAGTGAGCCCGGCAGAGGCACCTCCATCAAGATGAAAAAAAGGATTGAATCCAAGAAAGCATTGTATAATTAGGGGTTGGTGTTCTTATGGATGCTGAAGTGAAACCATCTTCACAGACCTATTTGGACGATGCCGAGGTCAAACGGCTGATTGCGCTCAGTCAGTCGGGGGACCATGTCTCACGGGATACGCTGGTGAACTGCAACATCAGACTCGTCTGGTCCGTCGTACAGCGTTTTATGAACAGGGGATATGATCCGGAAGATCTGTTCCAGATTGGTTGTATCGGTCTGCTCAAGTCAGTGGACAAATTCGATCTCAGTTATGACGTGAAGTTCTCAACCTACGCGGTACCAATGATCATCGGAGAAATCCAGCGATTCCTGCGGGATGACGGTACCCTGAAGGTCAGTCGTTCACTGAAAGAGATGGCGAATAAAGTCCGCAAAAAAAGGGACGAACTGTCCAAACATCTGGATCGTCTGCCAACGATCAAGGAAGTTGCCGCAGAGCTGGGGGTAACCCCGGAGGAAGTCGTATTTGCCCAGGAAGCGAACAAACCACCGACCTCCATCCATGAGACGGTATTTGAGAATGACGGTGATCCCATCACGTTAATGGATCAGATTGCCGACGAGTCTCAGGAACGTTGGTTTGACAAGCTGGCCCTGAACGAAGCCATCGGTGGTCTCAGCGAGCGGGAGCGGTTAATCGTTTATCTTAGGTATTACCGGGATCAGACCCAGTCCGAGGTTGCCAGCAGGCTGGGCATATCTCAGGTGCAAGTATCACGTCTGGAGAAAAAAATACTGCAATCCATCCGCGACCAGATCGCGCAGTGATCCGGGGATTGCGACAACAACATTATTGGCGCTTATGCACCAATATACGACAACTAACAACCTTCTATCGCGCATTATGGCGAGGAAGGTTATTTGTTGTTAATACGGGGAGATCTCAAACGATTGGACTGCATGACCAGCATCATGCCAAGAATACATGCCATACCAATCCATTGATAGAAGCCAAAAGGTTCATGGAGCCATATGACGGTTGTTCCAACAGCAGCAAGGGGCTCTGCGCTCCCGAGCAGGCTAGTTTCCTTGGGTGTAAGACTTTTGAGACTCGCAATATAAAACCAAAAAGCAATCAGGGTTCCAAAAAGGATCGTAAATATCAAATAACCGTAGGTTTCAAGCGTGATGTTAGCAAAATTCATTTTCCAGGGCGGGTGAATAAAACTCATTCCCAAACCACCGATGATCATAGCCCAGCCGACCACAACAAGTGAATCGTACTTTTTAATTAGTTGCACGGCATACAGCGTATAAAATGCAGCTGAAACTCCAGATAACAGGCCCCATATCACTGCCAGCGAGGAGACAGATAACCGCGTAAGCGAGCCATTCGTCAGCAGGAAAAAACACCCACTGAGAGCCAAAACGGCGCATGCAAGGTCATTGCGTGTGAGGACCGACTGCTTACGGAGTGCGATGTAAATCATGATCATGACAGGGGACAGATACTGCAACAGTGTAGCCACCGCTGAATTGCCGTGTTTAATGGATGCCATGTACGTATACTGAACGGCAAGCATGCCCACCACTCCGAAAATGATCAGCTGTCCAGCCGTTTTTTTATTTCTCCACACATCAAAAATCTGAAATCGTCCATTTGTAAACGATTGAATAACCAGTAATAGTAACCCAGCAATTAACAAGCGTACAGTGACATACCAATTGACCTCAATTCCATCCAGTTGAAACAGTTTTTGAGATACCGTCCCCCCAATGCCCCAGCAGATGGCTCCCGTCAGAACGAGTACCATGCCTGAAATTTTGGATTTTGCAGAAGTTGTCATTCTTGTTCGCCTCACCTTAAATATAAGAATAGTGTTATATTAAGGAGAAATACGATACATTTATATCAATATTACACTTAAAAATATAACTATATTGAGATGAGGGCCATGCAGAAGATCGAATTTATCATTGATCAACATTTGAAAGAAATGACGCAACACCGTACCGATACATTATCTATAGCCTGTTATGAGACAACCATTGTTCAAAATGTTCACGGACATATTCCTCTCCACTGGCATGATGAATTGCAGTTTGTTACCGTTCTTCAGGGGACGGCGTTGTTCCATATCAACGATCAAAAGATGATTTTGTCCAAAGGTGACGGGATTTTTATCAACAGTGGAATAATGCATATGGCTGAAGATCACGATGAGAGCGAGAACTGCATTTATTTATGTCTGAATTTGTCCCCGCATGTTATCATGCCTTCGGATTTGTATATAAAGTACGTACATCCATATGTAACAGCAACCAATTTGCCTTTTCTGTATATCGAAAGAGCTAACGCTTGGGGAGAACAGATTCTGGATGTTATTGCGCGGATTAGAAAGGAGTTAGTGCACCAAGTTCCTTTTTACGAAGTGAATGTTGCTTCTGCGGTGCTTAATATGTGGAAACTGCTGATTATGAACGGATATTCTCTAGAACATGATCCATCAGAGATGAGCAGAAACAATCGAATGAAAGACATGTTGCAATGGATTAATCTCAATTATGCCGATGAAATTAAGCTGGAAGATATTGCGAAGGCGGGACAGTTGAGTCGATCGGAGACATGCCGTTATTTCAAGCAAATCCTGAAAACTACACCCATGCAATATGTGATAGAGTACCGCATCCAAAGAAGCATTGATCTATTGCAATCCTCCAAGCGTAGCGTCACCGAAATTGCCTATGAGGTCGGTTTTAACAGCACGAGTTATTACATTAACCAGTTCCGGAAAACAATGAATTCAACCCCTTTACAATTCAGAAGGAAATTGAGTCAATAAAGGAATTCGTAATATTTTTTAAAGTAATTCTTGAGCTGTAAGCCTATCAACCAACACCGGAGAGTCGCCCATAAGGCGACTCTTTTGATATAGAAAACAATGCTCCACACTCAGATTCCCTCAACCTGATCTATAGCCACTCCCCCGTTAAAGAGAAAATACACCCCCAATAATCATCTCTTAAATCCCTTCCTGCCCACTCCCTAGCATATTAATCACAAACGTTTGGAAACGGGAGGACGATGGTCAGCGGAGGGATGGAATCGGTCAAAAAGAGCGAAGCGTTCGCCTTTAGCACCGGATTTCCTCCTTGAAAAGGAGAGTTCAAGAAATCCGGGGATAACAGCGACCAATGACCGATCCATCCCGCAGCGCCACCACCCACCTCCCGATCTTTTTCCAACACGTTTGTAATAAATTTGCACATTCTTCAAATACTAACCTAAATTACGCAGTAAAGGAGTGCTTTGGATGTCCCAGACACCCACTCCAGTGGTCTACGTTCGTCTGCGCAGCCGTATTCGCATCCAGAGGGGCAGAGCAGTCCAGCTTGGAGACATTGCGCATGTGCTGACTTCTTCGGAAGATCAGGAGCAAAGGCTACTAGAGCTTGAACTGCTGCGCCCTGGACCGGAGGATGGCAATCTGATTCTCATTGATATATTGCAGATTATTCCCCGAATTCGGCACATCTTGCCGGAGGTAACTGTTGAACTGATGGGATCAGGTCATACATTGGTTGAAGTCATCGCGGGAAATGGTCAACCTTCCAAGTCCCTGTTCATTCTGGTGTGGCTACTGCTGTTCTTCGGATCAGCCTTAACGATCATGAATTTTCATGCTGATGTGAACATGCAGGAAGTACAGATTCGAATTGTGGAGATGCTGACTGGGCATCGGGACGAACATCCCTATCTATTCCAAGTGGCGTATTCCATTGGCATTGGATTCGGAATGGCAGTATTTTTTAATCACTTGTTCAAGAAGAAATGGAATGAGGAGCCTACCCCTCTGGAGGTGGAGATGTTCCTATATCAGCAAAATGTTGATCAATATGTGGTTATTGAGGAAAGCGAACGGATGCATGAGCAGGAACGCAGGGAGATGAATGCGGATGAGCGTTCTTAATGGAGCAATCAGCATTGTATTGGGTATTGCAGGGGGAATTGCCGTAGGAAGCGGCGTAATTGCGCTCATTCTGGTGCTTGATATGATTCCGAGGTTGGCTCAACTTACGCAATCGTATGACAAGACTCACTGGTACGAAGGGGCGCTAATAGGTGGTTCACTGGTCGGGACGGTGGCGGACTTCTGGCATTGGAAAATGCATGGGGTATTGCTGCTTAGCCCGATCGTTGGGTTATTCTGTGGTGTGTTCATCGGTCTGCTCGCCGCAGCACTCACCGAAGTGCTGAATGTACTACCCGTACTAGCCAAACGATTAGGCATGAAACCTTATTTGTTTGGATTACTGCTCGCCATGATTTTGGGTAAAATGACAGGTTCCCTGTTTGATTTTTTTATATATCAACGGTAACTCGTGGCCATAGGAGGATGGAAGATGGATGAACGAACGGAGCACGCAGGGCAGGAAAATAGTGAAGGTATAACGGAAGAGATGTTACACAAGTCGGCTTATGAGATTCAGAAGGAAGAAGAGGAGAAAGCGTACAATAAGAAAAAACAAAATGAGATGTCCGACAGCATTGAGGAATCCGTACAGTATTGGCAGGAAAACGATGATATTTCCCCACGTATGAGTGAAAATAAAAACACGCTCAAGCAAGTTCTCGGACTTGGGGAATCCTTTGACGTGGATATGAGAGAAATGGTGCTGGGCGGCAAACATGTAGGATTGCTTCTTATAACGGGTTTCGCCAAAGATGAGATTCTACTGGAAGTATTAAAAAGGTTAACCTATCTTACGCCCGATCAGATATCCGAGCACGCGCTCAAATCGTATTTTGAATGCTACATTCCCCATATTCAGGTGGAAAAAGTCGAGAAGATGAGTGCTGTCATCAACAAGGTTCTTACCGGTATGAGTGCATTGTTCGTTGAAGGAGATCGCTCGGTCTTAATTATGGATACCCGGAGTTATCCGGTTCGTTCGCCGGAAGAACCTTCATTGGAGAGGGTAGTCCGGGGTTCCAGAGACGGCTTTACCGAAACGCTCCTGACTAACGTAACATTGGTGCGTCGCAGAATACGCGACCCTGGACTGAAGTTTGAGATCATGCAGGTGGGGCGGAGAACACAAACGGACGTCTGCGTGGTTTATATTGATGATATTGTGGATAAGGTACAGGTGGATTCAGTCCGGGAAAAAATTCAGCGAGTGGATATTGATGGTATTCCCGCCGCCGATAAACAACTGGAGGAAGCGATTATCAACAAGGGTTGGAATCCGTTCCCCCTCGTCCGTTATTCGGAACGACCCGATGTTACAGCTGCTCATTTGCTGGAAGGACGAGTCGTCATTTTCGTAGACACCTCCCCCAGTGTAATGATTCTGCCTACGACCTTCTTCGACCTGTGTGAACATGCGGAGGAGAACAGACAGACGGCACTGATGGGAACGTATTTACGTTGGGTGCGTTTTGCAGGGATTCTTATTTCACTGTTTCTGCTACCGCTATGGCTTCTCATGGTTATTGAACCTTCAATTAAACCGATGGGACTCGACTTTATTGGTCCGCAGGAAAATGTAAAGCTGCCGCTAATTCTACAGTTCCTCCTAATTGAACTTGGTGTCGATTTATTACGGATGGCAGCGGTCCATACACCTACACCTCTGGCATCGGCCATGGGCTTAATCGCAGCCATTCTGGTCGGGGATATTGCGGTGAAAACCGGATATTTTGTCAATGAGGTTGTACTTTATATGGCCATTGCAGCCATTGGTATGTTTGCCACGCCGAGTTATGAGCTGGGTCTGGCCAACAGGTTAGTCAGGCTGTTTCTGCTCATTGCAGTAGCGATATTTAAGGTTCCGGGGTTGGTCGTGGGCAGTACACTGCTTATATTGGCGCTCACCGTTCACCGATCGTACAATTCTTCGTATCTCTGGCCTTTTATACCGTTTAATGCAAAGGCCCTGGGCAACTTTCTATTCCGGCTACCCCTGCTGGAAAATAAAAAACGTCCATCATTTAACAAAACACGTGACAACACCAAAATGTCCGATGATCCGGACGGTGAACTGCAAAAAAGTAAAAAACACAAATGATCTTCCGAAAAATCCATTCATCTCGCTGCCTAATTTGATATACTGGTGTAAAATCATTGGAATAGCAACTGTTCCAGTATACAAAAAAGTGAGGAATGCAGATTATGTATTTACATGGTACAAGTAAAATAAATGCGCAAGGGCATCTGGAGATTGGCGGAGTGGATGCAACAGACCTGAAAGAACAATTCGGAACTCCACTGTACGTTGTGGACGAGCAATTGGTTCGCGAGCGTTGCAGAGAGTACATGGAAGCATTCCGTGCTTCCGGATTGGGCTTCCAAGTTGCATACGCAAGCAAAGCATTCTGTGTAATGGCGATGTGTGCTCTTGCAGCTGAAGAGGGACTTTCCTTGGATGTTGTATCTGATGGTGAACTGTTTACTGCACTGCAAGCAGGATTCCCGGCTGAGCGCATTCATTTCCACGGTAACAACAAAACGTTGGAAGAAATCGAAATGGCTCTTGATGCAGAGATTGGATGCTTTGTTGTTGATAACTTCAATGAATTACATCTGTTGCAGGCTGTAGCAGCGGACAAAAATCGTAAAGTTAACATTTTGCTTCGTGTGACGCCTGGTGTTGAGGCTCATACGCATGAATATATTTCCACAGGTCAAACAGATTCCAAATTTGGATTCGATATCGGCAATGGTACAGCATTTGAAGCGATTGAATTGGCTTCCAAGCAGTCTAACCTGGTATTGCTCGGTGTGCATTCCCACATCGGTTCCCAGATCTTCGAAGTTGAAGGTTTCCAAATGGCTGTACAACGTGTTGCTGAATTTGCAGCAAGTGTATATGAGCGTCTTAACGTTGCTTTCAAAGTGGTTAACCTCGGTGGTGGATTCGGAATCCGTTATATCGACGGAGATACACCACTTGAAGTTGCGCAATACGTGAAGGCTATTACAGACGCCGTTAAAAACCATTTTGCCCAAATCGGCTATGCCGTACCTGAGATCTGGGTTGAACCAGGCCGCAGTATCGTAGGTGAAGCGGGAACAACGCTATATACTGTTGGAACAAGCAAAGACATCCCAGGCGTGCGTAAATACGTTGCCGTTGATGGTGGTATGACCGATAACCCACGTCCTGCTTTGTATGAATCCAAATATGAAGCTGTGCTTGCCAACCGTGCGAATGAGGCTGCTCAGGAAACGGTATCTGTTGCGGGTAAATGCTGCGAGAGTGGCGATATGCTGATCTGGGATCTGGACCTGCCAAAAGTGGAGAGCGGCGATCTACTCGCTGTAGCCTGCACAGGCGCGTATAACTACTCCATGGCGAGCAACTACAACCGGATTCGTCGTCCAGCTGTTGTGTTTGTCAAAGACGGTCAAGGAGATGTCGTGGTACGCCGTGAGACGTATCAGGATATCATCCAGAATGACCTGGTACCAGCGCGTATTGGCAAACAACCAGTAACTCGCTAATTCGTCAAAGATAATGCGTTTCTGCATTATTCAGGATATAGGGATTCTATAGTTGAAGCAGATGAAAAGGGAACTTCCTTTTTCGTCTGCTTTTTGTGTATTTGAGTTAAATTATGAAAAAAATTGCCGTTTTTTTTGCGATCCGGACATTTTCGGTGTACACTAAGAAAAGTGCTGTAAGGCTTGGCCCAGGGTCATGCGTTCTGGCACCACTAACGATGGTCAATACGAAAGGAGTCATTTACATATGGCGAAACAAGCGAAAATTAAATTGGCAAACGGCGGAGAAGTTCTGATCGATCTGTTCGATCAAGAAGCTCCAAACACAGTAGCAAACTTTGAGAAACTGGCTAACTCCGGTTTCTACAATGGTCTTACATTCCACCGCGTTATTCCGGGCTTCGTAGCTCAAGGCGGATGCCCTAACGGCACTGGTGCAGGTGGCCCAGGTTACACAATCAACTGTGAAATTAATCCAAACAAACATGAGCGCGGAACACTCGCTATGGCACATGCTGGCCGTAACACAGGTGGAAGCCAGTTCTACATCTGCTACCAACCGCAACCGCATTTGGATGGACAACATACTGTATTTGGTAAAGTAACTAAAGGTATGGAGTTCGTGGATGCTTTGGAAGGTAAAGATAAAATGGAAACAGTTGAAGTGGTAGAAGCTTAATAAGCTTTGTAACTTTGACTTACTTGATCTAAACTCGGAGTGCTTCTATTTATAGAAGCACTTTTTTTATGTTTCATCATGAAATAATACAAAATGAGCATAATGGATCTGGCGAAATTTCTGGCTTGGGGTTATTCTGGCGTTAGACGAAGCGACAAGGGAGGATGAAGAACCTTTGGATACAGTGGATCAATTACATTTGTTAAAACAAATCTATAGCGGACCCACACGGTGGGACGAAGAACTACAGGCTTCCCGACATGATGTTTCTCAGAGTATATCCGCACAGGATTTAGATGCTCTTGAGGCAGCCGGGCATGAACCGAATCGATATGTACGTCCGCAGCATGATGAAACGCTTAATGAGCTGAAAAAACTTGCGAATCAATGGACCTTAGAGGATGCCGCACAGGCTTTTGTTGCATCGATGTGGTCAGCGCCCATGCTCTGGCGGTCATTGCTTACAGGCAAGCTTATTGCAAGCAGTATGCCAGATCATGAACACACGCCATATCCATCATCAAGTACTTGTCAGATCTGCGGATTAAGCGTAGATCAAGCAACCGACACGACGTTGCAATGGTATTGGCGCATGACCAATGGAACACCTTTGGATGGTGATCCCTTTGGACAAGTACTGGCACTTCGAGAGCTAGCTGCCGCGCAGGAGCTTCCAATACCAAATGATTACGACCGCTGGACACTCCGTGCGGTGTTGACGGTGCTGCGTGAATTACCGCCCAAAACTCGCTACAGCAAAGCAGCAATAGCACTCAAGAAGGAACGTCTTTTGCCTACACAAAAGGAATATGCCTATCGGGACTTGCTTGAGACATTAGCTCTGATTGGCATACTGGATACGCCGGAACATCCCGGAATGATCACAGAATACACGACTTACATACAGCGTGACGCGCGCCCCAATGTGCGGGTTGAGGTACAGGCGCCTCTGGCGTGGTGGGACTCATCTGTCGGAATCAATGAGAACAACCTGAACAAGATATTCCATGATTTTGATCTGACGAATATATCTCTTTCGGATAAGCCTGAAGAGAACCCAACTGTAAAGGACACAATCTTAGGGGCATTGGAGAAAAAGAGAAGTGTTCGAGGGAAAGTGCCAAAAAAATCTCCCGATGCAGGCACTGGGGAGGCAGAAGCTGGAGATGTGTATGCGGTTCGGGTCCGGGAAGGTGTATGGGTGACGGTATACTGTCATGAAGTCAGAGACAAACGCGTTATCGTTGAATATCTCGATGGTGTCTTTCCAGACATGCCGGGAAAAGCCGATTTGCAGGGAACGTTTCGACCGAGAACGACTGGACGCTGGCAATGCTCGGCTATCGCGATCGATTCCACAAGTTGGGTCAGAAGAGTAGCAAGAGGTTTTCCGCTTCCCAGTTCGCCGTTGCCAGAACCTGACCGCTTGCCATTTCACAATGCCAAAGATTTGAAGCATATGGTGCGTTGGTGTTTTCCTGATATGTAGAATGCTGTGATGGATCTGAGAAGGATGTAAACTAAAATCGTGTCTCTTAGTGAGATGCGGTTTTTTTGCTGTATCTTAGCTTATTAAAAGTTAGTATGTGACAAAAAGGAACAAAAAACAATTGATTTTTTGGCATTAAAGTGCTAACATCCAATTAATAACGAAAGCAATCCTTCAGGGCAGGGTGCGATTCCCTACCGGCGGTGATGCATGAAGTGTAAGGACACATGTCCAGCTATTCATGCAAAGTCCGTGACCTGTCTGCCTGTGGCAGATGGCTGATCTGGTGTAATTCCAGAACCGACAGTATAGTCTGGATGGGAGAAGGAGAGGTGCAGACCTAACGGGTTTGCATTCAGCAGGAGTATTGCTGCACAGTCACGATTTGTGATGTTTTACTGTGCAGGGAAGATCCGGTTACGCCGGGCAGTTCCATACATATGCCACACGATAGAAGCTCTTTACCTGTGATTGATGTTCATTAAGGTATGTGTCTATTTTCACTTGCCCGAAATGAAGTTCTGGGCAAAGTGTTGGCGTGCTGTATCCATTTTACTCCTGTTGTTGACATTTGTCTCTCATCATCCCCATCGAACCGATTGTTCGATGGGGATTTTTTAATAAACAAGACTTTAAACCGCGGGGTGAACGGATTTGGAAATGATCAATGATGAATTTTATATGGCACTGGCATTGGATATGGCAGAACGAGCACAAGGACAGACGGGAATTAATCCGGTCGTTGGATGTGTAGTTGTGAAAGAAGGACGTATTGTAGGTCTGGGGAGCCATCTGAAACGTGGAACCGGTCATGCGGAGGTGCATGCACTTAACATGGCAGGCAGCGATGCGGAAGGCAGTACGGTATACGTTACACTTGAGCCTTGTAGTCATTATGGTAAGACGCCACCTTGTAGTGAACGCCTGATTCATGAAAAGGTAAAACGTGTTGTGGTATGTTGTGAAGATCCAAATCCGCAAGTATCCGGCAGAGGCATAAGCATGCTTCGTCAACAAGGGATTGAAGTTGAAGTTGGCGTATTGCGTGAGCGTGGAAGACGCATGAATGAAAAATTCATTAAATTTATTACAACGGGCCTCCCTTTTGTAACGCTGAAGACGGCTACAACTTTGGATGGGAAGATTGCTACTCGCAGCGGAGACAGCAAGTGGATCTCCAACGAGCCCGCTCGTGAGATTGTGCATGCCCTTCGTCATCGTCATCAGGGGATTATGGTTGGCGTCGACACGGTGATCGCTGATAATCCGGAGCTTACAACCCGTTTGCAAGTGGAAGGCATTAGTCCGGTGCGTATCGTGGTGGATTCCAAGTTACGTCTTCCTGTAGGTGCCAAAATGGTTAAGGATGGACTTGCTCCGACATGGGTACTTACAACGGACGAAGCCAGTCCTGAAGCTGCTGAGCGTTTGGAAGCTTACGGCGTTGAAATTATTCGCTGTGGTCCCGGACCACGTGTGGATTTGTTAAACGGACTTAGTAAGTTAGGTGAACGTGATATTGGTTCTATTTTGCTTGAAGGTGGAGGCACTCTGAATGGAGCCATGCTGGAGGCACGGTTGGTTGATCGACTGCTCATGTTTATCGCTCCCAAGATTGTAGGCGGTTATGACACACCTGGAAGCTTCCGCTTCGAGGGTGTGGAACGTATGAATCAGGCGATTCAATTGAATCAGTTGGAGATCGAATCAGTTGGAGATAATATCAGCATTGGCGGTATTCCGGTGTGGCCTGAATAAATAAATTAACAAGGGAGGCGGCAGCATGTTTACCGGTTTGGTGGAAGAAGTTGGTCAGATCCGGCGTATTGGTCGGAAAGGCGAAGCGATGGTCCTGAATATCGGAGCTTCCGCCATCATGGACGATCTGAAGATTGGTGATAGTGTCGCAGTAAACGGAGTATGTCTCACTGCGACAACGCTGGAAGGTGGAGGTTTTACCGCCGACGTCATGCCTGAAACCTATCGCCATACCAATCTCAGTCAGCTGCAATCTGGCAGCAAAGTTAATCTGGAGCGCGCCATGCAATCCGGCGGTCGTTTTGGCGGACATATCGTTCAGGGCCATGTCGATGGTACTGGAGTGATTGGCAGTATAACACGTGATCAGAACGCGATTGTGTTTGAGATCAAGCCTGATGATCACCAGTTGTTCAAATACCTGATCCCCAAAGGATCGGTTACACTGGATGGCATTAGCTTGACCGTTGTCCATACAACGGATACCGCATTCACGGTTTCCATTATCCCGCATACCATTGGTGAAACTGTACTAAATGTGAAAAAGACAGGGGATACCATTAATATCGAATGCGATATTTTGGGCAAATATGTGGATCATCTGCTCCAGTATGGGAGAGGACATCGAGAGACGGGTGCTGGCAAGCCACGCAGTATCAGTGAAGATTTTCTCGCCAATCACGGATTTGCATAAATAGAGAAAGAAATAAACTGGAGGTGGGACAATGTCAGAACAATCCATTTTGGACACGATAGAAGCAGCCATATATGATCTCATGCGTGGCAAACCGGTCATTGTTGTGGATGATGAAGATCGGGAGAATGAAGGCGATTTTATCGCTTTGGCCGAAAAGGCGACTCCTGAAGTCATCAATTTCATGATTACTGAAGGTAGAGGTCTGGTCTGTGTTCCGATTACACAACAACGTGCGGACGAACTTAACTTGAAACCAATGGTTCAACAAAATACGGATTTCCACGGAACTGCCTTCACCGTCTCTGTGGACCACAAAGATACGACAACAGGTATCTCGGCACATGAACGCTCTATTACCGTGAAAGGTCTGATCGATCCTGAGGCGAAAGCCGGGGACTTCCGTAAGCCTGGTCACATGTTCCCGCTGATTGCAAAAGACGGCGGTGTACTTCGTCGTGCCGGGCACACGGAAGCGGCGGTAGATTTGGCCATTATGTGTGGTTCATATCCCGCAGGCGTGATCTGTGAAGTGATTAAGGAAGATGGCACAATGGCCAGACTTCCGGATCTGCAGGAGATTGCCCGCAAACATGATCTGAAGCTGATCAGTATTCAGGACATGATTCGTTACCGTAACGAAAAAGAGCAGCTGGTTCAACGTGAAGTGGCTGTACGTATGCCAACGGACTTTGGTGAGTTTCAAGCGGTGGCCTATACAAACGCTGTGGACAACAAGGAGCATGTGGCGTTGGTTAAAGGCGAAATAGATGGTTCCAAACCCGTACTTGTACGTGTGCACTCTGAATGTTTGACAGGCGATGTATTCCATTCCCATCGTTGTGACTGTGGTCCTCAGTTTGATGCGGCACTCAAACAGATTAACGAGGAAGGCAACGGCGTACTGCTCTATATGAGACAGGAGGGTCGGGGCATTGGGCTAATCAACAAACTCAAAGCCTACAAGCTGCAAGAGGAAGGTCTGGATACGGTGGATGCAAACCTGAAGCTGGGTTTTGCTGCCGACTTGCGTGATTACGGGATTGGCGCCCAAATTCTGAAAGACCTTGGGGTTCGTCAGATCAGACTGCTAACGAACAATCCTCGTAAAATTAAAGGTCTTGAAGGATATGGACTTGAAGTTGTAGAGCGTGTTGCGATCCAGATGGAAGAGAACGAGGACAATACGGTATATCTTCATACCAAGCAAAGCAAGCTGGGGCATATGCTCAAGTTCGATGATATCGAGCAGAACGAAGAGTAAATGCGTTGTAGAATTACTAATTCCACCATGTAATTTATGGAAGTGAATCCTTCCGAAATTCCGTTACTTACATTATATTATACCGTTAGGGAGATGACTTGAATGCCACAATTTTTTGAAGGACATTTAGTATCAGAAGGATCCAGATATGGAGTTGTTGTTGGACGTTTCAACGAATTCATCACGAGCAAATTGCTTAGTGCAGCACTTGATGCTTTCAAACGTCACGGCGTGCAGGATGATGAAGTGGATGTAGCCTGGGTTCCAGGAGCGTTCGAAATCCCTTTGATTGCGCAGAAAATGGCGGAGAGCGGCAAGTATGATGCAGTGATTACCCTGGGAACCGTTATTCGTGGATCAACGACACATTACGATTATGTGTGCAACGAGATGGCTAAAGGGGTAGCGGCAATTAACCTCAAAACAGGCGTACCTACAATCTTCGGACTGGTTACAACTGAAAATATTGAACAAGCGATTGAACGTGCCGGAACCAAGGCAGGTAACAAAGGTTGGGATGCAGCTACGGCGGCAATTGAGATGGCAAACTTGACGAAACAGCTAAAATAGTGCTTATTTAATAGTAGTGCCCTGCTTTGCGCAGACGAAAACGGGAGACCGGATTCGGACGGCTTAGCAGGGTTTTGTATTTTTCTGGCGGGAGGATTCGTCTAGTGACGGTAGTTACATACAAACTGGAGACTTTTGAAGGGCCTTTGGATCTGCTGCTTCATCTGATTGACAAGGCTGAAATTCATATCCAGGATATTCCCATCAGCGATATTACCGATCAATACATGGCGTATCTGCATTCGATGCAGGAACTGGAACTGGATATTACGAGTGAATTTCTGGTCATGGCAGCAACACTGCTGTCGATCAAGAGCAAACTTTTACTGCCCAAACCACCGGTGATTGAGGACTTCGAGGATTATGATTATATGGAAGAAGAAGATTATGATCCACGTGCAGAGCTCATTGCACGTCTGATAGAATATCGCAAGTATAAGGGCATTGCGCGTCATCTTCATGAACGGGAGTGGGAACGCAGCCTTATATTTTCCAAAGAGCCCGAGGATCTGCGCCCTTATATGCCTGTAGAAGCTCCTTCGAACCCGGTTGAGGGTTTGCATACCTCTGACCTGATTGCAGCATTCCAGAAGGCACTACGCAAGGCTGAGAAGCGTACAACCGTAACCCGGATCAAACGGGATGAAATTTCGGTTAAAGACCGGATACGGGATGTCATCGGCGCTTTGGAAAGTATGGGGCCGGGAGGCAGACTGTTATTCTCCAAGTTGATGGATGAGCATATCTATCGCCATGAGATTGTCGTGACTTT
This sequence comes from Priestia sp. FSL H7-0729, assembly GCF_038005685.1. Classification (NCBI taxonomy): domain Bacteria; kingdom Bacillati; phylum Bacillota; class Bacilli; order Caryophanales; family Bacillaceae; genus Priestia; species Priestia sp. FSL H7-0729. The sequence continues at coordinate 404,349 of NZ_JBBOTQ010000004.1, forward strand.
CTTGGCAGTGCTGGAACTGATGAAGATGAAGCAGATTGTCTGTTATCAGGAACGGATGTTTGAGGATATCGTTATGGAGTGGAGAGGGGAAACAAAGAATCATGGATTTTCCGAAATTGAAATCGATTATTGAAGGCCTGCTGTTTTTGTCCGGAGAAGAGGGTCTTAGTATCAAACAAATTGCTGAGATCGTCGACCAGCGAGTGGAGCTTGTAACGGACGCGATTGAGGAGATGATTCACGAATTTTCACAGCAGGGTCGAGGTGTCCAGATTCTCAAGATCGCTGGTGTAGTTCAGTTGGGCACCTTGCCTGACCACGCTGTATATTTTGAGAAACTGGCATACTCCCCCGCACGCACGTCCTTATCCCAGGCGGCTCTGGAAACGCTGGCCATTGTGGCGTATCGTCAGCCCATCACCCGGGTTGAGATTGAGGAAATTCGCGGTGTAAAATCGGAACGGGCTATTCATACGCTTGTAAATAAGGACCTGATCATTGAAGTGGGCCGAGCGGAGGCAATCGGACGACCAATTCTGTACGGAACGACCAAGTCATTTCTGGATTATTTCGGACTGGCTTCAATTAAAGACCTTCCGGAACCAGGCTTGTTCGAAGATTCGGAAAACCTGGAGGAAGAGACACAGCTGTTATTCAATAAACTGGATTTGCAACAACTGGAACCGGAAAGTGCTGATCCGACAGATGATGCAAATCATGTCGACAGCGAGGATGATATTACCGATTAATCATTTTAAATTGTAAGATCTTATTAACCGACACCGTTAGTGGAGTCGGTTTTTTTGTGTAACAAATATGAAATGGGATTTTTAGGTCAGACGTGAATTTTTTCCAATCCAGAGTGCCATACTAGACGAGAAAAGAATTGAGGGCTTGGAGGTAAGGCCTGTGTGGATTTGGCTTGGAGGAATCGGTTTGTTGTTCGCATTGCTGATTGCCGCAGTCCTCATCTCAAATGTTCATGTACATTTTACATTCAACAAACATAAAAGTGATGATTACGCCAATATTAATGTTCGTCTTCTCTATGGAATTGTGCGGATTAACTATGAGATCCCAAGTATTGTCTTTCGCAATATGAAGGAAGGTTTTCTAGTTAAGACCGAACAGTCCATGAATCATTTCAGAGGGGAGGCCAAGGGAAGCGAGCGGGTCAACAAACGCAAAGTCAAAAAGTGGGCCAAAGATGTAAAGGTTATGCTAAGAGCGACCGATGCACTCAAGCTGTGGCTCAAGCAAACACTCATGCATGTGCATATGACTCAACTGTCCTGGTCTACCCACATCGGGGTTGGTGATGCAGCATACACCGCGGTGCTAACGGGCTGGGTGTGGAGTGTCAAGTCCATTATTGTTGGTTTTCTCACCTATCAGATCCGTTTCGATGATACTCCCGTGCTTCAGGTAATGCCGGTGTGGTCAGACGAAATGGAGTTCAGAACAGAGCTCGATTGTAGAGTAAAGATTCGGATCACAGCTCTTTTGATCGCTGGAGTTACACTGCTCACCCGTGTGCTCCAAGTCGAAGGCGGATGGCGGATGTGGCTCAAACTTCTTCAGGAACAGCGTCGAAGACGTAAGGAGAAGCGAAAGCAAAAGGAAAAACTTAGTGGGACAGCACTGTAGATGCCCATCTTAGTCGGTCCGATTTTGGGATTATGAGGTTGTAATTCAGTGATTGTACTTAAATTGCTTATTTACATAAGTCCCTTCAAGTTTGGGGATGATATGGTTAGATCAAACCTAGCTTACATTGAAACTGGAGGGAATTAAAATGTCAGATCATCCAATTCAAGGCTTAATGGAAACCGCTATGGAGAATATCAAGGCCATGGTGGATGTCAATACAATTGTTGGCGATGCAGTCGAAACACCGGATGGTACCGTGATTCTGCCAATCAGTAAGGTGGGATTCGGATTTGCTGCCGGTGGTAGTGATTTTCACGTCAATGGAGAGAGTAATGGCAAAAGTGGTGCTACGGGTACCTCCGCTGAGCATGCCAGTTCAGCTAAAGTAGCTTCTCCATTTGGTGGGGGTAGTGGCGGCGGTGTATCCATACGTCCTATCGCGTTCCTTGTCGTAGGCAAACAGGGCGTTCACATCGTACCACTCGATAATTCAACACATCTATTTGAGAAACTCATTGACTCCACCCCTTATGTTCTGGATCGAATTCAAGGCATGTTCCAACGCAATACAACACCAACGAATACAACAGGTGTACCCGTCACACCAGATCCATCAACTTATAGCTGAATCAGTTGGTCATGATCCCTCCCGCATCAAGCGGTGAGGGATTTTTGCTGTTTGCATAGCTTATGGTGAATTTTTTCGGAGGTTTCCATACTGAATGAGACTTATGTCTGTGATCCGCCTAACCTAGACATGAAATAGGTTATTTGAAGGGGGAACATGAATGCACAGAGACACCGTTTTTATGGTTTTGTTTGGCTGGCTGCTATCTGCAGTCGTGTACTTGGTAGGGGGAATTGATCACCTGTTTATTGCAGTCACCATCTTTGTGGGGCTGGATTACATTACAGGGGTGCTATCTGCATGGTATAGAAAGGAGTTATCCAGTAGGGTTGGGTGGTGGGGGCTTGCCCGTAAGACATTAACATTTGTTTTTGTCATTATTGCACATCAACTGGATATGGTTGCAGGTAATTCTAATGATTTTATGCGAGATGCAATGTTAATGTTCATTATCGGTACGGAAGGAATCAGTATATTGGAGAACCTGGGGAAACTGGGCCTGCCTGTACCAAAGTTTATCACTTCAGCTCTTTTCAAGCTTCGAGGCAATGAAGATCAAGTGGAAGACAAGGAGAATATGTCATGATACAGATCACCAAGGACTACATACCTGTTAATAAATACAGTCGAGCTGGACTGAAATTAAAAGCAAAACGTGGAATTGTGCTACATTATACGGCTTCTCCCGGAGCGCCCGCGAGGAATATTAGCAAATACTTTGCAAGTTTGGCACAGCAAGATTCCAATAAAGCAGTCAAAGGCCGTTATGCAAGTGCGCATTACTCGGTAGATCGAACTTCGATATATAACAGTCTGCCGGATGATGAACTGGCCTACCATTGTGGGAGCGCAACATACACGAAGGAAGCTTTAGCCAAGCTTGGGACATATCCGAACAATAGTACAGTGGGCATTGAGATGTGCATTGAAAAGGATGGCAGTATCCATGAAGATACATTCAATAATGTTGTAGACCTTGCGGTATACTTGATCAGGGAACGGGGCTTCCCACCTGTCTTCTTTACACATAAAGAAGTGGTTGGATGGAAGGAATGCCCACTCCCATGGATTAAACAACCAAGTGAATATGAAAGATTCAAGCAAGCAGTACATACAAAATTAAAACCGCTGCAACAAATAGCAGTCACGGAGGATGATGATATGAACACCGTTCTGAATTACGCACAATGGGCTTGGAATGAGTTGGATCAATACATTGGAGATGCCTACAACGACAAAGTCATTGACGATTGGGCATGGGTAGAGAAGGTACGCAAGAAGAAGTTAACTTATGGAGAGTTGCTGTTGCTGAAGGTCTTAATTGATGAACGCAGGCGTAAAAAGTCCTAACCGTGAGAGCGTGTGGATAAGGAATTAAGGATGCCTTCCGGTTAACCAAGAGTTAAAGTGTGCTGGATCTTTCAAAAAATAAAAATGTTGTATAATCACGATATGATCAGGATACTCAAGTTCATATTGGGTCTGAATGGAGAATTCATCGACGACTCCAATAACCGCGAGTTGATTTGTATCAATCACATTTGTTGTTGTGGGTGAGCTCATACAACCATCCTTTCGTATATTAAGCCAGAGTCAACAGGGGCGACGGAGAAGTCCGTGGTCCCTAGATGACCTATACGAGACAGGATGGGGAAGGTTAAGCTGATCTGGTTCAAAACTGGTTCAAAATTCATAAATATTGAAAAGCAGAACCCCACGTCGAATGTGATGTGGAATTCTGCTTATGTAACTACTCTTTTGAGAAAGTGTCCAGGGCCTCATCGGTAAGATGGAGTTCTGCAAAAGCCCTACATATCTTTTGGAAAGATCTAATCGTATTCGTTTCGTACAACATCTCAATGGGATCAAAACCTAACATAACAAGCGAATCCACTAGTTCTGTCTGATCTACTTCTGTATGGTGGAGCGCTTCAAGCATGGTTTCAATAACTACTAAAAATAAAATGGCTTTATTCACTGTCTCGATGGGTGTCCCCTCCTTTGTAATACTACTAGAATAAGCGGAGGAGGACGGAAAATAACGAGAAAGTCCAATTTTTTAGTGATGAATCTATTCAATCTAAAGGTGGAGAGAAAAATAGGTTGAGATAATTAAGAATCTGATGATAAGCTCTATCCTTATATGTAAGATTAAGCTTGTTCGTTTACTTCGTGGACAATAGAATCAATTAATTCATCATCAATCAGCGTGCTGGCTTTTTCGAGTGCCAACAAAATACCTTGCGGTTGTTCAAAAAAGACTGTAGAGAGTATGGGAGCAACCTCATCTAGATTAATCTTCTCAGCTTTGACCATACTGATCAAGGCAACAACGATCTCATGTCCCTCTACGTTACCTTCCATAAATCTTGTTTTTAAATGAGTTGCTACTATTTCGGTCTTTGACTGCGAATACGCCATTACTTTTCCCTCCAACGGTTCGAATATCTTAGCAGAGCTCCTCTTCATGCAAGTTTAAACCAGGTTAGATTAGGAGTTATCTTAACAATAATAAGGCAGATAGTTTAATTTATCAACAGCCACTAAGTCAATATAATCGGATTGGAAATACATTTTTTTTCAGTGAAAAAAGACCCGGAGAGGGTCATTTTTTGGGTCTGCCTTCCCAATAATCAGGGAATCCGTTGTAATCCCAGGCATTCAAATTTTCGCTGTCGGCTTGAATTGCAACATCTGCTCCGGAACCAAAGTCAACACCTACGGTTTGCAGTTCTTTGGCTTTAATAACCAGTACCTTCCCGGGTGCACCTGCACAGACCAGAGCAAGCTTCCACGGTGTCTGTTGGTAGATATGTTCCATTTGTTTGGATGCCGTGCTCACATTAGCCCAAGAGGGGCAGTCCACGGTTCCCACGATGCTTGTCCACCCGTATCTCCGCTCCAGAACTTCTCGATATTGCTCGGCTTTGGCCCCGCAGATCAGAATAGGCATGTTCTTGAATGTTTCATAGAATAACTTGAATCGGGCGATGTAATTATTCTCAAAAGCATAGAAGGTCTCTTTGGGTTCCACTTTGTAATAGGCAAGGCACATATCAAATAACGGTTTGAAATACCAGTGATCGGTCTGGATCAGATGTCCGACGTAGTCCGCTTGTCGCAGGCAGTGTACGATAATTTCTCTCGCACTCGCATTAGGTAAGGTTATCCCGCAATAGGTAGGATCGTTCAACCAGCCGTAATGAGACTTGATGAAATCCATAGTCAGAACGGTATCGTGGGCCAGAATGGTGTTGGAAGCATCCCCAAATCGTACAGAAGCATGGGCTTCTCCATCAGAGGCCATTTGGAACCAGTTGTGTATTAAATCTACACTCCCCAGCATGCAGGTCACCTTCTTCCCATGTGTGAATAATGTTTTCATCGGTATACATATTCATCAACTCCTTCTGTACTAGAATAGGAAAAATGCTTCGTTCTCTCTCTTCTTTTGAAGAATCACTACATTTTGTTCAACGCGCGAAGGTTATAGAGGAACAGTCTAGACTATGTAAAAAGGGAGAGGGGATGGACTGTGAAAAAAGTATATATAGGTAGTCCTGTGCGAAATCGGGCTTGGATTATGGAAAGGCACTTGCAATCACTTGAGCAACAAGCTGTGCAGAAGCAGTATATGTACATCCTGAATGATAGTGAAGATCAGACGAAGGATATCCTTGATCGTCACCACATTCCTTATCTGACTCACAATCTGGGGAGAACATATGGACATATACGTGGACAATATTCCTATCACAACCTGGCGTTGTTGAGAAATATGCTTCTGGATGAGTTTCTTAAATCGGACTGTGATTATCTGTTCTCGATTGATACGGATATCATCATTCCTGAGCATAGCCTGCAGCAGTTAATAGATAATGACAAGGATGTATGTTCCATGCTTATACGGAATCATCCAAAGTTGAAGGCTCATAATGCCATGATTGGCGGAAAACATATACCTGAATTCAAAGCGGGTTTGTTCCCGGTAGATCTGACAGGTGCCGTATATTTGATTAAGCGTGAAGTGATTGAAGCAGGCGTTCGATATGGTTCTCATCGAACAGGGGAAGATGCACCATTCTGTGAGCAAGCACGAAGATTGGGGTTTGAACTTTTTGTAGATACTCGGTTGCGCCCCATTCATGCCTATGCGGAAGGAGTGGAGTTGATTGCTCAATTGGCTGCTTCGTAGAAAGCAACGGGAAAATCCGGGTTTTGAAAGTATAGAAATGACTATCGTCTACCCGCCTGCACTTGACTGGAACCTCTTGTTCCAACGTCCTCAGCAATTGATGACCGCCTTCTCCAATATTCCAGGTGTACGGGCTATCTTTATCAATGAAGAAACGTACAAAAAGCAGAGCCGCCCGATTGAAAAGTTAAATGAGGATCTGTTCCTTGTGCAAAAAGGCGTGAACTACGATCACCTAGTCAAAGGGAAGAAGGTACTCTGGTTCTCGAATCCAGGCCAGTACAATTATTCGGATGGGCGGAAGTTTGATTTTACCGTATTCGATTACCTCGATAATTCAGCTGATGAGTTTGCTGTGTGGAAATCCTACATCCCGAAATGTTTTGACCGTGCAGATCTGATCGCTACAACTGCCAAGGTGATGTATGAAGCCCATAAACATGATGGTAAACCAATCTTTATGTGCCCTAATGGGGCAGATGTTCATCATTTTGAGAAAGCTCGAGCGGATCTGCCGAAACCGGCGGACTTCCCCGAAATTCATGATGGGCAAAAGGTGGTGGGTTTCCATGGGGCAATGGCATCGTGGGTAGATTATTCGCTGATTACCGCTATTGCGGATAAAGGTTATCGTGTCGTTTTGATTGGAAACAATGCCCTCTATCAAAAAAATATTGTGCATCCCCATGTGACTTGTCTTCCGCACAAAGATTATAAAGTGCTTCCTGCCTACATTGCTCAATTCGACGTCTGTATCGTACCATTCAAGCTGACAGAGATGATCCGTGGCTGCGATCCAATCAAGTATTACGAATATCTGTCTGCGGGCAAGCCTGTGTTAACGACGCGTATAGAGGAAATTGTTCATAAATACAGCGATGTAACTTACTTTATGAATCAGCATAATTGCGGAGTAATGTTGGAGAAAGCCATTCGTGAGAATAGTGCTTCCAGAATTGCTGAGCGAGTAAAAGTGGCTAAGTCTAATAGCTGGGATGGCAGGGCAATGGATGCCGTGAGGATGATTAATCAGGTGATGGGAGGCAGAAAGAATGAAAAAGATATTTAAACGAATGTTTGGTAGTCATTCGACGACTCCGCCAATGGAGCTTCCAGAAATAGAGATTGATGCGATGGAGTTCAATGTTACGACATACACCCCAAACACGGATACAACGATTGTATATCTGCCTGCGATCGATTTCCATAGTGAACGATTCGGGCGCCGTCCGCAGCGGCTGTTAAAGGCACTCGCGGAAGTTGGCTACAATGTAATATATATCAACTCCAGTGATGAATTCTATCAGGTAGATGCCTTGGAGTATCCTCATCCGGAGCTTCCAAACTTTGTCGTAGCCCGTGTGGGCCAGAATGTCCGTACGCTGTTTCAGGGGAATCGCGTAATCTATTGGGTGAACGATAGCCGACTGGCAAGTTCGGTCGAGACAGCCTATCCTGATCTGGTCGTATTTGATTCGTTGACCGATCCGTATCAATATGAGAAGCACAAGCACAAGATGGAAGCTGTTGCTGACGTTGTCTTTATTACTCCCGAGAGAATCTATGAGCATGGCAAATACTGCTCACATGTTCATCTGGTTACTGCCGATGAATTTGAGATCAAAGAACGAGCAGAACAGGTAGCGCAAATTATAGATGCTTTGCCAAACAGAACGGCCCCTCTGATGTAGGGGTCTTTTCTTTGATCATATGTAGGACGATTTCTTTTGCATTATCGTTAGGGAATGAAGATAGCGTTCTACACTATAAAAAGCAGAGACAGCAAACAGCCTGACGGGTTAAACGAAGGATCTCCCGATCATCACGTCTTTTAACCTGATCCCGGCATAAGCAAGTCTCCGTAGCTAAAATTACATAATTATCCTAAGGAGTGGACTGTTCAATGGCTAAAAAAATGATTATCAAAGGTGTAGGTACGTTCATGGCTAAACGCCTTCCAAAAGATCCGATGGGCGAAATTGAGGTCGTTACCCTGGGTACCCTACAAGATCTGAAAATTGACCTTAACGTGGAGCTTGAGGACATCTTTGGTGGTGACGGTCTGTTCGCGATTGATGTACTGGTGAAGTCCAAATCGATTGAAGTGTCGGCAACAGACGCCAAGTTCGATCTGGATGCAATCCAGCTAATGATGGGTTCAACGGTACAAGAGCAAGTGAAGTCTTATGTATGGGTGCTGAATGAGCAGTCTACAGTGGCTGCAGGCGTGTCCAATTCCGGATTTGCTGAAGCCAAACCGAAGCATGCGAGTGATATCTATGGAAGTAATGGTGATATTACGGTTCGTCTCAAAGATTCCAACATGTTGCTGAAACAACTCACTACTAAAGGAACGGCCGTAGAACCCAATGCATTCTTCTATGACGAAGCGAATGGTGTAGTTATTCTGAATGCTGCCCATATCGGTAAAGAGGTTGTACTGAACTACAAACGTGATGAAATTGTAGACATGGTTGATCTGTTGGTTGATGAAGTTCCATTCCCGATCTCTGTCATTCATCACGGTACGTTCCAGCAAAAAGATGGTTCGTATGCAGGTGTTGAAACCGAGCTGTTCATGTGCCGTGCAAAAGGAACATTCAGCATCAATGCCCAGCGTGCTGCCGCTTCTGCATCTGCAATCTCCTTGCAGATTCTTGATCCGGAACGTGCTGATGGAAAAATCGGCAGTATCAAACGCTTCAGCGCACCAAGCAAGATCTAATATCTAAAATAAGGTTGATTGCTCCTGGCAAGGTATCAAACGGCATCTGTGTCCTCCCCTTCACAGCGCCTTGCCTTGCCAGGTTTTTTATTATATGGGGGAGAATGTCCTGGGGAGGTCTTTAAATTCATGGAAACAGAACAAGAAAAAGCTGAGCATGAGCTTGCGGAAAAGCTGAATGAGGAAGCGGCACAACGAATCAAGGATGATCCGGAGAACAAACGAGTGACGCCAGAAGAAGTGGAAGCAGCTGAGCGAGCATTCTTTGAAGATGATGAGATTATTACGCTGCGGGATCGACGGAAATATCGTATTCCGCCGTGTAATCTGAAGGATGCCCGTCGTCTGATGAAATTGCTGAAGACGGTGAATATCGATGCCATTATTCTTAACTTCATCCCGACGGAGAATGATGAACTGGACGAAAAGCGGCAGCAGGATTTATTTGATGTATTGGCAATGGCATTCAAAAACTATCCACATATCGTGACCAAAGATGAGCATGGTGAGTATATCATCAATCGAGAATATCTGGACGAGTACCTCGATCTGAACACAGCTCGTAAAGTCATTGATATGCTCATTGGACTCAATGGTTTAAAAAAGTAGAACGCACCGAGGGGGAGTCTTTGGAGGGGACCGAAATTCGTGATACGGAAACACAGGAACCCGTTCACTGGGGAGAGATCTTCTTCACCCTCCATAAACACTGTGGGCTGAACAAGTGGGAGATTTGGGAGTACACACTCCCTCAGGTTGCGGAGCTGTGCAAGTCAGCCGAGAAATATATTCAATTTGAGGTTGAACTTATGACAGCACCTCTTCGCATGTTCGGTGGCGGTGGGGGCGAGGAAGTCGAAGAAGATGGGACCGTCAGACGTAAAAGAACCTTCAATGACGAGGATTACACGGAGATATCGGAAGATGATATCGGTATGCTTGCACAAGCGCTCGGAGGATAAGAGAGAGACATCCCGTTTTGCCTAAATGAAGGTAGAACGGGATTTATGCATAAAGGCGGTGATTCTATTGACTGAAATAGAAGGACAAGGAGACAAACACTCCTTAACACAAGAAATATTAACGGATAGAGATCAATTAACTGGACAAAAGGCAGCACTGAAAGGGAGCTACCTATCAGGTGTTAGCACGCTGGTTAGACGTGTGGAGACGATCAGAAGTGATATGCAGTCGCAAATGATTGAAACACTGACTAACGATCTGGAGCTTTTTTATCGTGGTGCATTCAGTGAAATGAAGGATGTAACTGCAACTGGAGCACAGGAGTTGTTAGACTCCGTGATGAATACGATGAAATATATTTCAGCAGGTGAAACCAAGGGGTATTCATCAACAATGCTCAAGCAATCATTTGACTCGTCACAGCAGATGGATCAACAGATGAGCCGGGCCGACCAGAATTTCGCGCTTAGATCGTCTGGAACATCCGAAGACAGTGGGCAATTCACACAAGCCGGAACGGTCAAAAATCTCCAACAGATTGCACTGCAGCATGGTATGGATCAGGAAGATGTAGGTCTTGCCTATCGCATTGGTTCTCGTAATTATGATCATGCCTCTGAAGCTGTCGCGTTTGCCGATGAAGTAGCCAAGCTGCATTCAGTGAGCAATATGGATGTAGAACAGACGGCAACAGGCCTGGAAGCTGTTACTTTGGCATCAGGCAGCAGTGGCTTTGATCTGTCCCAAGTTGCAGACATGATGATCAGGGCTTCAACGATATTGGATATTGGCATTCAGGACTTAATGAATATGATGCGTCAGACCCTTCCGAAGGTTGGGAACACTGATGAAACGACTGCACAAGAGGATGCATTAGCCAACTGGGTTAGTAAGGCTGGATTGTTGGTTCAGTCAAAAGGAGATAATCCGCAGCAGACTTTTACATCAAATCGGGTTAGATTCGATCTTCTTGCTGAACAATTGAAGGCTACGGATGCAAACACGTCAATCCATCAGCGCACAGGTAGTAGAGACAATCTTCAATTCCGACAACGAGAGATCGAGATCGCATTTCAGATTGCAACACATGAGGCGATGCAAGGATTGAAAGAGGAATTTGCAGAGCTGGGCGATTATCTGACCGCAGTTATGCGGTTAATTGGAGATCGTACGGGTGGTATTGTTGATCATATGGAATTGCTTAACCGAATTATGGACGAAGTCGGAGTTCAGGTTGCATGGGATAAGTTCGGTGAAGTGATGAATGAAGGCGATCAGAAAAGATATACTCCCACAACATCAGATCCAGGAAAAGTCGAAATTACGGGGAGCGTTGTTCCCGAGCCACTTCGAGTAACGAATGTGCAACGTGCTGGTGTAGCGCAGGAAATGGGCAGACAGCAGAGTCGTCTGCAGACTCTGGAACATCGCAGAACAGAAATTCAAAGTAGGGCCGCCTCCAAGCAAGATGATGTGGTTCGGGCACGGACTAACCGAGATCATAAACATAATATGTACAATCAGGCTATACAAGATGGGGATACAGGGGCTTCTTTCATTCATGCAGAAGAACGTGACGAAGCTGAGAAGCGAGTCAAAACGTATAGTCGAGAACTTCTTCTGTTGCGAGAAGAAATGCATTCACTCGATATTCAGATTGCAAAGACGAAGCGAAGTCTTGAGTTTCTAGGCCGAGAACTGGATGACACGAGTCGAGCAATGATGCAATTTGAACACCAAGCTAGAGTTTTGATGATGGCGATGGACGATATGGACCTTGATGCAGTTGAACTACGAAACAAGTTGTATTTCCTTAATGCTGAGTTTACATACGGTTCAACCGATGTTCAGCGCTACGAATCCGAGATCCAGAAGCTGCGTAAACAGTCAACGCTACTGAATGATGTTCTCTCCAAACTGAGAACCGAAGTCAATGAGTTGAATGCTTCTTTTAGACAGGGCATGATTGATGCTACAGCATACATATCCAAACTGAAAGAACTAGAACAGGTTCAGCTCGCGAGTATGATGAGTGGTCCAGGAGGATTACTAGTTGTTCCAGGCGCAGGAAGCGGTGGATCTCCTGTGAAGGAGGACAAGGAAGATTCAGCAAACAAACCTTTTTTAGAGAGACATCAAGATCTCATCAATGATGCAATTAAGGATATGGCTACATCAAAGATTGAGGAAGTTATGGATTTTGGCTCAGACAAGAAGAAGAAGGACAAGCCCAAGCGACGAGGGATTAAACAGAGATTCGAAGATATGAAGGAAGTCGGTAGTAAAAAAGCATTTTTTAACGGTCATGCACCTATTCGTGACAAGGATGGAAAAGTACTCAGAGGACCGGATAAGCCAGATGGAACCCCTGGAGATATCCTTACCCAGCGTGATATTACGATCGAGCGTAAGAAAAACGGAGACATCCCAGGGAAATGGGCAAAGCTCGGCAAGTTGGGTAAGACGATACTGAAACCCCTAAAAGCCGTTCCTTATCTTGGTGCTGCGATGACTGCTGTGGATGTCGTATCCGGTCTAGTTGATCCTCTGAGCAATATGGGGAAATCAGAAGCAGAGAAGCAAAGTATTCGTGCAACTAATAAAGAGGAACTAGCCAAGGATTTTAAAGATATGGAGCAATCCTCAGTTGTAGGTAAAGTGTGGAAAGGTCTTAACCTTGGAATGGATGCAGTTGTTAAGGGAGGAATCAGCAGCCTATTCGGAAACAATGCTACCAATAACAAGTTCGGGGATTACTGGAAGGGATTTAAGGCGGTATGGAGCGAAGACGGCGGAGATGCAGTTGAGAAGAAACTGGCCAAAGAGTATAACTACGAGCAAGAGAAAAAAGACGCTCAGGTTCAAATGGATAAAGAGTCAGGAAAGCCACCTGTCGATAACACTCAACAACAACCGCAGATACAATATATTCCACCCCAAATGCAGTACATTCCTGCTGCGGGCGGAATAGGAGCCATGGCAAATGGGTATAGACCTCAGCCGCAAAGCAACGGTATTGATGAAATGATTGCCAAAATTAATCGGCAGCTTAACAAATCGACAAGTGATAACGAAACCAATTACCAAGTCACTCGATCCCGTCTATTGATTAGTGGTGTTCGCGAAGATTCTGGTCAGATGCGCGCGCTAATGGAGAAATATTTGCAAGAGAATATCAAGTTCTTCGATAAGGCCATTGCAAGTTTACAGAAGACGTATGACAAGATGGCTGAAGGTAAAGAGAAAGATGAACTAGGCTTGGAGATCAATGAGAAAAAACAGCAGAAGGCGCAGTCAGAGCTTGAACTGAATGGTGTCAAAAACAGCCAAATTGATGAGCTTAGACGCAAGATGAATGATCAGTTTGAATTGACGGAACTGGATTATGATAAACGAATGTATGATCTCCTGGCGGCTAATGGGGGTAAGGAAGATGCACCAGAATTAATTGCATTGAACAAATCCCGTGCATCAGAAATGAACTCACAAATAAGTTCGATCAAGCAAGATTGGAAGAATCTGCTGAATAGTGGTGTGTTTAAACCGGGCTCGGATGAATATATGCAGATTTTTAAACAAATCCAATCATTGGGTGTAGAACAGTCCAAAAATTTGTATGAAATTAGCAAAAAAATGGATAAACCGATATCTTCATTCAACATTCCAGCAGGTCTTAAGGTCATGGATTACTTTGATTACATGACCACGAACAATACACATAAAAGTGTGATGGTTGGTTCGGGTGATGTTACGGTTCATGTGAACATTGATAATATGACAGGCAGCACAAAAGATGTGGAGAGGCTGACATCTACGTTGGATAAAACACTGCGGCAGAACAGTCCTGGTATTGCAAACCGAATGTCCGGCAATGTTGGTGCGGGAATGGGAACGAATCATATCCCTAGATATAGTAGATAAGGAGGAACTCTGATATGACTCAGCAAAATCCGTTTGGCTTAGTTAATGACCGGTATAAAAGAAAGCTGTATGTAGATACAGGCATGAAGTTCGAGCCAGTAAACGGAAGAATTATTGATCCGTACTCTTCACCTTCGCCCAATCCGCAAGTGAGGGAAATTAAAATGATTAATGCTCCCTCGCATTTTCATCAGATGGGCGTATCTTCGTACAAGGCCATCATTAACATCCTGTTTAAAGATAAGCAATCCTATCACGACTACGCCATGTACGTAGGCTGGACACACAAATTTTATGATGAGAAGGGCAATATCTATGTTGGCGTTGTAGAGTCCATCAAAGTTGACCCTATTTTCTTCCATCAGGATACGATGGATAAAGATCAAAAGGGGTACAAGGTCGAATTGACCATGACCCTAATCAAAAAAGATGGATATGACCGTAAGAGTGCGATACAGTTTCAGGATTTACAGACGACAGAAGGGAAGGACCACTGGGCAAGGGATTCCATTGAACGCTTGGCTGATTTGGGACTGACGGTTGTTACCCAATTGGATGGCACCCCAATTCTATATTTCAGACCGGAAAACTTCATAACCAGAGCAGAGTTTGTTACTTTCCTGATGCGTACCAAGCGTTTGCTGGAACGAACAATTCGAGAGTAGGGTGACCTACTCTCTTTTCTGTCTATTCTAAATATAGGAGGTGTTTATCATACGAAAATGGGTTGATGTAAACGAAGGGGACTGGTTCTATAACGATGTTATGGAAGCCACGAATATGGTCTTGGAAGATGGTGAAGTCTTTGTTGCCGGGATCAACTATAACAAGTTTGAGGAAGGCAAACCTTTTGTATATGAAGAAATCAAGGGGCAAGCGGGGCAAACCTCATTCAGTCTGCCTGTGCTGATTAAACCAACAGATGACAATCCATTGTATGTGTTTATTGACGGTGTTCAAACCATCTACCAAACGGCTGAAACTAATAGTAAGGGATTAACCGATGTGGAGTTGTATACCGGTGTAAAAGCAGGACAGGTGGTGTCCTTCTGTAGTTATGGTGAACCGTTGCTGGACAGTGCTTGGAAAAGGCCACCCGTGTCATGGACTGGAGATCTGCCCAGAGCTGTACTTAGTGCAGCGACGACCTATTTCTACGATCCATTCAGTCGTAATCATCAGGAATATTTGTATGCAGCAGGCCAACCGCTTCGCAGACTCAGTATTCCTTCCGAGGTATGGGCAGACACCATGGGAGACGCAGAGGCAGTAACCAAAATTGCAACAAAGGCGATTGGTTACCGAACGGATGTGTATTGTGTCAGCCCGGGGGGCTCGGTGTTTCTTCCTTTTAATCTGAACGGTGTCACCTGCAAGTTCAATTATTGGACGAAAAATAACAAGTTCATGAGTGAAAATATCAAAGCGACAACCCTCAAACCGGCATACAACAATTGTTTTTTTCCTAATGCCATTATACAGCGGGGAGAAGCCTTTCATCTGATTAACAAGTTACGCAAGGTGTTCTATGCCAGATTTACGGACATGGAAGCACCAACGACGGAGATTAATCAGCCTATTACGGCATTTCAAGGTCAACGGGTGTTTAGGCTTAACGGCAATTATCCGGCAGGTAAAAAGAAACTTAAAGTTACAGTGAAATTTAAAGACGAAAAAAAAGATAAAGACCAAGAAACACCGGCTTATTCGGAAATTGACAACCACACGGTTGTTTTTAATCAACCTTTCTCAGAGGGCGACGAAGTGACGTTCTATTATCTCAAAGATGTGAGCGAGAGGTTCGCAGACGTTGGCAAAGATTCGGCCATATATTATCGGGACAAAAAGGAGCGGGTAGAACAGTCCAAAGACGCTTTCTGGAAAATAGCCGTCTCGGAAATGGAAGACGAAACATTTGCGAACAATGATCCACTCATTAATGGCATTCCTATCAAGAAAAAGGTGGATGGTGCAGCGGAAGTCACGGATATGGGAAGACCTGTAAACGGCACAGACAAGGAAGAGATATGGTTCCTTGGAAATTCCGCTATGACACGGGCTGAAGCCGCAGCTTTCCTGGACCGATTCATGAAATGGACCATCGAGCGATTCAAGTAAGGGGGAGATTACAATATGATTCCAATTTCGGATGAGGTTATGAATGTGCTGTCCCAGCGTCTGAAGCTGGGGGAAGGAGCGCTTCCCAATATCCGTGTCGAAGTAGATCGGCTGGCCTTTATTCCGGGACGGACAGAAGAGTTCAGGCATATCGTAACCGAGCAGATACCCATCATTAGTACAGAATCCGTTTGGGTGGATGAGTCGAGTAATGGTACATATAATGGTTCGACTCAAGCGAATGCTCAGGAGATTTATTTTCCTGTCAAGGGTAAAACATTTTTCACGATTAAAGTTACAGATAATTTTGGTTCAGCCAGAGATGGCGGTTCTCGAAGTCATCGAGGCATTGATTTGTGGGATGAGATTGGAACGCCGATTTTGGCTGCATGGGCCGGAAAGGTTGTTCAAATTTCCTATAGTAAAACAAAGGGTGCTGGTAATGCCGTAAATATAAGACATGCAAACGGTGTAATCACCAAGTATTTTCATTTGAAAGAGATACTCTGTTCGGTGGATGATGAAGTAGCTCAGGGGGCTGTCATTGGAACGCTAGGCAATACGGGTGGCGTATATACCGGTGGGCATAAGGTGTCCGCGGCTGAACGTGCGGCGGGGAAGGGACGACATCTACATTTTGAGATCTGGGAAGGAGTCAATCCAACAACGAGAACAGGAGAAGGCGGTAAGGCAGTTAATCCTGAATTGTATTTCAAGGGCCAGCGCAAGTTGCATGGAAATGCCACAACAACATTTACTGATGTAAAGCCGGTTCAGGTCGAGGGATATCCCGGAGAGATCAAACTGAATGAGAAGTTCGACAAGCGAAACTGGCATGAGAAAGACGTTTATACGACCGGATTGAAATTTTCGGATTATGCCAAGATTGAATCGGGCTGGACTATGTTTGATTCAGGAGGCAAGTTGCTGTATACGTTTGAAGGCAAAGCCGCCGTAGCTGAATTCGAGATTAACGTGACGAAACTGAGTATGCCGACGCAAGGGCTGCTTAGTATTGGAATGGGGACTAATTTCAGTGATGCGGAAGGGGATTCTTTCGCTGTGGTGATTGATGGTAAGACGTATGCCTATGTCAATAAGTTTAACGGGGCATATGATCTGACCAAACTGACGGAATTGAATAATATTGTGATCCCTGCAAAAGCCAAGAGTATCAAGATTAAGGTGACGTATGGGGGCAAACAAAACTCCACTGTCCCAACCGGGTCTGTTCCTGCTTCAAGTAAGAAGTATAAAAAATTCGCCATTGATTATATTCGCATCCAAGAGTTGTTGCCTGCTCCGTTGAAGAATCAAAAGAGTGAAGAAGGGCTCGATCCATCTAAAGGATATTATCAAACGAACAGCTACACAGATTTTATCAATAATAGAAGGGTCGAAACGGATGTTATCCAGGTCGGGTCTTTTGTCTATATGGACACACAGGTTCTTCCCAATATCATTAGTGCCGAAATCGATGATCAGTTTGATTCTGAAGCCCGGGAAGCACGGCTGACGATCTCCAATCCAAGAGGATTCTTCTCCCCCGATTATAATCCTGCTCATTTTCCTGAGCTTGGGGGTGTACCGTCTCCATGGTCTTATTTCGCAAACGGATTCCATATCGGGGTTCTGAGTGAAAACACACCGATACGCATATACATGGGATATGGTCAGCACATGATGCGGGTATTTACGGGGCTTATTGACAAGGTGGACATCAATGGCGAGGGCTCCACGCTAGAGATTACAGCCCGAGATATGTATAAGCGTATTATCGAGAAGGTCATTTCCGAGAAAAAAGCCTATCCAGAAGTAGATGAGATTGATAATGTACCAGATCCGGTACCGCCTGCAGCAGTTGGCACGGACCGGACCTCAACCATTATTCAAGCTGCACAGGCCCAAGCTGCGGCGTATGGTGTACCTGATCACAAGTTTTTGCTTGCGATATGCAGGCATGAGACCGTTCTCGGAACACAAGGTAAGGGTAAAGATGAGAACGGCAGCTTTATTCTTGGATACGGCTGTCCTAGTGAGGGACCGTGTACTGAGAAGTACGGAGGTATTCAGGAGCAAATGAAGCGCGGAGCAGAACGGATGTCCAAGGCACTGGCTTCCAGAGGGAAAAAAGTGACTTCCAAGGCGGATGTACTTTATTTCCATAATGGTGGAGACATTGCCCCCATGACCTGGAGTCAGGATCGGGAGAATTGGGTGGACAAGGTATGGACCTATTATCAGGAGATGCTCGCAGACCCGGCAAGCTGGACCATTATAGCAACCTCCACTCCCGCAGTTACACCAATACCCGCTCAGCCTGTAGAATTTGAAAAGCCGGCCTGGGTCAAATCAACCGTTGTACTAGATCTGGTTAAACATGCAGGTATGGTGGGTTGGAGGGCAACCAGTGAGGATCGCTCTTATCCTGATTACGTGATTGACGAGACCTATCTGATTGAAGTGAATCAGAAGACGGGCAGGGTCATTGTCCCCGTACCGGGTCAGGAAGGTGAGTTTGAAGTCAAGGATGCGAGCACTGTGCTGACACCGAACGGATGGCTTAATCCATTTATCGAGGAATATGGCAGGACGTTTGAGCAATGGTCCACCAAAGTTACAGAAGCTGTGCAGGAGATAATCTCGGAGATACCGTATCGAAGCTACTGTGACCGTTATGGTACATACCGACTGGAACGTTTGAATTATGACAAACCTGTCGTGGCAGAGTTTTCCGAGAATGACAATCTGATCTCCATTACCAAATCCACGGATTGGTCCAGAGGAAGAAGTCACATCGTTGTTATCGATTCGAATGCTAGTCAGAGCAGTTTCGTGGACAAGGAGATTTTGCTCGAACTCAAAGGAGAAATCCGAACCATGGTGCTGGCCGTTCCTTGGGCGAAGACGGTTGAAGCTAAAAGACAGGTGGCAGAGCGAGCTTTTTTTGATATGAAACGCATGTGCCGTACGCTTCAGGTATCCATTCCTGCGAATCCTGCGCTTGATCTGCTCGACAACGTTATTGTGACAGATAAAACGACCACCACTCGGGCTGTATATACGATTAAAAGTATTAAAACCAGTTATTCGGTCGACCGTGGCATGTTACAGGTCATTGATATGATGTGGGCAAGAAAGGGAGTGATGGTGTAATGGCCGGCATTGTGAATGAAAATATTGTATTTCCCGTGCTGGATCTAATCCACCGGGAGCTTCGCAAATATAGCAGTATCTCCAATTCGAATGTTTCTCCTCTTGAAGGTGAGCCTTCCGTTACATTATATCGGGAGCATATGCAGGACCCGGACAGAGTGACAGGGGCAGACCTCTTGTATGAATCGGCATGGAAGGTTTCAATCTGGATGAAGTTTGGCTCAGAGGATGAGGAAGACTTTCCTTCCGGGGTGGGCTACTCCCACCCGGATTATGATTATTACAAGTATTTCAGGCTAACGCAGGTGACAGCCCGTACATATGATGCATCTGGAGAGTCCATGTTCACTTACAATATTGCTCTAAATTATGATGACGAAGGACGCTTAACTGGAACGAGCGTAAGTCGTATATAACATGTAGGAGGTGGTTCCATGGCATTTAATGTATCTTACATCGCGGGTGGCGTCATCGACAAAGTGCGCGAGCTGCCGTACCCACACTTCAGTAAAAAGACGATCCCTTTCATTCGGGGACAGATGTTGGACATTCCGGCGGCGAAGACTACCAAGTCGGATACGTTCACCTTGGCGTATGACACAGAGTTTCTGAGCATTGCGTTTGCTGCGAGTCACTACTGTGTCGGCGATTACTGGGAGCTGACGATCGGGACTGAAAAGGTGTGCCGCACCATTTATGCGAAGGAACTTCCCGAGTCGGTTTCCATGGGTAACAGTTTCGGAATTGTCTACCCGATTCCGGCTGGAACGACTATCACGTTTGACTTTTTTAACGCGGTGGCTGAAGCCAAGTCGGTCTGGTACAACATCAAATTTTTGAGATAAGGAGGGTGACGATGGCACTGCAAAAACCGCAGACGAACTTTGCCGCTTATATTGACGGAGAGTCGGAAGCACAAAAATTGATCAACACGCTGGCCGATGAAATTGTAGGTGCTGATATTCCTAAAGTAGAGGGCGGGATTGACGCCAATCGCTGGGAGAAGGTCTATGAATCTGATGGAGCTAAATGGGTAACTTACAGTAAAAATTATCACAAAGGCATTATTGGAATGTACACCCATTCTGATGGGAATCAGTACGAAGTTTACAAAATTCCCGATTGGACCGAGGCAAAAAGTCATACTGGAAATTCTGCGCTGGATAAGAGTGGGTGTCTATGGGAAGTAAGTCAAACTTACTTTGATGAGGTGCTGGAAGGCAAGACAGGACCTTCTCCATCTAATGTTGGGACCACTTTCGGTAACTATAAGACAGGGCGTAAGATTCAGGTCGTGCAGTTTAGTTATCAGGATACTCAGACTAATGAAACAAAGTATGTTGATATTCCTGGTTGTTTGGTAACCGTTGTTGTAGATAATTCAGTTCCGGATGGGTACAGAGCATATCTGGTACGACAGGTAATTGGAAACCTGGATGGCACAACAAAACTATCGAATGAATGGAATCAATTTGAGATTGTGACAGAGATGCCTACCGACTGGGCATATGCACTTAAACTAGCACCTAAAGGGAAATATCAATACAATCTATCTAGAAAAGTCAACCAGTATGAGTACTCTCCTTATTGGAACTGGGCTAGTATTGTTGATAGTTTTTATGAACCTGTAAAGCAAATTTACAAGTTTGATGAACTATTCTACACAGCTGATGTACTGAACAATGTAACAGCTCAGACCGTAGTGAAAGCAACGCCTACAGTTCCCACAGGAATTCAAGTTCGTGATTATTATGTCATGCTTGAGCAGCCAGCTCATGACTGGAATTACATTAACATCTACTATGGAGAAGGCTTCGAGGGGAAAGTTGCTCAAGGAAGCCAGCGCGAAACGTATGATGGGATCTGTGATCCTGAAACCATAACGATTGGGAAGGCACCTACAGTCATTGACCAATTGAAGGCACATTATATGTATTTGACATGGAATGATTCTTTAGCCATTAAACCTTTCATCCCACCGTCCACGAAGTGGAAGTTGGACTATGATGGCAAGACAGAGATCGTAAGCCCGGCAGCTCGCTTTTTCCACGGCAGACATTCTACAACATCATGGTTGCCTAACAAAAAACGCAGACCGGATTACCTGGTAGCTTACACTTTGTCGGTAAATAATGATCGAGTAGTTCTTGTTCTGGAAGGTGATCCTTCACCGAATATTCATAGCTATTACCGCAGTTTTGGATACATAGGCAAGATCGTTCCGTTCAATGATTACGACCATGGAGGAAACTTTGGTGTCACCGTTGGCATGGGTGATCTGCGAACAGATATGACAGGTTATACGAAAAATGATATTCTCACGGATCTTAATCCGGATATCTATGCCAAATACGGTGAGTACACTTCAAATGGTATGGACTCCATGTCCATGTTGAAGACACGCAGTAATGTTTTGTTCCAGCGGTATTACCCGGCATTTATTTCACATCTTCCGAACTATCCTTCTGTGGGTAAACTTCCCCCGGGTCTTTCGAAATTGATTGTAGATGCAGATGGGTTCCAGAAATCCCTCTGGACAGGAAAGTATCATGCTAGTCCAATCTACCTCGTGCATCAGGCAGAAGGATATCGGGGTTATATGGACGGTGTAGTTGCGATATACGACCATAACTTGGTCAATCGCGATGAATTAATCGTAGACACAGAAATTCTGAAAGATCCTTCCAAACCTGCATTGGGTACGTGGACTGAGGTTTACAAGTTTTTCAGTATCAAGAGTCCGTTGAATCTATTCAAGCATTCCCCATCACCAGATGTAATTACGATTGCATTTTTGAAAGAGATAAAATAAGGAGGATTACATAATGGCAAATTTTAAATATGTAGAAACAATCACCACTTCACAGGACGTGTTGACAAAACTGAAAGAGGAAGTTACAGGGTTTAAGAGTTTCCCATTTGAATCTACTGCAGGCGAGTCTCAGGAACAAAATCTGTGGGAAGTATTTTACGAAGAAAAGGATAGTAGTGACCGTATTCAGGAACTTATTCTTCGCGGGATCATGACGATTGGAACACAAGCAACTCCGATTACGAAACATTTCTATGTAAGTTTCATTAATCATGCTCTGGTACCACGCGTCGTTGCACCAGTTCCAGCCTATGAGGAGCATAGTACGTTGACTGTTCAGTTGCTTGAAGGATTCGAAGGCAGCGAACCAACTACACTACCAGTTACCACTCGCCCTACATTCAAGCTGACAGGGCATCCGGTACTCTACCAATGGGCACTGGAAAACTACACGCCAACGGATCGGAATAAAGAAAAACCGGTGTACATGTATGTGAATGTCATGAACAATCGTTTGGCGATGGTTCTCGTTGCTGACCCAGCAGTAAACTTCCTTGATTACAAAAAATCCTTCCTGTATGCAGGTGCATTGAAACCGTTCAAATACAACCTGAATGATGTAGACGGAAACGTAATGTTGACAGCCGGAGCAGTAATCGAAGAACCGGATATCTCTCAGATTGCCACAACAGGAACATACTACTACGGTCAATATACCTCTGCAGGTAATAACACACTTCAGATGTTGAAAACCAAATCGGGTATTGAATTCCAGCAGCACTATCCTTCCTTTATCACGCAAGCTCCACCGAAAGGTAAAGCTTATCAAGATCCAGAATTGGGGGATACGGGTTTGGAATTGGAGCCTCAAGGCTTCCAGGCATCCAAATGGACATCCAAATATCACTTGTCTCCGATCTACGTGGTTCACCCTTACGAGGGCTACCGCGGTCAATTCGATAACTGCATCGCGGTTACGAAGCATAATATCCTTCATCTGGATGAGTTAATTATTGATGTGGAAGGCAAGTCTTGGGACCAAGAGGTGTATCGTTACTTTGATACTGATACGGCACAGAATTTTATGAATCTGTCTGCTAACCAACGCATGGGTGTGGCTATTCTGAAGGAAGTCCGTTATACAGCGTAAGTTAAACTGAATCAAAGCTGAGTCGTATAGATTCAGTGAGAGGGAACTTTCTGAGACTCCACTCAGGGGTTCCCTTTTTTTAGTTGGAAGGGGGCAGTGACGTGAATCAAGTAGTCAACAAGTTTGATTTCACCGTTATAGATTACACGACAACTCAGTACGGTTACCTGTTTACAGTCGGAACTACAGGAAGCAGGCCTGAGGATTATCGATTTATATATATGCCTTACAGCCGGTATCCAAGTGTCCTGATGCTTGATTTCTACATGGCAAGATCGATCTCACATGGATTTAATCATCAACTAGTGGAAGCGATTCGC
Organism: Priestia sp. FSL H7-0729; assembly: GCF_038005685.1. Taxonomy (NCBI): domain Bacteria; kingdom Bacillati; phylum Bacillota; class Bacilli; order Caryophanales; family Bacillaceae; genus Priestia; species Priestia sp. FSL H7-0729. The sequence continues at coordinate 427,987 of NZ_JBBOTQ010000004.1, forward strand.
AAGGATCTGGAAGGAGAAGAACGATTTATTGTCCTGAGTGATGCTAAACAGGATAAAGAAGGACTTTTGCACAGTTCCATGGAAGGATCGAGCTCAGCTACCAAGCAAGGCGATGTCATGGAATTTTCGTTCGAAATGGAGCGATCTGCGTTAATTGAAGCTTTGGAGATGGATCATCAAGACGAAGGCCGCAGGCCCGGAGGATTAAAGGATTCATTCACTCATGAAGATATGTCAGAGGGCTGGCGCGTAGATAACGATAAAGAGTTAAAGATTGTCCGTAATTTGGGTCTAACTCGTAACTTTGTGAAGAACTTGGATAAGCTGGAGCCTGGAAAAATCAGTTTCAGGGTTAGTGAATTTGGGATGATTGCGGATTATGCAGATAGTGCAGAGCAAGATAGCAGTTCTGAACTGGTGATTAAGCAATTGATAAACTCTGTTCGAAACGATAAACCGGATATGGATGTGGCAGAGGTTTTCGAGAAAGTGGAGAAGATCATTGGACGCCGGACAAAAAAAGATTTTTTGTTAGAAGCCATTCAGGACCACTTCAGAAGTACAGAACTGGAGAGGAGTCTTCAGTCCCGGAAGGTTAGCAAACAAGATGTGGGAATTCTATATCGGGATCTGCTAGGTTTACGTGATGGTCACAAAGAAACATTTGCCGAACAAGCTGCCATGATGGGGAAAAGGGTAGAGGATCATCAGCAATTATCCATCTTATCGGATATGTCGACTGCTTATATTCGTCGATTTCAGGAAATTAAGTACATGCAATTTGATCGGACATTGCCTTTAGCTCAAAGAATTTCTAACACATCACAATTGACACTCATGCAAACACTAGGGACAGCTATGCGAGCAACAACGTTTGGTGGAACGACTACAGGCACAATTGTTCAAGCAATCAGAGACATCGAAGAGAATATGTTTCTTTCACAACTGAATCATGCTACGAGGGTTATTAAGAATGAAATGACAACTCACGAGAATGTACTTGCCAAACTGAAGGATCGTCAGTACCCGACTGTTCTACATACCGAAATGAGAAGTACGCGAGAAGTCGACAAGCAACTTTACTTTCATGATGATCTAATTCAAAGCAGCCGTGACCAACATCGTAATGCGTTAGTCTTTCGTGCAAGTGATACCCTATGGCATCCGCTCCAAGCTCACAGAATAATAGACAAACATCCGGCAACTACAGTATCTGGTATCATTTTGGCATCTAGAGATATAGGAACTATTACGGATGTGGAACGACAGTTTCCTTGGGCTGTTCGGGATCAAGCGGAAGATATGAACGTCATGGGTGATCTGACTACGGGACAAAGAGTTTATTTGGAGAAAATGTATATTGAGCATGAGCGTCCTAAGGCACGACGAATTTATGTGGTTCATAGTGAGGTGGACCGTCATGCGGAACAGGCTTATCGTGAAAGTATGGAGCACGGTTTTGTTTTCAGAGATTTGCAGGAGAGCAGAAGGATCAGTAAGGTCTCTGGGTATGTGGAGAGAGAAAGTAGGCTGGGCAAACGAGTGACTGTAGAGGCTCTTGAAGTACTTAACAAGCACTCACTTGGTGAAAGGGAAAACAAATTAGACAGCTATATAGAGAATAACTTCCATACTGCAAAAGCAGAGAAAAAGAATTTGTACATCCCGAACAGCGAAGAAGGTTCAGAAAGAAAAGCATCCTTTGAAAGTTATACGGCTGGTTCAACAACTGCAGAAAGAGCGTTGGCCCATGATTTGTGGTTACCTGAGTCTGAGGACCATTTGGCTGACAAAAAATTATTACGTTCTACCATGCTCGAAAAGTTAAATTCGTATGGAAAGAACGACGAACAGAAGCATGTACATCTGACAGAGAAACCACTTGTATTACATAGAGATCGTAAAAAGTTACATCTGGAAACGACCCTGCAATCCATCCGAGATCGTAGTCGACCGACCATGATTCGGGATGAGCTTTTGGACAAATTGGTTGGTGGAGGATGGTTGGGGAATAAAGCCTACCCTGGACATCTTGACGAGGAATTTATTGTTGGGGAGATCTTGGAGGACAGTCCGGCAGTCATCCTGGAAATGATGATGGAAGCTGTGAATCATGCAGACGCTTCGTTTTATTTTGATGAACCGTTTTTGGCTGGGGTTAGAGAGCGGGTAGATGCGTTAATCGATTGTGGGATCTTAACAGCTGACAAAGAAGGAACCAGATCAGGCATCATTTCCTTTAATTTCGAAGGTGCGAAGGAATCTCAGCTTGGGTATATAGGGACGGAACTCGCAGAAGCATCCAAAGAGTTGAGCATGACAGTACTTGAAGATGAATCTAGATCGGCTGAACTGAACAGACGTAATTCGACTCTAGAGACAGACGTTTTCGAGGGAGTGAAAGTAAAGGAAGATCAGCATGGCGAAATTACGGAAGTCATTTACGGTGCAGATTTTAATGCAAGACCGGCTATTATTGAGTTTGAAGATTCATTAGGTTACCTGAATTCTGGAGGGGGATTATTCCCGGATGACCCAGCATATGAAGGAAGTCAAGTTGAACGCAGAGGACAAGCCTTTGATGAGTACGGCATAGGCGCAAAATACAAACGGGACGGAATGGTTCTTGACCATGATGTTGTGAGTTCCAACATGAATCGTGAGAGCGTAATTCATACAGAATTTAATATGGGCGGGGTTTCCCGCGAACGTTATGGAATGATTGATGATGAATACACCATGGGTGGTACAAACTTGCGCCAGATGCTTCTGAACAGCGAATATGCTATTGGAACGTCAAAGACTCGTGAGGGATACTCGTATGATCAACAACCTATGGCTACTAATCCAACAAAAGAAGGTTTAATCAGTGGTGAGTACTCTATAGGCACAGCCAGGATTAGACAGTTGTATTTGAATGAGAGTTATTCGATTGGCATGATTGAACCACGTCAGGCAGCTACTGATATCGATTACTCACTGGCGACTATGGAATGGAGATCAGCACTGCTCAGCGACGATTATTCCATAAGCAGCGTGAAATATCGAAATGGAGTAGCTGAGATTGGATATACGCTTGGTTCTATGTGGGCAAGAGAAAGTGCGATGAATATTGAGTTTAACGCAGGGATGCGGCAAGCTTGGGAATCCACTTTGATAAATAATGCTTCTGAAGCGATTAGGGTAGATCGATATGGATCGGTTCAAGATGAGATATCCTTTGCCACTACTGTAATGAAATCTGCGAAGCTTGACGATATGCTGACGGCTCATTCCATCATGCGCAAAGGACAATTGAACGTTGAAATCATTTCGGATAACATGAACAGATTATCCCTCATGTTTGAAGATAACCATTTTACAAGAATCGTGAAAGAGGCATCAGTCCACGAGATTGAGAGTGAAGTTGTCAAGTTACGCTTGAGTGAATTGCATGGTGAGGGTTGGTACGGTGGTAAAGGGTTCAGAGATACCAACTTGGTTGAACTGATCTATGATTCGATAAAGAGTAAAAAGGATTCGGCACTGGATTATGATGTGATTCTTGCCTATAAGCATACTCATGATGTTTACCTTCATGAGACAACTGATAGCATTATTGAAAAGATTGCTAATCTTAAAGAACAACTTATAGCGGATAAACCGCAATATGGTTACATGGACCTCACGCTACCACTAGGCGGTACAAATCTGAAATATGCAGATGTTCCAGTGGAATCCGTGGGTGGGACGGGGCTCAGTTATGGAGATATACCTGTAGAGATTGTTGGCGGAACGAATCTGAAATACGGTGATGTTCCGGTTGAGATTGTTGGTGGAACAAACTTGAAGTATGGAACAACAGAGATTGTACTCTCAGCGGACAAACCCCAGTACGGCAATATGGAAGAGAATCTGCTCGCCGACAAACCGCAATATGGATATTTGGAAGAGAACATGTACGGTCTGAAAAATGCCAAAGATTCCACTAATGATGAGCAAATTCATGCGCTTAAAAACGGTAAAGAAGCTGATTTGATCCAAACGCTTGAGTTAAATAAAAAGGATCGATCAGCATTCTTGCATGAAAACCTTTTTGGAGGAAAAGCTGAGAGATGGGCTCATACCCATGAGACGATCAATGATGTAGTGAAGCTGCGAAATGGATCGTTGGATCAGGACATGTTCTACGGAAACAAGGAATTTAATGAATCCATTTTGGACATGGAACTGGTTGGCTTCCAATATAAACAGCTAGACCTGATCCTAAGCGAATATGCTTACCTTAAAACGAGAGACGTTCATATTGAAGATAACTCGTTCATGAGCTCCAGAAGTTCTTATGATGCGTATAACCATCAATTGGATGCTGGAATGAACTTGTTAAGAAGCACGACTCTGGATTGGGAGCAATTCGCAGCGGGGAAAATGGATCGATATGGTCATTCACATGAAATGGAAAGTGGCGTTGGGGGTGAGCGAGCCGGTGAGCATTTCGATGGGATATACGGGACCACACTCCAGAGGTTTGCATTCTCAGGTGACGAGTTAAGTTACGGAAATAGTCTACCATACACAAGCTACGTTGATAATGACGGCCAGAGCTTTGGCAGTAAGCTATTAGACCCGGGTTATCTTAGTGAAGATGATATTAAAGGGATAACAGAGGAACGTGAATCCAGCATAGAAAGAGAGTTGCCGACAGGTATAGCAAACGCCAGATTGTCTGAAATTGAGGATCCTGATTCTCTCATGGCTTCATTTGAAGAACGCTGTTCTCAAGTCATCACAGGTTTTATTTTCGCTGAAAGACCTGAGAAAAGAGCAGAGTATCTGGAACAGTTGCATGCGTTCCTTCCCGAGAGAACAGCTCATCTTATGGAAATGTATCACGAAGCCAAGATGGAACCGCGTGAGAGTTTCACACTGAATGATCACCCGGTGGCTAAACGGGAATCCGCTGATGCTTACATTCCAATGATGGACACCATGGCGCAGGGTCTCATATTCGATTATTCGGAAGATCTGCTGGATCGAGGAATGGATCCTGAGGACTGGGAAGGCGGGTTGGGTGTGCCGGAGGACTACGATCCGAATGATCCGTTTAATGTCTACTATCCGTATTCAAAGGATATGGATGCGCTGGAATTATCACAGTCAGATGATTGGACTAAATTCGGTCAAGGCGATTGGGATCGGGATCAATTGCTTGGAAAGTTTTATTCTAAGGAAGATACGAAGGACATCAGTGGATGGTATCGCAATAATTTCCTGGCTGAGACGTATAAGTTCTCCATTGATTTTAAGGTAGATACAAGTACGGATGGGGATGGCGCAGGAATTATTTTCAAATACTTTGATGAACATAATTATTGGATGTTTATGGTTCATGGAGGAGACAGCGATAACAGTCTGGATATGAGAACGCCGATGCAGCTATATAAAATCGTTGCTGGCAATCCAACTGCAGTGGGTTCTCCGATGCAACCTTTCAAGTGGGAGAAGGATAAATGGTATACATTGTCCGTGTCTGTCATGAAAAATAAACTCCAGATCTACACAGATTCGAAATTGCAATATGATCTGACGGGCACCGATTAACTCGGTGCTCTTTTTATCGTATAGAGAGATTGGGAGGTGATTGGTATGGGTCATACATTTGGTTTGTTCTCCAAATCACAGAAAGGTGTATTGTTCGCGAATATGAGAGCGAAGATTGCGGACGAAAGTTATAGCAACCCCAATAACCCTGCGTATCTACCGCAGAGTCCCAATGCACCGAGGAGTGAAACGGACCGGCATGGCGAAGAAAATAATCCTATTCTGGGTGATCCAGGGTACGGTCAGATCGGACGATGGCAGACGGTTCAATTGGATGCACTGGAAAACAGTATTGATCAAATCATTGAGCAATATCTGAAAGATAAGTCGTCGTATGCGAGTGTACGATGCCGTGAAGCACTGTGGAATATGTATCGCAGGATTGAATGGTGGGTAGAACAGCAGCAGCCTCCAGATAAAACACAATATCAGCGAGTACTGCAGATGATTAAAGATTGTATTCACAAGATTCTTGAAAATGCTCAGAAGCCTGGCGGTAGTCATCATGGTGTATCATTGCCGATCTGTCCGGCACCCTACTACCATCATTTTAGTGGGAATTACTTTAATCATTTTGATGCAACCGTATATGAGATTCCGCTCTTTTCAATGAAAAAGGACGTCCCGTTCTCGAATAAATTCCCTGATTTCTTCAGATATGTATCATCGACGGAGGATCAGGAATGGGTAGCTGTCCACTCCGTAGGCAGGAATGAACAATCTGGATCAGAGATGATCTTAAAACTGGATTTAGGGCTTCTGGAGATTGGCAACTCATCCAAAATCACATTTAACTGGCGTGTGAAGCGTTATGGACAGATCAGGTTCAAGTACCTGGCTAGTGCCAAGCGTGGTAATGGCATGCTGTTCTATATTAATGGGCAGCAAGTTGGGGGCGAATGGAGCGAGAATAGCGGATGGCAAGAAGCTGCATTTACGTTGCAGCCAGGACAGATGTACAAGTTCGACTGGCTGATCCGTAAAATGAGACCTGAAGTATGGCAGAACAATGGTATTTATATCAAGGATGTTGAAGTCGTTGAGATTGTGGATACACGTAAGCCGCCTGCACCAAAAGATTACGATCTGGATGGTGAGCATGTACATGAGTACGGTAATTGGGTAGTAAGATCCCCACAAAGTGTGGCACAAGCGCATTTTCAAGGTCAATTTATTGCAGATGATTTACGAAAGAAAACTATGATAATGGATTTGGACAACGAATGTAACGGAAGTATCTCATTTGCCTACAAAATGGGTGTAGATGAAGAGCCCTATCCTGATCATGATTATGAGTTGTTTTTTGACGATAAAATGCTTCAACGTACCCAGCGCGGGGATGGAGATCATGGCAGCTATGCTCGCTCAGCGCATGGTGTGGAGTGGATACTAAATGGGGAATATTCAGAAACGGAAACCGACCTTGCCAAGATTGAGTATGAAATTGTTGCAGGGCATGATACGACCATTGACCTGAAAGGGGTAGTTGAGGTCATTTGTCCCCCTCAAGAAATTGATCACTGGGAGCCCAGTCTTTATGGACAAAGGATTGGGAATTATCAATGGACAATGTCGGGAAGTCCCAGTTGGACTCGTCACAATGATACATTGCGTCTCGACGAACCAAAGCATGGTGATATGATTGCCCAAACAGAAGTGACTTTAGATGATGATGGCTGGTTTTTATTCAGTTACTCTCATCAATTGAGGACTACTGAAGCGTTCGAGGTAACAGTCAACGGCATATTAGAACATTATACAACCATGCAAAGTCACGGAGATCAGATACGAATCCCTTTGGAGGCTGGTATTAATTTAATACAGTTTTATATTCGAGATCGCTTGACCGAAGAACCACTCATACATGAGATAGATAAACCGTTCACCTATGGAAACAACACTGGCAATACATATCGTACCTTATCTCCGCTAGGCTCATATGTTGATGTGACAAGGAACTGGGATGTTACGGATGCTGGTGCAAGGACAGAACAACATGGAGATACGATTACGTATAAGGCGGAGTTGAACCCTGGTGCTAAGTTTAGTGTAAAAGAGCATATGCGTATATATCCGGCAATGGACGCCGGATATAATCCTGTCACAGGAGCTTCAAGAGATGAGAACGTGTTTAAAGAGATATTTAATGACGAAGGCAACTATGATGAGGCATTGAGGTTCATAGGGAGTTGGGATTGGAAAGAAGTTGTAGTCGGAGATGGCGTGATGTGGGCCCAAGGTCATGATCAGGATTTCATATGTGAGTTTGAAGCACAGTTAGACAACTCAGGATATATCTGCTGGCAGTATGGAGGGGAATTTGACACCGGCGAGAAACTGGAACTTCAAATTGATGGTGTTTCAGTCTGGACAGGGAGTCAATCCAATGGAGACGATGGAACAAATTGTATGTATCCATTACCATCGGGGAGTCACAATTTCCGCTGGATTTACCGGGATGGTAAGGCGTATGCACCAGGTAATGGTAGTACAGGCGGAGCAGAAAATGGATCAGCAAATTCCGGAGGGAATGATACCGGTAATGATCAATCAGGTATAGCAGTTAAAAGTCCTTTTGGAGAAGAGTGCTATCCAGCTTCGTTCAAGAATCATGACATTCAATATGGGCAAAAGCTTTATTCAGGTCAGTCTGATCGTAATGCTTTGTGGAAGGCTTATAATCAGGGACAGGTCTTCTCAGGATCTGGTGGAGCATATGCGATAGGTGTTACGAACAATAAATCCATTAAACGAGATTTTGTTGTTTCCGACGTTGGGACCATTCAATACTCGGAATATCTCACTGTATACCCCGTTCAAAAGTTAAAGGTATATGGATTAAGAACCCTTAAAGATTCTACTTTCAAAGCAGAAGCAGGAATAAAAGAGCCGGGTAAAAATTTGAATTATTACTCAATAGATGTCCGTAATACCAGACCAGGTAATAAAGATTCAGATTTTGGAAGTGAACACACCAGAAAAGTTTACGTTGAATTTTATTGTAATGGAAGCTTTGAAATCAGTTTCGATTATATGTGTTATCTATTTGATGGGGATGAGAAAGCCAGATTTCGAGTCCAGTATTACAAAGGTACACAAGTAGAGGCAAAACATGGTGTAGTCATCTTAGATAAGAAGAAAAATTTAGGGTACAACCAAGGAATAATTAACTACAAATCCATTACTGATAAGCAGTGGAAGGATGCAATACCTTTTAACAAAAAAGTGACTGTTAAGGAGCCGGGTACTTATACCTTGTGTATTGGACTTACGGATACCTTGAAAGACGAAGATGAAGATTCAAAAGGGATTCCTTATCATGCATCCATTAAGAACCTTCAAATTCGAACTGAAGATCCTGATGGTAAAAACGGAGATAAACTAGTTAATTATTCTATTTATGATAATAAAACCTATGTGGATGTTGAATTGACAAATACTAAGACTGGGGTAAAAAGCCTTCTTAAAACATTGAAAGTAGCAGGTGACCAAACAGGTGAAAGCATCCAAATTCCAACTAACCTAGAACCAGGAACTAAATATACCATTACATACACACTCCATAAAAATAAGGGCTCATCGAATGCTACGGGTCTTGATGCTGGTGGTTTCACGCTTAGTCATGGGAGCTTTACAGAGACCTGGGGCGCATATTGCACTGATGCGAAGGGGGGGATATATCTAAAGGATAAATCTCCCCATCCAGGAGAAGATTCATGGAATCCACCTGGCCCAGATACGACTGCGCCAGATGGTGGCAGTCATGCCTGGCTCGATGTTATTCGATTGTACGAGAATAGAGATAGGGCTTGTAGAGGCACCAAAATTGTCATTGAAACTTATGAGGACGGTCAACTATTAATTCCACCAAAAGAAGTAACAAATGAAGATGACCAAATCATTTCAGTTGAAGTCGAAAACACTTCAAATCAGAAGAAAAACTACGAGGTTCGTGTTCGATTCGAGCGAGGATGCCCGGGAGATGGCGCAATGATCTGGGGAGGGAAATTGAATATTGATGACATTATTAAAGTTGATCCATCCTGGGCAGAAGTGACACACTTCGAAGTTTGGAATAACAAACCAATCTGGATGGGCGGCTGCGATAACAGTAATATGCGCGTAAAAATTACACGTGAGGACGGAAAAGTGTTATGGGATGAAAAGTATTATGGAGACGGTTATCGTGGCTTCGAACTTAATGAAATGGCTCCCAAGCCTTATAGCAAGTATAAAGTGGAGATTACAACAGACCAGAAGGGGCAGATCAGCGACTGGACAGGAAAACGGTATCTGACCACCTTCCGGGTGCATGACTTCAAAGCCTACGAACGATGGGTATGGGTGCCTGAGCCGTTTGATTGTCAGCTGGATTTCTTCATTGACGATGAGCTTATCAAAACATTCACTCAAGAGGGTGGATACTATACATTTTCACATCCAGTGCCCAAAGGCAAACATGAATTCAAATGGGTGTTCACCTCACTTCAGGAAGTGGGTACGCGTAGTTACGAATACGCTAATCTGGACTGGATGGAGCTGACCAACTGGATCTGTGATGACGTCTATGTCATTCCTTACTGCGAAGGTGGTGGGGGAGACAAGTGTGTTGAAGCGCTTATTAAATGTTTGCTGGAAGTTTGGAAAGCAAGGCCCAAGATGTGTGTGGTCGGTAAACGCATCTGGTTATTCACGTAAAGAAAGGAGGATCTGTATGGGTGTTGCGAGATTGAAAGAGTCAGGCAGGGTATATGAGGATGCGTTCGCAAGCTCCAACCTGGATTCCAAATGGGAAGTACTCCCTAACGATGCTACTCGCTATGAAGCGGGTAGTGGCAGCCTGGTGCTCAAACATGGTCAAGATCCACTGTATATGTTCTATAAACCTCTGACGGATATGAAGCAATTCGTCATGGATGTGAAGAACAGTTACAATCCCGATACGGAGGGATGTTATGGTGGGATTATTGTTTTGGTAGACGAACATAATTACATGGAGATTGAAGAGTTTCTGGATATGTCCTTGCCAACGCCTTTGCTGAAGACTTACCCTTGGATACGTTTGATTCGAGATTATAACTATTATACGGCGTATTGGTCGGATGATGGCATGATTTGGAACATTATTGGTTCTGTAGAACTGGTGGGAGCTCCTAAAATAGGTCTCTATCTGAAGGGTGAAGGGGATCACCCCATGCATATTCAGTATATTCGAATCAACAAAGGAACATCTATTGCCGTAGACAATCTAACCAAAGGAACTGTGGTTGATCTAATCGATCAGAATGGTGTTGTGCTTGAGTCCAGGGTGTGCCGATCTGAAGAGACGGTTGTACATTTTAACATGGATCTATATCCATATCCGTTTGTGGGTAATTTCGGGATTAAGCTTCCGGATGGAAATCGGTTTCAGGCGATGGATTCTATAAAAGTATACAAGGGAGACCTTATGTATTTTGAGGTTACACCGGATTTGTATTATAAAGAGTCAAATCCTGAAACAGGAGAAGATTTCGATGTGCTTCTTTATCCTAACACGGATCGGTTTCTAGGCTATTTAACCGCAGGTGGTTCTGCTACACAAGAAGTTCGAATGTTTGCCAAGAATCCCATGATATCAGGAGACTTTAAAAATGTAACCTTTGCGCTCACAAGCGGGACGGATAAGGTTCAGATTGCGCCTGATGTTGAAGGCATTCCTGGTTCCTTCAGTTACTCGATTACCGCGTTCACCATTTTGCCGGGAGCGTCCTACCGATTCTGGCTGCGAATGGAAAGAGAAGAATCTCAAGACAGGTATGCTTCCCAGGTCAAATTTTCGCTACAGATGTATTCGACATACATATGACTTAATCGTATTGAAGAGATTACGTATAGATCATGTAAGGCATGAATGGAGGTGGTCAAATGTCAGTAAGAATTAACCAGTCTCATCGATCATCCGCCAAGAGCCATAAGGAATTGAGGGATATTGGGGCGCATACGCATGATGAGATTGATGCCTATCTTTCAGAGTTGGATGATGCTAGAGGGTCTGCACTCAGTCTAGGTGAGCGAATCACACGCGTAGAAGAGTCTGCAAGCGATAGCCGAGATGCTGTTAAAGATCATGAGCAGAGACTAGGCGATGTTGAGACTAAGGTTATCTCAAACAGCTCACGACTGGATGATGTTCAGCAGGATATTCTGACGGCAAGAGCAGATGTCAATACCCTTTCCAAGGGCCAGGATGACCATGAGAAGAGGTTGAGCCTCGCTGAGACGGAAATAAAAGAAGCACGTGGAGCAGAGGCATCCATAGATCATCGATTTGACACATTGGAGAAAGCGATTGAAGTTGTAGCGAAGCAACCTATTCAGGATCTCAGTGTTACCAACCCCACGTATCTAGATACAAATAACAGTGTTCAAGTTACGATTAATGCAGGACGAGCCAGTATCAATAAGGTTATTGTAGATCAGTTTACTCAAACATTCAGCATTCCAGACATTGTAGCAAATACGTCATATTATATTTTCCTTCATGAAAATGGGGAGTACTCTTACAGTTCAGATCAAAAAGAGCCCAAGGATGCCATGATCATTGGTGGACTCGATGTTGGAGTTTCTCCAACAACTTCACTCACTGCTTTGGATTTCAGGTATTTCTTAACAAAGGGTTCTATTGAAAATGACATGTCTCTATTGGGAATTCGTGTAGATGATCTGGAAAAAAACGTTGGTGAGCAAACCACAACAATTGCTACACATCATACGGCGATCGAAGCGATTGAAGCTCAATTAGAAGCAACTGCTGAAGAGGTTGTGGTTTCAAGAGAAGATAAAAACGGAGTCGTCTATGATGCTCTCAAGGACAGACTCGACAACATGCAGAGTCGTCTTGAACTCGCTGAGAGTCGAGGCACCATGGAGCATCAATCCGTGTTCCATTTCACTTCTGCTCCTAACAGCAGGTTGTCGACGACTAGGGATTTTCAAGTGCCCAGATATGTGATTGGTTCGAATTCCGCAGAGGTATTTCTGGATGGAATACGCATGGATGCAGGAGACGATTACATTGAATATAATGATACGCTTATACGGTTTACTTTTGATGTGCCCAAGGAAGCCAGAGTAACTGTCATTGGTCGAGGGTCTATTATTAACACCACTTCGGTAACCGAATATACCTACTATCCAGATGGAAAAGTACATACCGAGAAGATTGATGGAGGAATTAACCGCACCGTTGAGCACTTCTATAGCCCGGATGGAAATCTGGAACGACAGGAAGTTACCGAGAGTAACGGGCAGATCAAGTCTATTGAGTATCAGCGTGACAATACGGGTAAAGTACTGCGCGAAATCAACAATGGAGCTGAGTATTATGTGCTTCAAGGAGGCGCTACCTATGATGACTCAGACATCCGGAGGAGGCTTGTCTTTCTTGAAGGGAGTACACTTGAGCTCGATGTCGTGTATAACTACTTCTCCAATGGTGACATCGAGTCTGAAGAAGTGTTCTCCGCAGATATAACTCCGCAGCTATTGAAAAAAACATCGTTCACTTACAATGCAGATGGTACCGTTAAGACCGAGACATTGATCTATGACGGCCAAAGAGTTCAGAAGGCATTTGAATACGATGCTAGCGGTAACATCAAACAAGTAAAAATTAGAAAGGTTGTGATTTGACGTGACGAGGACCGTGCAGGATGTGAAATTTGCTCTACATACCATTATGGATAAATTAGTGGGCAATCACTCGGAGCCATACAGTACAGAGGAGATTGAAATTCTGATCTTTGCTTTTGAGAGCAATATTCTGTTTGATAACGTGGCTCATAAATTTCTGCCTTCACTGAAAGGGATACCTGAAATTCATGAGGCTGCTGCTAGTGGTGTGGAGACAGAACATGGAGTTGGGGACAAAGAACAGTCTTATCAAGAGAATCTCCTAACAGAGAGAAGCAACATGGTGAAATCAATTCTGTTAACCGCACTTAAAGAGAACATCTTTCACGAAATGAAAATCCGATTTGGTGCTTAAGGAGGTGAGATAGTTGGCTGAAAATATTTTGTTAGGTGCTTTGAGGAGATATGAGTTTTATTCGTATTGTACAACTTTTATTCAAACATTATATGATACGGTGACACAGGATCTATATGGAGATATTCACTGGGAGTGGACGTTCAGTAACAATAATACTTACGCTACCCCCAGAGCTTGGAATAATTCCAATTACACATCAGCAAACAATGGGACTATTACAGCGAAAAATAAAAAAGATCCTAGTATGTTTTTCACAATTTGCACTAATCTTGCACAAACGAATGCATGGTCCGATCGTGTATATTACAAAAATTATGTGTTACGAGCAGGTTTACGTAATAACGGTGATATAGTCACTCCTGATTTATATACACAAGTTGGTCATCTAAGTGAAATTCCATTACATACAGGGGATTCATACATAGCCAGCAGCAATACAACAAGCTCTCATACAAATGTCTATTTTAAATGGACCTTGTTCACCAGTGAACAATATATCTTTTTATATGGGGAACCTCAGAACAATATAGGGGTTGCATATCCTATTCGACTATACCTAGGAAGACTGAAGCCCTTCGAAGAAGAGGACCCATTAATCTCAAATGATTTTGTTGGTGTTTTTAGTCATTTTCCAATGGGACTGAATGACTCAGCAGATGAGTTGAAGTATCGAGCAGGTGGTGGCTATGTTAGGAGCTCTCGTAATGGAACTCCTAACGCCTTGTATAATTTAGCCACTAGTAGTCAGGTACCATCACCTGGAGTAGGTGGTAGATTCTTTATCTCCCCTTTCTATGTTTGGCATGATACAGAAGGAGCTAGAGGCGAATTCTATGGAATTCGAACCGCTGTATTAAAAGACGCTAGCAAGTATCCAGACGGATCCATTTTAGATCTCGGAGATGAGAGATATTATGTATTCCATACCAATTCTCAAGCTCATCCTTCAACTTTTCAGGGGTGGTTTACAACTGGCGGGAAATATATTGAGGGCCAACCCTACTTCTTCGACTCTCCCTTACTTCTCGGTGGAGGGCAGCGGGTGCTGCTTTTCGAAATTGAGAAGGAGGTGTAGGGCATGACCATGATTCGCAGACACGAGTTTACTAGTACGCTAAGCTTATTAACTTCAACACTTGTTAACACATTGAAAGATGCGCTTGATCCTTACTGGGATACCATACATACGGCCGAAACAACTTACGCCAACTGGGGAAATGCGCTGCTTACCAATAAAAAAAATGCATCCATGCGTTTTACCATGTGTGTATGGGCGCACGCCAGAGGAGTTAATATTCGCTGGGGACTAAAGAACCTGGGAAGCAATGCGGCATCACCAGATCTATTTGTAAATCCGCCCGTGGACTCAGATAAATTCATGATGGAAACGCCATTTTTGTGTCATAACGTGCAGTACAATGTGAACTATAAGTGGTCAGTAATCACGAATGAGGATATCTTGTTTATCCATGGAGAGAGTCTGAACTACCCGGAACGAGCTTACCCAGTACGAATATTTCTAGGTAAATGCCAGGCTTTAGAGCAAGAGGACCCGGCGATTGCCAATAAATTTTATGGCATTTTCCCACATATGCCTTTATCTGCTTCGGATAACAACATAGCAGATCAATATGATACACCGAGAGGTGTCGTTATGACTTCACGGAATGGAACGGAGTACGCATTGTACAATTTTGGGACAGAGTCCATCCCTTCTCCAGGTGTAGGTTCAAGATACTATGTTACGCCTTTCATGGTCTATCATCCATCTGAAGGAGCTAGGGGTGAATTTAAGGGTATGCGTTCCATTGTATTTAAAAACAGTGCGCAGCACCCGGACGGATCAATCCTTGATCTTGGCAATGATGGCAAGTACTACGTGTTTCATGTGGTAGATCAGGATTACCCGAATACAGACTATGGACGTTATTACTACAACTCGAACCAAGTTCCAGTGTATTCAAGGCCAAAGTTCTTTCATGGAGCCAGACTGCTTGGTGGCGGGCAAAGAGCTTTACTTTTTCAAATATAGGAGGTGTCGATGAGGGATGGCTAATTTCACAGGCAAAGTGAAGATGAATGAATTATTCGCGAATATTGTTCAGGGATTTAAAACGATTGCGGGTTCTCCTTGGTCCGTTTTTTACGAGACTGCGAGTGTGATTGTGCTGAAATCGGTGGGCACAACCGGCTCAGATAAACTGTTCTTCAGACTAGAGGTTGGAAACACGAAGGGAACATCGGGAAACAAATTGACCGTGAGTGTGGCTGAAGATGTGATGGCAACAGATGGTAGTATTCCTTTGGGCAGAACCGAAGTGAAAAAGGACTTCCTATGTCATACGAGTGCGGTTGATACGAATCTATTAATTGATTACCAAGTTTCAGTTCAACCCAACCGAATTATTATTTATTTGCAGGGAGATGTGAACTCGGTTACCGGTATATCCAATCTGGGTTACTTTGGAATTCTGAACAGGTATGCCACAGAGACAGATTCCTCGAGTTTGAGTGTAGGCCTCAGCTACAACGGAGATAACGGTATTCGGACGTTGCGCGATAAAGATAAACAGATGGTGAATAACATATATGATGCCTACTCTGCCATGCTTCCTGTTAATCCAGGCTGGGGGTCTCTTTATCATCTTGCTCCGGTTATTATGTGCAATGGTGTGGAAGGTCCGAGAGGCGAACTTATGGATATCTATGCGGTACCTTCTGCCGGAGTTTCTCATGGAGATGAGATCAAAGTGGGCACCAAAACATATAAGGTATACTCTCTATCGATTGGTGGACAAAGCTTCTTATCAGGAGCTACGGTTGCTGTCATGATGAATTAAGGTGGTGAATGGACATGGCTATACATCAAGGGAAAGTTGTAGGGACCGCCGAGAGCGGTTCTCTTTTTACCCAGAGTAAGGCGGTAGTTTTTCATGGCATTGGATACGATCTGGATGCTGTTCCGGTCACCATTGAAGGTAAGGAAATAGTCTATTCATTAGGCACGTTATCCACTATGGCTGAATTAATTGACATCTACCGTTGGGGTACATGGAGGATGCTGGACAACCATAATGATCAATTGATTGGATACGTTACGGATAAACATATTTATGGGCCACGAACCAGAGTGGGAGTTCCTGATGAAAAAAATATGATACTCAAGCATAAATTTTTGACCCAGTCCAGTGGAGTAGGTTTAATTCGTGATACCATAAGAGGCCTCAAAGTGAAACAAAATTTTGCGGGGCTCGATTGGTGTATTAAGGTCAAGATTCCTGTCCAGCAGGCGGGATTAGCAGGGAAAACGTGGGGGGATTGGTCGTACAGCGGAAGTGGCAACACGTCTGGCAATCATCTTCGTCCACGACGGTATCCGGATACACATATTCCTAGAAGGAGGGAAGACTCTTGAACAGGACATGGAAACTGATGGAGGAGATGAGAAAAGTGCTATTGCCGGTATCGTTTGCCCAAAGAGTAGAGTATGTTGGCGGTGGGGCGAAGGCAATGATTGATATTCCCATGGAACATCCTCGATTCATGATCAAAACGATCAGAGTCATTCCGTCCAGAGAGACGAATGTGGAAGTCCATGTGTTGAACAGTGCGGGTCCACATCCAGAAGTTCTCTATTTCAACAATGCCCAATACTCAACAGGAAATTTTATGGAAGGGATCTATGATATGATCGATTTGCCATATGAGGACGTAGATGGGACTTCAACACTTCACTTGTCGTTAAAAAATCTGGGTACAGATGTGGCCAACTTCGATATTGAGGTCGTTGGCTTGACTACGAGGTAGGAGGGGACCACCACATGGATATTGTTTCATTCAGCAAAGCTGCCAAAGTAGAACGGGAAGTTAAACAAGCCAGGGATTCTTATGCCACACTTGATGGCAGACTGGACGCGGTGTCAGTAGGAAACGTGGTCTCGGTCAGACTCAAAACAGAACTGCCCACCATAGGTGAATCAGGAAGATTATATCTGGTGCGCCAAGACTCAAGCAATCAAAATGAATCAACGACCTATACATACAGCAGCGGGGAATATGTAAAGGTGGGTGGTGATCGAGTTTCAAACCATCCGGAGAATGGAACCATTAATCTTAATGGCACAAGAACGGTGATCTATACCCATCCGGATACACACAGTGCTGACATGTTAACAGATGGAATTCATAACGTTATCATGACTCTGAACGAACGTGAGAAATTATCCAACATCGAGCGTGAGGCCAATCATTATACACATCCTGATACACATAGTGCCGATATGATCAAGGATGGAGAAACACATGTCAGCATGACTTGGTGTGAACGAAAACGCCTGAATGTCATCGATCCGTGGGAATCGATTAGCGACTTGGTGGATTATACAGATGTGGTTACCTATTTTGCTTATGATATGCAGGGAAGAGTTATTCGACAAGTCGTTACAGACAATTACACCGAGCAGCTTGTTAGAGAACCTGTACTGACCATGCCGGCTTCTCCAGAAGGTTACGCACAGGATGATTCCTTCTTGGTTATTTCCATTGGTGAGATTTATCGATATGACGGTCTGGAATTCGTGCAACTCCCACCTTTGGTTGATGTCATTTATCAGTATGATAGTGAGGGAAGATTGGTGGCGAAGTCCATCGCCAGAATGGGAACAACACCTGTTCAAACCAACTTCCAATATATATATGACTCATTCGGCAATCGCATAGCGGTTAAGAAATATTAATACGGAAGGACAGCATATGCTGTCCTTTTTTCTTTTAACAATGAAGTTATTAGTGTATATCCATCACCATATGAAGACTAGCATTAACACTTGGCTGATCAAGTCGTATAGAGAAAGTAGGATGAGAACGTAATTATTTCGGGAGGTAGTGTACGATGAATATTGAACTGACTGCTCATTTCTATTTCAAGGGAAGTGGGAAGAAAAAAACGGTGAACTGGATGGAAGATAATCCTAGATTACAACAGAAAGAGAAAGATTCGGAGAAGGTCGTACGTGAAATCCCGTTAACAGTGGATGAGGTTAAACAAGAATATCGACGACTTTTCACTAAACACAAGAACGAGGGGAAATCGATCACGCTGGAAGATACAGACGATGTGGTTCATATCATTGATCTTACGGATGTACGAAACATTGAATTGACTTCTAAGGAGGGGAATACAGATGCTGTACAGACTGACCTTCGCACTGAATGATGAGGAAATTGTGACTACCGAGATGACTTCGGATAAGGAGGATCTGGTTGGAGCAACCGAAGAAGCATTCGATTTGATCGAAAGATACTATGGAGCCAATGTCGCTTTGAATCTGATCGCATTTAGCTTGCTCAAAATAGAGCTCACCAATGAAATGATAAATTAAGCGTTTACGCTAACTAATGTTAGCTTTTCAGCATCAACTGCTAATTTATTTGAATAATTATAAAATATAGTTAATAAAGTGATATACCCCAAGCCTAGTTCTGGGGTCTATTCCTTTTTCATGAAAAGTTGATCGTGTCTTAATTTAATGCATCCATTGAAACTTGTCTTGTACAAGCAGTTTTGATTAAACTAGGTTGAATTCATATGTTCAAGTCAGTAGAAGGGATCAGGATGATTGGCAAGGAGGGATGGGACATTGAGATAAAAGACTTGGAAAGAGAGCTCGCAAAGCTGGCATCCAGAATAAGAAAAGATTTTACTGAACGCGGGCCGGTAGATACCAGAGTCTCTATCATGAATCATTTTATCATCTTAAAGTTTACAGCAAAATTCACCAAGCCTGAAGCATTCATGCTGGAACATATGCAATCACACTCAAGTCAAATTTTCGCTGAATACAAGATGAAGCTTGCACAGATGATGAGAGAAGATTTCAACCCCGTTTTCTCCTATATCAACATGGGTCTGAAGATCGAAGACATCGAAACAACATTTTTTGGCCCTGATTTTGCAGAACAGATTACAGTCTTCAAGATGAACAAGGATGTTGAAGTGCTGCTGAAAAATGATGAGATAAACATGCCTTAAGTCCTATTAACTAAAGTTTGAATTCTATACAGGTTCTTAGGAACTAATTTTTGTTGTTGACAATATCCTACATATTTCCTTATACTACCCTTATGGCGATTGAATAGATTAATAATCTTGACGAAGCCTATAACCTTGTTAAAGAACTTGAAGGCCATATCTTCGGTAATTGGGACGAAATAGATGTCAGACCAAGACCGACACATTCCACCATTTTGGTATTTTCCAGTGGTGCGCTCTGTGTTGGTCTTTTTGTTTGTAAAAAATGCTGCTTTACCTTTCACTGTATACTTCGTATATAGTCCGTAAAAGGCATCTAAGCGAACGAAATAAATAAATGTTGCGAACATTAGTTCGTATTTGTTATTCTGAATGTAATAGGATGGGAATGGGGAGGCGGATCAAAGGGAGATTTCTTGATCGTTTGTATGTAATTAGGCTTATTAGTTTCAATTGTGTGTAACAAGACTACATAGGGTATGTGAGATTTCGGGAGCAATATCGGGTGTGTATAGTAAAATTACGGGATAGTAACTAGATTGTAAAGAAAGTATAAGAACGACGATAATTAAAAGTTAATGGGGGAAATGGATTATGTCTGCTACAACTGCTATGGGTTTTGATGATTTATTTGAGATTGGGGATATAGACATGTTCCTGAATAAAGCTCAGGAGAAGTGTCGTCACAAGCTTAGAGGGAAAACATTTGCAGGGATGGAGAAAGAAGATGTGACCCAGGAGATTATGATCAAATTGGTTAACTCCCTGGACAAGTATGATGCAGAAAAAGCAAAAATGTCGACGTTTGTTGATCATCTTATCGAAAATAAAATCAAGGACATGTACCGCAAGTGCATGTCTGAGAAAAATCTCAGTGTGGTTAACGCTGTACAGATCATGTGCACGGATCAGAGTGGTGGCGATGAATCGGAAAGCTCAGATATTGCATTAGCGCTTGGTCATGCTGGGTTTGCATATGAGAATTTTGAGTTTGTAACAGATATTATGGAAAATATGATGCTGAACGAACGTGAGAAGCAAATCTTTAAACTTCGGACTTCGGGGTATGAATTTGTAGAGATTGCAGGAATGCTAGGTGTATCCAAGGCTCGTATATCCCAGTTATGGAAAGCGATTCGTGAGAAGTACGAAGCATTGTAGTCATAATTGGCAATTAATAGCCTAAGTTAGATGAAGATAGATTCAGTAACCTACATAGAACAAAGAGAGCACCCTTAACTGGGTGCTTTTTTAAGTCGTATAGAGTGATTAGTACAGAAAGAAAGGCGGAACAAGATGCTTAGTGTGGTGGTTTTAGGATTTACGATGGAACGTCTGGAGGGGTATTCGGATATCGCTTGGGCAAGTCATGATTCGTCAACAGCTTCTGATTTAAGCAACAGGGAGTACGCCTTGATCATTGAAAAAGTAGTTGTACAGGCTGATGCCGTCTTGGTTAATCTGGCTATGGATCATTTGACCTCTACTGATATTGTGATCATGCATCATGCTTATATACATAAAAAACCGATCTTGGGTGTAGGTTTCAGGGCATTAGAGCCTGTTATCGAAGATATTGTCTCCAAACGAGTGACTGATCTGGACACGGCTGTACTCCATATGCGGACGAACTATACGGTCCTAAGCAGCGGAACAAGTACTTCATCTGCGCCTCCAATTTAACTGCCGCTCCTATAACACGTATAGAGAATGTAAGGGCAAGAATATTCATTAAACTTTAACTTAATGGAGGAATAATTCGATGACACATATGATCAAAGCAAAAGAAGATAAATTAACGGAAGAAATCGTAGCCAGCATGATTGGAAAGTATATCCACGCACCAACCAATATGCATGAGGTGCAGACGCCAACCGGTGCAACAACCCAGGCTAACGTATGGTTTGCTGGCAGTGTAGCTGGATACGAAAAAGCCGTTATTGGGTTCAACTACGAAGAGGGTACCTTTCATGAAGAACCACAAACATTTTATAACGTTCATTTAACGGATGGTATGGGTTATATTCTGACAAGTGCTTACGAATTGGAGATTCATGAACTGACCGAAGAGGAGTTTAATCAACTCATTGAAGAGAAAAAGGAAGAAGAACAAGACTCATCTGGTGAAGAGCAATGAAGGTGTTGAACTACGCCTCGGATTTAGCTGTAAAAACGTTTGTGTCCGCTAGCGCTGCAGGTGTGGAAGAATTGATCAACGCATGGATGTTATCCAAACCAAACACATTCGTTAATGGACTGGAGTTTACCTCCAACGTTGATCCACTCAGCAGCATGTTGGAATTTGCAGCAATCATCGTATACCAGCCAAGTGAAGAAGACCAATCCTAACTTATACATGAGATTATTCCTTCTATAATATAGAGGCTTTCAGTAAGGAGGTGGGCGAATCTGTTGCTCACTTTAGAAAGAGTAATAGGAGTTGTTATTGCTTTTGTGGTATGGGCTTCGCAATATGGGAGTCTATCGGCATCAGAGCAGATAAAACAAGTAAAGCCAATGAAGCAAGAAAAACAAGAAGAACAACAGAAACAAGTTAAATCGGTAACTCCTGCCCACATACCAATGACGAATATGATTGAGCAATATATAGAACTCCATCATGAGAAAGCGGTGAGCCGAGCAAAGCTGCTGAAGTATGTGAAGTGGGTAGTCCAATATACGAAGGATACGGATATCGATCCCGTCTGGGTTCTGGCTATGATGTGGCAAGAGAGCCGAATGTTAGAGGAAAGTGTATCCTCCCATGGAGCGATTGGTTTACTTCAGATTCTTCCCAGCACAGCGAAATCGTTTGGAGTGAAGCAACAGGAGCTACATCAGCCTGAAACGAATATCAGGACAAGCATTATATACTTGAAATATCTTATGGATAAGTATGATGGAAATCTTCGTACAACAACCATTGCGTACAATCAGGGAGAAGGCAATGTAGCTAAGGGGAAGGCTCGCCCCTGGTACTACAATCAAGTGAAGGAACATCATAACAAGATGCTTGAGATAATGAAAAAAGGTCCATAAACATCAGTTAACAATGAAATTTGAATACTATAAGAACGTTTATCAATTTTACATAGGGAGATCCAAATGGGAAAATTTCCAGAACATATTAGCACGAATTTAAAAGTAGACAAGAAGCATTACACCATGGATGACGTAGAAAATATTGAACGTTGTAAGCTTGATGAATATTTCCTCGGGGATTGTATTCTGGTCAATGAGAACCTGATTTGGCATTCCGTTCATAAATATATTGGAAAGCCCGAAATGATTATTAAGAATCATTGTGTAGAGAAGGATGATATTCTTCAACTGGGCCGTCTGGGATTTATCAAAGCAATTAGGGCATTTGATACCGGGCGTGGCGTGAAATTTAGCTCATTTGCAGTCACTGCGATTGTCAGAGAAATCCGATGTTTTCTGAGAGATAGTGCAAGCATTATTCGTCCAACTCGGACAGCTACGGAATTAATTAATCGAATCAATCGACTTGAGCACGATATGAGCTACCTGCCACCAGCACATGAAATTGCATTGTTGTTGGATGAGGAAGTAGAGAAGATCAACAAAGCACTTCAAGTGGGTAAAGGTGTGAAGTACCTGGATGAGCCTGTAGGTGCTGATGATCAACAATCTCAATCCGTGACATTGATGGATACCATCTATAGTGGGGAGAACCTTGAAGAAGGTATTCTGGATAAGCTATACGTTGATGCGGTTATTGATTCGGTCAAGCGTAAGCTTAGTGAAAAAGAAGTGACTGTACTGAAGCATCGTGTAGATGGATTTAATCAAACCCAGACTGCAGATATGGAAGATATTAGCCAGATGAGAGTCTCCAGAATTATGAGAAAAGTAGCTAAAATGCTGGATAAACCGGATCAGACGTGATTTGGTCACAGCCCTTCATATCATTTATAACGTCTCATACATAATGTCCCTCCCGCATCAAGCGGTGAGGGATTTTTGCTGTTTTTGCCCTATGGGACATACTCCAAGTTGTCCGAACATAAGATAGTACAAGATTCCAAGTGACCCGGAGGAATGAATTGATGCGAAAAATAACGAAAGTTCTTGCATGCATGCTTATCCCTGTCTTCTTGCTGTCTTCCTTAGGGGTTACCCAAGCCCAGGCAACAATTCAAGGTCCGTCTACACATGCGCAAAGCGCTGCGCTCATTGATGTCACATCAGGCCGGATCTTATACAGCAAGGATGGGGATAAGGAACTGCGAATTGCCAGCTTGACCAAAATCATGACAGCGATCGTAGCGATCGAACACAGCAAGCTGGATGAGAAAGTGAAAGTGTCCCCCACGGCTTTTGCCAAAGAAGGATCATCTATCTATCTCAAGTTAGGCGAAGAGATGACGCTCGAGAACATGTTGTACGGGCTAATGCTCCGTTCAGGCAATGACGCGGCCTCTGCAATAGCAGAACATGTAGGTGGTTCGGAAGAGGGGTTTGTTCTGTTGATGAACAAAAAAGCGGAACAAATCGGTCTGACGCATTCCCACTTTATGAACCCTCATGGACTGGATGCAGAAGGGCATTATTCTACAGCCAATGACTTGGCCAGATTAACTGCCTACGCGTTGCACAATCCGGTGTTCAAACGCATCGTAGCCACGGAGGACAAATCCGCACCGAACCCCAATGAAAGCTGGGAATACTCCTGGCACAACAAAAATAAAATGCTGCGGATGTATGAAGGCGCGGATGGCGTGAAAACCGGCTATACCAAGAAAGCTTTCAGATGTTTGGTCAGCTCGGCAACACGCAACGGACAGCAGCTGGCCGCGGTAACGCTGAATGATGGAAACGATTGGAATGATCATGCTCGGATGCTTGATTTCGGATTTGAATATTTCCCATTGGTAGAGATCGCGAGGCAAGAACAGCCTGTGCAAAATACAGATGTCGTTACAGGCCGGGGATTTTGGTATCCACTGGCTGAGAGTGAGAAAAGTTCATTGACCAAAAAGTTGATTCTGCACGAAAATCGCGTCCAATCTGAAACGGAAGGGAAAAAACAATCGACAGACCCTACGTTTGGATTGGCAGGACGCATCGATATGCAACTTCACGGTAAACTTGTTGGCTCGATTCCGGTGTATCGCAAAGGCAGTTATATCCCACCTGAACCGAAGACAGATGAGACAACAATGGGTGGGATCGGAGACGTCTCTTCCTGGGCAGCAGCATGGCGTGTGGTATTAAGTCACCTGTTGTCTCCATAGTAAAATCGTCGTTGAAGGGAGGATATAACCAATGATCAATTTAATTTGGTTGCTTATGATCTTAATCGGATTTGCTTTTGCAGCCGTCAACGGCAATATTGAAGTGGTCACGCAAGCCGCTTTCGACGGAGCGGCAACGGGAGTCACAGTCTGTTTTGGACTGATCAGTGTGCTTGTGTTCTGGATGGGCATGATGAAAATGGCTGAGGATGCCGGCCTCCTGGCCCGGATTGCTAAGCTGCTTGGTCCGGTTGTGGGCTTCCTATTCCCTGATGTGCCCAAAAATCATCCGGCGATGGGTTATATTCTCTCCAATATGAGTGCAAATCTGCTGGGACTGGGAAATGCGGCTACACCAATGGGAATCAAAGCCATGCAACAACTGCAGGAGCTTAATCCGGATAAACAAACAGCTTCTCCTGCCATGTGCACTTTACTGGCTCTGAATACGGCTAGCATTACGATTATTCCGACAACGCTGATCGCCATCCGCTTAAACTATCATTCCGCCAATGCAACAGAGATCGTGGGAACAACATTGATGGCTACCATTATCGCTACACTTGCTGCTATAATCGCCGATCGCTGGTATCGGAACAGGGCTTTACACAAACCGCCGCGTATACAGAAAAGTGGCAATCCCGGCATGAAAGGATGAGCAACTTTGTTAACCTTCATCAACTGGATCTCCGTCTGGGCCATCCCGGTTATTATCGCGTTTGTTCCATTATATGCGTTTACCAAAAAGGTCCCGGTTTACGAATCCTTTGTTGATGGGGCCAAGGATGGATTCTCTACTGCAATCAGTATTATTCCGCATCTCGTGGGCATGATGGTCGCAATCAGCGTATTTCGTGCCTCAGGTGCACTGGATTTTGTGATTAGCCTATTCACTCCGTTGGTATCTTGGATGGGTGTTCCAGGCGAAGTGTTGCCACTCGGAATACTGCGTCCTTTGACTGGGACAGGCTCCCTGGCGTTTACAACCGATCTAATCAAGACCCATGGCCCAGACTCCATGATTGGACGTATGGCATCTACGATTCAGGGGAGTACAGATACCACGTTATATGTGCTGACTGTCTATTTTGGGGCTGTAGGCATAAGGAACGGTCGGTATGCACTCAAAGTAGGGTTGTTTTCCGATGTCGTTGGTTTTATTGCAGCCCTGGCCATTTGTTTGCTCGTTTTTGGTTAAACGATATCTCCTTTCCTTCCGATATATTAGATATGCTAGAATAATAGCGGAGGAGAGTGAGTCATGCAGAAGAGTTGGAAACGAATACTCCGTGTTGGAATGTCTGGCGTGCTTGCCATTGCAATGCTCGCAGGGTCAACGGGGCTGGCGGCAGCTCAAGCCGTTCAGACGATACATTTTACAGGTTACTTTGACAAACAGCTGCGTGCACAAATGGCAGTCACAGCGGATTCTTTTCCAGTCGTGAATGTACGGGTGGTCAAGCAGGATGAACCCGATATGGTATATTATGATGTGGGTACCGCGATCCTGATCTCGAAGGATGAAGTGCTCACGAATTACCATGTTGTTCAGAGTTTTTCTGAATTGTCTGATGGTGATGAAGGTACGTTGACTGTTGCGAGTCCAGGCTCGTTAGGTAAGCCAGTAAAAGCAAAGATTATCAAGACAGATCCGGTGACAGACATGGCGCTACTGAAGTTGGACAAGGAAATAGACGCCCAACCGGTCACATTTGCAAATGCAAGAGATAACCAGGTTGTCTATACGATTGGATTCCCCAAAAATCCTGCTGGTGATCTGGTCATCCTGGATGAAGATTTTCCTTCAACCTACAATACGATAGCCAAAAGCAGAGTGTTTAGTTCCCAAGCTTTGGATGTTCCAGGTAAAAAGGGAATCGGCAGTATTGTAAAATCCATGGCACAAGGTAATTCAGGTGGCCCTGTGTTGGATCAGAACAACCGGGTCATTGGTATGATGACATTTGTATACGGTGGACGTACCTATTATATTACTTCCAAAACATTGCAATCTTTCATTAAAGAGAGCGCTACGCCTGCCAAAAAACAGGTTGCAGTTGCCGGCAAAGTTTCCAATTAAATGGTTTGATGAAAAGGCTTATCTTTACGCCATCTGTGTTGAACAGGTCGTGTAAAAGGTAGGCTTTTTTTGCGTCCACCTCAAAGAAGAAGGAAGTCTAAAATGGATATTCGTGTCCCCAGTTTACAAAATCCTTGGATTATCCTTGTGATTTCCTTGCGTGATGGGTATCATTAGTGTGAGGTGACATGACAAACATGGAAAGATTACAAAAAATTATCGCACAGGCAGGCATTGCATCCCGCCGCAAGAGCGAGGAACTAATCCTGTCCGGCAAAGTAGAAGTTAACGGGGAGGTCGTAACCGAACTGGGTACGAAAGCGAACCCCGAAGAGGATATGATTACGGTTAATGGAAAACCGATCCGCAGTGAGAAAAAAGTGTACTTGATGTTGAACAAGCCAAAAGGCGTAATCACAAGTGCATCTGACCCGGAAGGTCGGAAAATTGTATCCGACTATCTGAAAGGTGTCAAGGAACGTGTATACCCTGTGGGTCGTCTGGATTATGACACAGAGGGCTTATTGATTCTGACCAATGATGGTGAGTTTGCACATTTGTTGACGCATCCAAAGCATCACGTGCCCAAAACGTATCATGCAACGGTTAAGGGCGTGCCGCATGGTTCGGCTCTGGAAAAATTAAAGACAGGCATTATGCTGGATGACGGCATGACTGCGCCTGCTGAGGTGGAGTACAAAGATGTGGATACAGCGGCCAATGAGTCGGTGATCTCCATTACGATCTATGAAGGGCGTAACCGTCAGGTTAGACGCATGTTCGAGGCGATCAACCATCCGGTAACCCGGTTGAAACGGATTTCGTTTGGTGGCATTTTGCTACAAAACCTGAAACGTGGTTTGACGCGTAATCTGACCAAAGAAGAAGTCAACAACCTGATTACCCTCGCACAATCAGAACCAGCCAGAAAAATGAAAAAAAGGTAATGTGAGGACACAGAATTTTCATAAAACCGCCGCAGTTTTGTGACGAAATTCGCTATAATTGTTCATAAGATGTTCACAGTTGTCTTAGTTCAATGATAAGCGAGTGTTAGAGTCACTTAAAAGGAGAGCAGCACATGGGGAAATCAAGAAGAACGGTGCAAATCGTCATTTTGACATTGATCCTGGTGTTGGGCGGATATGCGATTACCACATCGGTATCCGGCTCGAATGGCAAGCCAAAGGAAGGGGACAAGTCTCCTTCTTTTGAACTGCTGGGCCTGGATGGTCAAGTTCATACGTCTGACGAGTACAAAGGAAAAGCTTTGGTGATCAATTTCTGGGGCACGTGGTGTGAGCCTTGTGTTAAGGAAATGCCTGCACTTCAGGCGCAAGCTGATAAATGGAGGGACCAGGGAGTACAGTTTGTCGGCATTAATGTTGGAGAAGACCAGATGACCGTGGATAATTTTGTTCGGCAGGTTGGGGTTACGTTTCCAATCATGTTAGACCGTGAGAAAAACTCGGTTCGTGATTTTGGGATCTCTCCGATGCCAACAACATTCTTTGTATCCGATACGGGCAAAATCTCTACCATTCATATCGGGCAACTTGATTTGGACACACTTGACGCTCAAATTTCGCAACTGGCGAAGCAGCCCTGACAGGAGGTCTATTCGTGTTCCAAAATACCAAATGTGAGTGCGGACATCAGAATCCGGTTGGCACTGTACTATGTGAAGCGTGTGGGAAACCGCTATTGGAATCTGAAGCTAAATCGGATGCAGTGCTGGAAATGCGTTATGATGGCATGGCACGCCGTTCACAGCGTAGTAATCCCAACATCATTGACCGCATATGGAACTTCTTTTCATCCGTCAAAATTGCCGTCTATATGATTGTTTTCACGCTTGTCGGCTCTATGCTTGGCACGATCTATCCGCAAGAAAGTACATTTTTAAATATTGATCCTTCCGTGTATTACAAAGAAACATACGGTCAGTTGGGTCATATCTATTATCTGTTGGGTTTATCCCATACATACGAATCCTGGTGGTTTATCTTACTATTGGTGCTGATTGGAGCATCATTGGTGATATGCAGTCTGGATCGCGTTCTACCGCTATACAAAGCACTGAATAAACAGAAGATACGTAAACATACGCAATTCCTGACAAGACAGCGTCTGGTGTACCAAGGGACTATCGAAGAGGCATCAGAAGACTGGATTAAGAAAGCGGTTACGCCGCTTAAAAAGAAAGGCTACCGTGTGCACACTCAGGGTGATGCATTACTCGCCGAGAAACAGCGATTCAGTCGATGGGGCCCATATGTCATCCATATTGGACTCATTATTTTTCTGCTGGCGGTGCTGGCACGAGGGCTACCCGGCCTGAATCTGGACGAGCATGTCGCTTTTCCAGAAGGTGAGATCAAAAAAATCCCGAACACGTCGATGTATCTGAAAAATGAACAGTTTAATGTTGAATTTTACAGTGAGGAAGAAGTACCTGAGCAATTCCGTAACCTGAATAAGACCGTTCCAAAACTGTTCGAAACAAAAGTTGTTTTGTATGAATGTACAGCAGATTGTTCGGATCTCTCGAAGAAACCTCAATTAGCTGAGGTGGCCAGACATGATGTACGCGTGAATCATCCATTAAATTATAACGGTTTGAAAGCCTATCAGTTTGATTATGATCTAACACCTACTATTCGGTCCGTAACGCCTGATTTGGTCAATACAAAGACGGGTGAAGTATACGGGGCAATTAAGATCGATATGGTAGATACCCAAAGAACATTTGAAGCTGGTCCTTATAACTTAACGGTAAAGGAAAAGTTCATGGACTTTGGATTGGATGAGAATGGACAGCCCAAATCAAAATCGCCTTCACCTAATGCACCTGCTTTTCTCTTTCTCATTAAGGGGCCAGATCTGCCCGAAGAGGGGATACAATACCTTTACTTTGCGAAGCAGATTGATAAACAACGTTTTCAACAAGATGCGATTAACCAACAGCTGATTGGAGCTGAGATACCTTTACAGCTTGAAGTAGACAGCATGGACAAGGTTGATATTATTCAATCCGTAAGTTATCTCAATATAAGAGTGGATAAGGCAATGCCTTTTGTGTGGGTAGGAGCCGGCATTGTCATGTTGGGTCTGGTCATGGGTTTTTATTGGCATCATCGCCGCATCTGGATTCGTTTTGATGATCAACAGCTTACCTTGGGTGGACATACCAACAAAAACTGGTTTGGCTTCAGGCGTGAAGTGGCGGCTGTTTTGAAACAAATGAATTTGGAAGTGGAAGAGAAGTCGTTGGATAACGGGGGGAACCAAGCATGAATTTATTGGATTTCAGCAGCGACGCATTTATCGTAGCTTTCTTTCTCTATTGTGCCGCATTCTTTTTATATGGTGTAGCGGTAATGGGCAAAAAATGGAGCAATCGTGATCCTCTGGCGCATATGAATCGCTGGGGTAAACGAGCTTTCATTGCCTCGACTGTTGCTTTGACGGCACATCTTGTATTCTTTGCAACCCGATGGGCTGGGGCAGGTCATATCCCGGTTAGTAACATGTATGAGTTTATGTCTTTTCTGTCCATGATGATCATGGTTGCATTTATTGTTGTATACGCCATATACCGCAAGTCATTATTGGGTTTGTTTGCCCTTCCACTTACCATTATTATTATGGCGTATGCTGCTGTATTTCCTCAGGAGGTACAACCATTAATTCCGGCACTGCAGTCCATCTGGCTGAAAATTCACGTGACGTTGGCCGCGCTTGGTGAAGCATTCTTCGCTGTGGGTTTTGCCGCAGGGTTCATGTATTTGCTCCGCACTGTTGATTTCAGTGGTAAAGACAAGTCTTCAAGACGGCAACGAGGATGGGTGGAATTCACCCTGGTTACGATCGTCGTCGTTATCGGATTTATCGGGGCGGTATTTGCCTTTCGTGCAGCTGGTTATGAGGCAGTTTTTGTGCAGAAAACGGTCAGCATTGACACGGAGGTACAGGAAAATAGTACAATAGAGAAAGTGAATTATCGCATGCCTCCGATTTTTGCACCATATAATAGTGAAGTGGAGAGCATGACACCGTTTCTTGGCATGGAAAAACCTTTACTTGAGACGCCTTCCTGGATGAACGGGGTTAATGCCGGGCGCAAGCTGAATACGGTGGTTTGGTCACTTATTGTAGGTCTGATCCTGTATGGAATTATACGACTTCTTGTACGTAGACCACTTGGACAAGCATTACAGCCGATGCTGGACGGAATCGATGCCGATGATCTCGATGAGATTAGTTATCGTGCGATAGCCATTGGTTTTCCGATTTTTACACTGGGAGCATTAATCTTTGCCATGATCTGGGCTCAGATTGCCTGGAGTCGCTTTTGGGGTTGGGACCCCAAAGAGGTGTGGGCTTTAATTACATGGCTATATTATAGTGTGTATCTGCATTTGCGTTTATCCAAAGGTTGGCAAGGTCAAAAGTCTGCATGGCTTGCAGTTCTAGGCTTCCTGGTCGTCATGTTTACGCTGGTTGGTGTGAATCTGATTATTGCCGGATTACACTCTTACGCTGGAGCGGATTAGGACAGACTCGTCTTGCAAAGGTTGGGTTTAGAAACGGGAAACACACACGTACCTTTTTATTGAAGGGTATTCAAATATTGTTCGCCAGATCGAACATAATAGAAGTACTGAGGAGTTATTGCAAAGGGGCTGGAGAGGCATGGCTGAACATGAGAATCGAATACTGGTCGTGGATGACGAAGAGAGAATCCGCAGACTTTTGAAAATGTATCTTGAAAAAGAAGGTTATGAAATCGATGAAGCTGAGGATGGGGAAACTGCGCTGCGTAAAGCAACAGCAGGGGACTACGGACTGATTTTGCTTGATGTGATGTTGCCTGGGATGGATGGAGTTGAAGTATGTACCCGTCTTCGTCAGGTGAAATCAACGCCGGTTTTGATGCTCACTGCAAAAGGTGAAGAGATTAACCGGGTTCAAGGTTTCGAAGTTGGCGCTGATGACTATGTTGTAAAACCATTCAGCCCACGTGAAGTGATTTATCGTGTCAAAGCGATTTTGCGTCGATCTTCCGCGACAGCTTATCTCTCCAAGGAGAGCAATTCGAGTAACAACATCGTATTCCCGCATTTGGTTATTGAGCATGATGCCCACCGGGTAACCGCTGGTGGCGAAGAGATTAGTCTTACACCAAAAGAATATGAATTGCTGCACTACCTGGCAACATCTCCCGACAAAGTTTTCTCCAGAGAAGAATTGCTCAAAGATGTATGGAATTACGAATTCTTTGGCGATCTTCGTACCGTGGATACGCACGTGAAGCGTCTTCGCGAGAAACTTAACAAGGTATCGCCTGAATCGGCGGCCATGATTACGACGGTGTGGGGTGTGGGTTATAAACTGGAAGTACCGAAGTAGTTTTAGTTTCTGGAGATCACTGGTCGGGAAGTTATGGATCACTATTATCTGCCTTGTGGGTTGTGTACTTATAGCGCTGGGTCTTTTTTTGCTGCCTTACATTGATACGAACTTTGCAGAGTCCGAATCCAGAGATATTAAGCGATTGTTCACCTATATCTGTATTATCGGATTCAGTTTAACCACTTTTTTTGCATTGTTTCTATTCACCAAAATAACGCAGCCGATGCAGCAATTGATTCAGGCAGCCAATGCGATTCGCAAAGGGAACTACGGAACACGTCTATCCCTGGTAACCAGTGATGAGATTGGTGAACTGGCCAACACATTTAATCACATGGCTGCCCAACTGGAAGATAATATTCGAAACCTTAACCATGAGAAGGAACATTTGGCGAGTGTGCTTCGCAGCATGACCGATGCGGTGGTTACATTTGATGGTGAAGGCAAAGTTATTCTGACGAATCCACCAGGAGAGAAGATCATGCAGACTTGGTATGATCTGGATTGGGCGAAAGTGGACGAAGGACAAGATTTGGAGCAGTCCAACAAGTCTTCGCGCGATGTACCTGAGCCCCTTCTCCCTTTATTCAGAATGGTCATGGAGCAAGGTGGGGACCAGAACTCCAATGTTCATGTACAACAAGGCGTCTGGTCTGTTCAGATGGCACCGTTGTATGCTGACAGTGTTGTCAGAGGGGCGGTGGCTGTCTTGAGAGATGTCACAGAAGAAGTGCGTCTGGAGAAAATGCGGCGTGATTTCGTGGCTAACGTATCTCATGAGATACGGACTCCGCTATCCATGATGCAAGGCTATAGTGAAGCCCTTCTGGACGGCATGGCAACCTCACCGGAAGAGAGCGAAGAACTGATTCAGGTCATTCATGATGAGTCCCTGCGGATGGGCAGACTTGTTAAAGACCTGCTTGATCTTGCCCGGATGGAAGCTGGGCACACGGACATGGTGATGAAGGAAGTTGACCTCGGAGAACTGCTTGAACGTGTATATCGGAAGTTCTCAGTGCGTTCGAAAGAACAGGGAATTCAACTGCACTTCGAGTGCGAACAGCCAACCATTGAACTTCAACAGGCAGATGAGGATCGACTTGAGCAAGTCTTTACGAATTTACTGGATAATGCGTTCAGGCATACGCCTACTGGCAAAAATGTAATGATCTCAGCTGAACGGGTTACTTATCTTCGTGCGCCGTTTGTTAGAGTTTCTGTGAAGGATCAGGGTGTGGGTATCCCTTCATCTGACTTGCCGTTTATTTTCGAACGATTCTACAAAGCAGACAAGGCTCGTGTTCGTGGAGAAAGTGTAGGCACGGGGCTTGGTTTAGCGATTGTGAAAAATATTGTTGATGCGCATCAAGGCATGATTACCGTCAATAGTGTACTTGGCGAAGGAACAGAGTTTATTTTGCAATTTCCCTTGGATTCATCGAAATAGCCTGAATTTCATACAAAAAGTGCGTAAACACCCTCTTATGGAGGGTGTTTTTTTGTTGAAGAGTACCGTTTAATCTTGTTTAACGTGGAACATGAATGGTTTTTTTTGACTAAAAAGAGTGTCCAAGATAATTTTCCTTCCGATGTTACATAAGCTTGAAAAGCAAGTAATCTAGAGGAGGATTGAGCTAAGCATGTCCGATGATCGAAAAAGGGTCAATATTAAAGCTTTTCTGGAAGGCAGATCTTTTAGAGCGGGCTCTCCATTTATTCCAATAACCACGAGAGAACTGGAGCAGTTTGAATCCATACTTCGTTCTTTGGCTGTAGCTATTCCTGCTGCAATAAGTCAGCCAACCTCAGCCAATATACTGTCACTGCAGAACGGATTACGTCAGTTACTTACGTTTGTAAATCAATCCGGATTTCGTGCGGGAGTAAAGGCGGAATTACAAGCAGTATTAGAATTAACGATTGCAGCTTCAGAGGTTGTTCCTGTTCCTCTTATTAATCTCGCAGGTAACTTGCAAAACCTACTAGATGACTTGTTAAGTGTGACGCTACTTCTGGAAGTCCCAGCTACAGAAAAAGATAAACTTGTGGGATTAATTCGATCGATATCGTTATCCCTAAGTCGGGCGACGGCGACTTTTGGAACCGGAGGCATTACAGGGCCTGCTGGACCACAGGGAGCACAAGGGGTTCCGGGGGTACCAGGTGTTCCAGGAGTTCCTGGGGTGAAAGGGCCTACTGGAAGTGCAGGAGCTATTGGACCGGCTGGGCCCATAGGGCCTATCGGACCCGTTGGTCCACAGGGTGCACAAGGTCCGGCCGGGGCACCTGGTGTTGGCTTGAACAATATTACTGCATATGATCCTGCACTTGGACCGACATATGCTCAGGGCCAAGTCGTCAGTTATGAGGGGAATCTCTATGTTGCCAATGTAAACGGTCCGGTGGGTACACCCGGCAGTTCCCCAGATTACACTCTTTTGTTGGCGGGCGGAACGACCGGAGCTACAGGAGCAACCGGAGCAGGTTTAACGGGTGCTGTAGCATTTGATCCAGCGCTCGCACCGGGTTATCCTGCAGGTCAGGTAATTACGTATAACGGGAGTACTTACATTACAAGTATAACTGGTCCTTTAGGAACGCCAGGAACTTCGTCGGATTATACATTAATTGCTGCTGCGGGGGCCACAGGTGCAACTGGTGTAGGGCTAACTGGATTAACTTCTTTTGATCCAGCTCAGTCCCCAACATATCCAGCAGGCCAGGTCGTTACGTATAACGGGAGTACTTATATTACGAATGTTGCAAGTCCGGGAGGAGTGCCAGGCAGCTCACCGGATTACACACTGCTTGCGGCGGCAGGAGCGACGGGAACAGGAACAACAGGGGCAACTGGAGCCACAGGCGTAGGATTAAGTGGCATCGTGCCGTTCGATCCAGCATCGGCACCAACCTATCCCGCAGGTCAGATCGTTACGTTTGGTGGCAGCACCTACATTACGAATGTAGCCTCACCAACGGGTACACCAGGAAGTTCGCCAGATTATACGTTGTTAGCAGGGTCTGGAGTTACAGGTGCAACTGGAGCTACGGGGATCGGCCTCAATGGTACAGTTCCGTTTGACCCGGCAGTAGCTCCAACGTACCCAGCAGGTCAGGTCGTTACCTTTAATGGCAGTACGTATATAACGAATGTGGCTTCTCCTACAGGTACTCCAGGTACTTCACCCGACTATACATTGCTTGCTGGTGCAGGACCTACAGGAGCCACAGGTGTA
>NZ_JBBOTQ010000005.1:0-449984 GCF_038005685.1 Priestia sp. FSL H7-0729
TTACCCTGTGGCAGTAACAGGCATCGGTCAAGATCCGGGAGCAGACATCCAGCAGACCAAGGAGATCTTACGCCGTGTGCCGAACCGCGGGATAGGGTATGGTATTCTCCAATGGCTGGGTGAAAGCGAGCTATCCGGAATTGAGCCTGAAATAACCCTGAACTATCTGGGTGAATTCGGTCAGGAGATGAACCAAGGGACGTGGCGTCTGAGCGAAGAAGAGCGTGGGGAAGAAGTATCGGAAGCTAACCGGTTTGGAACGCCGATCTCGGTGAACGGAGCAGTGATGGACAAACGCTTGCAGATGCGGATCAGCTATGAACGCGAAGTATGTGATGACCGCCAGATGCATGCTTTAGCCAAAGCGCTCATGGATAAGTTGAAGAACATCGTGAGTCATTGCATTGAAGTGAACACTTCCGAACAAGCAAGCTCCCATGCGATGGGCAAAGAAAAGTATGGTGCAGAACTGCTTGACCCACAAAAATTTCATCGTAATACAGATTATCCGGTACTTAATAGTTATGCTCCTTCTGTGTTACAGCAATTATTCATTCGTACAGCAGGCACAGTGGTCATGGAAAAAATTGAATTGCAGGGCTCACGAACCAAGAAAGAAATCATCGAAGCATGTCATCAAATCATAAGAATGCAGTCTGCACTGCGAAGTTCTTATCGGATGGATTCGCTAGTGGGAACGATAAGTGAACATGAGTGGAACCACGCTTGGCATATGCCTTATATCGATTTACGATATGCAAGTCCAGATGAGCGAAATGCGGTCTCTCAGCAGATCAGCAAACTGAGTTCTATAGAATTTAACGAGCAATCCGCTCAGTTGCTTGTTAAGTTGGTCATTGTTCGAAATACCGAGCGGCAGCACACCATTCATATTATTGCCCATCACAGTGTCTGGGATAAGACGAGCACAGTCATCTTTAAGGAAATGTTTGACGAAGGGAGCATGATGAAAACTCCTCCTGAAACATTGCTCTCTTATAGCCAATATATAGCAGATAAACTCAAGCATAACGATCTATTCAAAGGAAGCGGACTGACTTTACCGGGTAATATGGAAAAATGGATTCCTGTTCTTCATGAATATATGGATCATAACGTATCGAATGAAATCAGCCAGTCAGTTGCTTCGGCGATTCCTCTTGGACCTCATTTGCTGAAGGTATATAAGGAAAAACCTTGGGATTTACTCATGCATGCCGTCCAGATTATAGCTAAAGAAAACGGTCTGATCCCACCATCTTCGAAGAAGATTCCTGTTTTTATACTTCAAGAGGACCGTGCTTATACAGCAGGTAGCTACAGTCATGTTATGGGCGAGTTTCTGGACATGCTTCCTATTATGGTGCAGGAAGCTGGAGAAACAGGGTTTCAATCGATTCAGGAACAGGTAGAACATATCCAAAAGGCAAAACGGGAGCAAAGTATTCATTATCTTGAACTTATTCATGAGATTGAAGAACAATTGATGTATTGGCTACCCTCTTTGCTGTCAGTGAATTTCCAAGCTACATTTGATCTTTCTTATGAGGACTTTAAAAATATGATGACTCTTGATCATTACCGTACAACAAATGAAATTTTTGTTAATCGGTTTGCAGATTCACTGGTCATTTATTATCCTCTCTATTCAAAACGCCAGGATAATCTGGATGCTGTTCTTCAGAAGGAATTCGAATTGTTGGAACAATCTCTTGCCAGCATGACAACATCGATGTAGCAGGGATGGCAATATGGTTGGAGACGTATTGAATCGTTTGAATTTAACGTCAGCATATCTTGCCAAGCGAAGCGACTGTGGTCTGAATTTATTT
Organism: Priestia sp. FSL H7-0729; assembly: GCF_038005685.1. NCBI lineage: Bacteria > Bacillati > Bacillota > Bacilli > Caryophanales > Bacillaceae > Priestia > Priestia sp. FSL H7-0729. The sequence continues at coordinate 1,833 of NZ_JBBOTQ010000005.1, forward strand.
TCAGACCACAGTCGCTTTCTGTGTAATCATTCATTGTATAGCTCACAAAACGGATGTGGCTTTCAATTGCCCTATATGATATATTAAGTATCCTTTTGTATTGCCAGATCTAGGCGATGCAGAGTAAAACATATTCTTAGGAGGTAACTGAAACATGTCAGACAGCTTTCAAAGTGCCTATCAAGAAGAAGAGTACAGGTTAGAGCGAACGATGGAGGAAGTGGACAGACAGTTGGAACGACTGCAAAATATTCCGGTGTATACCGGCCACGACTTCACAGAACAAGTGCTGGAAGCTGGACGCGAAGAGCGCCGCACCGCCTTGTCCAAGAGCGCGCAGCAACCCTATTTCGGACGCTTGGATTTCGAAGAACAGGGCAGTGGTGCACGGAAACCGCTGTATATTGGCAAAATCGGCGTAGACCGCGAAGAGGTGGGAGAGCATCCGCTCGTCATCGACTGGCGTGCTCCTGTCGCCAGCCTGTTTTACTCATTTACGGGAGGCGAAGCCTCCGCTACGTATGAAGCCCCGGAAGGGCTTATTGAAGGTCTGGTGTACCTGAAACGAAACGTTGTCATTCGGCAGCGGATATTGGAACGTGTGGCGGATACATATAACCGTGACAGCGACCAGCCAGCGGTATCGGATGAATTCCTCGTTTATCGTCTGGGAGAGAACAAGGACAACAAACTCCGTGATATCGTATCTACGATTCAAGCGGAGCAGGATCTGATCATTCGTGCGGCGAGAAACACCGCATTGATCATTCAGGGTGTAGCCGGATCCGGGAAAACAACGGTTGCCCTGCATCGGCTGGCCTTTTTGCTGTATCAGTACAAGGAGCAGGTATCTGCAGAGAAAATGGTTATTTTTGCCCCCAACCACATGTTCCTGGATTACATCTCGGATGTGCTCCCGGAACTCGGAGTAGGGGATATCCAGCAGCGGACATTCCCGGATTGGGCGATGAACCTGCTGGGGCTGGAGATGCCTCTGGCGAATACGTCGGATACGCTCAACACCTGGTTCGAAACACCAGATGCGCGGCCTGAATTGAATGATGATGTACCTGGTCGTTACAAAGGATCGATTCGTTTCATGGAGCTTATTCGAGAGTGGTTATCGGGGATGGAAGCGGACTCCGTACCGGATATGGACTTCAGTCCATGGGATGGTAAGGTGCTCAGCAAGATGGAGATTGAAAACTGGTTCGGTGAGGAATACAAACATTATCCGCTGGCCAAACGCAAAGAACGGGTCATGGCGCGGGTTCACCGCTGGATCGAGATGGAACTTAAGAAACCGATGCCAGAGGCTGTCCGCAAAGAACGCAAGAAAAAGGCAGCCACGCGTGAGAAAGCCTATGCCAAAAAATGGCCTCAATACGAGCCACTTACGTTATACAAACAGCTGTTCAAAGCGGCAAAGGGCGGTTCTGTGCCAGCCTCGCTCAGCGGGCTTATTCCAAAATTGGTCATGAAACAAACGGCAGCAGATCTGAAGCAGGATGTCGTCCGTGAAGAGGATCTGCCTGCATTGGTATATATTCATACATTGGTCCATGATATTGAGGGTTCGGAGCGGTTCGATCATGTTGTGATTGATGAAGCGCAAGACTTTTCACCGTTTCATGTGGCGTTATTGGATCAGTTCGTCAAAGGACATTCCTTCACCATACTGGGTGACTTGTCCCAAGGCATTCATGAGTACCGTGGTGTTCATGCGTGGGAAGAGATGAGTTCTCTATTTCCTGAGGAACAGAATGCATACTTTGCATTGACCCGAAGTTATCGTTCGACGATGGAAATTATCGACTATGCCAATACGATTCTGGAACGTGGCGTCAAGAGCGGAATTACGGCGATTCCTGTTTTCCGTAGTGGTGATCCTGTGCGGACATTAGCTTATGGAGGCGAAGGGCGGACGGCGAGTCTTGAAGAGGCTTTGAAGGTGTTAACCGTCAAAGACTACCGGACGGTCTCCATCCTGACCCGTACACTGCATGAAGCAGAGGAACTCCATCGTGAACTACAGGCCACAGGCTGGGAGCTGAACCTGATCGATGGAGGCAAGAAGCAGTACACAGGCGGACACTCCGTGTTACCGGTCTATCTGTCCAAAGGGTTAGAGTTTGATGCCGTTATTGTGGCAGATGTAGACCAGAAGCATTATCTGTCAAATGCGGGCGATGCAAAGCTGTTGTACGTTGGTTGTACACGGGCCTTGCACGAATTGTGGCTTTTCCATGACGGTGATTTGCCAGAGTACGCGGCTGCAACACATAATCCCGACGGCGAGCCCGTAACTATTCAGGGTTGGCCTGAGAGTGACTCTCTATAACCTGGGAGGATCAGGGCTCAGTTAATAGAGATAAGCCTCCCTAAACTTGATTGAATATAAAGTTTGCTTAGTTGCTTACACAATAAAAGGCATGACGTTCATGGTGAAGTTCCCATAAGCGCATGCCTTTTTCTGTTTTTGTGTAAGAATCGCTTAAGCTTTTCAGGAAGAAAGACAGGAGAAGCTTAAGTTAGGTTACTCCATTTCCCATTCTGGACGAGCGACGGTTCACCAGGAATATGCCAACACCAATGAGTAAACCGCCTGCCAATGCAAACCAATGGACATGTTCTTCCAGCAGAATCCAACTCGACAATACACCAAAGAACGGTGCAAGGAACAGATAGGAACTGGTTTGGGCCGGATCACTATGTTGCAGCAAATAAAACCAAAGCGAGAATTGGATGATGGAGCAAACAAGCGTTAACCAGAGCAGCACGATAACCGAGGTGGCATTCACTATCAAGTGAGGTTGTTCAGTCCATACGCTCAGTAGAAGAAGCACAGCACCCCCAGCGAGCATCTGATAAGCTGTTAAGACAAAAGTATCGTAGTTATCGCCCCAGCGTTTGATGAGCAATGTGGACACGGCAAAGGAGATCGCACCACCAAATCCAATCCAGGTTCCAGGACTAAAGCTCATTTGCCATCCAAAGGTTAACATAATCCCCATGAAACCGAGCATAACACCGATCCACTGACTGAAGCGGTAGGTAAGTCTATATAAGAGAGCACTGAGGATAATGACCAGCAACGGATTGGTAAATGTAATAATGGCGGATTCCCCGGATGTAATCCAGTTCATGCTGTAGTAAGCGCAGCCCATCACTCCTGCGGATTGGAACAGGCCAATGAGTATTATTTTCAACCAAGAACTCCACTCGATAGGCAAAGGATGTTTACGAAGGAACAAGGCCATCAAACCACCTGCTACGACATAACGTATGCCCATGAGCAGGAAAGGTGGAGCATATAACATACCGATTTTACCGACTGGAAAAGAAGTACCCATGATTAGCGTTGTTAAAATAATTAAGATGGTATACTTCAACGGTTTTATGGTGCGGGTATCTGTGATCAAAGCAACTCTATTTTTCCAGTATGTCATGTTGAACACTCCTTATCATCATCCAGTCAGAAGACTGCGTTGGGGACTACCTGAATTGTAGTCCGGTTTGCAGATGAAGTATAATGATTGGTAATGAAGTGGATATCATTTTGAATGATGTCAGAGTGGGGGGACTATGGAGAGCGGGGATCTTAGAATATTTCAGTGTGTTGCACAGGAAGGGAATCTGACCAAAGCTGCTTCTAAACTGGGGTATGTCCAGTCCAACGTAACGGCACGCATCCGGCATCTGGAAGCAGAAGTGGGGACAACGCTGTTCATTCGCCATAACCGAGGCATGACGTTATCTCCAGCCGGAGTGATGCTGCTGACTTATGCGGATAAAATTATTGGTTTGCTGAATGATGCTTCCAAGGCGCTTCGGGCGACGAGTACACCATCGGGGCCGCTACGAATAGGGTCTATACAGACTGCCGCAGCGGTTCGTTTACCTAAGCTTTTTGCAAAATATTATAAACAGTATCCGGACGTGTCCTTGTCACTGGCTACGGCCAATTCGCAGATGCTTATTGATCAAGTCATTGGGTATGAATTGGAAGGAGCCTTCATTGGGTGTTCCTGTGATCATCCCGATATCGACTCCGTGGATGTATTTGATGAAGAATTGTTTGTGGTCTCGTCGGGTGTGGGCCCAGAAGAAGAACTTGCGCGTAAACCGATCCTTGTTTACAGTATGGGATGCTCTTACCGACAGATTTTAGAGGAGTGGTTGCTCTCAAGTGGGGTAAATCGTCCAGTGATTATGGAGTTTGGAACGCTGGAGGCGATTATTAGTGGAGTAACTTCGGGAATGGGGATTTCTCTGTTACCAGAGATTGTGATTCGGCAGCAAATCGCAAGTGGAAATCTTCGCAAACATTCGCTCCCTTCTGGTATAAGCCGAATGATGACTCGTTTTATTACACGCAAGGATGCGTTTGTCAGCAGTGCGCTTGGCGCATTTATGGCTATGTTACCACGGGAGTATGATATGATAGAGAGTGGTAATATCTCAGAAGTGTAAATGTACACAAGTTAAGGCAATCCGTTAAGGAAGTGATGAGCAATGGATTTATTTTCGTTTCAGCAGGACTCAAAACCACAAGCCAGATTGCTCGCGGACCGCATGCGGCCAGAGCATCTGGATGAATATATTGGACAGGAACATATTATTGGACCGGGGAAATTATTGAGGCGCGCCATTGAGGCGGACCAGATTTCGTCCATATTGTTATACGGTCCCCCAGGATGTGGCAAGACAACCCTGGCACATATTATTTCTCAACAAACGCAAGGACAGTTCGTTCGCCTGAATGCAGTGGAAGCTTCCGTCAAGGATGTGCGTGAAGTCATTGAACAGGCCCAAACGAACAAACAGCTGTATGGAACCAAAACCATTCTGTTCCTCGATGAGGTACACCGGTTTAACAGTTCACGTCAGGATGCGTTATTGCCAGCGGTAGAGAAAGGCACGATTATTTTTATCGGCGCGACAACAGAGAATCCCTTTCATTACGTCAATGGGGCCCTAATGAGCCGTTCCACCCTGTTCCAGCTGGAATCGCTGAACAAGGATCACTCCCTTATTGCCATGCGCAGAGCATTGAGTGATGCGGACAAAGGTCTGGGGTTCATGGAACTGCAGGCGGACGATGAGGCGCTGGAGCACATTGCTACGATGGCCAACGGGGATATTCGGCGTGCGCTTAACGCACTTGAACTGGCTGCGTTAACGACGCCACCGGAGACGGATGGATCGATTCATATCACGCTTGGTGTAGCAGAAGAGTCTATTCGGCGCCCGATTGTGAAGGCGGATGAATCGACGCAGTATGATGTGCTGTCTGCATTTCACAAGAGTATTCGGGGTTCCAGTGATGCGGCATTGTTCTGGTTTCTATACGCGGTGGAGAAGCTTGGTATGGACCCGATGACCTTCATTCGGCGTCTGATTGCAGCAAGCAGTGAAGACATTGGACTTGCGAACCCGCAAGCCATGATCCAGGCCATCGGAGCACTTGATGCGTATCGGAATAACGGCTGGCCCGAAGCCAAGCTGAACATTGCACAGGCGATTCTATTCGCGGTCGAAAGTCCAAAATCCAATGCGGTATACACCGCCATTTCCAAAGCCATGAACGCCATCGATGAAGTGAAGTCGGCAGAAGTTCCGCTTCACTTGCGAGATACGCATTATTCGGGTGCCGTGAAGCTTGGACATGAGGGCTATCAATATCCGCACAATTATCCGGGACATTATGTGAGACAAGAATATTTACCTAAGCAGCTCTCACGTAGAGTATTCTATGAGGCAACGGAGCAAGGCAACGAATCGAAGATCAGGCTGAACCAGCAGCGACGCAGGGAATTGTAAGAACAGACAGATCATTCGGGAGATGCACACGACATGAAAGAGCTTTTGTATATAGGGGCGGGTGGATTTCTAGGTACGTTAACCCGCTATGCCATACAGTTAGCGATACCAACTGTCCGTGGGGAGTTCCCTTGGGCAGTGCTGCTAATCAATGCGATGGGCAGTCTTTTTTTGGGATGGTTCTTTACCATAGCTGTGCCAGGCAAGATAACACCACAACTTCGACTTGCGATTGGCACCGGCTTTACTGGCGCATTTACGACATTCTCCACGTTTACACTGGATATGGTTCGTTTATCCGAAGGGGGAGAATGGCTCCAAGCCGCGATGTATATGATCGTAAGTCTACTGGCAGGGTTGTTGCTCTGTGCGCTCGGCATCCGTCTTGGACAGCGTATGTTGGGAGCACGAAGACAAGAGGGTGATGCCTCATGATCCTATGGATTGGTTTGGCAGGTGTGCTGGGTGCAGTGCTTCGTTACAGTCTGGGAAAATGGGTCTCTGGCTTGCTGGGAACGGCTTTCCCGTGGGGAACATGGATCATTAACATCAGTGGTTCACTGTTGCTTGGGTTGTTATACGGGTGGCATCAATCTGCAATGATCTCAGATGCAATCTGGGTGATCTGGGGGACCGGGTTCTGCGGTGCGTACACCACATTCTCCACGTTTGGCTATGAAACGTTAGGACTTATAGGTCAGCAGCGTTATGCCAGAGCGGCACTCTACGTCGTCAGTTCGGTTGTCATTGGGGTGTTGGCTTCTTTGGCAGGAGTCGGGTTGACTGCATAACGAACTATTTTTAATTTTTTTGCAAAGAAAAGCAGGAAAAAAGCCATCCTTCATGGTATACATGAAAGACGGCTTTTTTAATAGGGATACACGGTATTGTGTATAATCCGCATTTTAATGGACAAAGCTCTATTATTGCATGGCGGGTACAGGTACTTTTTGCACCTGATCGATCGTACCCCCACCCAGGCAGACCTCTCCGTCGTAGAAAACAACGGCTTGTCCTGGCGTAATGGCTTTTTGCTGCTGGTCAAATTGTACATCCACACTTCCATCTTCCTGCCAGGTCAGTGTAACACCTTGATCCGGTTGACGATAGCGGAACTTGGCCGTACAACGGTATGGCACATTAGGCATATGTTCTGCACCGGCAATCCAGTTCACACCTGTTGCGGTCAGACCAGTGGAGTACAGGCTTGCATGGGCATCGCCCTGAACAACAAGCAGCTGATTTTTCTCCAGATTCTTGTCTGCAACGAACCAGGGTTCACCATTACCGGAACCACCAATGCCAAGACCTTGGCGTTGTCCAAGTGTGTAGTACATCAGACCGTCATGGCGGCCTTTGACTTCACCGGTCGCGATATCAACCATGTCTCCACCTTTGGCAGGCAGATAGTTACTCAGGAACTCTTTGAAGTTGCGTTCACCGATGAAGCAGACACCTGTGCTGTCTTTTTTCTTGGCTGTATACAAGCCAGCGGCTTCTGCAATTTTGCGCACTTCCGGTTTGGGCAGATGACCAATCGGGAACATGGCTTTGGACAGCTGGTTCTGATTGAGTGCATTAAGGAAATACGTCTGATCCTTATTGTTGTCCACACCACGTAGCAGCTTGAAGGTACCATCTTCTTCAATCAGACGAGCGTAGTGTCCTGTAGCTACATAATCTGCGCCGAGATCCAGAGCTTTGTTCAGGAATTCACCAAATTTGATCTCACGATTACACATGACATCCGGATTTGGCGTGCGACCCGACTTATATTCATCAAGGAAATAGGTAAATACTTTATCAAAATATTCTTTCTCGAAGTTGACAGTGTAGTAAGGAATGCCAATCTGTTCACATACGCGGCGTACATCCTCTGAATCTTCTTCAGCGGTACAGTGGCCGAACTCGTCGGTGTCATCCCAGTTTTTCATGAAAATGCCGATGACATCGTAACCTTGCTCTTTCAGCAGCAACGCGGTAACGGAAGAATCGACACCTCCGGACATGCCAACGACGACCCGTGTATTCTCAATTGTTTTGGACATCGTTATCACCATTTCTATATATAAATGTGTTTCGTTTCTTATTCTAGCATAACCGGACTCAAGATACGATACACCCGGCCAATTTTGGATAGTGTCCACCACAGACGCACATTTTGGAATATCGTCAATCTTTCTTTTCCATAACGCATGCAGATATGTTAACATTAGCTGAGGGTTATGATCGGAATACGGAGGATTAGAAGGTTAAAGCTTAGTTCTATGATTCTCTACTGTGGACAGATCGTGAAACAGACGGTTTATGGACCACAGGATAAAATATAAAGTTTCCAATCGTTTCTGAAAATTGAAAGAGGTGACTCCTTTGAAAATATCGACAAAAGGCCGTTACGGCCTCACAATCATGATGGAGCTTGCTGCCAGAACAGGCGAAGGCCCTACATCACTTAAAAGCATTGCTGAGCGCAACCAGCTTTCGGAACATTACCTGGAGCAACTGATCGCTCCACTACGTAATGCAGGACTTGTGAAAAGCATCAGAGGAGCTTACGGCGGTTATATCCTTGCGGGTGATCCTGCAACCGTAACTGCAGGCGATGTTATCCGTGTACTGGAAGGACCAATCTCACCCGTAGACTTCACGGAGGAAGATGACCCGGCGAAACGTGATCTGTGGTTGCGTATTCGTGACGGCATTGCCGAAGTGCTGGATTCCACAACACTGAAAGACCTAATTACATTCCAGGATCAAGACAAAAAAGATAGCTACATGTTCTACATTTAATAATGACTGCGATGAGCATGACATGGTAACATACTTGAGCCCCCATTTGGGGGCTTTATCCATGCCATAACAGAAAAATAAGATATTTTAACATATAACGGGGTGAAGATAAATGAAACGAATTTATTTGGATCACGCCGCATCAACACCTATGCATCCACAAGTCGCAGAAGCGATGATGAACGTCATGACAGGACAATATGGCAATGCATCAAGTATCCATGCCTTTGGGCGTGAAGCCAAACGGACTGTCAGCGGAGCAAGGGATGTCATTGCGGCGTCTTTGGGCTGTTTCCCGGACGAATTGGTATTTACCGGAGGTGGCACGGAGAGCGACAATTTGGCCATTTTCGGAGCAGTTTCAGCAAGGCAGGACAAAGGGAAGCACGTCATTACGACGGCAATTGAGCACCATGCTGTTTTGCATACGTGTCAGGAATTGGAGCGGCAAGGTTATGAAGTAACTTATCTGTCTGTGGATCGTCATGGGCGAATAGATCTGGATGAGTTGCGAGAGGCCATTCGGCCGGATACGGTGCTGATTACCATGATGTATGCCAACAATGAAGTAGGCACCATTCAGCCGATACGCGAGGTCGGTGAGCTTGCCCGTCAGCATAATATCCTTTTTCATACCGATGCAGTTCAGGCTCTGGGCAGCCAGAATATTTCCTGTAAGGAACTTCCTGTGGATATGATCAGCTTCTCTGCGCATAAAATCAACGGACCTCAGGGCGTGGGTGCACTTTATGTACGGCGAGGAATTGTGCTGGAAGCAAGAGCTCACGGTGGATTGCAAGAACGTCAGCGGCGCGCTGGTACGGAGAATATCGCAGGTATTACCGGATTTGCAGAGGCTCTCAAGATTGCATCCGCACAAACGGATGCGCATCGTCAGCATGATTTGGAATTGCGTAAACTTTTGTTGGAACAGCTTGAAATTCATGTGGGGACGGAGCACTTTCACGTGAATGGACACCCGGACCATACGCTGCCAAACATCCTGAATATCAGCTTTCCGGAAGTGTCTACAGAGACGATGTTAATGAATCTGGATATGGAAGGGATTGCTGTAGCAAGCGGTTCGGCTTGCACTTCCGGGTCACTTGAAGTCTCTCATGTGCTCAAAGCGATGAACTTGCCTGAAACATTTTTACACTCTGCGATTCGATTTAGCTGGGGATTGGGTAATACTACGGAAGAAATCATGATAACCGCCGAAAAAATTGGAACCATTCTTGGACGACTGCGTAATAGACCCTAAGGGGAACTTTACACATGGAACAGAAGGAGGGAAGAAGTTCCATTTCATCGGTTGGATAGAAGCGGTTTTGATGATCGGCGTCTGATTGCCACTCATCAACTTTGGGCATACCTAGCAATAGCGCCGCGCCTATTTAATGATAAGAAGATGAGGGGGACCCAGCGATGAAGCTTCAGGAAATGATCGGACTTGCCGTTTTTGATGTTGAGGACGGGAAGCAGGTCGGTAAAATCCAGGATTTCATTGTGAATGATGATTGGGAGATCGAAGGCATTGAGCTTGAGAACAAAGGTCTGTTTACCAATCATGTCAAAATCGTGCAGTGGCAAGATATCGTTGCCTACGGCGAAGATGCCGTCATGATCCGTAATCAACAGGCTGTCCGCAAGACGGGAGCCGACGACATAAAATACACGTACCTCCTCGGTCGGTCTAAATTAAAGGAGATGTCCGTGCTCACCGAAGAAGGTTTGCTGCTTGGGCGTGTCTCCGATGTTTATTTTGACCAAGAGTTGGGAAATACAATAATAGGGATTGAAATTACGGACGGTTTTGTGTCCGATCTGATTGAGGGCCGCAAATGGCTGCCATGTACAAGCGATATGTCCATCGGGGAAAGTGCCATTATGGTGCCGTCGCTGAGTGAACAACGCTTGGAAAATGCCATTCATTCTGTTAATGGATAGGTGAATGAATTATGAAATGTCCAAACTGTAGTTCCAAAGATATTGGGAAAATTGGTTCCCACCAGTTTTATTGCTGGGGATGCTTTATCGAATTAACGGTGAACGGTGAGAAAATGTCTGTATATCAGGTGGAAGAAGACGGTACGCTGAGTTCCCTGGATGATCTCTTTTTCGGGGACGAGCTGCCACAAGACTTCCCTCATCTTCACGCTTCTTCTTAATAAGCAGGATAACTTCCTCTATATGCGGTTTCATGACAAAGTCTGTCATGGGAAGCTGTCATTTATTGTTGGCAGATGTATATAGATGCGGTTACATAGTGGTTCGGCTGGAGCATGTATAATTATATGCTGCTCCATACTGCAAAATGCGCTTCCTTCTCTAATGAAGGAGGCGTTTTTTTGTATTTAAGAAATAATGTGTGGATTGCTCCTTCCACTTCTGCACTGTGTTAATAAATATTACCTTTCCTACATATACTGACTCTCAGAGCCAGTCCAAAAGGAGAGATGCAAGTGGAGCAATTAACCAAAAACAAGCTGTTCCGTTACGCGATCTGGCTGCTGCTCGGATTAATTATTTTATATTTTATCTGGCTGCTGCGGCCTTTACTGCTTCACATATACGCATTCCTGAAAACAGTACTGGCACCCTTTATCGTAGCCCTTATCATATCCTATGTACTTAATCCGATTGTCAGCATGCTGGGAGGAAGAAAGGTGCCGCGCACGATTGCGGTACTGCTCATATATGCCTTTTTCCTTACCTGTATCGGTGTCATTCTGATGAATGTGATCCCGGTATTGATTGAACAGCTGGAGGAACTCAACGAGCATATGCCGGAGCTATCCATGCGTGCCCAGAGCCTGATGAACAATATGGATCACAAATTAATGCCGCCAAGTGTGCGAACAGGCATGAACAGTTGGTTCTTTCAGATGGAGGATCGACTAACTCAGGGCATTACCGTACTAATGGACAATATCGGGGCAACCATTAATGTGTTATTCAATGTGTTTATCGTGCCATTTTTGATCTTTTACATGTTAAAAGACTTTGAGGTATTTGAGCGCACCATTGTGGCGTATCTTCCGCGTTCACGTCGTAAAGCGATTGTCTCGGTGATGAAAGAAATTGATACCGCACTGGGGAACTACATTCGAGGCCAGTTTATTGTCTGTGTTATTGTTGGCATCTTTGCCTACATTGGTTATATCATCATTGATATGCCGTATGCCCTGCTGCTTGCAAGCATTGTAGCTGTGTTTAACATTGTGCCCTACTTGGGACCGTTTCTCGGAGCTGCGCCTGCTGTGGTCATGGCATCAACCGTATCGTTTAAAATGGTGCTGCTTGTTGTCATTGTGAACACACTGTGCCAGGTGTTGGAGAGTAACGTTATTTCTCCTCAGGTGGTGGGACGTACGTTGCATTTGCACCCGCTATCCATTATATTTGCACTGCTCGTCGGAGGCGAACTGGCAGGCATTGTAGGTTTAATTCTGGCAGTCCCCGTTTTTGCCGTACTGAAGGTGATTGTGCAGCACTTTTTCGCCTATTACATTAAACGAAGGACCGACTAATGAGTAACGTTATAATATCAACTAGCCCGCGTTGACACCCGCTTGTGCTACCGATATAATGAGGGTGTATATTTAGAACATGAAAAATCGATGATGAAATAAAGTACGCCGAGGGTTCCTTTCCTCAGAGAATAGACTTCTTCGGATCAGGGTGAGCCTGAACTGATGGCTGGAAGAGTCTTGAAAGATGAAGCGGCAGAAAGCTAATTTCGGAGTGCAGGACAACCCTGCCGGGAGCGACCGTTATTTCGCATGAACGAGGAGATTGTTTGTTTGTCCGTGCAGCAAGGGATGAACAGCAATAACCAGGGTGGTACCGCGATAACATCGTCCCTGATTATTCAGGGGCGTTTTTTGTGTTTATTTTTACAAAAACAATGTTGACCAACCGGAGCGAATACGCATCGGACTATTATAATTAATGGGGGCATCCAGTATGAAAGCCAGTGAAATCCGGTCCAAATGGATAGAGTTTTTTGCAAGTAAAGGTCACAAAATCGAGCCGAGCGCATCGCTCGTGCCTCACAACGATCCATCCCTTCTGTGGATCAATGCAGGTATGGCACCGCTCAAACCATATTTTGACGGACGTGAGAAGCCAGAGAACCCGCGTCTAGCGAACTCCCAAAAATGTATCCGTACCAATGATATCGAGAATGTTGGTAAAACGCGTCGTCACCATACGTTCTTCGAAATGCTTGGCAACTTCTCTATTGGAGATTACTTCAAGGAAGAGACCGTAACATGGGCTTGGGAATTTTTGACCAGCAAAGAGTGGATCGGATTCGATCCAGAACGTCTTTCCGTAACGGTATATCCGGAAGATGAAGAAGCTTTCAAACTGTGGAACGAAAAAGTAGGACTGCCTGCTGAGCGTATCATTAAATTGGATGAAAACTTCTGGGATATCGGCGAAGGTCCATGTGGTCCTTGTACAGAGATCTTCTATGACCGCGGCGAAGCTTACGGAAACGACATGAGTGATCCTGAAATGTATCCAGGTGGGGAAAACGAACGTTATCTGGAAGTATGGAACCTGGTATTCTCCCAGTTCAACCATAACAAGGACGGTAGCTACACACCGCTTCCTAACAAAAACATTGATACAGGTGCAGGTTTGGAACGTTTTGCTTCCATTCTGCAAAATGTGGATTCCAACTTCGACACAGACCTGTTCCAACCGATGATTCAAAGAACAGCCGCTCTTGCGGGTGTGAAATATAACGACAGCGTAGAGATTGATGTTGCACTGAAAGTCATTGCCGATCATATCCGTACCGTTGCTTTTGCAGTAGGTGATGGCGTCCTGCCAAGTAATGAAGGACGTGGATATGTCATCCGTCGCTTGCTTCGCCGTGCAGTTCGTTATGGAAAAGTGCTTGGACTTGACCGTCCATTCCTGTATGAACTGACTACAACCGTAGGTGAAGTTATGGGCATGTACTACCCTGAAGTAGTGGACAAACAGGAATTCATCGCAAAAGTAATCAAAACCGAGGAAGAGCGTTTCCACGAAACACTCACAGATGGTCTGGCGATTCTGGCTGATATTAGCGGTACTGCCAAATCCGAAGGACGCACGGTTATTAGCGGACCTGAAGCTTTCAAACTGTATGATACGTACGGTTTCCCGTTTGACCTGACAGAAGATTATGCCGCAGAGCATGGTCTGACTGTGGACCGTGAAGGTTTTGATGCTTCCATGCAGAAACAACGTGAGCTTGGACGTGCTGGACGTCAAGAGAATGAAAGCATGAAAGTTCAAGGTGGACCACTTGCTGACCTGGAGGTTAAAAGCGAGTTTGTTGGTTATACTGACCTTTTGACGGAAGCAAAAGTGGTAGCCATCGTAGCTGGCGAGGCCCTTGTTGAAACCGTAGGCGAAGGACAGACGTGTCAGGTTGTTCTGGACAAGACTCCGTTCTATGCGGAAAGTGGCGGTCAAGTGAGTGATCAGGGCTTGCTGCGCGGTGCTGGTGTAACAGCGAAAGTCCAAGGCCTGTTCAAAGCTCCACTTGGACAACATGTACATCTGGTGACTGTGGAGTCCGGTGAACTGCATGTAGGTGATGTCATCAACGCTGAAGTAGATTCAGCGAAACGTGGCGACATTATCAAAAACCATACGGCAACGCACTTGCTGCACAAGGCACTCAAAGATGTGCTCGGCACACACGTAAACCAGGCAGGGTCGCTCGTAGAGCCACAGCGTCTGCGGTTTGATTTCTCTCACTTTGGCAGCATCACGCCGGAAGAGTTGACAGAGATTGAGCGTCAGGTGAACGAACAGATCTGGAATCGTCTGAACGTAAACATCGAGCTGAAAGCTATTGATGAAGCGAAAGAAATGGGTGCGATGGCCCTGTTTGGCGAAAAATATGGAGATATTGTACGTGTTGTTCAAGTCGGAGACTACAGTTTGGAACTTTGTGGCGGCTGTCACGTAAATAATACTTCAGAGATTGGAATCTTCAAACTGGTAAGCGAGAGCGGAATTGGCTCCGGCGTTCGTCGGATCGAAGCTGTAACTGGCCGTGGTGCATATCTGTATGTGGAAAGCCAGTTGGAACTGCTCAAGCAATCTGCAACACTGCTCAAAGCAAATGTGGCTGATGTACCTAAACGGATTGAAGGTCTGAACCTGCAACTGAAAGAAGCAGCCAGAGAGACTGAATCCCTGCAAAGCAAGTTAAGTGCCATGGAAGCGGGTCAATTGACCGATCAAGTGGTACAAGCAGGAAATACACAATTGCTGGCAGCACGCGTAGATGCTCCGAACATGGATGCACTGCGTACAGTGGCAGATGAGCTGAAAGTAAAATTGCCTAATGCGGTACTCGTATTGGGTGCTCCAGCCGACGGCAAAGTCAATTTTGTTGTAGCTGTACCTGCTGAACAAGTAAAACAAGGATTGCATGCAGGTAAAATCGTCAAAGAAGTCGCAGCAGTATGCGGCGGCGGTGGCGGTGGACGTCCGGATATGGCGCAAGCCGGAGGCAAGGATGCCACCAAGCTGGATGAAGCGCTGAAACTGGCGGTTTCACTCGTTAGCGGGCATAATGCATAAATCCATTAAGCGGCTTTCAATCGTCAAAAATGAAATCGAAAAGGTTTTGTTCGTTTATTTTTGTACCCGAGAGCATGTGGAATCGAATGATGCATTATGCTGCAGCCGGTAAAGGACAAGCAAAAAACACAATTGCCTTATCCTTTGTTTACTTGTGGCAGTCAGAATATGTTATTATATAAACAGAAATCAATTCGGCAGGACATGGTCCCCATGTTCATGCAGGAGCGAGGTGTCATCAATGGACTCCATGGATAAGACGGTTAAATTTAATGTGAAAGGTGACGAACAGGAAGCATCATCCAAAGAGATTCTTCTCACGGTATATGATGCATTGGTCGATAAGGAGTATAATCCGATCAACCAGATTGTTGGGTATCTGATTTCCGGAGACCCGGCATACATTCCTCGTCACAACAACGCACGTAGTCTGGTCCGTAAAAAGGAGCGCGATGAGCTGATTGAAGAGCTTGTACGTTCCTATCTGGCCAATCACCGGTAATGTACGCCGCTTCCGCTGTGTTGCAGCCTTGCAGGCAGCGGGAAATGAACCGACAGAAGACAGCCTGAAGCTTGATAAGGCGATGTTGAATCGACCTGAGCAGGCCCCAGGATGGGAGAGCATGGATGAAAATATTAGGTTTGGACTATGGGGACCGAAGAATCGGAGTTGCCGCGAGTGACGCCTTCGGTTGGACTGCCCAGGGATTGGAAGTACTTGAACGCCGCCGTGATGAAGGCGAGTTCGCTCGGATTGCCGAACTTGTGCGTGAGCATGAGATTAGTGAGATCGTAGTGGGACTTCCCAAAAACATGAACGGCACCGTAGGACCGCGCGGTGAGATATGCATTGCTTTTGCCGAACGCCTGCGGGATGAACTGAATTTACCTGTTCACCTTTGGGATGAACGGCTGACAACCATGGCAGCAGAACGTACGCTGATTGAAGCGGATGTCAGTCGGAAAAAACGCAAGCAAGTTGTGGACAAAATGGCCGCAAGCTTGATTTTGCAAAATTATTTGGATGCCAATAGTAGAAGGTGAGGGGGATCAACAATGGCTGAAGATCAACTGGGTATGGAAGAAGAAGCGGAAATCATTTACATTGCGGATGACGAGGGTAATGAAGAGGAATTCGAAGTCATCATGAAGTTTGAAGTAGATGGTTCGGAGGCCAAGTACATGATGGTTGCTCCGGTTGAACCTGAAGATGGCGAAACGGATGTATATGCATTCCGTTATGAAGAAGAGGGCGACGATATCAAACTTTTCGTCATCCAAGATGATGCCGAGTGGGATATCGTCGAGGAGACGTTTAATACATTTCTTGCTGAAGATGATGAAGAGGAAGCGAACTAAATGACGGAATATAGCCGCAAAGACCTGAAATGGACAGATTCGCTGCGTCTGGCATTCGGTGCTCATGTTGAGCTCGAGGAAGAGAACGGTAAATCACAACCGTATGACTTGTTGGCTGAGTTCGAAGTGAACGGTCAGCAGTACGCGGTGCTCCGCAGTTCGTTGCGACCTTATGACGAGGTTGAACTTCTGCGGGTATCACCTGGAAGTGAAGACCAGATCATGCCAGAGTTAGTTACGATCGACGATGATGATGAGTGGGAGAACATCTCGGAACTGTATGATGAATGTACACTCCCCATTGACGAAGATTAATCAGCTTCAAATTGAAGAAACCGGGAGGGCGGAGAAGTCCGCTCTTTTTGGTTGTGTAAAGGAGTTGTTTCTTTTTTGAAAGGGAAAGCAATAGTAGTCATACTGCTTATCATTGTAGTTCTTGCGGGAGGCGCAGGTGGTTACGTATGGAATATGATGCGTCCCGTGGAAGCTTCTACAGAACCGATCGTATTCGAGATTAAGAGCGGATCGGGGACTTCAAAAATCGCAGATCAGCTTCAAGAAGAAGGACTCATTCGAAGCGGTTTAGCCTTCAAAGGGTATTTAAAGTGGAAAAAACTAGGGTCCAATTTCATGGCGGGTACATATTCTATGAATCCTGGCGTGACATATGATGAGATTGTTAGCAAGCTGAGTAGTGGTGAAGTTGTACCGGAGGAAATGGTAAAGTTCACGATTCCGGAGGGTTATACCGTGCTGCAAATGGCGGGTAAGCTTTCTTATGAGCATGTTGTCGATCGGGATGAATTCATCAAGCTGGCCAATGATCCTTCTGCCTTCGATGTAGATATCGTCAATGATATTCCAGTGGATGAAGAACTTCGCTACGTATTGGAAGGATATCTGTTCCCCGAGACGTATGAACTGAAAAAAGGAAGTTCCACGCATGATGTGATGCAACGGATGCTGGAAGAGTTTCAAACCAAGATCAATTCTATTCCGGATTTGGAAGCCAAGCTGCAGGAAAAGAACCTTTCTCTGCATGAGTTGCTAACAATAGCGTCACTTGTAGAGAAAGAAGTTGTGGTGGATGAGGAACGTGCTCTGGTTGCAGGTGTAATCTACAATCGGATCAATCAGGATATGAAGCTGGAGATTGATGCTACCGTGCAATATCTGCTCGACAAGCCAAAGGAGCGCTTGTTTTACAAGGATCTGAAGGTGCAAAGTCCATATAACACGTATCTGAATAAAGGTCTGCCACCAGGTCCAATTGCCAGTCCAAGTCTTCCATCCATTGAAGCGGCGCTAAATCCGGAAGCTTCGGAGTATCTATTCTACGTGACGAAAAAGGATGGCTCGTCTGGGCATCTATTTGCCAGAACGTATAAGGAACATCAGCAAAATATAGCCAAAAGTAAGGCTGCGCAATAAGCGGAGGGGATTATATGAGTAAGAAACATGAACTGCTCGTTACAGCAGCGAATGTGAAAGAAGCAGAAGTGCTGCTCCAGGCTGGAGCAGATGCTCTGGTCATTGGAGACGATCGATTCGGCATGCGTCTTCCAGGCAGCTTCAGTGTGGAGGAGACAGCAGAGGTGGTTGCCATTGCGGCCAAACATCAGGCGCGCGTGTATGTATCCATGACGAATCTGATGTCCAACGAGCTGCTGAAAGAATTGCCTGAATATGTTCAAGCGCTTGGCAGAATCGGTATTGACGGTGTGGAATTTAATGATCCATCCGTGCTGGCTACCATGAAGGAATACGCTCCACATGTGAAGTTGCACTGGAATGCGGAGATGACTTCAACCAACTATGCGACAGCCAACTATTGGGGAACCAAAGGAGCGAGTCGCGTTGTGCTTGCCCGTGAGTTGAATATGGACGAGTTGACGGAGATGGTTCCTTTTCTCAAGGTGGAAGCTCAGGTTCAGGTACATGGCATGACAAATATATATCACTCCAAGCGTAGTCTGGTGCAAAGTTATATGGCTCATCAAGGGCGACCGGTTGAGGGACATCTGGGCAAAGAACGTGGATTGTTCCTGATCGAGGCTGAACGCCGGGATGAGAAGTTCCCGATCTATGAGGATATCAACGGCACACATATTATGAGCTCTGAGGATATATGTATCCTTGAAGATCTTCATCTGTTGATGGAGGCGGGGGTGCACAGCTTCAAAATTGAAGGCATGTTAAAATCACTTACCTACAATGAAGCGGTTGTACGTGCATACCGGAAAGCGATTGACAGTTATGTAGCTGATGCCGATGCATATGCGTTCTCTGAAGAGTGGCTCGCTGAGGTACGGGAATTACAGGATCCTGAACGTGAATTGTCGTTTGGATTTTTCTATAAAGAACAAGTGTATTAATAGACGAGGTGAACAGAATGGAAACAGTGGCGGTACAGCGGAAGTTCTCGGGTAAACGTAACCGTCTGGACAAACCGGAGCTGCTAGCTCCGGCGGGTAATCTGGAAAAACTGAAATTTGCAATTCATTACGGTGCAGATGCCGTATATATCGGCGGACAGGCCTATGGACTGCGTTCCAACGCGGATAACTTCAGCTTTGAAGAGATGCGTGAAGGTGTGGAGTTTGCCAAAAAGTATGGAGCCAAAGTGTTCGTAGCGACGAACATCTACGCACATAATGAGGATGTTGAGGGGATCGAAACCTACCTGCAAAACCTCTATAATGCGGGAATCTCTGCGATCATCGTAGCTGATCCGGCTATTATTGAAGTTGCCCTTCGTGCTGTGCCAGGTCTGGAGGTACATCTGAGTACTCAACAATCCACACTCAACTGGCAAGCCGTGAAGTTCTGGAAAGATGAAGGACTTCCACGTGTTGTTCTCGGACGTGAGACCAGCTTCGAAGAGATTGAAGAGATCAAAGCGAATGTGGATATCGAAATTGAAGCTTTCATTCACGGGGCGATGTGCTCATCGTATTCCGGACGTTGTGTACTCTCCAATCACTTTACGGATCGGGACTCCAACCGGGGGGGCTGTTGCCAGTCTTGCCGCTGGAAGTATGACCTGTTCGAGGATGCGAGAGAAGATACGGTATGGGTTAGCGAAGAGGACATGCAGTTGAAGGCACCTGCGCCTTTCAAACTAGGTGAGAACCAGCTTCCCCTGTTCCAGGAACAGGATAATTCATTCTCCATGGGATCAAAAGATCTGTGCATGATTGGCCATATTCCCGAGTTGATTGATGTGGGCGTGGACAGTTTCAAGATCGAAGGACGTATGAAATCGATTCACTACGTGGCCACCGTGGTTAACGTATACCGTCAAGCCATTGATGCTTATATGGCAGACCCGGAAAACTATGTTCTGAAACCTGAATGGGTTGAAGAAATGAACAAAGCGGCGAATCGCCCGCTGAATACCGGATTTTTCTATGACACACCGGACCATGAAGATCATATCTATGAACCGGAAGAAAAGGCCGTGCCTTTTGATTTCGCTGGATTAGTCATGGGGTATGATGCCGAAACGGGAATGGCAACCATTCAACAGCGTAATCACTTCAAACCAGGACAGGAAATTGAATTTTTCGGTCCGGGAGGTCACTTTTTCAAACAAGTGGTCGGTGAAATACAGGACGAAGAAGGCAATGTTCTAGATGCTGCTCGTCACCCGTTGCAACTGGTCAAAATGAAAGTGGATCAACCGGTTTCGTATTTTGACATGATGAGAAAAAAGAAGTAGGCTCAAATACCTACAATGTGCCAATATAGTATTATCATTTAACAAAATAGTGTTATAAAATCAACATGTAGGACCTCCGTTTATCGGCATATGGGGGTCTTTTTTTTATAGAAAAATAGGAATAAAGTTGTAAAATATTTCTGGGAAATGAAAGGGGAACGAAGAAAGCTGTCGAATACTACATAATTATAGGGGAGAGACACAAAAATCTAACAAGTAAATAACTGGCAGGTGAATGGGATTGGTTCAAAAGAAGCAGAAAGACAGTGGAGAGCAAGTGACAAAAGACGAGCAGGTTAATCCTGAGCAGGTTCAGAAAGTGAAGAAAGAAAAAGTAAGTAAAAGTAAAATTACAGGGAATGGGAAAAAATTACTTAAGTTTGACCGAAGTAAACTGAAGCTGGGCTGGATCAAGACCGATTGGGTGAAAAAACAATTCAAAAACAGGGATTGGAAAAACTTTGGGGGGTCTTCTCTTCAACAGATTAAGAAGGCAAATCCGGTTAAATCCGTAGGGGTTAAACTGTTCTTGATCTTTTTTGCGGGGATCATGATTTTTGTAGTGAGTTTGGGTCTATTATCCTATTCAAAAGCCAAGGGTACGATAGAGAAAAATGCTTCACGTGCCAATCAGGAGACCATTGATCAGACCAAACAGAAAATGGACATCATTTTGGAGAGATTTGTGGATACATCCACACAGATTTTCTTTGATCCGGAGATGCAGTCCTTGCTACAAAAAATGTCAGATAAGAATCTGACTGCGTATGATACATTTGTAAACTCAAGTTCAATCAACAAGCAACTGTCTAATGTTGCATTTACAAATAAATCTATGGAAGCGATTTATTTGGTGCCTACCGACGATACAAAGTCCATTATGGGTACGGGCAGCAACAGTTCATCCATGGGCAGCATTCGCCAGGAACCATGGTACAGTGAGTTGATTGAGGCTGGCGGTTATCGCTGGCTTCCAACAGAGATCAAGGAAGATGGCTCAACGCCAACGTTCAAAATTGCACGTTCCATGAAAAATCTGCAAGGGACTACTCAGTCGTATGTTCTGGTAATTGAACTGAAACTGGAAGTTTTGGAGGAGCAATTGAAATCGCTGGATCTGGGGCCAGGAGCTATTCTCCAACTGATTGCTCCGGATAATAAAGTGGTTGCATCCTCCATCTCGGATCGTACAGGACAAGATACAGAGCTTGCATTTGTCAAAGAGTTGACTGAACCAGCAGGCAGCACGAACACGGAATATGCGGTAGATGGAAAATCTACGGAAATGCTGGCTGTATACAGTACGATGGATACGTCCAAATGGAAACTGGTCGGTATGATACCTACCTCTGTTTTGGTTCAGGATGCAAAAGGCATTCTGACCCTGACCTTGTGGATGGCGCTGGTTGATGCGGGGATTGCAGTATTGATCGGGATCTGGATGGTACGTATGATCGCTCGTCCACTCGGCAAATTGAAAGACCTGATGCAGGAAGGTGCGAAAGGTAATCTTAAAGTTCGTACACCATATAGCTCCAAAGATGAAATTGGTCAGCTCTCGACCGCCTTCAATCTGATGATGGAGCAGATCACGAAGCTGGTTGAACAAACCAATCGTTCTGCGCAGGAAGTACTGGATACGGCCTCTGAGCTGAGCAGTGCATCCAAGAAAACAGCTGTATCCGCATCGGAGATCGCTGTCGCTACAGAAGAGATCGCAGGCGGTGCAGGCAGTTTGGCAACCGAAGCGGAACGTGGTAATGAATTAACGGACAATATTTCTCGTCAGATGCAGAGTGTAATCGCTGCGAATGAACAGATGGGTGATTCTGCTCGTCATGTAGAGAAGTCCAGTCAGACAGGAACACAACATCTGAATCAGTTGATGACCAAAACCCAGAAGACTGAAGAAATGATTGGTGCACTGGTGAATAAGGTTGATTCGCTGAAAGAGAGTACGTCTTCTGTTCTGAAAGTGCTTGAAGTGCTGCAAAACATAACGAAACAGACGAATATCCTTTCCCTGAACGCGACCATTGAAGCAGCACGTGCTGGTGCAGCGGGACGCGGATTCATGGTGGTGGCTGATGAGGTTCGTCAGCTCGCGGCTCAATCCAGACAATCCATTGAGATGGTTGGAGAGATCACAGACAAAATCATGGCTGAAATGAATGAGACCGTGGATGCATTGTCTGCAGCCTATCCGTTATTCAAAGAACAGATGGATGCAGTTAAAGACACCAACGTCATTTTTGCTTCCGTACAGGAACAGATGGGTGCCTTTGTCGAACGTTTGGGCATGGTGACAGGTTCTATTGGAGAATTGAACAAATCTCAGGGTACATTATCTGAAGCCATGAGCAATGTCAGCGCTGTAGCTGAGGAATCTTCTGCAACGTCCCAAGAAGTAGCTTCCTTGAGCAGTGAACAGCAAAATATAAGTAACCAGCTGGTCAATCTGTCTGGCAAGCTGGAGAATGTGTCCACTGAACTGAAAGACACGTTGTCACGCTTTACGGTGTAATAAAAAAAGCATGTCCGTGGAATTGCGGATTCATATTGCTGAGGAGCCTGTCCCCTACATGGGACAGGTTTTCTTGTTGTTTACCGGATAATTCCAAGACGTATCAGCAATAATAAGTCAAAACGATAAAAGGTGAGATTGGGATGCATCTTCTTGCGAAACGGCGAATCTATTTCATTTGTATTTTTCTAACTCTTATCTTTGGATTGTTAATATTACGATTGGGATGGGTTCAGATCATTCAAGTGAATCGGACCATGCCTGGATTTAACCGAACTGTACGTGAAATGTCTGTATTGCAGCGTGAACGTGGGGTGATGCTTGACCCAGGGCGTGGACAATTCACGGATTACAAGGGTGAGGCATTGACTGGTCAGCTGCAATGGGGCTTGGTTCTTTTTCCACAGGCAGTGCCATCAGGTGAACTACGCAAGCAAGGGGCATTAGAAGAGTCAGAGATGACACAGTTGGAAGCTATATTACATACCGATCTGGATCAATTGAAGAAGGAAACGAATCGGGAAAATGTACCTCATTTCTGGACAGCAGGTGCAACTCAGCCTGTTCATTTGACCGCTACTCAGGTGGAGCGCTTACGCAGTTTGCATCTGCAAGGAGCGGGCATCTTTCCGATGATGACAAGGTATCTTCCGGGGCATACAGGAATGCAGTGGATGGGATATCTTGCCGAACTGCCTGAGTCCTCCAAAGTTCTAACGGGGCATCAGGATGAAGTAAAACAGCCATTTGCCATGAAATCAGGGGCAGCGGGATTAGAGAGAACACTCGAACCCCTGTTAAGGGGAATTGGCCCTACGCTTGTATCACGTATGGTTTCGGGTGGTGGAGAGATTATCCCTGATATCCAGCCGCACGTCATTGCACCGACCAACAGCCATTATCCTTTACGTGTAGAAACGACTGTGGATGCCGGGTTACAGCGTGGGTTAGAGCAGTTGACAGAAGAGTCTGGATTACAAGAAGGGGCCGTTGTTGTGTTAGATGCCGCTAACGCAGATGTTCGTGCCATGATCTCCCGCCCTTTCTATCAGCCACAACATGTGGACCCCAAGCAATCGCTCTGGGGGAACCGAGCTGTACAGGGAGCCGTACCGGGTTCTATATTCAAAATTGTTACTGCGGCTGCCGCTTTGGAGTATCATGCGGTTTCTAACGGTGAGGAATTCCATTGTGGTGGTGCGTATGGAAGATACGGGCTATCTTGCTGGAAAGAGCATGGGCATGGAAGCCTGAATCTGGAACAAGGATTTGCAGAATCCTGCAACATCGTATTTGCGGAAACGGCGCGCAGGCTTAGTATGGAGCAACTGGAGAACACAGCAGATCGTCTAGGTCTGGGGCGACCTGTTGGTTGGGAGGGTAACCAGATGGCTGGAATGCCCGTCGTGCGACACTTTGATCACGAAGATCACGGGCGTGTGAGAACAGAGATTGTTTCTTCTGACGATGAAGGTGCGAAAATACAGACCGCCATCGGTCAGCGAGATGTCTTGGTCACACCGCTGCAAGCCGCCAATCTGGTCGTGACATTGTTACATGATGGAAAGGTTAGTGCCCCACGTCTCGTTGAGAGAATCCGATATGCGGATGGTGGCATCATGCTGGAGATGCCCTTGCATGATTCTCCTTCAGCCGCAGGACAGATTGCTCCCGCAACTGCGCATAAATTGTTATCCTGGATGAATAAGGTAGTCCGTGAGGGAACAGGAAAATCCCTGCAGCATGCGCGGTGGCATGTTGCAGGGAAATCAGGTACAGCTCAGGTGCAGAAACATGGGGAGAAGCGAAATAACCAATGGTTCATTGGTTATGGACCGAGAGAACAACCCAAGTACGCCGTAGCTGTTCTTGTTCAAAATGTCTCTCCAGACAGTCATCACCAAGCGACAGCTCTCTTTAGAAAGATCATGGACTATTTGGCTGGGTCCTCGTGATCGTTCGCAGGAACAGGCGTATGCATCGCGGACTCGGCAGAATTCGCTGAGGCCGTGTTAACGGGTGGGTCCATGACCAATGGAGAGGATTCAAATTCGTCTTTTGGCAGGTGAATCCACTTTTGCAGGTACCCTTGTTGTAACAGTTCCTTCAGAAGGATCAGAAGTACTGGAGATAACACTACACCAGCCAGCCCGAAGATTGAAAGGGAGATTAGCATAAACGAAAGCATTAAGTACGCCGAAGATACCCCAATCGAATTACCCGAAATTTTCGGTTCCAGCAATTGTCGTGTCAGCATCGTCACTGCCAGGATTACAATGAGGCCGATGGCCAGACTGCTATTACCTATAATGAACAAGTAGACAATCCATGGAATGAATATAACAGGAACACCAAGCAATGGCACCAGATCAAATACCGCACAGACGGCTGCAATGGTAAAGGCGTTAGAGGTTCCCAAAATCAACAAACCTGCATAAATCAATACGAACGTAATGAGCATCATGATCAATTGTGCCTTCAAATACGAGCGGATCGTTTTGAACACGTGATTACGCATGAATTCAATAGCTGACTTTAACGTTTTGGGCGTCTTCGCACGGGCGAACTTGCGCCAGGACTCAATCTCGATACTGAGAAAGAAGGCCAGAATGATCGCAATTCCGAAGTTCGTAATAAACGAAGAGAATGAACTGAGAAAGCCTACAACGAATTGCGCTCCGCTCGTTACCCATTTGGACAGGAAACCGGTCAGGGTTGCAAAATAATCATTCGCTTTTTCCATAATCCCATCAGGGAGAGCATCTGACTTGTCCTGAATGAATAACACCAGATTGGTGAATTCACGTTGTATCATCTCAATGTAAGCAGGGAAATTATCCTGAAGATTAGAAATTTGTGAAATGATAATCAAGCCTACACCAAAAAAGGCAGCAACAATTAATGCAAGAAACAACAAGACGGAGATGGCGGCTCCAAGCGTCTTGGGCAATCCTTTGCGATGTAAAAATTTGGCCAGCGGTTCAATCATCCAATACACGATGAATGAGAGAAAAACGGGTGCAGCCACATGATATAATTGACTGAAACCGTACATGATCACATACACGGTTAATACGAGCAACGCGATATCGAAGACAGTGCGCCCGTATTTTTTGTAAAGCGGTAGCATGGACATGACTCCTTTGATGGTAATAATTAGATTGTATTTATTGTACACGATAGCTATCTTTTTGGGAAAACAGGATTCAAGAAAACTCTGAACTATGATAAAATTAAAGGCGGTTTATTTTAGATAGTGCCATAGCGCACCGTAATTCAGCAGGAGAAGTGGGGAGCTTGCAACATGACAACGATACTTCAGAGTATTCTACTGTGGTTATTGTATCTTTCATCTTTTTACGCCTTCATTCCGAGTTTGATCAGCAGGCTTTTCGGATTTCGTGTATTCAGACGGGGAAGAAGTGATACACAATTTGCATTAACATTTGACGATGGGCCCGATCCGCTCTATACGCCGAGACTGCTTGATCTGCTTCGTCATCATCAAGCAAAAGCCACTTTTTTCGTCGTGGGAGAACATGCCGCGAGTCATCCTGAACTCATTCGGCGGATACATGACGAAGGTCATCTTATCGGCATTCATAATTATATTCACAAGACGAACTGGCTCATGCGGCCACGTACCGTTCGAGATCAGATTCAGCGAACAGGTCAGATTATTCATGAGGTAACCGGCGTGAAGACTTGTTACTATCGCCCACCGTGGGGGATTATGAATCTGTTTGATTTTTTTAGCAAGAAAGAACGAAAGATTGTATTGTGGTCTTCCATGTTTGAAGACTGGAGAAGCCGAGTAGGTGCCCAGAGATTGACCGAACGGATGCTGAAGGAGCTAAGAGGTGGAGAGGTTATGCTGCTGCATGATCGAGGAACGACCCTCGGTGCTGATGCACACGCGCCGGAGCAGATGCTTCAGGCGCTGGAAGTCGTATTGCAGGAAGCTGAACGGCTAGGCCTGCATAGCGTACGGGTTGATACGTTGATGGGAGGTGTTACAGTGAGCGAATCTCAGAGTAAGAATCAACCACAGACAACGTTAAAGCTATGGAAGCGAATCGTTGTTGCCTTATGGCTGGGCTGGGAGAAGTTGTTCCACTGGGTATATCATCTGCGGACGGCTTCGCCAGAAGATCCCATGTTACACTTTCGATCTCGTGTATATCACGGAGCACGAATGGAGATGGGTGATGGCCATGTCATTCAAAACGGAGATCCTGTCATTGAACTGCATTTTGACAATCAGAAGTTGTTCGAACTTGGGGTGACTTCGCGTTCCAGTATGCATCTGGCTATTCGCATGATTCGGACGATGGAACAGCAATTGCCGGATTTGGCACATATGGTGGCGCTCGAACCTGAGTTACGCTCTGCCAAAGCCATATACGGTGTGAGTATGATTAACAGAGGTCCGGAAAAATTTGGATTTACCATACAAGAATTGCCCCCTGGACCGTTCAGCGCCGCATCCAAAGTATACCTGAAACTGCTCTTAAGTGTGATCCATCCGGCAGGAACCAAACGGTTGAAACAGCGTACAGAACAATTGGTACCCAAGATGATTGCCATGCCGCTGGATGTATTGTTGGAACGTTACGGTCAACATACGACACAGGTGGCTGCAACGCTAGAAGAATCCAGAGATGAATCGTTGTTAATTGAACAAGAGATATTGCCAGAGCGGAACTAAACGGACTAACTACACCAACCAGCAAAAGAAAAGGGTTGCCCTTCGCCAGATTTGGCAGAAGAGCAACCCTTTATTTATTAGTGAATTAGATACTCAGTACGCCACCGTTGCTTGCATTGGTAACCAGTTTGGAATAACGAGCCAGGTAACCGGTTTTTACTTTCGGTTCAAAGCCTTTCCAACCTGCGCGACGACGTTCAAACTCTTCGTCACTGATGTGCAATTCGATGATACGGTTGTTCAGATCCAGCTCGATGATGTCTCCTTCTTCAACAAAGGCGATTGGACCACCTTCAGCTGCTTCCGGAGAGATATGTCCGATACTGATTCCGCGGGATGCGCCAGAGAAGCGTCCATCGGTGATCAGACCAACTTTGGCACCCAATCCCATACCTACGATCTGGGAAGTAGGAGCTAACATCTCAGGCATACCTGGTCCGCCTTTTGGTCCTTCATAACGGATAACAACAACATGTCCTTCTTTTACTTTGCCGTTAGCAATGCCTTCGAGCGCTTGCTCCTGGGAGTCAAAGCAGATAGCAGGACCTTTGTGGTATCCACCAACCGAAGCATCAACCGCACCAACTTTGATGATAGCTCCTTGTGGTGCAAGGTTACCAAACAAAACAGCCAGGCCGCCTTTTTCGGAATGCGGGTTATCCAGATGGTGAATGACATTTGTATCCTGGATTTCTTTTCCTTCAACGTTCTCACGGATCGTTTTACCAGTAACCGTAATACAGTCGCCATGAATCGCGCCTGGTTTCTTGAGCAATTCGTTAAGCACTGCGCTTACGCCGCCTGCATTGTGTACGTCTTCGATGTGAAGATCGGAAGCAGGTGCAAGTTTAGCAAGATGCGGAACGCGGTTAGCTACTTCATTGATACGTTCGATTGGATACTCAATGCCTGCTTCATGAGCCAGTGCCAGCGTATGCAGTACTGTATTGGTAGAGCCACCCATCGCCATATCCAGTGCAAACGCGTTATCGATCGCCTCTACAGTAACGATATCACGCGGTTTCAGATCCATTTTGATAAGTTCCATCAGTTGTTTAGCAGATTGTTTAACAAACTCGCGACGCTCAGGAGCTACAGCCAGGATGGTTCCGTTGCCTGGCATAGCCAGTCCCATCGCTTCAGCCAGACAGTTCATGGAGTTCGCTGTGAACATACCGGAGCATGATCCGCAAGTTGGGCAACCGAACTGTTCAAGCTCTAGCAAGCTCTTATCATCGATTTTACCTGCTTGATAAGCACCTACGCCTTCAAATACAGAAGTCAAGGATAGAGCCTTACCATTGCTGTCACGACCAGCTTTCATCGGTCCACCGCTGACAAACACGGTAGGGATATTACAGCGGAGTGCACCCATCATCATGCCGGGTGTAATTTTATCGCAGTTCGGGATACATACCATGCCGTCGAACCAGTGAGCAGATACAACCGTTTCCACGGAATCCGCAATAATGTCACGGCTTGGCAGCGAGTAACGCATACCAATGTGTCCCATGGCAATTCCGTCATCTACACCGATGGTGTTGAATTCGAATGGAACGCCACCGGCTTCACGAATAGCATCCTTTACAATTTTACCGAATTCCTGAAGGTGAACGTGGCCGGGCACGATATCGATGTAAGAGTTACATACGGCAATAAATGGCTTGCCGAAATCCTCTTCTTTAACGCCCGCTGCACGGAGCAAACTCCGGTGCGGTGCACGGTCAAAACCTTTTTTGATCATATCGGAACGCATCTTCTTGGCTGACATGGTGTATTTCCCCCCAAATATATAATATTGAGCAACATGAATGGAAAAATAAATGGCAGTGCATCTGTCGTTTAAATTCATCCGTACTCTAAAAAAAAGGACCGGCATGCCGGTGTCGAGCTCCCCGTAGTTTGTGAAATTCTTTGCTGCTTTAAACCCGTGAACACCCGGTTTTTCTATTGAGTCTATCACAACCGTCGTCATATTTCTACAATCAATAGAAAGAAGCCTCAAACCATTTTCATGGAATTAGGCTTCTTGATTTGCGGGAAAGCTATGATCATGTTTCGATGTGGCAAGCGGAATTCATCCGTTGCTTCCGCCTTTGCGTCCAATCTCACGATAGAATTCCTTAGTATGGGTTTCGGAGGTTGCTTCGCCGCCCTTGCGGCCAATGTGCTTGTAAAAGTCAGTGTCATGGGCATCTGAAGTCGCTTCGCCACCTTTTTTTCCAATCATCTGGTAGAAGCTTCGATCATGGTTCTTGGAAGTGGCTTTCCCACCTAATCTGCCGGCTTCCTCACGGCTCATCTTGCGTTCTGACGTCGGTTGACGTGCCATTACAAATCACTCCTTACAACAATAAGTTGTTTTTTGTAGCGCGTATCCCTAATTTACCACATCATTTCCAGCCTGAAACAATACAGCAGGACAGAATCGATGGGGGAGAGATCCGTCAGAGCGTTAGGCCGACCGTTTAAATACCTCATGCCGATTGAAAGAAAAGCGGGATATATCCGGTTCAATCAAGGGTTTGAACGTGTGACGTACAGCCGGCAGAGCAAGTGTGACTGCGAAAAGTACGGCGATGACAAGTATGACTGGAATATACGCAGAGCTTCCCATATAACTGTAGACTCCAGACCAGATCGCGAGACGAACGAGAAACCCGTGCAGCAGGAATACATAGAGTGTGCGTCGTCCAAGATCCGTCAGTCTGGAAGTCAAGGAAGGTACCCAGGCCAAGAAAAGTGCTGCCGATGCGATCTCCAGTAAGTAGACACCGATTCGGAAGATGCCGGCATACCATTCGTGGTGGCCCAGTTCGGCATACGTCATGCTGCCGAGTAACCATCCCGATGAAATATTCAAACCGCCATACCCGATCCATACCAACATGGCAGCGGAGAGGATGGCTGCGGTTTTTCGACCCCAACCAGATAATAAACGAGAACGAATGGATGCTCCATAGTCATAACCGATGACAAAGAACGGCAGGAACACAAACGTACGGCTGAAGCTGAGCCAGAATCCATCGATGGGCAAATACCCGGCAATGACACCGAGCGCGATCGATCCAATCAGCCGATATATTGGCTTCCATGAAATTGTAAGACGAAGCAACAGTCGCCAACAGAAATGACTCGCGAGAAACCATAACAGCAAGTAAGGCGCAAAGAAGGATAGCCGCATATGGGGTGTATGGAATACGGTAAAGTCCATCAATGCGTATAAGGACTGAAACAGTACATATTGTAAGGCAATCTGTTTCAGGACGTTTCGTCCGGAGGCACCTTGAAGTGAGTGTGTCGCAAAATACCCGGTTACCCATACAAAGAGTGGCATGTGAAACGTATATATCCACAGGAACAGAGCTTCCGCTCCTGCAAAGCGTGTGATGAGTGGTTCAAGTGCATTACCTGCAAGGACACAGACGATAAGCATAAAGCGCAGATTGTAAAAGAAAGATTCCTGATCATCCCGGATCATTGTCTGATTTTTCATGGTGTAGCCCCCTTATAGACCCAGGTTGCAAGGTCATTTGCATCTGTAATAAGGGTAATACGGATGTACATTATCTATTGTGATTTAATTCACATTAGTAAGCGCTATCTTTTCTCAAAGCTGTGACAACAAAATGAACGCTACGGGATTGACAACGGTTGCATAGAGGATGACAATAGTAACAGAAGATGAGGGAATGCAAATATAAGGAGGGAAGAAATCATGTCAATGAGTCCCTATCCAAGCCCGGAAATAATTACGTTTGGAGAGAGTATGGGTTTGCTGACTGCCAAGGATACAAGAGGGCTGGAATATGCAGCCACATTGGACAAGTCTTTCGGCGGTGCCGAGAGCAATCTGGCCATTGGCGTATCCCGGCTCGGTCATACCAGTGGCTGGTTTGGGCGTTTGGGCAATGATCCGATTGGCAGCATGATTCTGAAAGCCATTCGCGGTGAAGGCGTAGATGTATCCCGGGTAAGGCTGAGTGATCACGAGCCCACTGGTTTGATGATTCGTGAGAACGCTTTCGGGAAAGCCTCGGTGCATTATTATAGGAAGCTATCTGCTGCAAGTGCAATCACACCTGATGATCTGGATCCCGACTATATTGCCGGAGCAAAGATATTGCATGTTACCGGTATAACGGCAGCGATTAGCCCGTCTGGACTTGCTACGGTAGAGGCTGCTATACATATTGCCAAGCAGGCAGGGGTGAAAGTAAGCTTTGATCCAAATCTGCGTCTCAAACTATGGTCTGCGGATGAAGCCCGTCCAGTGTTACTTCGTTTAGCTGAACTGGCGGACTACTTTTTACCGGGTCTGGACGAGATGAAGCTTCTATATAACGAAGAAAATGATCAAAAAGTTCTTGAGCGTTTATCTTCCATGGATGCTGTGTGCATCGTGAAGGGTGGTCCTGATTTGACCTACGTATTGGCGAATGGTACCCTAACGGAAGTTCCGTACTTTAAGGCGGATTATGTTCTGGATACGGTAGGAGCAGGAGATGGTTTCTGCGCGGGATTTTTATCGGGTTTGTTAAAAGGATACTCCCCACAGGAAGCAACCCGTCTCGGCAATCTGACCGGTTCCATGGTTATACAGGCTGTTGGCGATTGGGAGGCGCTCCCGACGTGGGGGCAGGTCGAGGCCAAGCTGAACAACGTTGCCCATGTTGAGCGCTAGTCGCTGCTGAAATCATATATGGCTCATCTTCGTTCTTAAATGTAAGGCTTGTATACACAACCACCACATTGACAAGGGAGAGAATGAAATGAAGAAGCTTCAGCTGTTGCAAAAGATCACGGACAATGGGGTTGTGGCGGTTCTGCGTGCAGATTCTGCTGATCAAGTCATTGCCATGGCCGAGCAAGCGATTGCGGGTGGCATTAAAGTTATCGAGATTACGATGACCGTACCCAGCGCTCTCAAAGCCATTGAAAAATTAAGCCGTGTATACCATTGGAACACACAAGATCCAGAGAAATTCGCGATTATTGGTGCGGGAACGGTGCTAGAACCGCAAACGGCGAGAGCGGCCATCATGTCGGGTGCCGAGTTTGTAGTCGGACCTTCCCTAAATCCGGATACGGTGCAGATCTGCAACCTGTATCGAATTCCGATTCTGCCGGGTGTGATGACGATTGCTGATGTTCAACGCGCATTGGAACTCGGCGTGGACATTGTGAAGTTGTTCCCGGGTAATCTGTATGATCCTTCGATTATCAAAACGATGAAGGGCCCTATGCCGCAGGCTAATTTTATGCCAACTGGTGGGGTATCCTTGTCTAATCTGGGAGATTGGATCAAGGGTGGAGCAGTGGCTGTAGGAATCGGCTCCGACTTGACATCGGACGCTGTGAAGACGGGTGACCTGAGTCATGTCCGTCGCAAAGCGGAACAATATATGGATGCTTACCGCAAGGCCAAGGCTGAATAATATTTTTTTAATTCGTAGAAGGGGAGCCTGATGGACTAAGGCTCCCAATTCTATGAGCCGCGGCACCTGCGGAAGTGAAGAAAGGTGATTAATGTTGAGAAATCGGTATAATACAGGGCGCAAGAAGAGGGGCATCGGGAAATTCCTGCTCGTACTTCTGGCGCTCATTGTCATTGGATGTGGATTTGTTGCGTGGAAATTATTCACACCCTACGGTCCACAGGAAACAGCTCAAACTGCCATGGAAACAGCTCAAACTGCCATGGAAACAGCTAATCGGGTGACCGTGAGCGAACAAGAGAACTGGATTGATTTTGTGCCAGACAAACCGACGGGTAAGAGTGTTCTTTTCTACCCTGGCGGACTCGTAAAACCGGAAAGTTATGCACCGCTTGCGCATGAGCTGGCTGCTGCCGGTCATCATACCATTATTGC
Organism: Priestia sp. FSL H7-0729; assembly: GCF_038005685.1. NCBI lineage: Bacteria > Bacillati > Bacillota > Bacilli > Caryophanales > Bacillaceae > Priestia > Priestia sp. FSL H7-0729. The sequence continues at coordinate 35,231 of NZ_JBBOTQ010000005.1, forward strand.
CAAAATGCCAGTCAATCTGGCAGTGCTCAAGCCGAACTTGGCAGATGAGATTCTGGCCGCATATCCTGACGAACAATTCGTTATGGGTGGACACTCTCTCGGTGGGTCGATGGCTGCACGTTATGTAGCCGCACATCCTGATGCACTTCAGGGCATCTTCTTCTTGGCATCTTACCCGGATGAAAAAGGAAGTGTAAAGTCACTTGGAATCCCTGCTTTATCTATTCTGGGTACTAAAGATGAGGTCGTGAATGCCACGAAGTATCAAAGTGGACGCATGTATCTTCCAGAGGACACGGTGTATTACACCATTGAAGGTGGAAACCACGCCCAGTTTGGTGATTATGGTCATCAAAAAGGGGATGGCGAGCCGGAAGTGAGTGGGGAAGAACAGCTGAATCAGACCGTCAAGACAGTGCTGACCTGGTTAAGTACCATTAAGTAAATTTTGATGATTCTACATTAAAGGCTGTATGCATATATAGCATAACTTGATGGAGGTAATACGGATGGCCATGCTTCAAGTGAATGGAGCGCAGATCCCGTGTAAAGGTATCCTGTTTGACAAAGATGGAACACTGTTGGAATTCTTACAGCTATGGGGGCCGTGGGCAGAGACATTACTGGATCAGTTACAGTCACGTATGAATGATCTTGGAGCCTCATTTACGGTTGAACGGGAGCGCGTTCTGGGCACCGTCCATAATACAGAAGGTCATATTGTCGGTTATGATCCGCAAGGCCCGCTCGCTATTGCAACTGTTGATGAGTGCACGGGATTGCTTGCCGGGCAGCTATATGCAGCAGGAATGCCATGGAATGAAGCGATCACAACGATAAGGCAATTCTCAAGTGTAGCCATGAGATCGGTACGAGAGCGTAAATCGGCTGAACCGATGCCAGGATTGCTGGATTTCTTGCAGAGTTGCAGAGTAGCAGACATACCTATGGCTGTCGTCACTTCAGACAGTACAGCAGCAGCAGAGACACATCTGGATTGGATGGGAATCCGTTCCTTTTTTACATCTATTGTAGGCTGTGATCGGGTGACCAAGGGCAAACCGGATGGAGAAGCAGCCCGCTTGTCTTGCCGCGAATTGCATATCGATCCTGCGGAGACCGTTGTAATTGGAGACAGCAATGGGGATATGCAGATGGGGCGGAACGCAGGAGCAGGCTATACGCTCGGTTACTGTCCGCAGTTAGATCAAGGATCGCATCTGGTTGATGCCGATGCCATTATCCGTCATTATAATGAGATAAGCGTTATTTTATAAGTCACTCTGGCCAAAAGGAGGAGAGAGGATGAACGCAACAGAACAACTGGCTGCCTGGATTCAGGAAAGCTCCCGTATTGTTTTTTTCGGAGGGGCTGGGACTTCAACGGAAAGCGGGATTCCCGACTTCCGTTCGGCTGCGGGTCTGTATCAGACGGAGCAGCATTCGCCTTATCCACCGGAAGAGTTGTTAAGCCGGCATTTTTTTGATCAACATGCCGATATTTTTTATGATTTTTATCGAGGTAAAATGCTCCATCCAGATGCGGAACCGAATGGGTGCCATCGACTGTTATCCCGTCTGGAGAAGGAGGGAAAACTTCAGGCAGTGATTACGCAAAATATCGATGGACTGCATCAGAAGGCAGGCAGTAGCAATGTCTTGGAGCTACATGGCTCGATTCATCGGAATGCCTGCATGGATTGCAAGCAGTTTTATGCGCTGAACGATATTATACAATCCCAAGATACCGTACCTCGCTGTACCACATGCGGTGGTGTGATCAAGCCGGATGTGGTGCTATACGAGGAGGAGCTGGACCAGACGACTTTGTATCGCTCGATTGATGCGTTATCTTCCGCAGACCTGTTGCTCGTGGGCGGCACGTCACTGACGGTATATCCAGCAGCTCAGTTAATTACGTATTTTCAGGGAAAACATACGGTTCTTCTTAACGCCACACCTACTGCCTATGACCGTAGAGCGGATTTACTGATTACACAGCCAATTGGTGAGGTAATGAATGATGTGGACCAGCTTCTTGGTTAAACGTATGGACTGAATAACCGCATTCTCCGGCATAGACCGGGCACAAGAGGCGGAACCTGGGGAAAGAAGGGATTCATAATGGTCTACGTAGCAAGCGATACTCGCTATGAAACGATGAAATATAACCGCGTTGGGCGTTCAGGTTTGAAACTGCCAGCGATTTCACTGGGGCTGTGGCATAATTTTGGCGGTATCAATAACGCTGAGAATGGCCGTAATATGATTACCCGATCATTTGATCTGGGGATTACACATTTTGACCTTGCCAACAATTATGGCCCACCAGCAGGTTCGGCAGAGCAACTCTTTGGACAGATACTGGCCCAGGATCTGAAACCTTATCGGGATGAACTGGTAATCTCCACCAAAGCAGGATATTATATGTGGCCTGGTCCTTATGGCGAGTGGGGTTCACGCAAAAATCTGGTATCGAGTCTGAATCAGAGCTTGAAGCGTATGGGCCTGGATTATGTGGATATTTTCTATTCTCATCGATACGATCCTGAAACGCCATTGGAAGAAACAATGATGGCACTGGATCATATTGTTCGCTCGGGCAAAGCTCTTTATGTAGGGATCTCCAACTACCCTGCAGAGCAGACGAGACAGGCCGCCGAGATTCTGAAAGGTCTGGGTACGCCCCTGTTAATCCATCAACCGAAATACTCGCTGCTGGATCGCTGGATTGAAGATGATCTGCAAGATGTCCTGGATGAGTATGGAACAGGCAGTATTGCCTTTTGTCCGTTGGCACAAGGTGTGCTCACGAACAAATACTTGAATGGCATCCCGGAAGATTCACGCGCCAAAGGACCATCGGTATTTCTAAATGAGAACAACATCTCTCCTGAGACGCTCCGCAAAGTTCGCGCTTTGAACCAGATTGCAGCAGCTCGGGGTCAGAGCTTGGCCCAATTTGCACTCTCCTGGGTTCTGCGGAATGGCAGAGTAACTTCTGCGCTGATTGGCGCAAGTCGTCCTTCCCAGATTGAAGAGAATGTGGCTGCACTCAGCCAGCTGGATTTCTCTACAGAGGAATTGGAACGGGTGGAATCCATTCTGTCTCCGGAGCCGGATGACAAATAAATAACGTGCAAAAGGTGCATCTTAGCCATATTGGCGGAATGCACCTTTTTGTCGTATATGATTCTTTGACCGTTATGTTGCTCACCGTTTGTTTTGTTGAGCATTCTTCTGTAACCCCTGATGTAGTGGGCGGGACAGTATTTTCTCTCGATACAGGCTGGGCGCTTCCCCGTGAAATCGTTTGAACTGTTTGGAGAAATACAGCGCGTCTGGCAGTCCGACCGATGCAGATACCTGTTCGATAGACAGATCAGGGCGTTCTCTGAGGAGTTGACGCGACTTATCGATTCGCAGTTTTAGCAGATAAGTAACTGGCGAAAGTCCGGTTTCCTGTTTGAAAATACGGGATAGATACGCACGGTTGTAGCCAAGACTCGCAGACATTTGTTCAATGGAGACAGGATAGGCATATTGGGTGGACATATATTGAATCATCTGTTTCACCGTACGTCGGATGGAGGATTCGCCTGGAATTAAGGTTTGTCCCTGCGAAAGGTGATTCTGTGCTTCAGCTAGAATCATATATAACGTACCCAATGATGTGAAATGGGAGCTTTCTTTGCGCTCGGCAAAAGCATCCTGCATCACGGACAACCAATCGGATATTCCACAAGAGGGTCCGGCATGAAAAACGGACTTCTCCGGGCGGAATCCTGCCTCCTCGGCATGCTGTGCAGCCTGGCTGCCTGTAAAGGCAATCCAGCGATATTGCCATGGGTTGCGGGCATGAGACTGGTAGCTTACCAGTTGCCCGGGATGAATGAGGAAACAATCACCTGCGGATAACTCGTAGGTGTGCAGTTCGGTACGGAACGTACCCGCCCCTTTTTCTACATAGTGCAGCAGATAATAATCAAACAATTTAGGTCCGAGGGCGTGACCCGGAAGGGTCTGGCTTGCGCCGGCAAACAGGACATGCAGTGCCCCTTGTTCATAATAGATCGGATTGGAGGAAACCGAATAACTGAGTGCTCCGCTTTTAGCGGAAGGTGATTCCTGTATTTTTTCGTTAGAAGATGCAAGGGATTCTTTCTTGGCGTTGGATTGGTCTGCCATAGTTGTTTCCTTCTTTCCGGGATGCTCCGATCATTATACGCCTTAAGGTCACATTTATCCATATGAAACACACATGGTTGCATTACAAGAGGCATCGCTTTCTTATATAATAACATTAAGAAAACCACAACAACGAGGCGAGGTGCACCAGCAGTGAACGTAACTGAATTGAAACAAAAGTTTATTGAGAAGTACGGAGAGAGTGGAGCGGACATCCGTGTATTTCATGCCCCTGGGCGTGTGAATCTGATCGGTGAGCACATTGATTATAACGGTGGATACGTGCTTCCGGCAGCACTGGAATTTGGAACAACATTGATTATCCGTGAGCGTCAGGACAACAAGTTGCAACTGGCTTCCACGAACATGTCTTATGAAGGTGTACTGGATACTTCCACTATTGGCAAAGAGAAAACCGGAGAATGGACCGATTATCCTGTTGGTGTCATGGTTGAATTGCAAGGCAAAGGTGTGAATGTAACAAAAGGCTACGACTTCCTGTACCACGGGGAGATTCCGAACGGGGCAGGACTTTCATCATCTGCATCTCTGGAGGTACTCACGGGATTCGCGATTCAGTCTCTGGAGGGCGTAACGGATATTGATACGGTTCAACTAGCGCTTCTGTCCCAGAAAGCGGAAAATGAGTTCGTAGGCGTCAACTGTGGAATCATGGATCAGTTCGCGGTCGCAAACGGTGCGCAGGATCATGCAATCCTGCTGATGTGTGACACACTGGAATATGAAAAGGTTCCTTTCCGTACAGGCTCTTACAAATTGGTCATCGGGAACACAAACAAACGCCGTGGTCTGGTGGATTCCGCGTACAATGAACGTCGCTCCCAATGCGAGCAGGCACTTGCCATCTTGAAGGAACAGCTGCCTGCACTGAATTACCTGGCTCAATTGACGCCAGACCAGTTCGTAACACTACAGGATCAGATCAAGGATGAGAAAGTAAGACAGCGTGCACAACATGTTGTAGAAGAGAACGCACGTGTGCTCGCATCAGTCGAAGCATTGCAGCGTAATGATCTGGAAACCTTCGGCAAGCTGATGAACGCTTCTCATGAATCGCTTCGTGACTTGTATGAAGTAAGCTGTGATGAGCTGGATGTTATGGTTGAAGAAGCTCAGCGGATTCCTGGAACACTTGGTGCCCGTATGACTGGCGCAGGATTTGGAGGTTGTACCGTATCGCTGGTGCATGAAAATGATGTCGAGCGTTTTGTAAGCGAAGTGGGCGCTGCATATGAAGCGCGTACCACTCTCAAAGGTGATTTCTATGTATGCGGTGTAGGCGACGGTGTTAAAGAATTGAAGGAGGCGAAGTAAAATGGCAATTTTGGTGACAGGTGGAGCAGGGTATATTGGTTCTCATACGGTAGCAGCATTGTTGGAACGTGGAGAAGAGGTTGTTGTACTGGATAACTTGCAGACAGGGCATCGTGAAGCGTTGCTCGGCGGTAAGTTGTATGAAGGAGATCTGCGTGACAAAGAAATTCTGGCGAAGTTGTTCGCTGAGAATTCGATCGATGCAGTCATTCACTTTGCAGCCAACTCACTCGTAGGAGAGAGTATGAAAGACCCGGTTAAATATTATGACAACAACGTGTTTGGTACACTCTGTCTATTGGAAGCGATGAATGCAGCGAACGTACGCCGCATCGTCTTCTCTTCCACGGCAGCGACCTACGGTGAGCCTGAGAAAGTGCCAATCGAAGAGAGTGATCGTACGGAGCCAACCAACGTATACGGCGAAACCAAGCTGATGATGGAACGCATGATGTCATGGTTCGATAAAGTTCAAGATATCAAGTACGTGTCCCTGCGTTACTTCAATGCAGCCGGTGCGCATGAGAGCGGCAAAATTGGTGAAGATCACCAGCCGGAGAGTCACCTGATCCCACTCGTACTACAAACGGCGTTGAAACAACGCTCGCATATCGCTGTGTTTGGCGACGACTATGCAACAGAAGATGGAACATGTATCCGTGACTATATCCACGTGAGTGACTTAGCTGATGCGCATCTGCGTGCAGTAGATTATCTTCGCAAAGGTGAGAACAGCAATGTATTCAACCTGGGTAATGGTACAGGATTCTCGGTGAAACAAGTGATCGAAACAGCTAAAAAAGTGACTGGTCTCGATATCCCGGTTGTACAGGAGCCACGTCGTGCAGGTGACCCGGCTGTGCTGGTAGCTTCATCTGCAAAAGCAAGATCTGTCCTGGGATGGAATCCGAAATGGACCAATCTGGAAGATGTCATTCAAAGCGCTTGGAGCTGGCACCAATCACGTCCTGACGGCTACGGAAAAAACTAGGAGGCGAACACCTTATGTCACAGACTCATATTGCAGCAGGTGCCACAGAGCGGACACCGGAGCAGCAGGAAGCACTGCATGCCATTGAACGTCTGGTTGCATTTGCCTTGCAGAAACAATTAATCGAGGAAGCGGATTGGGATTACAGCCGCAACCTCTTGCTGGAACAATTCGGATTCTCAGAGCCTTATGCCGGTGAGTTGGACACGACTGTGCCCGATGGCCCACAGGCTATGCTGGATACGTTGATTGATTATGGATTTACCATTGGACTCATTCCTGAAAATAGTGATACGTTCCGTGATTTGCTGGATGCCAAAATCATGGGTCATCTCATGGCACGCCCATCCGAAGTGGTACGCGCCTTCCGCCACACGGAGCAAACGGAAGGCATTGAGGCGGCCACATCCCAATTCTATGACTTGTCGATTAACTCCAACTACATTCGGATGGATCGGATCTCGAAGAACGTCTACTGGACACAGGACACGGCCTATGGAGAGATGGAAATTACCATCAACCTGTCGAAACCGGAGAAAAGTCCCAAGGAAATTGCCATGGCGAAATTGCTTCCGCCACCGGTATATCCAAAATGCCAGTTGTGTCGTGAAAATGTAGGCTATGCGGGTCGGGTGAATCACCCAGCCCGCCAGAATTTGAGAGTCATTCCGATGAAACTTAATAACGAGCCTTGGTTGTTCCAGTACTCGCCATATGTGTACTACAACGAGCATTGCATTATTTTCCATCATGATCATGTGCCGATGAAACTGACCAAAGATACGCTGCGCAGGCTGCTTGCCTTTGTTGGGGAGTATCCGCATTACTTTATCGGGTCTAATGCAGATCTGCCGATCGTTGGCGGTTCTATTCTTACACATGACCATTTCCAGGGCGGACGTCATACGTTTGCGATTCAAAATGCACAGCCAGAGGCGGTATTCCGCCATGCGGATGCACCTGGACTTACATTGAGTCTTGTGAAATGGCCAATGTCCGTCATGCGTCTGGCTTCACACGATCCTGCAGAGTTACTTGAAGCGGGTAATGCAGTGTATGAGGCGTGGAAGGTTTACAGTGATTCAGCTGTGGATATCGAAGCATTCAGTGAACTAGACGGTGAGCAGGTACCGCACAATACAGTAACACCAATTGTTCGTCGTAGTGCAGACGGTGGTTATGAGATGGATCTCGTTTTGCGGAACAACCGTACAAATGATGTGCATCCTGAAGGTATTTTCCACCCGCACCGTGAGATGCACCATCTGAAGAAGGAGAACATTGGTCTAATCGAAGTGATGGGACTTGCCATTCTGCCAGGTCGCTTGAAGGAAGAGCTGGACAGTATCGCGGATATTCTCGCTGGAGATGCCAAGCTTGCTGAGGCAGCCAAAGCTTCTGATCATGTGTTGAACAAACATCTGGGCTGGGCTGAAGAATTGATTGAACGATTTGGTCCTAACTTGGACAAGGAACAAGCCATTTCCATCGTACAGCAGGAAGTCGGCTTGAAATTTGCCGAGATTCTCGAACATGCAGGTGTCTATAAACATGATGAAGCAGGACGCCAGGCTTTCCGTCGTTTTGTAAGCAGCATGGGATACACTGAATAACTGAATAGGAATCAACATAATTAACAAACCCAAGAACACACCCGCTCAATCAGGAGCGGGTGTTCTTGGTCGTTCTTACCATTTGTACGCATTGGAATGAACTCCCGAGCCAGTTATAATGGAGAGAAGTCCAAGAGCACACAATGAATTGAGGAAATGGGGTTAATCACTTGGAAAAGCAGGTATTGGATATTCCGTTGATTACAGATCCTGAGGAACTGCGAGGCATGGTGGGTGAACCGCATGAACATGTGCGTAACAAGGCAATCTCATTTGTGGATTCACATGTTCAGAATTTTTTATCCATGTCACCATTATTTTTCCTCTCCACGTCCGATCATAATGGTAAAAGTGATGTGTCTCCACGGGGAGATGGAGCAGGGTTCGTAAAAGTGTATGATACATATCGACTCGTTTATCCAGAACGCCCAGGCAATCGACGGATAGACTCCTTGCTTAACATCCTGTCTGACCCAGGTATCGGTATGCTCTTTCTGATTCCGGGAATGAATGAAGTGCTGCGTATCAACGGTACAGCATCCATCACCAAGGATGAAGAATTCATTGCGAGCATGGGGTGGAGTGGTAAAACCATAGGTGCAGCTGTCATTGTGGATGTGGAAGAGTGTTTTATTCATTGTCCGCGAGCATTCAAACAGGCTGGGTTATGGGAGCATGAAACATGGGTGGACGCTGAGGATTTGCCTTCAACGAGCGAGATGTTTAGAGCACATTTGGAGATTAACGGATTGTTATAAAGTGAGTGGCTATCGATTTGTTTTTCTATAAACGGGGTACTATAATTGGAGTTGCACTAAAAATTCTAAACTCCATTGGAGGCGACAATAGATATGAGATCTTTCCAATTCTATAATCCAACCCGTCTGATATTCGGTAAAGGACAACTGGAAGCATTAAAGACAGAAGTGCCGAAATACGGTAAACGGGTTCTACTTGTATATGGTGGCGGCAGTATCAAACGCAGTGGGCTGTACGATCAAGTGATCGGATTGCTTAAGGAAGCCGGAGCAGAAGTGACTGAACTGGCAGGCGTTGAACCTAACCCACGTCTTTCTACGGTGCACAAAGGGGTAGACCTTTGCAAAACCAATAACATCGACTTGATCCTCGCTGTAGGTGGCGGTAGTGTACTGGACTGCTCCAAAGCGATTGCTGTAGGTGCTAAATATGATGGCGACATGTGGGATTTTGCTCAGCGCAAAGCCGTTGCACAGGACGCTCTTCCGCTTGGTACCGTATTAACGATGGCAGCAACGGGTTCGGAGATGAACTCAGGTTCAGTTATTACGAATCAGGATACACAAGAAAAATTAGGTTGGGGTAGCGCATATTCATTCCCTGCATTCTCCATCTTGGATCCGGTGAATACATACACTGTTCCACTGGACCAAACGGTATATGGTATGGTGGATATGATGTCCCACGTATTGGAGCATTACTTCCATCTGGATGCCAACACACCGGTTCAACTTGGCTTCTGTGAGACGATTCTGCGTACTGTCATGGAAGCAGCACCGCGTCTGGTTGAAGATCTGGAGAACTATGAACTGCGCGAAACGATTCTGTATTGCGGAACAATGGCACTGAATGGCGTGCTGAATATGGGTCTTGCAGGAGACTGGGCAACACATAATATCGAACACGCGGTATCCGCAGTATATGATATCCCGCATGGTGGCGGACTGGCGATCTTGTTCCCACACTGGATGAAACATAATCTGGATGTCAATGTGGATCGATTCAAACGTCTGGCGATCAATGTATTCGAAGTGAATCCTGAAGGCAAGTCGGACAGACAGATTGCTGAAGAAGGTATCGATGCACTCAGTAAATTCTGGACATCCATTGGTGCCCCTAACCGTTTGGCTGATTATGATATCGATGATAGCCAGATCGATGTTATGGCTGATAAAGCTATGCTGTTTGGTCCATTTGGTAACTTCAAGAAACTGCAACGGGAAGATGTTGTATCCATCTACAAAGCTTCTCTTTAATTCTATAATCACTTACAAGTGAACGGACACATCCTGTTGTCCAATAACCGCAAGTCTCCTTCATAGGGGCTTGCGGTTTTTTTCATGTATTCGGGCTGTACACGTGAATGATGGAGGAACATGGAGCAAGAGGAACAGAATGTCGTGATAATACCCATTATCGGTTTCAGAATACAATTGAGGAAAGATTTTGAAACATTTTGATGTTAGCTACGTATTTATTTACATGTGGAATGCTCAGTTAGGATGAATTTGCGGCAGAGGAGAGGAGGAACAGGGGATGGAGACAATTTATTGGGGGTGTCTAATCGGAGGAGCAATATTTGCGGTTGTCAGCCTTGTGCTGGGTGACTTGATTGACGGCTTGCTGGACGGAGCCTTCGAAATGCCAGGTCTTGATTTTTTCAAACCCGTTGTGCTAGCTGGTTCCATTACAACCTTCGGTGGGGCAGGCATAATGCTGACACGTTATAGTTCATTAAGTGCGATGTCGGGTCTAATATTATCCCTGCTTATAGGTATTGCTGCAGCCATGCTGGTATTCTTCGCATATATCAAACCGATGCGTAACAGCGATGTCTCCATTGCATTTTCAATGAAAGAGTTATCCGGGAAAATTGGGGAAATTACCATTCCGGTGCCGGAAAAAGGTTTTGGCGAAGTGATGATCCGCTTTGCATCCGGTAGCACGATTCAAACGGCATCCAGTTTTGAACACCTCCCCATTGCGGTGGGAGCCCGTGTAGTTGTAGTGGATGTTGTAGATGGTGTATTGCGTGTGTCGGAATGGGATGAAAATGTACTTAAAGATTTATAACGTATTTTTACCACTTAAGTAGCTTAAGCACTCATCATGATTAATTAAGGGGAGAGATGTGGAATGGAAAATTTGAATTTGAATTGGGATGTATTGTTGATTCCTATAGTTGTGGTTGCTGTCATACTGATTTTAGGTCTGGCTTTTTGGGCGAGATACAAAACGGTTGGACCGGATGAAGCGATGATCGTTACAGGATCATTCTTGGGTAGCAAAAATATATCTGATGATGATTCTGGCCGGAAAATTAAGATTGTTCGTGGTGGCGGTGCATTTATCCTGCCCGTATTCCAGCAATCCGAGTTTATCTCCTTGTTGTCACACAAGCTAGATGTCTCCACACCCGAAGTGTACACGGAGCAAGGTGTTCCAGTAATTGCAGACGGTGTCGCTATTATCAAGGTTGGTGGCGCTGTAGAGGACGTTGCTACGGCAGCTGAGCAATTCATCGGTAAACCTGTAGAAGCGCTGAGAAGCGAAGCACAGGAGGTACTGGAGGGGCATTTGCGGGCCATTCTCGGTACAATGACAGTGGAAGAAGTATATCGGAACCGGGATCGGTTTGCACAAGAGGTTCAAGGCGTAGCCGCTAGAGATCTGAAGAAAATGGGTCTGCAAATTGTCTCCTTTACCATCAAGGATGTTCGTGACAAACAGGGCTACCTGGATGCTCTCGGTAAACCGAGAATTGCAGCAGTGAAGCGGGATGCCGAGATTGCTGAAGCGGAAGCGATGCGTGATGCGCGTATTCAGAAGGCCAATGCGGAAGAGCAGGGGCAAAAAGCAGAGTTGCTGCGGGATACCAATATCGCCGAGGCTGCCAAAGAGAAGGAACTGAAAGTAGCCACGTTTAAGCGGGATCAGGATACAGCCAAAGCGGAAGCCGATCAGGCATACCATATCCATGAAGCACGTGCCAGACAAACCGTAGTCGAAGAGGAAATGAAGGTTGAACTCGTTCGTAAGGAACGGGAAATTGACCTCCAGGCTAAGGAAATCATCGTACGTGAGAAGCAATATGACGCCGAAGTGAAGAAAAAGGCAGAAGCAGATCGTTATGCAGTAGAGCAGGCTGCCGAAGCAGACAAAGCTAAAAGAATGCGTGAAGCAGATGCAGTACAGTACTCCATTGAAACACACGCCAAAGCAACAGCTGAACAGAAGCGACTTGAAGGTCAGGCTATGGCGGATGCTGAACTTGCAAAAGGTACAGCGGACTCCGAAGTTATTCGTTTGAAGGGACTTGCAGAAGCAGAAGCGAAGGAAAAACTGGCCGAGGCGTTCCAGAAGTTTGGCGAAGCGGCTGTACTCGATATCATTGTCAAAATGCTGCCTGAATTGGCTGGCAAAATTGCAGAGCCAATTGCATCTATTGATAAACTGACGGTGGTAGATACAGGTAAGGGTGAAGGTGCCACACGAGTAAGTAACTATGTTACCGAACTTATGGCGACGGCTCCAGAGATGCTTAAGAGCGTATCCGGCATTGATGTAGAACAGCTGATCAAGGGCCTTACCAAGTCCAAATCACCTGCCCCAGTTGCCATTCAACAGAGCGAGGCTGTTACAACTCCTTCTATAATCGACAAGATTGTGGAAAAAGCTGGAGTTGACGAGTAAGAAGCACTTCGAATCTTGCATGGTTGCTCTATTGACCTTAAGGCGAATTTTTGTTACTTTTTAAGCGAGACGTCCGGCGCGGTTTGCCCGCTCCGGGTGTCTTTTCGTTCGTAACAGGGTGTGACTTAATCGCACCTAAGAAGGTGTGAAAAAAGAGGTGCAAACAATGAGCAGCCTGCATGTAGATAAAGCGCTAAATAATAATGTAATCATTGCACAGCATCCTGAACACGGGGAAGTCGTTGTTATTGGTAAAGGCATTGGCTTTAACCGAAAGCCGAGTGATCACATTCCATTGATGGCTGTGGAGAAAATGTTCATTTTGAAAAACCAGCAGGAGCAAGAGCAGTACAAACAGCTTCTTCCACAGGTGGATGAAGCACTGATCGAGATTATTAACGAAGTTATTACGTATATTGCAGAGCGTACGGATGTTCCTCTGAATGAACATATCCATATTGCATTAACCGATCATATTTCTTTCGCGTTAAAACGCAAGGAGCAGGGCATTGTCATACAAAATCCATTTTTATATGAAACCCGCGAGATTTATCCTGAAGAATATCGAATGGCGGATTACGCTGTTCGTCTGATCAAAGAGAAAATGGGCGTTGATTTGGGGATGGACGAGATTGGTTTTGTTGCCCTTCATATCTATAGTGCAATGACCAATCAAAATATATCCCAGGTACGTGAACATTCACAGTTGATCACTGATTTGGTGAACCTGGTGTCCGATCAACTCGATTATTCGTTTGAAACGGAATCGCTTGATTACTCGCGTTTGCTGACTCATCTTCGTTTCGCTCTTGAGCGTGTTCGCCGTGGAGACAAAGTGGAAGAACTTCATAAGTTGGATTCTCTGCTTAAGTTGGAGTATCCCGAAATGTACTCGCTTGCATGGAAACTGACCAAAGTGATGGAGAAAAGACTGAAGCTTCCAGTTTACCCTGCCGAAGTAGGGTATTTGACCATTCATCTGCAACGGCTAAATCAACGGAAGGAAGAAGAGAATAAGTGAAATCATTCCAGTGATGGAATGCCAAAATGATTTTTTTGGTGTAAAGGCTTGCAATAGATTAGAACTGGTGCTACAATGGTTTCCGTAATCAAGCAACTGAATAAACATAAGCGACGTGTTACTGACTCGATCAGGCATGAGTTAATTAAAGTGTGATTGTTCTTTCCTTGTACAGGGTATGCTATACCCCAAGGTTGGCACAGTTAACTTTATTAATTCATGCCTTTTTTGTGTTTCCTTGCTTGCATCACGACATACAAACTTAGACGAAAGGGAGATACGACGCGATGTTTAAAAAGCTTTTTGGTGTATTGCAAAGAGTTGGTAAAGCTCTTATGTTACCTGTAGCCATTCTGCCAGCGGCAGGATTGCTGCTCGGAATCGGTAACATGCTGGTTAATCCAGATTTCTTGCAATATGTAACGGCGCTCGACACCCCTTGGGTGAATTCGATCGCAACAATTATGATGAACGCGGGTCAGATCGTATTCGATAATCTGGCATTGCTGTTCGCCGTCGGTGTAGCCGTCGGATTGGCTGGTGGCGAAGGGGTTGCAGGTCTCGCGGCCATCATCGGTTATCTGGTTATGAACGTCACACTGGGTACCGCGGTAGGGGTTACTCCGGCAATGATCGGTGAAGTGCCAGGCTATGCCAGCATTTTGGGTATCCCAACATTAAGTACAGGCGTGTTCGGAGGTATTATCATAGGTATCGCCGCCGCGCTGTGTTACAATCGATTTTTCAAAATCGAACTGCCGTCTTACCTGGGTTTCTTTGCTGGTAAACGATTCGTTCCGATTATCACTTCGGTTGTATCCCTCTTGCTTGGGTTACTTCTCGTGGTGATCTGGCCACCGATTCAAAATGGGTTGAATGCTGTATCTCACTTCATGGTAGATACAAGCCCGACATTGTCAGCATTCATCTTCGGAGTTGTGGAACGGTCACTAATTCCGTTTGGTCTTCACCACATTTTCTACTCTCCATTCTGGTTTGAGTTCGGTGAGTACGTGAACAAAGCTGGAGATGTCATTCGTGGTGATCAGCAAATCTTCTTCAATCAATTGCGTGATGGTGTGAACCTCACAGCGGGAACGTTCCAAGTTGGTAAATTCCCGTTCATGATGTTTGGTTTGCCAGCGGCCGCTCTTGCGATGTACCATGAAGCAAGACCAGAACACAAAAAGTATGTTGCAGGTATCATGGGTTCAGCTGCGCTGACCTCGTTCCTGACAGGTATCACAGAACCACTTGAGTTCTCGTTCCTGTTTGTAGCACCAATTCTGTTTGCAGTGCACTGTATCTTTGCAGGTTTGTCTTTCATGACCATGCAAATTCTGGGTGTTAAGATCGGGATGACCTTCTCCGGTGGGTTCATTGACTTCCTGATCTTTGGTATTATTCCGAACCGTACACCATGGTGGGACGTTATTATTGTCGGATTGATTCTTGCGGTAATCTATTACTTCGGTTTCCGATTTATCATCCGCAAATTCAATCTCAAAACACCAGGACGTGAAGAAGCAACGCCTGAAACCGAATCTGGTGGAGGATCTGGTTCAACGGATGACCTGCCTCATAACATTCTCGAAGCTTTTGGTGGCAAAGAGAATATCAAACATCTGGACGCTTGTATTACTCGTTTGCGGATTGAAGTTAATGAGAAATCCAATGTGAAAAAAGATCGTTTGAAACAATTGGGTGCATCTGGTGTGCTTGAAGTGGGTAATAATGTTCAAGCCATCTTCGGAACGCGTTCCGACACGATCAAATCTCAAATGCAGGATATTATTGCAGGACGAACACCAGCACCAACGCCAGTAGCAACCAAACCAACTCCTGAAGAGGAGAAGGCACAAGGTGAACAAGGCGAGCGTATCGTTGCTGAGGACATCGTCATGCCAGTCAATGGTGAGTTGATGGACATTACGAATGTACCTGATCCAGTGTTTGCTGAAAAAATGACAGGTGATGGTTTCGCAATTTTGCCACATGATGGCACAATAACTTCTCCTGTGTATGGTAAAGTGTTTAATGTATTTCCAAGCAAACATGCCGTGGGCATCATGTCCGACGGAGGCAAGGAAGTGCTTGTTCATATAGGTGTCAATACGGTGAAGCTGAAGGGTCAAGGCTTTAACGTACTGGTACAGGAAGGTGATCTGGTATCGGCGGGTCAGCCGATTATGGAAGTCGATCTGGAGTATGTCAAAGCGAACGCTCCATCGATCATTTCACCAGTTATCTTCACCAACCTGCCAGAAGGCTCCACGGTAACCCTGAAGAAGAGTGGAGTGCTGAAAGTTGGCGATCAGCCAATCATTGAGATAAAATAAGAAGTGTTACGACGATGGCAAGCAAGTGTAAATATATGCAATGCCTAAACCAAACTACTGAAAGTGAGATGATTGTAATGCAACAAACATTCAGAATTACAGACGAAGATGGTATCCACGCACGTCCGGCGACAGCCCTGGTTAATACAGCAAACAAATTCAAAGGTGCAGAATCCTTTGCAGAAGCTAACGGTAAAAAAGTAACTTTGAAATCCATCCTGGGTGTTCTTTCCCTCGGATTGGAACAAGGCGACACCATCAGCATCATCGTTGAAGGCGAAGGCGAAGCTGAAGCTCTTCAAGCTTTGACTGACGTTATGGTTAACGAAGGGTTGGGCGAAATTAATGCTTAATGTCTCTGGGATCGCGGCTTCGGCGGGTATTGCTATCGCCAAGGCGTTTATCTTGGAGCATCCTGACTACTCTGTAGAAAAACGCCAAATTAACGACGTTGACGCAGAGATCGCAAAACTCGACTCGGCTCTGGGTAAATCCCAGGCTGAGCTTGAGGCGATCAAAGAGCGTACCTTACAAGAGCTTGGCGAGAAAAAAGCTGAGATTTTTGCTTCGCATTTGCTCATTCTGAATGACCCGGAACTGATTGATCCGGTTAAAGCTAGAATTGCAGATGATATGATCAATGCAGAATATGCTTTGAACGAAACGGCATCGCAATTTATCTCCATGTTTGAGAACATGAAGAGTGCATACCTACAGGAACGTGCAGCAGATATGCGTGACGTTACCAAACGTGTGCTAAATCACTTGCTTGGTATCGACTTCATGAGTCCGGCTGAAATTAATGAAGAAGTAATCGTGCTGGCGGAGGATCTGACGCCTTCCGACACGGCTCAATTGAACCGCCAATTTGTTAAAGGTTTTGCAACCAACATTGGTGGACGTACTTCTCACTCAGCGATTATGGCTCGCTCTCTTGAAATTCCAGCTGTTGTTGGAACCAAGGACATCTTGGCTCAAGCGAAACAAGGCGATATGATCATTGTTGACGGTCTGGATGGTCACGTACTGGTTAACCCTACTGATGAGGTTATTGCAGAATACCGTACCAAACAGGAACAGTATGATGCACAACGTGCAGAGTGGAGAAAACTGCGTGATGAGCCAACGGTAACCGTGGACAATGTTCATGTTGAACTTGCAGCCAACATCGGTACACCAAATGATGTAACAGGTGTTCTTGAGAACGGTGGCGAGGCTGTAGGCTTGTACCGTACCGAGTTCTTGTACATGGGCAGAGACAAGCTTCCTTCCGAAGACATTCAGTATAATGCTTACAAAGCGGTACTGG
The DNA here is from genome assembly GCF_038005685.1 of Priestia sp. FSL H7-0729. Lineage (NCBI taxonomy): Bacteria > Bacillati > Bacillota > Bacilli > Caryophanales > Bacillaceae > Priestia > Priestia sp. FSL H7-0729. Next base: position 52,479 of record NZ_JBBOTQ010000005.1, read on the forward strand.
AAAAAATGGAAGGCAAACCTGTTGTTGTTCGTACACTCGACATCGGTGGGGACAAAGAGCTTCCATACCTGGATCTGCCAAAAGAAATGAATCCATTCCTCGGCTTCCGCGCAGTTCGTCTGTGTCTGGACCGTCTGGATATCTTCCGTACACAATTGCGTGCATTGCTGCGTGCAAGCGTACATGGAAATCTGCGTGTCATGTTCCCAATGATCGCAACGCTTGGTGAATTCCGTGAAGCAAAAGCTGTCTTGCTCGAAGAGAAAGAGAAGCTGGTTGCTGAAGGTATTGCTGTTTCTGACAGCATTCAACTCGGAATCATGGTCGAAATTCCTTCGACTGCAGTTCTGGCGGATCAGTTTGCAAAAGAAGTGGATTTCTTCAGTATCGGAACGAACGATCTGATTCAATACACAATGGCTGCTGACCGTATGAACGAACGAGTGTCTTATCTGTACCAACCTTACAACCCAGCCATTTTGCGTTTGGTTAAAATGGTTATCGATGCAGCACATCGTGAAGGCAAATGGGTTGGCATGTGCGGTGAGATGGCAGGAGACGAAACAGCAATTCCATTGCTGCTCGGCCTTGGATTGGATGAGTTCAGCATGAGCGCAACATCCATTCTGCCAGCTCGTAGTCAGATCACCAAGCTGTCCCGTGCGGATATGCAGGAACTGGCTGCTAAAGCTCTGGATATGCAAACGGCTGAACAAGTCGTTGAATTGGTTCAAAGCATTCAAGCGTAATGTAATTTTACGGGGTTTCCACCCGATTTTAAGGGTTTCTTTTTCCGATAATGAGCTGCATTAATGTAGCGATTTTGCCGGTATCCGCGATTCACTGTGGATATCGGCTTTTTTTGTTATGAGCGGGATAATATGATTCGGAGGGAAGGCAACTGGAAAAGCTCTTGCTGATTGGAATGTCAGCAAGAGCTTTCGTGATAACAATGATTGGATTAACTGCAAGCGCAGTTCAGTACAGGTTTACGAGCTGCTGTTGTTTCATCAAGACGAGTAACCGGTGTTCCGTAAGGTGCGTTCAGTACCAATTCAGGTGTCTCTTCCGCTTCTTTGGCAATCCGTATCATCGTATCAATGAATCCATCCAGCGTTTCTTTGCTTTCGGTTTCTGTCGGCTCAATCATGATGCATTCCTCCACATTGAGAGGGAAGTACACCGTAGGCGGGTGATATCCAAAATCAAGCAAACGTTTGGCAACGTCCAGTGTACGTACACCGTACTGCTTTAATCCCCGACCAGACATGACGAATTCATGTTTACATACGCCTGGATATGGAATCTCGTAGTAAGGTGCGAGACGTGCCATCATATAGTTGGCATTCAGTACCGCACATTCAGAGACACGGCGTAAGCCTTCCGGTCCATAGGTGCGAATATAGGCATAGGCACGTACCAGAATACCGAAGTTGCCGTAGTAGGCTTTCACTCGACCAATGGATTGATCTCCTTCACGGTCCAGTGCATATACGCCCTGTTCGTTCTTAATGACCATCGGTTTAGGCAGGAACGGGATCAGACGGCTCTTCACCCCGACGGGTCCGGCACCGGGTCCACCACCGCCATGAGGCGTACTCATCGTTTTGTGCAAGTTCAGATGCACCACATCAAAGCCCATATCACCCGGACGGGTAATGCCCATAATGGCATTGGAGTTCGCCCCATCGTAGTACAGCAAGCCACCGGCCTGATGTACGATGGATGCAATCTCCTGAATGTCTTTCTCGAACAAACCAAGTGTATTCGGGTTCGTCAACATCAATGCTGCTGTATCCGAGCTAACGGCTGCACGGAGCGCGTCCAGATCAACCAGTCCGTCTGCACGGGACGGAATTGTCACCGTCTCGAATCCTGCAACGGTTGCACTTGCCGGGTTGGTACCATGCGAAGAATCGGGCACGATGACTTTGGTACGTTGTTCACCACGACCTTCGTGGTAGGCACGAATCATCATGAGTCCAGTCCATTCACCATGGGCACCAGCGGCCGGTTGCAAGGTCACAGCGTCCATACCTGTCAGACCTGCAAGGTCGTTTTGCAACGTATATAACAGTTCAAGTGCACCTTGAATGCTGGATTCATGCTGGTACGGATGGATTTTGGCGAAACCGTTATAACGTGCAACATCCTCATTAATCTTTGGATTATATTTCATTGTACAAGAGCCCAGGGGGTAGAATCCGTTATCTACGCCGAAGTTGCGACGGGATAGCGCAGTATAGTGCCTGATAACATCTACCTCGAACACTTCTGGCAGTGCCGCTGCTTCCGAACGGAGCATTTCCCGGGGAATCAACGTGTCGGCAGACTGGCGAGGAACGTCACATTCTGGCAAGGAATAAGCGACACGCCCAGGGCTGCTGAGTTCAAAAATCAATGATTGTTCTGGAGCAGGAGATAAGGTCTGTGTACTAAATGTTGTATCCGTCTCAGGTTGAACCGAAGTGGAGACAGAGGTACCTGTTTCCGATTGTTTTTGTACCGATGTTGTCGTTGTCGTCGTTTCCTGAGTCACAGTGATCCCTCCAATGCTCGTGCGAATTCGTCAATCTCTTCCTTAGTGCGCCGTTCTGTAACAGCAATCAGCATATGTCCGGCAAGCTCCGGATAATCACGTCCGAGTTCGTAGCCACCGATAAAGCCCGCATCCAGCAGTTTCAATTGAAGGGCATCCACGTCGGTTCCTTCAGGCAGCTTAATCACAAATTCATTGAATGTTGGGGCATTAAACGTTAGGCTAACGCCGGGAATCGCAGTTAATGTATTCAGCGTGTAATGGCTCTTTTGCAGATTCAGATCTGCGACATCCATCATGCCTTGTTTACCCATGATGGACATATAGACAGATGCGCTGAGCGCAAGCAAAGCCTGGTTGGAACAGATATTGGATGTCGCCTTTTCGCGGCGAATGTGCTGTTCACGTGCTTGCAATGTCAGTACAAAACCGCGTTTGCCGTTGCGGTCAGTTGTCTGACCAACGATCCGTCCGGGTATCCGGCGCATATGGGGCTGGGATGCGGCGAAATATCCGCATGTCGGGCCGCCGAGTGAAGCGGCGATGCCAAGGGGCTGCGCATCGCCTACAACGATGTCGGCACCCAGCTTGCCTGGGGCTTCCAGCAGACCCAGCGATAGCGGGTTAGCACTTACAACGAGGAGACCCTTGTGCGCATGCACGAGGTCGGCGGCTTGCTTTACATTTTCCACGGCACCAAAGAAGTTTGGGCTCTGGATCATGACAGCTGCGGTATCATCCGATATGGCGGCTTGCAAGGCATTCCAGTCTGTGACTCCATCCTTATAGCCGATCTCGACAATCTCCAAACGGAGTCCATGCGCATATGCCTGCAATACCTGACGGGCTTCCGGATGAACGGTACGGGATACGATGAGCTGTTTGCGACGAGTTGCCGCTGCGGCCAGATTCCCTGCTTCGGCAAAGGCGGTTGCGCCGTCATACATGCTGGCATTGGCTACAGCCATACCGGTCAATTCACAGATGTAGGATTGAAATTCGAAAATGGCCTGTAATTCACCTTGGCTGATCTCAGGCTGATAAGGTGTGTAGGCAGTGTAGAACTCGGAACGGGAAATGACATGATTGATGACGGAAGGAACATGATGATCGTATATGCCTGCGCCGAGGAAGCTGGCGTGAGTTTCGAAATTGGCATTGGCACCAGCTTGTTTGGACATGTGACGTGTCAGCGCATATTCATCGAGTTTGGAGGATACGGGCAGCTCGCCCTGATAACGAATCTCCTGCGGAATGTCCTGGAACAGTTCCTCCAGCGTATCGACACCGATGGTTGCGAGCATGGCGCTCTGATCTTGCTCGGTCATGGGAATATAACGGTGCTTGCTCATGCTTGATCAGCTCCTTGAGTAGGTGTCTTTGACGTACGTGTCCGTTTATGAAAAGGGGTCTTTACGACCTCGGCTTTCAGTTTCTTGCCGCGGATCTCAATCTCAAGCGGGGTTCCGAGCGCAGCATATTTGCTGTCGATGAGGGCAAGCCCCAGATTACGCTTCAATGTAGGTGATTGCGTACCTGTTGTTACTTCACCGATCTGTACGCCTTCGGCGTAAATCGGATAGTGGGGGCGTGGAATGCCACGCTCCAGCACTTCGATGCCGACCAGCTTACGGGCGGGACCGTCATTTTTCTGCTGTAACAAGGCTTCGTGTCCGATAAAAGGTCCAGCATTCAGCTTAACAAACATGCCAACACCAGCTTCAAGCGGAGAGATGGTTGCCGACAATTCCTGACCATACAGGGGCAGCCTCGCTTCAAAGCGCAGCGTATCCCGGGCACCAAGTCCGGTTGGTACGAGTCCGTAACCTTCACCAGCTTGCATTAATCCATTCCACACCGCAGCGGCCTGGTCCGCAGGAACATATAGTTCAAAGCCATCTTCACCGGTATAACCGGTACGGGACAACAGCAATTTTACTCCACAGACTTCGGCATTCTGCACAAAACGAAACGGTTCAATCGTGGATACATCCGTATCTGTAACTTTTCTGATAATATCTACAGCCAGTGGTCCTTGCAGGGCGAGAAGTGCCGTCTGCTCCGAATCGTTGGTCATGCTTACCCCAGGGATCAGATGCTCTTGAAGCCATGCCCAATCCTTATCGATATTGGAGGCGTTAACGACAAGCATATAATGCTGATCTTCCAGCTTATACACGAGCAGATCATCCACCACACCGCCATCTGGATAACACATCAGGGTGTACTGGGCTTGACCCGGAACCAGCGTGGTCACATCATTGGTCATCATTTGTTGCAAAAATGTTTCAGCCTGCTCACCCTGTACCGTAAATTCGCCCATATGGGATACATCAAACAGTCCAGCACGCTCACGCACCGCTTCATGCTCTTTCTGGATTCCGCTGAATTGCACCGGAAGTTCCCAGCCTCCAAAATCAATGCACCGTACGCCTTCATATTGTTGATATAGTGGGAAGAGTGGTGTTCTAAGCAAATCGGACATCAAATCACCTCGTCATGGGCCGTCAAACGGCCGAATATGCAATCGTGGATCAATGAACCAGAGTATTTTTTAATTTTCAGTTAGGAGTCATTCGTAGATAAGTATGGTAAGGCAGCTATGGCAGCGCCGTTCTACATCCTGTATTTCGTTTTTTTTGGGAAAAAGGAAAAGGACAGGCCAAAGAATCGGCATGCCAAGTAGCACGCTGCATTCTAAGGCTCTGTCCCTTGTACCTGAGAGTTACCCCGCCACATTAGTAAAGCAGGTTTCCCCTTGGGTGATCATGACGCCCGCACAGGGCGAATAGATGCTCTCCAGAGTTGCGTCCCGTAAAAGTCCTTTTGCCTGAGAGATTCACCCCCGCTTATCGGTGGTTTACTCCTTCGGCGTTACCTCATGTACATCCCGAATCGGGTGTCACGGGTAATCTCTCCCTTTACATTCATCCGCGGGTATAACATAGTCCAATAAACACATTTACTCCTCTCATTAAAACGTGAATCCACTACCTATGTCAAGAACGATATCATAAATAATGATTAAAAACCGAATGTTTATTTTAAATTTCATTTTATCGTTCGTGTATTTAAAAAGGTTGCGCTTACTATTCTAATATTCACCAGTATATGTAGAAAGAGTGTATTCAGGTTACGGTTTGAGGAGGCCATTATCAAATAAATTGTGAGGTATCTTGACATTTGAATCAAAAATATCATACGCTATGTTCTGGGAAAAAGGTTAGGGTCAAAGAACGCATGCACTCATTAATGAAAAGCGAGGCGGATATCGATGAGCGAATTGAAAAGTGATTTCCTGTACAGTGAAGAGCACGAATGGGTGCAAACCGTAGGGGAGGATACTGTACGTATTGGCATTACCGAGTTCGCGCAGCATCAGCTGGGTGACATTGTGTTTGTGGAATTGCCTGACCTTGAATCCAATGTAAAAGCAGAAGACAGCATTGGAACGATCGAATCGGTCAAAACGGTGTCGGACTTGTTCTCTCCCGTCACAGGTTCAATTATTGCAGTCAATGATTCATTGCAAGATTCACCTGAACTCGTGAACAGCTCTCCTTACGAGGAAGGCTGGATGATTGAGATTCGTGTTGAGGGAGATCTGACAGCAGCATTATCTTCATTGATGAATGCAGAAGCGTATCGTAAACATACGGAAGAATAGGATCCACGAACTTGTACTTATTAACATATATTTTATAACAAAATAAAATGAGCTTTAAATAGTTTTGACCTGTGTGAGCCGAATGCTTGCACAGGTTTTTTGTGTTTTTCAAGAACGATTGAGAATGTGAAATTAAGCAGATTGTGGATGTAAATCCTCTGATTGGACCAAGCTATAGGGTAGAAAATGATGCTGGAAATGACAAAAGTCATAGGCAAGAAAAGCCTTGTGTACCAATGGTTTCAGCCATTATGCATCAATTAAAACGATTACATAACCTAATGTTGTCATCATTGTTCATGACGAAAGTACGCTTTCATTTGATTGAACAGGAGAGCATTCTCGCTTAGGATTACAGCAGGGGAGAAATGATACCCCTTTCATAAATCATAATCACTTGATCCGAGGAGGATAATACAATGAGTAATTTGGACCAATCGTCCAATTCCAAAGGTGGGCTACGGGTAGGTGTGCAGCGTTTTGGCCGATTCCTGAGCGGTATGGTCATGCCGAATATGGGTGCATTTATCGCCTGGGGATTAATTACGGCTCTGTTCATTCCAACAGGTTGGTTCCCTAACGAGACGCTTGCGCAGCTAGTTGATCCGATGATCAAATATTTGCTGCCACTGTTGATTGGTTACACCGGGGGTACGATGGTGCATGGTCAGCGTGGTGGTGTCGTAGGTGCCATTATGACCATCGGGGTCATTGTGGGTAGTGATATTCCGATGTTCCTCGGGGCCATGATCGCCGGACCTTTAGCAGCATGGATCATTAAAAAATTCGATAAATCGATCGAAGGTAAAGTTAAAGCCGGATTTGAAATGCTCGTTAACAACTTCTCAGCCGGTATTATTGGCGGGATCTTGGGGATCTTTGCTCTACTGGGTATTGGGCCTGCTGTAGAAGCGATTAGCAAAGTATTGTCTGCCGGCGTACAAGGTCTGATGAATCTGGGCCTGCTACCGCTGGTCAACCTAATCATTGAACCAGGTAAAGTATTGTTCCTGAACAATGCAATCAACCACGGGATTCTGACCCCGATAGCAACCGATCAAGCAAGAGAGTTAGGACAATCTGTTCTATACATGCTTGAATCCAACCCAGGTCCGGGACTTGGTATCTTGCTAGCTTACTGCTTCTTCGGACGCGGAATGGCCAAATCTTCTGCACCAGGTGCCGTTATCATTCATTTCTTCGGGGGAATTCATGAGATCTACTTCCCTTACATTCTGATGAGACCGATTCTGATTCTTGCCGCAATCGCAGGTGGCGTCGCAGGTACATTAACATTCATGCTCACCGGGGCAGGACTTGTTTCAGCACCATCACCGGGTAGTATTATCGCGTATTTCCTCTTAACACCAAAAGGTGGATACCTGCCGATGCTCGCAGGGGTACTTGTAGCAGCCGTCGTTTCATTCCTGGTTGCAGCAGTGTTGCTGAAAACAGGTAAACAAAAGGACGAAGATCTGGAGTCCGCATCCAGTCGGATGAAAGACATGAAGAGTCAAGGAACCGTGCCAAACGCTGGCATTACGGCTAATCAACGTGAAGCAGACAGAGCCGTAGATATGGCTTCTTCTACAGTGAAGACAGACGTGAAGAAAATTGTCTTCTCATGTGATGCAGGCATGGGGTCAAGTGCCATGGGCGCTTCCATTCTTCGCAAGAAGATGAAAGCAGAGGGGATTGACGTTACGGTGACCAACACGGCCATCAGTGAAATCCCGCCGGATGCAGACGTGGTGATCACACAACAAGTATTAACCGATCGTGCCCGCTCCGTTGCACCGAACGCAGAACATATATCCATCGACAACTTCCTAAAAAGCCCGGAATACGATGCGCTCGTTGAACGTCTAAAGTAATTGCACGCATTCGTTTTCCCTGAGCCGGAGGCTGAGCTATGAGTATTACCAAAAGACAACGTGAAATCGTGGAGTTTCTGCTGGAGCATCCACATGAAGTAACAGCCGGCGAAATCGCCGTTGAAGTAAAGGTCAGTACCCGAACGGTTCACCGGGAGCTGCAAATGATTGAACAATGGCTTGAACCTATAGGCATGAGGCTGGAAAAAAAATCAGGAACCGGTATCCGAATCGATGCCAGTTCCGATGAGCTGGCTGTATTGCGCGAGCAACTAGAGGGTAAGGAATATGTAGAGTTTACGCCCGAAGAGCGTAAGCTCTTCATGCTTTGCATCCTGCTTGATGAACCGGAGCCTGTTAAGTTGCTCGCGCTGGCTTCGGATCTGAAAGTGACCGTATCTACCGTAACCACGGATCTGGATGATCTGGAGTCACGAATTCGTCAGGCTGGCTTGAAGCTAGTTCGCAGACGTGGATATGGTGTCAAGATTAACGGCAGTGAGACGATTTATCGCACGGCTATAGCTGCACTTGCTTTGGAATTTTTGGATGAGTCCGACCTGTTCGGAAGACAGCCTGAACAAGGGGGATCCATCGTAAACCAAAAATTGCTGGATATGATCGGACACGGTGATGTGCTTACGATCGAAAATGCGTTATGGCAACCGGATATCGAATGGCTGGAGAACATCCCGGAACGCCAATACATGAAGCTGCTGATTCAATTATCTGTAGCGGTTGTACGTATTCGTAAAGGCTTTGGTATTGGTGGTATGTCTCCACGAGAGAACACGGGAGATGCAGTTGCAGCGCAGGATGAGATGAAGGTTCCACCTTATATGGCTTCACGCTTGTGTAGTGTGTTATCCACTCAACTGGGGCTGACATTCTCCCAAGATGAGCAAGCTTATTTTCACAGACTATTAATTGAGACAGAGCAACGGATTCACTCTTCGAGGCTGTTGCCAATTGATGACTTGATTTTACTGGACAGGGTACATTCGCTGATTGATCAGATGCAGGCGAGAACGCATTATGCCTTTCAAGAGGATCGTTTGCTTCGAGAAGGTCTACTTGGTCATATGGAACCTGTATTGGAGCGTATTGAAGGGCACCAGATGATTCGTAATCCGCTACTGCAGCAGATCCGCAAGGATTATGATTCACTTTTTGAAGATGTCAAAAAATCCGTGCATCAAGCTTGGCCAGGCACAGACGTTCCGGATGAGGAAATTGGTTTTCTAGTCATGCACTTTGGGGCTTCTATCGAGAGATTACGTGCATTGAAACGGGAGATCCGGGCGATCATCGTGTGTACAAGCGGAATTGGATCATCACGGATGTTGTCTAGCCGTCTGTCAAAGGAAATTCCCGAGATTCGCATCATGGATAGCGTCTCCTGGTATGAGGCTGCCCGGATTCCTACAGATCAGTATGATCTGGTGTTATCCACTGTCGACTTGCCGATGGAGGAGCACCAGTATTACAAAGTGAGTCCACTGCTTACGGCTGAAGAGAGCGAACGTCTGCGTCATTTTATTAAAACTACAACGCTGCAACAGCAGCATAACAAGCCGCATGAAACAGAGGTTCAGACGACAACTCGTTACTCGGACCCTGATGGAATGGAAGCTATTTTAGTTGAAATCGTCCGAATCATTGGCAAGTTTCAGGTGTATCCGCTGGATAACCAGGATGTCGGTTTCTATAAGACTGTATATGCGATGTGTAGTGTACTCCATGGAACGGGTGTGCTGAAGGAACCGGAAGAGGTCGCAAAACGGCTCGAGGCCCGTGAAGCAGTGGGGAGTCAGAAGATTCCTGGCACAAGACTTGCGTTGTTTCATACACGGAGTGAGGGGATTTACAGGCCGTCCATTAGCTTGTTTCAGCTCACTGAGCCACTTCTTCGTACGCCGGATGATCCGGCAGGAGTTACCCATATCCTCTTGATGCTTGGTCCCAGAGAATTATCCAAGGAAAGTCTGGAGGTTCTCAGTGAGATCAGCGCCCTGTTATTACAGGAAGAGATGATTACATTACTGGAAAAGGGAATCAGGGATGAACTCATTCATTACCTGTCCCAGGAACTGGTTGGATTTTATCGTAGTAAAACCGAAATTGGAGGTCAAAAATTATGAGTATGTTAACAACAGATAAAGTCATCATGAATGCGACGGCTCAGGACAAATACGAAGCAATCCGTATGGCAGGACAGATTTTGAAGGATGCGGGACATATTACTGCGGATTACATTGAGAAGATGATTGAACGTGAAGAGATTGTCTCGACTTATGTAGGGAACGGCCTGGCTATTCCGCACGGTACGAAGGAATCCAAAGCATTCATTTTATCCACAGGTATCTCCGTTATTCAGTATCCACAGGGTGTTGATTTTGGCGATGAAAAGGCTTATATGGTCATTGGTATCGCGGCTCAAGGCGGGGAACATATGGAGATCTTGACTAGCATCGCGGTAATCTGTGCTGAGGATGAGAACATGGAGGCCCTGCGTCTTGCGAAAACAGCCGAAGAAGTAATCGCTATTCTGGAAAGTGAAATGGAGCTATGAAGGCTCTACACTTTGGCGCGGGTAACATTGGACGCGGTTTTATTGGATTGATTCTGTCTCGTGCAGGGTATGAGGTTGTTTTCTCCGACGTGAATCAGGAATTGGTAACCGCTCTTCAGCAACGGGGGCAGTATACGGTGGAACTGGCTAACGAGAGCAAAGATCAGGAGACTGTGACAGGCGTAAATGCAATCGATGGAACCCAACTGGAGACGGTTGCCCAAACCGTGGTGGAAGCTGATCTAATCACAACCGCAGTGGGTGTGGGCGTGCTGAAACATATTGCACCAGGTATTGCGAAGGGACTTGAGAAAAGACTGAATTCCGGCCCTGGACAAAATCCTCTTCACATTATTGCTTGCGAGAACGCCATTGGAGCCAGTACACAATTGAAAGAGCATGTATATGCTCTGCTCAATGAAGAGGTACGTTCTCTTGCGGATCAATACATTTATTTTCCTGATTCGGCCGTAGACCGAATTGTGCCTATACAGCATCATGAAGATCCGTTACATGTACAGGTGGAGCCTTTTTACGAGTGGGTGGTGGATCGTTCCCAGATGGCTCCTGCATTCAAACCAGTTGAAGGCATTGTATATGTCGATGATCTTGAGCCGTATATTGAACGGAAGCTTTTCACGGTTAATACAGGTCACTGCGTTGCAGCGTACATCGGTAATGTGCACGGGTATGACACGATTCAGAAGGCTATCGCCGACGAGAAAGTAAAATCGATTGTCTACGGCGCTTTGCGGGAAACTGGAAAAGTTCTGGTGAAGCGTTTTGCATTCAATCCGGAAGAGCATGAGCAGTATATTGTCAAAATATTGGGACGGTTCGTCAACCCGTATCTCACCGATGAGGTTAGTCGTGTTGGTCGTTCCCCGCTGCGCAAATTGTCTCCGAATGATCGTCTGGTTCGCCCTGCCCTTCAGGCATATGCGGATGGAACTGATACGACTTATCTGACTATGGGTATGGCAGCAGCCTGCAAGTTCGATGTCTCCGATGATCCGGAAGCAGTTGAGCTTCAGGACATGATTCGCCAGAAGGGAATTACAGCTGCGCTCTACCATTATACATCCATGGATGAGCATCATCCGGTGCTTGAGCAGGCTGTTGCTCAGTATAACCAAATGTAAGAGCAGTGGTAGCCAGCTAATAGTATAGATCAGGCATAATGAAGAAGAGCCATACAGTTGTTAACTGTGTGGCTCTTCTTTGGATTGACGTTTATCGGCATATTCATCCAAACAACGTTGGCATATGCACGATTTTCGGCGCTGCTCTGGCGGAATGCGGTCAAATACACCCTCGGGGAAAGTAGCCCGGTTACACCAGCATTCCGAATGAGGATGTCCTGCGGCATAGGAACAGCGATTAGCTTCGCCGCATAATGGGCAGACAAGAACATCGATAGGGATGTGCTCTTGATCGTCTTGTTCTGCAGGCATGGGGTCCTTCCCTCCCTGTGGAATAGCTACAAGCTGAAGTTGAACATACTGGTCCCAGTATAACAGAAATGCGTCGGTGATTATGGAATTCACTGTACTTCACTGTACATTTAAATGCCAATCCACGACATCTGTATCTCCCATTGTTTATTCTTCGGGCGGTAATTCGATCTGTAGGCCTTCCACATGTTTGCGTCCCATCAACTTACGCTTCTTTCGATTTTCCTTTGTCTCAAGCACAATGTCCAGATCATAGTCATCTCCCGGATAAAGTTCATTGGCAGATATATGCAGGGTCAGGCGTTTCTTATGAATTTTGACTTTGCGTCCGCGTAGCATGACCCCGATATTTCCCCGGCTATCCTCCACATCACAGACAATGCCCGACTGATTGAGATAGGCCGCATACACCCGATCCCCTTTGCGGAAAGGTTGGGCAGGAGCAGGAGAATCCGCCTCTCTGGTTGTTGTCTTTTTGTGGAGACCCACTGAATCCTTTGACTGCTTTGACTGGTTCCTCCTTGATAACTCTGTTGGGCTGACTGATTCTGCAACGGAATGCTCAGGCGTCAGGACCGGAGTTGCCAAAGGAGGTGACGTGAACACAAATGATCGATCTCTCGAAATACTTTGATCGGACAGGGACTTGGATCGCTCTATAATTCGCTGTGGCATGCCCAGCTTTAATGCGATGGAATAAGCATAGCTCTCACCAGCCTCTCCGATTCGTAATCGATACAGCGGCTGGAGAGAAACGGTGTCAAATTCCATACGGGCATTTTCGAATCCTGGCGTGGCAGCAGCAAAATGTTTGATTTCACCAAAATGTGTTGTCGCCACAACGGTTGCTCCGCGGCTCTGCAACTCCTCCAGCATGACGATGGACAGTCCGACACCTTCACCGGGATCTGTGCCAGAAGCCATCTCATCAATGAGCACCAGAGTTGAGGTATTGGCCTGTTCCAGTATGCCAATCATATTGCTAATATGTGCTGAGAATGTACTGAGCGCTTGTTCCAAACTCTGCCCGTCACCAATATCAACCGCTATCTCGGTATAAACAGCCATCTCGCCACCTTCCTCTACCGGAATAAGCAAACCGGATTGCATCATCAGGGTTAGTAAACCAAGTGTTTTGAGTGCGACCGTTTTCCCCCCGGTATTCGGGCCAGTAATAATGAGCGACGAGTACGTTCTGCCGATGGCAAAATCAAGGGGAACCATGGAAGAACCCATGAACGGATGACGTGCACGTTGAAGACTGATATGGCCCTGAGTATTGACTCGAACGGTACGTCCGTCCATGGTGGCCGCATATTTGGCTTTGGCAAAGAGAAAGTCCAATACACCTACCGTTTCGGTGTTCAGGGCAATTTCACGGTTATACGATTCGGCCAGGGAGGTTAAATCACCGAGAATCCTCATCTCCTCTCTGGACTCCTCCGCTTGTAGAGCTGCTAATTCCATCTGTAAACTTACTAACTCAACAGGTTCGATATATACGGTTTGCCCGCTCCCGGATTCATCCAGCACACTGCCTTTCACCTGTTTACGGAACTCTTTCTTAATGGGTAGAACGGTTCTTCCTCCGCGTTGGCTGATGACATGCTCCTGCATAATGGAGCGATGTTTACTCACCAGAGAATCAAGTTTTCGTTTCATGCGTTCCGCATTCACCGTTATTTTTTTACGAATACGGATCAGTTCCTTGCTCGCCTGATCCTGAATGCGTCCACTATGGATGCAACGCTCGATCTCACTCAACAGAGGTTCGATCAGAATCATGGATGCTGCATAACGACTGACAGTGGGAGCGGCCCCGGATTTGCCCTCCATGTATTTCATAAGTTGTGCACAGCTCCGCAGGAACTGAGCGAGATGACTGAAGTCACGTTCACTGAATAGATAACCGGTGCCAAGCAGATCCATAATCGATTCCATTCCATCGAGTGAAGGGAGGGGGATACTGGCGCCGAAGCGAATCAACGCAGCCGCTTCTGCTGTTTCTTCCAGACGAATCTGAATCAGGTGAGCATCTACCATCGGTTTTAGTTGTCTGGCATAACGTTTGCCCAGATAAGACAGGGCGCAGTCTGCCACGTTTTTTTGAATTTGTGGATAGCCCAAACTGTTTAATGTGTTTTCATTCATGCGTAATCTCTCCTTGAATTTGAATTGGGATTGCAGTTGACACGCGAAACATATTCCTGGAAAACGCAAAAAGGGCGGAGAATGAACAAACGTCATTCTCCGCCCTAAACATATGGGAAAGCAAAGTCCACTACAGGTCTATAATAAAAAATCCGCGCTGAACACAGCGCGGAAATAGACCCGGACAATGACAATCCCGGAGGCGATTTATGATATCCGCTGTTCTTAACTAAGTACAGGGATCTGGCGCATCATGAAATACACGTATGCCATATGGGCACAAGCTCAATGGAAGGCCAAACTCCTGAATATGAAACTTGGTTAGTTAAGAACATTCACCGACATTAAAAATCTCTCCTTTGATTGAGGAATATGCAACCAATATAAACTGGAAATTGGTTTGAAGTCAACCTTTAGAATAAATGAGTGGACTTGAATAAGAATGGGTTTTAAAATAACAATAGTAAAATAATCCAATGAAAGCGATTTATTTTAATAAACATACGTATAAAGGAGGATGCTCTTCTTGCCGAAGTATTTACTGCGTTTGCTCTGTTTTACCTTGATCCTCGGAGCCCTTCCGGTCATTGTTATTGGTTCGGTCTCGTATACAATTGCATCACGTGACATTGAACAGAAAGTGCGTGAGAGCAATCTTCAGATATTGCATCAGACCCAAATGAGGGTAGAACAAGTTCTGCGCAGCCTGCAATTATCATCCATCCAGTACGTTAATTCGCCCTTGGTACTACAAGCGATGAAGAAACCGCTGGACAGCAGCGAATTTCAAGAGATTCGTGACCTGACGTCAGGCTTTAACAACTTGCAAGCGGTTACGAACATTGACCAAGCCTATCTGGTTAATCTGGACGAAGATTGGGTTGTTTCGATGCGTTCTTTTGGCAAATTGGATGATTTCAGCATTCGGGACCGGATTGGTTCTTATCTGACCTACACTAACAGCCTGTTCTGGGTCACTCAAAATGCTAGTTCAGCCAAAGAAAGTGTACCGGTGTCAGCTGGCATGGGGGAACTGACATCCGAACAGGCACCTACTCTCATATCATCGGATAACGTGGTCAGTATGGTATTCAAAATCCCGATGATGCCAACGAATGTGAAACCAAAGGGATTTCTTGTGATTGATATCGCCGATACGGAAATAAGTACTTTTTTGAGCCGAAATGCGAATTCCGGAGATATGTACGTTCTGGATCGGGAGCAAAAGTATTTTCTGAACGATGTGCAGCAAGATGGGAAATACGACACGCTCAATAAGGAAATTGATGAAATGGTGCGAACGACGGGCCAGCCAGAGGGTTTCTTCAGCTCGGAGGTGGAAGGTAACCAAGTGGCGGTTAGTTATAGGCAATCTCCACTTAATGGCTGGTTATACGTGTCGGTTGTATCTCTTGGACAGATCACGGCCCAGTCACAGAAAATTGCATTGGTTACCGGTGTCGCTACACTGGTCATGTTATGTGTAACGGGAATGGTCGCCATATACGGCAGTCGGCGGATGTATTCACCGATCTCCAGACTGCTGCAATTTACGAAAGGTTTGGATTCCCCAGTTATCCCATCAGGACGCCGTCAGGATGAATTTATCTATATTGAGGAGCAATTGTCAACCTTGTTCAGTTCCGAGAAAACGATGCGTGAGCAGATGAAGGGGCAGCATGTGCATCTCCAAGAGTTTTTTATGACCAAACTGCTAACAGGCAAAATCTCGGAAGAAGATTTCAGATATCAGGGAGAAATGTACGATTTTCCGACAGGATGGGCGAGTCTTGGTGTACTCATGCTCCAGATCGATACGTTGGAAGGGACACGATATGAGGAACAGGATCGAGATCTGCTGCTGTTTGCTGTCAACAATATGGTAGGTGAGCTCCTTCCTTCAGGAGTTCGGTTCACGCCGGTTATGCTGGATGATGCTCAGGTCACCGTACTTGCCTCCGAACTCACGGATGAAGTGAATCTTAAGGAATGGATGCACACCCAGGCAGACTGGATTCGCGAACGTGTCGTGACGTATCTGAATCTGCCCGTAAGTATCGGGATAAGTCGTTCATACACTTGTATTGGGGATACGCCAAGGGCAGTTCAGGAGAGCCGAGAGGCTCTGCAAGGCCGGGTAAGTCTGGGTAGCCGTATTATTTTGCATTATGAGGATATACAGCCACGTGGTCAGATGGAGGCTGCGTTGTATACCCAGTTACGCATGATTGAAGATCAGCTGGCTTCGGCGCTCAAGCAAGGAGATGAAGAGAAGACAGACACCTACTTTAAGCAATATTTGGGGCTGCTTGCAGACAAGAAGCTTCATTTCAGTGAATACCCCGTCATTATGGTTCAGTTATTGTCTCGTGTATATCAACTTGTGCAGGAGCAAGGTGGGGATGTAGCCGAGGTTCTGGGTGAAAAAGCATCCATGTCACATTTGCTAAAGTTGTCCACATTGGACGAAATGACCAATTGGTTCCGCAAGCGGCTGTTCCTGCCCGTCATCCGTTTCTGGCGAGAACAGGAAGAATCCCAATACATGAATATTGCAAGGCGCATGATACGTTTGATCGAGGAACGTTATGATCGTGAATTGTCGCTGGAGGCCTGTGCGGCTGAGCTTAATTTTCACCCTGTCTACCTAAGTCGGGTATTCAAGAAGGAAGCCGGAGTCAATTTTACGGAGTATCTCGCAGAATACCGTATGGAAAAAGCAAAGACCTGGCTGCAAACAACCAATCTTAAAATATCGGAGATTGCTGAGAAATTAAATTATACCAATCCAACCGCATTTATCCGTACGTTTCGCAAAATCACAGGAACCACCCCCGGCAAGTACCGGGAGCAGCAGCGATAAAACATACCTGCTCTGCCTGCCATGGCAGGCAGGCTTTTTCATGTCCAGGAGTTGGGTGAAGACCGCTTTTCTCCATGAAGTTAAGACAGGAATATAGAGGTTGAAAGCAGTTCATTGCGTCGTTAGATTCTATGAGGAAATTGAGCTAAACCCTTGCTACATAAGGAAAAACAAAAGGCTAAAAGGAGATGATAGCCAGTCATTCGTTTATCCTCCACAATGAAGACATGAATTCAGGAAGTGATATTTTGTAATCGTTTCCAATGTGGGGAGGAAGACAATATGAAAGCCGAAACGGCGGCTCGAACACGGCCCGCTACCCGCAGTGACAAAAACCTGCTGTGGAGGGACATTATCAAAAACCGGTGGCTCTATATCATGTTAATACCGGGTGTGCTTTACTTTGTTATCTTCAAATACATACCCATGTATGGCATTACGATGGCTTTTCAGGATTACACGCCTTACAAGGGCATCTTGGGAAGTGACTGGGTAGGGTTCAAACATTTCCAGCGTTTCTTCGGGGAACCACAGTTCTGGACATTGTTTCGAAATACGTTTTTGCTTGCCATTTATAACATTGTGTTCTTTTTCCCACTGCCGATTGTACTGGCACTTATGATGAATGAGGTTCGCCGTGAACGGTTCAAACGATTTGTACAGACTCTTGTTTATGTTCCACACTTTGTTTCCTGGGTTGTTGTTGTCGGTGTATTCTACATGCTGTTCACAACTGAGGGTGGTGCGATTAATGAATTACTCTATAACCTGACTGGACAAAAAGTGGCGTTCCTGCTTGAACCAGGTTGGTTCCGAACCATGATTGTCGGACAGTCCATCTGGAAAGAAGTCGGTTGGGGCACAATTATCTTCCTTGCAGCACTTTCCGGTGTTGATACACAGCTCTATGAGGCTGCCCGGATTGATGGCGCCAATCGGTGGCGCCAAACCTGGCACATTACTTTGCCGGCCATTCGCAGTACAATCGTCATTTTGCTCATTCTGCGTCTGGGCAATTTCCTGGATACTGGCTTTGAACAGATCTTCCTGATGCTGACTCCAACGAACCGGGATGTGGGCGAGGTATTTGATACCTACGTGTACACGAAGGGTCTTACCCAGGCACAGTACAGTTATAGTGCTGCTGTCGGGTTGTTCAAATCGGTCGTTGGGCTGGCGCTTGTCCTTGGTGCCAATACGCTGGCCAAAAAATTCGGGGAGGAAGGCGTCTACTAACCTTTGGGTATAGGCGTTCTTCACCAGACAGGAGTGAACATTAAGATGCAACAGGATAAAACGTGGGGCAACCGGATCTTTGATTTTGTGAATCATGGCTTGCTGCTGTTGATTGGAATCGTGACGGTCATCCCTTTCATTTATATTTTGGCCGTCTCATTTACCAGTCCACATGAAGTGGCTAAGGGAGGATTCATTCTTTTTCCAAAAGAGTTCTCTCTGGCTGCGTACCGTTACATTTTCTCTACAGATACGTTGATTCGCAGTCTGGGTGTATCGGTCTATATTACGGTGATTGGTACCTTCATTAACCTGCTGTTTACGTCACTTATGGCGTACCCGCTTTCCAGAAGATACTTGCGTGGACGTCAGCCCATTTTGCTCGGTGTATTGTTCACAATGCTCTTCAGTGGCGGGATGATTCCAACCTATTTTGTCGTGAAATCCTTGCACCTGACGGATACGTTGTGGTCGCTGATGCTGCCTACTGCTATTAGTGCTTTTAACTTGATCGTACTGAAAAACTTCTTCCAGGCCATTCCCGACGAACTGGAGGATGCAGCCAAAATTGATGGATGTAACGATGTCAGCGTATTGTTTCGGATTGTACTGCCGTTATCCATGCCAGCCATGGCAACCTTTTCACTCTTTTACGCGGTGGCCCACTGGAACAGTTTTTTCAGCGCTGTTATCTATATCAACGATAGTGAGAAGTGGCCTGTGCAAGTCTGGCTACGTGAGATTGTCATCCTTGCACAGAGCCGAATCGGAGACACAAGTATTGAAGAGACCGAGATCCAGCCGCTGACCATTCGCATGGCCGTTATCGTATTCTCCACGATCCCGATCATGCTGGTGTATCCATTCCTGCAAAAGCACTTTGCCAAAGGAGTAATGCTGGGTTCGGTGAAAGGTTGAGTTGTCACAGGGTTCAAAGTCAGGTCAATATGGCAATTTTACTGCATAAAAAAGGGAGGTTTTCATGTTATGAAAGCAACAAAAAAGAAAGCCGTAGCTGTCTTGAGCACACTGGCACTGGTGACAGGGTTGCTGGCAGGATGCGGATCAGACGAGGGTCAGGCTGCCGAGGGCGGCGTACAAAATGTATCCATAGCCATTGCACAGGTGGGTGATGTGCCAAGCAAAGGCAATGAAGTTCAGCAAAAGATTGAAGCGTATACCAATACCAAACTGGATATCCAGTGGATTCCGGCTTCAGCTTATAATGACAAAATTAACGTGATGATCGCTTCAAGCGATATGCCAAAAATTGTGAAGGTGCAGTATAACCCGACCGTGACCAGCGCGATGCGTAATGACGTGTTCTGGGAAGTGGGGCCTTTGCTGAAAGACTATAAAAATCTGTCGGCTCAGAACGAGCGTTTTTTTGACAACATCAA
Organism: Priestia sp. FSL H7-0729; assembly: GCF_038005685.1. Lineage (NCBI taxonomy): Bacteria > Bacillati > Bacillota > Bacilli > Caryophanales > Bacillaceae > Priestia > Priestia sp. FSL H7-0729. The sequence continues at coordinate 72,235 of NZ_JBBOTQ010000005.1, forward strand.
GGTAGAGGGGAAAATCTACGGGGTTCCAGTTTTCTCGGATATTGCGCGGGCTACGGTGATCTATCGCAAGGACTGGTTCGAGAAGCTGAATCTGAAGGTGCCAACCACACCGGATGAATGGTATGAAACGATTAAAACACTGGCTACTTCCGATCCGGATGGAGATGGACAGGATAATACGTTTGGATTGATGCTTTTCAAAAAATATAATGAGGACCAATATTCCTTCACGACGCGCCTTGGCGTAAGTTTTGGTGCACCTAACAAGTGGAAGGTCGAAGAGGATGGCAGCTTCACGCCTGAATTCATGACACCGGAATATATGCAGGTGCTGGATCTGCTGAAACGGTTGTATGATGAGAAACTGCTAAATCAAGACTTTGCCGTATTCGACTCTACGGAAGCGGAGAAAAAGTATGATTCCGGTGTTGTGGGTATCCGTGTTGGTGTTGCTCAGAACGGAAAAAGTCAGCAAGAGCGTCTGTCCAAAAACAATCCGGATGGTGTGGTAGACATCGCTGGTTTGCTTGGACCAAACGGAGATCGTGTTGCAGGACAGACGGGTAACTCGGGAATTCTGGCATTCCCTAAATCGACTGTGACATCGGAAGAAGAACTCAAGAACCTGCTCTCTTTCCTGGATAAACTGATGGACCCTGAGATGGCTACCCTGTTGATGCGTGGTATGGAAGACAAACATTACACCAAAGTGGGCGAAGATCAGGTAGAGATGAGTGACTTCGATGCATTCCAGCGTGAAGTGAAGCCTTACCGTGACAACCTTCCTTATGTCGAAGGGTATAACGTACCGAAATTGAAGGATACCGAACTGGGCGAAAAAGGTACGGCACTTGCCAAGGAACTGGCAGAGCACGCTGTGCCAAACCCTGCGCTAACGCTATATTCTCCAACATATGGTGACCGCGGGGCGGATCTGGATCAGGTGATTGCCGATGCACAAACCAAATACATTATGGGCAAGATCGATCTAAGTGGCTGGGAAAAGGAAATCGAGAATTGGGGCAATGCTGGCGGAAACAAGATTCGTGAGGAATATGCCGAAGATTACAAAAAACAGGCTCAATAAAGAGCCGGAAGCGGAGGCTTGATCATGAAGGAAACACTTCAACTCACATCGGTGCGCATGGCACAGCAATTCATGGAGAGTTATCGCAACCATGAGCTGTACTCTACTTGGCATTATGAGAACGGCTGCTTACTGAAAGCGCTGGAGGAGCTGTATACGTACACGGGGGAACAAAAGTATTTTGACTACATCCGTGAGCTCATGGATCATTTTGTTCAGGAAGATGGCTCGATTCGCTCCTATACGATCGAGGAATATAATCTGGATCAGATCAATCAGGGGAAATCACTGTTTCTGTTGCACGAGAAAACGGGGGAAGAGAAGTACCGCAAAGCTGCGGAGTGGCTTATGACTCAGCTCAAGGGACAGCCACATACGAGTGAAGGCGGGTTCTGGCACAAAAAGATTTACCCTTTCCAAATGTGGCTGGATGGATTGTACATGGCTACTCCGTATCTCACCCAGTATGGCGCAATGACGGGGGAAGAGAAGTGGTTTGACAAGGCGGCTCTACAGCTTTTGCTGGTGGAGCAACGTACACGTGATCCGCGTAGCGGTCTCTTGTACCATGCCTGGGATGAGAGCAAAGAACAGCGTTGGAGTTCGGGAGAAACGGGCTGTTCCCCACATGTCTGGAGTCGGGCGATGGGCTGGTATGTGATGGCGGTTGTAGATACATTAGATTATCTGCCGGTAGATCATCCGCAGCGAGGGCAGATCGTGGGTATCTTCGAACGCGTAGCAAACGCCCTGGTGCATGTGCAGGACCAACAGACCGGACTATGGCCACATTTGCTGGATCAGCCGGGACGAGAGCGGAACTATCTGGAGGCTTCGGGCACCTCCATGTTTGTCTATGCATTGGCCAAGGGTGTGCGTAAAGGGTATCTAAGTGGCAAGTTCAAAGCGGTTGCGGAAAAAGGATATCAGGGTCTGTTGCAGCATCTGCTGCAAACGGATCGTGAAGGCGTGCTGTCCTTGACGCAGTGTAATGGCGGAGCCGGTCTTGGAGGAAGCCCGTATCGTGATGGGTCCTATGAGTATTATGTGACCGAGTCCGTTCGGATTAATGATCCGAAGTCGGTTGCTCCGTTCATTTTGGCGGGAGTGGAGATTGAACTTTACAAGTCCAACTAACATGTACATGAGAACGGAGAGGGCAGAAATAATCTGAGGAAGCGAAGCGTTCGCCTTTATCCCCGGATTTTCCCCTTTGTAAAAGGGAATCAAAAAAATCTGGGGATAACAGCGATCTGAAGGTTGTTCTGTCATCGGAGTGGTCTGTGTACATAACCTTATCCAAAAGGAGAGATGGTTCATGAGTCCAAAAGGTCCAATGTCCCGTTTAGGTGGAATCGTTGTAATTGGTGCAATGTCCGCTGGACTACTTGCAGGTTGCGGGGGAGAAAAAGCGCCTGCTGCAGGGGAAGGTAAACTTCCCATTTCCATCTCATTAATGCAGGTAGGTGATATACCGGCCAAGGAGAACGGGATTGAAAAGAAGATTGAGGAATATACCAATACGGATGTCAATGTGCAGTGGATTCCGCAGTCTGCTTTTGATGATAAAGTGAACGTGATGGTTGCTTCAGGCGAGATGCCGACCATCATGCGTGTGAATTATGTACCGACAACGTTTAATGCCGCCAAAACGGGATTGTTCTGGGAACTGGGGCCATATTTGAAGGATTATAAAAACCTATCTGCCCAATCCGAGGCTTATTTTAACAATATCAAAATTGAAGGCAAGGTCTACGGTATTCCGAACTTCCGGGATATTGGACGGACTGCGATCGTATATCGCAAGGATTGGTTTGATACATTGAAGCTGGATATACCGAAAACTTTGGATGAGTGGTATGAAGTGATGCGAGCTATTCGGAAGGATGACCCGGACGGGAATGGTAAGGAAGATACGTACGGTGCATTATTATTCAAAAAGTATAATGAGGGTGTTTCTTCCCCACTGACGAGGATCGCTGTAAGTATCGGTGGCGTTAATAAATGGGGAGTGGACGATGCCGGGAAACTGACACCGGAGTTCTTGACCACCGAATATGTGGATACGATGAAGCTCTTCAAGCGTCTGTTTAGCGAGGGACTGATCAACAGTGATTTCCCTGCCCTGGACCCTTCTGATGCAGACAAAAAAATGGATTCGGGCCTCGTTGGTATGAAGCTGAACGGTGTGGCTCAGAACGGAAAATCTTCTCAGCAACGACTTACGCCAAATGCTCCGGATGGAGAGATTGATGTAGCTCCGTTCCAGGGACCCGATGGTATTCGCATCGCCGGAGAGCCTGGGAACTACGGAATGCTGGTCATTCCGAAAGCATCCGTTACGGATGAGGAGCAGTTGAAGCAGGTTCTTACGTTCCTGGATCAGTTGATGGATGAGGAACTGAGCACGTTGCAGCTCCGCGGGTTGCTCGATGTGCACTATACCAAGACGGCTGATGGGAAAACCGAACTCAAGGATTTTGACGCTTATCAGCGTGAAGTGAAGCCGTATCGGGATAATTTGTTAAGCATTGAAGGTTATAACGTAGCTGAACTGGTCGATGTTCCGATTGGTATGAAAGGTACAAAGATGGCGCGTGAGAATGAGCAGTACGCCATCGCCAATCCGGCCCTTACATTATCTTCGGCGATTTATACCGAGCGTGGTCAGGAGCTGGATCAGATGATCTGGGATGCACAGACGAAGTACATTATGGGTAAAATCGATGATGCTGGTTGGGAGCAGGAAATCGCAAGCTGGAGAAAAGCCGGTGGTGATCAATTGATTACGGAATTGGAAGCATCTTATAAGGAATTGAACGGAAAATAAAGCTGTGTGAAATAAAAAAAAGGTTGATCAAATGGAATGATATGGTTTATTCTATGAGTGAGTTTATTTTTCCAATAGCATACGAAAAGACCACACCCTTAAAGCATAAGGCTATGAATCTGCGGATTCATGGCCTTTTTTGTGTTTTAAACGAATGAAGTGGGTCTGTAGAAGGAGTGTTGCACGCCTTGAAGTGATGGGGACGAACGAAAAATAATACCAATAGCCTAGATAGACATGGTAGAATATTGATTATTATGGCAAATTTAGGTTTTGGTTATGAAGAGAAGTGACTAGGTTGACCAAGTAAAGCATCCCCATACTAAGGTACATAGGAGCGTGAGTAGATTGAAGAAACGAATTGAAGGTCATGAGAAGAAGAAAAAACGGAATGTTTGGATCGTAGGGTTGGTAACGACAGCTGTATTGGCAGCCACACTATTACCGATTAGCCCTGTACATTTTATGTCAACAGCGAATGCTGAATCGGGAACGAGTGGCACCGCCCTTAGCAAGTTCAAGGATATCAAGGGGCATTGGGCTCAAGCCACTATTGCCAAAGCTTATGAAAAAAATCTGATCTCTGGTTATCAGGACGGAACATTTCGTCCCAACGGTAAAATCACGCGTGGGGAATATGCGACAATTCTCGCCCGCGCGACTGGACTGGAGAAGGTTGAGGAGCAGAATCCCTTTGCAGATCTCAAGGGACATTGGTCTGAAGCTGCGGTTAGCCAACTTGTTGGACAAGGATTCATTAACGCGGGTGATTATGCCAAAGGGTTCAATCCAAATGCGGAGCTGACGCGTTACGAGATGATGAAGTGGATTGCCAATGGACTGATCAAGTCCGGCAGCAGCTTCCAAGATGCTTTTAACGATACGAAAAATACGCTGCTTCCTACACCGGAAGTGAACCGTGGCACCATTCGTAGCGAGCAGATTCCTTATCTTGCCCTTGTTCGTGGGACAGGCATTGTCGGTGGATTCCAGGATGGCACATTAAAACCCGCCGATTCTACCACTCGTGCAGAAGTATCGGCTATTTTGCTACGTTATATGGATGTAGAGGGCACGGATGCCGGGAAGTATAGTGACCTGAATGAAATGAGAGAGGTTGGCACGACGGGTACGAATTTAACGACGATTAGTAATTATGAATATAGTTCAGGTTCGGTCATGATATCTGATTTATCGAAAGGAAATATCAATTTAAGCAATAAATCGGGTATATTAAAAATTCATCGTTTTATCGTTGTAGATGCTACTCAAAATAAGCCGAAGGGTATTTACGCGAAGCTCTTTCTTCCGGATAAGTACGCTAGTGGCTCCTATAGGACTTTTGCAGATGTTTCATTTACATCTAACTTAGAAACCTCGAATTTAATTACATTTAACCAAGGTCTTTCGGATTCGTTAATACAATTTAATCGTCTTGATTTAGATTTAGCTAAGAAACAGAGTAATGTGACAATTCCTATGGACTCAGGAGAACTTATAAAAAAAGGATTACAGAAAAGATTTTGGACTACATCGACTTTAAGGAATAAATCGTGGTCTTATTTTCTGAAATCAGATACAGAAGGAGAATTTAAAATTCAAAGGTAGCCTTATCAGGATGGTGAGCAAGTTGTAATGAAAAAGCTTAATTATTTTTTTGCTATTATTTTAGTGAGTATATTTATTTCACAAATATTATTATTGTACTTACCTATGAACATTGTTCATGCTGCTACAGATGAGTATGGACCTAAATCTATGAAAAACCCTCGAAAGGTTACAATATTAGCCACTCCTACTGTAGGGAGGCCAGGGGTATATTGGTACCAAGTGGATAGCGGACAATTTAGAGCTGACCATGCTGGGGGACCAACTTACGCGAATAATGCAGGGAGTTGCTCCAGTCCATTTCCTGCTGCTACAGAAGTTCCAGATAGTGTAGATTTCAGTAGATGGCCTGCAGAAAACTGGCCTGATTATAATTCCAGACGAGTAGAAGTCTCAAGTATCTTTAATGTCCGAATCCATGATGTTAATTATCAGGGGAGAGCAGATCAAGATTCATATACTGGTGTGGGAGACCCTACCCCACCTTTTCCTTCAACAATTGTTGCAATAAGAACAATTACTGGAGGGTACCATATACCAACTGAGAAGAGCCCTTTCGCAAATGGTGGGCAAACAACTGCGGGCTGTCCTAAATACAATGCTTCTTATTTTACACCCATGGATATCATCTGGGAAGGTGATTTGGAAGAAGAAAAAGAAATTGATGTAACTCCAAATAAAACCCTTACCTTAGGTCAAACTCAGCAGATGGAAGCCAAGGTGAAGACGAAAGGTTATGGTGCGACAGCTTTCGGTGAGGGCATCGACGTATCCCGAAGGGAAACGGAGATCAAATGGTTTTCTTCTGACGAGACAATTGCGAGTATAGAGCTCAAAACAGGGATGTTAAAAGCTGAGAGTCCAGGCACGGTCACTGTGCGTGCGATCTGGAACAATGGTACATATCTAATCTCGGATACTGCCACTATAACAGTCACGTCTGAGCCAGGACTCGTTGTGAATCTGCCGAATGCTTGTAAAGCCAATACGACACCTTTACAGGCAGAAGCCGTTCTAACCAAACCGGACCGCACTGTTCATAAATTGACAGCTCATCCCAAATTGACGTGGCAGAGTTCGAATCCCACTGTGGCAACGATCGGTGCTGATGGCAAAATCACGACAAAAGGGATCGTGGGTAGCACTACCATTAAAGCCCATTTTCTTGATTCTGCTCAGCAACTGGATGAACAAGGGACTCAGGTGCTTGAGGTGAAGGACTGCACGAATAATGGAGAAGGTGGTAATGATGGTGATCCGGGGGGCGATCCTGTGAATGCTTGCCCTGTGACCATCAGCCCACCTAGTAGAGGCACGGTTATCGAAGCATCGGTTATGGACCCGTCTGTTCGTGGTGTGTTGAAGGCGGACGATCAGGGATCTGAGAAGTTCGATGTTACCCGTGGTATTCCGACTTCGGAAGATCTCTATGCCAATGTCTTGGCGAAGGAATATCTGTTTCAGCACCGTTGGGTAAACATGACAGGAACGGTGACTTACACCGTTAATGTGAAAAGGGTTTATCATAAAACCTGGACGATCCCTGGAAGAGCGTCTAGTGGTGAGGGGGATCCAGGAACACCTCCGGAGCCCAGAGAACTTGATGTGCCTGGGGATAAAACCATGCAAGTAACAAGGACATATAGCTATTGGCAGATCGATAACCTGGAGGTATACAAGTTAAATGAGGCAAAGGTATCTAACTATGCGTTAGGTGGTTATGGTGATACCGTGACCCTGACGCCCAATGCATATACACCACCAACTTTGCAATCGGTTATGGATACTGCGGTCACCAATCATGTTAAACCTGCGCCATGTCAAGAAATTGATCTTGGCATCCGAGGGGTTCCGGGTGGTTCGGATGAACCGCCTACGCCGGATGAGACGTCATTGTTTCAATCTGAAGCTGAAGCGAAGGTTAGAGAGAACACTGTGAATAACGACAAGGTAACCTTTAATGGGACGACGATTATGGACCCCGCTCCAGTAGCAAAATCAGCTCCGCAACCGGGAACTCTCCCCCAGCCTGGCATGATTGGGGATCTTGTTCTATACCAGAACCGACTGACGATCAAGAACACATTGATGAACAAAGCTAACCAGCCGACCACGGGTGAGATTACGTATGGATTGCTCCCTGGCAATGTTAACGGAGGGCAAGATCAGAAGTTCCCCATTCTGGGCATCAACTCGGTAACGGTACATACTCCAGTTGTGAACTATGCCTGGGTATCAGATGATCAGCCGCATAATCAGAAGACTACGCCTGATCCGACCAGAGCTGCACTTATCCTAGAGCGTCCATTTATTGTACGAATCCCAACTTCTGGGCAGCACCTGGACGCTGCGAGTTACCCTGGTTATGGGAACCGTGATTATGCGAAATATTTCCGGATCAAACAGGTTCGTTTTCCATTCGATGTGTATAACGCTGCCAGAAGCCAGTTTATCCCGGCTCTGACTTGGGTGGATATTCCGGTAAATCAGTTGGACACCCCTTTTTATCTTCCTGTATGGGTAGATGAAGGAAATTACCATATTGAGTTTCGTAATATTGCCGAGAATTCACCTGCAAACTTTACAGAACAACAGGATGCCAACACAAATCTGACCCATCATGTCGCAGCAGATACCGTTGCTGTAGAGGTTATCGGACGATTGTATGATTTTCACATCACCGATATTTCAGACTACAACTGGGAGAATGTGTTCCGTAAACGGATGGGCAGCCCGGAACCAACGGGTGTGAGCTACTGGACCGGAGGAAACAGTATCGACGGAGATCCTCGAGGTAATTTGGCTCCCTATGTTCTGCCTATTCGTCCCGGAAGCCATCCGGTACAAGGTTTCCGAAATGCAGCGGTGAAGACGGGTTACCATTTTAAGTTTGATCTGAAAACCAAGGGCAATATGTTTGGGAAACAGGATGGTATCCGAATCACGCCAACGTTCTCTTTTGTGAGTAAAGATGGCACCAGCCTGCAAGAGGTGGATTTATACTATCATCGGGGACAGGAACGACTTATTCGTATCGGATCGGCACAGGATCTAGAGAAACGCTTTGTTGTGCTGAACTCACGGTTACGGAACGTACCTGGTACGGAGTTAGGTGATACAGCGCGCTACCAGTATACTTATGAACTGTCGGAGGAGGAACGCAATCAGGTTTCAATGGCGGAACATATGGTTCGTTTCGTGGATCAGACCTCTCATCATAAAACATGGGTAGGCCGTTATGACTGGATGATTCTTCCTTCACAGATCCGTACACTCATTGGCCCAAAAACAGATATTCCCGCCAGTGTTAATGTGGATCGGGCGAATGCAGCGATTCAGCGCTGGTATGGGGAGTATAGCTTGCCAGCCGATGTATATGCAGCGCCCAAAGGAACCGATCTCGAAACCCTTGCCAGACAAAACCAGTTGGATGACAAGTCAAAGGTATTTCTGAGGGACGGTTACATTGTAGTTAACTTCGATATCGAAACATTGCGCAGCGGCAATACAAAAGCACCACATCTGCAATATATTCATGCACCGTTGATGAATCAATGGCAAATGGAAGGTTTTGATAACAGCCCGATAGATGGACAGGGAAGAAGCTGGCCGATGCATGATGGGGACGTGGTTCTGTACCATGCCGATCAATCCAGTCGTAATGATTTCCAATCCCAGGTACCGCATTAAAGAGAGCATTTTAACACTTCAAGAAGGCAGACGTGATGTGAATCTACATGACGTTTGTCTTCTTTTGTGTAATTAGGATTATGGTTGGGCAGCAGAACGGGTATAAAGACTAAAGAGCACTCGTATCATCCATATTTATAAACTCATAAAACTCATCAATTTTCTCAACGAGAGGGGAACAATACACATGATTGAAGAAGATAAGCAGGAAGTAATGGTTCCAGATGATACATACAAAGGTAGAGATTTAGGTGTCACCTTAGAAGCACAAGCCTGTCGCTTCAAAGTCTGGTCACCGTTAGCCGTCCAGATGGAACTACTTTTGTATCCACCTTTGACAGGAGGGACCCCGGAGGAAGAGCCGAATCAACGGAAACAGCAGGCATTACCGATGCAGAAGAAAGAGCAAGGCATATGGGTTCTGGAACTGGAGGGCGATTTAAATAGCTATCGTTACATGTACAAGCCTACTTTTGAAGATGGACATTCACCTCATGCTGTAGATCCCTACGCACGAGCAGTGACCATGAATGGAGAAATGGGCGTAATTGTTAGACTTGAGGAGACAGATCCGCAGGGATGGAGTGAGGATATTCGCCCGGAATTGACCAGTCCTGTAGATGCAGTCCTGTATGAACTACATGTACGTGATTTTTCCATTCACCCCTCATCGGGTATAACGAATAAAGGCAAATACTTGGCTTTTACCGAGACAGGTCTGCGTGATTCGGAGGGCAACACACTAGGGATCGATCATCTGGCTGAACTCGGGATTACCCATGTGCATTTGCTACCCGTATTTGATTTTGCGACGGTGGACGAATCCAGCGTAGATAGTGATACGACGGATGGCTCCAACTATAATTGGGGATATGATCCGCTCCATTACAATGTCCCGGAAGGTTCCTATGCATCACGTGCAGACAACCCGGAGACACGAATTCGTGAATTCAAATCATTGGTGCTTGCCCTCCATAACAAAGGAATAGGTGTCATTATGGATGTGGTATATAATCATACGTTTGATACGGCAGGCAGCTCTTTTGAAAAACTTGTTCCAGGGTACTATTATCGTCAAAACGCTGATGGAACCTATAGCAATGGTTCAGGTACAGGCAATGAGGTGGCTACTGAACGCACCATGGTACGCAAGTTTATCATCGACTCGGTCCGTTACTGGGCAGAGGAGTACCATGTGGACGGTTTTCGATTTGATCTGATGGGCCTGATCGACACTACTACGATGAAACAGCTTGCAGCGGAATTGCATACCGAAGTGTCACCTTCCATATTGTTATATGGTGAACCATGGGGCGCACTGGATACGCCACTTGAAGATGATATGACCCTGAAAGGAACGCAGCGCGGGGCGGGTTTTGCTGTGTTTAACGATAATTTTCGCGGAGTGATCAAGGGAGACAGTGATGGAATGGGTACGGGATTTGCGACGGGGGCGGACGGGAAAGAAGACGAATTGTGGACTGGCGTCCGGGGAGCCATTCAGGATTTTGCGGACGGTCCGTCTGAGACGATTAACTATGTAACGGTGCATGATAATCTTAACCTATGGGACAAAGTCGCACGTACACAAGGGCTCCACGATGCTTTGAATTTTCTCACCTATGATGAGGATGGTCGTATTCGCGGTTGCGAAAGTGTGGAAGAGGCTGTGGAGAAGGCAAAGCCTTACCTGCAGATTGATCCGGAGCACATTTTGGAGAATGAGACCGTTAGGCGTTGTCTGCTTGCCAACGGTATTGTTCTAACCTCCCAGGGGGTTCCCCTGATCGCCGCTGGAGACGAGCTGCTTCGCAGCAAATATGGAGATGCCAACAGCCACCAGAGTGGGGACGTGGTCAATGCCATACATTGGGAGCAAAAGCAGCTGTTCAAGCCCGTGTTTGACTATTATCGTGGGTTAATTCTTCTTCGGCGGGAGCATCCAGTATTTCGGCTTCGTACACGGGAAGATATTGAGAAGCATATTCGTCTAATCGAAAAAGGTAATGGACTGCTGGCGTATGAACTGAACGGTACAGCAGCCAGCGACCCTTGGGAACGCATTGTTGTCATCTATAATGCGGCAAAAGAAAACCGCGATATCTCTGTTCCCACAGGGACATGGAATGTGATTGTAGAGAGAGGACAAGCAGGCGTGGATACGATACGCACCGTACAGGACGAACAGGTACATGTGAACGGGCTATCCATAACGGTGATGTATTCCAATTCGAATTCCTGATCGACCCTAATCCCCAAGCAAGAGAATGTAGTGTGCAAGTAAAAGGGAGAGTGCTTGCAAGGACATGTCCAATTGTCCTGCATATTGGGTGAAAAATGAAAATGAGTCGCTCTTCCAATCGGAAGGGCGATTTTTTGTCGAGTCAAAGAGCGATGGCTCGACCATAAACAGGAGTTTGTTATACTCGGAAGTACTAGAGCATCCGCAAGTTCAATGCCTAGCTAAGTATAGCTTTGCTTGGAAAGCAAATGACATCCTTCAAATTATTCGTGTATATTTTCAAACTTTTTTGTCGGGACAGGTACAAATGCTGTCAATCTATAGCGCTCATTTTCATATCTATATTTTGAAAGCGATTGCTAATTGAATACACAAATTGAACCGATATGATGAGTACAGACAACCCCGGGTTGACAAATCACGTCCCACTCCGTAACATCGGGACAACACGAAAACAATGGATATAAAGGCGGTGGGAACGATGCCGGAATGGACTTCTTTTCGTTACGAAGGCAACGATCTTGGCTTAACATATACTCGTGCTGCAAGTACCTTTAAATTGTGGGCACCTACGGTACAACAGGTTATTATATTGGTTTTTGAGGAAGAAGGGCAATACAACGAGGATGGCAAGGTGCAAGAGCATGAGGGTGGACGGGAACATTCCTTGACTCGCGATGCGGACGGAATATGGACTTTGGAGCTTTCAGGCGATTGGGCAGGATATTATTATATGTACCGAATCATCCATAATGATCAGCGGACTGAAGTCGTTGTTGATCCTTACGCCAGAGCGGTAACGGCTAATGGGCAAAGAACAGCAATTATCGATCCTGAGACCACCAACCCGGTCGATTGGGATCTGGATGTCAAACCTGCTTTCCTGCGTCCTATCGATGCTGTGTTATATGAGTTGCATGTCCGTGATTTCTCCTCAGACCCACATGCAGATATTCCGTATAAGGGAAAATATCTGGCATTTACAGCATCCGGACTGACAGATCAGGCCGGCAATAGTATTGGCGTAGACCATCTTGCTGAATTGGGAGTCACTCATGTACATCTTTTGCCTGTGGCGGATTATCAGACCGTGAATGAACTCGCTACGGCAGACGTTGGTTCGAATGTCAGAGCACCATACAACTGGGGATATGATCCGCAACATTATAATGTTCCCGAAGGTTCCTACGCTACCGACCCTTGTGATCCGGCAGTTCGAATTCGGGAGTTCAAATCACTCGTACAATCGCTGCACAGGCAAGGCATTCGCGTTGTACTTGATGTTGTCTATAATCATACGTATAGCGTGGAAGAAGGACCTTTTGAACGGATTGTACCGGGCTATTACTATCGTTATCGGGAGGATGGAACCCTTAGTGATGGTTCTGGTGTAGGCAATGAATTGGCGACAGAACATCCAATGGTGCGAAAATACATTCTGGATTCTCTCCGTTACTGGGCAGAAGAATATCATGTGGACGGTTTTCGATTTGACCTTATGGCCTTGATTGATACGGAAACGATGAATGAATTGACACGCGAATTGCGGGAGCAGATCGATCCGGCATTTCTGATCTATGGGGAACCTTGGACGGGTGGAGATTCACCCTTGGACCGCAAAACATTAAAAGGAACCCAGCGAGGTCAAGGATTTGCTGTATTTAATGATCACTTTCGCAGCGCAATCAAGGGGGATAGTGATGGCAGCGGCAGAGGATTTGTCACGGGTGCCGGAGGACAAGAATATGAGATTCTCAGAGGACTAGCCGGAGCTCTGGATGATTTCACATCTTCACCTGTTGAAGTTGTCAATTATGTAACTGCCCATGACAATCTCAATCTATGGGATAAAATAGCAACAACAATGAACCTTAGACATGAATTAGGATTTCCCGCATGGAAGGACGGACAGCCCGTGGGTGGCGGGAGTGCTGAGTCCGCTGTAAAAGCAGCAGATCCTTATCGGTATGTGGACGCAGATGATGTTTTGGATCATGAGATGGTGCGTCGCTCGTTATTGTCCTCTGGCATTCTGCTTACTTCTCAGGGAATTCCGTTTCTGCATTCAGGAGATGAGATGCTCAGGTCCAAAGCCGGTGATCATAACAGTTATCGGAGCGGGGATGCGGTGAATGCCATCACATGGGCCAACAAATCCCGGTTCAGACCGGTATTCGATTATTATCGTGGTCTTATTCATTTGCGGCGAACACATCCCGCATTTCGTATGATTGATGCTGAACAGGTACGAAATCATCTTCGTGTAATTCGTGCGGATGGCAATGTCGTTGCCTTTATACTTCAGGATGGTGCGAATCAGGACACCTGGAATCAGATTATGGTCATCTATAACGGAACGGAACATGAGCAGCATGTGGACTTGGGGGAAGGGGACTGGCATGTCGTTGTCAATGATCATCAGGCAGGTACAGACCTGATCGAGACTGTTCGTGGTACTGTTCAGGTAGAACGATGGTCATTAATGGTACTGTATGACACAGAGCATGCTGGAGGCGCTGAACCGTCAACAGTGGAGATTAGTTTTCCTCGCCAGGTATATAGTCCAAAGGAGACGACCCGACTGCGAGCGATCGTACGGGACAGCATTGGCAATGTGGTAGAGAAAGCCCCGGTTAACTGGACTTCTTCTGATCCGGATATTATTCAAATCGAGATTGATGGAACAATCCATGCACTGGAACGAGGGGAAGCTTCGATTACAGTGCACTGTGGAATTATAATGGCAAATTGTATGTTACAAGTGGATTATCGTCATGCTGAGCGAATCGAAATTGTGGGCGAACCCGTCATGTACATGACTCGAATCAGTCGCTTCCGTGCCTTGGTTCTGGATCAATTTGGTCAGCCGCTTCAGGATTCGCATATACGCTGGAGCTCTTCTCATCCAGAATTTGCAGCGGTGAGTGCAGCAGGAGTCGTCCGTGCGATAACATCTGGAGTAACCCGTATTATTGCTGAAGCTGGAGGAATAAGGGCATCTCTTGCCGTGACGATTCATAAACAGATTTCGCGAACCGTCACGCTTCGATATGAACGGGATGACCAGCAATATGAAGGTTGGGATGTTTGGGTGTGGGGCACAGGTATGGAAGACGGTGCAGTAAGTTTGGAACAAGTCGGTAATGCCGCCGAAGCCCGCTTCCGCGTTGCTCCGGGTCTGCATCACCTGGGATTGATCATTCGATTGAACGAATGGGAAGCCAAAGATACGTGCGGAGACCGTTACGTGGACATTGTACCTGAAGATGGGGACGTGCACATTATTGTCCGTAGCGGATCAGACGAGATGCAGATCATTCGCGAAAGCGAAAAAACGGAGGATCGTGATAGCGCATAGTTTCTTTATTGATAATGCCGAACGTAGTTCGTCAAAACCTTGATAAACCAGCAGTTGGAAGAGATTCCGACTGCTTTTTTGGTTTAAATATATGAAGTCTCGCTTGCCATAAAATAAAGAAATGTCCTGTATCGTGTTTTAGATCCTTAATCATTGGGGTAAATATAGATATGGCCCACGATTCGGCCAGAGAAAAAAAGACCATTATGGTCTACGAGAGAAGCCTTAGCGCTTTCCAACAAATATAATGTAGTGATCCCTTGAAGGAGGATGTTCAATCATGAAATCCAACGGAAAAATGGCTCAACTTACAGCAACGCCAAGAACTGAAAAGAAAGGTGCAGCATTGCGCCTGTTAAGACAAGGTGGACGAGTTCCGGCTGTCGTTTACGGCCCGGGACAAGAAGGTGCCTCCATACATGTAGATGAAAAGGAAATGCTGAGAGTGGCACGCACAGGCCGCTCCGAAATGTTCAACCTGAATGTTGAGGGTGGTAAAACGATTCCCGTACTGATCAAGGATCAGCAAGAGCGTAACGGACGTTTGCTGCACGTAGACTTTTTGCAAATCTCCAAGAACAAACCAATCAGCGTAAGTGTATCGATCGACTTCCAGGGTACAGCAGCCGGTTCAAAAGCCGGTGGTGTATTCCAAACACAAGAAACACAATTGGAAGTAGAGGGGTTGCCGGCGGATCTGCCAACTTCGATTGAGGTTGATGTGAGCGGATTAGATATTGGTGATCGCTTGACTGCTGCGGATATCAAACTGGATAAAGGTCTGACACTGATTACATCACCTGAATCCATCATCGCTTCCGTTATGCCGCCACAAGCAGCTGAGGAAGAACCAACGGCTTCTGCTGAGGAAGCTGAACCAGCAACTGAAGAAAAAGCTGCAGAAGAATAAGCCAAGCTCAAGGATCTCATCAGATCCTATGCTTAGCCTGAGCCCAGTCCTAGGACTGGGCTTTTTATTATTTCCAGGACAAGAGATTGTTGCTAGTCGCATGAAGAATGAGAATGTACTACAATACATGTTAAAGGACGAGAAAGTAGGTTTAATGCAATGTTTGATCCAACGGTGTATGACAATTTGAAAATCGGGTTTGAGAACTATCTCTATGATATGGATAACCTGGATGAACGTATTCAGATAACGGGGCGCAAAGATCGGCTGGAGATGGCTGTGATGTCCAGAGAGTTCACATTACAATTCTGTCTCAGAGATCGCCCGGAAGTAACAGGAGAGGTTCTATTAAGCAGTTCCCTGGAGGAACTTGCAGCGGAGATACTGGAGACGCCTGGTGCGCATCCAGGCTGCCGTTTGGAACTGCGGTTTGGTATGGTTGTGAAGGAGCCTGAGAAGAAGTGTCCGGCTATTCTTCAACTATTACAGAAGAGCTGGCCTGAGCAGAGGATATCCCAGAACATCCGATATATCTTTGATGAACAGCCAATAACATATAACGTCACGGCTCACGTTTATTTTGATCGCACTGTGACTGAAGACCAGATGGGGGATATTGCTGAACTCTGTGAGTATATGGCAAATGTGATGGATCAATTATTAAAGTTACATAACCAGTAATTCCAAGTAAAGCCTTGTCTCCTCGTTGAGATCAGGGCTTTTTTTGTATTATTTTTAGAAAATTGTATAGGCTTTCAGGCTTAGGTTTAAAGGATTTTGGGTTAATATTTTACGCAAGCAAGTAAGAGAATGTATATTAATAGGGGGTAAGAGTGCAATTGGACTATACAAAAACGGTGAAATTGCGAAAATAACATTGGGACTAAAGATTTAGTTCTGTACTAAAGGAACTAGTTTTCCTTGCCGATAAAATATCGAAGGGGAGAAACTACATGACAGAGAAATTAATTCGTCTGCTGCGTATACTTCAGGCTATACAAGCAAATCCTGGAATTTCGGCCAAGGAGTTGGCGCTGAAATGCGGTACGACTGTACGCACGATTTATCGTGATCTCCGGATTTTGGATAGGGTGGCCCCGATTATGAATGAAGGATACGGCAAGGGTTACCGATTTATTGGTGAGTTTGCGATGTATCCATTAGATTTTACTGAACAGGAAGCCATGGTCTTCTCCATGCTTCCGTCTGTAGTTGATACCTCCAAGTTACCTGCTGAGTTCGATTCAGCTTTTGACAAGGTCATGTCAGCTCATACCAAATTAAAATCAAGAAACAGTGACATTGTAGAGAATATTGCGGGAATTATTCGTATGGGCACGCCAGCTTATCGTGAAGAAGGAAAAGACCCTAATTTGCTGATTCCCATCATCGAAGCTATTCTAAGCCAGCAAACCATTCGTACTCAATATCATACGCTGACAAGAAATGAGATCACAGTACGCGATATCGATCCTTATTATCTCATTCCACGTGATCAACGTTTTTATTTGATTGGATATTGTCATTTGCTGCAAAAAGTTCGATTGTTTCGAATCAGCCGTTTTTTGGATGTGACACGAACTAATGCTGGTTTCGACAAGGGTGATTTCAACATAACCCAGTACATGAAGAATACATGGTCTATTGACCGTGGTGACGAACATATCCATTTCAAGGTAAGATTTTCTGAGAAAGTGGCCCCCTACATAAAGGAAGAAGAAATGTTTGTTCGCCCGCGAATGACGAATATGTCGGATGGGGGCTTGTTATTTGAAGTGACACTGAATAGCAGCCGAGAATTTTTGAAATGGCTGTATCAATTTGGGCCCGAGGCAGAGGTACTTGAACCTCCTGAGTTTCGTATAGAGATACGCAGGCAACTTGTCGAGTGGTTGGAACATTATGAAACCGATATACCTTTGTTAAAATTTTAATCATGGAGAAATACCGGAAAAGGAGCAGGTAATATGAGCACCAAATTATTCGCAGCTATGTATGGGATGAACCATTTCCATGGCGTGCAAGCTTTACATGTAGGAGATACCGTGTATCTCGTCAAAGATCCAGATAATCGCTTGGATCATCAAGCGATTAAGGTTGTTATTCCACCGATTGGGGCCGTAGGATATATCGTTAATGATCCACTTGTCGTACCGCATGGATGTTGGACCGGAACGGCATTCTACGATGTATTTCATCAACTAACATGTGCCAAAGTACGATTCATGATGAGAGATATGGTTATTATGGAGTTGATTGAGATGAGCCACATTCCTGTTCCACATATGGATTCTTTGATTAAGGGATGGCAATTTCGCGAAAAAGCTTGATGTTCTGATATCTTTTTCATTTTGTCCCAATGATCATTATGACGAGAAAAAGGCTCATTGACGGATGAGCCTGGTATAGGTGGCTTCCAGATGTATGGCTGTTCTGGCCCAACTAAAATATGCCCTTGCATTGTCTCGGCCAGCCTTCCCTAACATCTCGGCAAAAGTGGGATTACTTGCAAGTTTGTACAGACAAGAGGCAAAACGTTGGGGATGTTGATAAGAGGTGACAAGGTATCCATTGATACCTGATTCAATAATCTCACGAATACCTCCGTTATCAGAAGCAATGACGGGTAAGCCTGAAGCCATCGCCTCCACATTAACCAGGCCAAAAGCTTCATGTTCTTGAGATGGACAGACCAGACAATCGACAGCCCGATACAACTGATCGATATGCTCATGGTTTATCTGACCACGGAAGGAAACATGGACTTTTAGCTTATGGGCAAGTTCGCGAAGTTTACGCATGTAATAGGGAGGTCCTTTGCCTGCAACAACCAGTTGAACAGGCATCTGTCCCTGAAGGATGGCTGTGGCACGAATTAATACGTCTACACCTTTTCCAGGGATAAGCCTGCCGACATACAGAATGGAGAACGGTTTAGTTATTCCAAATTGTGTACGCAGATGAACCTGTTCTTCGCTGGATTCAACAGGCCTGAACCGGCTTAGATCTGCACCCAAGGGTACAACACTCATCCGGCGTTTCACCAACGGAAATCTGCGACCTAGCCTTTGTTTCAGGGAGTGGCTGTTAACGGCAATCCAATCCGCCTTTTTCATCAATGTGAGTCTGGCAGGTCCGGGCTGGGCAAACGTTAACGAGTGAAGATAGAGTACAACGGGAGTTCGTGGAAATGCTCGTTTGATGGTCGCCATACTTCGTGGTCTGTTATCGACTTGAATTACATCGAAAGGTTGTTTGGATAACAGACGTATGACTGCTTTGGTATACCTGTCAGGACTCGATGCAGGAACACGTTGGATGGTGATCCCATCGATCTGTTCTGTGGTGGCGAGCCCTTCCATTTGACGACTTATAATGGTCACCTGATGGCGGTGTGCAAGTTCACGAGCGATCCCCAGTATACAGATTTCCACGGAACCGTTGCCTGGCAAAGGTAATTTTTCGGGTGCAACCATAGCAATTTTCATTAAAAGGCTCCTCCTTGTCCGACATCTGTAACAATCTTCGTCATATATCTTATGAGAAGCTGAGGCATTTGGCTCCTGCAAAAAGGTAAATGAACAACCCATATGAGCGTGCAGGAATAATCTGCTGCATGGAATGAAGCGGAGATGTTGGGCTTTTGTGATATACTGTACGGGAACAATTGAATTCGTTACATGTATAGAAGCAGGAGGAAAATAATGTTACATTCTATGCTGGGGCGCTTCCGGCTGATGTTGTGGTTGCAGGGGATTTCGTACGTGTTGTTATTGTTTGTTGCTTTTCCGTTGAGAGACGCCGGGGTTATGCCGCAGGCTGTCACGTGGGCTGGAAACTTGTACGGTTTTTTGTTTTTAATGTACTTGTTATTTATGGTGAGTCTGTACACCTCACAGAAGTGGCGTCTACGCCGTCCGATTACTCTGTTCTTCGTTTCTTTCATTCCACTGGGGAATATGATCTACGATATTGTCGTATTCCGTAAGCTGTACCGTCAACTAAATAAAGCTTGACTTTATTTAATATTATGAAATATGATGAGTACAGGTTAAACAACCCGTTCCAACTAAAACTACATATTCCTGTTAAAGGGGAGTAGCTTTTACAGTAAAGTCGTCAATTCGGGATTATATCCCCGGCTTTATTGGCAGCAAATTTGTTGTTAGCGAGACCTTTACCAAGTTTTCATGCTCGGTAAAGGTCTCTTTTTGTGGATATAAAAGGACCTTACCAGCGATGGTAAAGGTCCTTTTTTTTGTACATCATAAGGTTATTAAGGAGGAGTCAATGTTGGAAGTTTCATTGTTATTAGAATATGGGTGGGTGCTGGCTGTCTTAGTTGTTCTTGAAGGATTACTTGCAGCGGATAATGCATTAGTACTCGCAATTATGGTTAAACATTTACCTGAAGAAAAGCGCAAAAAGGCGTTGTTCTATGGTCTGATGGGTGCTTTTATTTTCCGATTAGGTTCGTTATTCCTGATCTCTTTCCTCGTCGATGTATGGCAGGTACAAGCGATTGGTGCCCTGTATCTCCTGTACATTTCGATTAACCACATCGTTAAAAAGGTATTGGGTAGTCGCAATAAGACAGATGAAGCAGCTGATTCAACGCCTAAGAAACCAAAAAAACAATCCGGTTTCTGGATGACCGTGTTCAAGGTTGAAGTAGCGGATATCGCTTTTGCAGTCGATTCTATTCTGGCAGCTGTTGCGTTGGCCGTGGCGTTGCCACCAAGTGGATTGCCTGCAATTGGAGGACTTGACGGTGGACAGTTTATCGTTATCTTCCTCGGTGGATTCATCGGGCTTGTGATCATGCGTTTTGCAGCCTCATACTTTGTAAAATTGCTTCATTCCCGTCCAGGGCTTGAAGTTGCGGCTTTTGTGATCGTAGGTTGGGTAGGGGTTAAACTGGCAGTTATTACACTTGCACACCCTTCATTGGGTGTTCTGGATGAGCATTTCCCGGAAAATAAAATTTGGAAATTCGGATTCTATATTGTCCTGATCACTATCGCGGTATGTGGTTGGTTCCTGTCTTCCAAAGTTCCTGAAAAAGAAGATGAAAATCCGGTTGAAGAGTTGGAAAAACAAGCAGGAGTGTAATAACCATGTTACGCTAACTACATTATTATTAGCTGCAAAACAGGAGGCTGTCTCAGGACAGCCTCCTGTTTTTGTGTACATATGAAACACACGCCAAGTCTCATTTTCCAAGAAAAGGGTTGACACATGAATTTCAGTCCCTTTAATATAAGACTTAACATTAATGAAGGGAGGCCGAAAGACATGATGCTTGGTTATGATTTGAATCAAAAAGTGCGCACGCTAAATACAACTGCATATCAGGCTCATCGTCTCATTGGCCTCATACGGTCGACATAGGGGATAGGCATATCGTTTAGCGGGTTTATAATCGATATGCGTTCTTCGCTTATATTATAGCGATGGATGACAGACACACAGCATGTTTATGCCGTTCTGTTCTCCGTTATTGTCATTCAGTAGAAGTCATGGGCGACTAGCCTATGGCTTTTTTTAGTTTTATATTACAGATGAATCAGCAAACCGAATTTGCTGAACGTACAGGAAGGAATAAACATTTTTATGAATACAGAATTTAATTTATTTGCCAATCCCAATGAAATCACAGGTGCCTACCGGCATGAAGTGAAATTGCCTGCAGGGGACCTGACCGTATATGCTGCGCAACAACTCTTTTCCTCGCTCGATTACAAAGTATTCGAAATGGCGAACAACAATCTGCAGATTCCGGGAATCTCTTACATGAGTTACACACCTGACGTGCATGTCGGTGTAGGTACCTGTATTGGAACAACAGCCGTGTGGGATGCGCAGAGCGGATACGTATCTCCCTCCATCGTGGGCAGTGATATTGGCTGTGGCATGCGAGTGCATATGACGAACTTGCACAAAGACGAATTGAAGGATATCAAGCTTCGCCGCAAACTCGTTAAGGCTATTGAGAAAGTATTGCCCATGGAGGCGAACCAGCGAGGTCATTACTCGGATATCAGACTGGAGCACATTGTTCGTAAAGGGCTGCATGGGTTACCCAAAAAGTATATTCCGGACAGCTATACACCGAAAAAATCAACCTCGATGACACATGTGGAAAGCAGCAAGTTCAGTTACGATGAGGATGTGTTAAACCACATTCCAGATATGACATGGCATCGTTCGCATCGGCAGCTAGGAACACTGGGTGGCGGGAATCATTTTGCCGAGATCCAGGCGATTGAGATTGCTGAAGAGAATCGTGAAATTGCCGAAGCTTGGGGATTGTATGATGGACAGATCGTGGTCATGATTCATTCCGGCTCTCGTGCATGGGGTGGTTATGTAAGTCAGATGAGTTCGTCAGCAATTGCCAAAGTTATGCAGCGGCTTAACCTGGGAACATCTGATCCCAGACTGGTATTTGCTCCATTGGAGCATGCGGAAGGTCGTCATTATGTGAACATGATGTATTCTGCATTGAATTATGCGGTTGTCAATCGGCACCTGATTGCGTATGCTATTCGCGAAGCATTCCGCGATGTGTTTGGCTCCAAATGTGAATTCCGTACGTTATACGATCTGATGCACAACTATGCCTGGGAAGAGTCTCACGCAGACCAGGGTTCCGTTTTTGTACATCGAAAAGGAGCGACACGTGCGTTGCCGGCAGGTCACCCGGACAATCCAAAGCCTTATCTGGCAACAGGACATCCGGCACTTATTCCGGGGTCCATGGGGACTGCTTCATATATCATGGTAGGTCAGCCACAGGGTGCTGATAATTATTATTCAATATGTCATGGTGCGGGTCGCATTCGTTCACGGACGGCAACGAAACGACTGGTTTCCGTGGAGGATTTTGCTACGGCACTGGGTGTGGGTACAGAAGATGAGATTGTGGTAAACCAACGCTCACTTGAATCCATTATTGATGAATCACCTCAGGCTTATAAAAATGTAGATGAAATTATAGACAGTGTTACCGGCGCAGGCCTGGCTCAAGTTGTAGCCAAATGCAAACCGCTTGCAGCGGTGAAGGGAGCGAAATAATGACAGTAAACGAAAAACAAACCGATCCAACCCAGGCAATCTACACCTATGACGAACAACATGATACCCGAATTCGAGTGGAAGGGTACGCCATCTATTCAAGGCTGATCCGTGGAATCAGTGAGGCACTCCATCAGCGCTATGGCATTGAATACAAGCTGTATGCCAGTTCTGACCCGAACAATGAATACTGGGAGTTACTCCGGGAAGATTTGCAGAATGGCAGTGCCGAAGTGGAGTTGGTAGCCCGCATATTCGAGGATCTGGAGCTTCAGACATTGCATTATGACGATGATGGCGATGTGCCCACGTATGGTGTGCATTACTCCATTCGCAACAACGTATTTGCCTATCCGAAGTGGGGCGTAGCACTTGTGCGGGTTCCATTTTTCCGAGAGAACGGAATTTACAGTGAGGACTTTGTCTTTGCCGTTGGTGATGAGGAGATGAAGCAGTTTCTGGGAAGTGTCCGGGAACGGGAACGTCAGCAAAATATGAAAAAAGTGACGGTATACACCGATGCCCGAAATGGCAGCGATCGACATGTTGAATCCATTACTCGTTCCGTGGGAAGAGAGGATGTTGTTCTCTCAGCACAGATCAAGCAGGATATTTTCCGCTCGCTGGATCAGTTCTTCGAAGCAGATCGCTCCTTCTACAGAGATTATGACATCCCGTACAAACGGGGAATTCTCTTGTATGGGCATCCCGGAAACGGAAAGACTACGTTGGTGAAATCCATTGCGGGAAGTATTCCTGGACCGGCTGCGTATTGGCAGATAACGGAGTATACCAACAGTGAATCGGTGCGTGAAGTATTCGAGGCTGCCAAGCGGCTCGCACCAATGGTACTGATCATTGAAGACATCGATTCGATGCCGGATGAAGTCCGTTCCTTTTTCCTGAATACACTGGATGGAGCTACGTCGAAAGAAGGCATTTTCCTGATCGGGACAACGAATTATCCGGAGAAAATAGACCCTGGCCTCATGAACCGTGCTGGACGGTTTGACCGGGCTTACGAAATTCCGTTGCCTGATGAGGCGCTGCGCCTGCAATATTTGCGTCAACGGGGCTTTACTGTATTCGCGGGTGAAGAGGGCGCGGTCGAAGCTGCTCGCCTGACCGACACGTTCTCTCTTGCACAGCTAGGTGAATTGTATGTGAGTGCGGCACTGGAATGGCATCAGAATGGACAGACCGACATTGTGAAAGTCATTCAGTCCATGCGTGGCGAGCTGGACAAGAGCCACAAACATACTTGGCTGGCGCAGCCAGGTAAGGGCCGTGCAGGCTTTTATTGATCAGACTTAACCCATCAATTCTATACTATGACGCAATTTTATAAATAATCCTACCTCAATTGGTGATACTAACCTTGTCTGCTCTAACATACAATGACTTTCGGGAGGTACATAACGCAGCCCTGAGCTGGTGAGATGCCGGAAAGTAACGTGATCTGTTTCATACTGGGCCACGGCCTATTTTACAGAGTAGAACGCATTGGACAAACGGTAATATGCAAAAATTTTTATGCCAATTGTTTAAATGCTTCTGTAGCGGTTAATAGTAGACAGACAACAACAAAAACTTTAATTAGAGGTGAATGATATGGGTTGGTTATGGTCATTAATTATCGGTGGTATCATTGGATGGTTGGCAGGTTTGATCGTTGGTCGTGACATCCCAGGTGGTGTTATTGGCAACATCATTGCGGGTTTCATCGGTGGATGGTTAGGTGGAGTAATCTTGGGCGATATGGGTCCTGAGATGGGCGGATTCCACATTGTACCTGCATTGATTGGTGCGATCGTACTTGTAGCGATTGTAAGCTTGATCTTCCGTTCGATGGGACGTAGTCGCGGGTAACCAGTTTCAAGATAAATTCTTGAACAAGTTGTCAGCCAAAATGAATCACCAATGAAGAGGTTGATTGAGAGCCATAACGATGGCTTTCAATCAACCTCTTGTTGTTTTAGAATATATGAAGATATGCGTATCAGCTATCTATATAAATTGAACTAACATTTACACGAGAACGTAGAGGACAGAAATAACCTGAAGAAGCGTAGTGTTCGCCTTTATCACCAGATTTCCCCTTGTAAAGCCAAATAAAAAATCTGGGGATAACAGCGATCGGAAGGTTGTTCTGTCATCGGAGTGGCAAGTGTAAAAGGTAGTTTAGATAAGAAGGGATGAACGGAATGGAAAAGGCTACATTCGCCGGCGGATGTTTCTGGTGTATGGTTACACCGTTTGAAGAACAACCGGGCATTCATGGCATTATATCGGGTTATGCTGGCGGTCACGTCGAGAATCCAACCTATGAGCAAGTCAAAACCGGAGAGACCGGTCATGTCGAAGTGGTTGAAATTACATTTGATCCGGATGTATTCCCTTATGAACGACTGCTGGAGCTGTACTGGCCTCAGATTGATCCGACGGATGACGGAGGTCAATTCCAGGATCGGGGGACGCAGTATCGTACGGCGATTTTTGTGCATAATGAACGTCAACGTGAGCTTGCTGAACAGTCCAAGCAGGAACTGGCAGCCAGCGGACGATTCAGTCAACCGATTGTTACGGAAATTCGTGATGCAGCTGTGTTCTATCCGGCTGAAGACTATCACCAGGATTACCACAAGAAAAACGAGAAACACTATAAGGAAGACCGTGCATTATCCGGACGGGACGAATTTATTGAAGAGAATTGGAAATAGGATAATTCTATCCTGACATGCAATAAGCCGTGCGAGCTCCTTATGGAACTCGCACGGCTTATTATTGAATCTAGATATTAGTTTGGATCACGAACATACGATAACTAGCCAGTAAAACTCTTTTTATTTTGCAACATTGGACTTCAATACATACTTGGACAATGTCTCATCGTTCATGGAATAGATGACGTCATCCACATAGGTGGAGACACCTTCTAATGAAGGAACTGTAGCACTGGTCGTGTAGATATGCACGTCTTCCAGCGTCTGCGGATCAAGAATGTATCCTGTTTTGGCAAAATCCAGCTGGTACTGACCATCCTGTGTCTGGTCAACATGCATCAATGCAGGCTGTGCGTCCTTGAACGTACGCTCAGTAACTTTGCCTTTCATCGTGTACAGTTCCAACTTCTGCCCTGTAAGGATCGTATAGCCGTTGCCAGCCGTTTGGATGTAGGCATCACCAGCAATGGCACGTCCCCAAGCAAGCTTGCCATCGGTGCCAAAGCCCATCAGTCGGTTACCCGTGTTCTCAAAATTGGCACGCATAATAATGGAACCATCGTCCAGAATAGCCAGCGATTCACCGCCGCCATCTCCCAGTGTATTGGCATTGGAAGGAAATTGATAGAAGGACAGACGATTCAACGTACGATCATAGATCTCCACCTTGGGGTTCGCAGCTTGCTGCCAGAAGTTGCCTACCTTGGTTTGTTTACTGGCATCCACTACAATTCGATCATAATCAGCCTTGAGCACGTTGCCGTTAATGGTCTTTTCGGTAATCAATTTGCCCTTTTTGTCATATAACGAGATGGCTGAGCGAATGGAACCATTCGATTGTACACCCTGACTTGAAGCAACCATCAGTGTATCGTTATCCAATAGGGATATGCTTGCAGGTGAATTCACCGTTTTGATCCAGTTGGTTTTACCGGATGTATTGAATGAGTACAATTTTTTGGTTTTGTCCGAATATTCCATATACACATATGCTGTACCGTTGCTGGCATATACCGAATCGGAGTATGTGGTGTAAGGACCGCTTTTCTCATGGAATATCGTATTCCACTTCAATTGCCCAGTTGTAGCATCGAATGCTTGGAGAGAGTCCAATTGCCAGTCCAGTGTAGTTTTGCTGCTTGTTTTCGTTACGGGCTGGGAGGCATGTACATATACAAGATTTTTGGAGGGCACGGCATGGATTCCCTTGATCAGGACATCTTTCTCAGTATTAGCCTCAGAGAGCATCAGGGAAGATGACGTCCACGCCGGTTTGGGCATGGATTCGGGTGAAGCGGCGGCGTAACTCGTTGTATTCATGGTGAAGAGGAGCATGCCGCTAAGAACGAGGGCAGCCCATGTTTTGGACTTGTGTTTGGTCAATGTATGCAAGTGATAAACCACCTTTCTTCTTCGGTTCAAAAAGGGAACCGATTGTTGAATTTTACCATTGATGACATATTGAATTCAACCGAACGCACTGTAACCTTTTATCATTGGTTTGTCGAAATAACCGTGTTTGGAGAAGTATAACGGTTACAGGGAATTCATCTTCTTTCGATGAAGGTGGAAGTTTGATATATTTAGTGCGGTGATAAGCCATATCTGCGTAAGAAGTTGGATAGAACAAAGGAAATGAAACAAGGAGAATAACTATGAACTGGAGTGAAAATGTGACCCAATGGGTCATTGGATGTATCATCATATTGTTGCTGCTGGCCTGGATTATTCGGCGTGTTATCGGGCGCGGGCAGCGGATCCGAAGTGAAGCCAATCCCAGGAAGATTACGATAAAGGACATCGACAAGATGGAGGATGGTTCTGAATTTGAACTATATCTTTATCATCTATTCGAAGAACTCGGGTACGATGAGGTTCATAAAACGACGAGCAGCCGGGATTTCGGTGCGGATCTTGTATTTGTGGATCGACTCGGCAGACGAAGTGTTGTGCAAGCGAAGCGATATGGTGCAAACCATCCCGTAGGGTTAAGTGCCGTGCAGGAAATCTATACGTCCATGCGTTATTATGAAGCTGACCGGTCGATTGTATTAACTTCCGCCCGTTACACGGAAGCCTGTCGGACGCTTGCAGCGGTTAATGGAGTGAAACTGCTGGACAGGGAAGACCTGATGGAATTAATTCTGTTATTCAAAGCCAGAAGACTGGAAGAAGCATTGGAACTGATCGAAGAAGATGATCATGAACCAATCGAGACGTGGCAGTCCCGGCGAAAGCGGCAATCTCGCTAAGTTACTCGGTGGAAGCCTTCTTAAATATGTATATGCCCATTCCAGTAGAAAGCACCTTCACGTGCGTAGCTACACATGATATATTGAGTGTATATCAACCAAAGGAGTGTGTAATCCATTATGGCACGTACACAAACACAAAAAGCATTACGCAAAGCAGAGCGATCAGGTCAATGGTGCTCGGAACAGAGCCGAAGAGTTAACGGAAATTATGGTGCGTTATCCCAGCATGTACGGCTTATGCCTACGAAGCAGGAAAAATTGCAAAAGGTCAAACACAAGAAGCAGATCATCCAGGATGGTGATGCTTCTTTTTATTTTGTCTATGAGAAACGGATTGCTGGATAAGGAAGACGGTAGAATTCTTTCTTTGGTTGGAAAGTAATCATGTGGACTGTTAAAATCAATCTTATAAGTTGGACTATAATTCTTGTATATTCAATGAAGGGAAGAACCTATACATATGACAACAGCGCTGCGCATGAATAAAAAAATCGTTCGGCGTTTTTTGCTGCAAACACAAGCTTTACTGGAACGTTGGCCCGCAGTTTCCTTACCATCGGGTCCCAATCAAGTTTTGAGTTTGATTCGTTCCCTTGGTTGCGTGCAGATCGATCCTGTGGCTGCTGTAACCGGAAACCAGCATCTGGTGCTGGGTGCTCGTGACCCGGGTTATACGGCTGACAGCTTAAATGCGCTGCTGAGTGATCATAAGGTGTTTGAATATTTTGCAAATGCTGCCTGTGTCATTCCAATCGAGGATTATGCTCTCTTTGAACCTGTGCGTGCCCGATTAAGGGAGCGTCTGGCTCCATCCTTACAAGGTCTGGAGCAAACAGTGCAGCATGTGTTACAGCGTTTGAAGGAGGAAGGACCTTTACCTTCAAGAGCCTTCCGTGCTGTTGAACGGGTAAGTGGTTATTGGGACAGTGCAGATGTGCCAAAGACGAAGGATACCACACTTGCTCTGAATCTACTGTTAGACTCTGCTGTGATTTGTGTGGTGGCGAGGCAGGGAAATGAACGTTATTTTCATATTACCGAATCCGGATTGCAGCAACAGGGAGTTCCGATAAAAGAAGATATAGATGTGTTGGCCCAGAGGCAGGCTCTGCTGGATAAATACATTCATGCGTATCGCGTCGTAGATGCCCGTGATCCCCGTCTGGGTTGGCTAAAATCTACAGCGGCTGAACGACGCGCCGATATGGCTGCCCGTGTGTCAGATGGGAGAATGATCCCGCTTAAGGTGGAGGATGTGGCGACGCCTTATTATATTCGAGCTGAAGATGAGGATATGTTATTGCACATGGAGAGGGAAGAGCCACACTATGATCCATCAGGCCCGGTACGTTTCCTGCCGCCACTGGACAACCTGTTATGGAGAAGAGAACGGATTGTCGATTTATTCGATTTTCATTATAAATGGGAGATCTATACGCCAGAGGTGAAAAGAACATACGGTTATTATGCCATGCCGATTCTTCACGGTGATCGGTTGATTGGACGCATGGACCCGCGACTTGATCGCAAAACTGGAGTACTTACCGTTCGTTTGTTATCAATGGAAGAGACTGCTCCACCTGTGGAGGAATGGATTACGGATTTTCGGGATGGGCTTCAATTCTTTGCCTCCATGCATGGAGCGCGTTCTATCACTATTGAGAAGACGGTACCGAAAGAGCTGAAAAAAAAGCTTAAATTGATTTGATTAGGGGATATACATGAAAGCATGAAGAGGTACAAAAACTGGAATGGATTAAGGGAATGGAAATGCGCAAAGAAGTAGTAAGAAGCATAAAAAAGGACAAAAAAGGGGAGCCAATTGGCTCCTCCTTCATTGATTTTAATATCACATCTTTAGCATGAGATCAGAAGTGCTAATGAAAACCTAAGTTTAGGTCCACGCCAAAAATTCTTTAGTTTACCAGATGGGGCACTTCAACGTTTGGATCAACGTCTGCTTCATAATCCACGCCATCGGTCTCAAAACCAAACAGCTGGAAGAATTCGCGACGGTAACCTTCCAGATCGGACAGATCGTAAATATTTTCTGTGGTCAACTCATTCCAGAGTTTCGCGACTTCTTCCTGAACGTCAGCTCTCATCTCCCAATCGTCAATGCGAATGCGACCTTCGGCATCGGTTGGAACTTCTCCACCAGCATACAGGCGATCAGCAAACAGACGTTGCAATTGCTCGATGCATCCCTCGTGCAAGCCCTTTTCTTTCATGACTTTGTACAAAGCAGAGATGTACAGTGGCACCACTGGAATCGCGGAGCTGGATTGAGTCACGAGCGCTTTGGCTACAGTTACGTAAGCACGTCCACCTTTGGCACTTAAACGATCATTCAGCTTGTGTGCCGTGGCTTCCAGATGATTCTTGGCCTGACCGATGGAACCATCACGATAGATGGCATGGGTAAGTTCAGGTCCGATGTAGGAGAAAGCAATCGTTGTTGCATCATCCGCAAGTACGCCGCCTTGTTGCAGGGCATCCATCCACAGTTCCCAATCGTCTCCACCCATAACGGTTACCGTCTGACTAATTTCTTCTTCAGTTGCTGGCTCCAGAGTAACGGAGCTAATCTCACCAGTGTGGAAGTTTACCGTTTTGTTCGTGTAAGATTGTCCAATAGGCTTCAACACAGAGTTGTAGACTTCGCCCGTGTTTGGATCAATACGTCGTGCGGACGCAACGCTGTAAACAACCAGATCCACTTGACCGAGTTCACTGCGAATCAGTTCAACGGCTTTGTCTCGTGTTTCGTTTGCGAATGCATCACCTGTGATGCTGTACGATTTCAGGCCTGCTTCTTCAGCGGCTTTCTCAAATGCAGCGGAGTTGTACCAGCCTGCTGAAGCTGTGCGTTTTTCTGTAGAACTGCTCGGACGGTAAATGCCGACCGTATTTGCCCCTGCTCCAAAAGCAGAGACAACGCGTGACGCCAAGCCGTATCCGGTGGAAGCACCAATCACGAGTACATTACGCGGTCCTTTTAACTCCGGTTGGGATTTCACATAATCAATCTGTTCCTGTACTTGCGCAGCGCAACCTACAGGATGGGAAGTGGTACAAATAAAACCACGTGTTCTTGGTTTAATAATCATTTATTTGCATCCTTTCATATTCAGCTCATGTTTCAGCATTTCGATCAAATGCTCGTATACATACCTCCTTATTGTAAAACAATTACCTCGGAAACGGAAACCGTTTCGTTTGATTTCGCCGGAAGAATGGTGTTATATCTTCAATTTTGCGATGATGTGAATAGAATGTACTCGCTTGTTACGATAGAAAGGACAGGGATACCATGCTGAAAGAACGTATTGAGTTGCTAAGCAAAAGGAAACAAATCTCCCGTAAAGACCTTGTGGAAGGTCTGGTCACGCAGGCCCATTTTGCCAATATCCTGGCGGAACGTTATCCGCTCCCTGAGGACTTGGCAGAAGCGATCGCCGGGCGACTTGG
Organism: Priestia sp. FSL H7-0729; assembly: GCF_038005685.1. Lineage (NCBI taxonomy): Bacteria > Bacillati > Bacillota > Bacilli > Caryophanales > Bacillaceae > Priestia > Priestia sp. FSL H7-0729. Next base: position 103,486 of record NZ_JBBOTQ010000005.1, read on the forward strand.
AGTATCTTCTTCCTATATTTTAAAGGCTGCGGCTCAGGACGAGGAAACACTCGAACGGGCAGAGGTTATTTTCGAAAAAATGTCCGTTCCGGCTTCGGCGATATCTGAAGATACGGTGCATGCGCTGGCAGATCGGGATGACACGCTGACTGTTGAACTGACAACGGCCTTGATGAAGGCGGTCTATTACCAGCAATTAAACGATGCCACGGCTCATGAGTATATACATACGTCCTACCTTAATTTTTACCTGGAGAAATACGGTCGTCCAGACGATATTGATCTGCCGCGTCCGTTAGTCAAGGCATTTTTATTCTATAAAATACAATATTATCGCTCCAAAATGGCCTTTGTAGATGTATTAACTCATGCAACCCGACTCAGTGAGCTGGCGCTTCCTGGCAGTGAATTCTGGCTGTCTGTGCAAAATATCAAGATGGAAGCCTACATCCAGGTTAAACAGTACGAAGAGGCAAAACAGGTATTTGAGCTTACAATGCGTCATGTCTATGATCAGCGGATGTTCCATCGGTTGTCCGGGTTATATGTGGCATATAGTGGCTATTGCTTCGCGATGGGGCTGGTTCAGGAGGCACTCTCGGCATTAACCATGGCGGAAGCTAACCTCGTGTATGCGGGCAATCAGGGAGATCTGGTAACGGCGATTGCCAACAATCGCATTGTCATGTTAACAATGACAGGTGATCTGGATCAGGCACAGGTGGAGATTGAACGATTCGAGTCACTGCTGCAGCAGGAGCCGGAAGAAACACAGCTCGCGATGCAGCCGCTCATGAGTGTGTACCGATGCGAAGTGGCTCTGGCGCGGAAGAACTGGGGCGTGCTTGCGCAGAGTGTAGATCAACTCTTGAAATGTGCAACAACACAGGATCAACAGATGAGCGCAACCTTCTACCAGAGCCAGCTGTCTCTTGCACACGGGGATCGGGAAGTTTTCATGGAGCGGGCGCTTGCATGTCTGCCTTATTTTGAATCCGCGCAGCATGTCGTGCGGCTTGAACCGTTATATGAGGGGATAGCTGTAGTATCCGAGGATCAGCGGAAATACAAGGAAGCGGCCATGTATTATCGGAAACTGGTATATTTGTTACGCAAAAAATAGAGCGGTAGAATGATATCATCCGTTTGGAAAAGATGGATCACTACGAGTCCCTTATAAGGATATTCCCTGGATACAGCCGGCTGACAAGTCGGCTTTCTTTCTCATTCCACTATAATTTTGATTCCATTTCAAGAGCATAAGCTGTACTAAGCTCCACAAAGTTCAGGACTTCGTCAGATACGGGATATAGTCCTGACTCTGTAGCAGGAAGCTTCCTCACTTCCCAAAACTTCTCGATCAACGTCTCATCGCCATTAAAAGTATCGTGAGACAACTTCATTAATTCAGAGGCAATGTTATAGCCTTCATCCGATTGGGGAGGAACAGATCGTTGTATGCACCACTCAACCCGGCGTATCAAGGAGACATATTGCTGAGTAATCTTATCATTATTATTAAGTTTCGGTAATGCTTTCTGTAGAAAGGCAGCTTCTTCGGTATTGAAGTAATCCATCCACTGTTTAGAAACGGGTTGTACGTTTTGGACCAGATGCGAAACCCGATCCCAGGAAAGTATACCTTCCAGATCAATCATGTTGATCAAAGACGTAGTATTTTCAATACTGCCCTGAATTGAAGTTAATTGCTCCTGAAGATGATTATGATGAGCGATCAGAATATGACGAAAAGATAGCTTGTTCATTACAGTTTGTATGTCTTCAAGCGATAATGATAGTGATTTGAGCAACGTGATTTTTTCAAGCGTGAATAAGTCTTCCTCTGAATAATAACGGCGACCGTTGTCTTCCTTATGACTCGGTTGTAGTAGACCGATCTGATCATAATAACGTAGTGTTCTCACGGAGATATCTCTCTGTTTGGATACTTGTCCTGTTGTCCATCTCTGCATGTTTTTTCCTCCCAAAAAGTGCTTGCAGGTGACGTTACGTCACCTAATATCATTATAATATATAACAGAGGATTGAGGGATCGAGAATGACTAGAGCGGTAATGTGGAAAAAGACGGATCAGTGGACATGGCGTGAGTTAATAGTATTGCTAACGCTGGAATTTGTATTTGTAATGTTCGTGATTAAATACCCGATACAGTCCGGATATGAGGAGTGGTTGGATAATACCCTTTATTCTGGAACACTCACAGGGCTTACGATCGCAATTACACTGTTGACGGGACTGTATTTGGTTGCTTTGGGACCGAAGAAGCTGTCGTGGAGAGAGGTGGGCGTGAAGGGAGTCCCCTTAAGGGATTGGTGGAGAATTGTACTTTGGCTTCTGATTCTCATCATTTTAAGTGTGATGGCAGTATATCTCACCAGTTTTTTTGGAAATACGGTAGACAACAGCAAAACAGAGAGTCTGCAGCAAAATGTCACTCTTTTTACTATCGCTCTCGGTATCGTTTCGGCTGGATTTGTGTCACCTCTCTATGAGGAGATCTTTTACCGAGGGTTCATATATCGCTGGCTACGGACTCGTATCAGAATGAGATGGGCGATTGTGATTAGTGCTCTAATCTTTACTCTTGCTCACTTTCCAACGATTAATGCCATGCCCGTAAATTTTATTAGTGGCGTTGTGTTTGCATGGACGTATGAACGGACAGGATCGGTCGTGCCAGGCATGATTGTTCACGGTGCGTTTAATACGATTGCCGTAGTATTAACCGCAATGAGTTAGAATGATGATTATAATATGGACACACATTCAAAAATGAGTATATTAAATATGATTTGGTGCAATGCCAACGCATCTGGTACAAAAAATGGTCGCTAATCGTAAAATGAAGATCGCATTAGCAGATCTTTTTTTGCGAAATGGGTTTCAATCCTTACCATAGAAACGATGATCCGGTAATTTAATTGCCGGATTTTTTCGTTTTTTTGTATGGCGCCAGAAGGGTATTCAAAGACAAGCCGCGGTGTTTATAATTTAACTATAGACAAAAACAAAACAAATGAGGTGCTTAATATGGGATGGTTCGGTAAAAAGAACAAGCAGGAAGATGCGATTGCTAAAGCGGATAAAATGATGAATAAAGGACTCACTGGCATGATGATGAAAGGCTTTGTATCGAAGGAACATCGGGAGGCAATCAACCAGAGTCTAGATTCGGCAAAACAGGCACAATTGGCCGCGAGTGGTTCGCTACCATTAACGGCAACAGCAACGGTGGTGACAATCACCGATACAGGCAAACTGATCAACTTTGATCCGATTGTTGTGCTTGTCTTGGATGTGACGGAGACAACCGGTAACCAGTATCAGCGAACCTTGGAGACACTGGTGTCCAAAATGCAGATTCCACGAGTTGGAGATCGGGTGGGATTGGGTCAGAATCCAGCGAATCCGTCTGAACTGATCTACATGGGACTAGTGTCCATCTAGAAGGTCTTCGCTTATAAGACTGTGATACTCCAGGTATGTAATACGTATAACAACGATTAATAGATACATTATACTAAAGGTATGGATAGAGAGAGTAAGAGAAGGGTTAAGAGAGGGTGGGACATATGTTAGGTTTCCTGAGATTCATTGGTGTATTAACGGTATTCGGAGTGGGTTTCTCCCCGTTTCTTGCACAGCAACTGTGGAATGATCCATTTATCATCATGCAGGCATGGTGGTATAAACCGGCGATCTTTGCCGGGTTCGCACTGATTTTTGTTCCTGCGATTTTGAGCAGTATTTTCGGCGTGGGTCGAGTTAAGACGGGATTACCGGCAGTAGGGATCATTAAGAGCATACAGCAGACAGGCACGTATATTAATGAACAACCTGAGGTTCGATTGGGTCTGACGGTGTCGCGGAAGGGGCGAGAGAAATACGATACCGAGATGAAAACCGTCATTCCACTGACCTCCATGGCACAGTTTCAGCCGGGAAGTTTCATTCCGTTAGTGGTTTCTGTGAAGGATGAGCGCAAGGTAGGACTTGATATGAAAGGGCAATTATCACAGGAGGATATGCAGCAATTGCTGGATGAAAAGATGGTACAACAAGGGGTATCCCCTGAGATGATGGATATTGCAAGAACAGGCGAAAAAGCGATGGCCAAGATTCTCGATGTCACTCCACTTGGGAATGGAGGCAGTAATAAGATCAAGCTCCAGCTCAAACTCAGCATAACAAAGACGAACGGTGAAACCTTCAACGTGACAACGCAAAAAGAAATTCTGTCATCTGCGCTGCCAGAAGTGCAGCAAGGTCATATCATTAACGTCATTTATTCAAAGCAGGATCCGACGAAATTAGTCTTGGCATTGAATGTAGAAGAACGACAGTTAAGTGACTTGTTCTCTTCGTGAGGATATAGATAATAAGGAGGTCGTACATGTCATGTTAATGACATGTACGACCTCCTTATTACATTTGGTATGTACAATAGATGCAAGCAACGTACTGTTTTCAGACAATACCAAGGCGCATGCGATAAGAAAAGAGTACTTTTCTTGATTGTCCGTCAAATACACGATTAGCCAGCGCTCTGAACTCGTCGGCAACAGTTAATAGCTCATCCGCTCCGAGTTTCAACGCCGTTTGCAAGCCGCCTTGGCTCAAGGCCAGATTCACGTATCGGTCTGCATCAAAGGTCTCGTGGTGATGAAACACGATTTCCCGCACATATCGGAACAGACCGGACTCTTGAATTTGCTGCAAATGCCCATCCTTGCTCCATTTGTGTGCCTGGCTATCCTGAGGAGCCAGACTGGCTGCTCGTTGATCTGCTTCCTTATTCAGCTTCAGATAAGCTTGTTCTAACTGCCAGTCTAACATTGGCGGCCAGTCGCAATCATAGGCAGCAAATATGCCCCCGGTGCGAAGAACACGTGCGAACTCGCGTAGCGTGGGTTGCGGCTCCATCCAGTGAAATGATTGGGAGCAGGTTAACACATCCACACTTCCATCTGGTAGTCCGAGGTCGTGGGACAATCCGGACACAAAACGCAGGTTATCCGGCTTCCCGGCAGATTCCCACTTGGATTCTGCTACAGACCTCATATCATCACTGGGTTCGAAGGCGATGATGCGTTCTGCCTCATTAAGCCAGATCCACGAGGATAAACCGGTGCCACAGCCAACATCTGCGACCATACGCGGTGTGCTGCCAAGATATGTCGTTAGAATATCCACCACTTCAGTGGGAGCAGCTGGCCGATTTTGATCGTATAATGTACCGAAACCTTTGAAACGTTCCACATTGTTGCGTCTAATGTCTTGCATGGATAAACCTCCTTCGGTCAGATGGATGACAGAGAGTCAGCTGTGCTCAAAAGTTGTATAGGCCTATATTATATCATTCATTGTCGGGTTGTTTGTTCATGACGTTCTGCAAATGTTCAACAGCTTTGATATGACGCCTGAGCAATTCCTGTCCAACATGAGCAGGCTCGATCACGGTCAGCTCGGAACCAAACGATAGCAGGAAGGAGTAGAGCCATTCCCCTACATTCAGTTCGAGAGACACACGGAGCCTGCCATCAGGCTCTTTTTTAATGAGGGACGGTTCGAAAAAATCATGTACTCGGTATGCAATGGTGCTGGAGAATGAGAGTGTCAGAGGAGTCAGGGTTGAGGCAGCTTCTGATTCAGGATGGGTTGATTTTGCTGTGATAGGGTGATTCTGTTTTCTCGCCAGAAAACTCAACTGGGTGATCCGTTTCATCTTGAATGTCTCGAATTCTCTCCGGTCGGGATCATCATGGATATATCCTTTGAAGTACCATGTACTGTTTTTAAATATAAGCTTCCGTGGCTCCACGGTCGGAATACTCTTCTCGCCATCCGAATTAATGTAGTGAAACGTAATCAGCTGATTCGTTAATATGGCTTGTTTCACCTGATTGAACAGTTCTCTCTCTTGCAGGGGGATGCTGCCCCAGGGTGAGAAATTGAATTCGATCCAGTCCAGCTTATGATCAAACAAGGCGGTTAACCGTTGCAGCATATGGGCACTGTTAAGGTGGGGGATCGCACTGACGCTATAGAGTCCCATCAGAATTTCGTTCTGGTCTTCTTCCGACAACAGGGACTTGTCCATGACATAGTTGTCCATCAGATGAATGCCGCCATGCTTGCCGGTCGTCGTATAGACGGGGATGCCCGCAGCGCTCAGCCGATCAATATCACGGTACACCGTGCGTACAGAAATCTCGAACAAACGGGCGAGTTCGGGTGCAGTGGCTTTCTTCTTCTCCAATAACAAAAGCAACATTCGAAATAGTCGGTTATTTTCCATGCTCTGATTATACCATGACAATAGGTGTCAGGGTATGGGTGGTACACTGGTTACATAGTCTTACGAAGACATTTTGAATCAGTCTTATAATTTGTTCTTCATTTATTGCGAAGTAGTGAAGGGGACGATATCGATTCTGACGAAACGAAGTGTTCGCCTTTATCATCGGATTTTTCCATTTAGAAATAAGAATAAAAGAAATCCGAGGATAACAGCGATCAGAAGAACGATTCGTGACCGGAACGGCTACTCGCATAATATCAAGCATTTTATATCGAAATGAGTTAAATATGAAGGAGGAACTGATCATGACAATGAAAGAAGGATTTTACTGGGGTGGCGCAACGGCTGCCAATCAATTCGAGGGTGGATGGAACCAAGGTGGCAAGGGGCCAAGCACGTCTGACATGATGACAGGGGGAACCCACACGATTCCACGCCGGATTACGCCTGTATTGGAAGAGGGCACGTATTATCCGAGCCATGAAGCGGTTGATTTTTACGGACATTACAAAGAAGATATTGCCATGATGGCAGAAATGGGCTTCAAAATGTTCCGCATGTCCATCAACTGGTCCCGCATCTATCCGAACGGTTACGAACTGGAGCCAAACGAAGAGGGATTGCAATTCTACGATAATGTCTTTGCCGAGTTGAAAAAGTACAATATTGAGCCGCTCGTAACGATCTCCCATTACGAAACGCCATTCGGTCTGACACAGAAGTATAACGGCTGGGCTTCCCGTGAAGTCATCGACTGTTATATCCGTTATTGTACAACTCTCTTCAACCGTTACAAAGATCAAGTGAAATACTGGCTGACATTTAACGAGATCAACTGTCTGACGATGCCGATGGGTGCTTATATGGCTGCAGGTATTCTGTTTGAAGGCAAAGAGACACTGGTCGATGGAGTGGATGATCCACAGACTCGATTCCAGGCACTGCATCACCAATTTGTTGCAAGTGCCAAAGCGGTAAAACTGGGACATGAGATCAACCCCGAGTTCAAAATTGGCTGTATGGTTGCGTTCATGACAACTTATCCAAATACATGTAACCCGGACGATATGCTGCTTGCACAGAAGAAAGACCAACTGTCCAACATGATCTGTGGTGATGTACAGGTTCGCGGAGCGTATCCTGGATTCGCTAAACGTTTCTTCGCCGAAGAGGGTATTAAAATCGAGATGCAACCGGGAGACGAACAGACCCTGCGTGAAGGTTGTGTAGACTTCTATTCCTTCAGTTATTACATGTCTCTTGTTGAAAGTGCGGACGAGTCCCTCGAGAGAGCAGAAGGTAATCTGCTTGGCGGTATCAAAAATCCATATCTTGAAGCCTCCGATTGGGGTTGGCAGATCGATCCAAAAGGATTGCGTTACACGCTAAATCATCTGTATGATCGTTATCAGATTCCATTGATGGTGGTTGAGAACGGTCTTGGTGCTGTTGATGTGATAGAGGAAGATGGCTCCATTCAGGATGACTATCGCATTGATTATCTGAAAGGTCACATTGAACAAATGAAAGAAGCCGTGGCTGATGGTGTAGACCTCATTGCCTACACGATGTGGGGATGTATCGACCTGGTTAGTGCATCCACTGGAGAGATGAAGAAGCGTTATGGCTTCATTCATGTCAACAAGGACAACGACGGTAACGGAGACTTGAGCAGAACACCGAAGAAGAGCTTCCACTGGTATAAAAAAGTCATCGAATCCAATGGTGAAGAACTATAATTTGATGTGAAAAAAATCCGCCTCTTCCCTTCAATGGGACAAGCGGGGCCATATCGTCCTGAATGAGTTCAGGACTTCTATATATCAATATAAAAAATACCCGGCGATCCTTCAGTTAAGGAAAGCCGGGTATTTCTATGTGCATGCGCTTTTGAAGATTATGCCAGCCTTCTGCTTTGCAGTTGGGACATGCGCTCCAAATGCCGCCGGTAAAACCATATGCATGTGGAGAGCCAGCATCCACTTAAGAAGTATCCGCCAACAATATCACTTGGATAATGTACACCCAAGTAGATACGACTTATACCAATGGTCAGTATAAAGACGGCGCTGGCAATGATCATCAGCACACGTCCGATGACGGTGGGTACATGTTTCCAGATGAGAAAGGCCAGTCCGCCATACAGGCTAAATGCGGCCATGGAATGCCCACTGGGAAAGCTATAGCCACTCACTTCAATGATCCGGTTAATGGTAGGTCTAGCACGTTGGAATACCAGCTTGAGCAATGCATTTAACAGGGTTGAACCGGCGAGCACACAGGCCAGGAAAAGTAGTTCGCGTTTGTGTCGCAGGCAGACGTATAACACAATCATGGCAATGATTGTAATGATGACCACGGGCATTTCACTACCGATCCAAGTGAAAAACTGCATGAATTGCGTCATGCCGGGGGATTCCAATCCCTGAATCCAGTCAATTAACGTATCATCAAATCGATGAATCTGGTTGTCACTAATGGACAGGGCGATGCTTATAAAGGCGATCATGCATAACGCTGCAACGAGCAGCGGGAATGAGATGTTCTTTTTCAGATAGTGCATCAAATGTTGAGTTCCTCCGTGATGTGGGATTTCGTATGTTCGTCCTTGCGTATATCGGACATAAACATATTTGTAGTATGCTATAATTTTACAATAAATATTGTAGCAATAAAAATATGTAACCTTTACAGGGGTTGTTCAAGCAAGAGAATCTAGAAGGGGGAAGGGCGGAAATGAAACAACGGTTGGTGATGTGCATGTTGGTTTTACTGTTGGTTACGTCCGGGTTAGCTCTATTTCCTGGAGAGAAAGTGTATGCTTGCAGTTGTGTGGAGAGTGATGTTCAAGAGAGATTGAAGACAAACGCAACTGTATTTATAGGAGAAGTGGTGAAGAAAGGCCATTCTCAACAATCGAAGAATGACGGTATGTTAAGAAAGTATACCTTTGATGTAGATACGGCATGGAAGGGAGTTGATGCCAAAAAGATGAAAATCCTCGCGAGTGACGGTGGGTCTGAATCATGTGGTATTCAATTCGAAAAGAATCAGTCCTACCTGATCTATGCTTATCAATATGAACTGGATCATAAGCTGCATACGAATCTGTGCAGTCGCAATGTTCCAATTGAACAGGCCGGAGATGATCTCAAATTGCTGGGCGCAGGCAAGGCTGTAAGTAAAGAAGATTTTGGAGAAACCAATGATGGTGGTGGGCGAAGTGGACCTTTCGATCTCATCTTATATGGTGCAGTCATTTTATTAGCAGCATTGGCAGTTGTATGGTTTTGGAGACGAAAGAAAAGAATTTGATTGCCCAAGGACGGAAAGAACCTGAAGAAGCGAAGCGTTTGCCTAAAAGTTTTCTGAAAGAAAGCTGCATCGAAAGCATACGCTATCCTCGGATTTTCCCTTTATACAAAGGGATCAAAAAAAATCTGGGGATAACAGCGATCAGAAGATTATTCTGTCATCGGAGTGGCCAGTGTAAATATTCTATAGTTCAATTTTTAAAGTTCAACTGCAACATGTATTCATAGGCTGTGACACCAAATACCCGTTTGAAATGCCTATTCAGATGGGTCAGATCGACAAATCCACACTCGGCAACAGCAGCGTAGACGTCCTTCTGCATTTCGATGGATTGACGGGCACGCTCCACCTTGCAGTTTAAGAAAAACTGGTAGGGGGAAATACCTGCTTGAGCCTTGAATTCACGGATAAACTGAAACTTGGACATGCCAAATTCGGCGCTCAGGTCGTCCAGCTTGAGCACATCTTCGGTGCTGCAAAACATCATTTCCTTGGCTTTTCGCACCAGACTGTCCTGAGGCACCCAGAGCTTGGGATGCATCTCCTTCTGAGCCAGAAGGTGAACGAGATCGAAGACCCGTTCGCTGCACTCGGCTTCGTCCTGTCTGTGCTGAACGGCATCGTTCAGCATCAGGATCTTCCGCGCAAGCTCGGGATCATAGACGATGGGACTTCCAAAGCGCAATTCCTTTTTGCCTATAATCTCCTCTACCAAATCCGGCTTCAGATACAGCATCACATAATCGATGCCTTCTCTATCATAGGAGCTACCATCATGGGACTGCTCACGATTGAACAACATGACACCATTCTGGTGAGATGCCTGATATTGTCCGTCCAGGTTGTATTGCTGAATGCCGCGCAGGGTTACACCAACTGCATACTCTTCGTGGCAATGTTTTTTGTATGCAAAATCAGTAAAGCTGGCGGATAGTGCCAGCACGTCTTGAGACTTTTTATAGTTAAACCGTTCCATGCAGCACACCTCCCAAGCTTTAGATCAATCCGGATACTATAATGGCTGAGTATAACAAAAAAAGGGCCATGAGAATACTCAGTAATTTTTGGTGCCGATTCAGCAGCGTTCTGAAAACCGTGCCAAACACAACCCAACTGGAATAGGCCAGAAAACCAATGAAGGTAATGAGCAACACGAACAGAAACGATGAGAAGGAACTTTGATAAAAGGGCAATACATAACTTGGAATGACCGTGAACGTAAACAAGACCACCTTTGGATTCACAAACTGCATGATGAAACCGTTCCAGAATCCGGTCACTTGTTTTGGGGCATCCTCGGTGGTACCCATCTTGTAGATCTGGTACGCCAGATACACCATGTACAGACCGCCGACAATCTGCATCACCTTCAGGATACCTGGCAATACGCCGGTAAGAAGGTGATTAAGAAACGCGGATGCGGTAAGCAACAGACCAAATGCCAGTGTAGCTCCCCAGACATAACGCATTGTTTTTCGTGCGCCAACGATCTGTGTAGAAGAAAGAATTACGATATTGCTGGGGCCGGGGGTGAATGTAACAACGATGCAGTAGATTAAAAAAGATGCAAGATTCATAATGATGATGCTCTCCTCTGGTTGTGGTCTAGTTCCATGATCATACGTCCAGAGGGAGAAACCATATAGTACATTATTGCAGCAGATACACCGTTAGCAGCAGGAGCTTTCTTTTAAAAGATAAGGGGTAGTTTTCTTTTTGGATGATTGCGTTTACAATTTAGACGATGTAGAAGGTGATCAGACTACTTGAGGAAGTGAACGGAATGAAAAAAATGCTGCTGGTATACATTCTACTAATCTCAGCCTTTGCGTTGTATGTGTTGAGATTCGAATACAACAGTCAGGTAAACAGTTCATGGGAGGACCGGGGGCTACGTGGTGATATCGGGGAGACGTATATCATGATTACATTCCAGTCCGGGCTGGAGTATTGGAAGAGCCCGCTCAAAGGCTTCGAAGATGCCGGGGATGCCCTGGGCGTGACCGTAGAATATCGCGGTGCTACCCGGTATGATGCGAAGGAGCAGACCATGGTAATTGAGCAGGCCATCGCTCGTAAACCGGCGGGCATTGCCATATCTGCGATCGATCCGCAATCGCTAGTTCCAGCGATTAACAAGGCAATCGACGCAGATATCCCTGTTGTATTATTTGACGCGGATGCGCCTGATAGCCAGGCCTATTCTTTTCTTGGGACAGACAATTACAAGTCGGGTGTAATGGCTGCCGATAAAATGGCTGAACTGCTGGGTCGTGAGGGAGAGGTCGCGGTTGTAACCCTGCCAGGACAACAAAATCATGAAGAGCGGACAAAGGGCTTCCGCGATACGATCAAGGCGAGATACCCTTCCATGCAGGTCGTTGAAGTTGCAGATGGTCACGGTGATGCGATGGTATCCAGAGACAAAACCCTGAGAATGATGAAGGAACATCCAGAGCTGGCGGGTATTTTTGTAACTGAAGCCACCGGAGGAGCAGGAGTGGGGGAAGCTGTTCAGACTTCGGGGGACAGACATCCATTGCAGATTATTTCGTTTGATACGAATAAGGATACATTGGACATGATCAAGAACGGTACAATCTCAGCTACGATTGCACAGGGAACCTGGAATATGGGATATTGGTCACTTCAATATTTGTTTCATCTGCATCACCAATTAACGGTTCCTGCCCCTTCCTCATCCGGTGAGAATGCACCACTTCCCGTGATGGTAGACACAGGGATTTCTGTGGTCACGCGCTCAGATGTGGATGATTACTATGCCAAATAACAACGGAGACTTCAAGAGTCCAAGGTCTTGGAGCATAAGAGCGATCCGTTTAACCTTCAGGAATGGGATTCGGCGTTTACGCTTGCGTAATATGCCCCTTCGCTACCAGCTGATGCTGCTTTTTCTGTTATTCGCTATTGTACCTTCCGTAGGACTAGGGCTGCTTGTGAACTGGACGGTGGAGCGGGTAGTTGAACGACAGGTTGAAGGCCATACCATGCAACTGATTGGCAAAGTGAATGAAGCGTTGAACAGCAAAATGGAGAATTTGCAAAACATGACCTATTTGATTGCATTTGACCCGGATATTGCTGCTTTTATGGACGGTAACATGCCACCGAATGATGCTGCAGGCATTGAACCAATGAACATGGACACCCCTGCCGAAACGGAGCAAAACCGGTTATATGGCATCAAGCAAACTTTGCAGGGATTCACAACGTTGTATCCTGAAATCGCCGGGATTGTTCTCGTCAATGGAAGTGGTGACTATATTAGCAACGAGATGTATCCCCGAGCGGAGCAGAGCCTGACCCAGGAAAATTGGTATCAACAAGCGGCGGCCAATCCGGGCATATTTATGGTATTGGGCCAGCCCAAAAAGCGTAATCTCACGACACATGTACGGTACAAGGATGATGAGATTGTATCGGTAGCGCGTTCCATTACGGATGAAGCGTCGGGACGTATACGAGGCGTTATTATGATTGATCTGAAACTAAGGTCCGTTTCTCAGGCTGCCCGTAATGTAACCCTGGGGAAGTCCGGTTATGTGATGGTGACGGACGCAGAGGGTCAAAGTGTATACAAGCCCGAGCATCCGCTAATCGAACACATTCCCACAGACTGGTTCCCCTCCGGTGAGAGTGGAACGTTTACCGCCGAAACAGAGGGTGGAACGTTATTATTCATGTATCAGTCGTCTACTTTTACGGGTTGGAGAACAGTAGGGGTATTTCCCACAAGAGACTCGATATCCGAAGTACGCCAGATCCAGTTTTACGTGGTTAGCTTTGTTTTTGTCGTGTGTTTATTCGGCCTGAGTGCCTCTTTATGGTTCTCGCGTTCCATTGCTCAGCCCATTTTCCGGCTCATGTCCTATATGCGCAGGGCGGAGACCGGTAATCTCAGACCAGGCCGGTGGAGCGATCGGGCGGATGAGATTGGTATGCTTGGCAACAGTTACAACCGAATGCTGGCACAGATTCGACAACTGATATCATTAAATGAATTGCGGGAGCGGCAGAAGCGTGATGCTGAAATGCGAAGTTTGCAGGAGCATATCAAACCACACTTTTTGTACAATACCCTGGATACGATTCATTGGATGGCACGCAAAGAGGGTGCAGAAGATGTGTCCGGCATGGTTGGCGCGCTGTCTCGATTATTTCGCATAGGGCTTAGTAAAGGACAGGATTACATTCCGCTGCACTCCGAGCTTGAACATATGACCAGCTATATGCAAATTCAGCAGACACGATATCGAGATCGTCTTCAGTATACATTGAATATTCCAGCAGAATTGCGGGACCTTTTCGTGTTAAAGCTGTTGCTTCAGCCCCTGGTAGAGAATGCAATCTATCATGGCATCAAGGGCAGGCGCGGGCCGGGACACATTCGGGTGGAGGCCAAAGTAGAAAATAATAGATTACTGCTGACCGTGCAGGATGATGGAGCGGGGATGTCCAACGAACGACTTGCCGAGATGCGGCATCTGCTCGAAGCTCCTATGGCAAGTTTGGAAGCGTCTTCGCCTGGGATAACAGGCAAAAGTTATGGAATGTTGAACGTGCAGGCCCGTCTACGGCTGTCCTTTGGAGAGGAGTACGGTATTGTGCTGGAGAGCCAGGAAGGCGAAGGAACTCGGGTGACCATCATTCATCCGTTGATGCGAGAGCTCCCACCAATCCAGCAAATCCATAACGAAGAGAGGCAGGAGAACGTATGGGAAAATTCATGAAATCGACCGTGGCAACTTCCACTGAAACAGATGAGACAATCGCATCAATCACGATCATGGAGAATACGCCGGATAGCCAAGTGGTGAAGAAATACCGGGTGCTCATCGCTGATGATGAACCGATCATTCGTGAGGGAATTCGGGATGCCATTGACTGGACAACGCTCGGGATGGAGGTTGTAGGTGAAGCGGAAGATGGAGAGGAAGCGCTGGAACGGGCTGCTGACCTGGATGTAGATATTGTTCTCGTTGATATGAATATGCCATTTTTGAACGGAATTGGACTCATTCGTGCCCTTCAGCAGAAGTGTCCAGGCTGTCGTTACCTGATCATCTCGGGACATGATGAATTTGCATATGCGCAGGAGGCGGTTCGTCTTGGCGTAGAGGATTACATCTTAAAGCCTGTGCAAGCAGAACAATTATATGCGGCACTTGAGCGATTGTATCAGCGACTTACTGAGGAGCACCAGAGGACGGCATATGTACAACAGGCAGCCCATCAGATTGAACGTAATATCCCGCTGCTTCGCCAGCGTTTTATGCTGGAGTGGATGGAAGGCCAGGCAGAAGGGAAGGATCTGACGGAGCAGCTTGTGTTTTTGCGTCTACCCGCCGTCCCACCTGTACAGATTGGGATCGTGCGCTGGCCTGCTGCCGAAGCACGTCAGACGATACTGAGAGAGAATGATCGTCAGCTGTTTCTGTTTGCAGTGGAAAATATAATGAGTGAACTGCTGGCAGACCTGCCGCATGTTCTGTTCCGGGACGTAAGCGGGTTGATCGGCATGTGTCTGTGGCAGGAAGCTCCCGAAGAGATAGAGTCCCTTCTGGAAAAGCAGATCAGCTCTTGCCTGAATATTGCCATTCATGCTCATGTGGAGACACATACAGGGACATTGGAAGAAACGCCGGATACGTACCGTCATTGCCGTGAACAGGTCTACGAAGAAGTGCAGTTGTCCCCTCTCGTTCGCCGGGCAAGACAACTTATTCACGAAGAGTATGCCGAGCGGGAGCTGACATTGGAATCGCTCGCTTTACGTCTACAAGTATCTGCCGTATACCTTAGCCGTGTGCTGAAGAAAGAGCTGAATGATTCCTTCGTCACACTTGTCACGCATGCCCGCATTCGCAAGGCTGTACAATTATTAGACTCAACAACGCTGCCAATTCACACCATAGCTGAGCGTGTAGGTTATGATACCCAGCATTATTTTAGCACCGCGTTCAAAAAAACAATGGGGATTTCGCCTGCGCAGTATCGAAAGAATGGAGGGACAGCTGATCGTCCTTCAGCGAATCGAATATAGGTACACTTGTTCACTAATACGTGATGTTGATGAATGAGAAGGACATGCTCTACTTCGTGTGAAGCGAAGTGGAGCATGTCCTTTTTTTGGCTCTAAAACGACCCTTCGTCGACTGTGCTCGCAACTCACGTTTCCATCAAAAGTTAAATTTTTATAAAAAAGGTTCAAAACGTGCAAAGACCTTACGGCTTCTCGAATGCTACCATTGGTCTCAGACAGGAACAGCAAGAACAGGATGCACTTCATGCAATGTAAGCGTTATCTTATGGCTCATTCAGAACCGTATGACGTGAGGAAAGGGGAACTTCATATGAAAAAAGGAGCAATGCTCATCTGGCTTCTGGTGATGACCTTGATGCTCTCGGCCTGCAATCTGGCAGAGAGTGGCCCAGGCAGCAAGGAAAAGGGATATGTCGGTATATCGATGCCGACCAAATCATCAGAGCGATGGGTGGGAGACGGGGAGAACATGGTCCGTCTGTTTCAGGAGCAGGGGTACAAAACCGATCTTCAGTATGCTGAGGATGTGGTCGAGAATCAGATTTCACAGATTGAGAACATGATCACCAAAGGTGTGGATGTGATGGTGATTGCATCCGTGGATGGCAACACACTAACGGATGTCATCAAGAAGGCGCATGACGAAGGGATCCAAGTGATCTCCTATGATCGGCTCATTCGCAATACACCTTACTTGACCTATTACGCCACGTTCGACAATTTCAAAGTGGGTGTGCTTCAAGCCTCCTACATCGAACAAAAACTTGGACTTAAGGATGGAAAAGGACCGTATAACATTGAGTTGTTTGGCGGCTCCCCAGACGATAATAATGCCTATTTCTTCTTCGATGGCGCGATGTCTGTGCTTAAGCCGTACATTGAATCCGGCAAACTGGTGGTACGCAGCAAGCAGATGACGATGTCTCAGATTGCGACCTTGCGCTGGGACGGGGCATTGGCTCAGTCACGGATGGATAACCTGCTGAGTGCCTATTACTCAGGTGATCATCTGGATGCCGTGTTATCTCCGTATGATGGAATCAGTATTGGTATCATCTCATCCTTGAAAGGGATCGGTTACGGTACTTCGAACAAACCGCTGCCCGTTATTACAGGACAGGATGCCGAACTTGCCTCGATCAAGTCGATTGTGGCCGGGGAACAGACGCAGACTGTGTTCAAGGATACGCGGAAGCTAGCCGAGAAGACGGTGGAGATGGCCAATAGTATCTTGCAAGGGAACCAGGCGGAAGTTAATGATGAAAAATCATATAACAACGGGATTAAGGTTGTTCCGGCGTATCTCCTGGATCCTATCTCCGTGGATCGTACCAATGTGGAACAGGATATCGTGGGTACCCAGTATTACACAAAGGAAGAAATCGGACTGAAATAATAAATGAAAGGAGCACATCCCATGGCCGGAATCATTCTGGAAATGAAGAACATCACCAAAACCTTTCCAGGCGTCAAAGCGCTGGAAAATGTCAATCTGAAGGTCCGTGAAGGCGAGATTCATTCCATATGTGGTGAAAATGGTGCAGGTAAATCTACGTTGATGAAGGTGTTGAGTGGTGTATATCCACATGGCACGTATGAAGGCGACATTTTATTTCAGGGCAAGAAATGTGAGTTCAAGGATATCAAGCAGAGCGAGGATCTGGGAATCGTTATTATCCATCAGGAGTTGGCCCTGATTCCCTACCTTTCGATCGCAGAGAATATTTATTTGGGCAATGAGCGTGCGAACAGAGGAGTCGTCGACTGGAAGGAAACTTTTGTAGGTACACGGGAACTGCTCTCGAAGGTGGGATTGAGCGAAAACCCGAACACTTTGGTATCCAGCATCGGGGTAGGTAAGCAGCAACTGGTCGAAATTGCGAAAGCGCTCTCCAAAAAGGTACGGCTGCTCATCCTGGATGAGCCAACCGCTGCGCTGAATGAGGATGATAGTGAAAATCTGCTGCAATTGATGCTGGAATTCAAGAAGCAGGGGATCGCCTGTATCCTGATCTCGCACAAGCTGAATGAGGTATCCAAGGTGTCTGATTCTGTGACCATTTTACGGGACGGCAAGACGATTGAGACGTTGGATATGAAGAAAGAGAAGGTGACGGAGGACCGGATTATTAGCGGGATGGTAGGACGTGATCTCACCAGCCGTTACCCGGAGCGTCATGCCACCATAGGTGAAATTATCCTTGAGGTGAAGGACTGGACGGTATATCACGAACATCATGCCGAGCGGAAAGTACTGGATCAGATCCATATGAATATCCGACGTGGTGAGATTGTCGGGATTGCCGGGCTGATGGGCGCTGGGCGTACGGAGCTGGCCATGAGTATCTTTGGCAAATCCTATGGCCGGAATATTACGGGACAGCTCATCAAGAATGGTAAACCCATTCAAAACAATACGGTCACGGAGGCCATTCAGAATGGATTCGCTTATGTGACAGAGGACCGCAAGGAATACGGACTCATTCTGATGGATGATATCAAGCGCAACATCTCCTTAACGGGTCTCGGCAAGCTAACGAGAAACGCGGTAGTGAACGAGCGCGAAGAAGTGCTGGTCGCGGAAAAGATGAAGAAAAGCATGAACATCAAAGCCCCAAGTATTTTGCAGAAGACTGGCAATCTGAGTGGTGGTAACCAGCAAAAAGTAGTGCTGAGTAAGTGGATTTTTGCCGGACCGGATATTCTTATCCTGGATGAACCTACCCGCGGTATTGATGTGGGAGCGAAATTCGAAATCTATACGATCATTCATAGGCTTGCTGCTGAAGGCAAGGGCGTGCTGGTAATCTCATCCGAGCTTCCGGAGGTTCTTGGCTTGTGTGACCGGATCTATGTAATGAATGCCGGACGAATCACCGGTGAAGTCAGCCGGGAGCAAGCATCGCAGGAAACATTGATGAGATATATGACCAAGTCTGGAGGCGGCAAGCATGGAAATGATAACTAAACTGTTCAAAAATAATATCCGTCAATACGGCATGATTATTGCCTTGGTAGTAATTATGCTCTTGTTCGAGGTACTGACAGGCGGGCTGTTGCTCAAGCCGATTAATATTACGAATCTGATCTTGCAGAACAGCTACATATTGGTGCTGGCCATCGGGATGGTGCTGGTCATCATTACCGGGCATATTGATCTGTCTGTCGGTTCCATTGCAGCCTTTGTTGGTGCGGTTGCCGCGATTATGATGGTGGATTGGCAGCTTCCGGCTTGGCTTGCGGTTATCGCTTCCTTGCTGGTTGGGGCTTTGATCGGTGCATGGCAAGGCTTCTGGATCGCATATGTGCGAATTCCGGCATTTATCGTGACGCTGGCAGGGATGTTGTTGTTCCGAGGGTTGACGATGATCGTGCTGGAGGGGCAGTCTATCTCTCCTTTTCCGGCTGGATTCCAGAAAATAAGCTCGGGCTTCCTGGCGGACATTCAATTCTCAGGCTTTGGTCTGGTATCTATCATTGTTGGCCTTGTGCTCACCGTCTGGTACATCGTTAATGAAGTGCGGGAACGCCGCTCTCAGCGAAAATATGGATTCGAGGTCGTTTCACAGGGACTGTTCCTGCTCAAGCTGATTGTGGTAGCTGTCGTGACGAATCTGTTTACCTTTGTACTCGCAAGTTATGCGGGTATTCCGAATATCCTGGTTCTGCTGTTTATCCTGATCGTGGTGTACTCCTTCGTGATGAATCGTACTGTCATGGGACGTCATGTATATGCACTTGGAGGTAATGAGAAGGCTGCAGGTCTGTCCGGAGTCAAAACGAAAAAGGTAACTTTCTGGGTGTTCGTAAACATGGGTACACTTGCCGCAGTATCCGGGTTGATCTTCGCCGCACGTCTGAATGCGGCTACGCCAAGGGCGGGTACCAACTTCGAGTTGGATGCCATTGCGGCCTGCTTCATCGGTGGTGCTTCCGCTTCAGGCGGTATAGGTACAGTATTTGGTGCCATCATCGGTGGTTTGGTCATGGGTGTGCTGAATAACGGGATGTCCCTGATTGGTCTCGGTATTGACTGGCAGCAGGGGATTAAGGGATTGGTACTGCTGCTGGCTGTAGCGTTTGATATCTATAATAAAAACAAAAGATCGGCGTAGCACGTGATAAACTGAAAAAACAGACCTTGATCTATCTCAGGATCAGGTCTGTTTTGCCGTATGCCCCCCTTTTATTTACAGCAAGGCATCGAGGAAACGTGTGGCGATTCCAAAATAGATAAACAGGGACAAGATATCATTCAATGTGGTGATTAATGGGCCAGAGGCGACAGCAGGGTCGACTTTGAAACGACTAAGCAGAAGCGGTATACAGGTACCGGTCAGTGTACCGATGACGAGAGTAAGGAACAAAGACACCCCAATAATGGCGCCAAGCAGCCAGTCCCCTTGCCAGACATAAGCAATGACGGTGATCAGTAATCCGCATACCAAGCCAATCATTGTGCCTACCTTGATCTCCCGGCCAATCAGTGCGAGTACGGTGGCTTTGTCGAGCTTGCGTCCGATCAGTCCACGTACCACAACAGCCAGAGATTGTGTTCCTGTATTACCCGTCATACCTGCGATCATCGGCATAAAGAATGCCAGTGCGACAACCTGATTCAGTGTATCCTCGAAAAAATCCACGATGCTTCCCGAGATGAGGCCAATCAGCAGCAATAGAATGAGCCAGGGGAGTCTGCGTCTAACCGCAACGAGTGGTTTGGTATCAAAGTCAATATCCTTGCCGCCCCCACCCATCTTGGCCAAATCTTCACTGGCTTCATCCATAATAATATCGATGACATCATCCATTTGAATAATACCGCATAACCTTTGATTCTCATCCACCACCGGAAGCGCCATAAACTCATAGCGTTGCAGAAGCTGTGCTGCTTCTTCCTGGTCCATATCAACGGTTGCGTGGATCACACGCCGGTTCATCAGTTCTTCAACCTGGGTCTTGTCGTCAGCCAAGGCAAGGGATCGATAACTCACGACACCGACCAGTTTACCTTCATTATCGGTCACATAGAGGTAACTGGAGGCGGAGATATGCATTGTGCCTTGCGATTGTCGCAAGGCTTCCTTGGCTGTCTCATGGGCGAGCAGGGTCCGGTACCGATCTGTCATGATGCGTCCAGCCGTCTCCGGCGGATAATTAAGCAGGGACCGGATAATGGCAGAGTGGTCCAGATTCATGGTGGACAGCAATTCTTCTCTGCGTTTGGCAGGCAAATCATGCATGAACCGGATCAGATCACTTTTGTCCATCTGCTGCATGACTTCAAGCGTTCGTTCCGGCCCGAGTCGTTCAAACAGTTGAATCTGTTCGTGCAGCTTCAGGGTCTCGGCGAGATCCGCCAGAGCATCGGGTTTGAACAGGAGCAGAAACCGATTGGTTTCTTCTTCAGGAAACTTTTTATATACGAGTGAGAGGTCGTAGGGATGTAGTTCTTTCACCGATTTATAAAAATCGGGAAGATTCCGGGATTGCACATGTTGCACGAGTTGTTCGGTAATCTCCTCTACGGAGTAATCTTTCTTGGTATGAGGTCCGTTCATATCGACACTCCTTTCTAAACGGTCAGCTCCATATTTTTAAACGAAATGGGTTAGCGGTTAAACAATGAAGGGGAAAAGAGAGTCCCCCAAATGATATTGTAATCTTGCTCAAACATTCGATATGGGCTTACAAACAGCCGCTGCGAGGCTATACTTGTTGTACAGCAACAGACGAGGAGGACATGCGCTAGTGGAAGTAGATATCAGAACACAATTGCTCAGCATGGTTGAGCCGGAGTATCAGAAATTCTCGGCTGCGCTTATTCCCAACATCACGAATGTACTAGGCGTAAGGTTGCCCGCCTTGCGAAAGATTGCCAAGCAGCTTGCTGCGGGGGACTGGCGCACGTATCTGGAGACGGCAGACGATGAATATTTTGAAGAAGTGATGCTGCAAGCCATGGTCATTGGGCATGTTCAGGCTGATCTGGACGAGCTGCTAAAGGCTATTGAAGCATTTGTACCGAAGATTGACAACTGGTCGGTGTGCGACAGCTTCTGTGCGGGACTGAAATATACGAAGGTGCATTCGGAGCCGATGTGGGCATTCTTGCAGCCGTATCTGAAATCAGATCAGGAATATGAGATTCGGTTTGGCGTGGTCATGCTGTTGAATTTTTATCTGGATGAGAGATATATTGATCGGGTTCTGATCGCATTGGATCGGATTCGACACGAAGCTTATTATGTGAAAATGGCGGTTGCGTGGGCCATCTCGATGGCTTATGTGAAACAACCTGAGGTGACTCTGCGTTATCTGAACCATAATACGCTAGACGATTTTACGTATAATAAGGCACTTCAGAAAATCACGGAATCGTATCGGGTTGATCCGGAGAGCAAGCAGATGATCCGCAGTATGAAACGTAAGGTGAAGAAGCAGCTTACCTCCTAGTCCTAGCATGAAGCATTCCACCGGAGAGAGAGGACAATAAACGGATGAGAAAAAAGTTGATGTACACCACGATGCAGTTGGACGGTCTACCATGGGTGCTAATCGCTACGGAACAAGGATTGTGCCGAGTAGTCATGCCTAACGAAACACTGGAAGACTGGAACGGCTGGATACAGAAAGTTGCACCTGGCGTGGAACTGGAAGAGAATGAGCATGCTCTGAAACAAACAGGTATGATGGACTGGTTGCAGTCCTATTTCGCAGGGAAACCAGTGGCGTATACAGATGCCATCCCACTGGACTTGATCGGAACGAACTTTCAGCAGGAGGTATGGAGAGAACTGAGCCGTGTCCCTTATGGTGAAATTCGAACCTATGGCGACATAGCTGCTGCGATTGGAAGACCTTCGGCTGTTCGAGCGGTTGGTGCTGCGAATGGGGCCAATCCGATTCCGGTTCTGTTACCCTGCCACCGTATTATCGGGGCCAATCGCAAGCTGACCGGGTTCCGTGGAGGGTTGGAGATGAAGCGCAGATTGCTGGATATCGAACAGATTGAAGGCGTGACCGATGGAGGGCATGCGCGGTTTCATTTTTAATGGACTGGGCTAATCAAGAAGATGAAGGTGAGTGGACAGAGCAGGTACGTATTGTGCCTGTTTTTTCGCATGTATTAAGGTAGAGTAAAGCAAACGTTACGCATATGGAACACCAACGTTTTATGTATTTTTGCCCGATGAAACGGTATGGTACCATGGATCATAGATTAATCGGTATCCGGGGGACGTAATGCCGGGTAAGAAAAGAGGGATGATATGATGAAGCAGGCTTATTGGTTAACAAACGTGACTGTGGAGCGGGGGTATGTTCGGGAAGAGGAGCAAGTGACAGGGACACGGACAAGTCTTACCCACCTGCGGATTGAAGATGGAGTGATCGCGGAGATTGTGGAAGGAAGCAACCCGCTATCTAGCGATCTACCACAAGTAGATGGCAAGGGACTTCTGCTGTTGCCTTCGTTCGAGGAGGCACATATCCATCTGGACAAAACGTACTACGATGGGCCGTGGACAGCGGTTAAACGGATCTCCAGTATTTTTGATCGCATTGAAGAAGAGAAAATTCTGTTACCCAGGCTGCTACCAGATGCCAAGCGTCAAGCGGAGAGTATTCTGACCTTGATCCAGGGGTATGGCTCCACTCATGTACGTAGTCATTGCAATATCGAACCCGTCAGTGGCTTGAAAAGAATGGAAGCGACACGGCAGGCTTTGGAATCATTTTCGGGTAAAATCTCTTCGGAAATCGTTGCTTTCCCACAGCATGGACTGCTTCGCTCCCATTCAGTGGAGCTTATGGGCCAAGCGATGCAGGAAGGTGCAACGCATGTGGGTGGACTCGATCCTCATACAGTGGACGAAGACATCGAGAAATCACTGAATGCCATGATTGAACTGGCTATTCAGCATCAGGCGGGCATCGATATTCATCTGCATGATGGCGGGCAGGCCGGCAAGCAAACGTTGCTGGAACTTGCGAAACTGACTGAAGCAGCAGGGCTTCAGGGTAAAGTTACGGTAAGTCATGCGTTCTGGTTCGCCCGCGCGGAGCAGCAGGAAGCGGAAGATATGGCGCAGCGAATGGCTTCGCTGGGGATGAGCATTGCTTCCACGGTGCCCATTGGCAGAACGATGATGCCTCTTCCCATGCTTCATCGTATGGGCGTGAACGTGAAGCTGGCGACAGACAGCCTGACGGATCATTGGTCTCCTTTTGGCAATGGAGATCTGCTTGAGAAAGCGGGACGCTTCGCAGAACTGTACGGATATAGTGATGAATTGTCCTTGTCTCAATCTTTGGCGTTCATAACAGGCGGAATCACACCGCTGGATTCACAAGGGGAACACGTATGGCCGAAGGTGGGGGACACAGCGAGTTTTGTATTGGTGCATGCAAGTTGCTCGGCAGAAGCCGTTGCGCGGCGATCTGCGCGGCAGGCCGTATGGTACAAGGGACAATTGGTGAGCGGAACGATATCGAATTAAGGGAAATAGAGCGGGTGCAACCACGGGAAACCGTGGTTTTTTGGCATGGGAAAATAAGAGGAAAGAACTGTTCGCAACTACCACATTTTAGGTTATGATGGACGTAGTTAATGAAGGGGTATGTTGACGCAGGGGCTCTGTTGCTGGATACACAACCTTTGGAGATTATATTGATCAAGAAAATCTAGTGATAAGCTTCAAGGAGAGAGGATGGTAGGTATGGAGCAAGTGAAGTTACAACCTATAACCAAAGATAATGAACTCGAGTGCATCCACCTTAAACCACGGGAAGATCAGCTGGATTTGGTAGCTAGCAATGCGGATTCATTGATTCATGCGACAAAGGAAATTACGTCCAAACCATATGGCATTTTCGCAGAGGATCAGATGGTCGGTTTTATTTTATTTGATAATGAGGTCTACAATGACGGGTATTACTGGATTCTGCGCTTCATGATTGATGAGAAGTATCAGGGGAAGGGCTACGGTAAACTTGCTATTCAAGAAGTGATTCGTATGTTGCAAGATAGAAGTGATTGCCAGCAAATCAGGGTATCCCATGTTCCTCATAACATCGCGGCTAATGCGCTGTATAAGTGTTGCGGATTTCAGGACACGGGTGAATTCGAGGACAACGGGGATATCATTTTAAGTTATCAAGTGAGGTAACAGGGAGGGGAAGCTGGATGATAAGAGAGGCAGAAGCCAGGGATGCAGAGGTTATCGAGAGACTATATAAAGAATTATTGCCGAACAACTTAAACACAAGGGTACTGGCAGAACGGATTGAAGAGGTTCGGAATAACCCAAACAGTTTCTTGTTCGTTTATGAACTGGGTGATCAGGTGATCGGCACGGCTCATTTACATATATGTCTGGATGCTTTGGTGGAAAATAGACCCTTCGGCGTCGTTGAGCGGGTTATTATTACGGAACATGTTCAGAGCAAGGGATATGGTTCTGAATTGATGAAGTATGTAGAAGACGTATGTGTGCAGAAAAATTGTCTAAAGGTGTTTCTGACGAGCGGCTCATCCAGACATGAAGCACATCACTTTTATACGAAATTGGGGTACGACGGAGAATCCAGCAAGGCATTTAAAAAGTATTTATAACGTATAACATCTTCAAGGAAAAGGAAGTAGAAGCAAAGAAATGAAAGATAACAAACATCCGGTGCAAGATCCCAGACTCATCGTTACCTTGTTCGTGGCTACTTGTTGTTGTTTAGGTGTTGTGATGTATTTACGAGCCCAAACAGATACGAATATGTATCGCTTTTTAAGTTGGGATATGCTCCTGGCATGGGTACCATTCATCATCTCATCCTGCATTAGATACATATTTCATAAGAAAGTAACCACAACGAGCGTTATATGTATGTGGTTGATGTGTGCAGTTTGGCTCTTTTTTCTGCCGAATTCGGCCTACCTTTTTACAGAGATCCTGCACTCATTCCGATATTTTGATGCTCAAGGGGAGGTTCAATTTTGGGTTAAGATTGATTTTTGGTATGGAATCACCTTGACGTTTGCTGTAGCGAACATAGGATTGCTGCTCTCGACTTGTTCGATCATTCAAATCCACGGCATGTTAAATAAATTAGTAAATAAGTACATTAGCCTGATGATTGTAGGCGTTATTTTGCTATTGAGCAGTATAGGGGTCTACATTGGCAGATTTAATCGGTGGAATTCGTGGGATGTATTATCCAGGCCCGGTAAGATCTTCGTGGATCTTGTGAACGATTTCAATGCAGCGAACGGCATAATGGTTGAGTTTGTCGGCATTGTATTTACGGTTCAACTTTTTGGCTACATTATTATATCTTTGCTAACCGCAAGGTCTGGCAGTTCATCTTCATTGGAAAGGGCAAAGGATCTGAAATGATGAAATCAATAACACAGGAAATTACGGAAGAATTATTAATGGCAATGGATATGTACAAGAGAATTGCGCGGCAATTGATCAACCAACTGATATTGGAAACCGATCAGCCTGATCGCGAGGAAATCCTCGCAGGGGCGTATCATCTGCTGTCCAATGCGGAGGTAATCCACGGAGAAGAAGAATTAACGGGAAATTGGTATTTTGATGTTCACGGCGAGCATTGTATGTTCAAGAATACCGAAACAGGCCAGACATTGGAGGTTTTCCTTGGTAGTCCAGCGGATGTGGGTAACATGGCCCCCTACTTCTTTTACAATTTTATCAAAACAACGCCAGAGCTTGCCCACCTGACTTCGTATTTCGAGAATCCGTTTAAGGACATGTTGGATTTCTTCGAACATTTGGAAGCACAGCATGTGTTAATTCATGTTCACGGGGTGGCGTATAGAAAGGTTCTTTGATTGCTGTACATGGAATTAGAATCGAGGAGGAATGACATATGAGTTTAACGGAATGGTCCATAGATATACTTCAATATGATCTGTCGGATGAATATTCGATTCGCAGAGCTGATTTTGCCGAATGGGGATTATTTTGCACGGTTTATTATGATATGCGGTATGTGGGATTTTTCAGAGAAGAAGAGTTCAGTTCTTCCAAGATCAGTGCGTACTGGATTTACAAAGGGGAAAGCAAAATAGGTGGCGTGAGAATGGAGCCTAACCAGATGTATCATTTGTTTTTTATCCCGCCATTCCAGCAGTGCTTTGAGGTATTGAAACTGCTGAAGCATACATTAGTACAGTGGTCGGATCGCACGAAACGCATTCTGACCTTTGAGATTCTTCCAGATCAAGTCGATCTGTTCGCTAGAGCTGGATTCTGGCCAGTGGAGTTCAGATGTCGCTGGATGCAGCGGCCTACAGATCATTTTGACGTCGAATGGGACAGCAGGGTAACCGTGAAAAGCCCAGAGATTATTGAAAGCGAAACCGGCAGTAGAACATATGTGAATGAAGATGAAATTGCCAGATGTGACATGGAGAGTTTTGCAGGAAGTCTTGAAGCTACACGAAGAAAACATACCACTCTCTCAGATTTTATACCAAGCGACGACCCTAACTATACGAATGAGATTCTAACTCAGGCATCTACACTTGTATACGATAAGGAGACGGGGCTGCTTATTGCCAACTGTCGTCTTTGTCTGCAGGATAATCAGGCTGCCGTATATAGCATCGGGGTTCGGCCGGCATATAGAGGCAGAGGGCTTGCTACACTGATGTTACAGAGAGCTTTGAATGAACTTAAGGGTAAATATCCCGTGCTGCGATTGTATGTGATGCAAGGAAATGATGCGGAGTCCGTGTATCTGAATCTGGGGTTTATTCCGGGAGTACAGGAGATTCAGACGATGTATATCCCAGAGGAGGAGTCTCAATGAAGGTTGCCATCTTAACCGATATTCATGGAAATGTTCCGGCACTTCGGGCGGTACTGGCTGATATCGATTCCAGAGGGGATGTTGAGCATACATTTTGCTTGGGAGATATGATCGGCATCGGCCCTTACTCCAATGAAGTGATCGAGATGTTGTACAGTCGTAAAAATATGATAGCGATTTCAGGGAATCACGAAGAGGCCGTAATGAGTTTGCTTCAAAATAAGGGTCCATTAGAAGGGCACAAAGGCATGGCCGAGCATCATGAATGGATTGGTCAGCATTTGAGTGCAGAATCGATCAAGAGAATCCAAGCTCTACCGAAATTTGTTGAAAAAGAGGTAGCAGGACGTCGATTCCTTTTGACTCACTATCATAGGAACAACGACAAGCTGGATGCCATCGATAAAGAATCATCCGGAACCAAATTGGATGCGAAGTATCAGGGGACAGCCCATGATTTGGTTTGTTTTGGTCATCATCATATTCTTCATTACTATAAGACAGATCAACGAATTTATATGAATCCGGGAGCTTTAGGCTGTAATGATCTTGCCATTGCCAGATATGGCATCGTAAATCTCCAAGAGGGGAACATTGATGTGAAATTCATTGGCGTTCCATATGACAACAGAGAGTATCTGCAATCGTATGAACGGTTGAACGTTCCGGATCGGGCTTTTATTTTGAAGGCATTCCATGGAAATCAGTTGGAGAGAGAGTACGGGAGAGAGTGACTCTCCTAACAGAGTTTTGTTTTTTGGGAAGGAGAAATGCACATGGGAATGATCATTATGTTGGTGGTTTATCTGTTCCTCGGTATATATGTTGTGAAAGTTGGGATAGATAACTCAAAAAATAGTCAGCACACAAAAGAAATATTATCAGAGTTAAGGGAAATAAAGGACTTATTGAAAGAGCGAAGGTAAAAAGAAATTGATTTATCTGTATTAGTGTTAGAAATATAACGCGAAGAGGAGGAATGTGTTTGTGTCTCGTGCCCCATTTCAAATATTAGTTTTCCCGTATACCAGGTCAGACGATTCAAATGATTATGTATACGCAATCTTTCGAAGAGCAAAAGAAGGTTACTGGCAAGGCATAGCTGGAGGTGGGGAAGATGAGGAAAAACCTTTAGAAGCAGCGATGAGAGAGGCGAACGAAGAGGCAGGAATATCCTTAAATAGCCGATACATGAGTCTTAAATCAAGCTCGACTCACTCTGTAGTTGATGTGATTGGTTATTTTATGTGGGGACCTGATACATTTGTTATTCCGGAGTATTGCTTTGGGGTAGAACTCGATGTGAAGGATATATCTCTATCCGATGAGCATACAGAATACAAATGGGTGACTTATGAAGAAGCACGTGAAATGCTTAAATGGGATAGTAATAGAGTAGCAATCTGGGAATTGAATCAACGACTAATCGGAGATTCTTCAAAATAGACTTATATTCAAGTAAGGTGGGATGTCTATGATTTACGATTTACAAGGTGAAGCCAATATGGAGCCTATTGTTGGAATGTTATTTTCCGCAGTAAAAGAGAACGGCCAGCGACTTAAATCGATTACTGAGGGGATGTCGCAAGAAGAGATAGATTACAAAGGGCACCAGCACCTGTATAATAGTACAGCTCAATTAATACGACATATTACGTTTGTTGATATGAATTGGGTGTATAGAATAAAGGGATCTGTTCTTCCTCAACGCTTAATAGAGCAATGTGGCCCCATGATCGATGAAAATAATAGACTTCCGCTGGTTCAAGGTGTGTCACGTGACACACTTATCTCTCAATATGAGGGTGTATTAACCCTTCTGAAAGAGACATGCACACATTTAGCAGATGCTGATCTAGATCAACTAGTTACTTTTGGCCATCAGAACGAAAAGCAAGCTACGATCCGTTGGGGGTTATGGCATATGGCTGACCACAACCGTTATCATCAAGCTCATATGAATCAGCTGAGGAAGTGGTTCCAAACAAAAACTGATTGCTAATACATAGACAAGTAAATCTTCTATATAAGTTGAACTAAACATTTACACAAAACGGAGAGGACAGAAAGGACCTGAAGAAGCGGAGCGTTCGTCTACAAGCTTTCTGCAGGAAAGCTACATCGGAAGCATACGCTATCCCCGGATTTCCCCTTTATAAAAGGAATTAAAAAAATCTGGGGATGACAGCGATCGGAAGGTTGTTCTGTCATCGGAGTGTGCAGTGTAAATATTCTTTAGTTCAATTTATGTAGTGTCAAATCTGAAGTATACGAATAACAATATCCTGATCATGGTTACCGAAACCGGCACCATAGATCGTTAATCCCCCAACGTTGGGGCTTGTCTCGTCAACTGTGAAACGAAGCGTCCAGAACGGTTCGTCTAGTTTGACATCTCTGAGCGTAATGTCTGACATCCGCTCACCATCCATATACGTACCGGAGGCATCAATGCGGATTGTTTTCAATAAACCATACTGATTCACATTGCGATGCCACCATTCCGGCGTATACTTGCCGCGTGCTGCTCTGCCGAAGTCGGCAGGGCTTGTCCACGTTCCAAGTGAAACACCGTTAAAGGTGAATTGAATATCTGACGGCCAATGATCCCGTAATCCCGGAGCTTCAGATGCCAGTTCCATCGAGATCTCTATTGCATCTGTAGTCTCGTCCGGAAGCACAAAATTAGATGTTTTATATTCAACATAGCCTTTCCCAAACCACAGGATAGCAGCATGTACCCGCTCGGGATCAAGAAAGTAACGCGGATCATCCCATACGCCGATTTCTTTCTCAAGTGTGCCTAGCCCACAGGTAGGGTGAATATCAAAAGCAGTATAGTGCCCGACAGATATTGTCTGCTCTCTGGTTCGTGAAGTTCGGCTTGCGGAAGGCAGCTCAATCTCAATATGATTTTGCTTGAGGTAACATAATTTGTGTGTTCCTCCGTTAATCCGAACTCGTCTGCTCCCAATCAGGCCCGCATCCTCCAGTTTGCGAATATGCATCGTGACAATGGAGGGGCTAAGCTCCAATACTGACGCAATATCCTTCACATTCTTCTCGTGATCTGCAATCATATCCATGATTCTCCATCTGACTTCGCTTGCCAGCGCCTCATATAAAGGAAGAAACCGGGGCTCTCCATTTGCTTTGATCATCTGTACAACTCCCTACAATCAATCTTCTAAAATCACATATATATTAATTTAATAAAATTAGCTCGAAGAAGCAATCCAGATTCATTGCAAGTTTACGTTGAATGATGTTTAATTTCTTTAGCTACTAAACAGTTGAATTCTTATATTTATGAATTTTAGCATAAGAGGTGGAGTGTTATGAAATACAATAATCCTGTAGTTAAAGGTTTCTATCCAGACCCTAGTGTGATTAAAGTCAACGATTCGTATTATATGGTGTGCAGTTCTTTTCAGTATTTCCCGGGTGTACCGCTATTTGAGAGCAAGGATATGCTGAATTGGAAGCAGATTGGTCACTGCCTTACACGCAAAAGTCAGATTCAGCTCGAGACGGTGAACAGCTCCGGAGGCGTATTTGCTCCAACGATCAGGCATAATGACGGACGTTTTTATATGGTCACAACGAACGATACGACGCATCAGAATTTCTATGTATGGACGGACGATATCTACGGAGAATGGTCTGAGCCTATTTATGTGGATCAAGGCGGGATTGATCCCGATTTGTATTTTGAAGACGGAAAGACCTTGTTTATGAGTAACGGAGTCGATGATCAAGGCATTGGCGGAATTGTACAGTGTGAGATTGAGATCGAAACCGGTCGCAAATTGACGCCTGGGCGTACCATCTGGAATGGGACAGGTGGACGATATCTGGAGAGCCCGCATCTGTATCAAATGAACGGTTATTATTACCTGCTGGCAGCCGAAGGTGGCACCGAATATGGTCACATGGTTACGTATGCGCGGGGCACTTCTTCTTCAGGTCCATTTGAAGCTTATGCGCACAATCCGGTTCTAACCAATCGTAATCTGGGTGGATATGAGCTGCAGGGTGTAGGTCACGGTGATTTGGTTGAGGATGATCTGGGGAACTGGTGGCTCTTTCACTTGGGATTCCGCCAGATTGGCAGATGGGCGACGTACCATCATCTGGGGCGTGAAGTATTTCTGACTCCAATTACGTTTGGTGAAGACGGATGGTTTACAGCCGGGCATGAGGGTACAACGCTGACGAGTTTTGAGACTAATCGTATTCCCGAAACAGTGATCCAGCAGGATAAGAAGAGTTATACGTTTGAAAATACCGACTGGAATCTCGATTGGTGTTACCTTCGTCATCCAAATACAGAGCACTATCAGCTCGAATCAGACAAGCTTACGCTAACAGGAACCGATGTAACGCTGGACGTTCCAGCATCCCCAACGTTCATCGGGCTTCGTCAAAAAGACTTTAATGCTACGATTTCAGTCGATGTTAGTCTGACGAATGGTGAGGCCGGTGTTACGATCTACATGGACGAGAATCATCATTATGAAGTAGCAATTCGTCAGGAGCAGGACGGCTATAAGGTGATTGAGCGTCTGAATATCGGGGATATCAAATCGATTGAACATAGATTGGAGCTGGAAAATAAACAGCATGCAACGCTGGTCATTCGCTCAAGCCATGACCGATATAGCTTTTTGCTTCAAGCAGATGGCGAAGAGATTCTGCTAGGCACGGCACAGACGAGATATCTATCCTCGGAGGTGGCAGGAGGTTTTACAGGCGTACTCATTGGTTTGTACGCGACAGGTGAAGATGCTGTGGCTGAGTTTACAAATTTCAAGTGTGATTATCATTAAGAAGTTAAGGGGAGGCCTAAGGGGCCTTCTCTTTTTTTTGATTTGTGTCAAAATATAGATATATTAATAAATGCCAATAGAAAAGAGGTATGCAGACGTGGAAGTACATTATAAAATGCCAGAATCCTTAGAAGGCATTGTTCGAATAGATAAAGAATTACGTAAAAAACATGATGGAACCCTCCAAGATTACATGGGTTTTTATATTAGTTTTAACAATGACGATGATAGATACTATTGTACGCCAGATGATGCCATCATATTTGGAAGAACAGGGGCAGATGGTGACCATTTTGCTTTTTTCACGTTTAACAGATCCATCAGTGATTTGGAAGAAGCTCCGGTTATCTTTATCCAACCTACGGCGTTTGGTAATCAAGTAACTTTAGTGGCCAGAAACTTTAAGGATTTTGTAGCATTATTTATTCATCTTAAGGAAGTGTATGTTTTGGAAAGATTTCGATTTTATAAGAACAAATTAGATTTTATGGATGACTATAACGATAACTATTTGAAAGA
Organism: Priestia sp. FSL H7-0729; assembly: GCF_038005685.1. Lineage (NCBI taxonomy): Bacteria > Bacillati > Bacillota > Bacilli > Caryophanales > Bacillaceae > Priestia > Priestia sp. FSL H7-0729. The sequence continues at coordinate 136,371 of NZ_JBBOTQ010000005.1, forward strand.
TATAAGGAAGAGAGAGTGTGATAATAATTTAATTATTGAACTGTTAAAAGACAATATTAAAGGTATAACAGAAATTGATGATGTGTACGAATACATGATTGAATCTAGAAAACAAATCGAACTGGGGATAAACAATGATGATTTTGCATGATCTCTATATGACATCTTTAAATAATCGAAATGTAACAAAAGGTTGAAAGAACGTGTTGTTTAATTATATAGCTTGATTGAATAACCGAGGAGGAGTTGTATGGAGGATCAATGGAGAATCGCAAAATATGATCCGGCATGGCGTGATTTGTTTCTCGAAACGGGTTCGAAATTAAGAGCTGCGTTAGGCGAAAAGGCTGTGCGAATCGATCATGTTGGGTCCACTTCAATTGTCGGGATAGACGCCAAACCTATTATCGATATACAAATATCTGTTTCCAATGTTGAAAATCTGTTGGACTACAAACGTGAGATCGAAACCGTTGGTTTTGTATTCAGAGCAGAAAATTCAGATCAGACTAAACGATATTTTCGGGAAGTGCCCGGCAGCAGAAGGATACATATACACGTTAGACAGGCAGGTAGTTTCTCCGAGCAGAAATCGGATGGCAACCGTCAAAATCTGACGCATAAGCCCATCCAATGAATAGAGCTGACTCTACTGGAGTGATGAAATGAACATGGGAAGAAAGCTGATGACGACCGGACTAACCATCATTTGTTTTACTTTGGCTGCAAGTCTCATATCAATGAATGAATCCTACAATTTTGATTTTTACATTATTATTTATCTGGTATACGCGACTCCGCTGATTCTATTGATCGGGCTGCCGTTATCGATATTGCTGGACTATCTGCTCAGCCGAATACAATTCCCTAATCATGTGTTGTATCTAAGTACGAGGATATTGGGTTATGCATGTGCTGGTGTTCTAGGCATGTATATCTATTATGTGCTCATGGGGGCAGGGGAAGAAATACTGAATTTCAAAGAGACGTTAGCCCTGACCTTATTTGGAGTACTTGCTGCTATTCTATTTGTACTGATTGATATGGGATTGGAGATTTTTGTTACAGACGCGAAGCAGGAAGAGTTGAATTAAACTGATTCGTCAGGAGGAGAGGTATTGAAAGTTAATAAAAGAATCATGAATCTATCCGCTTGGCTTGCTGTATTAGCCGTCATATGTATTCCTGGAACTTTACATACGGAAGATGGACCGCTCCGAACAGAGTATGGTTTCCCGGTCCGATTCTTTACGGATTATCATTTTGCCAACTCGGACGGAACAATCTGGTTTATATCTGGCATTCATTTTAATGTACTTTTATATTTGTTCAATGTGCTGTTTATTTATGCAGGTATTCATGTAATCTTGTATATAAAAAAGAAATTTACTATATAAGTTCAACTAAATATTTACACTGATAAAGGAGAGGACAGAAATAACCTGAAGAAACGAATTGTTCGCCTCCAAGCTTTCTGCAAGAAAGCTACATCGGAAGCATATGCTATCACCGGATTTTTCCCTTGGTTATCCTTCTGAGGATTCGCTATATCTGGAGTTTCTATATATTCAGAGTGAAATCCAGAAGCAGGGATATGGACAAGAATTAATTCAGGCACTAACTCTCCATTGTTCCGAGCTAGGTTACAAGGAAATTCGAATTAACGTTGCGCTCATAAATTGGCCAGCATTACGCTTCTGGATCAAATCCGGAATTAATAAAATCTCTTTGAAAAATATCGCTAAAGGGGAATATACCAATGGAAACTTTCTTTCGTTACAACTGGATCGTGCGTGAGCAATGGTATGCGTGGTGTGAGGATGTACCGCTTGAAGAATTGCTTAGGCCTCGTACGGGCGGAGTAGGCAGCATATTACAAACGTTGTTTCATATCATTGATGTAGAGTGGAGCTGGCTTCAATTGCTTCAGGGCAAACCGGATGATGCCGAAGATTACGCAAATTACCAGAACCTTGAGGCAGTAAGACAATTGGATCGCAGATTACGTCCGGATGTGGAGGCATTTGTTACAGCATGGGAGCCGAATATGGAAAAAAGAGCTTATATCGATTCTCGCTCGGCTGGTAAGCCTGATACAGATTCATGGGGAGAAGTCATGCGACATGTGATTGCCCATGAGATTCATCATATGGGGCAACTATCGGTATGGGCCAGAGAATTGGGCAAGCAGCCGGTATCCGCTAATGTCATTGGTAAAGGCCTGATTATACCTGACTGAGAGTCGCTCATAACATGAAAGAGGGGGAGACGATGACGATTCAACTTAGTCAGATGAATTGGATTGAACTGGATGAACGTGTCCAGCAGGTGATTGAACAGGATGTTCAGATCATTCCCTTGCCACCTGGACTGGAAGCGAGTGTGATGAGAATTGAAATGGATGATCAACAGTACGTATTGAAGGTCTGGGACAAAGATTCCAAACCGGATATCGCCAAACAATATCGGTTATTATCCATGCTTTATCAAACTGGAATTCGTGTATCTAAGCCGTACGGTTGGGGATTAGACGACCAACAGAATCAGGTGCTGTTAACGAGCTATGATGGAGAGCCGGTTACCCAATTAACCCAAACCAAACTGACACATTTGGCTGAGCGATTAATAGAAGTCCATCGTTATCCGGCGATTCAAGCGGATGTTGGGGAAGATGGCGAATATATATCCAGTTACGATTTTGTTGAATACTTTTTTCCTCATATAGAATCACATGAAGATATTCATGAGCATCTCGCAAACCTGACCCAGCATGTCCAGATCAGACAGGAATGTTTGATTCATGGTGATTATAATCTGGGAAACATTCTTGAAATGGACGGCCATTATACGATTATCGATTGGACTAATGGGCAATATGGCGATCCAAGGTACGATATGGCATGGTCTGTTTTTCTCATCACCATCTATAATGGGGAAAGTTACGGCGAGATGTATCGCGCTCAATTTGCACGTGCTGCGAGTGATGTGTACACGCTGGAAGAGGAACAGATTTTTGGAGCAATAGCTTGTCTGCGCTGGATTCTGTTAAGGCGCGTTGGGGATGTACCGGTGGGGCCAGATGTCATGAAAAGGGTTCACAGCATGGCTGTCCATAATCCATATTTGAATGAACACCTGCTGTAATCATAGTCACGGAATATCGGTGACGACAGTATGCCATTTGATGAGAATCAGATCACTTTTTTTTGCAAATATAATAAACAGCCTGTCCTAAATCAGCGATCCTCGCATACCTATGATGATAGAGGAGCGTGATCGATATGGAACAGAAAGTACAAACCTACTTTGAATTGAAGCAGCAGCAAAAAGATATTGAGCAACAGTTGTCTGTACTACGAGATGAAATCGTTGCATATTGTGCAGAACAAGGGGTCTATGAGACGCAGGTTGGTGGTTACACCGTGAGGACAGTGCTTCAGAACCGGAAGGAATACGATGATCAGAAGCTGTATGCTTCTCTTCCAGACCCGGACATCTGGCGATTGTTGTCCAAGGTAGACAGCCATAAGCTGAAAAGTCTCGTCAAGCTGAACATTCTGTCCGAGGAGCAAATTAATCTGGCATGTACAGTGAAACAAGTCACCTTGTTACAGGTGGACAAGCTGTAACGTTTCATACCTCTTGGTGTATGAGTTGAATGAGCTGAACATCACGATCACATGGCACCTTTCACGAAATAGTTCTGTTGCGATGAGCAGTGGAACGGACGTGAAGGTGTTTTGTTTTGCGAACGAACAGGGCCCAGGACCATAAATAGTTAAATATGAGGGGGAAGAAGTATAATTTGTTCATTGTAAGCGTATTCAACAGACGGTATGATGAACAAAAACGGGCAGGGAGGAATTGTAAATGCCAACAGAAATTCCATCACTACAAGCTTCGTACGCTAATACGTTCAAAATAGGTGCTGCTATACATACCAGAATGTTGCAGTCCGAAGGGGAATTTATCGCCAAACACTTTAACAGCATTACGGCTGAAAATCAGATGAAATTCGAAGAGCTTCACCCGGAAGAGAATCGTTATACATTTGAGGCGGCGGATGAAATTGTTGATTTTGCTGTTGCCCAAGGAATTGGGGTTCGCGGACATACTTTGGTCTGGCATAATCAGACATCGAAATGGGTTTTCGAGGATACTTCGGGTGCTCCCGCGTCTAGAGAACTGTTATTATCCCGCTTGAAGCAACATATTGATACGGTAGTAGGTCGATATAAGGGGCAAATATATGCGTGGGATGTCGTCAATGAAGCGATTGAAGACAAGACCGACTTATTCATGCGGGACACAAAGTGGTTACAGCTAGTGGGAGAAGATTATTTGCTGCAAGCATTCAGCATGGCTCATGAAGCTGATCCGAATGCGCTTCTTTTCTATAATGACTACAATGAGACAGATCCGGTCAAACGGGAGAAAATATACAATCTGGTTCGGTCCTTATTGGATAATGGAGCGCCTATACACGGAATAGGGATGCAGGGACATTGGAATATTCATGGTCCTTCGATTGAGGATATCCGTATGGCGATTGAGCGCTATGCTTCACTGGATGTGCAGCTGCATGTTACCGAGCTGGATATGTCGGTATTCCGTTACGAGGATCGTCGAACGGACCTCACTGCCCCCACTCCGGAAATGGCCGAGTTGCAGGAGCGTCGATATGAAGAAATCTTCGATCTGTTCCGTGAGTATAAATCATCCGTTACCTCAGTGACATTCTGGGGAGTAGCGGACAATTACACCTGGTTGGACCATTTTCCGGTACGCGGACGCAAAAACTGGCCTTTTGTATTTGATCAACAGTTGCAGCCAAAGGAATCATTTTGGCGTATTATCAAAGATAACGAACAATGAAGCTGTTTGCGTATTGAATCAAACTTCCGTCCGAAATGAGATGAGTAACATGGATAGCATCCGCAACTACCTGATGACATTTGCAGGGAACTTGGTGGTAGCCTATTTCATTTTTGAAGAGGGTACGCTCGCCAGGCTGATGATGTTTGCCACACTCATGATGTTACTAATCATGTTGGTCGATTACGTGAAAAGCAGGAACAAATATTCACTGGAGTAACATGCTCGATATGGTTTTAAGCGATCCTGTGACACAGGGTCGTTTTTTTTAATGAGAAGAAAAATGCATGTTAGACTGATAACAGGGAGGCCATGATTTGTTACGGAAACAATTCAAACAGTGGGTTGAACAGCAGGCAGATGGCTTGAAGGCTTTTCACATATCCACTTGATTCGGACAACAGCTTCCATTTACATCAGGACCATTGTTCATTACACTTGATGAGTAAGACCTCATTAACTCAATTGAGATCATCAGGAGGATACCATTATGCATCAATCCACACATATTCAGGAAGCAAGAGATTACATATTAAACCGAATCCATTCCGAACCTGCCATAGGCATGATTCTGGGTTCGGGGCTGGGAGCGCTCGCCGACGAGATTGAAAATGCGACGGTTATTCCCTACACAGAAATTCCTTACTTTGCGCAATCCGAGGCAATCGGTCATGCCAATGAATTGGTTATTGGTGAGCTGATGGGCAAAACGGTTGTAGCGATGAAAGGCCGCCTTCATTACTATGAAGGGTTTACATTGGACGAAGTGACATTCCCTGTTCGCATTATGAAAGCGCTGGGTGTCGAGCAGTTGCTTATCACCAATGCCTGCGGAGCAATCAACACTAGCTTTGAGCCGGGACAACTGATGCTCATTACAGATCATATTAACCTGGTGGGCAACAACCCGTTGATGGGACCGAATAATGCTGAACTGGGTGTGCGCTTCCCGGACGTATCACAGGTATACAATCGCGAACTGCGCAGCATTGCCCTTAAGGTTGCAGAAGAGCAAAACGTTGGCCTGCAGCAAGGTGTGTATGCATGGTGGAGCGGTCCGGCATATGAGACACCAGCAGAGATTCGCATGATTCGCACGATGGGTGCGGATGCCGTGGGTATGTCTACGGTACCTGAAGCTATTGTTGCCATCCATGGCGGTATGAAGGTACTGGGCATTTCCTGTCTGACCAATATGGCCTGTGGCATTCTGGATCAGCCGTTAAGTCATGACGAAGTCATTGAAGTGGCTGCCCAAGTGAAAACAACCTTTATTGGTTTGGTAAAAGGCATCTTGAAAGAAATTTAATCGCGAGATGATTTCTATTCTGGGTAGCGCTGGATAGGATAAAGTCCCCATACAGCCAGCCAAGTCGAAAACACAAAAAACGTATGCTTCACGAGTTGTTATTCGTGAGACATACGTTTTTTTTATTTTGCCGAACCATGAACCATCTGAGAATGATCGGCCATGATTGCTGGCGTAGACTCCCTGATGATGGGTTTGGTCACAATATGTGAGACCTGATACGGCTGTGTCGGGCTATTAATCCGGGATAACAGCATCTCCGCAGCCTTAATCCCCATCTCATTGCTGTAAATATGAACTGTCGTTAATGCAGGCTCAATAATTCGGGATTGGGGTGCATTATCGAATCCGCATATCGCAACATCCTGCGGAACGGAAACATTTCTGGCTTTCAAAGCACGGATCAGATCGATGGCAAGAAAATCATTAGCGCATACATAAGCGGAAGGTAAGGAAGTCAGCTCTGCCACCCGCTGGTTTAACCATCCTGGCTTGGAGAAGCAGAGGCGATCATTATCCAGAATGCAATGAGATAGATCTACCTGCAACCCCGATTCAAGCATAGCCCGGTGATACCCAACCCATCGTTCATTAAAGCTCTTACAGTGATTGTAGTCTCCAACAAATCCGATACTTGTGTAGCCGCTCTCAATTAATTTTTTGGTGATCTGATAGATGCTGTGTTCATTCTCCATAAGGAGCAAATCTGCATGAAATTCGGGATAACATATGTTGGAAGCGCAATCGATAAAGATCGTCGGGATGCCCAGATCGGTAATCAGCTGAGTGTACTCCAGATCAAATAATTCAATGCAAATGATGCCATCTACTTTGGCAATATCAAAATTGTTGGGAAGTGTAAGCGCATCTTGATCTTCTTCACGCACGATATGAATCGAGAGATTGTATCCCTCCGCACTGATTCTTTTCTCCAAACCGCTGATTAACAACGAACCAAAGTGAGATGTATTAGGCAGGTTTTCAGTTAACAAGGCGATATTGCCCGGGGCCTTGGTTAGAACATGCTCATTTTCCATATAGGCGAACTGTTTATATTTGAGTTCAATTGCTTTTTTAATTACACGGTTTCTAGTCTCATCCGGGATGTTTCCGCTATCGTTCAATGCTTTGGAAGCCGTATTCCTGGAGATCCCCAAAGCATCAGCGATGTCTTGTATCGTGACTTTTTCCTTTGCCATCTAATGCTTCACCTCTGCTCATCAATAGTCATCCATATTCTTCTCTAAGTCAAATGTATAATAGAACGGAACAAATAGCAATCTTTACTTTGCAAATGCACAATTTTGTTTACAATTCGAAACACGAATTTTATTTTCATAATTGTTCCAAAATTTTTGTTACAAGTGTAATGTGATTGGATGAATATCAGCGGTGATAAAGAAAGATCTATGTTGATATCACCGAATTGGTGCTAATTATATGGAATTCCAGCGTGTTTTATTTACATTTAGGCAAAGAAGAAATAATCAAATGCACAAATATTTTTTACAAAATGTATTGACTAATTCCTTGAACACCTGATAAATTGTAAATTATCAAATAGGCAATTGTAAATATTGAAAGCCCTTACCGAAAACGATTGTCAACTTCAGGAATGGAACGGAGGTAACATGTTGGATAACATAGTGGACACCAAAAAGGGCAGAGGAAGGGGAGTAAAAGTGAGGACGGCCAATGGTCACAGGTTGCAGCAGCTTAAGAAGAATTACTTTTTATATATGTTGCTCGCACCAGCCTTAATCTTGACTCTAATCTTCAAGTATATCCCGATGTACGGAGCCATTATTGCGTTTAAGGATTTCAGTCCGATCAAAGGCATTATGGGCAGTGATTGGGTGGGATTAAAGCATTTTGAGAAATTTATAGCCTCACCCAATTTCGATATCATTTTAATGAATACGCTTAAACTCAGCTTTTTGGGATTGATATTCAGTTTCCCAGTGCCCATTTTGCTGGCACTCATGCTGAATCAGGTACGCAAAGCTGGCGTGAAGAAAAATATTCAGTTGTTTCTGTATGCACCCAATTTCATCTCGGTTGTTGTCGTGGTTGGTATGTTATTCATCTTCCTCTCACCGACAGGGCCGATTAATCAATTCGCCACATGGATTACAGGTCAGCCGATCATGTTCATGTCTGAACCGGAATACTTCCGCTGGATCTACATTTTGTCCGATATCTGGACCGGGGCGGGCTGGGCATCCATCATATATGTCGCAGCTTTGGCCAATGTTGATCCGGAGCTCCACAATGCCGCCAATCTGGATGGAGCCAACCTCCTTCAACGTATTCGGCACATTGACCTTCCAACCATTCGACCGATTATGGCTATCGTCTTTATCCTGGCAGCTGGTGGCATTATGTCCATTGGATTTGAGAAGGCCTATCTGATGCAGACGTCCATGAACCTGCCTTCCTCCGAGATTATTGCCACGTATGTCTATAAGGTGGGACTCCAGTCCGGAGATTACGCTTATTCTGCGGCAGTGGGATTGTTCAACTCGGTTATCAATGTGATTTTGCTGGTGACGGTGAATCTGATCGTGAAGAAATTGAATGAAGGCGAAGGCCTCTATTAGGAAAGGAGTATGATCCATGGTTGTTAAACACACGGGGATGGATCGATTGATCCTCACACTCAATGCCATTTTTCTCACTTGTGCTGTACTGGTTGTGGTGGTTCCCCTGATTTATATTGTTATCGCCTCATTCATGGACCCTACTGTGTTGTTGAATCGTGGACTGTCCTTCAATGTATCCGATTGGAGTCTGGATGGATATCAGATGATTTTGTCCAATCCAGCCATGATTCGGGGGTTTGCAAATGCGGTACTGTACTCGGTTTCCTTTGCACTGATCACCGTGACCGTATCCATATTCGCAGGTTATGCCTTGTCGGATGAAAGGCTCGCGGGACGCGGATTTTTCATGATTATCTTTATCATTACGATGTTCTTTGGCGGGGGATTAATCCCTACCTATCTTCTCATACGCAATCTCGGCATGCTGGATACGGTGTGGGCAATCATCATTCCAGGAGCCGTTAACGTGTGGAACATCATTCTCTCCAGAACCTTTTTCAAAGGAGTCCCTCGGGAACTGAAGGAAGCTGCAAATGTGGATGGTGCCTCCGAGATGAAGATTTTCTTCCAGATCGTCATTCCGTTGTCGAAGCCCATCATATTTGTACTCGCACTCTATGCGTTCGTTGGGCAGTGGAATTCCTACTTTGATGCGATGATCTATCTGGATAATCCGAACCTCCATCCGTTACAGCTCGTTCTGCGTTCCATTCTGATTCAGAATCAGGCTGCACCGGGCATGATCAGTGACCAACTCGCGATGGCGGAACTGAAACGGCTCTCGGAGATGATTAAATATTCAGCCATTGTCATATCGAGTCTGCCACTCATCATCATGTATCCGTTCTTCCAGAAGTATTTCGAAAAAGGTGTCATGGTCGGTTCCCTCAAGTAGTGAACAGCCTGCACTATAGCAAGTTTGATCTAACCCAATCCATGGAGGTCATTATCATGAAAAAAGTGAACAAGTCCAGAAAAGCCGCTACAACGGCATCCATTTCCATGTTGTCTGCGATGCTCTTTCTAACCGCCTGTGGCGGGGGTGGAGGCGGGGCGGCAAGTGAGGCGCAATCCCCTGATGGCAAGGTGACTTTGAATTTTATCACACAGAGTTCTCCGCTGGCTCCAGCTGATCCGAACGACAAGCTCATTAACAAGCGACTCGAAGAAAAAACCAATGTGCATATCAATTGGAAAAACTACACGAGTGATGTGTTTGCGGAAAAAAGAAACCTGGCAGTAGCCAGCGGTGATTTGCCGGATGCCATATTTGATGCAGGTTACGGGGATTATGATCTCCTCAAACTGGCGAAGGACGGGGCGATCATTCCACTTGAAGACATGATTGAACAACACATGCCCAATCTGAAAAAGGTGCTGGAGGAAGCTCCTGAATACAAGAGCATGATTACAGCTCCGGACGGACATATCTATTCATTCCCATGGATTGAAGAACTCGGAAGTGGCAAACAACGAATTCAGGCAGTGGATAACTTGCCATGGATTAATGTGGAATGGCTGAACAAGCTCGGACTGAAGATGCCAACGACAACCGAAGAGTTGAAAGAAGTGCTGATCGCGTTCAAAACCCAAGATCCCAACGGCAACGGCAAGGCCGACGAAATTCCATTGTCTTTTATTAACAAGCCAGGCGGAGAAGATCTGACATTTCTCTTTGCCGCATTTGGACTCGGAGAGAACTGGGATCATACCGTGGTGACCAATGATGGGAAAGTGGTCTTTACGGCAGCTGATGAAGGCTACAAGGAAGCGGTTAAATACATTCATGAACTGGTTCAGGAAGGTCTCGTGGATGTGGAATCATATCAGCAGGATTGGAATACGTATCTGGCAAAAGGCAAGGACAACAAGTATGGCATGTACTTCACTTGGGATAAAGCCAACATTACGGGCATGAATGATACGTATGATGTTCTGCCTCCAATTGCCGGACCTGATGGAGAAGTTAACGTCACAAGAACGAATGGTATTGGCCTTGATCGTGGTCGCATGGTCATTACAAGCAGTAATAAAAACCTGGAATCCACAGCGAAGTGGGTAGACCAATTGTACGATCCGCTCCAATCTGTGCAGAACAACTGGGGTACCTATGGAGATGAGAGTCAGCAAAATATTTTTGAATTCGATGAAGCCAAAGGGATGCTGAAGCATCTTCCACTGGAAGGATCTGCACCTGTGGAACTCAGACAAAAAACGAGTATCGCGGGACCATTGGCCATTCTCGACAGTTATTATGACAAATACACCACCAAACCGGAAGATGCGGCTTGGCGCATGGAACTTCTCGATAAGGTTATGGTGCCGCATATGAAAGCGGAGAACGTATATCCAAGTGTGTTCTTCTCCATTGATGAACTGGATCGATTGTCCACGATTGAGACCGATCTCTTCGCCTACGTGTTACGTCTGCGTACGGAGTGGTATCAGAACGGGAAAATAGATCAGGAATGGGATGCTTACTTGAAAGAGCTGGATCGCCTTGGATTGCAAGAATGGCTACAGATTAAACAAGCGGGATATGACCGTAATAACCAATAAAGAAAAGTACGGAGGAGAAACCATAATGTCGACAATACTTAAACAAGATTATAGAAATGAATACCATTTTTCACCGAAAGAAAAGTGGATGAACGACCCGAACGGTATGGTGTTTTTCAATGGGGAGTATCACTTGTTCTATCAGCATCACCCACATGGAACCACATGGGGCCCCATGCATTGGGGCCATGCAGTGAGCAGGGACCTGATTTCCTGGGAGGAACTTCCGATAGCCTTACTCCCCGATGAGAATGGCACTATATTCTCGGGAAGTGCCGTAGTGGATTGGAATAATACAACCGGATTCTTTGAGGGTGAGCCAGGATTGGTTGCTATTTTCACCCATCATCTTGAAGTTAAAGACCGAGATGCCATACAAACCCAGAGTCTGGCGTATAGCAAAGACAGCGGCAGAACCTGGACTAAGTACGAGGGTAATCCGGTATTAAAGCATGAGTCCTTTGTTGATTTCCGTGACCCCAAAGTGTTCTGGCATGAACAGACCAAGGAGTGGGTTATGATAATCGCATGTGGGCAAACGGTATGTCTGTATCGTTCTCCCAATCTGAAGGATTGGACGCTAGGAAGTGAATTTGGCGCCGGGATTGGTTCACATGATGGCGTGTGGGAATGCCCCGACCTGTTCCCACTTGCAGTGGATGGAGATTCAGGGCAGGAGAAATGGGTGATGCTCGTTAGCATCGGTGCAGATCCTGCTTTTATTGAAGGCTCCAGAACGCAATATTTTACCGGAGATTTTGATGGAAGTACATTTGTCCCAGACGAGGCATCCCATACGGTTCGCTGGATTGATTATGGTCGTGATAATTACGCAGGGGTTAGTTGGTCTGACGTTCCTGAGGAAGATGGAAGACGCCTCATTATCGGCTGGATGAGCAACTGGATGTATGCCAACCAGACGCCAACCAATAATTACCGTGGAGCAATGACCATTGCCCGGGAGTTGACACTGGAGACAAGAGCGGGAGAAGTTATATTGATTCAACGTCCTGCACGTGAACTTGAGCAAGCCCGTACGCCAGTATTGTCTCTAAAGGATACTTCGATTCAGCAAGTGAGTGAGCAGTTAAACGCTTTGCAACTAGTGAACTATGAGATCCATGCAGAGTGGGCTCCGAATCAGTCGTTCCATTTTGCCTTAAGAAGCGGAGCTGACAACGAAACGCTCGTTGGCGTAGACGCCAACCGAGTTGAAGTGTATATCGATCGCAGTCGCTCGGGTATCGGCGATTTTCATGAACATTTCCTGGGACGCCATGCAGCTGAGTTAAAAGAGGTAAATGTAAACCAAAGTTTGCGTATCTTTGTAGATCATTCATCTGTGGAGGTATTTGCAAATGATGGTCAGGCCGTTATTACGGATCTGATCTACCCGGATGTGGATTCCAAGGGCATCTCTGCTCATGCCGAAAATATCGATCTGGTCTTCTCTTCACTTCATATCTATGAGATCTCACCGAGCAAGGCTAAAGGTCAATTGTAATGAAGGGAAGGAGTGCAGAACGATGCGTATTGGAGCCATAGAAGCGGGCGGAACGAAGTTTGTATGTGGTGTAGGGAATAAGCATGGACACATAGAAGATCGGATCAGCTTTCCAACAGAACACCCTGAGACAACACTTACCAAGGTAATCGACTATTTTAGGGATAAAGATGTAGAAGCCATGGGGATCGGCTCCTTTGGTCCGATTGATCTGCAACCGGATAGTCCCACCTATGGTTATATTACAACAACACCTAAGCCAGGGTGGGGGAATTGCAATGTGGTTGGAACCTTGAAGCATGAATTTCCGATTCCTATCGGATGGGATACGGATGTGAATGCTGCCGCGCTCGGTGAAGTGACGTGGGGAGCAGCGCAAGGACTGGACAATTGTGTATATTACACGATTGGCACAGGCGTTGGTGTCGGACTTGTGGCAGGGGGCCAGCGAGTGCATGGATTGTTACACCCCGAGGGTGGACATATTCGCACAAGACGCCATCCGGACGATCATTTTAATGGATTATGCCCGTATCATGGCGATTGCCTGGAGGGGATGGCTGCAGGACCAGCGATTGAAGCGCGGTGGCAAAGTCCCGGCATTGAACTGCCGGCAGATCATCCCGCATGGGAGATCGAATCCTTTTACATTGCGGAGTCGATCACCACGGCCATCCTGCTTCATTCGCCGCAGAAGATCATCTTAGGTGGTGGTGTGATGCAGCAAGATCATCTGTTTCCAATGATCCGGGAGAGGGTTGTACGTAATCTCAATGGTTATGTGAATGCTGCTCCAATCACGCAACATATTGACCAATATATCGTCCAACCCGGATTGGGCCAACATGCAGGTTTATGTGGTGCGCTCGCATTGGGTCTGGAAGCATTGCAACAGGTGGCACAAGTTTCACATGCTTAACATGCTTCGTCGTTTTATTAAATAATGTACATCCCGGAAGGGACGGCTGCGGATTCGCTTATTTGTATAAGCAAGACTGCACTGTCCTTTTTGGGCTTTTTTTATTTTTTTAGGAGTTAATTAAGTTAGAAAAATATAATACGTTCTTAATTCCGATGTTGCTCAAGTGAGCTGCCAAAGGTATGATTTTGAGTGTCTATCTCTATCGTGCGATAAGACATTCAAAATTTAGCGTGTCTTCAATGGAAAGGAATCCAATTAATGAACCAAATAATTATGCGTCAAGCTGTGCAGACAGACCAAGAGCAACTCGCTGATTTGCGAGCGTTAGTACTGTACGATGATCTAACCAGACTGGGAAGGTACGATGATGTGAAGGTGCGTGAACGTTTCCGAAATACATTCGACCCTGTCCATACGCGGATTATTGAAGTGGAGGGTTTAATGGTAGGTTGTGTCGCCTTGAAGCCCCAGGCTGAGGTATATTTATTGGAACATTTCTACATACATCCCGATTACCAGGGCCAGAGAATAGGAACTCAGGTATTGAGCATGCTGCTGGAACAGGATGAAGTTCAGGGGAAACGGGTTATTTTAAATGTATTGCAGGGAAGTCCTGCTCGGCGATTGTACGAACGATTCGGATTTATATTGGACAGTGAAGATGAGGTCGATGTATTTATGTCGGTTCAAGTGCAGTAATAGTATGATTACCATGCGTAGTAGAGTTGGTTTCATATATTCGTTCTGACTGCGCAGTGGTCAGTGTAACGTTTACGGTATAGACCCATTCATTTAATTCTTGAATGGGTCTATTGAACTTTTCTATTATACTTTCCGATGACGTTACCCTAATATGGTTAATAACCTACTTTTTATATAGGAATTATATAGTATGGAGAATGCCAAGATGCCACAATGGAAGCGAAATCTGTATATTCTGTGGTTCGGCCTGTTTTTCAATCATATGGCGTACTCGCTGTCCGTTCCGTTCTTTCCTATATTCCTGCAAAATGATCTCGGTATCCAGAGCGGCCTGGAGGCTTGGTCCGGTATTTCGATCTCCATCAGTTTTCTAATCAGTGGATTATGCGCACCTTTCTGGGGATCAATGGCTGATAAATATGGCAGCAAACTGATGCTCGTCCGTTCAGGAGTTGGGCTAGGCATTGCACATCTGGCTAACTTCTTTGTGTACGATCCATATACGTTTATCGCAGTGAGGGTCTTTCAGGGTCTCATGGCTGGTTTTCATCCCGCCTCAATTATACTGATCGGCACCGATACTCCGGAGAAACAGGTGGGTTATGCACTTGGCGTGATCTCCACGGCCAGCGCTGCGGGCGGGATTCTTGGTCCTCTTGCCGGAGGTGTGTTGAGTCACTGGATTGGACTGCGGGGATGTTTCATTGCATCGGCTGTCATTACATTGATTGCGGCTATGATGGTCCTGGGGGTTAAGGAGTCACGGCAAGCCCGTACGTTGGTTCCAACAAGGATCATAGGGGACTTGAAAAGAGCGGCTTCCACGCCGGGTTTGATGCGAATCTACGGTTTGATTCTGCTAGTCTCGACCTCCGTGCTCATCATCGAACCGGTGCTGACGCTCTATGTCGTCCAGATTGGCGGAGATGTTGGCAGTGCAACACTGAGTGCAGGTATTGTCTTCTCGGCGATTGGTGTGGCAACCGTCATTATGGGGCCGCGCTGGGGAAAGATTGGTGGAAGAATCGGATACGAGAAAACCCTGTTTATCGGTCTGATCGGTGGGGGGATTGGCAGTCTGCTGCAAATGACAGCAACTAATCTGATTTATTTTGGTAGCCTGCGATTTGTTTATGGTCTATTCTTTGCCGCGGTTTATCCGGCGCTTAATGCGCTGATCATCAAATATGCTGATCACGATTTTCGTGGGAGGGCTGTCAGTCTGAGTCAGACGGCGAGTCAGTTTGGTATTGTGCTTGGACCGTTAATCGGTGGTTTTCTCGGTGGGTGGATCGGCATTCCGTTTATTTTTCTATTCACAGGAATTTTATTGCTGGGAGCGGCTTGGGCAGTATCATCACCACAACATAGGGAGGAAAATATATGTCACAACGGCAATTGAAGTTGGGAGCCAATCTGAATGGAGTGGGTAACAGCATTTCCTTTTGGCGTCATCCGGATATTCCCACTAACGCGAGTGTTAGTCTGGAATTCTACAAGAAGCAGGTACGTATCGCGGAAAAAGGGAAGTTCGATCTGCTCTTTATTGCAGATGGCCTCTTCATCAACGAGAAGTCCAATCCTCATTTTCTCAATCGCTTTGAACCTCTGACACTTCTATCCGCACTCGCCGGGGCAACTTCCCATATCGGGCTGGTTGCTACATTGTCTACTTCCTATAGTGAACCGTTCACGGTTGCGCGGCAATTTGCCTCACTGGATCAATTAAGCGGTGGGAGGGCCGGATGGAACGTGGTTACTTCACCTTTGGAAGGATCGGCACTGAACTTCGGCAAAGGCGAACATCCAAACCATGCGCTGCGCTACGAAATTGCAGAAGAACATCTGAATGTGGTCAAAGGCCTCTGGGATTCCTGGGAGGAAGATGCCTTTATCGGAGATAAGGAACAGGGCGTATTCTTCGACCCTGCCAAGCTGCATACGCTGAATCACAAAGGAAAGCACTTCTCCGTACAGGGTCCCCTTAATGTGGGGCGTTCGAAGCAGGGTCATCCGGTGATTTTCCAGGCGGGCTCATCCGAATCTGGTAAAGATCTGGCTGCCCGCTCGGCGGATGCCGTCTATACAGGACATGAGACGCTGGAGGAAGCAAGGGAGTTCTACCGGGATGTGAAGGCAAGAGCGGTGGCATATGGACGGCAGGCAGGAGATATCCTGATCTTCCCGGGCATCGGTCCCATTGTGGGTAGAACAACGGAAGAGGCGGAGCAGAAGTATCAGGAAATTGCCTCACTGGTGAGTATGGATCAGGCGCTGAATTATCTGGGACGTTACTTCGATCATTACGACTTCTCCCAATTCCCGCTGGACGAACCTTTCCCCGAGATTGGGGAGGTCGGCAGCAACAGCTTTCGCAGTACAACAGACAAGATCAAGCAGCAGGCACGCGAACAGGGGCTGACCCTGCGCCAAGTGGCATTGCTGGCATCTACCCCGCGTACATCGTTCATTGGTACACCGGATCAGATCGCAGATCAGATTCAGGAATGGTTTGAAGGCGAAGCGGCAGACGGATTCAATGTTCGTACCGTGGTGCCCAATGGCTTGGAAGATTTCGTGGAGCTCGTTGTTCCGGTTCTGCAAGAACGAGGCCTGTTCCGCACGGAGTATGAGCATGAGACGCTAAGGGAGAATCTGGGTCTTGAGATTCCACGTAATCGGTATGCGCTGGAGGAAAGCGTGAGGTGAGATCATTTTAGAAAATGATCTTGAGATAGAACCGGATACCTTTTATTCGAGCAGTTTCCCAAAAAAGAACGGTAATGACATCCATGAAGTGGACATCATTACCGTTTTGGTGATGTGTGTGAATGCTAAGCCGATTCAGACTCAAATGTCTTAAAATGCCTGAAACGCGCCCCAGATCGCTACGATCATACAGGCTATACCGCCAATTTTGCACATGACGTAATAAAACTCGCTTGGTTCGGGATCTTTTGACCAAATCCAGCGGAGAGAGATAAGGAATTGAAACTTCTGAAACTTTGGATAATAGAAGCTGCACCATCCATAGATGAGTCCGGCGAGCGCAATGAACAAGACAACAGGTGTACCTGGCGTATGATGATATTCTGGATAGGCAACAGTTACGAGCGTAGCTGGATTATAGTGCTCTTCGTGATTGTCAATGACTCTCTGATCATCTATGTACATGTTGACTGGAGAGAGCATCTTCCCATTTTCATCGTAGCTTACTAATTCCTCGGATTGTTGTTCAACGGTATATTTACGGTCGTTAGGATATACCAAGTGATAGGTTGCAATAGGTGTGGATGCGACTTGGGTAATGACAAAGTTCTGCTGATCGATGCTAACCGTACGTTTCTGCTGATTGACGGTGACCTGAATTGGGGCTGCTGCTCCACTCCGATACGTAATTTGATTACCTTGCTTGTGATCGTAAGTGTATTTATGCTGATCTACATAGAATATAGGCTCTGTGAAATAGGGTCTGGATAATATCCCGACAAATATGGACACAATTACAACGCAAATGAGGAATATGAGGGTAGGTACATGTTTATTGTGTATGGATTTCACTTTAAAATACCAATCCCTTCCTTAATTAGATGTTAATTTTAATACGTTATAATTTGGATATAAGTTGCGAAAGTTTTCTCTATTATTTCAAGAATGGGATATGATGGTTTCTTTTTGAGAGAGTACTGTTATTATAAAATGATAAACAAGCTGTAATTCCAGACGAGTCACAGGAGGAGATTGGGATGATTAGAGGGTTAACGAATGCGGGACTGGGCAACATCGAGTCTGATGAACAATATATCATAGAGGCGGCCAAGTATGGTTTCGGATCTGTCGATTTGAATCCGCTCTCATTGATTGAAACGTATGGTAAGGAGCGGGCGCAACAACTACTGGATAGCAACCAGGTCATTATCGGTTCATCGGGTCTAACGGTGGAGTGGCGGACAACAGATAAGCAATTCCGTGAGGGATTGCAATCTTTGGTTGCCATGGCTGAAGCTTCTGCTTCGCTGAATTGTTACAGCTGTTGTACGTATATTTTACCATCAACGGATCAGCCCGCAGCGCAATTTATGGCCGCGGCTACGAAACGTTTGAGACTCTGCGCAGATATCTTGGATGCATACGGGATTAAGTTGGGTCTGGAGTTTGTGGGATGCCATCATTTGCGGACGCAATGGAAGAATCCGTTTATCTGGCGAGTGGAGGATACGCTGGACTGGATCGAGACGATCCATGCGCCCAATGTAGGCCTGCTCGTAGATTCCTATCACTGGCATACGAATGGTTTACCGATGGAAGATCTGTTGAAGCTGAAGAAAGAGCAGGTTGTACATGTGCATATCAATGATGCTTATGATTTGCCAATCGAGGAGTTAAAGGATGGCGAACGCTTGTATCCCGGCGAAGGGGTCATTGATCTGGGCGGATTTCTGAGAAATCTGCAGGCGATTGGCTACAATGGTGTGGTGGCTCAGGAAGTACTGGCACCGGCATCGAATCTTGTTACGAATGAACTATTTGCCAAGTCGAAGGCTGGGTTCGATCAGGTGTTTGCCACAGTATAATGTATGAGAAAATATATAATAACAGCAAGGGCCCATACATTGTGTATGGGTCATTTTGTTGTATTTAATCATATGAATGTGTTGATATGAAAACATTGACAATTCATTAACAATTCCAGGAATTCCTGTTTACAATTCGCTCCTATAATTACAAAAGTAATAGGTCATTTTTACTATGAACGTGGAAGCTAAGGGGGATGAGACGGACAAGCTCTCATATGGATGATACATGCAGCATACCAGACAGCAGGGCACAGCATACAAGGCAAATTATATGGAGAAAAGAAGGGTGACCAAAGCCAATGTCAATGAAAAAGGTGTTAGTAGTTTCCATGGTAGCCACAGTGTTAACAACTTCTGTGGTTAGTGCAGTATCAGCTGCTCCAGCAGTGAAACCTGCGGCTAGTACAGCTCAGGTGCAGAACTCCACGCTTACAATAAACGGAAGTAGCGTTATCGTTCGTTCCATCGTGAAGAATGGCGAGACACTTGTGTCGCTTCGTGATGTGATCAAGGCTATTGGCGCGCAGGCGGAAGTACATAGTGGAACAACGGTGATTAAGCTAAATGGTCACACGGTGTCACTCCAGAACAATGCGAAACAACTCCTGGTGGATGGCACCAAAGTGAATTTGAATCAACCGGTTACGATCATTGGAGGCACAAGCTACGTTGCGCTTCGACCATTGGTATCCAGCGTTGGCGGCACAATCGTCAAGAGAAGCGGACTGCTGGAGGTTAGCACGGTAGCATTGCTCGAAGGTGCGGAAAATCCCCGTTTTGCCGGAACGGATAAGCTGATTGTTTCCAAGAGCGATGACAATGGCCGAACCGATTATCTCGTGAATACCATCAGTGGTAAATACGAGCTGTTGTTAACGACAGATGGCGGATCGGATCTGGTCGTTTCCCCGAGTGGCGATCAAGCGGCGTATACCAATGCGGATGGAGCTGTCTACGTTATAGATCTGAAGACAAAGGCTTCGAGATTGATAACAAACGACACGAGTATCAAACCGGAATTGGTATGGTCTGCGGACGGAAGCGCGATTTATTTCCTGCAAGGAGATAAAGGGTCGGTCATTGCGAGTCTGAACCTGGCTGATGGTGCAATTAAGAAGCTGGTTGAAGATAAGGTGGATTACAAAGAAAACCTGAATGTGTCTGCGGACGGCAAAAGATTCATCTACACGGTAACAACACTGGGTAAGGTCACCTCTGATGCAACTAATGTAGATGAAGACAACGTGTCTATCGACTTTTCAGCCAATCAACAGCAAATATTTTCATATAACAACGGAATATCAAAACCTGAAGCGGCGCAATTAACGACTTCAACCGATGACAAAGTGTTTGTATGGTCCGTTGACGGGCAGAAAGCCTACTACGTAAGTGTACCGTCCGAGGACGGTAATGCTTCGCTGCAATCTGTGGATTCATCCCAGGAGGCAACAACGATGTATGGCGTTCACGATGTAGAGCAAGCGATTCTATCGGGTGACGTCTTGTACGTACTGGCTGCGCAAGATGACAGCAATAGCGTCATTATTTCCATCGACACGGTGACAGGAAAACAAACCAAGTTATATACCGTATCTTCCGATGTATCCTCCATTACCGTTGCCGGATCACAAATCGCCGTGATTGAAAACGGCCGGGTTCTGGTTCAAACGGCTGGCAGCTGGAGAGCCGTTACGAAGTGATTTTTTTGATCCAAGAGTGATAAGCACATATTGAAATAAACAACTGAAAACCAGACTTTTTGAACACACACTTTTACAATTCGAGAGGAGTTTATAAAAATGAAAAAATGGATCAAACCCTTCACGGCAATGCTCATGGCTGTATCGCTAATTGGTGGACTTGGGGGCGCAACGACAGCATCTGCTGCCAAGAGCACGGAGAAAGGTAAAATTGTCATCAACGGTTCCTCGGCATTGCTTCCACTGACTCTTCAGGCTGCAAGTGAATTCAAGAAGGATCATCCCAAAGTCAAAATCTCGGCTTCCGCCGCTGGTTCCATTACAGGTCCTCAATCTGTACGTAAAGGGATTGCTGATATCGGTGCTGTGGACTGGGATGCATCCAAAGATGTGCCTGGCTTCAAGAAATTTGATGGAATGGTAGCCAATCCGGTAGCGGTAACGGTATTTACGGCTGTTGTTAACACGAATGTGGGTGTAAGCAGTCTGACCACGAAACAATTGCAGGACATCTTCTCTGGCAAAGTGACTAATTGGAAAGACGTCGGCGGTGCGAACGCCAATATCGTTGTTGTTAACCGTAAGTTCGGTTCCGGCACACGGGTCAACTTTCAGCAAAAAGCGCTCGACGGTAAAGACTTCATGAGCAAAGGCGACAATTACAAAGAAGTTGGCTCCAGCGGTGATATGAAAACCACTATTGAAACGACACCCAATGCAATCGGTTATATTGACCTTCCTTATGTAACGAGCAAAATGAAGGCTGTATCCATCAATGGCGTTGCACCAACAGAGAAAAATGTTCTGAACAAAACCTACAAAGTATGGGGTATCGGATATTACATGACCAAAGGTCAACCTACAGGTGCAACCAAAGCGTTCATTGATTACATCCAAAGCAGCAAGTTCCAGAACGGTTCCCTGAAAAAGCTGAAATTCATTCCGCTTGCGGCTGTAAAATAACGGAGCTTCAAACGTTCGTCATTCTCACATTTCATAAGAAAAGGGATAGCCAGCTTCTGCGCACGGTCGCAAGCTGGCTTCTCTATGTGAAAGGAAGAGCACTTCATGATCGATTTGAATCCATCCCCGAACAGCCCCGCCCCGAGTGAGCTTGGTACGAGCATTGGTAAGGCCGCTGAATCGGGCACGCGGTTTAACCGTAAGGCGCGTTTAAGGTGGTCCAATAACCTGTTTCGCATGGTCTGTATTGCGAGTGCCAGCTTTGTCTGTCTGGTCCTCTTATGTATCTTGATCCTTATGCTGCGCACGGGTGTGCTTACCTTTGCAGATGTGTCGCTACGTGAATTCTTTTTCTCTACCAACTGGGACCCGGAAAATGAACATTATGGTGCTCTGACCTTCATCCTCGGCACACTGGCTCTTACGGGTCTCACCATGTTGTTTGCCATTCCGCTCTCTGTCATCATTGCTGTGTTTCTGGCTGAAATGACACCCAAATGGCTTCGCCATATTTTGCGTCCTATATTGGATCTACTGGTGGGTATTCCTTCTGTGGTGTACGGTTTTCTGGGACTTACGATCCTCATTCCCTGGCTAAGGGATATTAGCGGACGTGATCTGGCTGACGGATTGCTCGCAGCGTCCATTGTGCTGACCATTATGGTGCTTCCTACGATTAGCCGGATCAGTGATGATGCCATATCTGCTGTGCCGAACAAGTACCGTGATGCAGCCTATGCACTTGGTACGAATCGATTCCAGACGGTGACTCGTGTGGTCTTACCTGCTGCCAAAGGCGGAATCATGTATGCCTTCATTCTTGGGATGACGCGTGCGATCGGTGAGACGATGGCGGTGGTGATGGTCATTGGTAATACAGCGCAGCTCGCGAATAGTCTGTTCACACCAACAGCCGTGCTGACCAGTAATATCGTTATGCAGATCTCCAGTGTTGAATTCGACTCCACCTGGAATCATGGTCTGTACATGATGGGATTTATACTGCTCGCGATTTCGATTCTGATGATCGTTATCGTAAGACTGCTTCAGAAGAGAGGGGACCGCAACGTATGAGTGTGAAGAAGCAGGCGAACGCTATCGTCCCATCGTATTCTTTTGGCAAACGGAGAAGTTCATCCATGCTGATGGATCGGCTCTTTACAGGCATGGTATGGGGCGTTGGCATTGTCGTCATTTTATTTATTGTTGGACTGTTATTTCTGTTGCTGAACAAAGGATTGCCTCTGCTCAGCTGGGATTTCCTATACGGTGTTCCTAGTGAGATTGAAGAAGGGGGAGGGATCGGCCCGGCGCTATTCAACTCGTTCTATGTGTTGATTCTGTCCTTGCTCATCTCCATACCTATTGGTATGGCGGCAGGCATATATCTGGCAGAGTTTGCTCCAAACAATAAGCTGATCGAGACCGTTCGTATTTGCGTGGAGGGATTGTCCTCTGTGCCATCCATCATCTTTGGATTGTTTGGTATTGCTCTGTTTGTGGAGTTTTTTGAAATTGGTCTTACCATTCTGGGCGCAGCCGTAAGCCTTGCTTTCCTGAACCTGCCTGTGCTTACCAGGGTAACAGAGGAATCCGTCAGGGCCGTTCCGGTGGAACTTCGCAATGGGTCATTTGCCCTGGGATCAACACATCTTCAGACAATCCGCCAAGTATTGTTGCCAGTGGCTATCAATGGAATCATGACAGGCATTTGCCTGACGGCAGGCCGTGCATTTGGTGAAAGTGCAGTCATTATTCTAACCGCTGGGGTATCTACCTCCGGGGAGATGTGGGACTTTAATTTGCTATCGCCGGGAGGAACCCTTGCTGTACATCTCTGGTACATTCAATCGGAAGCCATTGTACCGGATGCTGAGGAAATTGCGCAGAAAACAACAGCGGTGCTGATCTTTGTGGCGTTACTCATTAATGTGCTGTTCCGTGTACCCTTGTGGCTGAATGCTCGCAAAAATCAAGCGTGATGAAGAGAGGATGCCGCTGATCGGTATCGTCTGGAGCAACGCTAACTGTTTAAGCTGAATCCGCAAATCATTCCATTTCAACCCGGGAGGGCACCTTGTGCAACCTATTATTGAGATCAACAAATTGAATTTGTATTACGGTCAGTTTCAAGCGCTGAAGGATGTTTCCATTGAAATTCCTGAGCGTGCAATTACTGCTTTTATCGGACCATCGGGATGCGGCAAATCAACCCTGCTACGTACCCTCAACCGCATGAATGACCGGATACCCGGCACACGGATTGAAGGTAAAGTGGCTGTAGGGGGGACCGACATCTACAATGGTGAAGTTCATGTGGAGACCCTTCGCAAGAAGATCGGCATGGTCTTCCAGCAACCAAACCCTTTTCCCAAATCCATCTACGACAATGTGGCCTTCGGTCCCAAACAGCACGGTATCCATGGCAAGAAAAAGCTGGATGAGATTGTGGAGCAGAGCCTGCGTTCCGCAGTCTTGTGGGATGAGGTAAAAGACAACCTGAAGCGCTCTGCGCTAAGCCTGTCCGGAGGTCAGCAGCAACGCCTCTGCATCGCACGTGCGCTGGCAGTGGAGCCGGATATTCTGTTGATGGATGAAGCGACTGCTTCGCTTGATCCCGTCTCCACCTTCAAGATCGAGGAGCTGACGCATGAATTGAAGGAGCGTTATACCATCGTGATGGTGACACATAACATGCAGCAAGCCGCTCGCGTATCCCAGCAGACCGTGTTCTTCCTGAACGGCGAAGTCGTGGAGTATTCACCTACCCAGAGCATGTTCGCTGAGCCAGTCGATGTGCGTACGCAGGATTATATTAGTGGTCGGTTTGGTTGATTGTTTATTCGTTGAGGAATGTGGAAGTCTTTCAGATCTGATCTGAAAGACTTTTTGCTATTTTTAATTATTCCAGCAACCCCTGTTGTTCCATTAATTGTGTCGTAACCATCCACAATCTATTTTGCATGCCCTCATCTCCGCCAGGATGTATCGGAACAATAGATTCTCCATTTCCCACATTAAAGTATCCTCCCGAGACCTCGCCATACTTCGGTTCCACTGCCAACCGAGTTATGATATCCGCACCCCGTCGTGGGTCGCCGATGTGCAAAAAGGTTAAAATGCGCTCAAGCACACTTGCAAACCATAGTTCTCGTCCAAGCCCCGTAACATTAAAGCCTGGATTCAAGGCATTTACGCGAATTCCGGTTTCGTGCCATTGTCTGGCCAGTGCACAAGTAAACATAATATTGAGCAATTTGGTTTTGCCATAGATTGCAGAGGAACCGCGAGCAGTAAAAGGAGTGATATCTGTTAAGTCATCTGGCAACACAAGTGTGCCATGATTCCGGCAAGCTTCAGATGCAACGTTGACAACTCGGGCATGGCTGGACTGGAGCAGGGAGGGTTGCAATGTGTGTGTTAACAGCCAAGGTGCCAAATAGTTTACGGCCATCATCTCGGCATATCCTTCGGACGTGACTCGCTGTTCAAAAGCATGAAGTCCGGCATTATTCAAAAGTACGTCTATACGCGGATAAGCGGCTGCAATCTCAAGCCCAACACGTTTTATATCACTCAGTAAGGATAAGTCTCCATAGAAAAATTCGATTTTGGCAGAAGGCATGATCTCCTTGATTTTGTACCTGGTAGCCTCTGCACGTTCCTTGCTTCGGGCTGTGAGTATAAGATGTGCCCCGCGTTTGGCGAGTTCCATGGCTGCAAGCTGCCCTAAACCGCTTGTTGCTCCGGTAATTACAATAATGGGATGTTTAGTTTTCATGAGAAGATCTCCTTTTGACACGAATAGATTCGAAATTATATAATGGACATAAATCAACTATAAATATTAATTGATATTTGTCAACTATATTTCAAGGAGTCTACTTTCATATATCTGGGAGAGGGAGTTAACAATAATGAGTGAAAATCCAGTCAAAACCAAAGATCGAGCAGCCCAGGAGCTAGCGCTGGGTGAGCAGATTCATGCACTGATCAGTGCATCGCATGCGCTTAACGTTCGGTCTGCCGAGCGTTTTGATGCGAACCTACAACCTGCCGCTTTTCAACTGGTACGGTGGCTCTACTCCTACGGCCCAACAAGCGCCGCGGCTTTGGCAGAAGCGAATGCAATGGACCGCAGCTCGGTCAGCCGATTAATCAAACAACTCGAAGAGTCGGGATATGTTAGCAAAGAGCAAGACCCCAACGATCGCCGCGGGGTGTTACTGTCTCTTACGGAACTTGGTCAACAATCGACGGTTGGTGCACTCAAAGAGAAAGAGTCAGCTTTTTATGACCGTATATCCAGATGGGATAATAAGGAACTGGAGCGTTTCACCGCCATGCTCAGGCAGTTTAATGGATTGGAAGAAAAGTGAGAGGAACAATAGTGTGGATGTATTTGATACCTGAACCATAGGACATGTCACCATTGAGCGAGGTAGACTACAAATTAATAGCAAAAGCGGACTTCTGGTGATGTCCGCTCGAGAAGTTACCAGATCGTTTTATAGTTTCCAGGGAAGCTGCGGGATTTTATATCGGAAACCCTGATGGTTTCCTTTTCTCACATATATCCAAGGTGGTGGTACAGGGGTGCCTTGTGCTTTATACAAGACCGTTCCTTCATCGCTTATGGAATATTCTTCGATACTATTTTGCATATCCTCCCAATGAACCTTACCATGGTAAGACAGTGTCTACCTTGAACGATAACATGAGGTGCACCTGAAATAACTCTCTGCGTTATGTTGAGAACTCCAACCTTTCCTGAGGACAACATCATCAATTCGCTCATGAAAAGTATAATAATCAAAATGACTATGCTCACAATCCATCGCTTTTTTCTCATTTTGTGACCTCCACTACCTAGGGATCATTCCCTCATAGTTAATGTCTTTTAATGACATAATCTCGTCAGAGATGGTATTGATTTTGACTGAATAGGGCTTAATAGCTTGAAGGAATTCATTAATGATTTGCTTGCGATCTTTATCAAAGACGACAGATGTTATGTGATTCTCTTTTAATACGTTATCGTTCATTATGACTTGTTTAGCATAACTAACTGAATTACTATAATCGATTAGATGCGTAACCCCCGTGAATTTGCCACTAGTTAATGTACCTTTGGAGAATTCGGATGGTTTAATCCCAATATATTTTTCAGAAGAACCGTTTTTCTTTTTATAATCGATAATCGTGTCAAAAAAGTCCTTGTCCCCGGTTAACTTTTCGTTGAAATAATCATTTTTGAGAGCAATCGTAGTCGTATGATCGGTATATCCTAGTGAGACAGTATCTGAAGAGTGGATTGCGTAATATCCCTGAGACATCTTGCCCTGATTGAATGTTCCATCGTTAATGGTGTTGTTGTAACGGTCATGTACAGGGTAAACCTTGCCATCAGAAGTAAGATACTGTACTTCTAACCATTGCGTAATTTCTTTTCCTTTACCATGATATGTATCATTAATCCATGATCCGGTGTAGGCTTTTGTAGTGAATTCACCTGTTCCATGACCCATATTAGATTCATTGTAATCCTCAAAGGGGACACCTCCACCTTTAACTAATGTATATGTATATTTGCCTTTTCCTTGCCGCTTACCACTCACCCAATCTCCAGAGTAAACTTTGGTTTCCTCCCATCTCGCGGTTCCTTTACCATGAGGTTTCCCATTTAAAACTTCACCATAGTACGTCGCTCCATCTGATAATATTAAGTTTACTTTCTTCGATGCTGCTTCTGTTGGAGTAGAGCTTGATAATAGTCCAATGACAATGGTGATCGTTAATCCAAAACCTAGATAGAATCTTTTCAAAAGTGCGCAGCTCCTTCAATGAATAATGATCTTTGCGTTGTTAGCCATCTTCAACATTATCGGTTTATGTATCGTATTTTTCCAGTTTAAATATAAAGTGGAGATCAGTCGAATTTTACAAACAATCCGTCCCCAGTTCACAAAAGTAAAGATGTAAAGGCTGAAATAAAATCCCGCTTAACCCAAAGTACCTGCGGCTTCAGGGCATATCATGCCTATGATTCGTGGGTGCTTTTTTACTATCCTCAGTGTATAAGTAATCCTTGAACTATTTACAAGAACCATTAACTTCTCCGTTTTATCACCCCTCCTAAGCGAGTTCTCCTCCTAATGATCCACAGCAGTGGTGGAACTTTCCTGAATCGTGAACAATCTCTGAATTTTGTATCGCCTCCTATTTGCTGTGTTATCCCTAGATTTACTATCCCAATATGGAGCAGCGCAGAGCATGACTCTGTTAGAAAAAGCTTGAGTAACCTTTAACGGAATATGAACGAATGAAGGTATATGTAAAATTTTAAATATATGCTTCCAGGCCGTTGACCCTGCCCCCAAAAGTCTCTTATATTTACTCCCGACACGATAAAAGAGAACGGGTGGTGGGACGATTTTGTTCACTAATAAAGGCAAGAAAATGCTCGCTATGCTTACACTTATACCCTTGGCGACTGGGATGGTCATGGGTGCTTTTCCTGCGGCTGTATCCTATGCAGATGCGGGTGATGGCTCGCCAGTCAACAACTCGGCAACAGGTTCTTGGCAAACGGGAGATTTGCACGTACATACATTTGAGTCCGATGATGCACAGGTTTCACTGGAGGACGTGCTTGATGCTGGTTTAACCAAATATGGGCTGGACTGGATCGCGCTTACGGATCACTTGCGGTTATCCAAGCGAGATCACAATGGGAACGACATTTCGGGTGGACCAATACCCATGTCCCAAGGAATGAATGAATATCAGGTACCACAGATCAAGGCCTTACAGAATGCAGGCAAATATGCAGGTAAAACGATTTTCTCCGGTTTCGAATGGGACATGCCTACACATGAACACGTTGGGGTAGGGATTCTCACGGATGAGCCGAACTCAACCGAAGCGCTGAACGCTGCCAAGGAATTCGAGTACCATTTCACGAATCGGGCAGCGAACCTGTTTAATGCTGCGGACGTAACGAAATGGGATCAGAACGGAGAGCGTGCCTACTCGACTCATCAGGATGCCTTAACCGCCATCAATTGGCTCGCAACGAACTATCCAATGACAAGTTATGCGATGATCAATCATCCTTCACGCGGTAAATACAAATATACCATCGCGGACTTCCGTGAGTTCAACGATCTGGCTCCACAAGTGGTATTTGGTATCGAAGGCATGCTGGGCAATCAGATGGAACCGGATCGTGGAGGGTACAACACAAGCTACAATGTGGCTAATCCGACGGCTGATGATGGATACAAATACCGTACATACGGCGGTGTAGACTATATGGTCGCCAAAGTGGGCGGTCTGTGGGATGCATTGCTTGGAGAAGGACGTCACTTCTGGAACTATGGCAATTCGGATTACCATTTCAAGACCATTGGCACGAATTCCAGTGGTTATTTCCCGGGCGAATATGCCAAGACCTATTCCTGGGTTGAGGGTACAGGCATGCAGGCGGTGCTGGAGGGACTGCGTTCGGGGAAATCATTTTCCGTATTCGGTGACCTGATCAACGCACTGGACTTCACGGCTTCCGGAGCGGGTGCTCAGGTTGAGATGGGTGGAGACCTTAATGTGACCCAAGGCGATGAAGTAGAGCTGAAGATTCGCTTCAAGAGTCCAACGACAAGCAACAACTATGAAAAACCAATCAACAGCGGCACGTCCGCTGGACAAGTACCCGTGGTAGATCACGTCGATCTCATCGCTGGAGATGTGACAGCCAAGGCCGAGAAGGGTACAGCTGCATATAACAAAGACACCAACGACTCTACCAAAGTACTGGCTACCTTCACGTCCAACGATTGGACGACAGATGCTGAGGGTTACAATGTCATCACGTACAAGATCAAAGCTACAGACCAGGACAAGTATTTCCGCCTTCGCGGTACAAATCTGGGCATGAACGTGACAGGTGAGACTGTCAATGGTGAACCGCAGCTTGATCCGAAAAATACGACAGCGGATGCAACGACTCGTTTTAATCAAATTAACGATAGCAACTATCGCGACCTGTGGTTCTACTCCAACCCAATCTTCGTGAGTGCCACACCTTACAGTGATGCACAGGCGGTAACCGATACAATTCAAGCAATTGATCTGGGCGATCTGAACGCGGTCCATTCCGATCTTACCCTTCCTGTTGAAGGGAAGCATGGAGCAACGATTAGCTGGTCCAGCTCCAAGCCGGAACTAATGAATAACGAGGGCAAGCTGCTAACGCAACCGGACAATAATGAGCGACTGGAACTGACAGCAACTGTGCAGCGTGGCACGGAATCTCAACCCAAAACGTTCACTGTCATTGTGGAAGGCACGAATAATCAGGCGTTGGTGTTAAAAAGCAACATGACTACTGCTGACGGCCAGCCGTATCACACGGATACATGGACGAACCAGTCCGTAACCGTTAGTGTAACGAGCGCAGTATACGCACCTGCCACTTCCGCGATGATCGAGTTGTCCCGTGATGGAGGGCAGACGTACGAGCCATATGAAGAGAATACACCTTTGGAGGTAACGGAGCCGGGAGAGCACAACCTTTTATTCCGGGCAACCGATGATCTGGAACAAACGTATACTTTACCTCTGGTCATCAAAATGGACCGTGAGATTCCCGTCATCACCCTGCAAGGTAGCAGCCAGATGACGCTGAATGTGGGAGACACTTACAATGAGCCTGGAGCACAGGCTTCTGATAATGTCGGCATCCGTGGTTCCGTGCAGGTGGATGGCACGGTGAACACACAAGCAGCAGGAATCTACACCCTTCGGTATAACGTGAAGGATATTGCTGGTAATGCAGCACAAGAAGTTATCCGTACCGTGACTGTACAAGCACGCTCAGGCAATGGTGGCGAGGGTTCAGGTGGAGGTAATGGTGGCAACTCCGGTGGGAATTCAGGGGGAAGCACACCGAGTGTGCCAACGCCTACCGTTCCAACCCCACCAACGAACCCTGAAACGGGATCAGACTCATCCACTGAGGTGAAGGTTGAGGTGGTAGCGAATCAGCCGGTCCAAGCCGGATTGAAAGACATCGTACAATTCAACGCTCCAGCAGGAGCCATTGGTTCCAAGGATACGTTGCACGTGTCCGTGGTTGCCAAGGACAAGTTGCAGAATACAGCTTCCCTGAATGTACTGGGACAAGCTGTACAGATTAGCCGCAGTGGCGGAAGAACGTTGAATGAGCAGGCGGCATTGAGCCTGAATGTGGATTCGGCAGATCTGCCGAATGGCACCCAACCTGCAATCTACTATTATAATGAAGCTCGTCAGAGCTGGGTGTTTATCGGTGGCAAAACGAATGCAGCAGGAAACATAACGACCAATGTGAATCATCTGGGTACATTCGTTGTGTCAAGCTATATACCAGTGAATCTGTCTGACCTGAATGGACACTGGGCTTCCGACTACGCAGATCGCTTGTTGGGCATGAACGTGATTCAAGGTTACACAGATGGAACATTCCAACCATCGAAGAAGATTACCCGGGCAGAGTTTGTTACGTTGCTCAGTAAGGCGCTGGCATTGAAGTCTGTGGAGTCGGATACAACGTTTGCGGATCAAGGAAATCTGCCAGACTGGGCGAAAGGCGATATTGCCGTAGCCGTGCAAGCCGGAATCGTGAAAGGATACGGTGACAACACATTTAAGCCCGATCGGACGATTACCCGTGCCGAGATGGCTGTCATGATGGCGAATGCGCTGAAAGTAAGTTCGGAGGCACAAGCCGGAATGTCTGGCAATACATCCGCTAAACCAAGTTTCACCGATGCATCCCAGACGCCTTCTTGGGCGCAGGAAGCACTGGATGCAGCGGTACAGGCCAAAATTGTGAGTGGATATATGGACCATACGGTTCGTGCAGGAAGTGAAACGACACGTGCGGAAGCTGCAACGATGATCTATAACTTGTTGCTTGCCTTGTACGTGTAAGAAGTACGAAGAGAATTAATCGATATAAAGAAGCAGATATAAAGTAGGAAAAAACTGATATCCTTTTGGATATCAGTTTTTTGAATTAGAACATTTTCATCTTCGGTTGGCATGTAAGACGGTCCATTGCGCTAATTCACGAAACGAAAGGGCAAGTTACTATGATAGAATGAGTTAAGTCTGGATGATGAAACGGTGGGGGCTAGAAAATGAACAAAACGGAGCGGCAGCTTGCGATTACGCTTGAATTGCAGCGAAGAAAGATGTTAAGAGCAGAAGATTTAGCGGCTCAATTTGAGACAAGTGTACGTACAATATATCGAGATATTCAGGCATTAAGTGAGGCTGGTGTTCCGATTATGGGAGCTCCGGGTCATGGGTATTCCCTTATGGAAGGATATTTTCTGCCCCCGGTAAGCTTCACCGCAGAAGAAGCCGTGTCCCTGCTCATGGGAGCTGATTTTATCGAACAAAGATTGGATACAGAATACGCGATGCAGGCTAAGTCGGCTCAACGGAAAATTGAAGCGATTTTACCAGAAGCCGTTCGTAACGAATCCACGCGTGTTCGGGAAACGATGCGACTGCTCCATACGATGGAACCTTTAACCCGAGCGAGGGTGAAGACATACCTTAACCAAATACGTAATGCCATTTTGGAGCAACGTAAGATCAGCTTTATGTACCTAAAAAAAATGCCGGGAACGGATGGCAATCGGTATAACATGCGTGAGGTTTCACCGTATGGACTCTCACTTGTCCAGGAGAATTGGGTGTTAATTGCACGTTGTGATCTGCGACAAGACATCCGTCATTTTCGTTTGTCACGCATGACTGAACTCTCGGTACTGGAGGATCAGTTCCTTTTGCCGCAGGATTTTGATCTAAACAGTTATCGCCCCCCTGACGATCGTAATGAACCAATATTAATCAGGGCTAAACCCGAAATGGCTGACAAAGTTATGGAGGCCCTTCATTTTTATATGGATGCATTTGAGGAACAAGAGGAAGGTGTCATTTTTCACTTTCGTGTCCGCTACCCGGAGGAAATATTGCATTATTTACTTGGTTGGGGTGGAGATATCGAGGTCTTGGAGCCGGAGTCTTTACGCATCCGAATGAAGGAAGTAGCCAAAAACATCTTAAAACACTACTGACATACACCTGTCAGCAGTGTTTTTTTATACTTGGATATATCACAGGTCAAGAGGAAGTGGAGTTGGTTGAAGGATGAGAAGTACAACGGAAGCACTGAAATCATTGGAAACCGCAGTAGAACGCTATTTGGCAGAACTGAACAAATTGGATATGGGTAGCTTACTTAAAAAACAAAGTGAAGAGGAATGGTCCATTGGACAGATGTATGTACATTTGATTCAATCAGCCCTTTTCATGCAGCTGCCTAATATTGAGCAGTGTTTGAGCAACGAGGATTTGACATTAAACTCGGGTGAGGAAAAAACAGAATTGGGTAGGCAGGTGTTTGAATTAGGACAATTCCCACCCGTTCCTGTTAAAGTACCTGCTTCCCCGCAATACACCCCGCAACCACCCGAGAACATGGAGTCTTTGATTGATGGGCTTCACGAGGTAGTGGAACGGATGAGAAGTACAGAACCCCTTTTATACCAAGCATCGGTAAACAACAAAATACGTCATCCAAGGCTTGGCGCTCTAAACGCTCAGGAGTGGTTTTTGTTGATAGAGATGCACTACAGACATCATTTTTTACAATTGAATCGATTAATATCGAATCTGGAAAGGTATACGAGAGAAGGGGTTGGGATGGATCTATGAAACCAACTCAGGACAGTAGATACTGGATTGGTGTTGTATCTGCTTCTCATGTGAATGTAGCCGTAGAGGGAGGGTTTGCGCAGCTGTGCCATGGCAAGTCAGCGATGTTGCGACAGATGTCCCCGGGTGATTGGATGATATATTATTCTCCACGTACAGAGATATCAACAGGAAAGCCACTTCAGGCTTTTACCGCTATTGGTCAGATTATCGACGACAGGGTGTACCAATACCAGATGTCGGAAACCTTCGTACCTTTTCGCCGCGATCTCCGTTATCATCCGTGTCGAGAAGTCAAGATCGCAACGTTGTTAGACCAACTCAGTTTTACACGTGGCAATCGCAATTGGGGGTTTCCATTTCGTAAAGGTCATTTTGAGATTGGGGCTGAAGATTTCATGATAATAGCTTCCGCGATGTTGGAAAATGATACACAGTCACTGCTGGATACTAGTTTAAACCAGACATGTTAACCAAACGAAAAGGCCCATAGATTGTCTATGGACCCTTTTCATTTTTATGGATAATCATATCCTCCACCGTTGATATTACATCTCCGAAGACGCTGGATTCCCAAGGAAAGACCTTTAATCGCCCCGTATTTCTCAATCGCTTGAATCATATACACCGAACAGCTTGGTTCAAAGCGACATTTGTTCCTCACTTCAATAGGGGCCAAACGTTGATAAATTCTAATACTCCATATCAGGATTGCTCTAGCACGTCGTAGAACGATGAAAAACATACTTGCTATGAAAACAATCTGGGCACTCAGCAAAGCATATCCTGGAATGAATGGATTCAGCAGATAGAAACAGATCATTGAGATAATTAGCCCTGTGAATAATGCAAGTGCAAAGTAAAGCAAAGACTTCAACCAATCGATTTCTGGAATAACATGAGTTCTTATATAGAAACTGCTTCGAGGATCGTTTTCTTCTTGATGTGTATGTAAGAGTCTAATAAGTTCTTCTTCGGATGGCATGTTATTATATATCAGTTCCTCAGATTCTGAGTTTCTCATGATTGTTGTACGATTAATGCATCTCTCTGTAGAAAATCAGCATATAATGATGCGTTGTAACGGGTTGCTGGAGACAACCAGGCTTCTCGGTTACGGCTAACGACTCCATGGATTGGTAGATCCAGCCGGATTGCGCTTTGTGATTGATGATATCGGCGAATAAATTAACAGCAGCCTGCGTATCACCTCGGTTTACTTGAACATTTTTGGGACCTGGAACGACTGTGTACTCTCTCATTTAAATTATCCTTTCATATATAGAATTATGCCAGTAGACATTCCATTATTTTACTATGGGGACAGTAAACTGTCGAAGAAAGTGAGTCCAATTAAGGCCATCTAGCAGGATGGTTTTTATTGCTATTAAGGTTTAAATTCAAGTGGAAAAGTCAATAAAAGCTCTGTAAGCAACGCTGTACAATCCACTGAAAATCAGTACAATTGAACCTATAAGAACATGAGATAAAGAGAGGTATTTCTCCATGACGGATACAAGTGGGAATCGCAAAGTTGACGGCTATCTAAAGAAACTCAAAACGTGGCAGGAAGAGTCCACGAAGCTGAGAGAGATTATTCGGGATTTTGACCTGACAGAGGATATGAAATGGATGCATCCGTGTTATATGCTCGATGGGAAAAACATCGTCCTAATCCATGGATTCAAAGAGTACGTCGCGATCCTGTTCTTCAAAGGTGCTCTGTTGAAGGATACACATGGCATTTTGGTTCAGCAAACGGAGAATGTACAGGCACAACGCCAGCTTCGCTTCACCAGTCTGGAGCAGATTGTGGAGCAGGAGGCATGGATCAAAGCCTACATCCAGCAAGCGATTGAAGTGGAACAAGCCGGATTGCAAGTGGAGATGAAACAGACTGCCGAATACAGCATTCCCGAGGAACTTCAACAGCAATTCGATGAGAATCCTGCTTTTCGAGATGCATTTGAAGCACTGACACCCGGACGGCAGCGGGCCTATCTCTATTATTTCTCACAACCGAAGCAATCCAAAACAAAAGTGTCACGAATCGAGAAGTACATGCAGCCGATTCTGGAGGGTAAAGGGTTGAATGATTAATTCGAGTTATAAAGGTTTTCTCCAATTGACAAATATAACGTCTTCCACTAAGATAATCGTACAAGTAAATAATGAATATAATCAGGATTGTTACTGATCAGCAGGCAAGACCGATTGATATGCAAACATGTATAGGCTATATACGATGTGTGCATTATTAATGGTCTTTTTTTCGTTGCTAAATCTTGTTAACGTTTCATTATAAAAGGAGATTCGTATGAAAATCACGCGAATTATTAATAATAATGTCGTCTCTGCGGTCAATGAACGACAACAGGAGATGATGCTCCTGGGGAGTGGTATTGGCTTTCAGAAGAAAAAGGGAGATCTCGTGGAGACAGGTAAGATTGAGAAGGAATTTTTCCTGAAATCCAAAAATGTAACAGGTAAATTATATGCCTTGCTCGCCCAAATTCCCATGGAGTACATTCGGGTGTCCGACAGCATTATTCAACATGCCAAGCAGTCCTTGAACAAGGAACTCAATGAAAATATATATCTAACGTTAACGGACCATATTAATTTTGCCGTGGCACGTTACAAGCAGGGTATGAATTTCAATAATGCGTTGTTGTCTGAGATTAAAGCGTTTTATTCCAATGAATTTCGCGTGGCTATGAAAGCCCGGGATATGATTAATGAGGAATTTAACATTACACTGCCTGAAGATGAGGCCGGGTTCATTGCGCTTCATATTGTCAATGCAGAACTGGGATCTGATATGGAAGAAACCATGAAGATCACACAGTTGATTCATAAAGTCTTGAATATTATTCGATATCAGTTTAATATACATTTTAATGAAAGCTCGCTCCATTATTCCAGACTAGTCACACATTTGAAGTTTTTCGCCTATCGCTTGTTTAATCATACGGTTGTGAAAAGCGGTGACAGCGACTTTCTCCATATCATTAAAGAAAAGTATGCGAATGAATATCAATGCAGTCTCCGGATTGCGCAGCTGATTCGAGTCGATTATGGAAAAGAATTAACGGAAGATGAATTGGTGTATTTAACGGTTCATATCAAAAGGGTCATTGATGAAGAGAAGGAATAATTCATCAATCCATTATAATGAGTATACTAGGATTGTTACTGGTGAGGCAGGCAAGACCTAGAGTTCCATCGTGTATAGAGCTTATCTATATTCGATAGAATTCTAGGTCTTTTTTTATACCTAAAAACGTTTGAGGGGGAGCAGTACATGAAACATGAAAGCACAGCCGCCGAGATTTTAACACTGGTCGGTGGAGAAAAAAATGTAGATAGTGTAACACACTGTGCTACAAGATTGAGATTTAATCTGAAAGATGAGAAAGTTGCGAACAATGAAGCATTGAAAAATGTACAAGGTGTGGTGGGTGTTGCCAGCAGTGGTGGGCAGTATCAGGTCATTATCGGTAACGAGGTAAACAATGTGTATAAAGCTTTGACGAAGCTGGGGAACTTTGCAACCAATAATGATGATGCCCCTACTGTGAAAAAGGGAAAACTGACTGCGCTTCTGGACACGATCTCTGGAATCTTCACACCAATCCTGCCAGCCATGATTGGTTGTGCGATGATCAAAGCCGTTCTACTTATTTTGAAAACTTTTGATCTCGTTGATCTGGATGGACAATTCAATACAATTATGACCTTTATCGGTGATGCGGCGTATTACTTCTTGCCGATGCTGCTTGCCTGGAGTGCGGCTGTTAAGCTTAAAGCTAATGTGGGCTTTGCATTAACCATTGCTGGTGTTCTGTTGCATCCTTCATTAGGGGCGTTGATGTCTGCAGGTGAGCCTGTTGCGTTTTTAGGACTACCTGTCACTCCGGCGACGTACACTTCGTCAGTTATTCCGATTATTTTAGCGGTATGGGTCTTGTCGTATGTTGAACGCTTTGCCGAGAAGTATTCTCCATCGGTTATTAAATCCATTCTTAAACCGTTGATCGTGATTCTTATTATGGCTCCACTAACGCTGATTTTACTGGGTCCAATCGGTGCCATTGCGGGTAACTACCTGGCGTCAGGCGTTTCTTTTGTTAATACACATGCAGGTTGGTTAGTATCTGGTATTATAGGCGGGGCATTCCCGTTCTTGATTATGACAGGTATGCATTATAGTTTGGGACCTGTTGTGCTCACGGCTTATGCTCAGACGAAGACCGATAGTATTGTTGGTCCAGGTATGCTTGTACACAATATTTCTCAAGGTGCAGCTGCGCTTGCAGTCGCTCTCCGAACTAAAAATAAAGCATTTAAACAGGTTGCATATTCTACCAGTGTAACTGCCTTGCTCGGAATTACCGAGCCCGCCTTGTTTGGTGTAAATCTACGTTTGAAAAGACCACTGATCGCTGTAATTGTTGGTGGCGCTGTAGCGGGTATATATGTCGGATTGTTCGGTGTAGCTCGATCGGCTCTGGGTATTGCAGGTATAGCTACCCTGCCGGCATTTATCACGGATCATCCATGGAACCTGGTTCATGCGGCAATTGGTTGTGTGATTGCATTTGTAGTTACATTCATCATGACTCTGATCTTGGGATTTGAAGATGTACCTGAGGATGGAAAGAATCAAGCAACTCAAGAAAAATCTGCTACGAACGATCGTACGCCAGTTGCAGGTGTTTCCGAACATGTCCTCACTGCTCCGTTGACTGGTAAAGTTCTGGAGTTATCCACGATTAATGACGAAGCTTTTGCAACGGGCGCTATGGGAAAAGGGATCGCTATTGAACCTACGGTTGGAAAACTCGTAGCACCAGCGAGCGGTGTGGTATCTGCTGTTTTCCCTACGTCCCACGCCATTGGTATTAGTTCAGATGATGGTGCGGAGCTTCTCATTCACATCGGAATGAATACGGTGAAGTTGAAAGGCGAGCATTTCAAGGTTTACGTCAAAGAAGGCGATACTGTAAAAGCTGGAGATTTGCTCATTGAGTTTGATACGGATGCCATAGCGGCTAAAGGGTATGATTTGACTACACCGATCATTGTTACGAATTCGGATGATTTTGTAGATGTCATTACAACGGACAAATCATCAATTACAATCGGTGAAAATCTCATCAAGATTATTTAAGGAGGACTTGTTTATGTATAACAAAAATGGTTTCCCTGAATCTTTCATGTGGGGCGGTGCAACAGCGGCGAATCAATACGAAGGTGCCTGGAACATAGATGGCAAAAAGGCAAGTACAGCCGATATGATGACGGGCGGAACCCATACGGTTCCCCGTCGGATTACGATAACGACTGAAGAAGGGGTTCATTACCCTTCTCATGAAGCCGTAGATTTTTATCATCATTACAAGGAAGACATTCGTTTGTTTGCAGAGATGGGTTTCCGTTGTTACAGAATGTCCATTGCATGGTCTAGAATTTTCCCTAACGGAGACGATGCAGCGCCGAATGAAGCAGGACTACAATTTTACGACAATGTGTTCAATGAATTGAAAAAGTATAATATCGAACCGATCGTTACAATCTCCCATTATGAACCACCGTTTGCTTTAACGGAGAAATTCAACGCTTGGGCTTCCAGAGAAATGATCGATTGTTATGTGAGTTATTGCGACGCAATCTTTAATCGTTACAAAGACGTGGTGAAGTATTGGATCACCTTTAACGAGATTAATAGCCTGATTGTTCCGGCAGGTGCTTACCTAGCAGGAGGACTTCTGGTTGATAAACAAGGCGGCGTATTTAACAATACAGCAGTGGACAGCACGCAGATGAGATTTCAAGCGTTGCACCATCAATTTGTAGCGAGTGCCAAAGCTGTCAAGCTTGCACATGAGATCAATCCAGACTTCAAACTTGGTTGTATGATTAATTATAGTCATGGTTATGGAAGCACATGTAAACCGGAAGATATGTTAAAGGCTCTGAGAATGGATCAGATCAACAATATGATGAGCAGTGACGTACAAGTTAGAGGGGAATACCCTGACTTTTCGAAGAGATATTTTGAAGAGAACAATATTCAAATTGAGATGGCGGCAGAAGACGAAGCAGTGTTAAAACAGGGCTGTGTTGATTTCTATAGCTTTAGCTACTATAAATCTCACGTGGTGGGTACTCGTCCAGAGGGTGATGAGACCCAAGGTAACGTCTTTGGTGGATACAAAAATCCATATCTGAAAGCGACGGACTGGGGATGGCAGATTGATCCGGTTGGACTTCGGTACGTGCTGAACCACGTATATGATCGGTATCGCATCCCGATGATGGTTGTAGAGAATGGTCTGGGTGCAGTGGATGTGGTTGAAGAGGATGGGAGCATTAACGATACGTACCGAATCGAGTTTTTGCGTGCTCACATTGAACAAATGAGAGAGGCTGTCCGTGATGGCGTTAATCTTATCGGTTACACAGCTTGGGGGTGCATCGACATCGTTAGTGCATCCACTGGTGAGATGGGCAAACGCTACGGATTTATCTATGTAGATAAGGATAACGAGGGCAAAGGCACCCTGAAAAGAAGCAAGAAGAAAAGCTTCCACTGGTATAAAAAGGTGATTGCATCCAACGGAGAGAGTTTGGAGTTGTAATCATAAAAGAATAGAATTTATCAGAGGCTTACCATTGAATGGATCAGCTAACGGTAAAGATAACAAGATAAAAAGATAATAATTTCATAAACTTAGGAGGCAGTCGAGGTATCTTCGACTGCCTTTATTTATTGGAGAGGGCGAAGGAGTTCAAAGTAATTCAACCAAAAAGGTTGAGTAGTATGCCTGACATGAGTTCACAACTAAGTTGGATCTCGATTTCGGACTCACCAAACTGAGTTAAGAACATCGTCGACTTCTTGGATTCTTGTAACAGATGGTGTTTGAATTAGATTTCCTTTGACCATAACCATCGAGATGTCTGACAAGGCCTCAATATGTTCCAGCGGATTCTGCTCCATCATAATCAGATCAGCATGTTTCCCGATATCCACCGTCCCTGTAACATCGTCAACACCGAGGATCTTCGCATTGGTTCGGGTCACCATGTCGATGACCTGTTTGTTGTTCAGGTTGGCCTGTCTCATGTAGTGGTCCATCTCTCTCCACATATCATAGTGAGTCACGTAAGGCATGGCGGCATCAGTGCCAATCCCGATGATGATGTCGTTCTCGATCGCTTGTTGTACACCTTTGAGCATGGAATCGTAGACGAGTCTGGAATTTTCTTTTACCGTTGCACTGACCTTCGTTACGCTGGTATCCAGTGAAGCGGAGGGATAGGCGGCTTGCAGGGTGGGGATGAGTGCGGTGTAGCCATTCAGGGCATTGGGATTATTTTTGTACAAACGAATGATTTCGTCGTCCATCTCCGAACCGTGCTCGATGGTGTCGACACCACCTTGTAGCGCAACGCGCACACCTTCCGTGCTTTCCACATGGGCTGCCACCCGCAGACCAATCTTATGCGCTTCATCGCAGATCGCCGCAACTTCGTCCACCGTCATCTGTAAAC
Source organism: Priestia sp. FSL H7-0729 (assembly GCF_038005685.1). Classification (NCBI taxonomy): domain Bacteria; kingdom Bacillati; phylum Bacillota; class Bacilli; order Caryophanales; family Bacillaceae; genus Priestia; species Priestia sp. FSL H7-0729. The sequence continues at coordinate 177,414 of NZ_JBBOTQ010000005.1, forward strand.
GACCAGCTTCGCCCACCATTTTCGCATCCGTCACGCCGCCCGTCACACAGATTTTGATCAGATCCACGCCATGTTTCACATTCAGCCGTACATTTTTCCGTGCTTCCCACGGAGAATCGCCCACCAGAGCGAGGAATGGAGCGCCATGTCCGCCTGTGACACTTAGGAAAAATCCGGAGACAAGCAGATTAGGGCCGACAAAGTCGCCGTTATTAATCTCATCCCGCAGCTGAACGTCGGTGTAAAAGAATTCCCCCACACTGCGCATCGTTGTCACACCCGCATGGAGTGCGGTCAGTGCGTTGCGTTTCATGCGTCTTTTCAAAACGTTTCTGCCGAATTTGGTATTCAGGATTCGATTATATGCAAAATTCAACAGGCCTTCACTAACCGAGAGACTAAACGGTTTACCATCTGCAAAGAGGTGCACGTGGGCGTTGATCAGTCCTGGCATTACGTATTTCCCTGAGAGGTCGATGGTTGTGTAGTGACTTGGGATATGTAACTCATGATCTCGGCCGATATCCTGAATAAGACCTTGCTCATTGACGAGAATGGTCATGTTTTTTTGCAGATTGCGGCTTGAGTCGCCGTGGATCAGATGGACGTTTTTCAATGCATAAGCGGTGTTCATATTGTGTTCCTCCTTAGAATGGTGAGTGAAGCTATATAAGTTAAATGATGGGTATGTACACTTATCACTCCGATGACAGAACAACCTTCGGATCGCTGTTATCCCCAGATTTTTTGATACCCTCTTATCAGGGGAAATTCGGTGATAAATGCGAACGCTTCGCTTCCTCTAGTTATTTCTGTCCTCTCCGTTATCGTGTAAATGTAGGTTCAACTTAAATAGTTTGGTAAATGGTAAATATCCAACTTAAAAATGAATAATTAATTCATTTTTGGATCAAAAAAATAGAGGGACTTAATGTTAGATATTTTTTTGCGTGCAAACCAAGTGAAGTTCATCTGATCTGCACGCTTTGTCTACCTGGTATAAATGATGAGATGGAGCGTTATTCGTTGAGGCTCTTCATGCCGTATAGTCTGTATACATACAACGCTTCGAAAATTTGCTTCCGGCTGTCCTCACTCATATCCCGCTTCAATAGATCGAGGTTCATGTCGATCACGTTGTGTGCGAGGATGTTCAGTAAGATCAAGTTCTCCTCAGTGCCAATCTCATAACGTTTATATTGGTTCTTGAGATAGGACTTTTTGGTCTCGATCATCAGCTCGACAAGCTCATTCTTGGCGTTGGTGTAGATGGTGCCTTTATTCTTTTCAAAGATGATGACAATCTGATTCCGGTACTTCCGCAACACATCCACCTGTTCTTGCAACAGCGCCGACTTTCGCTCGCTATCCGTTTCCTCGAACAAGGTCTGATTATCAAAGTGAATCGTCTCCACCAACACATTTTTCAGATAATCCACCAGATCCGGCGGCACGACAGCGTAGAATAGTTCTTTCTTGTTTTTAAAATAAGTATAGATATTGCCCACGGAGATATTGATCTCATCCGCGATATCGCTCATCTTGGCATCCACATAGCCTTTTTCAAAAAAGACCTTGAGCGCCGCGTATTCAATCTCTTTCCTGACTTCGTCTTTCTTGGCTTGCACCATCGGGAACGACTCCTTAATAGTGAATGATTTATTCGTTATTAGGATAGGCTTTTTTGAGGGGGTTGTCAAATGGTGGAGGTTATCTTTAATTCTAGCCCAATAAATTAGGTGCTTTTTTTTAGATTAAATTGTAATGATATGTTGTTTATCTTTATGAGAATATTTTTCTATATTAAGGACTAGTAATCAGTAAAGATTTTCTCCCTACGATGATAGTGGGACTTTTTGGAGGTTAAATTTGTTTTGTTGTCGAATTTAATAGTTGTTGTGGTTTGTGTACTATAAAGTCAATTTCAACTAAATTAATTTTCGAACTAAATAGGAAGGGGTGTAATAGATATTGAAAATAGAAAAAGATATCATTGATAATTTAGCGTTAATAAGTGGAGTAGTTGCAGCTCTTTCGGCCTTATTCGCGTTCTCTCAAGCGAGAAGTGCAAAAAAATCATTAAAATTACAATCTAAATTGTATGAAGCCCGGAAGCCCAATTTTGCTATTAGTGATGTAACAAATAGTTTCTTGTATAACGAAAATGGTGCTGAGAAGGTTTATTACTTTTTTCAAATTGCACTATCAAACTTATCAGATAATCCGAATTCAATTAGCAATATACAATTCAAAATTGTAAACAACATTGATGACGTAGGTTTTGTAACATCACTCTCTGATAATACAGTTACACACCCTGAACTATCTAGGATAAAATCACCTATAAACATTGCTCCTCATAGTACAATTTCAGGCTGGCTCATATTTGAGATTAATAAAGAAGTACATAACCAGTTGAATATTGATTCTCATTTCGTTGTAATTACTGATATACATAATTTCATCGTGGAAAAAGAGGAAATTTCAGTGCGTGAGGAGATAGTTGGTTATGATATCTAAGAAGAAATGGACTAAGGACAAAAATAAGACTAGGCTACAGATAGATGTAGTGTCGAATGCATCAATCTCAAGACCGGACTATGCTAATGGTAAAAACATACCTTTGTTAATTGTTAATACAACTGACCATTTGGAAGTTGAAAAAGCTATAGTTACAGAGCCCACTCAAGAATATGGACGTGTAAACACTAAATGGGGTAAAAGTACAGATAGAAAAAAGATTAGTTTAGTATTTTCTTTTATAGAACCTATTCCTGTAGAATTTTTTGTTTTTTTTGATATCGAAAAGCAAGGCGGTCTTATTGATTTAATTGTTCACTCCCAATTATTGTACCTGCAACCAGGGACTATAGGAGATCGTTTGTCTAATAATTTAAATTCGCCTAAAGTATTAATTGAGGTACCGTCTAGACATTTTAAGAAAGAATGGAAATTAATTTTTGAGAATACGCTGAAAAAAAACTTTATAAAACAAGGGTTAAAGAAAAGGGAAGCCAAGCTAGCTGCCTTGGATTTTCAAAAAGAATGGGAAACTATACGTGGTTTTAGGAATAGGACAAAAAAATATTGAAAAAATGTTTTTTTAATTTTGGATATTTGAAATCTGAAATTTTATACAAAAGGAGAAGACAAATTTGCAAAAGGTAATTTATTTTGATGAAGGTTCTGCTACTGATATTCTACAAATAAAGTATGGAGGTCAGCTTGTTTCAGTTGACGAAGATAAAGGGACAGTCCACTTTGGTGCAAAGGCCGAGGGGAGTGCAGAGGTGGGGCTAGGAACAAACTTCTTTTCGGCTATAAAAGCGGTGTTCGCGGCAAAAATAAATACTGACACTTCAATAAATAAGGATTCGCTTGTAACAAAGACTATATCTAATACAATCTTGGCTGACTTTTATAACCTCAGTGTGGAATTAAATAAAGAGATGAATATATCAATTTTTAAAGATTATCAAATTAGACCAATAAAGAACTCTTTCTCTTTTATAAAAATGTATACTCCTTATATAAAAATTTTCAAAGAAGACTCCGATTTAATTGATGGCATGAAAGATTTTGATGTCAAAAATTTCGATGAGATTCTTGAAAATGCAAGAGGTTATTATGAGCTTTTGGCATTTAAGGGGGATCAACGTATTATTCTTAGATTCAATATAAATGCATTTAAAAATGCTTATACTTTGATGGATTTACCGAAAATGAGATTAACTTATTATGCTGTTGAAGTAGGTGAAGCTAAGGAGACTGATTTTAGTATTGAGAATGAATTGAATGTGGAAAATATGTCAGATCGGCCATCAATTCAGACGTTAATGAATGATGAAGATAGTACACTTAATCTATCAGAAAATATTCTGAAAATTCACGATGTTATTCTAGCTGGTGTGGAGGTGATGAACACTTGAGGTTTAAGATATTTATTGGACCCAGGATAGAATTCGACAGACAAGTTCCGGTAGAGGATACTATAACTCTAACAAATTTAGTAAGATATTTTGATGCTAAAGATTCTTCATTCGCAAATATTTCGGAGAACTATACTACATTAGTTATTTATTCAGATGAGTACTCTGGTGTTGCTGATTTTTTCATTGAAGGATTCCTAATATATTGTTTATATTACGGGGACAGAGTTGGTTATCAAGAGGTCTTACTGCATAACCCACCAGCAAAAGTTCAACAACAAATTGAAACTTCTCAAGGGAAAATAGATAAAAATATTGAAATTTTTAAGTATCCTAAATTAGAAATTGAACATTTAAGAACAATTAAAGGAAAGTTTGATGATGTAATTGTGGGTCAAACTACTGTGAAAAGTGAACTACTATCTGCCTTGTATAGCTTAACTAATCAAGGCATTCACAAACCAACAGTTGTAATGTTGTACGGTCCAACTAGTGTTGGGAAAACTGAAACCGCGAAATTTGTAAGTAATACTGTAAATGGAAAGGACAAGTTGTTTAGGAAGCAATTATCTATGTATCATAATGAGAATTTTATGAATTACATTTTCGGAGATAAGAGTAGTTCATTCGCAAAAGATCTACTGGATAGAGAAACGAATATTATACTATTGGATGAATTTGATAAAGCTCATCCGATGTTTTATAGCGCCTTTTATCAATTGTTTGATGAAGGTGTGTATACAGATAAATTCTATGAGGTGAATTTGGAAAATACTATAATTTTCTGTACTTCAAATTATCTCAATGAAAGAGAAATTAAAAAAAAATTAGGAAGCCCTATTTTTTCTCGATTCGATCATTTTATCAAGTTTAATGAATTATCAGTTGAAGCTAAAAAAGAGATAATTAATAGGGTTTATATAGAAGAGTTACAAAAGTTTAATTGGATTGACCAGCAAATAATTGAAGAAAAGAACATAAAAATTAAACTTGAAAATCACATTAAATCACTAAGTAATGCTAGAGAAATTAGAAAGGTTATGATACAGATGATGGCTTATCCACTAATAGATCAATTATAGATAAAAATGAATTATTTTTATAGTTGGGAATTTATATAATAGTTCGCTTATGCGTACCACATTCTTCTACTCCATATGTTAACCTCTTCCTTAATAAACAAAGGAGAGATTAACATGACAAGTACCAACAGCAAGGACCTTGCTTCGCAGTACGCACAACTCGTCCAACAAGAAGACGATTACGTTAATCAACTGGTTACATGCAACAAACTCATCCTTGACGCCATGGACATTATCGCCAAGCGAGCAGGTGTGCTGCAAATGGACACGGTGAAACAGGCTGCGTATCACCTTCATTCCATGGAACAGGATCTGAACCGAAAGTTATTTGAAGTCCGACTGGAGAAGAGCATCTTGGCAAATCATATGAGTCAGTCTACATAAATTCACCTTAACTAAAGGACAGTGCAGGATCACACAAGATGATCTTGAACTGTCTTTTTGTCTTTCCATCCAAACGATTCCCGTTCCCAAATAAGCATTGACTTTCCTCCCAAATCCCCCTACACTTCAATTATTAAAATACTTTTAAAAACATTCATTGAATGGTTCGAAATGAACGAAAGGAGGCATACAACTTACCATGTTACCAACATCACACAACACCCAACAGGTGAAACGCATTAACGTTGAACTGGTGAAGAACACGCTCCGATCCATGGGCGTAGGCACAAAAGCTTCCATTGCGAACCTGACCAAACTCAGCGTAGCGACATGCGGCACGATACTGAATGAGTTACTTCAGACAGGTGAGATTATCGATTTAGGTCCAGACGAGTCGAGTGGGGGAAGACCTGCAAGTCGGTATCAGTTCAATGCGGACTACGCAAGTGTGCTGTGTCTGATTATTCGGACAGAGGGCGGCATTCACTCAATCACACATACATATGCCAATCTGAACGGAGAGATGGTGGACGAACAGACGCTCATTTTGGAAGAGATTAATGTAACGGTGGTAGAGGATCTGATTGCAAACCTGATCGAACAACACCACAATGTGCAGGCGATTGGTATCGGCATACCTGGTGTGGCGCACAACGGCGTGATTGGAATTTGCGATGTACCGGAGCTGATGTATCAGCCACTTGGGCCAAGGCTTAAGGAGAAATATGAAGACGTCGAAGTAGTCATTGGTAACGATATGAATCTGACTGTCTACGGTCTGTACAACCAGCAGCAATTTGAGGAAGAGAAGAACTTCGCGGTGGTGACTTTTCCGGAGAACCATTTTCCGGGTGCAGGATTTATCATCGACGGTCGTCCGCTGACCGGGAATACGCAATTTGGGGGCGAGGTGTCCTTTCTGCCTTTTGGCGTGTCACGGGAAGAGCAGCTGCGCATGTTGAAAACGACGGAAGGGTTGCTGGAACTCGTCACAAAGACGCTGATCTCCATCATTGCGATTATTAACCCGGCAGCGATTGTCGTTACGGGCGATACAATGGACCCAGCTATGCGGGATGACCTGTTACAAGGCTGTCGGGATCACCTGATCCCACAGGAGCATATGCCAGAGTTGATCATCCAAAGAGACACACGGCGCGAATATGTGACTGGGCTAGTCGCTGTTACGTTGGAGAGCCTAACCTACCGCATTCAGGTGGTTGAGAAGCAGTGGTAAAGCTTAACCATGTTTCCTATTTCAAATGTACAAATCATTGACACGATAACGGAGAGGGCAGAACCAATCTGAAGAACGCCTTTATCACTGTATTTTCACCTTTAGGAACGATTCAAAAAAATACAGGGATAACAGCGGTCGGAAGATGGTACTGCAATCGTAGTTATAACGTGCAATTATTTTTCTGAACACACTGGAGGAACTTATTTTGAATCAGCAAGCAGGAACACAAGGGAACAAACGAAAGTTCAACAAGCTGTACGCCATGCAGCTGGCAACGATTTTTCTGGGATTTATCGTATTTGGCATATCGGAAAATATTAAGGGGCCTGCCATTCCGCGCATTCAATTCGACTTTAATCTGGATGAGAAACAGCTCGGGACGTTATTGTCCCTGAATGCACTGGGTTACTTGATCGCCTGCTCCTTCACGGCTATTCTGGTTCGCAAATGGGGCATCAAGGCCGTCAGCATCATATCGTTTGCATCGATGATCCTATCGGGCGTGTTCATTTATATGTCTCATAACTATCCGCTCTTTGCTTCATCGTACTTCTTCATGTACATCGGTAACGGCATGCTGGAGATTGCCTTGGCGATTCTGGGTGCGCGGATCTTTGTGAAAAACACAGGTACGATGATGAACCTGTCCCATTTCTTCTATGGGTTAAGTTCAACGGTAGCGCCTTTGTTGGCTACTGGGGTGATGTCGTTGAGTGTGTTCGGACATGTACTGGACTGGCGCGGCATGTATCTGGTAATGTTGTCACTCTGTCTGCTGCCAATCATTGCGGCGCTGCGCAGCAAATTTCCGGGGGATGATCTTCCGCATGAAGATCGGACCTCGCTTAAGACGTTAACACGTGATCCAGCCATCTGGCTGATGGTGCTCATTCTTTCTTTTGGCGTGGTATCGGAACTGGCGGTTGGGGGTTGGCTCGTTAACTTTCTGGAGAAAGCCTACACGTGGGACACGGTTAAAGCTTCGGGGCTACTTTCAGCATTCTTCCTTACGTTCTCGCTAGGTCGTCTGCTGCTGGGTCCTCTAACGGACCGGATCGGATTTGTACTGTCACTGATAATCTTCTCTGCGTTCTCGGCCGTTTGTACGTTTATTGCGCTTGCCGGAGGAGAGGGTCTCGCCATCTTCTTTGCCATCTCGGGTGCAGGTATAGCGATGATCTATCCAACCGTTATGGCGTTTATCGCACGCAGATATCCGAACGGCAGTGACACGGCGATTACGTTCACGGTTACCTTGATGGGGGTTGGCAGTGTCATCGGTAACTATGTGATTGGCTGGGTGATTGAGGGCGTGAAGAATATGTACGGTTCAACGACTCAGTTGGGGTTACTACGCGGACTTCAAGCGGGATATGGATTCATTGGTTTATGTGCGGTGATCTGTGCGGCATCTGGAATAGTGTTGTATGTGTATTTGAAAAGAAGACAGGAACTCATTTAGTTGTTATTTAGGTTATCTTTTTTAATGAGATAACCTTTTTTTTTTTGAGTTAAAATTATTAAATGTGTTAATAGGGAGGGAGAAATAAATTATTAATGTTTTCAGTACTTTTCAGTGTTGTATACTAAGTAAGATCAACTTGGTTGAATTTAATTAAATTGATCAAGTAGCAATCTGAGATACATGTCAATATTTTAAGAAAGGTATGATATTAATGAGTAATAGCGATTTGGTTTATCATTATTGCAGTGTAGATACGTTCTTCAGTATTTTGCACAATTCAACACTGAGACTCTCTGATATAAATAAAGTTAATGACTTCAAAGAGCGAAGATGGATACTTGAAAAAATCCTTTTAGAAATAAGAAAGCAATTACTGCCTCAACAAAATAATAAATCTAGCAAATTTTTTGAGGAGTATTGGGATACAGTTGTCTCTTATGATTCTAATACATACATATCCTGTTTTTCTAGCGAAGCAGACTTATTAAGTCAATGGCGAGGATATGCACAGGATGGAGAGGGCTTAGCGATAGGGTTTTCTAAAAAAGTGTTGAATTCACTAGTAGTAGAACACTTCACTGCATTCAAGAAAGTAGTATATGGTAAATCTGAACAGAATGAATATATAGAAACAATACTTTCGAGTCTTCATAATACTTCTATAGCATCTGTCATCCCAGACTTTCATACTAATGAAAGATTTAACATTCCTTACTATAAAAATCCTGCCTTTAAAGAAGAAAAGGAGTGGCGGCTTGTTTATTATCAAGACTCGAGTTCGTTTCTTAATTACAACACTATTGGAGAGCCTAGAATAAAGGCTAACTTTTCAAAAATTAAAATGAGAAGTGATGGTACACGTTTAATTTCGTATATGGAATTAGATTTTTCAAAGATTAAGAAGGAGCTTATTAAGAGTGTTGTAATTGGACCGAAGTCTAAATTGAGCGAAGCAGACATAAAGCTATTTCTTTACTCTGAGGGATACGATCCCAACAATGTTAAAATAAAAGTATCATCCTGTTCTTATAAATGAACTAATTTAATTTGTCTGAACCGTCAAAGCCCCACTGATCGCCATGATCGGTGGGGCTTTGCATATGAACATACGAGTAGATTAGTACGGTATATCATCTATCACTAGTATATTAACAAATCATAACTACATGCCACGTAGAGTAAGGATTTTTTTCATCATATACGAGCCACTCTACTATACAGCCCGCATTCCCTCAGGCAAGCCTAAGACTTGTTCAAAGCCGCTCTTCTTTTCCAACGTTTCAAAAGCACGTACAATCCAAAAGCACCCAAGAAAACCACTGCTGCTGGAACGATATAAGGCTTAACAATCTCATCCACGTGCTCCCATTGAGAGCCCAATTTGAAGCCTAAGTAGATGTACAACGAGGTAATCGGAAGCATGGCCAAGAATGTAAAGAGACTGAATTTGAACACGTTCATCTTCGCCATTCCGCAAGGGATGGAGATGACGGTCCGAATGCCGGGGACAAAACGGCCATAGAAAGCGACCCCGCTGCCATATTTCTCGAAGAACGTATCGGAAGCGTCCAGATGATGAGGTTTAATCAAGAAATACTTGCCGTATTTTTCGACCATCGGTCTGCCGCCGTATCGTCCCAGGGCATATAACGTCAGTGGGCCAAACGTTCCACCTACGGTACCCGCCAGTATAGCCAGCCACAGCTTCATATCTCCAAGGTACACCCAATATCCCGCCATGGGCAGCACGAGTTCAGCGGGTACGAATTCAAACGACAAGGCAATAACGAGACCTGCGTACGACAAATCTTTGAAAAAAAGTATAAATTGCGTGATCCACTCCGTCATGCTTTCCCTCCACGAATCTATCTATTTTTTATAGTTTAGAAGCACTCCTATACCAAGAGTAACAATAGCGAATAGAGCTTGTCAAAGTTCACATGAAAGGCTATTTCAGGACACACTGCGGCAATATGTTTACCCGTACATAAGACATGGAACCATTGACACTTAATACAGAAGTGGATACCAGGCACCAATATAACGCTCTGAAAATGCTCCCAATTATAGCTTGATAAAACTATCACTAGCTTCTTCACCATCCTGTACATAAAGAGAAGGAGATCAGCACATGACCGAAACTTCGATTATCGACCAGATCCATATTATGGTTGAATACAATGTATCCTTTGATTGTTTCATGTATATCATATAGATATACAACTGTAGGGAGGTGAGGTATAATTGGAGCATCAATCAAACGAAAGGCGTGGGATTGCCATGACTACAGCCACACTTAGCAAATGGGGAAATAGCAGTGCAATTCGCATTCCTAACCAATTGCTTAAGCGTCTTAATCTGGAAGAAGGCTCGGAAATCGAGATTTTGGTGACAGAAGATAATGAATTGTTGTTGCGTCCAAAAACCAAGCCTGTAGAGTCCAATGAGGAACTACGTAACCATCTAAAGACGTTGCTCTCTAAAGTGAAACAGGATACAAGACATGAAGAAATAGACTTTGGCACTGAAGGGAACGAGTTACTTTGATTATTCCCAAACGAGGCGATCTGATATGGCTTGACTTTGATCCTCAAGCGGGTCACGAGCAAGCCGGGAGACGACCGGCTATTGTTCTATCGGAACTTGAATTCAATGAAATAACGGGTTTTGCCGTTGTATGTCCCATAACGAGCCAAGCCAAGGATTATCCTTTTGAAGTTACACTACCAGAAGAGCTGCCATTTTCAGGTGTTGTTTTGACGGATCAGTTGAAGAGTCTTGATGTGCGGCAACGACGTATCCAAATTGCGGGGCATGCCGAACCAACCTCTGAATTTATGAAATCAGTTCTACGCAATGTCCGTTCTATATTGGCATAATTGAAAATTAGTAGCTGATCATATTCCTAAATCCACGTCTAACTAAAAGACGTGGATTTTTTCTTTTATGCCTAAATAGATTCGTCCATCCTTGACGCTTCTAACAAGAGCTTCCGAAAGGCACATATAAGTTGGAAAGAAAGATTTTTAATTCTCTGAAAATGTTTCCAATTATAGTATGATAAGACTATCACTAGCTTCTTCACCATCCTATACATACAGAGAAGGAGATCAGAACATGACCGTAACTTCGATTATCGATCAAATTCACATTATTGAGTACGATCCCTCTTATGCTGCCCCACTCGCGGATATGTGGAACCGCAGTAATGAGAGCTGGGGAGGTGGCACCAACCTTAGAACAGAGGAAACGGTTCGCCGCGAGATGGAGAGTTCGTCCAATCTTTACGCATTTCTAGCCGTTCATGAGAAAGAGGTTGTTGGCTTCTGCAGTTTTGCTCATTACCGCTATGATGAGAGAGCCCTATATGTACCGCTGCTTAATGTACGCCCTGACTATCACGGGTACAAGGTCGGACGCAACCTGATCCTGAATGCTGTGCGCAAGACCGTAGAGGCTGGATGGCCCCGCCTGGATCTGTTCACATGGGCAGGCAATACGAAGGCTGTACCGATGTACAAGAAATGCGGATTCTTCTGGGAGAAAAAAGATGACAGTGTGCATCTGATGAATTTCATCCCCACGATCTTGCAGACCGAAGCACTTGCTCCTTATTTCGTGGAGTTGGATTGGTATGCAGACAGCACGCGTGAACTCGTCATCGAGCCGGATGGCAGGGCGGAGCGTGGCTTTGATTTCTTTGACTATACGTGGAAAAAGGGAGAGATCTCCCTGCGGGCTGAGTTTGAAAAGTCGGGTCGCGGGCTGACTGCCCTCGAAACACCGGATTACGAAATCGCTACAGAGGTCGATGATCATGATCTGGTTTTCGGTTCCAGCTATAAGGTTCGCTATCGCATCAAAAACACTTCTGCGTCTGAACTGGCGGTTGAGATCAAGGGTGAGGATAACAAAAATATTCGATTTGCGCTGGACGTTGCACGAGCAGTGGCTCCGGGAGAAACCATCATCGTGGAAGGTGAGTTTCACCTTGATCCGATTACAGAGGAACAGAATAACAATAAGACCCATCCCGTTGTTGCCAGCACATGGTTGATCGGTGGTAAGAAAGCGGAGTTCAGGTTAGGTATTGCAACGAAATTTCCGGCCAAGATCAAGACCGTTTTGCCCGTGAAAGAGCTCTATCCAGGCATCCCGGCGGAGTTAATTCTCAATGTGGAAAATAATGTGGATGCAGAAACGGAGTTCAGCCTGAACCTGCCTGAGGATGAGTTCCTTGAATGGGCGGAGCGTTCGATACGCTTTACGGTGCCTGCCAAAGGCAAATGGTCTGTGCACGTGCCCTTTACCTTACGTTCATATGGTCTCTATTCCCAAGAAGTAGAAGTGACGGCTGTCCCTGTTGGGAAGCATGCGATCTCTTTTACAAGCAAAATTTCTGTCCTGATGAAGGGAATCGAAGGGAAATATGGCGGGCAGATTGAGGATCAATGGGTGGCCGTTAACGGCGCATTCTCCCTTCATATGAGCAAACAAGATAATAATATGTGGATTGAATACCCGGGCTCACGTCATTCGTTCTGGTGGACTTATCCGAAGCTGGGTAAGCCGTTTGCCGAAGAGTTATCCAAGAAACAAGCCAAAGAAGTGAATATCTATCCCGAAGGGGAACGTCAGGTTCTTGAAGCACTGTATGACTCGGAGGATTTCCCGGGCCTGCAGATTAAGTCTGTGGTTAAGCTCTCTGCGAATGGAATCGCCGAATTCTACCACGAGGTGGAAAATACACGAGACACTGCTTGGGAAGAGGACCTGTATCTAATGAATAACTTCGGGTTCTATGGTAACAGGTTAATCCTTCCATATCAGGGGCGTTTCGTGGACATGGGCGATGATTATGCGGGTGATCCGAACCATTGGAATAGCTCACAGATTACGGAGAACTGGCTGTTCTGCAGAGAAGAGTATGGCGCGTGCGGCATCTATTGGGACCCTTCCCTGAAGCTGCTTCGTCCAGAATACACGCTGGGGCTGCAGCATGATCTAGGCCGTTTGGAGCCAGGGGCTGTAGCACGAACCAAGGAAACGGTGTTTGCTCTGAACACGTTTGCCAAGTGGCATGATTTCCGTGCGTTTGCACGGAAACAGCGTAACCCGGTCATTCCATTGCTGGACAGTCATCTGGATCTGACACTCAGTGAGGGGAATTTATTTGCCCCGGATGTGCTGCAAGCAACGTTGACTGAACATAAACTGGTTCCGCTTGCGGGCAAGCTGGAGCTGTATGTGCAGCAGGGTAACGAAACGGAGGTTGTGGCAAAAGCGAAGGAATTCAATCCGGAGCAGAATCTAAACTCCGCCAAGCTGACATTTTCACCAGATGAAGTGGACCGCCACCAGCACGTGAGTGGTTGGAAAGTTCGTGGGGTCTATCGGGGCGAAGATCGGATACAGGAACGAACGTCTCTTTGGTTCCCACAGAGCGGAACAGAGGTGAAGCAAACGCTTGATGAAAGTTCAGCTGGACCTGTGTACTCCGTAGACAATGGCGTATTGTCGATCGCCGTTGCTCCTGAATTCGGAAGTGTAGTACACTCTCTGAAAGTTGCAGGAGAAGAATGGCTGGATAGCTCGTACCCTGAACCGGCTCCACGCTCGTGGTGGAATCCGTGGTACGGCGGACTGGGGGTTGCGATTCCGGGCATGAATGGTTTCAGCCGCCAGTTGGAACAGAGAGTCGCTTCCTGGACAGAGCAGAAGGATCAATACGGTAACGTCTGGAAGGGCATTAAACTGACCACCCGGATTGAGAAGCATGAAGCCAATCGGGGAATCACAATCCAACAGCGTTATCTGATGCTGCCGGGTGTTCCTGTGCTCTGCACGCTGCTTGCCGTGACAAACGAAAGTGGCCTCACGCTAACGAATTATTCACTTGCGGAGGAACGTTTCCTCCAGCCTTCATCTGAATTTGCAGAAGGTTGGATAGAGCAACCGGGTAAAGATCGATTCCCATTAGGCAAGGTAGATGTGGGCCTGCCGCTGGAAGACCTTTTGCGAGTGGGATCGGTTTCGCGTGAGAACATGCTGCATGCGGTCCATCGTTACCCGAATCAGAGTGCATGGGCTTTTGCCAACAATCAGGTGACGGGTCTGCACGTGAATCATCATCTGACACTCCATCACGGGGAGACGGTCTGGACGGAGCCGACCTATCTTGTCCTGGGATCCATCCCGCTGAGTTCAGCGGATGTGCATGACCTTCTGAAACTGAATTTTGCAACTTCTACCGATGAAAAGGAGGCTTCACATGCCGATCATTGATATTCACATTCATCTGTCGGACATCGACAGCTTTCACCGAACAGCAATTGATCTGTCCAAAGTAGATTACTCTGCCGCTGGTCTTAAAGCGGAATTCGATAAAAACGATGTCATTCTGGGCATCGGAATGGGGGTTACGGAGCAGACGAAGGGAGCGTTCCCGGATTCCAGTTCTCCCAACCCGATGGGGCTTGACCTGGAAGAGAAGGTCCCATCATTCCTGATGGAATGCGTGGGGATCAATCCGAATGCTTTAGATGGTAAACATGCTCAGGACGAGCTGGACCGGATTGAAGCTAGACTGCAATCCCCGGAAGTAGCCGGAATCAAACTCTACGCAGGGTACTACCATCACTATGTGTACGACAAAATCTATACCCCGGTTTATGAACTCGCAGCCAAGTACAACTTGCCTGTTGTGATTCATACAGGAGACACATACTCCATGAACGGGTTACTCAAGTATTCGCATCCACTGACGGTGGATGAATTAGCACTTCAGCAGCGCGGTGTGAACTTCATGATTTGTCATCTGGGTGATCCCTGGGTGATGGATGCAGCTGAAGTAGTGGCGAAAAATCCAAACGTGTATGCGGATCTGTCGGGTCTTGTGGTGGGGGATCGGCCTCATTTTGAACGGTTCATGAATGAACCTCTGTTCATGGATCATTTCCGCCGGGCTTTGGTCTATTCGGATCATTACGAGAAAATGCTGTTCGGTACCGACTGGCCGCTTGCGCCTATCGACCTGTATGCCGAATTTGTCCGCCGACTTGTACCGGAGCAGCATCATGATAAGGTGTTCTACGAGAATGCCTTTGGACTATTTCCACGGATTGAACAGCGGATTACCGAGTTGGGTTAAAAGGGAAGTAATGAAACTTTAATATTTGAGAGAATATCATCCGTGTATGTCATTCAAGAAAGCATGCGATGTTCACGCTGAATTCCTGCCGTATAAGCTCCTGCCATTTCGCTGGCAGGAGCTGTTTGGGTTCAGGAGAACAGTATTTAGCCGTGACAGACTCCATACTCATCTTTGAACTCCTTCTTGTATGTATTTGTTTTTACGAATAAAGAGAACTATAATGATGGATGCACAAAATTTCAGACTTTTTTGGAGGAACATACGTAATGAGATCTTTTCAGTTTTATAATCCGACCCGGCTGATTTTTGGCAGAGGGCAACTTCAAGCACTACAGACGGAAGTTCCAAAATACGGAAAGCGTATTTTGCTTGTATATGGTGGTGGAAGCATCAAACGCAGCGGGCTGTACGATCAGGTAATTAGCCAGTTGAATGAAATCGGAGCAGAGGTGACGGAACTCGCTGGTGTGGAACCGAACCCTCGTCTGTCTACGGTTCATAAGGGTGTAGAACTATGCAGAACACATCACATTGATCTGGTTCTTGCGGTTGGCGGCGGCAGTGTACTTGACTGCGGGAAAGCCATCGCAGTAGGAGCCAAATACGATGGAGACATGTGGGATGTTGTTGTGCGCGAAGCAACCCCGGAAGGCGGACTTCCACTGGGTACAATTCTAACGATGGCAGCGACAGGCTCCGAGATGAACAACGGTTCAGTAATAACCAATCAGGACACGCAGGAAAAATGGGCATGGTTCAGCGAGTATTCTTTCCCGGCATTCTCCATTCTTGATCCGGAGTACACATATACCGTACCGCTGGATCAGACTGTATACGGCATGGTGGACATGATGTCTCATGTGTTTGAACATTATTTCCATCTGGATACGAATACACCGGTTCAGCTTGGATTCTGTGAGACGATTCTTCGTACCGTTATTGATACGGCCCCTCGTCTGATTAAAGATCCAGAAAACTATGAACTGCGTGAAACCATTCTCTACTGCGGAACAATGGCGCTTAACGATGTACTGAATATGGGTCTTGCCGGAGACTGGGCTTCTCACAATATTGAACATGCCGTGTCGGCAGTGTATGACATTCCTCATGGGGGAGGCCTTGCTATCCTCTTCCCGCACTGGATGAAGCATAATCTGGATGTGGATGTAGATCGATTCAAACGTATGGCCATTAATGTATTTGATATTAATCCTACTGGAAAGTCGGACAAACAAGTGGCTGAAGAAGGCATTGAAGCGTTGCGTACATTCTGGACTTCAATTGGTGCCCCTAGCCGTCTGGCGGACTATGACATCGACGACAGTCAGATTGATGTGATGGCTGATAAAGCGATGCGATTCGGTCCATTCGGATTCTTCAAAAAATTGCAGCGTGAAGATGTAGTACAAATCTATCAAGCCGCACTGTAATTGTAAATCTTACAATCACTTTGTATAGTGCGTCACATTAAACAAGGACCTTCCTTTAATATTAAGGAACGTCCTTGTTTTTTTATGACATCATATCTTGTACGCTCAACCGTTTTTTCTGGACTTCAATGTTATTTGATCCCCTTTTCGAATGAATCCTTCGTTTCAACTACTGCCTCATTAACAAGGGTGTCCTTTCGTTTCAGATGCAACTTGCTTGGACGGTGCAAGAGCACGATGAGCAGGGCGAAGAGATGAACCAGGGTGAACAGGTTACTCTCATTTGGAATGGCAACGAATAGCGCCAGACTCAGAAACGTCACCGTGAGCTTGAACTTTCTCTTGGTGATGAATATAACAGCGAGCAGGCTGGGACCGATGATAAACAACATCCTGGCTATGATTACGCCAGAGGCGTAAGCCAGATCATTTCCTTTGTATGAGAAGGCAAGATAAGCCTCTATGTTCTGGTTGAAGTCAATGAGGAACACGATAAAAGACACAATCACGTAGATCAGTTTTACACTCAATAAAATACGCACGACATTTAATAGCGTAGGTAATGCTGTTTTTGCCATATCACTTCTCCTATTCTTCTCTTCGAACCTATAACCGCAGATTCTTTTGGTTGTATTCTTCCCGGGAGTTTTCCTGCTTCAGATACATCTTGCTGGGCTTGTGGAGCAACAGGGTAAGCAACATAAAGATGTGCAGCAAGACGAGAAAATTCTGAAAGAACACAACGCCAAAAAATAAGGCTAGGCTCATAAATGTAATCGTTAGTTTATAACTTCGTTTTGAGATAAATACAATAGTCAGAATCGGGGGAACCAGAACCATGAGCACTCGGAGCCCGATACTTGCAAAATAGGCAATCTGATCAGATAGCGGAAACGCGGAGTAATCCGCACTATTACGGAATAGATCTGCAATAAGGAATGTCATGGAAATCCCAATGAAGATGGATTGTACCCCTAATAGAGCACGGATGACATTTAATAAAGTTGGCATTTTCATACTCAATAAGTCGTCCCTCTTCCTGCACGATATGTATTCATATATTATACGATGTTGATGTCATATTTTGTATTAACCCAAAGTCTACATTTTCCAATCGTCAACAGCGGCCTTTGACCTACAATCATCCGTCTCCAAAGAATCAGAAAAATATTTATGCAAGCGTTTTCGATACTGGACGAATATTTAATAACGACCGATATAAAGTTAACCCATATTATATTGGACCCAACAAGAATGAGGATGGATGGTGAATGTGTTCATGTTATTTGCAAAAGCTAGGCAAGGCTTGACCAACATGTCTTTTCGGTTCAAATTACCAATGATGATCAGTATTCTGGTCTGCATCGTACTGGCGGTAACTGCGGTAGTGTGTTATAGCGTAGCGGCAGTCATCACACTGGATAAAAGCAAAGATGAGATCCAGTCGACTTCTGACCGGATTGGTGCGGGACTTTCTACTTCACTGAGTCTGGAAGAACAGTCCACGTTTCTGATCACAACACATCGGACATTCCAAGATTTGCTGGAGATTCGAAATGCAGCAGAGAGCAAAGATAACGAAGCATTTTTCGAGGAAAACAGTGCACTTGTTAATAAAGCCAATGGGATACTGGCCGATAGCTTAGCTGGCATGGAGGGCAACAGTGTTCTAATTCTGGTGGATCGCAACGGGACCGTGGTTGCAGCGAACGATCCGGAATCACTTGGAGGTGAACGGGCAGACCGTGCCTATTTCCAAGAGGCCATCCAGGGACGAAATGTCATTAGCGAAGGGATCATTTCCAAGACGTTGGGCACGTTGGGGACGGTGTTTGCATCTCCAATCTACAATGATAATAAGGAAGTGGAGGGTGTACTTGTCTCTACTGCATCTACGTCTTTCTTCGTGAACCAGCTAGAGAACGTCAAGATTAACGAAGAGGGCAGAGTCATTATTTTGGACCGGATCGGAACGGTCATGTATCATTCGGCAGACGAGAGTCTGGCAGGAAAGCCATTGGAGTCAGGGGAGTATCAGTCTCTGATCGATCTAGCACCAAGTGATACGCTACAACAGGGAGAAGCAAGTACGGACGAGAAGGTGGTATTCTACTCGAAGATTCCGCGTTCGGATTGGACGGTTATTGTTGAGGATACATATACAGATGTGCAAAAGCCGCTGACAAAGATGGCGAATCAAATGTATATTGTGCTGTTCAGTGCTATTGCTGTATCGATCATTGCAGGCATTCTGATCTCGCAACTGGTGACCAGACCGATTAGCCGCATTACGCTGTTGTTCAAACAGTTGGCTGGAGGAGACCTGACCGTTCAGGCACAAGGCAAGTATACCGGAGAATTCAAAGAACTGGCAGACAGCTTCAACACGATGGCCGAAGGGAACAAACAGCTGATCTCCAGCATGAACCATTCCATCGGGGTCCTGAATACAAGTACGACGGAGCTGGATCAGTCTGCACAGCAGACGTCGGCTTCCATTACGGATACAACAGCGACTGCCCTCGAGATCTCACGGGCGATGGAATCACAGGCGAACGACACGGAATCCATTGTGGATAAATTCATGAATGTTGGAAATAAGATTGAGAACGTGAATGAGATGTCACAGTCCGTTATGCTCAAAGCGGATGAAATCACCGACGCATTCAAAAATAATCATGAGGTCATTGATGCACTTATTGCCGTGAATGACCAGAATGAGGCGGAAGTGAGCAACATCTCACAGATTACGGTTCAGCTCGCCGAGAGTTCCGCTGGTATCCATCAGATTACAGGCACGATTGCCGAAATTGCGAATCAGACCAAGTTGCTGGCACTGAATGCTTCCATCGAGGCGGCGCGAGCTGGCGAGCAGGGGCGTGGCTTTGCAGTCGTTGCTTCCGAGATTCGCAAATTGGCTGAGCAGACAACGGCACAATCAGAGGACATCAATCGTATTGTGATGCAGACCATAACACATGTAGAGCAGAACAACCGAAGTGTACAAGCTATTGAGGCGATTGCGGAGCAGCATAAGAGCAGTGTGAGCCAGACGAAGGAAACCTTTAATTTTGTCACCCAAAATATGCAGGACATGATGAAACAGGTACAGGCGATTGCATCCGAGATTGAGTCTATTGAGCGAGATAAGGATGATGTGCTTGGAGCGGCACAGAATCTGTCGGCTTCAGGGGAAGAGGTCTCGGCATCCATTGAGGAAGTTACAACAACCATGCAAGAACAATCGGGTATGTCAGGACATCTGGCAGAGCTGGTGAAGACCATTAACGAATTGACCCAACAACTTGCGGAAGAATCATCCCGCTTCAAAACAGAATAGGAATACGAAAGAAACCCATTCCTCATAAGAGGAACTGGGTTTCTCCGACAATGTGAGCATCTGTACCCATCTAAGGGTGCAGATGCTTTTGTGTGTGATGCGCTACTCTCCCCGAACGGAAGGTGCATACGCCAGCACTTCCATTTCAATTAAATAAGGGCCTAACCCGCTAAATACGGTAATACGGGCGGGATAGGGCTGTTTAATCATTCGCGCATACACTTCGTTGTATTCAGGCTGATCCTCGACTCGGGCCAGATGAGTGGTGGCCTTCACGATATGATCGAGTGTAAGTCCGGCTTCTTGCAGAATCACCTCAATATTACGAATGCACTGCTCAGTCTGTTCCTTAATGCCGCCGATAGGCTCAAGGGTCTGTGGATCAACGCCTACCTGACCTGCGACGTAGACCATATCTCCTGCACGGACAGCATGGGAGAAAGGAAGCGGAAACTTGGGTGCCGCACTTGCATGTATGATAGTAGACATAGTTGTTATCATTCCTTTCCTTAGTGAGTGTGTATGTTGGTTGTTAACTGATGCCAGTTCGTAGCCTGCTGATAATGATGAGCGATGGACAACAAGCGGTCTTCTCGCATGAGTGGACCGGCAAGCTGCATGCCGATAGGTAGTTGCTTCCCTGAGGAAGTATCGAATCCAATGGGAACGGTAATGGATGGGAGACCTGTATTGGTAAATGGTCCGTTGAAAATGGGACTACCCGTCTTGTAGCCATAGGGGGCCACATACGGCGTGGATGGAGTCAATAACACATCCACTTCATCGAAAAGCATCATCATCTCGCTGCGGAATATCGTTCGAATGCGCTGTGCCTGCAAATAATCAACAGCACTCGTTTGAAAGCCGAGTTCAAGCTGCTCCCGCATCGTGTGACCGTAGCGATCGGAGGCTTCCGCAAAGCGTTCCTGATGGAAGGCGGCAGCTTCTGCCCGCATAACCGTACGATGAGCAGCAATGGTCTCTTCCATATAAGAAGGCAGATCAACTTTCTTCCATTGCATGCCCAGCTTCTCAAGTACAGCAAGTGCCGACTCTACCGCTAACAAGATCGCCGGTTCATCGGTTTGGAAGAAGTTGCTCGGCAGGCCGATCACCATTCCCGAAATAGGATGCTCAAGAGCGCTTGTTAAATCTGGCTTGCCATAAGGAAGCGTGAAGGAGTCCAGCACATCATGCCCAGCCATCGCTTCAAGAACGATCGCGTTATCTTGTGCGGATCGAGTGAAGGCGCCGATATGATCCAGGCTCCAACTGGCTGTGATGACACCGTTACGGCTAACCCTGCCATAAGTTGGCTTCATACAGGTTAATCCGTTGTAAGCGGCGGGCCTGAGCAGAGAACCAAAGGTCTGCGTTCCGAGTGTGAAGGAAGCCATGCCAGCTGCTACAGCGGCGGCGGAGCCTGAACTGGAACCGCCTGGGGTGTGCTCCAGATTCCACGGGTTGCGGGTTGGGGGTTCTCCTCCCTGAAAGGCGTATTCCGTCGTTGTTGTCTTGCCGAGCAGGATAGCGCCTGCAGCGTGTAGCTTATCTATCACAGTAGCATTGGTCTCTGGTACGAAGTCAGGATAGGTACTAGATCCGGCCGAGGTGCGTATGCCAGCGGTATGGATGATGTCTTTGGCTCCATAGGGAATGCCATGCAGAGGGCCGAGATAGTTGCCATTCATTAGCTTCCGCTCAGACTCTTTTGCGGCCTGCAAGGCTTGTTCCGCGGTGACCGTAACGAAGGCTTGCACAGCAGGCTCTACATTCTCAATTCGTTTCAAATAGGACTCTGTAAGCTCAACAGGAGATATCGTCTTGTTTTTAATCAATGATGCGGCTTCCGTAATCGTCAGTTCGTTCAGTGGTTTCGTAATCATCTCCGAGGCACGCTCCTATGCGGAGCATTGGGGCCGACTTCTTCTGGCAACTTTAAACCTCGAATCAGCTCCAAGTCGGCTTTAAATACAGCAAGCTCCTCGCTCGTAATAACTCCGTTCGCGTATTTCGCACTTTCCGTGTGGCGGTGTGTGAGATAGTCGTCGTGTTTCATAGTAATCACCCTTTCTCTCTCTATTTGGTGAAGCTTGAATCGATAATGTCCTCGTAAGCGAGGTCTTCCTTCAGATTGCCGATGAAGCGCTGCATATCCATTGCCGTCCCGAAGGCGGATTCATTGATGAGCCCCTCAGCAGGGTATACCTTACTGTCAATCATGCGTTGTACAGCTTGTTCCACGACGTTTTTGTCCAGATTGGGGAACTCCTTCACAGCAACTGCTTTGGCACCTTCAGGATTGGATTGAATGTAGTCCAGGGCTTGCTCGATGGAGGTGACGAAGCGCTGGGTGAGGTCAGGATTCTCCTCAATGAAGTTTGCGGTTGTATTCATCGTTGCAAAGGCAAAGTCAGGATAATCCTTCGTGAAATCATGGACAATGTGCAGCCCCTCAGCAACCCCTTGATCCAGTTGAGGTTCGTAAACGATAGCAATATCGGCTTTGCCGGCTAATACAGCACCAAGCTCGGAGCCATTCTGAACCTCGGTGATCGTCACGTCTTTGTCGATATCAATGTTGTTGTCAGCGAATAGCTTCCGCAGTAAGCTGTTCGAACTTGTGGGTGCCAAACCTACAACAATGGTTTTACCTTTGAAATCCGCTGTTGAGTTCACCGTTACTCCTTCTCTCGCAACGGCCCATACTGGAGCACTGCCCGATAGAAGGACCAGTGAGCGAGCATCGCCGCCCTTGGCATTAGCGAATGCGACATGCTCCGGACCGTGGAAGGAGAACGCAGACTCGCCTGAGATGACCGAAGACAATGCTGTTGGTCCACTTCCGGCAGCACGGATGGAGGATAGCTCAATGCGATTCTCCTTTAAGAATCCTTGGTTATTCGCTACATAGAGCGGAAGGTAGAGCAGATTGTGATACACCTCGGACACCATGATTTTATCCACCTTCGCAGTATCTTGCCCCTCATTACTGGATGTACCTCCGCCACTCGCAGGTGTTGCGGCATTGCTTCCGCATGCGCTGAGCAGTGTGGTCAATATCATCGTCATCGTTGCCAGAAAAGCTATCTTTTTGAATGTACGCATTAGTCACCAGGCCCCTTTAATGGTTGTAGTTAAGTTAGTCGTTGTGGGTCAGCTTAGACAGATGTGGATTTGCTGCTGGTCTTGCTGTCATTCCATGGAAGAAGACGGGATTCGATATAACCGACACAGGTGTAGAGGAGCATCGCGACCAGCATAAGCATGAACACACCGACCCATACAGCAGGAAGGTTGAACAGGTTGCCTTCGACGAATACCATGTGTCCGAGTCCTTTGTCAGAAGAGATGAATTCTCCGCCTACAACAGACACCAGTGCCAAACCGATATTGATTCGGAAGGCTGAGATAATCCATGGCAGAGAGGAGGGAATGATAATTTTGCGGAAAATTTGTGATTTCTTTGCACCGAAGGATTTCATCAGATTAATCTGGGATTCGTCGATCTGATGAGTCGCTTGGTAGGCGGATAATAGCGCTACGATAAACGTTGCGACAGAGGCGAGAGCAATCTTGGAGAAGATGCCTGAACCGAACCAGATGATAATCATGGGAGCGAGAGCAATCTTCGGAATACCGTTCATCGCTACGATGAATGGATCGAGCACACGGGCAACGGACTTGGAATACCACATGAGCAGTCCTGCCAATGAGCCGATTAAGCTTCCGGCTACGAAGCCGATAACGGTGGCATTCACCGTTGCGAACGCGTCTGTAAGCAGTTGTCCTGAGCTAGCCATCGTGATGGCAGCATCAAGAATGGCGCTTGGTGATCCCATGAGGAATCCATTAACCAGTTTCAAGCGAACGGCGGATTCCCAGATCACCAGGATGACCGCAACAATAATGAACCGCCATAGCATCGTTACCAGCCATTCTTTGGAGAAGGTGGACTGTCTGCGTTTGTTCTTCGCAACTCCAGCAGGCTTTCCGGCAAGGGTAATTTCAGGTGATGTGCTCTTCATTAGCTGATCCTCCCCATTTGAATATCAAGCTCTGACCAGATCGATTCAAAATACTGTTTGAACTTCTGGTCGGAACGGGCTTTCAGTGCTGAGCCATATTGCGAGGCGAGGCCAATATCGTAGATCTGTTTTACGGTTGTTGGCCTTTTGCTCATGACAGCAATGCGATCGGAGATGGCGATGGCTTCCTCAATGTCATGTGTGATAAGCACGCCTGTCTTGCCCTCGGATTTCAGGATGGACAAGATTTCATCTTCCAGAATGAGTCGGGTCTGATAATCAAGTGCGGAGAAGGGTTCGTCCAGTAATATAATATCGGGCTGAGTAACGAGGGTGCGTATGAGGGCTACACGTTGGCGCATACCGCCTGATAATGTGGAGGGATAGGCGTCTGCGAATGAAGCCAGGCCATAACGATCCAGATAATCCATGGCAATATCGCCGCGATCCTTTTTGGACATGCCCTTCACTTCCAAGCCTAACGTGACATTGTCCAAGATGCTTCTCCAAGGCAGCAGCAGATCCTTCTGCATCATATAGCCGACATGCCCGGTCGTCTGATCGATCTCTTCGCCACAGACGATAACCTTGCCATTCGTTGGCTTAAGCAGACCTGCGATAATATTGAAGATCGTACTTTTGCCACATCCGCTCGGTCCCACGATACTGAAGAACTCCTGCTTCTTGATTTGCATCGAAACTTCAGCCAGGACCTGAATATCTTCCCCGGTTGCACTGACAAATGATTTGGATACGCCTTGTATTTGGATAGCCATGATAGGTAGCCCCTTTCCTACAGCCTGATGTTTGTTTATTTCTGGGTATAAAATTATGTTAGTTAACATGACATTGATGAATATATTCCTAATGATATAGGCTGAATGGCTAATTGTCATTAGTTACTCTGAACATAAAAATAGAATTGAATCAGTTAAAATGTACAATTGAGGTCGGATTGGGAAAAGAAAAACAAAAGAACATGTCATTATACATGACACGTTCTCCGTTTAAGATGTATGATCAGCTTCGCTAAGGGCTGGATTAACATTCAGCAGCGACTCCAGTGCAAAGGCGAGACGGAAGCGCAGACTCTCCATGGGGTCCTTAATGTTCCGGCCGGTTAGTTTCTCGCATTTTTCCAATCTGTAGATCACTGTATTGCGATGTACAAACAGCTCTTTCGCTGTATCGACGATCTGGCAATGATTCTCATAGAAAGAGGACAAAGTTTTCATAAGCTCGCTGCGCTCGTTTGGATCTCGGCCTTCGAAGGGTTTAAAGGTTTCTTGATGAAACTGTAACATTTCATCGTGGGGAATCATACGCAGCAGGCGACTTATATCCATCGTTTGATAGGAATGGGCGAAGCGGGTCTTTCGCATCTGATAGCCGGATTGAAGCGCCTTGACTGCTTCCTTATAGGAGAGTCCGATATCCAATACATTTGTGTAGGGATTGCCTATTCCGAAGGATAAGCTGAGCTGTGACTCCGTATACAGATTGCTCACGATCCGCTCAAGCTGCTGAATAACGGTGTGTTCTTCCCATGACGATTCGTTCAAAAAGACGAGTATACCGAACTGGTCATTCTTGGTGAACATGACGAAGGAGAGATCCAGTCTGGCGAACTCCTGCTTAATCAACTCGTAATTAGCATCTCGTTCCGAGATGAACCGCTCTTCGGAGGGAGCAACGTTCTGCTTAGGTATGCCTACTAAGGGTTCATCCAGCTTGGCGATGATGAGAACGGAACTTCCTTTTGCCTGCAGCCCGTATTTCTTGCCGCGATGAAGTGCTTCTTGTTCCGAACGAATGAAGCCTTGGATGAGATCGGAGAAATATTCATTTTTGTACCGACGGGAACGCTCTTTGACCGCTTGCTTCTTGGTTAACTCCAGACCAATTACATTGACGGCTTGCTCCAAAGCCAGAGTGGAGAGCTTAGAGCTTGCGGAACTGTCGTATCGTGCGATCAAATAGCCCTCGTGCCGATCCGTGAAGATGGGATGAAACTCGGCATGTCGATATTTCTCAGCGGTAAGCAGACAGATTGAGATTGTGGTATAGAAGGAAGGGTGCTGATCTATAAATGTCAGTAAGGGCGCGGCGAGAGACTGGGCATCCATCTGTTGGGCATAATGGGAGCTGGCCGTAATCTGCTTCTTCGAGCCAAGCAGCAGTACAGGTGAAGATAACAACTGAGACAACGTATCTACGATGGAGGGGATGCCCTTTCCCTGCATAACCATCGAGGAAAATTGTTTGTGAATAGACAAGGCATAGTGGAGCTCATGGGTTTTGTTCTGTAGGATGGCGCTGATTGATTGTTGAAATATCTCACCGAGTGTATTGTCGATCTCCGACAGCTCAATGATCGGGAAGCCCAGCCTGTCGGCTGTCTCAAGCAGTTGCGGAGATAATTCAAGAGAGAAGCGTTGTGTCTTGACCGCAAGCGCTGCACAACCAATTGCATGCATGTCTGTAATGAAGGCAAGATGAGCATCGGGGCGGTCTTTCAGGATGTAACCGTTGGTCAGCAGCATATCTCCTGGCTTCAGGAATTGTACAATATCTGGTGCGTCCATAATATTAATGGATTGCACTGAGCGATCTAGTCCGCGATGTCCGGCAATTATCTTTGCTTTGGAGAGAATGGGGATAGTCAATAACTGTTGCAAATCCATCTTCAACCCACCGCTTTCATCATAGTATGTTATAAAATCTAACATGAAGTGAGGTGATCGTAAAGAAGAGTTTGGACAAAGAGGCTAAAAGAAATCGAGTTTTTAAGCAGATTTTACAAAATATTGCGGTGGACGTGTGTCTTTAGTGTGGAATATGACTCTTGTAGATGAGCTAAGATTCACAACTGCTTAACTTTGTGAGAAAATGGAAATTGAAGGGTGGTGTAGCAATGCCAGCGACCTGGACATGTAATGCAAATAAGAAGAGACATTCTCCCTTATAAGAAAATAATCATAGACTAGGAGATGTTCATATAATGAAAATTTCAGACCGAGTATTAAGACAATATTTAGATCATGTTTACTGGATATGTGGAGGCCCTTGCGGCGGAAAAAGCACGATGACTAATTTGCTTTCTTCAAAATGGAATATGAATTATTATTCTTCAGATGACCACACGTTCGATTATCAAAAAAAGGCTAATCCGCAGGATCATCCCGCCATATTACGACATTTTATTGATTGGGAATGGTTCTTTTTAGGACGAGGGAATGATAGAAGTCACTGGTTAAATTCCGTGTTTGACGAGAGTGTGGAATTTATCATCTTGGATTTGTTACAGATGGGGAAAGAGAAGCCAATCGTAGTAGATACTTTTATGGAACCTGCTTATCTAAGGGAGATCGCTGATCCCAACCGAGTTATTTATATGTTTGCAGAAGATGACCTCATTCGAGCAGATTATTTAGATCGAGATCACCTGAGAGGCATGGAGGGTTTGTTTCCTAATTTATCAGATCCACAACGTGCGCGGGACGAAACATTAAACACAGTGGTTAGAGCATCGAATCATTACCTGCAGCAAGCAGAGCAGTATCAATTAAAATGGTTTATGAGAACATCTCAGTCTAATAAAGAGCAGATGTTATTAGAAGTTGAGAGGCATTTCGGTTTTTCGAGAGACTGAAGGGTCAAATTATATCAGTCGTCGTTACACTTAAGGAATACGATAGCTCAATAAACCACAGAAAGCAGCCGTTTAACCTAATCGGCTGCTTTTGTTCAGGTAACAGGGAGGTTAACTCAATGTCATCTTGCGAATTACAAGTGTAACTTTTGACTATTTAATAGCGTTGTTAATAACGAAAAACTTCTTATAGGTTCTTTAGAATAACTAATAAAAGAATACGAGGGATGAAGTATTGAAGAAAAAGAGACTGTTTTTAACTGTTGTATCATTAGTTTTGATCACAGCGCCCTTAACTGCTTGTGATCCAACAAGTCGAACTCAAGAGAATATGTCTACTCCAAAATCTGTTGTATTATCAAACAAGTCCGAAAGTACAGCCCTGTCTGATTCTTTAAGCGAACAAGAGAGCAACCCCTCTCATTTTATTGCTTCTGAAAGTGCAACGGTACAGCAACTCTTTTCCGTAAATCCGGAATTTGTACACATAAAACTGCTTATGAAGAACAATAGTAGCCATGAAGTCAATGTTAGTTTGACGCACCTAGATACTAGTAAAGTGTATTTCGCTAGGACAATTGCTCCTGGGGAAACCTTAGAGTGGATAAATACTAAAGAAGGTTTCACACAGGGAATGAGTACTGGAGGCTACTTGCTTCAATGGAATGGTGGCGGTTATCGTGTTGATGGGGAAGTTTGGGGATCGTCCGAACGAAGTTGAAAGGTAATACATAAATTAATTAACAATGACTTGTACACTCCAATTGACTACACTATTTCTTATCTGATGAACTATTAAAAATGCTACAGAAAGTGGGAACAACATCTATGATTCCATTAGTATATGACCAGATTAACCATTGGGGAAAAGACGACGAGTTTTTCCTTGCCTTACTAAATAAACTAAAAGTGGAGTCTGTCGTTGACTTAGGCTGTGGAACAGGAAGATGGACGACTCACCTTGTTCAGTACGGTTATAAAATTACAGCTATTGATCCCCATGAAGAAGCAATTGAAGTAGCGAGAATGAAAGATAATTCAGACAAAGTGAATTGGTTGGTAGGAGATAGCTCCAATTTACAAACCAATACCTATGACGCGGTTATTATGACTGCCAATGTTGCACAGGTATTTCTTACTGATGATAGTTGGAAGAAAGTAATCTCAGACGTATTTCGATCTCTAAAAGTCGGCGGTCACTTTATTTTTGATATCAGAAACCCTTTGGTAAAAGTGTGGGAAGAGTGGGAGAAGGACAGGACTCCAGACTTAGCTAAAGATATGCGAAGTGGAGACCCTCTTGAAATCTCTACAGAATATGAAGGGTTTGAGGGAGACATCTATACTTTTTATGAAACTGTGAAAAATACAAAAACAGGCGAAATCCTAGTTCATGAAAAAATGCAGATCAGATTTCGAAATCAAGAAGAATTGGATGAGTCGCTGAAACAAACAGCATTTTCAAAAATTGAAACATATGGCGATTGGGATTTCAAACACGCAAATTCTAAAAGTCGATCCTTTATTTTTCACTGTGTAAAATAGAGACATTAGATTGCAACATAATAGCGCTCCTTAAATGTCAGAAAGCAGCTGATCCATGTGATCAGCTGCTTTTTTTCAAAATGTAGGGCAAGTTAATTTATATGAAATGCAAAGTGAACTTGACACAAAATGCAAAGTGAACTATGCTAAAAATGCAAAGTAAACATTGCAAGGACGTGATTACATGAAGACAAGAATTGCAGAACTGCGTAAGCAGCATAAATTGTCACAGGAAGAGTTGGGACAAATTGTTGGTGTTACCCGGCAAACCATCACTTCTCTAGAAAGGGGAAAGTATACGGCTTCCCTTATTCTTGCTTACAAAATTTCTAATTTTTTTGGACTCGCTATTGAAGATGTTTTTGATTTCAGCGAAGTGGAGGATATATAAGTGGACAAGTTCAAGATTAAAGTAGAAACTCGCAAAAACGTACTGTCACTGGTAGCTGTTGCTATGATATTGATCTATGTAGGACTTATATTTTACAGAGGTGGACTACCCGCTCTGCCTAGTTTTATAAAAGGATTTCATACAGGAGCTTTTATCGGGGTTGAAGTGGTCATCACTTATTTTGTGGTCAGGTATATAAAAGCCAGCAAAAGTGAAGCCGAGCTGAAGAAGCAGTTTATTGAGGAGAATGACGAACGGAGTGTTACAATACTCCAGAGTGCCAGCACACTGAGCGTAGCAATCATTCTTATTAGTCTGGGCATTGCCTCCGTGATCGCCGGTTTCTTCAATCCCATGATATTTTACACCTTACTAACTTGTTTATTATTTGTTTTAATCGTATTTTTGGCACTGTGGATGTATTATGCGAGAAAAATCTAAGGGCAGGTTCATGATAAAATAGAGCATCTTACTAAATGTGGAGGTGGTGGCGAGATGGCTGAAATTCTTGACAAAGGTCCTTTTTATCATGGGACACGAGCAGATTTGCAGATTGGTGACTTGCTCACAGCTGGCTTTCGCTCTAATTACAATCCGGATGTTGTGATGAATCATATTTATTTTACAGCTTTGCGTGATGGGGCTGGGTTAGCTGCTGAGTTGGCAAAAGGCGGTGGTGAACCGCGCGTGTATCTCGTTGAGCCGACAGGCGAATGGGAAAATGACCCAAATGTGACGGATAAGAAATTTCCAGGTAATCCGACGCGATCATATCGCAGCAATGCCCCACTAAAAATTGTTGGCGAAGTGAAAGATTGGGTGCGACAAACGCCTGAACAACTCGCAGTTTGGCATAAACGCTTGGCGAAAATAGATAAAGGCCAGATTCTAAATTAGTTTAATTTAAATGATCAGCATCTATTAAATACTATATTTGATGGTGATGCCGGCATGGAACTAACGGGAAACGATAGCTAAATAAAAACACGAAAGTAGCTGATCGAACGCGATCAGCTACTTTTATTTAACTAACGGGCAGTTCTAGACACTCTTTTATTCGTAAGGAAGAGACTTGGGATGAAGATTGCCGCTAGAGCAATAGTGGATAATAAAAACGCGGAATGATACCCCTCTAAATTATTTACAATAGTTGGATGCAATCCGTGTAGGGTGGCTGCAATGACGGTTGCGATAACAGCTGAACCAAAGCTTGAGCCCAAGTTCTCTATAATATTAATCCCAACACCTGCTTCAGGAAGTTGTTTGCTTTCAAGTCCTGTATATGCATCACTTGTCAAAGGAAGACTGATTCCCCCAACACTGGCACCGCGGATGAACAATATAATGGAGATCCAAGTCATACTTGTTGTATCGGTGATATAGATAAGCGGAACTGACCCGACAAGTGAAACTACCAAGCTGACCATAACCACGTATTTCGCCCCGATCTTGTCAATCATTATGCCTATCAAAGGTCTGGTCACAAGCATCCCAACCCCTTGAGGAATTAATGCAAGGGCTGCTTCCGTCGCCGTGAAATGACGGAAGTTCTGAAAGTACAAGGGAAGAATCAACATAGGCCCCATGATAGCGGCATTTGTCAAGAATAACCCGATGCTGGAGGCTGCGAAGCTTTTATGTGCGAATAAATTCAATGGCAGCACGGTTTGATTTTTTCTTACGAGATTATATACGAAATAGATGACGGCTAAAACGAGACCAACGCCAACCCAAAACATAGTTTCGCTATTGTTAAATGAAGCATGTTCCGCGGCTTTCGTAATTCCATATATCAATACCGCACTCATTAAGGACAAATCGATAATCCCAAATAGATCGAGTCTACTATCTTTGTTGAACGGTTCAAAATTCGGCACCTTTTTCATCATTAGCGGAGCAGCAATCAAAACGATGAATACGTTTATGAAGAAAATCCACCGCCAGGATGCCCCTTGAATAATGAATCCCCCAAGAACAGGTCCTAAGATGGGACCAAGGATCATTGGGGTACTGACAATTGCCATCACTCTGCCCAAGTTTTCTTGTCCTGCTGTTTTGACTAAAAGGGTGAACATTAGCGTGGTAATTACTCCGGCGCTAAAACCTTGAAGCAAACGGAAAAAGATGAAGCTGGAGATGTCCCAGCTAAGTCCTACTAAAACAGAAATTACACCAAAAGCAATCATGGCCCCGACGAAAATTTTCTTACCGTTAAATTTGTTCATAAGCCAGCCGGATATGGGAACTGCAACAGCAAGAGCTAAAACATAACCAGTAATAGCCCATTGAATGATATCCAATGTTGTGTTGAAGTCCTTTGTCAGTTTGTTGATGGCGATATTCACCATTGTGGAGTCAAGCATAGGAGCAATAGCTCCAAGTGCAATAGCCCAGGCAGCCATAAGGATTTCTTTGGGCAAACCTGTTTTTTTTACTTTATTTTCTGACATTTGGTATTCTCCTCTTTGAAAGTCAAAGTGTATTTAGTTTCCTTGTCAACGAAATGATAAGGTGTTTTGGTTTCCTTGTCAACAAAAATTTATCCGTAAAAAAAGCAGCCATCTATAAAAGATCTCGGCTGCCTGTGGTTTTTACTTTTAATATTCAAACTCTCCAGCTTAATTAATTTCTAGACCCAATTTCTTTATCTCCTCATCCAGATGCTGACTATACTTTTTCATGAAGCTAAGCATACTTTCGTATTGTTCCAGAGTTACTTGTTCAAATATGACTTTATCCCGCTCTTGAAATTCATGGTGCAGATCCTCGTGGATATTATAAATTTCCTTCCCTTGCTCAGTAAGCCTAAAATAGATTTCTTTTTTATTATCAGGCTTCTGGTAGCATTCAATGAGGCCTTTCTCCATAAGCTTTTTAGTTAGTTTACTTATGGCACCTTTGGTCATGTATAGGGATTCGGCAAGCTTTGTAACATTCGGATCTACATTTTTTTCAATGTATTCGATACAATGAACTTCTGAGGGCTTATGACCTTTAAGACTGTCTTCCAACTTATTTTTATTGAGCCAAACCATCTTGTTAAATAAGTCCCTGAATTCCATCATGACTAGTTCCTGTTTGTTCATGGATGTCTTTCCTCCCGCCCTTCGAGACACTACAATGATTATAATTATTTTTTGTTTCTGCTTCAACAATTAAGAAATGGAGGGATGTAAATGGCAATCATGACAGATTCAAGAGGTAACATTTTCCTGGAATTTATTCGTATCGAGTACGATAAGGTCATTCCAAGTACACTGGACGCTCCACTAACACATGCTCTAATCGTGGTGAAGTGCCAAGGGAAGTATCTATTCATGCATAATAAGTGGAGAAAAAACTGGGAACTTCCAGGGGGGATTATTGAAGCTGGAGAGCATGCGGAGCAATGTGTAATTAGAGAATTGTTTGAGGAAACCAATCAAATTCTGGATACAGCTGAATTCAAAGGGCTAATGAAGTTTAGACTCCAGCCGAGTTTTCATGGACCGGAACGGACAGAATATGGAGCTCTGTTCATGGGTGAACTGTGCCAACTTGATGACTTTGTTGAAAACGATGAAGCTTCTTCAATAATTCTTTGGGATGGTACATCCGAGATTGGTGATATCGCAGAAATAGATAGGAAGTTAATTGAACTCGTGTGATACATGATTGAACCAATGGTAAACGATATTTCAGGGAAATCAATGAACGAATTGAGCAACCCTCTCCATATATCATTCGTTTGATAGAGTGACGAGGAGCGTAATTATACGGATGTGGGATATGTAACTGAATTTAAATCAGGTCAAGTGATTGAGGTAGAAGATGAATTTTTAGTATCCAAAAAAGGGATACAGAATCTCTATGTGGATATGACCGCAGATATCGCATTATCCATGGATCCAATTGAAATTCTTGTGAAGTAATTTTGGTAATATTGATTGGAGGGTTTAGAATTAGGCTTAATGGATTGTGTGCAAAGAAACCAAAACAAAGAGAGCCTGACATTTAAGTCAGGCTCTTCTTGGCGATATATGGTGTCTCTGTGTCATTTGAATCCTGGCGCTTTAAAAATATCTTACTTGGTCGATGTACGAGCACAACTAACAAGGCGAATAGTTGAACAAGTCCAGTTAGTAGTCCTTCATTCAGTAGACCGATAAATAAAGCGATACTCAGGAACGTAACAGTCGATCTGAACTTTCGTTTGGTGATGCAGATGATAGCAAGCAAACTAGGGCTGATTAAAAAAATGATTCTCCCAGTAATTTCATTAGAGAAATTAATTAAATCATTTCCGTTCACTTGATAACCGGCAAAGGCTTCAGGATTTTGGCTGAAAATATAGAGAAATACACTGAAAGAAATAATAAGGTATATAACTTTGATACTCAACAAGATTCGGACTACGTTTAGGATTGTGGGTAACTTCATCAAATATTCAATTCTCCTCTTATAATACTTTAAACAGATGGAATGTTCTAACGTTGTTACTGGACGTATATTTTTAAAAAGGTATCCAATTTTTTATCTCTCTCAAATACATATGTAATATCTAATTATACGGTTTGTTTGTAACTATTTGTATTAAACTAAAGTCTATATTAATTAAACAATTTTCACCCCTTTGGTCCTGAAAAACTTGTTGGAAATAGAGCGGCAGAGGTACAGAGACACTGCACATATATGAAATGCTTACGAAAATAGTGGCTAATTAATTTGCTTGAAATTGATAAAAAAACCTCCCGTCTCGCAGAACATCCGGGATTGGGAGGTTTTGATTATAGTGCTGATTCAACGACGTTTATCGTACAAACCATCCGGTGGGCTGAGGGGCAATGTCTGCGGTATCTCGTAAATCATGGACTTTGACATTGCTGCCATAGATCATGGAATCGCTACTGAGTCGGAACGAAGGGAAACTATGCTCGGATTGAAGACGCAGACAGGGTTCGAAGTAGATCTGCTGCTGTTTGTTGATGACAAATGGAAGCGAACCCGCTTCTATGGTAACATCATCGCTATCCGGTTCGTTTAAGATCAGAAGTACCGCAATTCCGTCACAACCGCATCCATCGGTATCATAAAACAATTTGAAATAGCCTGGTCGATCTCCCAGCTTTTCAGTAAGTCTTGCTTCTGCCAGCGGACTGACTTGAATGATCATGACGTCGTTCACACTCCTCTAATCTCCATTGAATTCGCTTACATTTTAATATATGGACCATAAACTCAGATTAGAAGGTAAAATTAAGTAAAAGGAGGCATGTCCCATGAGAATCGTAATGTTGAACGATCAGCCGATTGAACACTTCACCTATCTGAATACCATCTCCGGAGGAGAGGTGATCGAGGCC
The DNA here is from genome assembly GCF_038005685.1 of Priestia sp. FSL H7-0729. NCBI lineage: Bacteria > Bacillati > Bacillota > Bacilli > Caryophanales > Bacillaceae > Priestia > Priestia sp. FSL H7-0729. The sequence goes on from NZ_JBBOTQ010000005.1 coordinate 212,395, forward strand.
CAACTCCCCATTTATCATGGCACAGTCTCGGAGCTTCCTGATGGAGTGGATGCACTCATTGTGACCTCGGATCTGCAAGGAGTTGTGCCTGCTGCGGAGCGGAGGGAAGAGGGCACATCTGGCGGAGCGACGGCTTCCAATGAGGAGACGTACAACAGCGTTGGAACGAATGCCGAAATGGATAGCAACCCTATGCGAGGTGCCCTTGAGGATCAACTTCTTGGTGAAGTCCTACCTGCTTACGTCCGGTTGTTGCTGGAAGTGGAATGGCCAGAGCTTGATCCGGAACGTATAGGCGTGTTGATGTGTGGAGACATGTATGCCCTGCGCGGAAAAAGGGGAGCCAGCGGCAATCCGGTACCCGTCTGGCTCGCCTTCAGGGCAGCCTTCGGCTGGGTTGCCGGCGTGCACGGCAACCACGACCTCACCGATGAGGCAGATGCTCATCGGTTGCACAGCGTCGAGGGCATCCATGTCATGGATGGCCCAGCCGCAATGATCAACGCCGGCCCCCCAACGGGTGGCCCTGCGCCAAGTGCCGCCCAACCCAGCCAGCTGCGCATCGCGGGCCTGGGCGGCATCATCGGCAGGCCGGACAAGCCGGGCCGACTGCCGGCAGAGCAGTACCTGCAATCCGTACGCAAGCTGCTGAAGCAGCAGCCGGATTGCCTGCTTTTGCATCAAAGCCCGGGCATCGCCGAGCTTGGGCTTATGGGTGAACCGCTCATCCGGCAGGCCTTGGAGGCTGGACCGGAGACAGTGGTGTTCAGCGGACATACCCATTGGGATACGTCGCTGGTTGAGCTGAGCAATGGCACACAGATTGTGAATGCCGACAGCAAGCTGTTTATTTTGACACGTTAAGTGACGGTTGACGGAGGAGAGGCTTACTTTTTTCATGCTGCCTTGGTAAAGCTCCTCAACCTGTCTTCACAGCCCAACAATGAAACCCATTTCATCGCCATTCCTTATCTGGTATGATAAGCAGGGAAAATAGGGAAAATTAGAGAAAAAGGAAGGTTCCGCTATGACACCGATCACCATATACGACATCGCCAAGGAAGCAAATGTATCTGTCGCGACGGTCTCCCGAGTGCTGAATGATACGGCACCAGTGCGTGCAAGCACCCGGGAGAAGATTATGTCCATCATCGAAAAACACCAGTTTCAGCCCAATGCGCAGGCGCGCAGTCTGATCAAGAAAGAGACGGGCACCATCGCCATCATCCTGCCGGACATTACCAATCCCTTCTTCCCGGAAGTGTTCTGGGGTGCGGAGAATGAGGCTCGTGGATTAGGGTACACATTCTTTCTCTGTAATACAGCAGGCGACTACAACAGGGAATCGGAATATTTGTCCATTCTGCGAGAGAAGCGAGTAGACGGGATTATTTTTCTCGGCGGGCGAATCAATATGCAGGTCTGTCCAGATGATATGGCTCAGGAATTGATTGATATGGGCAAACGTATGCCCATCGTGTTGGTCAATGGCAATATTGCCAAAGGCGGGTTCCACCGGGTGTATACCGATGAAGGTGCAGGCGCAGCCCTTGCAGCTGAGCATTTACTTGAACTTGGGCATCGCGATATCGCTTTTGTCGGCGGGCTGAAAGAGTTGTCCACCACCATGGTCAAGGTCAGAGCTGTGCAGAAGAAACTTCGGGAGCATGGGCTCGAAATACCGAAAGAGCGGCAACTGCTCGGCAGCTTCTCCATTGACGATGGCAAACGGGAAATGTCCAAGTTGCTGGATCGGGATAATCCGCCAACCGCAGTCATATGTGTGAATGACAATACGGCCATTGGTGCAATCAAGTCGACGATTGAGCATGGGCTCTCCATTCCGAAGGATATATCCATTGTGGGTTTTGATGATACACCTCTCGCCAGTGCCGTTATACCGGAACTGACAACGGTATCCCAGAACACATATCAGCTTGGCAAACAGGCTGTGGACGTGCTGCATGAGCTGATTAATCAAGGCAAACCGAAGAAGCAGATTGTTCTGCGACCGGAGCTGATTGTGCGTCAAAGTACAGGACCTGCTGCAAGATAAAGGGCCTGTAATTGGAAAAGAAAGCGTTGACATTTCCTTGAAGGGTGAAATATAATGAGTGCGTGAATGAAACCCCTTTCATAAAGTGGAACGGGTTTTATGTTTCAGCTTAATGAAACCCATTTCATGAAACGGGTTTCAGTGTGGTCATCCATTCATTAGTTCAAGGGGGCGTAACGTATGAGAAGAAGTTTAAAGGTCATTTCGTTATTGATGCTGGTCATGGTAATGGGTCTGACAGCCTGCAGCAGCGGGAGTAAAAGTGGTTCCTCCGGGGAGCCCGGTGGCAAGGTTGATCTAAGCATGACGATCTGGGGCTCGGAGGATGAGAAGAAAATTTATCAGGAACGACTCGATATTGTGAAACAAACGTATCCCGATATTAACGTGAAGCTAAACGTGGTTGCAGGGGATTATGACCAGAAAGTACAAACGATGATCGCCGGGGGAACAGCACCGGACATCATGATGATCGCCGAGAACTATCAGGCTTACGCCTCCAAGAATCAGATCATACCGCTGGACGACATGATTAAGGCGAACAATGTGAACATGTCTGAACGTTATTCCGATGATATTGCAAACCTCATGAAGTATGATGGCAAGCAATTCGGTTTGCCGGATCGTGCAGGCGCGATGGTTCTCTTTTATAACAAAGATCTGTTCGACAAGGCTGGGGTGGAATACCCAACCAAAGATTGGACGCAGGATGATCTGATGGCGGCAGCTCAGAAGCTGACGGTGAAAGAGAATGGCAAGACAGTTCAGTGGGGTTACTACCCTGGCAGCTGGTGGCCGCAATGGATGCAACTCATCTACCAGAATGGCGGTTCTTTGTTCGATGAGAGTGGCAAACCAACTTTCGATACAGAGCCTGTGCGTAAAGCATTGCAATTCATGAATGACCTGACTTTTACACACGGTGCGGGACCAACACCTACTGAGATTGCCGACATGGGGAATATTGGAGCTGATCCGCTGTTCGCTCAAGGCAAGATCGCCATGGAAACGACAGGGTTCTGGAATATCGGTTCACTTGCCAAGGTGGAAGGCATTAATTGGGATATCTCTCCGGTATGGGGCGAAACCAACGCATTCTTCAACGGGTTAACGATTACTAACGCTTCCAAACACAAGGAAGAAGCATTCAAAGTAATCGAAGCACTGACCACACCGGAAGCACAGATGCCAATGGTCAAAGCCGGACAGGATGCACCTGCAACCAAAGCGGGTCTGTCCAGTGATGAATTCCTGAATGCTGAATATGGCGGCAAAAAAATCAACATGGCAGCGTTCAGTGAATCGACGATCTATGCAGAACCATTCAACCCGCAATGGAACGAAATGATGAAGCTGATTAACGATAAGTTGGGTGTGTACTTCAATAACAAAGCCTCGCTTGATGATACCGTAACCGAAATTCAGAGTGGACTGGAAAGACTCTACAAATAGAGGATTTTTCATAACATGCACAAATAGCAGCGACAGCAGGACAGGTGGAATCGGCGAGAATGCGGGTTCCATCTGCTCTCTGCGTCATGGGAGGGCTTAACGTGAGAAAAAAGGACGGGAAATGGTTCTACATCTTCATCTCGCCTTGGCTGATCGGGTTTCTGGGGCTGACCCTGGGTCCGATCCTGTTTTCCATCTATATGAGCTTCACGAATTGGGATCTGTTCCAGTCCCCTGAATTCATCGGTATCGACAATTACAAAACGTTGCTGACCGATGATCCGATCTTCTGGAAATCCGTCGGCAATACCTTCTTCTATGCGCTGATATCCATTCCGCTGGGCATGTCGATCTCGCTCTGGATTGCATATTACCTGAACAAGAAGATCAAAGGGATTACCTTCTTCCGTATTCTGTTCTACCTGCCTTCCGTCGTTCCGGTGGTTGCAAGTTCATTGCTCTTCATTCACTTGCTTGCACCGACGGAAGGATTGATCAACCAGGCACTCGCGATCTTTGGTATTGAGGGTCCTGCCTGGCTTCTTGATCCCAACTGGGTTAAGCCTGCATTGATTCTCATGTCCTTATGGGGTGTAGGGGGCGGCGTGGTATTGCTGCTTGCAGGGATGAAAGGCATTCCGCAGGAACTGTACGAGGCCGCAGCCATCGATGGTGCGAAAAGTACACAATCGTTTTTCCATATTACATTCCCGATGCTGACTCCCGTCATTTTCTTCAATCTCGTAACCGGGATGATCGGGGCGCTCCAGACCTTCGCGCAGGTCTTCATCGTTACTGCGGGGGGACCTGATAATTCAAGTCAGATGGTCGTTCCTTACCTGTTCCAGAATGCATTCCAATTCTACAAAATGGGATATGCATCAGCGATTGCCTGGGTACTATTCATCATCATCATGGCGTTGACACTGGTTGTATTCCGTTCATCGGCGCTATGGGTGCACTACGAGGAGGGAAAAGCCAATGAGTAATCCATCGACTGTGGAGAAGACGATATCCTATATTTTTCTGATTCTGGTCGGGGTGCTGCTTGCTTCACCTTTCCTGTACATGATCTCTATTGCACTGGCCAGTGACGCAACAACCGTCAAATCAGCTTTTACCTTCGTTCCAATGGAGTTCCAGTGGTCGAACTTTTATACGATTTTCACGAATAACAATCTCGGAACGTATTTGAAAAACTCAGTCATTATTACCATCTTTACGATTGTTGGATCGGTATTGTCAGCATCAATCGTGTCATACGGTTTTGCCAGAATCAAGGCAAAAGGTAGCCGTTTCCTGTTTATCGTGTTGCTCAGTACGATGATGATTCCGGGTGAGGTGACGATGGTGCCGCAGTTCATCATCTTCCGTCATCTGGACTGGATTAATACATTTTACCCACTGATCGTACCGAGTTTCTTCGCCGGGGCGTTCAACGTATTCCTGATTCGACAGTTTGTCATGAGTATCCCCAAATCACTCGATGAAGCCGCCATGATCGATGGGATGGGGCACCCGGGAATCTACTGGAAGATTATCATGCCACTGACTTATCCGATACTTGCTGCCATTGCGATCTTCTCGTTTTCCTATAACTGGGGCAACTTCATGGGGCCGCTCATCTATATCAATGATCCGGAGAAAATGCCGCTGGCACTCGGGGTTCAGCTGCTGACTACGGTAGGTGGCGGACAGATGCCGCCTTGGAACCTTGTCATGATCGCTTCCCTGTTCCTCACCATTCCGATGGTGCTGGTCTATCTGTTCGGACAGCGTTATGTCTATGAGGCCAACATTAGCGGTGGAAGCAGTGGAATCAAGTAACACAGATGATGCCTGTAGTGTGTATTTTCGACCTAACATTCAAGGTCAACGGAGTCATCCAACGTACATGGAGAAAGGATTGTTTAGCCCATGGCGCATAAAGAACAACGCAGCAGAAGCAAACGGAGTTATATCCTCATGGGGGTTGCCCTGATTGCCCTGCTGGCAGGAGGAGGAATTGTTATCAATCATTTTGCCAATGAATCATCCAAAACACTTGTATTCCAAGAGGAACCGGTACGTTTGAAACTGGATCAGTCTTATGATCATTTTGAAGGTTGGGGCACGTCACTTGCCTGGTGGGCCAACGATCTCGGATTGTGGAAGGATCAAGCGAAGGTTAGTGAAGTGATGGATTTGGTCTTTGATCCGGAGAAAGGATTAGGTCTGAACATCGTCCGTTACAATATCGGCGGTGAAGAAAATCCGGAGATGAAAGCCCTTCGTCCCGGTGGGGATGTACCTGGCTTTCAGCCTGAACCAGGGGAATGGGATTGGAATGCCGATGCAGGTCAGCGTGCTGTATTACAAGGCTCGATGGAGCGCGGCGTGAACATTGCCGAAGCATTCTCTAATTCACCACCTTACTGGATGACGATCAGTGGATCGGTCACTGGAGCCGTGGATGGCGGCAATAACCTGCGTGATGATCAGTATGATGCGTTTGCCGATTATCTGACCGAAGTTGTGAAGCATTATCGGGACGAGTGGGGAATTACTTTCCGCACCCTGAATCCGCTCAATGAACCTTCCTCCGACTGGTGGAAGAAAGGCAATATGCAGGAAGGCAGTCATTTTACCAATGAGAAACAAGCCGAGATTATCAAGAAAGTCGCTGCATCATTGAAGAGCAAAGGATTGGAAGGAACCGTCATTAGTGCCGCAGATGATAACAGCATCGATGAGACGGTGTTCAATTTCAACCTTTACGATCAGGACACGCTGGACGTAATCGAGCAGATCAATACCCACTCCTATAATGGTAGCAAAATGGAAGAGCTGCGCACGCTGGCAGAACGCCATGGCAAGAAGCTGTGGATGTCCGAGTACGGAACAGGCGGCAGCGAACCGCACAGTCATGAAGACATGACCTCAGTGCAGGAACTCGCAGAGCGTATCATGTTCGATCTGAAAATCATGCAGCCATCCGCTTGGGTATACTGGCAAGCAGTTGAAGATGAAGGCGCCAATAATAACTGGGGGTTCATCCACGCCAATTTTAACGGAGAAGAGCAGTACGAGATGACCAAACAGTATTACGGCATGGCCCAGTTTACCAAGTTCATTCGCCCTGGCGCAACGATTATTCCAACGGATGATGGTCGCACGTTGGCTGCCTATGACGCAGAACGTCAACGACTGGTGCTGGTGATTCGTAATGAATTGTCAGCGGGTACGAAGGCGTTTGAACTGGAAGGGTATACGTATGGAAAATCATCCACCGCTCAGGTGTACCAGACTTCACCAGAGCGAAATATGGAGCAGCTTGAAGACATTCCCGTGTATGCCAACGGACTTGAAGTGCCTACGGCCGACAACTCCATTACAACCGTTGTACTGGAAGGCGTAACGGTGCAGGCGAAGTAATAACAGCGATCGGAAGGTTGTTCTGTCATCGAAGTGTGCAGTGTAAATAATCTTTAGTTCAATTTATATAAATAAAGAGAAGGAGGGGATATCTTTGACAGAGAAAGCATCCCTTTTGCTGCAGGAACAGGAGAAGAGCACCGCCAGGGCTGAGAACAATGTTCAATCTGAACTAACATACGATGCACGCAGTTTTTTCCTGAACGGAGAGCGTATATTTCTGAACAGTGCCACGATCCATTACTTCCGTATGCCGAAGGAGGAATGGCGTGAGGTTCTGTTGAAGGCGAAGCTGGCAGGCATGAACTGCATCGACACTTACTTTGCTTGGAACGTGCATGAACCGGAGGAAGGGCAGTGGTCCTTTGAAGGGGACAACGATTGCGGAGCATTTCTGGATCTGTGCGCAGAACTGGGTATGTGGGTCATTGCACGTCCGGGTCCGTTTATCTGTGCGGAATGGGATTTTGGCGGTTTTCCATACTGGCTAGGTACGAAGGACGGCGTGAAATTCCGGGAAAATAATGAGACGTACCTGCACTATGTGAATCTGTATTTTGACCGGCTTGTGCCCATCATTCGGGAACGCGAGCTATCTGCTGGGGGCACGGTCATTCTCGTTCAGGTGGAGAATGAATATGGGTACCTGATGGATGATGCGGCGGCAAGTGAACATATGAATACGCTGAGGGATGCATTGTTACAACGCGGTATCGACTCTACATTAATCACTTGCGTTGGCGGCGCGGAAGGTACGATCGAAGGGGCTAATTTCTGGTCAGGTGCTGACGGGCATTATGAGAAACTTCGTGCCAAACAGCCGGAGACCCCGAAGATGGTCACAGAATTCTGGACCGGATGGTTCGAGAACTGGGGAGGGCCTTCTGCCATACAGAAGACGGCGCCTTTGCTGGAGAGACGCATCATGGAGATTCTGCGTGCCGGGTATACCGGAATAAGCCATTACATGTTCTACGGCGGAACCAATTTTGGCGGATATGGTGGCAGAACGATGGGGAACAGTGACATCTTCATGATTACGTCTTATGACTATGATGCACCGCTGAATGAATATGGACGGGTGACACCGAAATATGCGGTTACCAAGAATCTGTCTTATTTCGTCCATGCTTTCGGGGACCTTCTGATGGAAACAGAGGAGATTCCATCAGAACAGATCGTTGTACGTCATCCTGAAGGCCTATCTGTACGAGGCAGACAGGCGGACAACCAGAAGATTTGGTTCCTGGAAAGTCACAAGGATGAACGCGAGACGATGCACATTACTTTGGAAGAAGGCCGGACTCTTCCCGTATCGCTGAATCCGGGACAGATTGTTCCATTGCTGGATCGAGTACAGATTGCTGATCAGGTATACCTGACTGCGGGTACGATGATTACGGGCAATGAAATGATAAATGGAACATTGACCCTGTTTATTGTGGCCCCAGCAGGGCAGCGTTCCATAGTTGAACTGGAAGCCGTGGACTTGAACGTCTTGGACAGTTCGGTGCAAGTGCTGGTCGAGCATGATCCAGCAAGGAACGTACACCGCCTGGATCTGTTTCATTTCCAAGAGCCGGGAATGATCCAACTGGAAGCAAACGGCACACCCATTCGTTTGGTCATTCTGGATCAAGAGATGATGAATCGAACATGGCGATTGGAAGCAACAGATCAGAAGGGACTACGTTATGTGATCGGCTTCGATGACGTGGACGTGTTGCCATCTGGTCAGGTCAAGGGCATGATCACGGATTCGGATCGTACAATCACCCTGCTTGGTGACTGGACAGATGGAGAACGAACGTTAACAGGTCACGAGTTCTATGCCAGCCAGGCGTCCTCTACAGGAGCACAGCAGCAACTTCCAAGGACACTGCCGAGTGAGCCAAAGTTGTCTGATTCTCCTGAGCTGTCACGTATTACGTTAACTGCCAAGCAACGCTCAGCGAGTGGACAGCCGGAAGACTTTTCCCGATATGGACAAGATTTTGGCTATCTATTGTACGAATGTGATTTGGAGAGTCCGATCGAAGGGGCAACTAACCTCATTTTGCCGGATATCCAGGATACTGCCAGCATCATCGTTAATGGTGTTCAGCAGGCATTAGTGCGTCAGGTAGGGGCAGCAGGTGTGCAATTGCAGGTGGCCCAAGGGAAGAATACACTTCAGATTCTGGTGCAGCATATGGGCAGATTGAACTTCTCTCCATATTTGGGTGAGAGCAAAGGTCTGACTGGTGCGGTGTATCTGGGTGGCCAGGTTCAGGATATTCGTCGGAATTGGCATATGGAGAGTGGACTTGTGCATCTCGATGAGGTGAACGCTATACATGGAGCACCACTTCTCAGCAGAAGTTTTAAGCTGGATGGTATGGATCGGGCGATCCTCGTGGGTGCCTTGAGCAAAGGTCTTCGTATCAATGGCATCGAAGTTCCGATGGAGGGATATCAGGATTGGTTTGCCTTCCAGACGTTAGATATTTCCCTGTATATCAAGCCCGGAGAGACGAATACACTGGAAATGCCGTATAGCCGTTCATCACTGAATCGACTGGAACTGATCACGTACCCGAGTCAGGGAGAGCTGAAGGACTGGCGTATGGCAGGGACAGAAGCGTTACTTCCGCAACAATGGGAGAGATCCGAGGCTTTCCAACAAGCGACACATCCTGGTAACGCCGAAAGTGGCAATTGTACTGCCAATCTGGTGGCCCCTGCTTCGGACGATGGGATATCAAGTGTTACGGTGAGCGAGAAGGCTCATTCCACATCCGGTACCATTCGAGCACAAGACTCGTACGGTCAGCCCGTCTGGTATCGCTGGCGTTTCAATATGCCTACTATTGCCGAGCACTATAAAGTGAATTTGATGCTTCGTCTGACGGGGATGAGCAAAGGCACCATTCACCTGAACGGACATCATTTGGGTCGTTACTGGCAGATTGGCCCGCAAGAGGATTACAAAGTTCCAGTAGCCTGGCTACAAGAAGAGAATGAATTGCTTTTGTTCGATGAAGAAGGCAGAACGCCAGAACGGGTACGATTCCTGTTCGATATGCCATCCCGTTATCCGTGGGTTGTTGTGAAGTAGCATCACATAACGCAAAAGTTAACCTTTTACCACAGTCATACCACCTCATTTCCGTAGTCGTGATACCCCGGGTTCATGAGTCTTCGAATTCAGTCTGGGGAGTGAATTGGACTAAGGGAATGGGGGAACTGTGGTGATCAGCTATGTACAAGGAGCATAGACAACATTTGTAGCTTTAGTATTTGTAACCGTTTACATAATTGGTGATTGTTCATCCATGATCTGTGAAGGGAGTGATGCTTCATGTAATTGGAATTGGAACAGGTAGCTGTAAGGTATGTTAAGTCTAGTTCATTTTCCATTCAATCAAGGATAAGGAGATGACCTGATGTTGACGAAGCGGAAAGACAGAGCAGGAGGATTCAGCGGTTTCAAAGCCGGAATGATTCTGCTGCTCGGAACATTACTTCTAGTAACAATGTTATTCCCCAATACAGCCAGAGCAGCAACAAGTGTCTATACGATATCAGCCTTTACGAACACAAGTGAGTCCAATATGTATATCTACGAATCGTACAATGCAACCCACTATGGTTTGCTGAAAGGGCCAGCCTATACACCTCCGTCCAATCTGATTCGCGATCCAAGCATCATGAAGCACACAGATGGTCTATATTACGTCGTCTACACCACCAATTGGTCGGGTAACACCATCGGCATCGCCTCCAGCCCGGATAAGGTAAACTGGACATTTGTTCGTAACATTACATTATCCACACCTGCCACAATCGCACACACCTGGGCACCGGAATGGTTCAAAGACAGCAATGGCAGTCTGAACGTTATCGTGTCCCTCTCCCCAGGCAACTATGAGAATTTCAAACCTTATGTCATTACCGCTTCAGGTAGCAACCTAGCATCTACCTCATGGTCTGCACCTACTGAACTGGCAGGCATTGCTCCCAATTATATCGACACTTTTATCGTAAAGACAGGCTCAACCTATCATGCTTTTACCAAGAACGAGACCACCAAATACATTGAATATGCGACATCCACTTCGTTAACGGGTCCTTATACCTTTAAAGGTACAGGAGATTGGGCAGGTTGGGGATCTTGGGTAGAAGGCCCGGCGCTAGTTCAGCTGGATAATGGTTCATGGCGAATCTACTTTGATGGCTATGCAACACAAAAATATTACTACAGCGACTCTGCTGACAACTTCCAGACTTGGGGTGCCAAGCAAGAGATTGCGGGTCTTACCGGACTCGTCCGGCATATGACCGTATTGAAAGAGACTGGGCAACCGGGTGATATCCGCAAGCTGGAGTCATTCAACGTGCCGGGCAGCTTCATTCGTCATTACAACTATCAGGCACGAATCGACGCCAATGTGAGTCCAACGGAAGATGCACAATTCCGTATCGTTCCCGGGCTGGCGAATGCAACAGGCATTTCATTTGAGTCCATGAATTATCCGGGTTATTTCCTGCGCAATAATAATGGCAACATTACACTCGTGAAAAATGATGGCAGTGCTACGTTCCGAAATGACGCGACATTCAAACGTGTCAATGGACTTGCTAACGCCAGTTGGACATCGTATGCCTCGTTTAATAACCCGAACCTGTATCTGAGACATTACAATAATGTACTGAAGCTGGAAGCTGTCGTTACTGCACTCGATAAGTCAGACGCGACCTTCCGAGAGGTTGCACAATAATGGGTGTTTTTTTCTAAAAAATCACAAGGAGTGAAGCGGATGAAGTGGTTAAAACGAATGAGCTCACTACTGCTGGCAGGAAGTCTGCTAACAGGCAGTCTGGGTCTGGGCACAGAGGCATCTGCTGCAGGAGCATATACGGCTGTTGCCGATCCATCGAAGCAATATCAGACGATGGAAGGATGGGGGACATCCCTCGCGTGGTGGGGCAAAGTGGTTGGAGAATATTCCAATCGGGATGAGTATGTGGAGAAAATGTTCAACGCAAATACCGGACTGGGGCTAAACATCCTACGGTACAACATTGGAGGCGGTGATAATCCGTCATCTAATGTCCTTGAATATCGCAAAGCCGTTCCTGGTTACCAACCTTCTCCCGGCGTGTATGACTGGAATGCAGATGCAAACCAACGATATATGCTGCAAGCTGCCAAAGCGCAAGGCGTGAATATCATCGAAGCTTTTGCGAATTCCGCACCTTACTGGATGACGATCAGTGGCAATGTGTCCGGTTCGGCAACTGGTGGGAACAACCTCAAGCCCGATTACTACGATGATTTTGCGGATTACTTAACCGAGGTTGTGAAGCATTTTCGGGATAACTGGGGGATCACATTTGATAGTGTAACTCCACTGAATGAACCGATCTCGACATGGTGGAAGCAGGGCAATGACCAGGAGGGCATGCACTTTGACCGGGCTGATCAGAACACCATTCTGAGTCAGGTACAAGCTTCGTTGAATGCGAAGGGCTTGTCCACGAAGTTGAGCGCACCGGAAGAATACAGTATCGATGATACGAATGTGTCATTCAACAGCTACAGCAGTGCGGTGAAATCAGCGATTACCCAGATCAACACCCATACGTATGGCGGAAGCAATCGTACGGCTTTGCGCAATACAGCGACGTCTGCGGGCAAACATCTGTGGACCTCGGAATATGGCGATGGAGATGCAAGTGGACTTACGATGTCACGGACTATCCTCAAGGATATTCGCAATATGGGCGCAAGTGGATGGGTGTATTGGCAAGCCGTGGATAGTGCAGAAGGATGGGGATTCTTCAAGAACGTGTTGAACAATACGCAGACGTCCAGTTACACCGTGAACCAAAAATACTATGTCATGGGCAATTACAGCAAATTTATTCGTCCTGGATACAAGATTATCGGCATGAGTGATGCCAATACCCTTGCAGCCTATGATGCAGCTTCGGGCAAAGTTGTATTGGTCACAACCAATTCGGAATCAACGGATACTACAGTGACCTATGATCTCAGTCGTTTTACAAACACAGGCACGTCTGCTCAAGTCTATCGGACTTCTTCAACGGAGAAGTTGCAGCAACTAACGAATATATCGGTGCAAAACAAAACCTTTACCGCTACGGCCAAGGCTAACTCGGTTACAACTTACGTCATTTCCGGAGCATCTTATAATGGTGGTACAGGGTATGAAGCCGGCGCCATCTACAAATTAATCAACCGTAACAGTGGACTTGCACTTGATGTTAACGGTGCTTCTTCCACGGGTGGGGCAACGATCATTCAGTGGAATGATAATGGAGCAGCCAACCAGCAATGGAGGCTGGAGTCAGCTGGTAACGGATATTACAATATCCGTAATGTAGGCAGCGGGCTCTTGTTAGACGTGAATTCGAGTTCCACACAAGGCGGAGCCGCTCTGATTCAGTGGCAGGCTAACGGGGGCAACAATCAGCAATGGCTGCCCATTGATGTGGGAGGATATGTGGTACTTGCGAATCGTAACAGCGGCCTGACGGTGGATATCAATCAAGGGTCTCTGACCGCTGGTGCCTCTACCATTCAGTGGGCCGACAATGGTGGAGCCAATCAGCAATGGAGCCTCGTCAAAGTGAATTAGTGTAAGTGGGCATGAATTAACGTTTTTACGTGTTCTACTTTCTTGGAGGAGCAATGTTCTAAACAACACTGCACCCTCCAAGAAAGTAGCTATTTTATACATACATATGTTCATCAACCTGGCTTGTATTTAACGAAAACGGGATAGGGCGAACCTGCTGATATCCTGATCTGTGTGTCCCTTTTGCACCAAGTCGGATAATATTTGCCCAATAGCACTTGCGAACTTGAAGCCATGACCGGAGAAACCGCCTGCGAGCCATACACGTTCATGGGCAGGATGACGGTCGATAATAAAATCTTCATCCGAAGTGAATTCATACTTGCACACACTACCCCGTTTCAATGCTCCAGCAGCCTGAGGCATATGAAGTTCGAGCAGCCTACGCAGATCACCCTCGTCCGTTTCTTCCGTACCAAAAGCAGCCATCGTACTTCCTGGTGTCCACACCTGACCCGTATCATGACGGCCCATCTTCAGACCTGATCCTCCCATGCTTGGAAATCCATAATATGTACCTTCTTTTCCTGCCAGTGTAAAACCCGGGAAGTGTGCCTCGCCATACAAGGCTTCGGGTGCATCAAACCACCCAACCGTTTTACGTACAGCCTGAATCGGAAGATCCACGAAAGGTTGTAACGTCTGAAACCAGGCACCAGCGCTCAGGATAATTTGATTCGCATAGTATGTCTCGCCACCTGAAGTCTGAACTGTGACGGCATGTGGTCCGTATTCGATATGCTCCACACGAGTGTGCGTTAGCAAGGTAGCACCATGAGCTTCGGCTGCCTTGCGAAAGGCACGAATACAGGGTTCACTATACAGATAACCTGCATCAGGCTCATACATGCCCTCGTAATGTTCAGGTACGGTAATCCCTGGCCAGCGCTTCATCACCTCGGCTGCGTGCAATGTTTCATACCGAATTCCTGCATCATCTGCATGGCTCAATCGATTGCGGAAGGAATGAATCTCCGGATCGACCACATTCAATACACCAGAAGGAACAAACAGTTGATTGCCAGTCGTTTCCTCCAGCTCATGCCATAACTTCTGCGAAAGCAATGCCATAGCGATATAGTCAGGCCCACCACTATACACATGGCGCATCAGTCTGGTATCTCCGTGATGGCTACCTTCCGTATGCGGAGGGTCGAAGGCATCCATTAGTAAAACTTTGCATCCACTGCGCGATAGATAATAACCTGCACTCATGCCCATGGAGCCGGCTCCTACGATAATAACGTCATATGATTGTGTAATAATAGCACGTCCTCTCCTATGTATCCTTTTCTACAGTAATACCTTAATAGAACATATTAATAGTAAAAGCTTGATGAAGGCAAGTGTAGTAAAATGGACTTCTACAATGAATGTTGCAAAGGAGACCAAGCATGAGTGAACAATTTAGGTTTGATCTATTTCCATTAATTCAGACAGAACGATTCATCCTTCGGTCGGCAGAGGCTGGGGACAGCCATGATCTGCTCGCATTATATTCCGATGAAGCTGTGGTTCAATATATGCCATTCACTCCCTTTGAATCCGTGGAGGATGCACAGGGGGAGATGAACTGGTATACGAAGATTTTCAAGGAACATACGGGTTTACGCTGGATGATTGAAGATCGTGAAACTCGTAAAGTGATCGGAACCTGTGGGTTCCTGAACTATGAAGATGTACATAATCGTGCAGAGATTGGATACGACTTGTGTTCCTCTTTCTGGGGCCGGGGTGTTATGACTGAAGTGGCCTGTGCTGTGTTACATTTTGGATTCACAAGCATGCAGCTCAACAAGATCGAAGCAAAGGTTGAACCGGAGAATGAGGCGTCGATTCACCTCTTACACAAGCTTGGTTTTCAGAAGGAAGGTTTGCTTCGGCAGCATGAGTTCGAGAAAGGCAGATATATTGACCTTGCGGTGTTCTCCAAGTTACGAAGCGAAATATAGGCAAGTTAGCCCATAAGGATTCCAATGACACCATCTCATTCCAGAGCCGTAAGGCTTGTCCCTCTGAATGAGCCCATGCTATATTGGAGAGATGTGAGGAGATGAGGATATGAAGCTGGTGTCCTGGAATGTGAATGGTTTAAGGGCATGTGTGACCAAAGGATTCATGGATTATTATCAGGAGAGTCAGGCGGATATTTTCTGCCTTCAGGAGACCAAATTGCAAGCCGGACAGATCGAGATGGACCTGGGGGAAGACGTTTATCAATATTGGAATTATGCGATCAAAAAAGGTTATTCCGGTACGGCTGTATTTAGCCGCATCAAGCCGATATCCGTTCGTTACGGGATGGAGGAGGACAGCGAGCCGGAAGGCCGGATGATTACACTGGAGTACGATGAGTTTTATCTGGTGAACGTCTATACACCTAACGCGAAGCGGGATTTGACCCGGTTGCCTTACCGGCTGGAGTGGGAGGACCGATTCCGGGGATATATCCTGCAACTGGAGCAGACCAAGCCGGTTATCGTCTGTGGTGACTTGAATGTGGCTCATCAGGAGATTGACCTGAAGAATCCGAAGCCCAATCTGGGCAATTCCGGCTTTACCCTTGAAGAGCGCGGCAAGATGAGTGATTTGCTTGCATCCGGGTATGTGGACAGCTTCCGCCATCTGTACCCGGATCGTACGGATGTGTATAGTTGGTGGTCTTATATGCCGAAAGTGAGAGAACGGAACGTGGGCTGGCGCATTGATTATTTTCTCGTATCCAATCAATTGGCCCCGAAGGTAGCAGATGCACATATCGACTGCCATGTGATGGGCAGTGATCATTGCCCCGTGGGTCTTACATTGCAACTATAGGTAAGAATTAGCGTGAGATGGATAAGGTATGAATTTTAGAATACAGGGTTAGATGAACTGCAAGTTTCCTAGATGGGAGATTTGCAGTTTTTTTGGCGTTACGGGTAGGGGATTGAAACTGGACTTTGGTTGGGGAAAGGACTGGACTCCGGATTGTTTCAATCCTGCTATTTCTTGGGTACGATTGAAGCATACATATATAGATGAACCTTTGGGATAAGGGGTAGTGAAGATGAAGAAGGGGTTACGGAGAGGGTTAAAGGTGCTGGGAGGCATCATGCTTGCCACAGGACTTTTGCTGATTGCAGGTACAGCGTATGAAGCGTATCAATCCACGCAGGATATGAAGTCCTATCCCCCGCCAGGCAAATATTATGAAGTGAGTGGTCGCAACATGCATCTCTACGCCGCTGGCAGAGGAGAGGTAACCGTGGTGTTTGCCTCAGGTTGGGGTACACCTAATCCGTATGTGGATTTCAGCCCGCTATATGACAAGTTGAAGTCACAGGTGAAAATTGCGGTATACGACCGGTTCGGGTATGGATACAGCGACTATACGGATGAACCTCGTGATGTCGATTCCATCTCGGAAGAGGTTCACCAATTGCTGCGAACCTCCGGTCAACGTCCACCTTACATCATGGTTGGTCACTCCCTGGGTGCGTTGGAGACATTGCGGTTTGCACAAAGGTATCCTGATGAAGTGGCTGGCATGGTCCTGATCGATGGCGGAAGCCCGGAGTATTATAGTCGTACGGATCTGAATACGCCCGAATGGATGATGGATTGGTCCCGCTTTCTGGTGAAAACAGGCATTGCACGAACATTGCTGCAATCGGATCACATGATGGGGTCTCTGGTCATTGATCCCAAACTGGTAACGGAACCGATGAAAAAGGCAGTCACGATATCCACGCTTAGACATGCGTACAATGACAATGTCATGGAAGAGGTTCGGAATTCCAGAACCAATGCAGCGTGTGTGCTTGAGAACAAAACAAAGTTCGATTTTCCCCTGACCATCCTGACAGCAGGTTCTGAGGCGTCGGATGAGGACAGTCAGGCATGGCAGGCTGATCAAGCCGATTTTGCTTCATGGTCAACACAAGGAACACAGCTGACGGTTCCACACGCGAAACACAGTATCCACAGAAGTCAGCCGGATATTGTTGCTGCCGAAATCATGAAATTAGTGACAACGTCGAGTGACCTATGAGTAACATGATTCCACAAACACATGAAGAACAGGATGAGGAGGAGGGCTGGATGAAAAAGTTTAAAGTGATCACCCGATTCCTGTCCATTCTCGTAGCCAGTTGTCTGTTGTCTTTAAGTGTATTATCTGTATCTGTGATATGGGTCAAGAATAACGTACATGCGGTGCCTGTGATCCAATCATTTGAGCGTGATTAGCACATGAAAAATGAAAAAGAAGGAGTGGTATGGATGGTGAAAAAAAAGAATTATGTATTGGCCTGTGCGGTATTGGCGATGATGGTGGCCTTGAGTGCTTGCAGCAGCGCAGCAGATGAACCGACAGGTGACGCAGAGAAGGTGGACACCGAGGTTTCCTCCGGAACTGGTGAACAAGCGACCAATGAAGGAGTGAGCGAAGCAACAACAAGTGGAGTGACAGAGACGGAGGGTACAACTGAGCCAGCCGAATCGGATTCAGATAGCGGTGAGGAGGTCACTGCTGGAACGAATGAATTGCCAGGGAATTTGCCAAGTGACTTCCCCCTGCCGGAAGATGTAACCATTCGTTTGGCCAATTCCGGTGAGGATGAAGGCAAGCAATCCGCCATGGTGATTTTCACCACGGAACAAGATATGAAGACCGTATCCAAGCTGTATAAAGATTACTTCGATGCCAAAAAGTTGACGGATGCAGGTCAGACGATTGATGACAAAAATATTATTATTCAGGGAACTGACCCGGAAACGCAGGATGTCTGGTCTTTAATTGGAGGGGCATTAGCGTCACAGGAAGGCGTTATTGAACTGACATTAACCTGGTCAGAATCATAAGCAAATATAACGAATGAACGCCAAAATACCTTGCATACGGAGCCGCATTATTGCTGCACCGCTGCAAGGTATTTTATTTCGAACTGGAAACCTGACAGGTTACATGGTATGTTATATCATTATAATAGAGTAATAGACAACTATAGAAGAAGACAGGAGAGGATTGAACATGATTAGAGTGGGTATTGTTGGTTACGGTAACTTGGGTAAAGGTGTAGAGAAAGCCATTTCACAGAACGAGGATCTGGAACTGATCGCTGTGTTTACACGTCGTAATCCGGAGCAGATGGTGGCTGAAAGCACAGAAGTTCGTTTTGAGCATATCTCTGCAGCGGAGCAATACATAGGCAAGATCGATGTTATGATCCTCTGTGGTGGCTCGGCAACGGACCTTCCGGAGCAGACACCGGCCATCGCCAAGTTGTTCAATACGGTAGACAGCTTCGATACTCATGCGAAGATTCCTGAATTCTACAAGGAAGTAAATGCAGCAGCAGAGCAAGGCGGTCATGTAAGTGTCATTTCCACAGGTTGGGACCCAGGTCTGTTCTCCATGAACCGTCTGCTTGCACAGTCCATCCTGCCAGAAGGAAAAGAGTATACGTTCTGGGGCAAAGGCGTGAGCCAAGGTCACTCGGATGCTATTCGTCGTGTTCCGGGTGTTAAGGCAGGTGTACAGTATACTGTACCTGTGGAAGAGGTTATCAACCGCATTCGTTCAGGCGAGACACCAGAGCTGTCTACACGTGAGAAACATCTGCGTCAATGTTATGTGGTAGCTGAAGATGGGGCTAATCAGGATGAGATCCGTGAGACAATTGTGTCGATGCCTAACTACTTTGCAGATTACGATACAACGGTAACGTTCATTAGCGAAGAAGAATTGAAATCCGAGCATGAAGGTATGCCACATGGTGGATTTGTGATTCGTAGTGGAGTTACAGGTGCCGGTCAAAAGCAAATTATTGAATTCGGTCTGAAACTCGACAGCAATCCTGAATTTACAGCGAGCGTACTTGTGGCGTATGCGAGAGCCGCACAACGTTTGAGCGTGGAAGGACATAAGGGAGCGAAAACGGTATTTGATATTCCGCTCGGTCACCTGTCCCCGAAATCGGCTGAAGATCTTCGCCGTGACTTGTTATAATTCTGATTCTTTCCTGTAATTCGTTTCAATAACAAACAGCTCGTCCCTGGATATACAGGACGAGCTGTTTTTTTGTTTTTGCTACACCCAGTGTGAGGGAATGCTGAGATGATCAGGTAACTTGGTATTCACATTACCTTTGGCTGCATTAATCTGCGATTGCGTGAGGAAAATGCCACCTCTCAGGTCTGCACCGCCCAGATCCGTATCGCGCAAGTCTGCACCAATCCAATCGGCATTTCGCATATCTGCATTTTGGAGGTTGGCTGCGATCATTAAAGCTCCTCGGAAGCTCGCGCCCCGCAGGTCAGCCCCTTTTAAGTTGGCACCAAAAAAGTCACTTCCGGTACGTTTTTTACTCTTCTTCGACTTCCCTTGTCCATGAGCAGTGGGTGGCACATTCGCACGTACCATCTCACTTGCCTGAATCAAGAGTTGATTCACAGTGGACCGATAATCAGAGATGTCCAGACGGAGAAGTGCCGCAGGCTCCAGATTGCTCAAGCGCTCGATCTCCTGGTACAACTCACCGAATGCCGAGTGAAGGGATGACGTCTCCGGTCTCATCATCATTTCCTTCATATAACTGAGCAACTCGTGAAGTTGTCGCAAGGCAGGCAGACAATCGAACATCTCCTTAGCAGATTCTGGATGATCTCGCCAATCCTTGCCCGCGTAGGTCACTTGAGACAGCTTCTGTCCAGCTCCAAAACAGTCGTACACTGTACAGCCTTTGAACCCTTTCTGCCGAAGCTGGGTATGAATGCCGCAGCGATTGTCCGTGCGCAGATTGGGACAGGGTGTGCCGCTGTCCTTGTCAAAAGCAAAGTCAGATGACTTGCCATAGGGCAAGGCAACACAGCATAGGCCAAAACATTGCTCGCAGTCTGCGCTCAGATGAGGACTCGCAGTACTGGCAAATGGTTGGTTAGACAATGTAAACACTTCCTTATACGAATACAAATCAATGGAATTACGTCTGTACCACTTTACCATTGCCCTGCGATTAGAGCAATTAAAGGCAATGAAAAAAAGGGCGATTCCCCAAATAAGATGGGAACGCCCTTTCATCGTGGGGAATCACATATTCAAATTAAACGACACCTTGAGCAATCATGGAATCGGCTACCTTGAGGAAACCGGCGATATTTGCTCCGGCGACGAGGTTACCTTCACAGCCATATTCTTCGGCAGCTTCGACACAGCTGTTGTAAATATTCTTCATGATGTCATGCAGTTTGGCGTCTACTTCTTCAAATGACCAGGACAACCGCATGCTGTTCTGTGACATTTCAAGAGCAGACACGGCTACACCGCCAGCATTAGCCGCTTTGGCTGGTCCAAACAGTACGCCAGCGCCGTGGAAGATGTCGATGGCAGCGAGGGTGGAAGGCATATTTGCGCCTTCGCCAATGGCTTTCACGCCACCTTTGACCAGAAGGGCCGCAGCTTCTTCATCGATCTCATTTTGCGTCGCACACGGAAGAGCGATATCACAAGGAATAGACCAGATGCCTTCGCAGCCTTCGGTATATGTAGCATGCGGATGTTCCTTGATGTATTCGCTGATGCGAAGACGATCAACCTCTTTCAGACGTTTCACGGTATCCAGGTTGATGCCTTGTGGATCATGGATGTAGCCGCCTGAGTCACTACATGCCACGACTTTGGCTCCAAGCTCCTGGGCCTTCTGAATAGCATAGATGGATACATTACCTGAGCCAGAGACAACGACAGTACTGTCTTGGAAGCTGAGATCTTTGGATTGCAGCATCTCCTTCACGAAGTACACACAGCCAAAGCCAGTGGCTTCCTTGCGTGCCAAGCTTCCTCCGTACAGCAGACCTTTACCTGTCAATACGCCTGCTTCATGTCCGCCATGGATACGTTTGTATTGACCGAACATGTAACCGATTTCCCTAGCGCCTACACCAATATCACCTGCCGGTACATCGGTATCCGAGCCGATATATTTGTATAACTCTGTCATGAAGCTTTGCGTGAAACGCATGACTTCCAGATCCGATTTTCCTTTGGGATCGAAATCAGAACCGCCTTTACCACCACCGATAGGCAGACCAGTCAAAGCATTTTTAAAGATCTGTTCGAAGCCGAGGAACTTAATAATGCCCGAGTATACAGAAGGGTGGAAGCGAAGTCCGCCTTTGTAAGGGCCAATGGCACTGTTGAATTGCACCCGGAATCCACGGTTAACCTGAACTTTGCCCTGATCATCTACCCACGGGACACGGAATGTGATTACACGTTCTGGCTCGACCAGCTGTTCCAGCAGACTATGGTTCCTGTATTTAGGGTGTGCTTCAATAACAGGAATAAGGGAATCCAAAATTTCTTTGACAGCTTGATGGAACTCGTCTTCATGCGGATTTCTGGCGACAACCGACTCATAGACGGAATGAACATATTCTGCGGCAGTAACTTGAACGGACTCTGTAGTTTCTTTTGTTATCGTGGACACTTTTTCGATGCACTCCTTTATTGTGTTAAAGTCTGTAGATGCTTATTTGTATAAATTGCATAAAAGTTTGTAGTTAAATATACATTAAAGCAAATAAAAATACGAGATAGAAATCCATAAAATGTTTTTTATGCCGTAATTAAAATGTTCTATGGATCTATCATCTAATGTAAAGAATTAGATTATTAAATGTATAATAAAACCAAATTAATTAACATTAACAGCAAGTTAGCTGAATACACTGGATTAATATTTTTCTTTTGGTAAGATGGTAAGAAGGTCTCGTATCTCGGGGCCTTTTAACAATTAGAAGGAGGACAACAAGATGATGAAGAGAAACATGCCTATTAATATGGAGAACAAGGCTTGTATAGGGGGTGAAATCTACTATGAACCATAGGACTTCCCGCCATAATTGCAGAGAGAAGCTGGTCAGCCAGCTATTTACATTCGGTGAAGAGAAAAGAACATTTCTCGACGCCTATTTCGACGTGCGTGATCCGGAAAGGATACAATTGGAAAAACAACTGTCAGCGTACACGGAGTATGTGGAAAAACTGCTCCTGGGCCCTGATGAAGATCTGGACTCGGCTGTATTGATTGGCAGTCATATTGATTTTGAATATATCGATTTTCATACGTCAGATTCGTTCATGATTGTGATGCCAGAAGATACGGATCCCGATGAGGGGCGGATTTCCTTCCTCTCTCCAGTAGGCAGTCAATTATTGCTTGGCAGTAAAGGGGAAGTCAGGTCTGTTCATACACCATCAGGATCCATGCGAATACGTATCACGGGGATTGAGCTCAGGAGCGAAACCTTGAACGAGTCGGCCTTAGGGGGTGCAGATCATGCACTTTAAAGAGACGGACTTACCAGGGATTGGACGTAAATACTGGCTGCATACCCGAAGTGGTGAACATTTGGTCATTGTGATTCATAACGACGAGCGACGTGACCTGTTCCATATGGAGGCAGGGGATACGCCTGAAGAGATGGGTGATATGGTATCTCTTGTCACCCTGGACGATGATGAAGCCCGGGCGGTAGCCGCCATCGTTGGTGGTATGACCTACAAGCCGAAGTTTCAGGATGAGCGTGAAGTCATGCTTGAAGGGTTGTTAATCGAATGGTTGCGAATTGAACCTCACGCAGCGAGCGTAGGCATGACGATTGGTGAACTAGATATCCGTCAGGCTACGGGCGCTGTTATTCTCGCTGTTGTGACCAAGGATAAGGAGAAGCATTTTAATCCAGGTCCGGATTATGCTTTTACCGCTGGAGCTACGATTGTGGTTGCCGGTGAACGGAATCAGATCAAACAACTCAAACAATTATTGACTGATGGACGGACTTAGCCTATGGATATGCTCATATTTGAAGTGGGAATTGCCGTTGCGCTGATTACACTTACTGGGCTGATATCTTCACGATTACGTTTTTCGGTCATTCCTTTCTATATCCTGATTGGTATGGCTGTTGGACCACATGCACCACAGATTGGCATAGTGGATTTACGTTTTATCGAAAGTTCGACCTTTATTGAATTTATGGGCAGGCTTGGAATTTTGTTTTTGCTATTTTACCTGGGTCTGGAGTTCTCGGTCTCCCGTCTATTAAAGTCTGGTAAAGCCATTCTGACTGGAGGCATGTTCTATGTAGGGCTTAATTTTGTCTCTGGATTACTGTTGGGGTGGTTCATGAATCTGCCCCTTCAGGAGACACTGGTTGTCTGCGGGATCATGACCAGCTCTTCTACAGCCATTGTAGCTAAAGTGCTCGTTGATCTGAAACGGACGGCAAACCCGGAGACAGAGATTATCATGGGCATGATCATGTTTGATGACTTGTTCATCGCGATTCATATCTCCATCCTGACCGGGCTTGTGCTCAGCGGGGCAACATCATTCTTAAGTGTACTGCTGGTATCACTGTCCGCCCTGCTGTTTATTGTGCTGTTCCTGATTATTGGGAGGAAAAGCATCAAATATATTGATAAGGCACTGAATATCAAGTCATCAGAGTTGTTCCTGCTTACCGTCATGACACTGCTTTTCCTGGTGGCAGGTTTCTCGGAGACACTGCATGTAGCCGAGGCGATCGGGGCTTTGATGATGGGACTGGTGCTGGGCGAGTCAAGGCACGTCAGTCGGATTGAGCATCAGATCATGCCGTTCAAAGATTTTTTTGGTGCGATTTTCTTCTTCAGCTTTGGCCTGACCATTGAGCCATCGTCACTTGGCGGAGCTGTGGGCATGACGATTATTGCCGTTATTCTGACGATCGCCAGTAACTATGGTGCAGGTATGATTGCTGGCAGATTGGCTGGAATGAGTCCAAAGGCCTCGTTGAATGTGGGCTTTACCTTGGTATCCCGGGGCGAATTCTCCATTATCATGGCGAACATCGGCAAGGCCGGTGGACTCATGGCATCCATTCAATCGTTTGCCGTATTATATGTATTGATCTTGGCTGTGCTGGGGCCTATCCTGACCAAAGAATCTCCGCGGATCTACGCACAGTATGAGCGACTAAGGAAGCGGGTGAAACGAAGGGAGACAGGATGAGGTGGTACAGCTGTGATGGGATATCCAGGGAATCCTGACTGATATTTAATAAGCGTCACACCATTTGGAGAGCGACAACACTCCACGGTGTGGCGCTTTTATTTATTATGGGAAACCGATCCAACGGCTTTTGTTACGATGTCCATTTCACCCATTTAAGATTTCAACGGTATAAATGGGCCTGTACAACGATATTGCTCAGTCTCGTATTATTTGCTCTACCTGCATCTGCCGCATGGAACGATACATATCATGGTTACGCCACTTATACGGGTTCGGGTTACTCGGGAGGTGCATATAGCGTACCGGGCAATGTCCAGTTTCCGGATTGACAGATATACGAAGGTGTTATAAAAAGAAGTATGTTCATTGACGTATTCTTAACGAAAAGTCGTACATTGTACGGCTTTTTTGGGTACATGAAAAGAGGAGAAGCAACCGCATGAAAAAAAGTTTGCCTTCATATCAGACAACACATCCCTATTGGAAACAGTATCAAGCCTTTTTCCCGGAAGAAGTGAGGCTAGGGGAGTATACAGCTCCTGAGGAAGAATGGTGGGAGTCAAATGGGGTTCATCTGCATATCGATCGTTTACCTGCGCCGGAGTCTTCAATCAAAATTCTGTTCATTCATGGTGCGGGAGGCAATGGCAGGTTGCTCGCTCCGTATGCCCGCATGTTGCAGCGACATGGATACGAGGTGGTATCGCCAGATCTTCCGCCGTATGGGTTAAGTTACGCAATGTCTGGTACACGTATTAACTACGAACTTTGGATAGAGCTACTTGTGTCACTCATCGAACGGGAACACAAAAAAGACGGCAAGCCAATCGTTGTATTGGGAAGTAGCATCGGAGGGATGCTTGCCTATCATACCAGTGCACGCAGCAAGCGGATTAAGGGTTTGATCGCAACTACATTTGTAGACACGAGTAATTCGGAAATGCGTGACCAGCTTGCGCCGAATCGTCTGGTGAGCCGGGCGGGAAAACGTATGATGGATATGTTCCCTGGTCTGCTGGATCATGTACGTATTTCGGTCAAACAGGTATCCCGAATGCAACTAATTACTAATAACAAGGACTTAACCCGGCTTATTATGGATGATCCACAAGCGGCAGCTACACGTATTCCGTTGGAATTATTAAGAACATTTCTTAATAAAAAACCGGAGGTAAGCCCGGAACGGTTCAACCAGTGTCCGGTTCTGTTGGTTCACCCTGAACTGGACCCCATGACACCGATCAGGTTCAGCCAATCTTTTTTTGATCGTCTGGTGGTGGACAAGGAATGTGTGATCTTGGAAGGGGCAGGCCATTTTCCTATAGAGCAGCCAGGACTGAACCAGTTGGAGGTAGCGGTACTACGATTTTTACAACAAATTAAATGATGACCACAGGCCAGGCTACTACACTGCTTCGCATAAGATATTTTACATATCCTCAGTACGTAAAACACCTCCCACTAAGGGAGGTGTATTTTGATGTTTTCGATATGAACTGCGCTACCGCCAACCTGAATCTGTGTGATTTCATTAGAGCTATCCAGCGTTAATCGGGCTCGGATTTCGGAGGGGCGGTTCATGGTATACCCTTGTCTGATCTTGTACGTGTGATGATGAGGATCTGTGAGTTGGTTGTACTGGGATAAATAACAGAGCATGGCACCATTGGAGGTGCCCGTCGCGCTCTCTTCCGGTATATCGTACAGTGGTGCAAAATTACGGCATTCTGCCAGAACGTCCATAACATCTGATTCAAGGGTAAACACGTGATAACCTATGGCATGATGAGCCTTGCTTATTTCCGTGATACGCTGGAGGTCAGGATCGATTTTGGTCAGAACATCAACATCTTTAACGACTATCATGATATCGGGCAGGCCGGTAGATACAATCTGTACAGGAAGTTCGGCATGCAAATCCTCCGTAGAAATACGTAACGAATCGGCAATCTGCTGTCGATCCATGATCTCCCCAAACTCTGGCAACGTCTGAGACAGATAGACTTCTCCATTGACTTCGATAACGACTTTAAGAATTCCAGCCAGTGTCTCCAGTGTATATGTACCAACATCAACGAGATGTTGTGTCTTCATTAGATAAAATAAAGCAATCGTGGCATGCCCGCAGAGATTGACTTCATCACTTGGAGTGAAGAAACGCACTTTGAAATCAGCCTGATCCGATGGCATAACAAACGCAGTCTCTGAAAATCCGACTTGTCTGGCAACCTCCTGCATCTGGGATTCAGATAGATGCGCCGCCTGTAAAACAACACCAGCGGGGTTTCCGCCAAGAGCCTTGTCCGAAAATGCATGTAATGTACTTACTTCAACTTCCATATCGTTACCTCACTTGTTCAAGTATTGGATTAGGTATTGGATTAAGGTTTAACATAATCGATACTCGACATTATATCACGATTGTTGAAAGGGGTAGTGAATTTCAGGTTGTTATGGATTTTTGAATGAATAGGTCAAGTGAGCACGGGGAAAGGGTAATGAAGGGAGAGAGAGCATAACGATAATCCAATAGAAAGGCTGGGATCTCTAATGAAAGCAATTGTGATTGAGGAATTTGGTGGACCGGAACAACTGAAGGAACAAGAAGTAGCCAAGCCAGCATGTGGAGTCAATCAAGTGCTAATCCGAACGCATGCCACGTCAGTCAACCCGGTGGATTTTAAGATTAGACAAGGCTATATGAAAGAAGCAGCGGATAATTTTCCGTTGATTCTGGGCGGAGATGTTGCGGGTACTGTGGCTGAAGTAGGCTCGAATGTCACGCGGTTCAGAGAAGGTGATCGCGTATTTGCGCGTCCGCGTCAATTCGGAACCTATGCAGAATACGTTGCCGTTGATGCAGATATTATTGCCCGTATCCCGGAGAGCTTGAGCTTCGAGGAAGCAGCTGCGATCCCGCTGGCTGCGATGACGGCCTGGCAGGCCCTTGTGGATCATGGACGTTTAGCCAAAGGGCAGAAGGTGCTCATCCATGCTGGTGCAGGTGGTGTGGGAACGTATGCAATTCAGATTGCCAAGTCCCTCGGCGCTGAAGTGGCTTCTACAGCGAGTGATTCAAACGAATCGTTACTTCGCTCGTTGGGTGTGGATCATTTTATCAACTATAAAAAAGAAGATTTCTCGGAGATTCTCTCCGATTATGATGTTGTACTGGACACCATGGGTGGTGATATTCAGCGCGACAGCTTCAAGGTGTTGAAGTCCGGCGGACATCTGGTATCCTTGGTGGAACAACCGGATGAGAAGCTTGCCAAGGAAGCTGGAGTAACGGCCAATGTGTTCATGATGGAGCCCAAAGGGGATCAACTGGATCAATTGGCTGAACTGGCTGCGGAAGGCAAGCTCAAATCGATTATTGATGGAACCTACCCGTTAACTGAGCAGGGAGTAAGGGAAGCACACGAGAAAAGTGAATCCCATCATACACGCGGGAAACTCGTTATTCAGGTGCAATAGAGTTCATTAACTCGTAGAAGTATGTTGACTCTTGAGTCTGATACAGTTTGTACCACGCCTGTAATGTTTCTGGTGCAAAGACATCCAGCTTGTTCAGTACATGCATCGTAAATTCTAACGGAGCTATTCCAGAGGCAGTGACCACATTTCCATCGGTTACTGCTGGCTCCGTTTGATAATAAGTTTCTCCGGTATATTCTGGGCATATCATCTTCAGATATTCTAAATCATTGCTTGTATGCTGCCTGGTGTCCAGTAACCCCGTCTTTGCAAGTCCAACAGTGGCACCACAAATGGCCGCAATAACTGTACCTTTTTCTATAGCGTCAGTAACTTTACTCAATAGAGCATCGTGGATGTTGTCCATCCAGGTGTTTCCTCCCGGAAGAATGATGACATCTGTACTGTTCAATGTACATTCATCAATAGAAATATGAGGAAGGATATTCAATCCGCCCATGGTAGTTACCGGATGTTTATCTACGGCTACGGTCACGACCTGTATTGGCGCGATATCTTTCTTAAAATATCTTCCCGAGTTCAGTTCAGCAGTTAAATACCCTACCTCCCAGTCTGACATCGTATCGAATACATATAGATATACGTTCTTTGTTTGCATCATACACACTCCTTTTGTTATTCATAATTGAATGGAATACTCTCGTATTATAAAAAAACTTCACTGACATCTACTGTCAGTGAAGTTTTTATCCTTGATAATAGTCAATGAGGTCATATAGAACTTCAACCAGTTTGTGCTTCAAACTGACGGGTTCCAGGACTTGAACAGATCTGCCATAAGGCAAAAGTAAGCTCGGAACGTACTTATGCATTTTTTCTTGATCTATTAAAAATACAGCACGCTCAGGAGTCCGTTCCTGGAGATGGTGTCTCATATACCAATGCCGACATAGGCCATCCAGCGTGCTTGATTTACCCGTAAGAACTAGAGGAATAAAAGTTTGCGGATCATCTGCTTCTGGAAGCAGGGTATTCCTGAAAAATGTACTTGCCGAAAAAAGCGGCGGGCGCTTGAATGTTAATTCTGTTTGGTTCACATGATTGATGCGATCCACTCTAAAACTGCGAATTTCATTCCGAAACTGACAAAAAGCTATAACATACCAGTTATGATTCCAATAGATCATCCCATAGGGGTCCACGGTTCTACGCTTGGACTGCGCTTCAAGATTTGTTTGGTAATCCATCTCTACTGAAAATTCGTTAAGTATGCTTTGCTCCAAGGTTCTCAATATGGGCTCTTTCGTTGGTTTTCCAGGGGAACCTACAACTTCAACGCCTTCGAAATGTTGCTTGAGCATGTTCTCCTGTTCTGGATTGGAGTACATCATAAGTTTTGCAGTTGCGCTATTCAAGGGTTCTTCTAAAAAATACCCAGCTTCTTTTGCGAAGACAGCGGCATGAAGTAATGTCGTTGTCTCCTCCACATCTAGAAGAAGGGGACTCTTAATAAATTGATTTAACAGAGTATACCCGCCATGATGACCTGTGTCAGATATTATGGGTACACCACTGGCACAAAGTGCATCAATATAACGGTAAACCGTTCGTATATTGATTTCTAATTTTTCAGATAGTTCTTGTGCCGTAATTTTTCTGCCTGAATTCAGCATCCATAGAATGGCTAACATATTATCCAGTTTAGACATGAGTTTCACCCCAAAGATTACTTTATTATTTATTTTGTGGCGGAATAAGATATAATAGGAGAAATTTATTCCAATCTGTGCATGAGGTGATATGGATGTCCAACGAACTCATTCAAGCCATTCAATTATTGAAAGAAAAGAAGTGGGTGGATCTGACCCATACATTTGGACCGGATTCTCCACATTTTTCAGCTTTTGAAGAAGCACAATTCGATACGCTGTTTGATCACGATCAAGGTTTTTTTGCTCAGAGCTTCAAGTTTCCCGGTCAATATGGAACACATCTTGATGCCCCGATTCACTTCGTTCGGGATACCCGGTATCTGGATGAGCTAGGTTTGAAGGAGCTAGTGCTCCCGCTTGTCGTCATTGACCAGTCAGCCGAAGTCGTGAACAATCCGGATTTCACACTGGATGTGGAACATATTCTTGACTTTGAAAGAGAACATGGTGTGATTGAAGCAGGTAGCTTCGTGGCCTTGCGTACGGATTGGAGCAAGCGTTGGCCCAGCCATGAAGCATTTGATAACAAAGATGATGAGGGCAACAGTCATGCACCCGGCTGGTCGGTTAGTGCACTTACATTTTTATTTGAGGAACGAAAAATACAAGCCATTGGGCATGAAACCTTTGACACGGATTCAGCCATAGATTATCAGAAGAATGGGGCACTCTTGGCAGAATATTATGTACTTGCTCAGGATACATATCAAGTCGAGCTGCTAACGAATCTGGATCAGGTACCGGCTAAAGGCGCGGTGATCTTCAACATTGTTCCTAAAGCGGAGAAAGCATCCGGCTTTCCCGTTCGTTCCTTTGCCATTCTGCCGTGAATAAGTCTGACACGAACGAAGTCCAAATAATTATAATATGTAAATAGCAAGGGAGGCGTATTCCGCCTCCTTTTTATGTTGTTACTTTTGATCCGAGTGAGGATCTTGATTAAATCTTTGAGAGATTTTCTTCTCTGTTTTCTTACGACGAATCCAGCGCTTGAGTACACCTTCTTCTTTGCGTTCTTGCAGTGTTTCCTTCAAACCTTGAATCATGAATTCAGATCTTCGTCTGTCATCCCGACTAATCTCGCGTAATTCTTTAATAAATTTGTCGTCCATATCTGCCTCTCGCTTATTCAGGATAATTCTATTATACCGAACGTACGTTCTTTTATCAAGTTTTACCATAATGAATGATTTTCGAGACCAATATAGTGAAAAGAAGCACAGGAACAATGCACGGCATGTGTGAGAATGGTACTACAGGGGTTGAGAAACGAGAGGAAGAAAGGAGCAATTCATGATGAAGCAGAGTGAAGGCAGATCGTGGTTACTCATTTTGATGCATGGAATTCTGGGAATTGGGGCGATCGTTGGAGGAAGTATTTTAATCATCGACCCCACTGGAAGTATGGTGAATTTGCCTGAATCTTTGTTGCTGAATTCTCCGTTTTCCAGTTTTTTGTTTCCGGGAATCATCCTATTGCTGGTTCTTGGTGTGATGCCTATAATGATTGCTATTGCACTCATCCGCTACACTCCTTGGGCGCCGGGTGAGAGGTTGAATCTCTATCCTGACCGCTACTGGGCTTGGACTTTTTCCTTATACACGGGGTTTGCCCTCATCATCTGGATTATGGCGCAGGTGTATTGGATTCAGGATGTCTCTATCATTCACTTGGTCTATTTTGCATGGGGAGTGGGTATTCAAGTTGTGACTTTATTACCTTCTGTACAGCGAACATATTCGAAATAAACTGCTTGTATATGGAACAAACGGCTGTCGAAAGAATCGTTGAATGATTCTTTCAGCGGCTATTTGTTATGGGCATCGAGCGGAAACGTGTTGTTGTAGTTGACAAAGAACGGATCTCCTCGCATACTTACGTAATATACTTTATAAAGTCTATTTATTAAAAGGGCATAAGCATATGTATGAGTATCGCAAAGTCATAAATTTGCAGGAAACAGGGAGGTGTGAATGGATGGTATACGTTATTATGGCAATTATAATTTGGGCTGGTACCTATGCAAGTATGGTCTTGTCAAAACAGCCAATTGAAGTGAAGCCTGTGAAATCGATGGATGATTTGTTTGAGTGAACAGATCTGCTCTTCCGATTCTGATCTATTGCCAGGACGATGGAACTCGTGGGTTCGAGTAAGGTATTGCGTTATGCTATGATATGGAGTGAAATGACATCCATACCATTGCTTTGGCTCCATTGAACCAGAGTAGAAACGAGAGGGTTATGAAAAAAGCCAATGCTACAATGATGAAATACATCAATTTGAATAATGTGCGTGAAGTCATGCAGCAGATTGAGACGGCGACCAAACCGCAATTAGCTTCACGCACCAATCTTAGTGTGGTTACCATTAATGCGCTGATTCAGGAATTATGTGACGGCGGAGAATTGTTCCAGGACAAAGTGGTTCCCTCTAACGGCGGTCGTCCTGCTCAGGCATATCGATATAATTATAACTTCAAGCTTGCTTTGGTTCTCTACATCAAAGAGTTGAAGGGGCAAGAGTTGATCTCGGCAACGGTCATAAACCTGGAAAATAAGGTTGTGTTGAAGGAAGAGAATATCTTGCCTGCTTTTGATAAACAGCATGTGCTGCAACTTATCGCGCGTTTCGTTGCGGAGTATCCCAGCATTGATATGATCGGCATCGGTATTCCGGGACAAGCCGTGGATGGGGATATCACGGTGAGCAGTCATGATGAGCTGATCCATTCCCATCTGATACGGGAGATCGAGAGCGAGTTCCAACTGAACGTTCTCGTGGAGAATGATGTGAATGCAGCGATTAGCGGGTACTGTACACAGCATGCAGATATTAAGGAACAGAGTGTAGCAGGCATTTATTTTCCGAACCGATATCCGCCGGGTATGGGCATGATGTTGAATGGACAGATGATCCGCGGGAAAAACGGGATGTTTGGTGAAATTAAGTATCTTCCTTATTCACCAGATTGGAAACGTGACTTGAGCAAAGATGACTTTGTAGTGCAGGTATGTCATATTCTGCAAACGATCAATGCCGTTGTTGCCCCGCACCAGATTGTCATTTATCAGGAACGTGTGGAGAGAGAAGAACTGGATTTGGCGTGGAAACAGTACGGGGAGCAGCATCCCATGCCGTCATTGCCCGAGATCGTACATCAGGACTCATTTCAACATGATTTTGATGCTGGGTTAAGGGGAATGGTTCTTAAGGCGTTGAAGAGGAGGATTCATGATGCGTGAAGAAGAGAGAATCAGTAAGGGCATCTTGTTCAGTCCAAGTGATCCGGGATTAAAGACCATCAAAAGGCGGGCCCATAATCTCAGTCAGCGTTACAGTCAGACCTTTGAAGAACAGACTGAGGAAAGGAATGAGATATTGCAACAGCTACTGGGGCAGATCGGTGAAGGTGGATTTATACAAGGCCCCATCTTCTTTCATTATGGTGTGCATACCCGGATAGGCGATTATTTCTTCGGTAATTACAATCTGACGATACAAGATGATGCACAAGTGACGATCGGAGACTATACCAGTTTTGGTCCCAACGTTACGATTGTTACCCCCATTCATCCCATGATTGCCAGCGAGCGGAGACAGATGGTGGATCAGAAGGGTGATGTGAAGTCGTTGTGTTATGCCAAACCGGTCACGATTGGGAACGATGTATGGATCTCGGCGAACGTCACCGTGTGCGGGGGAGTTACCATTGGAGATGGATGTGTCATTGGAGCAGGAAGTGTTGTGACTCGTGATATTCCACCACATTCATTTGCCGCAGGCGTTCCGTGTAAGGTGATTCGCAAAATTACAGAAGCAGACAGCATGCGCAATTACCCGGATGTTCTGGCAGATTGCCGTGTGCTGGAAGAATAAAAAGGCTGTCACCAGGATCGGTAGATGATCCAGTGACAGCCTTTTTGCTATACGTTTACTTGGAGGCGTTATAGTTACTCAAGAATTCTTTTACTTTTGCAGGATCAGCTTTCAATTCATTCCCGGTCTGAACGAGCGGGCTTACTGTGGAGTATGCTTTGAGTTTGTTGTTCTTGTAGAAGCTCAAAATTTCATCCTGATTAATGGAGTACAGTACGGCTTTTCTCAGGTCACTGCTCTTGGCAACATCACGATTGGCCGTGTTAAACAAGAGATAAGAAACGGCGTTGCTTGGAATGCTTTGCAGTGTCAGCTTGCTGTCATTTTCGATGATGTCATACTTGGTTTCAGGCACACCGTAGTATAAGTGAACTTCACTGCTGCGAAGAGCAGAGAGGGCGCTGTCTGCATCCGCGATGAACCGGACATTGACCTGAGCGATTTTCGGAGCATATTCAGTACCTTTGCGGTATCCCGGATTTTGCAAGAATACAGCTTCATAGTCATTTTTATAAGACAAAATATAAGGTCCGCTAGTATAAAGGGTGTTATTGTATGCTGCGCCTTCAGTCACCGTATTCTGATCACCGTAGGGGATATCTTTGTTGACGTCAAAGGAAGCCACATCATAGGTGTTGATGCTCTCCACCTGTTTTTTGGATACAATCCCGGCAGATTGGTGAGCCAGGTAGTTCAGTACTTGTGGGAATGGTTCCGTTGTTGTCAATTTAACGACCT
Source organism: Priestia sp. FSL H7-0729 (assembly GCF_038005685.1). Classification (NCBI taxonomy): domain Bacteria; kingdom Bacillati; phylum Bacillota; class Bacilli; order Caryophanales; family Bacillaceae; genus Priestia; species Priestia sp. FSL H7-0729. The sequence continues at coordinate 246,771 of NZ_JBBOTQ010000005.1, forward strand.
GATATTTACCTGCACTATTATCTGCTTTGGTTTTGTCAGTCACGAGTTCTGTAATTTTGCTGCCAAGTCCTTGTTCCAATGCTTCAAGGATTGTACCATTACCGCTGGATTGTTTAATGGATTGCAATGCATTCAGATCCGTTACAACCTCAGCGTCTTTGATGTGTTCATGCAGACTGTATGTCCGGTGATCCGGAACAGAATCTTTGTTTTTAGCACGATCCAGGGAGAAGATCACATCATCTGCACCCACACGTTCGCCTGTATCTACCGCTTTTTTGTTATCAATCTTCGCAAAGTTGATATCGTCTCTGAGAATAAAGTAGTAGTCTGAATTACCTTCAGCAATGCTGAAATTATGAGACAGTGATCCTTCTGCTGTTAGCTGATCATCATCTGTCAAGTTAACGAGACGTACATACATATTGGTGTTCAACTGGTTGATGGAACCGTCGTTTCCTTTGATTGGATCAAGGGAAGTCAGTACGGATGCGCTTTGTGTCAGAATCAACGGATCTTTGGCATTTTTGGAGCTGTCTTTGAACTCAATCGGTTCCCAAGCCATCGCGCGGGATTTGGAGAGACGCACGGTGTCGACATTCAGAATGTCTTTGTTCACAGCCTGACTTTTCAGGGAAATGTACAAAGGCGCGATGTACGCCTGATCGGTTACCAAACGATCTTCCAATTGTTTGTATGTATCTTTGTATTCATCTGGAGTTTGAGTAGCTGCCTGATCGATGAGCTTATCAAGTTCCCCATCTGCAAGGATACTGTAATCTCCACCTGTTTTGAAAAGGGAACGCACCGCATAATCGGGATTCCCCGTTACCGTTGTCCAGCTGGACAAGGCAATGTCATAATTTCCTGCATCCTGCTGGGATTTGAAGCTGCCGTAATCCGGCTGAAGGTTCAACTTCACATTGAAGCCGTTTTTGGTCAGCTGGTCGCGTACAATGTTTACATCATTTTCGGAGGAACTCATGGCGAGCAGTTCAATGTCAGCCGGTTTTTGTGCAGTTTCAGTTGTGTCCGCTGGTGCGGTCTCCGCCTGGGATTCGGTTTTCGTTTTTACACTGCAGCCGGAAATCACAATAACGAGAATTAATAGCAATGAGATCAGTGTCCGTTTTTTCATGGGATTACCCTCCATATCTAGAATGTGTGATGTGTGAATTTTTATATATTTTCTTCATTCAACCAATCATTTAGGCCTTCTCCAGTTTGGGATCAAGCGCATCACGCAGACCGTCTCCGAGGAAGTTAAACGAAAGAACCAGCAAAATAATAGCCAAGCCTGGATAAATGGCCAGATAAGAGTGAGTCTCCAGGTATGTGCTGCCCAGCTTCAGAATGTTACCCCATTCCGGAATATGCGGCTCCACGCCGAGTCCCAGATAACTCAGACTGCTGGTAGCAATAACAGCTCCGCCAATCGTGAGTGTGGACTTGATAATCATGGGCGCAAGGGAGTTGGGAATAATGTGTTTGAATATAATCGTACGATTGTTGTACCCCAGTGCACGCGCAGCTTCCACAAATTCAAAAGTAGATACATAGAGTACACTGGCTCTCATCGTACGGGCGTACGTTGGAATGGAACCCAGACTAAGCGCCAGAATAAGATTGACGGTGTTGGCTCCGAACGCTGCAATAATCGCAATGGCGAGCAGAATTCCCGGAATCGCATAGAGAATATCAAGCAGACGCATGATGATATTATCCGTATGCCTGCCGTAGAAGCCGGAGAGCGCTCCGAGGACTCCACCGATCAACACAGGAATGATCGTCGACATGCAACCTACAATCAAGGAGATCCGTGCACCGAATACAATCCGGGAAAATAAACATCGTCCGAAGTCATCCGTTCCCAACGGATACGCCAGGGAAGGGGATTGAAGCAGAGCGGAATAGTTATTTTCCACAGCCATGCTGTAGTCAAAGGTAAAGAAACTGCAGATGGATATCGAGAACAGAAAAATGATAAAAAACAAACCGGACATGGCCGTCATATTCGGAGCAAGGCGCTCCCACAGATCATTCCAGAAGTTTGATTTTTGTTTCCCCTGTCTGCGAATGCGTCCAATGATGGAAATACCGAGCAATAGTGCAAATACATTACCTGTGATCGAGGTCAGCATCAACACTACACTGACACCGATCATCCAGCGAGGAAGGATCGAGGTTGCGTTATATCGGGATACGATAATCAGCACAACCAAGTCGATGACCAGAATAAAGATCAGCACCGCCATGGCTGGCAGAAAGTTGTCAGCCACATAAGGTTTGAAGATATTTAACGCGGATACACCGATCACGAACAGCTGGGTTAACAGCATGTATACCGCAAAGGTATACTCCACGTTTCTGGATTTTCGAATCAGATGAAAGGCTGCCGTTACGATAAATATATTGCCTGAAATGATAGCAAGCAGCTGAACCCAGGCAAGCCTGCGAGTCAGAGCAGAGACGGTACCCGTACGGATCAAGTCTTTTCGAATCCGAAACGTGATGACAGTTTGCACGAGTGTGAAAAATAAGTAGATCCCAAGGATCGTTAGCAGAAATGGTTTAAACTTCTGCCCGCTCCAGTCGTAACTGTTGAACAGCAACAATGCAGTCAAGAGAAGGGACGTGACCCAGGCGAAGCTCGCCTGACTGTATTCGCGAGAAGACTTAAGCCGGAAACGCATTTCTTGTGTTAAAGACGAGTTTGTCATAGTACACCTGCTTTAAGAGGTAGTTCAACACACACTTTAATATTGTTTCATCTTGGAGCGCACTCTTGGATCAATGAAAGCGTAGAGCAGATCGACTGCTACATTAATAATGGAGATCGTAATGGCAGTGTATATTACTCCGCCCATGATACTCGGAATATCGGGAATGAATTGTTTATCCACAATGTAACTGCCGAGACCGCTGATATTGAACACTTTCTCCGTCACTGCTGCCCCGCCCAACATGGCCCCAAACTGAAGTCCAACGACAGTTACAATGGGAATCAATGCATTACGTACTGCATGTTTCAGCATGACTTGGCGTTCGCTTAATCCCTTGGCACGGGCGGTCATGACATAGTCTTCATGAATGACTTCCAGTGTAGAAGAACGGGTCATCCGAGCCACCGCAGCCGTGAGTCCCGTACCCAGCACAATGGTTGGCATAATGATCGATAGCCAATTCTGCGGGTTGAAGGTGGCGGGAAGCCACTGCATTTTGATCGAAAAATTCAGAATGAAAATAAGTCCTTGCCAGAAATTCGGGATCGATAAACCAATCAGAGCAATAAACATGAAGGTGTAGTCAAACCACGAATTAGGCTTAATTGCAGAGATGATACCAATGGGCAATGCAATGACGAGTGCTAACAGCAGAGAGATGACCGCCAGCGTCAAGGTAATGGGAAACTTCCTTGCAATTGTTGCGGTTACGTCTTCATTTCCTGCAAAAGACTTGCCAAGATCGAAGAAGGCGACTCCCTTGATATTGTTCCAGAGCTGTGTAAGATAAGGCTGGTCCAAGCCATACACCTGATTGAATGCTGCAATCTGTTCCTTCGTCGCTGTCTCTCCCAGAATGTTAGCTGCCGGGTTGAACGGAGACAGATACAAAATCGTAAATACGAGTGTAGCTACGCCCAGAATGACAAATACCGTCATCAGTATTCTTTCAAATATGTACTTTAGATAAGGATTACCATACAAAAACAGAATGCTATACATCAGACAGCCTGGAATAATGGATATCGCGAAAAACCATGGTTTACCGATCAGTGAGTGGAACGTATCGGCCATTGTAAGACGTTGACTTCCCTGTTCCTGAAGTATGCGGGATGTCCGCTCCTTCAATGCCGTTTGAACACTATCTTCCAACCAGTCCTCGGTCTGACGCTTGAATTCTCCCTCACTGACCTGCTGCTGGAAAAAACGATATTTGCGATGCAGTTGTTCTTCCACTTCCAACTTCAGCTTGTTCCGGTAGGAAGAAGCGAGTAATTCTTGCTCAGCTGCCTGCCTGGCAGCTACCCAGCCGTCATTTTTTTGAGTGGAACGCCATATCAGAAACACGACCAGAGTGATCGGTAATCCAAGAATGAACAGAACATATCGGTAGGAAGGATGAAGCAGCATTTTGCCATAAATAAAGCTTAAATTGTCTACCAACCGCGAGATTCTGCTGCCTTCTGCAAAATTCAAACCAAACGTACCTCCTTTCATTCAGGTTTAAATTGCATTATTCCGATTGATATAGTATATATTATTTAGGGTCTAAACAATTGTCAAGGTAATAATTGTATACATATGGGTATGTGAAAAAACGGATGAGAGCTGGTGATATGATGGAACCCTTACTGAAAGTTAATGATCTATCTGTCTCTTTTCACTCCGGTGAGAGTGAGTTTCAGGCAGTGCGAGAAGTAAGTTTTGAAGTGCGAAAAGGCGAGACGCTGGGTATTGTAGGAGAATCGGGCAGTGGAAAGAGTGTAACCGCACGTTCCATTATGAGGCTGCTTGCATCGCCACCTTCACAGATGAAGAATGGAGAGATTCTGTTCAAAGGGGTTGATTTGGCGAATAAAACTCAGAAAGAGATGGAGAGCATCCGTGGACGTGATATTGGCATGATCTTTCAGGACCCAATGAGTTCTCTTAATCCGACGATTAAAGTCGGCAAACAGATCTCTGAGAGTCTGATCAAACACCAGAAGGTGTCCAAAAGGGAAGCCAAGAAACAAGCGATTGCCATGATGGAGCGTGTGGGGATAACTCGCAGCGAAATACGCTACAACCAGTATCCTCACGAATTCTCTGGAGGCATGCGTCAGCGGGTTATGATCGGTATTGCACTCGCTTGTCGTCCTGAATTACTCATTGCCGATGAACCGACAACCGCACTGGACGTTACCATTCAGGCACAGATTTTGAATTTGATGAAAGATATGCAAGAGCAACTTGGGACATCTATTATTCTGATCACCCATGATTTGGGCGTAGTAGCAGGCATGTGTGATCGGGTTGTTGTGATGAAAGAAGGACAGATTGTGGAGACCGGGACGACGACAGAGATTTTTGCTAATCCCAAACACCCGTATACAATCAGGCTGCTGAATGCATTACCACGTCTGGATCAGAAGAAAAAGCCCAAACTTGTATCACTGGTCCCGAGAGATATGGAAGATGATCAGCCGTTGCTAGAGGTAAAATCGCTCAAACAACATTTTAATCTGGGCAAAGGCAACACCTTAAAGGCTGTGAATGATATCAGTTTCCATATTCGGCAAGGAGAGACACTCGGCGTTGTGGGAGAATCCGGCAGTGGTAAATCGACTACGGGGCGTGCGATTCTTCGATTGCATGAGCCAACAGGTGGGGATGTACTGTTTAAAGGAGTCCCGCTCAATCGCTTGTCAGCTTCTGAGATGAAGACAATGCGCAGACATATGCAGATTATTTTCCAGGACCCCTATGCATCTCTGAATCCTAAAATGAGAATTATGGATATCATTGGAGAAGCCCTTGATATTCATCAGCTTGCAGGTACCGCCGCTCAGCGGGAGAAGCGGGTGGAGGAATTGTTGGAGATGGTGGGTCTCGATCCCACCCATGCACAGCGTTATCCACATGAATTCTCGGGTGGACAGAGACAGCGGATCGGCATTGCAAGAGCTCTGGCTGTGGAGCCGGAATTCATCGTATGCGACGAACCATTGTCTGCACTGGATGTGTCGATACAGGCTCAGATCGTACAATTGCTTGAAGAGTTGCAGCAGCGACTCGGATTGACGTATCTTTTCATCGCGCATGACTTGTCCATGGTTAAACATATCAGTGATCGGGTGGCTGTGATGTATAACGGGAAAATTGTGGAGCTGGCTGAGAGCGAAGAACTGTATTCCAACCCGCAACACGCCTACACCAAGGCATTGCTGTCTGCTATTCCTGTGCCTGATCCGGAGGTAGAAGCGAAGAAAAAGAGACATGTTGTCAAAGAAACCGCTAGAGAAAATGTTGAAGTAGAGGACCGTTATAATCTGGAACATTCCAGATGGGTAGAAGTCAAGGATGGACATTGGGTCGCAATATCTAGTTAGTAAATGCAACATATAGTCTTTTTCACATACAAAAGAACCCCGACGATGATCTCCACAGATCGTTATCGGGGTTGTGTTATATGAGCTTCGTATAATAGCAGTCATCGAAAGCGATTATTTGAATTGAACTGATTTCTTGATGGTATCAATCTCGGCTTTGGTCTTATCATCCATGTAAGTGAAGATGAAGTTGAAAGCATATCCTTCAATAATTGTACTATAGTAATCTTGAGTAATGGTTGAACCGTCACCTGGATCCATCGTGATTTGCATCAGATCCATCTCTTTACCACCAATGGTTTCCGTTGTCATTTCCTTGTAATCGTAAGGGAACTGGCTATCCACCATGAATTTTTTGGTTGCTTCCAAGTAGTCTTTACCTGTACGAATGCCTTGCAACAAGCTTACTTTCTCAGCAATGGCCATAGCGGAAGGACCAACTTGACCTCCGTCCAATGGATACTGTGAAGCCATAAGCAGATTCAATGTTTTGGTTTGAGACAGTTCAATTTGTTTTTTCTTCGTTTCATCATCACCAGCAATCGCTTCGGATGATGCGCTTGTCAGTTCATTCATACCCGCAGCATCCTGGAACTCCCAAGCTTCCGGGAATTTCAGAGATACGCCGAAATAGTCGTTGGTATAAGAGCCTTTTTGTGTAGTCCCCAGCTCAACGTCTAGAGAATTATCCGTTTCCTTGGACTCTTCGCTTGCAGGTTCAGTGTTCTCTGTTTCTTCTGTTTCTTCTGTATTCGCTGTCTCAGTATCAGTACCAGTCGTTGTTTCGGTTGCGGCAGGCTCTTTTGTTGCGGCTGTGTTATCTGCCTTGTCACCGCAAGCGGCTGCAACCAGCATAATCATCATGAGCATTGCGAATAAAGAAGCTTTCTTTGGAATTGTCATATTACCCTCCTGAAATGTGTGTGTGTTTTCTCTCTCTACATCTTGCTTGTTTTCTAAATTGTAGCACAAACGTTCCCATTTACTACCTATAGGAATCTATAGGGGTCCTTTATAAATAAGACAATCGGCTGGCAATTGAAACAGCTTCCGTGCTGGATTGCACACCTAATTTGTTGAAAATCACTTTTTTATGATGATTCACAGTGCATTCCTTGATTTTCAATTGTAAAGCAATGGCTTTTACGGTGAGGCCTTCCGCTATCATTTCCAGAATGGTTAACTGACGCTTGGTGAACTCGACCGCTGGTTTATCAAAAGGTTTAGCAGCCTTTTGACTTTGGTAACTGTTCTGCATATATGCGGGAATCAACTTGGCAATAGCAATGAGCTCACCTTGCATATCCGCGTTAATGGTGGACACATCCAGATAACCGAAATGCTGCGATCCCATGGACAGAGGGGCAGCGTAACAATGCCAGCTTTGAAAATAGGGGCTTTCATGCTGCTCGGGCATCAGAAGCACAGGTTCATTGCTGTCCATCGTTACAGAAATGGCGTTGACTCCGCAGCTCTGTGCAGTGAAGATCATGCCCGGACGAATGGGGGAATGTTCTACTGCATCTTTAAGATCTGAACTGTAATTCATAGAGAGGAGCACACCATTGGTGTCTGTCAGTAGAAAAAGATAAGTGCTTGTTAAATTCTCCTGGATAACCGAGATGCTATTCTGGAAGGCATGAATTAGGAAATGATTGATTTTACGAAGCTTATCCAGACCGGATTTCGGTAAATAATCAAATGGAGCCGTTCCTGCTGCAAGCGAGCAACAATGGGACTCTTCGTGTCGTGTGGCAATTGTAATGGCAGACATGTGTTTTCCTCCTTGCTGCACAGTTCTCATCCAATCGTTTGAATGACGTGTCCTTCCTGATCCTTGATTTCTGTTCTAACGATCTGAACGAGCATATCATCCAATGAAGGTATCTCGAATGTTCCTTCAACCGGGCGAAGGTTCTGAGCCAGCTCCTCAACAATTTGTGTGTTCACCGCCAGGGTAACTTGTTTATCTGATTCCAGCACTGCAGGAGCCTCTCCGGCTTCGAACAGGATATTAGTATCAGGTCCGATCAAGGACAGAGATACACCTTTCGAGATCCGGCTACGAAGGATGGTGCCAACTAATACGGCTTGTTTGGCCCCAAGCTGGAGTTTGGCCGGAACTGTTTTTTGTAGCAATTTTTTGCGAGGGGACTCCCAACCCAGTTGTTGTATGAATAAAAACGCTGTGCTGGACCCGTCCTGTTCGATTCCATGCTCGACCGCTTGTATAACCGAAGGAATATCTGCGTACGAATTTCTCATCAGATCCGTCACATATTTGGGCATGAACATGGAGGAGGCAGACAGGAATCCACGAGCATTCCAGCTTTGAATCATTTCCAGTTCCCGACCTGTAATGCCAACCATCTGAATAAATTGCACTGAACCATTAGGCGTAGAGATCGCAGGTAGGTCCGGATCTTCAATAAACGAGAGAGCAGTCAGCAAAGTATCAGATTCCAGACAGATGGGACCATTGGCGTCCATGTAATCTCCTGGCTGAAAGATATTTCCGCTGTTGAACACGTAACGTCCTACATTCTGTAGCAGATTCAGCGCCCAAGCTGGCGGGTCAGTCTCCTCTTCACTGCGTGTAAGCCGAAAGGTGAGCTCAAAACCATACCCGCTCTTGGATGCATCCTGCATCTCTTTTTCATATAATTCAGAGAAACCATATGTGACAAAATGCCAGTGAGGCATAGGTGAGTTGACCGCATAAACGCTAATGCCATCAAGTGGATCGGGACCTCCGAGCATATAAGGAATGGAGGTGCCATAATGTTTCGGTTCCTGTTCCCCGTACAGTTCTTCGATAGCTTTGTCAATCGCATCCCAACCCGATGTATTTTCTTCTTGAGTCATTTTTGAATCCTCCTTGACTGTTCTTTCCCCCGAAAAACATTTAAAATTAAGTCTACCTGTTACAGAAGTGGTTTCAAGCGGCTTAAGGATGAATTGTGTGATATAGGACCAGAGGGTTACAAATGGCGATATGGGGAGTGAAGTTACATGAGTATGAAAGATATGTATTTAAGTGTGTTTAATCAGGCAAACTGGGACTCATTTTTCGAACTGTTTGAAGAACTTGGACAAAAGCTGGACCCTGCGTGGGTAGAACGTGCCCGATTACAAGGGATTCCCGAGGATATAAGTCGGGTGCTTTTGTGTGAAATGGGGGAATACGCTTTTGAATGGATAGAGAAAGATATCCCGGCTCTAGAGGACCAAAGTCCTGCTACTTACCTGAAAACGGAGGAAGGAGCGCAGGCATTAAGGGCAGCCATTTTGCGTATGCCGCGTTAATTTTTCCGATGGTGAGATTGTGGCGAACGATCATATGATCTAGTGAAGTTGATTTTGCAAAATAGATATGTTACGCTTACATTACAAGAGCAAACACAACAGAATATGCAATAACATCTTTTGATGGATTGTAACTGTGAAGACAGGCAAAACCTAAACTGATGGTGAAATGAAGGCCCCTTTTTTTTGGTGCTATTTTACCTTGAGTTTAGGTTTTTCTTGTTTTCTGCTCTTCATTACAGTTCGTTACCTGGAAAAACCAAAATAAATTTCGAAAAGAGGTTGTTGTTCATGACCACGGCAAAAAAAGGATTCCCCGAAAACTTCCTATGGGGCGGCGCTACAGCTGCCAATCAATTGGAGGGTGCATTCGATAAGGACGGCAAGGGCCTCTCCACAGCGGACATGATCGCTCATGTTCCCAAAGAGAAGCGTACAGGCGGACATGCCATGGAAATTTCCTCTTCCCGAATTGAAGAGATCCTCTCCGGCAAAATTGAAGAACGTTTCCCGAAACGTTTTGGTATCGATTTTTATCATCACTTTAGAGAAGATATTGCATTATTCGCTGAAATGGGCTTCAAAGTATTCCGTTTGTCCATTCACTGGGCACGTATTTTCCCGAACGGTTATGATCAAGAGCCAAATGAAGCAGGTCTGAAATTCTACGATGAAGTATTCGACGAATTATTGAAATATGGCATTGAGCCACTCGTTACATTGTCTCACTATGAGACACCGCTTGGCTTGACACAAAAATATAACGGCTGGGCTGGTCGTGAAGTAATCCAGCACTACGTTCGTTACGCAGAGACGGTGTTCAACCGTTATAAAAATAAAGTGAAATACTGGCTGACGTTTAATGAAATTAACGTTATGCTGTTCAGCCCGTACACTGGCGGCGGCATTCTGATCGATAAAGTGGACAACAAGTTGCAAACAACATATCAAGCGCTGCATCATCAATTTGTAGCAAGCGCATTGGTAACGAAGCTTGCACACGAGATTATCCCTGGTTCCCAAGTGGGTTGTATGCTTGCGCGTATGGAAACTTATGCAGCAACATGTAATCCGGTAGATGTTCGTCTGGCTCAACATGAGAATCAGATCAACCTCTTCTTCACAGACATGCATGCTCGCGGTAAGTACCCGAACTACATGGCTCGTTATTTTGAAGAGAATAACATTGTCATTCAAAAAGAAGCAGGCGATGATGAGATCTTGCTGAACAATACAGTTGACTTCATCTCCTTCAGTTACTACATGTCCGTGACCAAATCGGCTTCTGCCAACGAAGCAGAGACATCCGGCAACCTGACTGGTGGCGTGAAAAATCCTTATCTGGAAGCGTCCGACTGGGGCTGGGAAATCGATCCGATCGGTCTGCGCGTAACCCTGAACAACTTCTGGGATCGTTACCAGAAACCATTGTTCATCGTGGAAAATGGTTTGGGTGCCTATGATAAAGTTGAAGAAGATGGTTCGATCCATGACTCCTATCGTGTGGATTACCTGAAAAAACACATCGAACAAATGAAAGAAGCCATCAAAGATGGCGTGGATCTGATTGGATTCACAGCATGGGGTCCGATTGACCTGGTGAGCATGTCCACTTCCGAAATGTCCAAACGTTATGGATTCATTTACGTGGATCTGGATGACGAAGGAAACGGAACACTCAAACGCTCCAAAAAAGATTCGTTCGACTGGTACAAAAATGTAATCTCCAGCAATGGTGAGCAGCTGTAATTCTCTCGTTACAAGGATTGTTACCGCATAAACAGCGGGCAAAACCTAACACAAAAGTTGGCATGGAAGGAATCTAATTTCCTGATGGCCCTTTTAGTTGGAGATTGTCCGCTTTTTCATGTCGGCAAAGGATAGAGTAATGCATTTAAACAAAGAATGAAAATACCGTTAATTAGAGAGGAATGATTGACATGACAACACCATTTCCGAAGGATTTCCTATGGGGCGGCGCTGTAGCAGCCAACCAACTTGAAGGAGCTTATAATACAGATGGCAAAGGTCTGTCTGTTCAAGATGTAATGCCACACGGGATTACAACACCTAGAACAGAAGCACCTACAGAAGATAACCTGAAACTGATCGGTATCGATTTCTACAACCGTTACAAAGAGGATGTTAAACTGTTTGCTGAAATGGGCTTCAAAGTGTTCCGTACATCTATCGCCTGGTCCCGTATCTTCCCTAAAGGTGATGAATTGGAGCCAAACGAGAAAGGTCTGCAATTCTATGATGACCTGTTCGATGAGTGTCACAAATACGGCATTGAACCGCTCGTAACGATCTCTCACTATGAGACACCGCTGCATCTGTCCAAAACGTATGATGGCTGGGTTAACCGTAAAATGATCGATTTCTACGAGCGCTATGTAACAGTGCTGTTTAACCGTTTCAAAGGCAAAGTTAAATACTGGCTGACGTTTAACGAAATCAACTCCATTCTGGAAGAGCCATTCATGAGCGGCGGAATCTATACGCCAAAAGCAGAACTGTCCAAGCAGGATCTGTACCAAGCGATCCATCATGAACTGGTAGCCAGTGCCTTGGCTGTTAAGCTGGGTCATGAAATTATGCCAGAAGCCAAAATCGGCTGTATGGTACTGAGCATGCCTACGTATCCGTTGACTCCGAATCCGGATGATGTGGTTGCAGCGATGCATGCTGAACAGCGCAATGATATCTTTGCTGATATCCATGCACGTGGTTACTATCCGAAATACATTAATCGTTATTTCAAAGCGAATAATATCAATATTAAGTTTGAAGACGGCGATGCTGAAATTCTGAAGCATACTGTAGACTTTATCTCGTTCAGTTATTATGTAAGTATCTGTGAGACTGGTGATCCTGAGAAACGTATCGAAGGAAAAGGAAACCTGTTCGCAGGTGTACAAAACCCTTATCTCAAAGCGAGTGAGTGGGGCTGGCAGATCGATCCGCAAGGACTGCGCGTAACCTTGAACAAATACTGGGACCGCTATCAGAAACCATTGTTTATTGTCGAGAATGGGCTAGGTGCAGTGGATGAACTGATCACAGACGAAAATGGCAATAAAACGGTGAACGATGATTACCGTATCCAATACTTGAACGACCACTTGGTACAAGTGGGCGAAGCGCTTGAGGATGGCGTAGAAGTGATGGGTTATACGTCATGGGGTTGTATTGACCTGGTGAGCGCTTCAACAGCAGAGATGAAGAAACGTTATGGTTTCATCTATGTAGACCGCAACAATGATGGTTCAGGAACATTGGATCGTTACAAGAAAAAATCATTCCACTGGTACAAGGAAGTTATTAGTACCAATGGCGCAAGTCTTAAGAACAACAACGAGTAAATGCTAGTTCTATAAGCATAGTTCTACAAGCACCTTCTTATGTCACATTAACGCACATTAACCGCTTTCACAAAAACATTGTCATATGGATAATTATATGGTAAGATGGGCCTAAGGCTAATGAATACTGGATTGTTACTGTTCAATCAGGCAAAACCAGAGGCGGGCATGTTTCGTGACCTGCTTTGGTTTTGCCTTTTACTACTTTGACGGTGCAAGGTGATGTGAAGAAATGAAAATTGAGAAGGTGCTGAACAACAACGTAGTTACCGTAATTGATCCGGGAGGAAACGAACTGGTTGTTATGGGACGTGGAATTGCCTTCAAAAAGCATACTGGTGAATCGATAGACGAGAGTCTCGTCGAAAAAATATTCTCGCTTGAAAGTAAGGAAGTATCACAGAAACTTAAAACACTTCTGTCTGATATCCCGGTTGAATATGTCGAGTGCTCGGATGAAATTATCCGTTATGCCGAGACGGTGTTAGGTGAGAAGCTGCATGAGAGCATCTACATTTCACTGACGGATCATATTCATTTTGCCATTGACCGACATCGTCAAGGATTGCAGATCCGTAACGCACTGTTCTGGGAGATCAAGCGCATGTATCGGAAGGAATATGCCATTGGACTCAAGGCGCTACAGATTATTGAGGAAACGTTAGGTGTCCTGCTTCCCGAAGACGAATGCGCATTCATTGCAATGCATCTGGTCAATGCCCAGATGAACGGTGAGATGAGGGAAACGATCAGTATTACAAACATCGTTAAGGACATTCTTAATATCGTAAGACGTAGTTTTGTGATCGAGCTTGATGAAGATTCGTTGAGTTATTATCGATTTTTAACTCATCTGAAGTTCTTTGCACAACGTGTGTTGCAAGGAATGGCGATTGAAGATAAAGAAGAAGATAATCCGCTTCATGACTTGGTAAGCAAGCAGTATCCGGAAGCACATGCCTGTGCAGTAAGGATAAGTGACTATACCCGGAAGATCTATAATCGGGTGTTGTCCAAGGAAGAAATACTGTATCTGACCATTCATATTGAACGCGTTGTCAGAAATGAACAATCAATTGAATAAAATTGGGATTGTTACTGCTAAAAAGGCAAAACCTAAACGTTGAATAATGATAAGCTTTTCTGCTTTGTCATTATTCAGTGTTTAGGTTTTTTTTTAACCTTCATTACACATAAAAGGAGCAAAACACAATGGATAAACAACAATTGTCCAAGGATATTTTGAAGCTTGTTGGTGGCGAAGAGAATATCGATCAAGTCACACACTGTATGACAAGACTCAGATTTAACCTGAATGACAACCAAAAAGCGGACAAAGCGACGCTGAAAAATACACCAGGCGTTATGGGCGTGATGGAGAACGGTGGACAGTTCCAGGTTATCATCGGTAACGATGTACCTATCGTGTATAACGCACTCGTTGGCAACATGTCCAAATCCCCAACCACAGATAATGCAACCTCAAGCGCTTCAACTGGGGAGAAGAAAAAGAGAAATCCAATAAGTGCGCTGTTCGACTTCATCTCAGGTATGTTTACACCAATCCTGCCTGCAATTACGGGTGCAGGTATGATCAAAGGTATCGTGGCCATCTTTGTCGCACTTGGGTGGTTGTCCGACACTAGTTCAACCTATATCATTTTGTCGGCGATTGGTGACGGTGCATTCTACTTCCTGCCGATCATTCTGGCAATCAGTGCTGCACGTAAACTGGGTAGCAATATGTATATTGCCGCAGCGCTCGCAGCAGGGATTATGCATCCGACCATTACAGCACTGCTGGCGGATGGTCACAACTCATCCTTTATGGGGATTACAGTTATAGCGGCAACGTATTCTTCTACAGTTATTCCGATTGTTCTAGCAGTTTGGATTGCTTCATATGTAGAGAAAGCCGTTGATCGTGTAACACATGCTTCATTGAAACTTTTGGTTGTTCCAACGGTTACCCTGTTGATTATGGTTCCACTGACGTTGATGACAGTAGGTCCATTGGGTACGGTTCTTGGTAATGGTTTGTCTGGTGGTATTTCATGGTTGTTCGATAACATGTCCATCTTCGCAAGTATCTTGATTGGTGGTACGATGTCACTGTTGATTATCACAGGTATGCACTATGCGTTGCTGCCAATCGTTGTTGGATCAATGACAACACTGGGTTACGACTTTATCATCCCATTGATGTTTGCGGCTAACTTGGCACAAGGTGGTGCAGCATTTGGTGTAGGTCTCAGATCGAGAAATGGAAAAACCAAATCCCTTGCATATTCCACAGGTCTTACGGCTATCATGGGGATTACAGAACCAGCGATGTATGGTATCAACATGAAGTTCAAAAAACCGTTTATTGCAGCCCTTATCGGGGGAGCGGTTGCCGGTGGATTCATGGGTATCTTCAATGTTAAATCGTACGTTATCACAGGACTTGCAGGTCTGCCGAGTGTGGCAGCATTCATCAGCCCGGCAATTAGTACACTGCTCTACGCTCTGGCTGGTGGTTTGATTGCCATCGTCGCTGCCGCATTTCTGACGTACATTCTTGGATTCCAAGAAGAAAATGCATCGGAGCCAGTGGCTGCACCAGCAGCTGAGCCGGCAACACCAGCAGCAACAACTTCTGCTGCTGTAACTGAAGAAGCAAAAGCACAAGATGAGCAAGTATTCAGCCCGATCACAGGTGAAGTTAAACCGCTGAGCGAAGTGCCGGACCCTGCATTCTCTGAAGAGATTATGGGTAAAGGATTCGCGATTCAACCATCTGAAGGACGTGTGGTATCTCCAATCAATGGTACAGTATTCTCATTATCGAAGAGTGGACATGCCATTGGTCTGGTAAGTGATACTGGCGCAGAGATGTTGATTCATATCGGAATTGATACCGTGAAGCTGAAAGGTCAATTCTTCTCTCCTAAAGTTCAAGCAGGTGCGAAGGTTACCGTAGGTGATGTATTGATGGAGTTCGACCGGGAACAGATCGAAAAAGCTGGTTACACCACGATTACACCTGTTATTATTACAAACATGCATCAGTATGAGTCCATTGAGTCTGCTGGTCGCACGACGATCAAAGAAAAAGACTTGCTGTTCACAGCTAAAGCTTAATTATACGATTAAAACAGCAGCTTCACCGGAATGGATGTAATCCGGTAGAGCTGCTGTTTTTTTGGCTTATAGCCTTTTACACCACAGGAAGCATACCCTGTACCAATTGCACAAAGTGTTGTGCAGGCTTGGACAGATAACGGTTCTGAAGCCAGACCAGCGCCGAGCCGACAGTTGAATGCTGATCCTGAATTCGGTATACGTGGAAAGGGTGCTCTTGGTATAACTGCAGTACCGTATGAGGCACGATGGAACTGGCGAAGCCGAGTCGGACCAGCTCCAGTAACATATTAATGTCTGAGCACTCACCCATGATGGTTGGCGTAACTTGATGCTCACGGAATTTGTCCAAAATTAGCTCGAACATACCAAGTCCTTCTGTACTTGGAAGCAGTAGAGGGATACCTGTAAGCTGCTTGAAATAAGTCTCCATCTCCACTCCTGATCCCATCTCTGTCGGACTATTGAGCGGTGTTGAAGAAATATAGAAAAGGGGCTCCTGTGGCAGATGCAGCACCTCATAACGTTCAGTCTGGACAGGCATGCGTACACAGGCGAGTTCAACTTTGCCATCCTCCAGCAATCGGCATAATTGCGCCGATTCATTTTGTTGAATTTTATAGGTAACCTGTGGATGGGTGGTACGAAACTGCTGTAGGGCTTGCGGGATCAGACGATCCGATATGGTATTGATGCCGATGGCGAGTTTGCCCCGTATGCCGTGACGGAAACTTTGCATCTCCATTACAGCTTCCTCCATATATTTGGTCAAGGTAACCGCATAATCATAGAAGCTGCGACCCGCCTGTGTTAGTTCCATCATACGCCCTTTGCGTTCAAACAAAATTACGCCA
The DNA here is from genome assembly GCF_038005685.1 of Priestia sp. FSL H7-0729. Lineage (NCBI taxonomy): Bacteria > Bacillati > Bacillota > Bacilli > Caryophanales > Bacillaceae > Priestia > Priestia sp. FSL H7-0729. The sequence goes on from NZ_JBBOTQ010000005.1 coordinate 263,513, forward strand.
AGCTCTTCCTCCATCAATTTAAGCTGCTGACTTAAGGGTGGCTGAGCCATGTGAAGTCTTCGGGCTGCTGCTGTAATCTGTTTCTCCTCAGCAATGGCAATGAAATAGCGACATTGTTTGATATCCAAGTGGTTGTTCTCCTTCGCCTGCAATGTATATGTAATTCGTATGGAAAGGCAACAAAACATGTATTTTTAATATACTACGATCTTATGTTACCATACATTAGATTTGCATACCTGACTAACAGGGTTTGGTTTCTATATGAATATTACTGTATGAGAAAGACCTTGAATTGGAGGATAAAACAACGTGGTTAGAACAATACATGATGCTGCTCAAGCGGGCCATACCGATGAGGTCATTCGATTTATCACACAACAGGGTAACCGGTTGAACGAACGGGATGCATTGGGGCGGACACCACTGCTGGCAGCGGTGCACGGTAACAAGACAGACACGGCAAGGATGTTAGTGGACGCCGGAGCCGACATTAATCTTCGGGATGCACGATTGGACAACCTGCTGTTATACGCGAGTGCCGAGGGGATGTATGACATGGTCGAATTGGCGATTACAGCAGGTGCAGATACGAGGTTAACAAATCGTTTTGGCGGCACAGCCCTTATCCCTGCAGCGGATCGGGGCCATGTGGACATTGTGGAGCTTCTGCTGACACGCAGTGATGTGGATGTGAACCATATCAACAACCTGGGGTGGACAGCCTTGCTGGAAGCGGTCATTTTGGGAGATGGTGGGCCGCGTCACCAGCAGATTGTTGCCTTGCTTTTACAATATGGTGCAGATCCAAAGATCGCGGATCGGGACGGGATTACACCGCTTGCACATGCGAGCCGGCATCGGTATGTCGAGATGGAACTACTATTAACCCAAGCCTGAAGAGACTTATACATTTATGATACAGAACAGTGAAAGGATATTCCAAACGAATGAACAGACATCAAGAGCATTTTTTACAAAAGAATATGAAGGACGTATCTTCACTGATTTTGGCAGGTATACAGTGGTTTTTCTTCCTGTTCACCAATACTGTTGTTGTTCCGCTATCCATTGGACATAATTTTCATCTGTCCCCGGATGCAATCGCAGCCTCGATGCAGAACGCATTCATACTTACTGGAGCAGTATGTATTTTTCAAGCCGTATTCGGTCATCGATATGCGGTTATGGATGGTCCGTCAGGATTATGGTGGGGATTAACGCTAAGTTTAACGGTATCTGCTTCATCGGCCGGTATGAGTCTGGAACGTATTGGTGGTGGATTGGCTGCTGGTTTTCTGTTAGCAGGACTCACAATGATGATTTTGGGTTGGCTGGGGGCAGCGCAAGTGCTGCAAAAGCTGTTCACGCCCATGGTGAAGAGTGCCATGTTGTTTCTAATGACGATTCAATTAACCATGAATTTTTTCAAAGGCATGATTGGATATACGGAGTTTGGCCGCTTTGATTTGCCGGTTGCCGCGCTTTCCGTTGTCATTGCATTTCTGGTCGCCTGGATTCAATTAAAGGGTAAGGGGAAGCTGGGAAACTATGCGATCCTGATTGGAATTGTGGCAGGCTGGATCGCCTATAGTTTATTGTTTCCTGGACAACATGGTGGACAGCCGAATCAGACTTCGGCAGGTCTCACCCTGTTTCCGTGGGGAGCACCTAGATGGGAACCAGGCATTGTTATTACTGCATTTTTCGTGGGGTTGGTGAATATGACGAATTCAATCACCACATTAAGTACGGTAGAGAAACTATATCAGACAGAGACAACAAGCCATCAGTACCGACGCTCTTACGCGTTAACAGGTCTATTCTCGATGTTGTCAGCCTGTGTAGGTGTGCTGCCATTTGGTTTATTTGCGTCATCGATCGGCTTCCTGGAGAGTACGCGTATTCTGCGTTGTGCTGCCTTTGTTATTGGAGCGGGGTTGTTATGTATAATAGGTCTTACACCTTCTGTCACAGCCTTCTTTGCACAAATACCACCAAGCGTTGGCAGCGCGGTTCTATTCGTGGCGTATCTTCAAATGTTCGGTACGGCACTCAGAACGCTTGAAGGGACGACATTTAATTCTAAGACGATCTATCGTGTAGCATTGCCGGTTCTCACAGGAGTTGCTGTAATGAATATTCCTGCTGAAGCCTTTCAAACCTTGCCCATGTACCTCGTTCCGATCATAAGCAACGGTCTCGTCATTGGTGTAGTGGTCTCACTCGTTCTTGAAAAAACCGTCAATTGGTCCAAAATGGAACAACCCGTGACCGTTAGCAAAGCGGCATAATAAGTTTTATCTTGAGACAGTCCAGCTTGATTGGGCTGCTTTTTTTGTTTTTTTTTTGATTACAGAGCTATATGGCCACTCTCTATTTCACGATTATTTTACCTTGTCCTGCAAGCATTCTCATCTCTCTGGAGAGACGATCTTGGTTCCCGTCCTGCATTTCGAGCTGAACACCATAGTGCCATGATGTATTTTTTTCTTGACCCCAGCGGAGAGTGCCTTCCATGTATAAAGGGTCTTCAAAGAGCAGCATATTCATTCCGATCCGGATATCGTTGTTCTCTACAGGAAGAGACAGCGGAAATGACAGCTGACAGCCGGACCGACTGATATCACATAACTCAGCCTGAATGGGTTTCGGTGGTGCATTGACTCCGTTGATGCTGAGAATATAGATCTCAAAACTGATCGGTTCCTTCAAAGTGTAGCGAAAGGGTTCTTTTCTATTGTTTATTGACATGGCTTCCTCCATCAAGTTCAAAAAAGTCAGTTATGCTTATATCGACCGTTTGGAGCGAGAAATGAAGAGTTGCGCGAGTAGAGATGGTTCATGGGTTCCTTTTCCACGTGCATCAGGCTTGATATAATGATGGAATATATTTCTGGGGTCAGATCTGATTCAGACCGAAAGGACGGGAGAATATGAGAGGGACATTTCAAATGGTTACCGATACGGCAACATTGTGCCTGTATGATCTGGCAGCGCTAAAGCATCGTGTAGAGGATACTTCGGACTGGTGGTCCATTCCGGAAGATGAGCTGGCTGAGGTGAATGAAGGTCATTGTCTGTTCCTGAATCTGGGTGCGGACGGAGTATATGAGGTGGAGTGGAGCCTGGAGGATGCAGAGGTAGAGTCAGATTCAGATGATGTAGCGGAACGGGAAAAGGTATATCATCTGCAAGTTCCGTCTGGGCACGTCTATCTGGGAGCGGCAGATGATGTTACTGGCGGTGAACTGGAGCCGGATGAAACGTGTGAAGGGGTCCTGCTTCAATTAAAGCCAGGGAACTATGCGTGTATCATCTCCAGAGAAGTCAGTCGGATCGCGATTGTCATGAAACCAAGTATGCAGGGAAATAACTCGCTGAATGAATTAATCCGGATATAGTGTACATATGTGAACAGGAGGGATACCTGTGCAGAATTGGAACGAGACAACGATGATGAGTACAGATGCCCTGCGTAAACGGATGAGAATACTCGCCGCACTGGATATCATCTTTTCGGAAGAAGAATGGCTACGAGTTCATCAATTCGAAAATGAATTTCAGCCAGGTGTGGCATGGGGGAGCATCAATAACGGCGCAGGTGATCATCTGCATGTCTTGTTTACGAACTCAGGCACGTTGATCAAGGGATTTGATCATGAGTCACCTTTAAGTCCGCACGCTCGTGAGGATGGTGAGATCTATCCAGGCATGTACGATGAAGTGCCGGCGACGTTAATGGCTGTTCTAAGGGATCAGGAGGAGATATTGGATCTGGAGGATGTAACCTTTTGTCTATGGCAGGAAGGGAACGACTTGTCATGGAAGGTTGGTAACTGGATTCAGATGGCGATGGCCGAAGAAGAGAAAGCGGACGCCAGAGGTGGCGCAGAATTTTTGTTAGGATATATGAATAAGAACGCGGAAGATTATGTTGATTGGGCCAAAGGGTACTACGATATGCATGATGTGCCATTGGAAGCCGTAGCGGAAGTATATGAAGGAAAGACGGTGACTGCCAGCCTGATTAAGCGGTTGTGTCCTGAACGAGATGTGGCAGCCGCACTGGATGAGTTGCAGCACCGGGGGTACGCGGTAAATCAAACGTAGTAGCGTCGCGAAGGAGGAGCGGTAGATGATGTACAATGTACAACTGGAACGTATGCGTGAAAAGTTAATCAATCTCCGAAGTCTGGACTCGCATCTGGACCTGTTCGGAGCAGAGAGCCATGAATATGAAATGGCATCTGTGTGGACGCAGAAGGATATTGCTCAATTTGAACAGAAATGGCGAATTGAGTTGCCAGAGGACTATAAGGTATGGCTTCTTCATATGGGTACGAGTGGTGCAGGACCTTATTATGGTCTGGAGAACCCGGATGATGGTGTATACGCTGTGCTTGGTTATGATGATGAGCTGAATGCGATCTCGGACCCTTTTCAATTCACGGAAGCATGGAACTGGAACTATGATTGGTTTGATGACAGCAAGGAAGAAGAGGAATGGGAAGCGTTGGAACATGAATATTTTGATCCGAAATGGTCTGCAGGCATGCTGCGCATCAGTGATTTTGGGTGTGGCATTTCCATGAATCTGATCGTTAACGGAGCTTCCTACGGAGAAATCTGGGTGGATGACCGGGCTAACCGAAATGGAATCTATCCTGATCAGTATTGGGGCAATACGAATCGGCTGCATTTTCTGGACTGGTATGAGTTGTGGTTGGATCGTTCGATCCAGGAAATGCACGAACAAAAGCAACAATCTGGAGCGAACGAAGTCTGAAGGAGGTTGTACATATGGGCTGGGAATATGGGATTAGAACAACAGAACCTGCGATTTTACCCGAAGTTGTGAAGCATCTGGCAAGTGCATTAACATTTACTGAAGTGTATAGTTTGGAACACCAAGTCAACGGCTTTGTGTTGAAACGTGAAGATCCGTCCTGGCCTACAGCCCTTGAAGTGTGGATAGAAGAGGCATCCGGGTTGGAAGAGGTTGCGGACGGGGATTCGTATATCTACTGTTTGTTTCATATCTGGGGTGAAGAGGGCCGGAGCTGGATGCAGCAGATGGAGCTAGAAACCAGGCAGGTTGATGGCGGTTTAACCTGGTTTGAACTCTGATTAGTAGTGAAATTGCATGAACAGGAGTGATCCTATGGCTAAACAATCAAGCTCCCTCATGATGATGGTGGGGCTTTTTTGACGAGTAAATAGTAAAAACCGTTTACTTCACTCACCCGTCTTATATCAAAGAAAGAGAGAGAAGGAGGGCTGCGGGGTGGAAACAAAAGCAGAGCTGAACCAGAGGATTTATGTACAGACCGAAGATGAGACGGTATTTGTGCAATCCATTATGGAACATCAAGATACGCTCATGTCCATTGCCTACAGTTACCTGCGTAATCGGCAAGATGCACTGGAAGCTGTGCAGGAGATGACGTGCCGGGCTTGGATCAAACGTCGTACGCTGAACAATGAGAAGGCGTTCAAGTCGTGGATCATTCGGATTCTGATCTATATCTGCATCGATGAACAGAGACGCCGTAAGCGGTCGACACCTTTGGCAAAGGAAGACATAGAGAGCAGCATTCCAGCCTCTTGGATGATCAGCGTTGATGATAATCGAATCGCGATGGAATCTCTTTTGCAAAAGGTGAAACCGAAATATCGCCATGTATTATTGCTGAAATATTATAACGACATGACACTGGCGGATATCGCCTCCATCCTTGGCAAACCAGAGGGTACAATCAAGACCTGGCAGCACAAGGGACTCCAGCAGTTGCGCAAGTTGATGAAGAACAGGAGGGATTGGCATGACCACTAACCCGGAGGAGAAAGCACTTCTTGCAGATGCATATCAGGTGAAAAGAGCGAAACAGCACTGGAATCCGGCGGACACAACTGCGGCAATTCAACGTGGTCTCGCGAAGGCCAGAACCAGACGATCAGGTAGGAGCGTTCGTATCAAATGGATTACGGGAGTGCTGGTCACGGTTCTGGCTGCAGGTTGGTTTCTTGTGGGCCCGCTTGGGAGTTACGGGCAAGAACAGGCAACATATACTGAGCCTATAGCCAATTGGGGGGTACTTGAACCCTTTCGCGAGCTGGCAACCGATATGGAAAAAACGACGATAACATCCGCGATTAATAATGGATACGTGCAATTTGTAGATCAGACGATTACATCGGGCATATATACGTTTACGGTGAATGCAGTTATGGCGGATGAGAATCAAATAACGGTATTGTATACTGCCCAAACGGATGGTTCACAGGAAATGTATTCGACTGTCAATATGAAGATGACGGACGCATCAACAGGCAACTTGCTTGACAACGGTAGCTCAGGCGGTGTGTATTTTTCGAAGAATAAGCATAAGGTGTATGGCCGAAATACAATTGATCGAGATCGAGACAAACCATTGCCTGAGCAAGTGAATCTACAATTCCAGTTGTCCTCAGTTGTACCAGATGTGGTGAATTATGCAGACAACGGGGAGAAAGAACGAAAATATAAATTTTCCAAAAAGATGAATGTTTCTTTCCCTCTGGATCCCAAGTTTTCTATCCCCAAAACGGAAATCATCAAGGTTAATCGGACTTTTACTCTTGGAGGCTATGAGGTCTTGTTGTCGGAGGTGGAGGTATCTCCGCTAGTAACTCGGGTCAAATTTGCCCATGCACCTGATCAAGAGATTGATTACAAAACGAGGTTATCGCTCAACGAGATCGTTCTGCCTATCGAGATCATTTCGACCTCCCGTAATGGGAAGCAGACCAAGTTATCCAGGGTAGGTGGGAGCGGAACGGAAGATGGAATGATGTATTCTTTCAGCAGCAATTTTCTGGATAATCCAGAGTCAATGATTTTAAAACTTCATGGCAAACCAGGTAAGGTCTATGATGACTTACAAGAAGCTAAGAAGGATGAACTGGGGATCAAAATTAAATAAGATAGGATCGTATTGGTGAGATGAGGTCATGGCAATAGTCGTGGCTTGATCTCATTTTTTTTGTTTTTTCACGATATCTGATCTGCTGTTGCATAAAAGTGATATTTGTTGTCTTTTTGCAGTTTTTGTATTGTCACAACCAAAGTTACACGATATAATCGACTTGTCTTTGAGGATAATATTATAAAGGATGGTGAAATTTTGAATAAATTTTCGATGCTTTTACTCGCTGTAACTCTATTGTTGTTAACGATCTCAACGGCTCCTTCTACCTTTGGCGCAGCCAGTTATCCGAACACGGGTACGAACGGGTTGACCGGTTTTGCAGGCAGTGCCAAGAATGAAAATGGCGTATCCAAGTCAGCCACGACAGGTGGCAAGAATGGTCAGGTGGTTTACGTTAGTAATCTCAATGACCTGAGAACACATATGGCGGGCGCTACAGCCAAGATTGTCGTCGTTGAACAGAATATTTCTTCCTCTACGTTACAAAAGGTTGAATTCGGAGCGAACAAGACACTCGTAGGTTCCTTTGACAAACATACATTAACGAATATTCATTTCAGATCGACAAGCAGTTCAAGCAATGTGATTTTTCAGAATCTGACCTTCCAACATTCAGCAAATATTAATGCCAATGATGATATCCAGATGTATATCACTTCAGGCTCCAATTACTGGATCGATCATGTGACGTTTGCGGGTCACAGCTACAGCTCTGGCGGTAGTGATCTGGACAAACTTCTGTATATTGGTGATCGCGCCGACTATATTACGATTAGCAATTCCAAATTTGCGAACCATAAGTATGGCGTCATCCTCGGTCACCCGAATGATGGTAACAGCAGTTACAATGGAGTACCTCATGTGACGATGTCCAATAATTACTTCGAAAACTTGTTTGTACGTGGTCCCGGACTTCTAAGATACGGTTACTTCCATCTCAAAAACAACTATGCCAACAACTTTAATCAGGCTATCACCATTGGTGAAAAGGCACGGATATATTCCGAAAACAACTACTTCGGTGCGGGCGCTGAAAAGGGCGGCATCCTGGATGACAAAGGAAAAGGTGAGTTTACGGATTCGGGTAGTACACCAGCACTTAATAGCCCAACTTCACCTAAAACGAACTGGAGACCAAGCTCCAATTACAGTTATCAGGTAGAGAGTGCCAGCTACGCGCGTGAGTTCGTCACCAAGTATGCAGGCTCATCCAATACGACACTGGTATTCGGCAAATAATAATTTGCCCTTACATTCGCACTATGCCAACAAAGCCTGTCTTGTACGCCATAACGTATAAGACAGGCTTTGTTTTGTATGTAAAATGATATGTCTATTTATCATTTTATAATTCATATTCATTTTTAATGTTGAATACCGATATACATAAAGTAGCGCTGATTTCACATTTATGAAGTTAATATGTACTATTCTAAGACGCTGCGTATTTGCGATTTGCGCACAAGCAGGACCAAAGACTACTAGATGTGTACAGTAAGGCCCTACAACTCATATTTAACCTACATAAAAGGACGGGGTATGCATGGATCGTATGGACGAAATTATTTGGAAAAGGAACAAATTAATCAGTATCATTCTGTGGATTATCGTTGCGATTGGCATGGTCCTGGCTTTTATCATGCCGAAGTTATTTGTTTCCAATGGAGTAGCTATAATCTTTGTAGCTTGGATTACATACGCTAATGCGAAAAAGAAACATATTTATCTCATTCCATGGTTGATTACCGTATTGCTGACCATATGTGGAGTTTATGTTGGTTGGGGAACGGTCAACTTTGCGTTAAGTTTGGTTATAACGGCAGTTCTGCTTTTATTTCCTAACAAGAAATTTTTTGTGGTTGGATTTTCGGTCCTACTAGTCAACAGTGTTCTTCAGTTATTTGTTATGAATACCGTTGATTCTGTTGAACTCATAGGTAATATTGTCAATGTGGGGTTATTTGCTCTCACAGGAGCCATTTTAATGCTGGTCTCACAGCTGAATCAAAGGCTCTTTCATGAAAGTGAAGTACGCCAGAGTGAGGTTGAACAGGCCAAACAAAGGGTGGAAACCATGCTGGAGCGTGTGAAGGAATCCGTCGAAGGTTTGTCTCGGTATACGGATCAATTGAAGCAAAAGGTGGATTCAACAGGTTCCATTACCCATGAAGTGACCCTTGGATTCAGTGAGGTTGCCAAGGGTGTGGAGTTCCAGGCGACCAGTGTGGCTGAAATTTCGGAATCCTTATCTGTATCGGACCAGCATATTAAGGATGTTGCGTTGTATTCCCAGCAGATGAAAGAGTTATCAGCTAGCATGGCAACAAGCACGCAAACAGGAAGCGTACAGATGGACCAGCTGAACATCCAGATGCAAGAGCTATATGACACGATCAATACAACGGCAAATGACATGCAAAAGTTCAACGAGGAAAGTGAATCCATGACGCTTATGCTGAACAGCATATCGGATATCGCAAGTCAGACGAACCTGCTCGCGCTCAATGCAGCCATTGAAGCAGCTCGTGCAGGGGAGCATGGACGCGGGTTTGCCGTTGTATCCGAGGAAGTGCGCAAGCTGGCTGAGAGCTCTGGTCAATCCGCGAGTGATATTTCAACCATTTTGTCGCGATTAAAAGGACAGACGCAGGCACTGACAGATCGATTCGAACGTATTCGTCTATCGTTACAACAAGGAAGAGACAGTGTGCAAACGGCAGATGAAGTGTTCCGTACGATCAACAGCAACTCTCAGCATGTGTTAAATCAAGCGACAGATATTGAGATTAGTTCGGCTACAATGAAGGAATCCTCCACCAGAGTAGTGAATGAAGTTTCCGAGATTTCGAGTGTAACAGAGCAATCCAGTGCAGCGACAGAAGAGATTCTGGCGAGCATGGAAGAACAGCGCAACCTGACACAGAAGATGGTGGAGAGCTTCGGAGAACTGGAGCAACTCATTGTGGACCTGAATGAATTGGTCTCGGATCATCAGGCTTCTTCCGTTGAGAATAAACGTTAATCATTAATAGTGGAGGGCCTGTCGGTGCGTATATTGCGTACTGGACGGGCTCTTTTCGTCTGGAGTATATCTTGATGCCGACATTTTTTTCCTATACAGTGTTGTGTAGAGTATGAAGAGGATGGAGGAAAACGAACTATGAATTGGGTGGAGATTAGCAAATCCAAAGATGTGGAACAAGTCAGAGCAGCCGTCGGTGTATTGGATATCAACGAACAGGATAATCGTGGGCGTACACCGCTGATGCTCTTTTTGACAAATCGTATGCCGACTGAAGCGATCCGGTGTCTTCTGGAATCTGGTCCGGACTTGGAAGTAGAGGACAAGCTTGGGGATACCGCGCTGAAAAAAGCCGTGAAGTTCAAGCAGATTGAAGCCATTCAGCTATTGCTTGAACATGGCGTCGAACTGGACGCTCCCCTTGGAATTCAGGCCAGTGCCTGGAACGCAGCTAGACGTAATCCGGATATAGCCGATATGCTGCTAAACACCAAAGGTGCAGTCAGACTGAACCTGACTCCGGCGGAGCAAAACATTGTAGATGAAATTTTGTACGAGGAGTCTCCAGACAAGGCAGCTGCCGTAATCCGTACACTGGATTCAGCTATAATCCTGCATGCTATCGTGAATGGATACAACTGGGACGACAGCCCTGAGCCGATGATTGCGGCATGCGAACATCCCCAATGTGCAGACATTACGCGACTGGATATGGCAGAACTGTTGGATGCGGACTATTGGATGGAGATGGATGAAGATGAAGTTAACGAGAGGGAAGACGGACCGGCGTATCGTCAGCTTGCAGAGCAATTATCCCGGAGAGGATAGCACTGAAGCTGTAAGTGGTCGTTAAAGAGAAGATGTTACCCATGGGGGAGTAAAAGGTTGAAGAATACAGAAATGAAAGACAGCTTGGCCTACGATGACCGTACATATGAGCATAGGAATGATAATTCAGCTGAACGCGTGCGTCTTTATGATCAGCATTCGTTCAAAGACATGGACTGGCCCGATACGGAGGACGGCAGATATGCCAGAAATTATCTGGAACCCATAATGCAGCAAGGGTCCCGGCGCTTTATGTCGAACGTGGAGACCACAGTGCTGCTCGCCCGAATCGACGATCTCGTACTTCCACTGACGGTGAATGATACAGAGTATGATAATGCTTATGTCTGTTCGCCATATACGCATTATGTGAGTTACGCCAAGCAGGAATTGACCATGTTGCAGAAGCCCGTGTTGGAAAAAAGTCTTTCTGCGCTGCTCAGTCTAATCGGTTGGGGAATGAAGCAATCGCAGATTAACAAAGTCGTACATGTGAACAACTGGTTGTTGTCCACCAATCTGTATCCAGCCATGTCTGGTGAACAGGCAGAATGTTTGCTTGCAGCGGTTCAAGATCGATACCCTGAGCATGTCATTGTATTTCGCTCCTTGTGTCCGGGACTTCATCCTGATCTGATGACGAAGCTAACAGAAGCGGGGTGTCGACTGATTCCGAGCCGACAGATCTATCTGTACGGAGCGCATGATCCGAATTTTGGCAACTCGAAATCGCGCTGGCTGTTGAAGCGGGATTTCGAATTATTGGCCAAGTATGGATACGAATGCGTATCCGCAACAGATATGACGGATGCCGATATTCCGCGAATCGCGGAGTTGTACAAGCTGTTATACCTTGAAAAATACTCCTATCACAATCCGCAATTTACAGAGCGTTTCATTGCTGCTGCGATGGCATCAGGAACACTCAGGATCTATGGACTGCGAAAGGAGGGACGCTTGGATGCGGTGATGGGTTATTTCTGCCGTAATGGAATCATGACAACGCCGCTGTTTGGTTACGACACGGCGGTGTCTCAGTCCGTCGGACTATACCGCATGTTGTCGGCTTGTCTGATCGGACAGGCTCGCGAGAACGGCCATCTTTTACATGAGAGCGCCGGGGCGGCGCAGTTCAAGCGCAATCGTGGTGCTGTGGCAGATTTCGAGTATTCGGCTGTGTATGAGCGTCATCTTCCATGGGGCAGACGCTGGTGCTGGCTGCTGCTTGATCGGTTGTTGAATCGCATAGGTGTGCCGCTGATGCGCCGCATGAAGCTGTAAACAGACATACGCACACTCATTTCACACTCGCCTAATTAGACATGCTCTGCGAGTTGCACCTCGAAGCCATCTGGATCTGTAATGTAAATAAACCGTAGATGCGGATTGGGCTGGATGGGGCCACGTACAATCGGAATATTCAGTTCTGTCAGTCGTTCCATGGCTTCATCCAGCGAGTTCACCTCATATCCGATCGACACGCCGGCCTCTGGTTTAAGAATGGATTCACTGCCCTCAATTAGTTCCAGCTTGGCTTCATTCTCCATGCCCAGCATGGCAATCTGCCGTCCACGGCTCTCGAATCTGCGCTGAATGGGAAGTCCGAGCATGTCGTGATAGAACCCGAGCGAAGCTTCCAAATTACTGACCCTCAACGTAATCCAGTTTAATTTGATCAACATGGGTGAATCTCTCCTTTTATATCCTATTTCTCAACATTACGTCCATTATACGATAAGCCGGAACGGGGACCTACTGCTGATTAGAAAACAAAAAAATAGCTGCCGAAATATTCGGCAGCTAAGGGAAGTAATCTCCAGTCGCTCTATAAGTTCTAACGCATTATTGAATCAGATCAACAGCCATTTGTGGAACAAAGGCTTCTACACCGTTGTAAACAATGACACCTTCCAAGGCTGTCTTTTTGCCGTTCACCAGTGCAATATTTTTGTAGATTTGCAGTTCCAGTTTGGTGTTGCCTTTGGTAACCAGGATCTTCGGATTTTTGGCGTCGGTCAGGTCCAGCTTGTACGTCGCGCCTTTGGCTGTAAATGCCTGCTTAGCAGGTACAAACAATTGTTTGCTCACGCTGTCGAGATCCAGATCCAATACACGAGCCATATATTTAGCGACATCCGTGTTGTCGATCACACCGAATGGACGATCATTGTTCGGAGCATAGGTGTACAACACGACATCTCCACCTGTATGCCCACCAGTTGTCCAACCGATCCCTGCACGTTTGCTGATCATTGGGCCAATTGCATAGTTAAGGCTACCTGGTTCGGCCGCTTTAATGGTTGCAATTTCTTCGGAAGTCAGATCGGTAATGCCATAGTATTGTTTCATCACTGCTTTGATGTTCGTACGCTTGGCATTCAGCTTCGCTTCAACACCCTCACCTGTCAGCTTGGCTTTTTTCAAAGGTCCGATAAATGTGGACAACGGCTCTTTATCGTACGTGCCGCTAGTTGCGTTGTTACCAATCGTGAGTCCACCATTACCATGGTCCGTAACAGCCACAACAGCAGTTTCTCCATCGGCTTTGGCAAAATCCATGGCTACTTTTACGGCATCATCAAATGCCAGCACATCACTGATAATACCAATCGGATCATTGGCATGAGCTGCCCAGTCCACTTTGCTGCCCTCAACCATCAGGAAGAAGCCGTCTTCGTCTTTGGACAGAACCTCAATGGCTTTGGATGTCATCTCAGCAAGACTTGGCTGCTTCGCAGGATCACGGTCCATATTATAAGCCATGCCCGCTGGCGCGAACATACCCCACAGCTTGTTCGAATCGGATGCTTTCATTGTATCCGGTGTAGTGACGTAATCGTAACCCAGTGCTTTGATGGACGAAACCAGATTCTCGCCGTCTTTGCGTCCCGCAGGCTCAAGGTATTTGCTGCCTCCACCCAACACAACATCCATGCCATTGTAGACTTGTTGTTTACTGAGTGCATCATAGTTTTTACGGTCAGGGTAATGAGCGGAGAAGTCCGCTGGTGTGGCGTGCATAATCTCGGATGTGGCTATAATCCCGGTCGCTTTACCGGCGAGTTTCGAAGCTTCGAGTACAGAAGCGACCGGTTTTCTTGCGTCTCCAGGTGCAATAGCCTTCTGTCCAGGCATTGTAGCCTTGTCCGGCAGTACACCAACAAATCCGGTATGAGATTTATACCCTGTGGCAAAAGCGGTTCCTGCTGGAGCCGAGTCCGCAATCGGGGCATCAGCGGAGTGTGTACGAACCATGCCGCTTGCCATGGAGTCCAGCGTCAGGGACGAGCCCTTATACCAACGAGCCAGAGCAGTGGCGTCGTTAGCCATGCCGTCGGGAATGAGAATAATCACATTTTTAATCGGTGATGCAGATGTCGTTGAGGTATTGTTTTCCACAGCCCACGCTGCACTGCTTCCTCCGAGTGTAGCCGTAACAATTGTTGTCACCGCGAGCATCATTTTGGCTGCACGGACATTAAAACGGTTTAACATGAATGCATCCTCCTAGAAAATATGTATAGTTGGTATCCCAAACCAAGTGTATACAACAATTGCTAAAATAACGTATGAAATGGGTTAACTATATGTAAAATTTACGATTAATAACGAGCGATCAAGTTCGGATCTGCACATCATCACCCCGAAATGAAGAGGTACTGGCTTCGGATGAAGAGTTGAGAATGAGTTTTTCTAATGTTACCCTGTCAGTAATCCTTATGAGGACGATTTTATAAAAATATATTGCGAACGCTTACATTCTGTGCTAACATCACCATAACAACAGGATTGTAACCGTTAAGGGCAATACCTGTGTCAGTTCATTCGTTGGTTCTTTGTTCATCAAACGATTGATTGCGTTTACATTTTCATATGGAATGAGCCTCATTCCTCAGGGTTGTTACTGATTGCAGGCAAAACCTGAATTGAGGGCAGTAGACCACGCTAAAGCGATGTCTGTTTGCCTTCGGTTCAGGTTTTTTTATATAAAAAAATGCCTGATGGCATGGCCGCAAGCGCCGGAGCAGATATTTCGAGCAGAAAGGAGCGCAGTAGATTTAATTTTTCTGAAATCCCACACACTATTAGACAGCGAGGAGATTTATAACATGAAAACGATTAAACGTTCGATCGCCGTAGCAACAATTTTGGGATTATGTGTCGCCGGTATACCGGCATATGCAGCAGGCAATACAGCATCTTCTACTTCAGCAGCGATGGACAGGCTGATCCAATCCGAGCTTATTCGTGGTAATGGCCAAGGTGTTAATGCGGCATATCTGAACAAAAAAGCTACACGGATTCAGGCGGCAGTACTTTACCTGCGTTTGTCTGGACTTGAGAAAGAAGCACTCGCTTATCAGGGGACGGAAACGTATGACGATGCCGCTCAGGCAGGCAAAGTATTGCAACCGGTTGTTGGTTATTTGAAGCAGCATCCATATGTGGCTGAGATCGTAACAGGAACGGAAAAGTTTGAACCTAATGCACCAGTTACAGCGGAAGGTTATGCCGGAATGCTGCTGAAGGTACTTGGATATGAAGCGGGTACGGATTATGAGCAGGGAGCGGCTTCCACTTATGCAACTGGTAAAGGAATCAATGCACTTCAAGGGAAGGGTGCGAGTGAACTTACCAATCGCCTGATGGCGGAGGCAACCGCACAGGCTTTGCAAGTGCAACTCAAAAATGGCAGTGGGACCTTGGAGCAAAGTTGGTTAAAACATAAGGAAGCTGGAGCATTCAAACCACAAACGGTGCAACAGACCAAGTATGGTGCGATTGATGGCAGAACCTATGAGCAATATGGCACACTCGGCTGGCTCGGTGTTCCTTATGCGGCACCTCCGGTAGGTGAACTGCGCTGGAAAGCCCCACAAGAACCGGAGGCATGGACAGGAACCAGATCGGCTAAGGAATTTGCTGCGAACAGCTTGCAGATCTCCGGTAAAAATACGGTAGGCAGCGAGGATTCGTTGTATCTCAATATCTGGCGTCCTGACACAACCAGTTCCAAACTTCCGGTGATGGTATTCCTGCACGGCGGTGGGAATATGACCGGATCAGGCAAAGATTTTCAAGGTGAACAGCTTGCACGTAGCACCAACAGTATCATCATCTCGGTGAACTACCGTCTGGGAGCCCTTGGATTCTTCGAGAATGCAGCGCTGAAAACCGGCAATGCCCTGGATGACTCCGGTAACTATGGTCTGCTTGACGCATTCCGTGCACTGGAGTGGGTACAGGATAATATCGAAGGGTTTGGCGGAGATACAGGAAATGTTACATTAGCCGGACAATCTGCTGGTGCACGCGATGTGCTGGCAACCCTGATCTCTCCACTTGGCAAAGGACTGTATCAAAAAGCAGTTGCTTTCAGCGGAGGATTGACGACAGCTGCCCCGGAAGAAGGCGAGCAAAAATCCGAGGATGTACTCGTGAAGCTGCTCGTACAAGAAGGGAAAGCGGCTAATGCAGAAGAGGCAAAAACGTGGATAAGCAAGCAAACTCCGGCAGAACTTGAGAGCTACCTGCGTGCACTGCCTGCGGACAAGCTGGTCACAGCGTTTGGTGCAACCGCGATTCGTATGGAACCATTCCCGCATCTGTTCCAGGACGGCACCGTGATACCAAAAGAAGGTTTTGACGCCATCCAGAGCGGTAATTACACGAAAGTTCCTGTATTGCTGGGCAGCCTGGAAACGGAGTTCTCCGGATTTGCCTTCGGTGATCCGAACTTCGCTCCATCCATTGCGGATGGCACCCTGTTTACCGATAAAACCAAGGCGGAGCAATATGCGGCTGCTCTGAAATATGGTAGCGAAGCTTATGCAGGCTTTAATGCAGAGCGTGTAGCGGAACAATTGACGAGTGAAGCAGGTCAGCCGCCGGTATATGCGTATCGTTTTGCATGGGGCACACAAGCTGGCGTCATCTCTGAGCGTCTGCTCACATTACTTGGCGCACCTCATGGTGCGGATATGGACTTCTATACGGGACACGCGGACGGCATTGCTGCTTATTTCCCTGAGGGGTACTTTAGCGAGACGAACAAACCAGGACGTGATGAGTTGTCCACCGCGATGGCAGCATACCTGAAACAGTTCCTGTACACAGGCAATCCAGGTACGGGCGGATCCCCTGAACTGGCGGCGTGGACACCTTGGACGAAAGATGCTCAAGCCCCGATCATGCGTCTGGATGCAAGCAACACAACGCCAGAGATTGGCATGTCCACACAATATAATCAAGGCAAAGACGCCGTTATGGCGAAAATGAAAAAAGAATTGCCTGAAGAAACATACAAACTGTTGACGGAAAAAGTGTTCGCGGGCCGTTTCTTCTGGGAATAATGAAATCCAATGCGATATAGCATAATATGATGAGGAAGAGGGCAGGAGATAATCTCATGTCCTCTTTTTGTTGTGATTTATTAATATGTGTTAGAAATACGCTTGACTTTACCCTACACTGGAAGCTGTATACTCGGATTATGTTATGGATTGGAGATGATGTTTTGTTCAAAATCAGTGCGTTTTCCAGATTAAGCAAGGTTTCCTTGAAAACACTGCGTTATTACGACCAGATCGGCATACTCAAGCCGAGAAAGGTAGATCACAATACAGGATATCGATACTATGCCGCAGATCAGCTTTTTGAGCTTAACCGAATTTTGATGTATAAGGAGTTAGGTTTTACATTGCCCCAGATCACTCAGCTCCTTCAGGAAGATATTACGCTCGAGAATATTCAAGGCATGTTTAAGCTGAAAAGAAGTGAAATCCAGCAGATTATAGATACGGAACAAGCCAAACTCGCCAGGATTGAGGAACGCATGCATCTTATCGAAAAAGAGGGACAAATCGAAACAGGCCAAGAGATCCGCATCAAAGCTGAACCTGCTCAATCATTTCTGTTTCAAAAAGCCATTGGCAGAGAAGATGACATTCCAGCGTTATTTCGTCAATTCGATCTGTTAATAACAACGAAAATTCGCCAGCTCATCCAAGGACCTCAGGTTGTTTTATGGAAAGATATCGAAGGAAAAGAGGATGAGTTTGAGTTTGAAGTCGGATACTTCTTAACGGGTGAGATGCAAGTATCTCCAGATCCATTTCAGCTGAGGACTCTTCCTCCTGAACCGATGATGGCCGCCATGGCTTTTCATTCGAGTTCCGAGTTTGATGTTGCCGCCTGTGCTCATTTGGCGAAATGGATAGAGAGCAATAACTATCAGATCAAGGAAAACGAATTGGGCAGAGAACTCTATTTACCGTTATCCCCAGCACAAGATGCCCAATTCATCGAAATACAGATACCCATACAGAATAGATCATTGAAAAAGGTGGAGTAGAGTCAAATGAGAAATAAAGGAATCATCTACGTCCTGGCACTGGCTGTTTTTCTGATCGGGACGATTGAATATATTATTACAGGAGTCATTGAAATAATCGCTGTGGACCTGGGAGTAACCACTTCTGAAGCTGGATTACTGGTGACAGTATTTGCCCTTGCAGCGGCGATTATCGCTCCTGTTTTGATTACACTCACGATAAATATGGATCGTAAGAAGTTGCTGCTGACCACGCTTGGTGTGTTTATTGCCAGCAACGGACTTATGTTTGCAGATCTTACTTATGAAACGGTAATATGGATACGAATTATTCAAGGCACTAGCGGAGGAATTGCTACCGTTGTAGCTATGGCCATAGCTACAAGACTTGTTGAGAAGGAAAAGAGAGGTAATGCTATCGGCATCATTCTAATGGGGCTTAGTAGTTCGCTAGTGCTTGGTGTTCCTCTGGGTACATTTTTTAGTGAGATGTTCGGATGGAGAGTTCTGTTTGTATTCGTGGGTGCATTAATTCTGTTTCCATTACTTGTTATCTATAAAAAGATTCCAGCAATCAAAGAAGAAGAAAAGATTACACTCAGCATGCAGCTTTCTATTCTTAAAAATCCAACTATTCTGATGGCTTTAGTTGTTACGTTATTTTATATTGGAGGATACGCTGCACTGTTCACGTATATTACGCCGTTTTTGCAGATGACATCTTCTCTCTCTATGACGGAAATAAGCGGAGTACTCTTTCTGGCGGGGGTTTGCAGCTTTGTTGGTTCGAAATTGGGGGGCCAATTGGCAGATACAAAGGGATCGAAATTCACCATTTTTTTGGGCCTCTTGTTACAAGGGACGACCCTGCTGTTATTTGCGCTAGCGGGAGTCAATACCGTAGTATTA
Organism: Priestia sp. FSL H7-0729; assembly: GCF_038005685.1. Lineage (NCBI taxonomy): Bacteria > Bacillati > Bacillota > Bacilli > Caryophanales > Bacillaceae > Priestia > Priestia sp. FSL H7-0729. Next base: position 282,576 of record NZ_JBBOTQ010000005.1, read on the forward strand.
ATCTTGATATTGATGATTTTCATGTTAGCAACGTGGAGTATTTCCCCGGCCCAGCAACTATATCTGGTTACGCTGTCGCCTCGAAATCCGGACATTGCCCTTAGTGTAAATACATCGTTTATCCAGTTTGGTTTTGCATTGGGATCTGGATTAGGTGGGTTTGTTATAAGTCAGACCTCTGTCCTATATTTGAATTGGGTGGGCTTTGCCGCTGTAAGTATAGCTGTCCTTGTTGCTGTTGTCCTATTTAAAAAGGTGAGCAGTAGGTAATGCTAGACCAGCAGAGAATATTTGAGAGGACAGGGGTTCGTCACCCCTTCCTACTCAATATAAACGAAGTATTCATTTCATTCTTTGTCTGACATGGGCACTCGATCTATTTCTTGGCAAAAAAACTAAGTGTTCCGGTGCTTTCATCTGCACTCACAAACAGGCTACGGCCGTTAACACGATGAATTCCTTCTGGTGACTCTCCTGCTGTAGGGATCAGGCCCAGGTATTCCGGATTGACCGGATCAGCAAGATCGAAGAACAGAATGGTATCTGCTCGTTCGGAAGCTACGGCGGCGTATGTTTTTCCGTCAACAGTAGCAACAGTGAGATTCTCTACTTCACTGCCTTTGTTGGGACTGCGATCATCTGGATACAAGCCAACCATAGCGGTTGCCTCGTCAATGAGATTCTGGCTATCGTACATCCGCTTGCCTTGCAGATCCCACACAGCAATATTGCGTCCGCCCGCTTTTACACCATCCTCAAATTCATTCTTGCCCAAGTCTCCTTCATTCGCTGTCAGCAGGTATTTACCATCTGCCGAGAAAGCAATTCCATCCGGTTCATAACGAGCTGTCAATGTTTCTTTAAACTGAACAATCCCGTCATCTTTCAGATCCGCTTGGTGTGAGGTGGTACCGAGAGCGAAGATGGAGCTGATCTTTTTGGTCTCCAAATCTACGATGGCAACAACATTGTTTTCCTGTAACGTGATGGCTGCTGTTTTGCTGTCCGGGCTAATAGCAACATACTCCGGTTGTGGATCATGCGGATAGATGGCACCTTCTACATTGTCCAGAGATACTGGCAAGTTGGTGATTTCGCCCTCCAATACATTTCCGTCAGCAAAAGATACAACCATAATGCTACCCGGACGTTTGGTATTGGCATAGTCAATTTCATCGGCAGCTTTATTCAGTTCTTCGTCCTCTATGGCGATCACCGCATTCAGACCGTCAGGTGACAGTGCAATCGAGTCAGGACCAATACCGAGTTCATATGTTTTTACAGTTTTGTAGGTTGTCAGATCCACAATGGCAAGCAATCCTTTGTTTGCTTCACTGTCCGTATCCCCTGTACGAATAACAGCCAGACCGTATTTGCCATCTTTGGACACCGTTACACTGGTAACTTCAGCTTTGGAGGAGAGATCATGGAAACTGACTGTTTTCAATACGTTGATGTTTTTCAGGTCAGCAATATCCAGTACGGAAATGCTGCCATTGTCCGCTTCGGTTACGAGCAGGCGCTGTCCATCTGGCGTAGAGGCTGATATTTCTGCTTTGCCACCGGGCATCTGAAACGATGAGGTCTGTTCAAAACCGGTTTTATTTTGTTTGAGGATTAGTTGGTCCGTAATTAATTTAAGCGTTTGGGGAGATACATACGTTGTACCTTTGGTGATGTAACTTTTACTGTCCAAAGGAGTTTTTACACCGTTGATAGTAGCTGAGGGCGTTCCTATAGGAAGTTGTACTTTAGTATCTGCGATCTGGATATCGACACTGCGACTGCTACCGTTCCATGTGACCGTACCCTGCATATTTTGGATGGCTGTACGCAGTACAACGTGTTCGTTATTAGGTTTAGTTACGTCAGCGGCATGAATCATGGATGTATAGCTGGTTGCTCCTATGCTAAGAATGGCGGTCATCGACAGAATGGTGAGCCATTGAGTTCTCTTTTTCAATGTTTCCAGATCCCCTTTATCGTTTCGTGTGTGATGGTAGTTACAACTGCTTCAGTATAGAGAGCTTATGTTAAGGAGAGGTAAGAGAAGTCTGCAATTTGTGTAAAAATGATGTTTTCCAGATATCAATGAAAACAAAAAGCCTATTGGCAGAATGATTTCTGTCCAATAGGCTTTACTTTGCGTTAGTATGGGTCACTACACGAGAGGGCTATACCTTTTGAAGGGTTAGAACCAGCGGCTCAAGTCCGGATAACCGGTAGTCGCCCACGCGCCATCCACGATCAGACTGGAACCCGATACATAACCCGCATCCTCACTCGCGAGGAACAAGGCAGGTCCTGTCATTTCCTCTGGTTGTGCAGCCCGTTTCATAGGGATGCGTTCCATATAAGCTTCTTTAATGTCTGCATTGGAGAGCAGTTCCGCAGTTAACGGCGTATCGATCAGGCCGGGAAGGATAGCATTCACACGGATACCGTTGCGAGCCATTTCAAGCGCTCCGTTCTTCGTAAGCATTTCGACGCCAGCTTTGGCAGAAGCATAAGCCGATCCGGCATACATAGGCACCTGGGAGTTGAGAGAAGCTACGTTCACAATGGCTCCGCCACCATGTTTGGCCATCTCAATAGCTTCGTGTTTCATGCTTAGGAAGACCCCCTTCATGCACAGGTCCACGGTAAAGTCCCAGTCCTTCTCGGATAGTTCAGTGATTACACCTGCCCGGGATGCACCAGCCACATTAAAGGCTAAATCCAGCTTTCCGAATTGTTTAACCGCGGCTTGGACCATTTCCTCCACATCTGTTTCGACGGTCACATTAGCTTTCACTCCGACAAAACGTTCCCCAAGTTCACCTTGGATGGCTTCCAAGCGTTCCGTATTCAGGTCAGCGGCAAGTACAGAAGCCCCTTCTTGGACAAGTCGTCTTGCAATGGCATAACCGATACCGGATGCTCCACCTGTAACAATGGCTACTTTACCCGCAAAACGGTTCTCAAATGTATTCATATATAGCGCTCCTTTGTCAAGTGAGATAATATGATTTCGCTTACATTTAGCTTCTGTTCAAAGTATACTTAATTTTTTGGTTCATGTATATTTAACAAAAGTGTAGTTAACTTAAATAAAATTAATGATAGAAGAATAGAGGTCGTCTATGAATTTGGAACAAATGCAATATGTACTTGAAGTGGAAAAAACAAAATCAATTACACTGGCTGCTTCGGCTCTGTCAGTAACGCAATCCACCATCAGTCAGGCCATAACACGTCTGGAGACTGAGCTTGGCATGCCCTTGTTCAGCCGTTCTCGAAATGGTGCGTTTATGCTGGAGCAGGCCAAGCCGATTGTGGATAAAATGAAATCCGTCGTGGACATCGTACAAACAATCAAAGAGGATGCCCAATATATTGGGGAGTCCATCCGTGGAGAACTGCGATTGTCAGCCATACCCGGCGGTGTACCCGGTATTATACCTACCATCGCGAGTATGAAGAAGCGATATCCTGATCTGAGATTTGAACTTTCCGAGAGTGCTGCACGCAATATTATCAAAGATGTCCGTAACAAACAGGTGGATCTCGGACTGATTGCCCTTTACCAAGATGATATGGAGCAGCACCTGGCAGGCCTACACTTTGTACCGATTGATGAAGGAGTCATGCGCGCGTGCGTGAATCTTACGAACCGGTTGGCTGACCAAAAATCAATCTCCTTGCAAGAGCTGAAGAATGAGACGCTTGTGTTATTTAATGACGAGCTGGTGGATGATTTCATGAAGGAGCTTTCACAAAGGGTAGGCGAGGTGGATGTACTTTTTCGAACCAATAATTCTGAAGTGGTCAATGCTGCGCTTGCTCAATTAAATGCTGTGACGATTGGGCATGAATACTCCTTTACACATGACAGAAGTGTACTACATCATGACTTTACCATCATTGAAATTGAGAGCATACAACGTGTTATTTCAATTGGCTGGGTCATGCGGGAGAATCAATCCTCCAATCTTATTATTCGGCGTTTTCTGGATCGGTTTCAGCTTAAAGGGTAACGATCAGAGCAGCGATGTTGATCATGGAGTTCATTCAGATGAAGTGGTTGAAATGGCATCCGCGTCAATGATCATACTTGGACACTATTCATTCGTTATAGTCAGACAAAGTCAGAAGGTCAAAATAAGTCAAAATAAAAGAAAAAAGGATCTATTTTAAAATAGTGAACCATGGTGAAAGAAAATCGTTTTTTTTCGTCTATTACGGACTTTGAGCCTTAATTGCACGGGTATTATAATAAACCATGTAAGCAACACCAATAAACCAACCACACTAAAGGAGCTGATTTTCATGTTTGATCTGATTCCGTTTCGTAAGCGAAATGAAGACCCGTTCGGACACATGTTGAAATCCTTCAATGACATGGTTGAGAATTCATTCCTCTCCCCTTTTGGAACTGGCTCCCAGCCATTTCGTACGGACATTCGTGAGGAAGAAGACAAATATTGCGTAGAAGCCGAGCTTCCGGGCATCGCCAAAGAGAATATAGACATCCAAGTTGAAGGTAAAGAATTGATTATTCGTGCCAAACGTCATGACATGATCGAACAGAAGGATGACTGCAATCGGATCATTCGGCAGGAACGCCGATCCGGCGAATTTATCCGGCGTTTCTATGTAGATCATATTGATGAGGAGAATATTAAGGCCAGATTGGAAGACGGCGTGTTGAAGCTTGAGATTCCGAAACGTCCTGGGGATGATCAATCTCGCAGACGAATTCAGATTAACTAATATACGAAAGAAAAGCATAGTTTCTTAAACATGGTGAAAAGCATGCAGGAGACATCCATAAGGATGGTTTCTGCATGCTTTATTTTCATACAATTCAGACGGGGAATAATGGAATGTTCATTTTGCTGTTTCCGAGTTAATTTTCTGCTGCTGCTCGCATCAGGGCGTATATCTTACGTGACGTATTCACGTTTCTTACGGTCATATAAGCATAGACTTTGGAACCCACAAGCTTGTTCATGCCACTTTTGGAAGCATCCTCTCTGCTGACTGAATACAAAATAGCTCCGGGAACATAAATCAGTGTGCCGATTTCCGGTTTAATGGGCAATTGCTCCAGCACGGAGGGCTCATTGATCTCATCCCAGAGGAACATTACATCACTTTTGGCCGTGTCATCATTAGTCCATTCTTCTGGCAGTGCTTCAATAACTCTCTGGATCTCATCCATATTCCGCACCATTACCCTGATCTGTAAGCCGAAGTCGGCGGCGATGGCCTGTTCCAGCACAAGGGATATCTCCCTATTTGCATCGGCACGTTCTTCTTGATAATCGGCAAAAATTATATTGCCAGAGTTGATGTATGTAACGACATCGAGCATGCCAGCTTGTTCAAACGTTTCTTTCAGCTGTTTCATATTAATTTTATTGTTCCCGCCTACATTAATGCCACGTAGCAAAGCCACATAGATCATAGGGATGCCCCTCCAATTCCTCTAGTTCAATGGTTTAGCAAAATGACAGATACTCGAAGAGATGAGCAGTATATTCTTCTCCCAACAGATCCTGCAATAAAGGCTCCACTTGCTCCAGAACCTCTGGCTTGGTCTCATAGGTCTCTTCATCTTTCAATTCTCCGGCATAGGTGCGTGCCGCTTCAATCAGGATAGATAGTGCATTGAAAAAGTCAGACAACGAATCGGCAACGCGGTTTGGTTCTCCACCTGTAAAAGCGACATATACGGGAGAGTTCGGTGCTTCCACATCTACAATTAAAGGATCATCGTTAAAGTTTGCGATGACGATATGATTTTTTGGCCAAGTAGGAGACTCCTCATAGGGTTCATTCATGCCAATCCATCGGAAACCCAGTTGCTGACGAAGCAGATGTTCAGGTGCTACAAAGAAGATCAGTGCAGCATCACCGATCTCAACAGCGGCATTTTTCATTTTGAGTGTACCTTCAGCTTGACCATCTACCATTTCATAGTGACTGTACAGATACTCAAGTTCTGGAGAAAGAGTGATTCGTGTATCTACTTCCACCTGGTATTGTTGTTCACGAGGGCGCAGATCATGATTTTTGAAAAGTCCATAAGCTTCATTATATAAATCCTGCTGTTCTACAAAACGGTTCAAGGCCGCATCCAGTTGTTGCATGATGGCTGATTCCTCCTGATAATATTATGTAGTATCATGCCAATTCGTTTGATTCTTTTGTTCGCTATAGGCATTATACAATATCAAAGATGAATCAAAAACATTTGAATACGTTTACATTGTTTGTTGAACATGATATACTTTCACTCAAATAAGGATTGTTACTGCTTCGGGCAGGCAAAACCTGAGTATCATTATGCGTGGACTTTGTGCCATTCATATTGATGTTCGGGTTTTTTTGCATGTTACGGTCCATATTAACGATAGAAAAACAGAGAACGTACGTATCCCAACACTTACATCACGCTGTACAGAAGAAAGGGGAGCATCATGAACAAGAAAACATGGTTAAAAGGATTGGCCGCAGGTTGTCTTAGTTTAATTCTGGTGATTAGTGGATGTGCATCCAAAGCGCCACAGACTGCGAGTGACACACGAAATCCGGCGACAGAGCAGACCGAAAATGAAACCCAGAAACCTGCAAATGACCAAGCTGCCAAAGGAAGAACGGTGATTACAACCGACGGTGAAGTGGATGATATGAACTCGGTTATTCGGTTCCTCTTGTATTCCAATGAGATGGACCTCGCCGGGATCGTACTGACCAGCTCAGTGTACCATTATGCAGGAGATGAGGAAGCAGGGATCAAACCGTTCCGCTGGACAGGTACACAGTGGGTGTACGACATGATCGATGCCTATGGCGAGATCTATCCGAACTTGTCCAAACATGCGGAGGGCTACCCGGAGCCGGAACAGCTTCGAGCGATGACCAAGATCGGGAATATTTCCGATAAAGGGGAGATGGAGAAGGAAACCGAAGGTTCCGAATTTCTCGAAACTCTTTTCCTTGACAATGATTCCCGAGACCTGATTGTTCAGACATGGGGTGGCACCAATACCACAGCCAGAGCGCTGAAATCAATTGAGGAACAGTACAAAGACACGGCCGAGTGGGAAACGATTCGCAAAAAAGTGAGCGACAAACTGGTTCTGTATATCATTTTGGACCAGGATGACAGCTACAACGAATACATTGCGAAAAATTGGCCAGATATCCGGATTCTCAACGATCAATCGAACTTTTGGCATTTTGCCTATGCATGGAAGATGCATGCCGAAGAAGTAAACAGCAAGCTACATGGTGACTGGATGGTCAAGAATATCCTGAACGGACATGGCAAGCTAATGGACATGTACGCGTCGATGGGTGACGGCAAAATGATCGAAGGCGAACTGGCCGAAGAACAGCGGGGAAGTGCTGAATATCTCAAGAACAATCCGCAATATGACAAGTACGATTTTATATCCGAGGGTGATTCTCCTTCCTTCTTTTATCTGATCGATAATGGGCTGCGCAGTATGGAAGACCCTTCCTACGGCGGTTGGGGAGGACGCTTTGGCGATGTAAACGACAAGCTATTTAGAAACAATGTGCTTGATTACGATCCCTACACCAAACGGTACGAAGCCGAATATTCTCTGATGAGATGGTTTGACGATATCCAGGATGATTTTGCAGCACGTGCAGATTGGGCAATTGCAGACACTTACGAAGGTGCCAACCACAATCCATCCATAACCATTAAGGAAGGGCTGGATCTAAGTGTAAGTCCTGGGGAGGAAGTTACTCTTCACGCGGAAGGCACAGACCCGGATGGAGATCAACTGACCTATACGTGGTGGAGATATTTCGAAGCGGACACCTATGAGGATTCCAAAGTAGAACCGAACAAAGTTCAGCCTGAAATGGCGGGTGATCTGCAGCTTGGACTGCATCGTGAACTTGCCAAGGATGAGCAGGTAGATACGATAAAATTGCAGGGAAGTGATACCGAAACGGTGAAATTCACTGTTCCGGATGATGCCAAATCGGGCGATACCCTTCATATCGTTGCTGAAGTACAGGACGACGGAGAGCATCAGTTGAAGCATTATCAACGTGTGATCCTAACTGTGAAATAAAGAAATAGAGGGGCTGTCCCAAAAGTCATTAACATGGCTGACGGGGCACCCCTCTCTTATTGGTGTAGTCTAATCATAATCGATTGGTTAGCGCTGGATGCCTGACCAGAAGACATTCCAAGTAATTGCCAAAGCTTGTTCATAGGATTGCCGTGTCTCATACACGAGTTGTACATCCAATCCATCCATTACGGTGACAAAGGCTATGGTGGCTTCTTCCGGACTCAGGCGTATGTCAGGATGTCTGGTAAATACGGCTGCCAGCTCTTCCTTCAGTGTCCCGAGGTACGTTCGATACTGGGCCAGTACAAAATCATGCACCTCCAGTGGTGTGATAAAGGACAGGATATACATAAAAGCGACGTTCGGATGAGTTAGAAAGCGATTTTTGTGTTCATGCAAAAAAGCATATAGCTGCTGATCTAGAGTTTGGGTAATAGACTTACTGAAAAATTGGCGTACAAACTGTTGTTCCTCCTGCACAACTTCCTCATATAACTCCAGCAATAACGCTTTTTTGGATGAATAGTGATAAGCCAGGGATTGCTTGCGAATGCCGGCCTCTTCGGCAATCTGCGCCATCTTGGTCCCCTCGTAACCCAGACGATTGAAATGTTGAATGGCAATTTCCTTGATTCGTTTTTTACTCAATGTCTACCTCCAGTTGGTGAGCTGTATATCTCTGTTGTTTTTGGGAGTATACCAAATATAACAAGATATATACCACAAAAATGCCTATAGATATAGCATACACCACCGTATAGGAAAATGCAGAAGCTACAACGCCCAGAATCAACGAACCACCACCAATTCCGAGGTCAAAGAAGTTAAAGAAGGAAGCCATCGCATTTTCATGCTCATGTTCTTCTACAAGATTCACACACCAAGTCTGAATCGCCGGGAATATGGCACCAAAGCCAAAGCCGTATAACGCGCCGGCAATCAGGAATTGCACATCACTTTGGGCGATAATCAGAACCAGCAGTCCTGCGATTGCAAACAAGGCAGAAGGCAGCAACACGGATCCCGGTCCCCATCGATCAAACATTTTCCCAGAGAACAGTCGGACAGCAAAGCTGGCGATGGCGACGATGAAGAAAAACCAGGCTATATTCTCGAACCCTCTTTCGGCGGCGAATAAAGCCACAAAGGACATGATTGAACCCGCTGCAATGCCAACGAGCATAATGAGAAGTGAAGGGAAAAGTACCTTCTTCTCAATCAATTTCACCGAAGGGACATGAGTTTGCATGGACTCGCTACTACCCCCTGTTTTCGGCTTACGGGATACAAATACCGTCATCAGGAGAGCGAGCAGCAAAATGCACATACCTCCCATAAACAGGCTCTGGTAGTCGTACCTAAACAACAGGCTTGTTCCAATCAATGGACCGATGGATATGGCGACCGTCTCCCCTACGCCAAAATAGCCCATACCTTCTCCCCGACGATCTCTTGGTATGTTTTCAGTGGCAATCGTTGCAAAATATGTTGTTGCCAAACCAAATCCGAATCCGTGGATCACTCGAAATAGAAGAATCATCCAAATACCTGACGATAGGTAGTATGCACCTGTCATTAATGCACAGATAGTGATACCGATAATCAACAGATATTTTTTATCTATTCGAGCTGCCAAAACAGATGTGAAGGGGCGAATCAAGATGGCGGAAAACATAAATACGCCGGTAACAAGCCCAATTTGGGAGGCTTCGCCACCAAGACTTGAGACAAACAAAGGCAAGGTAGGTAGCAGCATTTCAAAGGCCATAAACAATAATGCGTTGGCTAACATGATGAAAATAAATGATCTTCCCCAGAGTTGCTGAGGTGTAGGGCTGAATGTAGAAGTACTCATGGTTTTCCTCCGTAATGTTGATCTCTGTCGCGCGACATGTTGAACTGATTTTACCTGACGGTAGTCAGATTGTAAAGCGCGCATTCAAATGATGTATTCATGATTTTTGGTGAATGAGAGAAGTTATTAAACATTTTTAATTCATATTCCAACATTTTCCGATATAATAATCAGATGTATTGATTCAAGTGAATACTACCTCGGAGAGGTGATATGAAATGACGATTGATGTGCTTGTAAGAAATAATGTTAAAGTGCTTGGCTCAGGTAGCCAAACAATTGTATTTGCTCATGGTTTTGGGTGCGATCAGGATATGTGGCGTTACATTGTTCCAGGTTTTATGGACAACTACCGTGTGGTGTTGTTTGATTATGTTGGATCTGGCGAATCTCAAATTAACTATTATGATGCTGGCAAATATAGCAACCTCCAAGGATACGCCCAGGATGTGCTGGAGATTATGGAAGCACTCGAATTAAGGGACACCATATTTGTCGGGCATTCCGTCAGCAGTATGATTGGGATGCTGGCATCCATTCAGAACTCCAAATATTTCAAACAAATCGTCATGTTAGGGCCTTCCCCACGATACGTGAATGATCTGCCGAATTATTATGGAGGATTTGATCGGAATGATATCGATGAATTGCTTGAGATGATGCAGATGAATTTTATTGGATGGGCAAGTTATATGGCACCCATTGTGATGAACAATCCGGAACGAAGAGATCTGTCGGAAGAGTTGGAGAAAAGCTTCTGCTCCAGAAACCCGCATATTGCGAGACAATTTGCCGAAGTGACGTTTCTATCGGACTGCCGGATTGATCTGGAGCAGGCAACTGTGCCAACATTGATTCTTCAGTGCTCCGATGACAGCATTGCTCCGGTAGAAGTCGGGGATTACTTGCACGCTCATCTGAAGAATAGCAGGTTGCAACAGATGACGGCTAAGGGACATTATCCGCATCTAAGTCAACCGGAAGAAACGATCCGCATGATTAAGGATTATTTAACGAGCGCATAAAAATCGGAAGAAAGGCAGTTATTCATGGACATACAATTAGATCTGGCCCCCTGTGGATACTTCTCTATTTCTGATTCAGGGATTGTACAATCTATTAATCAAACTTTTCTTACGATGCTTGGTTACGAACGAGACGAGCTTATGGGACGACATATTGAGTCCACCATGTCGGTGAGCAACAAGGTGTTTTTCCATACGTATTTCTATCCATACATCCAGCTATACGGACATGTGGACGAGATGTACTTCACGTTCCGTACCCGTGATCAACAGTCTGTTCCTGTGCTGCTCAACGGTATTCGTATGACACGTGACGGGGAAAGTGTTATGGATTGTGTTGTTGTAGTCATGCGTAAGCGAATCGAACATGAGAAGGATATTTTGCATACCAAAACCAAACTACAGGAGCTGTATCAAGCGACGCAAGAAGCGAACAAAGAACTTGAACGACTGCATGAGGAATATAAAATTAAAGAGCAGGCGTTAATTAAAGTGAATGATCAGTTGGAGACACTGGCCTCCACCGACTTGTTGACAGGATTGAAGAACCGCAGGTTTTTCCAGGAAAAAATGTTTGAAAGTTTAATGATGTTTCAGGAGAAACAACGTTATTTCTCCCTTCTCGTTGTGGACATTGATCATTTTAAAAGCATTAATGATACGTACGGACATCCGATCGGAGATCTGGTGCTCGGCAATCTGGCAGGGCTGCTGCAATCGTTGTCGCGAAGTACGGATGTGGTTGCACGTTACGGCGGGGAGGAATTTGTTATCATTCTTCCAGGTTGTGAAGAGCAGCAGGCGATCGGTATCGCAGAACGATATCGTTCACAGGTTGCTTCAGCCGACTGGGGTGAATATAACATAACTGTGAGTATCGGTGCGGCCACTGTTGTAGAGGAAGATACGGAACAGTCCTTGTTCCAAAGAGCGGACAAGGCACTGTATGCCTCCAAAACTGGAGGACGAAACCGGGTGACACATGCAGCTCAGATGGTAAGAAGTTAACGGTTGGATTGCATCAAAAGAAAGCGAAAAGGAGCCTGTGCATTTGTGAGGAAAACGATCCCACATCGCACAGCTCCTTTATTTGTGTGTAAATAGACGGGCTAATTTCACTTGAGTAGTACCAGATTACCTTTACCGCGGAGCAAGATAGCCATACGACTTCGCCGGAGAATTCGCCTGAAGACGGAAATCTTCGTTGGAGTCATTCATAAATGCTGGATTCACATATATCGAGTGTGCATCGTTGCCAGATCCCTTCATGTAGGCGGCAATGCCGGAGTAGGCTTTATTTTTCCAGACCCATAGGGCATCTCCCTGTTCTCCTGGTGAGTAATAGACATTATGGTCAAACACATTGCCAGTATTGCTGGTATATTCATTGTATATCAATACTTCCGAGCTGCCCGATACGAGAATGTTGCGCATAAATGTATTGTTCTTCGTCCGTGACTGCATGAATAACTGTCCGTTGCCTGCATTCAGGGTATCATTCCCCACGAGCGTATTGTACATAATTTCGCTATCCTCAGTAGCTCCTCGTTCCTCGTCATAACCTCCCATGGCAATGCCCGTTAATCTATTGGAATAGATCAGGTTATCACGCACAGTAATGTTGCTGGTTGAACGTCCGGCATGCTCCGAGGCAATCTCAATTCCGATATCGTTCCGGTATACCCGGTTCTTGTCAATGATATGATCTTTTCCGCCATCTACATAGATGCCACCGGCCGAATGGGTATCATTGGGCAGGTCTGTTCCATAGGAAGGGTTGTTATTGGATGTAATATCGTATACTTCGTTGCCTCGTACAATGCCGTTCCGAGCCTGATCGTACGTGTCGTCTTCGGATGTACCCTCATACCCGATCAGATCAATACCAATATTGTCGGAATCGTGGATGATATTGTTCTGTATGGCAAACGTATCGACATTGCCGTTGATGGCAAGGGCCTCGCTGGAGCCAAGGGTAAGATCATATAATTCATTATCTTTAATGATGATATTGCGTAATGCTCGAGGGTGTTCTGTGCCGTATATGCCAATACCGTGGGCATCCCTGCCACTCAAATCGGGACCCTCAGGAGAAGCGTAACTAGCGATCGCATGAATGGTGTTACCCAACAGCTGAATATGTTCACCCGCTCCGTGGACATAGATTCCGGTTGGAACCTGACCTCTGAGTGTGGTTGTGAAGTTACGAATTTCTAGGTTTTGAATGGTGATATAATTGGCATTTTCAATCTCGATCAGCCCTTCGATCCCTTCTGCAGAGAGGCCTTCCCCATCAATGATGACATTCTCTTGCGGATAGCTGGAAAATAGGGTCGGATTACCGGAGGAATGGCCACTCCGGGTGATTTTGACTTTCTGATGATAGAGACCTTCACGCAGATAGATCGTGCTTCCTGGCGAAGCATGTTCGGCTGCGTGCTGCAACGTTTTCCACGGAGACTGAAGGGTTCCTTTATTCGAGTCGTTTCCTTGGGGAGATATGTAATGGATGACTTGAGGATCAGACTTTTGAACAGAAACGGGTGTCTTCATGGACAGGGTACGGTCCTGACAACCAGATGCGAATAACATTAGAATCGGCATAATCAGCAAAACTGTACGAAGCAAAGTTGTTCCTCCTTAAATTTACCTGTGAGCTAGATTATAGCAGATTTGAACGGGTTAATAAGCCATGATATGCTTTTTACAAAATCAGTGAGGAGACTGCTCATGAATACATTAACGATAGCTGAATTAGTAGATCGAGAGAATCACGCATGGGAAGAACTCAAGGAACTCCTGGATAATGGGCAAAATACATATGTGTATGTTCCAGCAAAGCAGGAGGCTGGAGAGGATGTCCTCTATCGTCTGCAAATAAGCACCAAATCCTATTTGGGAGCTGTTGCCTATGAGACAGAAGGTATCGTACTGGACCATGGTTGGATTACGCTGCTTGGTGCGGGTGGTGACAGTACATATGGAAGCCTCACCAGTTGGAATGGTGTGAGTGAGCAACCTTGGGTAGATGTTCTGGAAGGTATGATGGTCGTCGCATATGATGCGGCGGGTGGTTTCTTCGGACTGGATACAGGCAAGTATGGCCGTACGGGACACATCTATTATTTTGCACCGGATACACTTGAATGGGAATCGACAGAACTGACATATTCGGAGTTCATCAACTGGCTGGCGGATGGTGACCTGGGGCAGTTCTATCAGACGTTTCGCTGGAAAGGTTGGCAGGATGATATGACACAGCTTCAGACAGGACAAGTATTCGCATATTATCCACCACTTTGGACGAAGGAAGGTGGCGGCGAGAGCAGCAGCAAATCCCCAATTAGCATCATGGAGGCCTGGAAGTCAGCACTGGACGGGAAATAGTTAGCGCTGCTGTAAGGTGAAATAAGGAAAGTAATCGGTAAGTTCAAGTTCATTGAGTGATTCACTTTAAAAAAACGGCATTTCTGTTCCAGATTTAAAAAGGCTCGCGCTTGATGCGGGCCTTTTTGTTCTGAACTTTAAACATCAAATATTAATCTTCCAACGCAAGAGGTTCAATGCCTGAGCGTGAAGCTCTGCTATGCCAGACGGTCAGACCCAGAGAAACAACGCAGACGAGCAACAGACAAGCGTATACCACATGATAGGCTTCCTCTACTGATACTCCCGGAATGCTGTGCAACAGCAACCCGCACACGGCTACAGATACCGATCCACCGAAGAACTGAATCAATTGTAACATCCCCATACCAGAACCAATCTGTGTTTTGGGCAGTACACGTGACGCTTCATTATTCAATGAAGCCATGGATGCCGAGAGTGCCGGTGAGAAAAAGAGATAACCACTGGTAATGATCAGGGCGGATTGATCAAGTCCGAGCATGAATAAGGCAAGTACCGCTGCGAGCAGGATGTGTCCGATGATCATAAATCGCATATTGCCATAACGGTCGATCCAGCGTCCGACGAAACGGGTGCAGAATGCTGCAACAATGGCTCCTGGAGCAATCAGCAAACCAATGGCGAGCGATGAGCGTCCATATAGATCTGCAAGCACAAGCGGCATGAGAAACAGATTGCCCAAATTCACGACCAGCACGCAGAATCCGATAAGGATTAACCGGGTGTATCCTGGCGTTCGGAACACGTGTGGATTCACGAATGGAAGACTCGCTTTCCGAATATACAGGAGGTGTGCAGCAAGTGAAATCACGCCAATGGCAAACCATAACCAGGACTGCTGGGTGATCGCGACGAGAAGTGTAGTTGCATTAATGACGGTTAATATGGCACCAATAACATCAAACGGCTGATCCGTTTTGACGGATTCACGTGGGAGAAAATAGAGCAATACAGGCAGGGCGAGCAGGACGAGCACGGTTATGGCAAAAAGTCCGTTCCAACCCCAGTATTCGCTAATGAGTCCGCCGACAATGGGGCCAAGTCCAAAAGCCATGGCACTACCTGATGAGATGAGTGCGATGGCAGCTCCGCGTCGTTCCACAGGGATGTAACGACTTGCAATGACCAGACCCAGCCCGGCCATAACTCCTGCACCTGCTGATTGTAGTATGCGTGTCAGCAACAAGATTGCGAAGTTATGCGCGAACAATCCGAGCAACGAAGATAACCCCAGAATCAGAAGCCCGACCGTTAACAGTTTGCGTACCGGAATACGGTCTGATAATCGACTGTATATCACCGTCGACAGGGCGTAACCAATAGAATAGCTTGAGATGACCCAAGAACCCAGGTCTGAGGTAATCTGCAAATCATGAATAATGACGGGCAATGAAACATTGAACATGGTGGTGTTCATCACAACAATGAACAGGCAGCACGTCCAGAGTGGCATGACAATTTTATCTTTCACGTAACCATTCCTGTCTTGGGTATGAATATGATGAAAAGCAATATATCATTTTACACTTCATTTTATCATATGGCAATAATGTCATACTGTATGTACTATTTCCCTGAAATTGGGTAAGATGGTGATTGGAATACATAACTAATTTCATTATATTTTAAGGAGTTAACAGTATGAATCACTTACTACTAATGCCCCACAGCGTATTTCCGACGTTGGATATGAAGCGAACGGCACAGTTTTATGAAAGAAAGATGGGCTTTCGTGTGGTCGAATATCTCGAGGCCGCGGAACCTCATATCTGTCTTTATCGTGATCTTACCGAGATTATTTTAACCCAAAGTAATGGACAAAAGGTAATGCCCAACAGAGAATTATATGGTTACGGATATGATGCATATTTTATTACCAAAAATCAGGAAAAGCTTCAACAGGAATTGATTAATGCAGATGTGAAAATCGTACGTGCCCTCAATCATACTGACTATAATAACAAAGAGTTTGTGATCGAGGATATCGATGGACGATGGATCGCTTTTGGCATCAAACAGGGGTGAATTTGATACAGAAACAGGCGCTCCGATCACGGGCGCCTGTTTGTGCATACGTGCGATACCTGCAGATCTTATGCCGCAGTAACTTGTTTGCCACGATTGCGAAGCCACTTGATGACATCCATCAGAATGACGGCAGCGAGAGCGAGTCCACCTGCAATCAGGAACTCATTCCAACCGAATGTATCCGGGATGGCGAAGACGCCGCGAACACCTGGAATCAGTGTGATTGCATAGAGACAGAGACATACCAGAATGGAACCAAGCACGAATTTATTGGTCGTGAAGCCCACCTGGAAGATGGTCTGTGTGTTGGAACGTGCTGCAAATGTTTGCAGACTGCGTGCCAGAATCAAGGTAGTGAAGGCCATAGCTACGCTGATTTCCTCCGAGATGCCAAGCCCGATATATTGGGAGACGATTACAGCCGCACCGATCAGGACACCACGCGTAATCACCGCTTGCAGGGTTCCGCCTGCGAAGATGCCTTCGTTAATATCACGTGGTTTACGCCGCATGACATCTGGCTCGGGCTTCTCTGTGCCCAAAGCGATGGCAGGCAGGGAGTCGTTCACCAGATTGATGAACAGCAGCTGAAGGGCCGTAAATGGATTAACCCAGCCGACGATCAAGGCAAACAAAATGGCAATAATTGCGCCGAGGTTACCGGCAAACAGGTAAGCGATGGCTTTTTTGATATTATCAAATACCATCCGCCCCACACTGACCGCATTCACGATGGAGACAAAGTTATCATCTGTCAGAATCATGGCAGCCGCATCCTTGGCAACATCTGTTCCGCTACCCATCGCTACGCCGATGTCAGCTTGTTTGAGCGCAGGTGCGTCATTAACTCCATCTCCGGTCATAGCTGCAACTTTACCTTTGCGCTGCCATGCACGCACGATACGGATTTTGTTCTCAGGAGATACCCTGGCGTAGACCGAGATGTGTTCCAGTTGTTGATCCAGTTCCTCATCGGACATTTTGTCCAGTTCGGCGCCGGTAATGGCGAGATCATCCGGTTCGGCAAGGCCGATATCCACACCGATGGCCTGGGCCGTTGTTTTGTGATCTCCAGTGATCATGATGGTGCGAATGCCTGCTTTTTTGGACTCTTCAATAGAGCCGTATACCGCTTCACGCGGTGGGTCAATCATTGCAGTCAGTCCAACCAGCGTCAGATCATGCTCGTCATCAATCGTAACCTGGTTTTTATCATCAAATTTTTTGTACGCATAGGCCAGCACACGGAAGGCACGTTTGGAGAATGCCTCATTTTTTTCTTCAAATTGTGTGCGAATCTCGGGTGTGAGGGGCTGAACTTCGCCGTTGATAAACACATGACTACAGCGGCTGAACAGCACATCTGGTCCACCTTTGGTCAGCAAAGCCGTCTGGCCCTCAAACGTATGCACCGTACTCATGAGTTTCCGATCCGAGTCAAAAGGAAGCTCGGCTTCACGCGGGAACTGGTCACGGATTTCATTGTAATCCTTGTTCACCCGGTTGCTGAAGGCAATGAGGGCCACTTCGGTGGGATCACCCAATTCCTTGCCTTCCTGGTTAATATTCGAATCATTGCAGAGCACTGCAATATGTAATAAACGTCGTTCCTCTTCCGACCACTGATCGGGATCATCGGGGAATTCGTCCTTGGTGCCATGGGGAATGTAATAATCCACGACAGTCATCTTGTTCTGAGTTAGCGTTCCTGTTTTGTCCGTACAGATGATGCTGGCAGAACCGAGTGCTTCCACGGCAGGCAGTCTGCGAATGATCGCATGTTGTTTGGCCATCTTATTCGTACCGAGTGACAACACGATAGTCACGATGGAGGAAAGTGCCTCAGGAATGGCAGCAACTGCAACGGCTACAGCAAACATGAGTGCATTTACGATGGATGGTCCGATATTCTCGGTACCTTCGGTCAACCATACACGACCGGCTTCAATGCCAAAGATAAGAATCGACAAGCCCAGGATGAAAAAACCCAGTTTTTTGCTGAATGATTCCAACTTGCGCTGTAAGGGTGTGTTCTTGGCTTCGGCATTTTCAATCAGTTCGGCAATTTTGCCAATTTCCGTCTTGAGAGCCGTGCCTGTAATAACGAGCATGCCCCGTCCGTATACAACCAGTGAGCCACTGAAGGCCATATTGCGACGATCTCCAATTGGAGCTTCGTCGGGGATGGTGTCGGCGTGTTTCTCGGCTGCTTCGGATTCTCCGGTCAGCATGCCTTCGTTGATTTTCAAACTTCCTGATTCCAGGATTCGCCCGTCTGCCGGAACATAATCGCCTGCATCGAGCATAACAATATCTCCGGGAACGAGTTCTCTCGCCGGGATGGTTTTTTTCTGCCCGTCCCGAATGACCTTGGCTTCAGGAGCAGACATTTGTTTCAGCGCGTCGAGTGAACTCTCGGCTTTTTTGGTCTGCACAACACTGATTACGGCGTTAAGCAAAATAACCAGGAATATGATCAACGATTCAATCAGGTGTCCAAGTACAACCTGTACGGCGGCTGCAATCAGCAGCACGATAACCATCGGATCTTTGAAATTTTCGAGGAACAGTTTCCAGACAGGCGTTGCATCTTTGCCTTTTAACTCGTTATAACCTTCGGTTTCAAGTCTCTTAGCAGCTTCGGAGGTCGTGAGCCCCTTGGAGGAACTCTGCACATCCTGAAGGGTTTCCTCTGCACTGTGTCTGTAATGTTGCAATTGACCAGCTCCTTGAATATTTAGATTTCTCTCTGTGTATTACCCTTACGGGCAAAATCTAGAATCGTTTCATTTCCATCTTTTTTTAGATTATAGAATTGATAAATTTTTACCTTTTATGTACACAGTATTTTTCATAATGAGCTTAGATATGCTTCTTTTCCAATGTTATTATTTCCAGTGATGCAGAGACATAACATGCACCACTGGAATGGATCTTGGAGCTGATTATCACCAAGCGAAACGTTTAGATCAGACGATAGCCTGGAGGCAGGTTGCCTGTACGCTGGATTCTGCGAACCTGTGCTGCTGTTAACCGCTGATTGGTGGCGATTAATGACTCCACGTCACCCCTTCTAAGGATGTCATCCAGTTCGCGAATGCTGCGATTTCCCCGCAAGATAAAGAAATTGTCACGAAAGCGTGACCGATCAAACAACACAAGCGTAGCGTTCGGATTGGTCGAGAAGAATCGTAGACTCTCAATCCCGGTGAGGACAGCGTCGATATCGGCAATACCCAAGTTACCACGGTATACTCTACGTAATCCTCTGAAATTCTCTTGACTATACACGGCCAGACGTGGATACGTCCGCGAGATCGACACAGGTTTATTCAAAGTACATTCCTCCTCTGCTTATAGACAACCTGGCTGTTCGGACAGATTGGTCTATTGAACACTATATGTTGGGAGGAAGGGTGTGGATTGGATGATAGTCTCAGAGAAACAGATATAAATGTTAGATCAGAAACTGTGTGCACCATCACACTAGCTCATATCAGGGTCTGTTACGCTATTACATAACGAACTGCGTTTAATCTAAGTTTGGAGGGGAATCCATATGTTTTGTTATCAATGCGAACAGACGCCGAGTGGCGGGTGTACCGTGGTAGGGGTATGTGGCAAAAACGAAACAATCGCAAGCCTGCAGGATACGATGATCTTTGCGTTAAAAGGAATCGCTGCTTATGCGACACACGCACGCCAGTTGGGATATTCTGATCCTGAGGTGGATCGGATTACACATGAGGCATTATATATGACATTAACGAACTCGAATTTTAATGTACAGGAACATCTGGATATGGCGATGAAGGTAGGTAATGCAGCCATTCGCATTATGGACGTGCTGGACCGAGCGCACACGGACCGCTTTGGTGTACCGCAACCGATTACGGTTAGCCAGAACCAGATCGAAGGACAATGTATCGTGGTAACGGGACATAATCTGTATGCACTGGAAGAGTTGCTGCGTCAAACTGAAGGGAAAGGAATCAACATCTATACCCACTCGGAAATGTTGCCTGCACACGGTTATCCGGCGTTGAAGAAATACGCCCACCTCAAGGGCAATATCGGCAAAGCCTGGTACGATCAAAGAAGACTGTTCGAACAATTCCCAGGTGCGATTCTCGCAACGACCAACTGTGTTATGCCGATTAAAGGCACATATGCAGACCGCTTTTTCTCCTACGAAGTGGCGGGTCTGGAGGGCGTTGCCAAGATTATGGGTGATGACTTCTCACCTCTGATTGAACGTGCATTGTCCCTGCCTGCGGCCGATATACAGTCCGAGCAAGTTTTAACGACAGGCTACCATCATGAGACCGTGATTGGCCTTGCGCCCGAGATTATTCAAGCGGTGAAAGACGGTCATATCCGTCGATTCTTCGTTATTGCAGGCTGTGATGCACCAGGCAAAGGTGGCAACTACTATCGTGAACTCGCGACATCATTGCCGAATGATACTGTAATTCTGACCACGTCTTGTGGCAAGTTCCGCTTCAACGATGTGGATTATGGCACGGTTGGAGACACGGGTATACCGCGTTACATCGATCTGGGTCAATGCAATAATTCCGGTTCTACGGTGAAAATTGCAATGGCTCTGGCTTATGCTTTTGGCTGTACCGTGAACGAGTTACCTGTCAGCATTGTCCTGTCCTGGTTTGAGCAAAAAGCAGTTGCGATCCTGCTTGGCCTGTTCAGCCTCGGGATTCAGGACATTCGGATTGGACCAAAACCACCTGAATTCATATCCGAAGGTGTCCTGGATGTACTCGTGGATATGTTCGGTCTGAAGTTAATTACAACAGCAGAAGAAGATATGAACGCGATGTTGGCATTGTCATAGGGGCATGAATTGAGTATAAGATATGTAAGGAGCCTGCGCTTTTGCAGGCTTTTTTTGCTACATAAATAATGACTTAGGTCTATATACCTTGTGCAAATGAACATGAAATGAAAGGGAAATTAGTTTATTTATCCTATTGAAGTTCTTTCGTGGAAATGTCTATATAGATAGAGCATATTAGCGTATCACATCACAAAACACGGGTTTACCGTAACATGAGGAGATTGTATATCATGCATGACACACAGATTGAAGATTGCTTGAAACTCGCAGGTGGGAAGGAGAACATCAAGTTCGTAAAGCATGATAAAGGCGCAACGACGCTAGTACTGAAGAATAGCAGCCTATTAAATATGTCGGTTCTGGCAACCACAGATGAGAAGGCAGATATTCGGGTAACAGATGAGCAGTGTCATCTGGCATTAAGAGATGAATTCTTCCTGCTCTACAATGCGCTACGGAGTATGGGCTTCGGGGAAGCGGAAGGAACAGGAGTGCAGGAAGTAGAACACGCGAAGAAGAACAGATTTTCGATCTTACATTTTGTATCCGATGTGTTTAGGCCCTTGATGCCTGCGATTCTCGGAGCTGCCGTTATTAAGATTGCAATCGCAATTATTACGCTTATGGATACATACAGTTCATCGGATTCTTCTGCGCTGATGGACAGCCAGACCTTTGCAATATTCAGAATCATTGGAGAGAGTGTATTTTATCTACTGCCTGTATTGGTAGCCATAAGCACAGCGTATCGGTTGAAGAGCAATATCTATGTGGCTGCATCTATTGGCGGATTGATGTTCTATCCGGAGATAACCATGCTGATGTCGGGTGAAAAGGAGGTGCATTTCCTGGGTGTGCCACTCGTGTCCCAGCCTGCTTTTTACTCTACGGCTATCTGGATCATTCTCACGATCTGTGCAGCGGCCTACCTGGAAAGAGTCATTGAACGATGGAGTCCAAAATTCTCCAAAGGGATAGTTGCTCCATTCCTGACATTACTGATTCTTGTGCCGTTAGTATTGATGATTCTTGGTCCAGTCGGCACCTGGATCGATGAGTATCTGCCGGAGGCATTGGATTCACTAGTAGCTAATGCTCCAGTGGTGTCATTGATGTTACTAGGAGCAGTCTTCTCGCTAATGTTAATTACGGGGTTACACTACTGGATGCTTGCCATCATCATTAATGAAATCGTCATGAACGGTTCTTCTGTAGTCATTGCTGCGATGTTAGTGGCGATTGTTGGACAAGCAGGGGCTGCGCTTGCAAGTGGATTGCGCTCGAAGGAGCCAGCGTCCAGAAGACTGGCTTTCTGGGCTACTGGAACAGCACTCCTGGGAGTTGTAGAGCCTGCATTGTATGCGGTCAACATGAGAAAAAGATCCTCTTTCTACGCGGCATTGCTAGGTGGGGCTGCAGGTGGACTCTACTTCGGATTGTTATCTGTCCAGGCGTTCGCTATTGTTGGAAATCCGAGTTTGGTAAGCTTCCCACTCTTCATTGAAGAGGGTAGCCTGAATCTGTTACACACTTGCATCGGTGTAGTCATTGCTTTCGGTGTCTCCGGTGGACTGACGTATTGGATGGTTGGAAGAGGACAGAAGTAGGGATACACCTCGCCAAAAGCTAATAATGAGTAAAACATAGAAACGTAGTATTAAAAAAGGAGTGCAACTGTTGTAAGAAGGAGCTTGTACCTGATGGTACGGGCTCTTTTCGTTTTTTTTCAATGATATATGTATGAAATGTATCAAAGCTGTTCCATCATTTTATCATGCCATAGCTTGTTGGATATGGGGTTGTCATGTAATTTGATATAGTGAAATGTAATAATTCAGGATGATTAATCCCTTAGAAAGGATAACAATATGTCTGACAACATGGAATGGATTGCTCAGTGGCAGTCAACCAAAGCATTAACCAATGCATGGATAACGAAAGGTGAATTGCACCACTTTCCCAGTCACACGTTGATATTTATTATTGATGGCAAAGCGATCTGGAATATCAATGGACACCGGGTCCACGTCTCCTTTGGCGAATTAATTGCGCTTGAAGAGAACTCCGTAATGGAGGTCATTGAAGGTGGGAACCTGGATCTGGCAGGCTGGCATGTTCAGTTCGATACATATTCGGTACTGCATGATCGACGGGAAGCTGAGAAGTTCGAATGGCGGTTACCGTCAGGAGAGGCGTATCAGAAAGTGCAACTGTCCGGTGGAGCTCTGGCAAGTATGATTCAACATTGGAGTGAAGTGCATACACAGGACCAGAGTGCAGGAAGGGTTGGCCATCAACATTTGTTATATGAGTTGTTAAGTAATCTATATCGGACACAGCTGGATAACGAGTTGAAGCCAGAACACGGTATACTTCGCACCATTGACTACATGCGGCAACATTATGATCAGGTCATTACACGTACACAGTTAGCTCAGATTGCCGGTACGAGTCCATGGCATTACTCCCGCAAATTTAGCGAGCGATATGGTAAGCCACCTCTGGATTATCTGGCACACTACCGGATCTACCGTGCGCAGGAAGAATTGATATTAACAGTTGCAACCTCACAGGATATTGCCAAAAAGACTGGATTTGAAGATGCTCATTATTTTAGCCGACGCTTCAAACAACTGACTGGCGTATCACCTAAGATATATAGGCAGACGATGACGCAGCGCAAGATCGTATCACTTTCTCCAATCTGTGCAGAAATTATGATTCATCTGGGTGTCATCCCCCATGCGGTAGTGGTCACCCCGATCCTGTTGTCCCCACATCACCATGAACAATTTACAGCGTATGGAGTAGAGATGCTGGAGGTAACACAGTATGAGGTGGAGATCGAACTTGTTCGGCAAGTTCAACCGGAGATGTTGATAGGAAACGTATTGACGGAAGAGGTCAAAAGGGAGCTGCGCACAATTGCACCGATTCTAACCGGACTTCATCAAGATGTGGAACCAATGCTCGATCAATTGGCAGCCTGGTTTCTTAAAGAAAAGGAGGCTCATAGACTGCATCAGCAGATGAATCACGAGGTCAGTGTAGCGAAGCAACAGTTGCAACCCATCATCCAATCCGCATCCACAGTTATGCTGCTAAGGGTAGAAGCATTTGGTTATCGATATCTGGGTGGGCATTCACACGGGGTATCACACTTGTTATATGAACAGCTTGGATTAGCACTGCCGCAAGCACTGCATTCAGGTGCAGCCTGGTTTAATCCATGTTCGCTTGAACTGCTCACACAAGCTGATCCCGACTACCTCTTTGTAGAGAAACGGATCATGCAACACTTTAGTGCTGAAGAGAATATGAGGAAATTATGGGAGAGTCCACAGTGGAAAGACCTGAAGGCCGTGAAAAATAATCGGGTATTCTACGTAGATACTCATCTGTGGGTGGATGGTCACGGCATTACGGGACATACTTTTATTCTCAATCAGATCATTCGCCATCTTACGGAATCTCATCATGAGAGAGCACAATAATCCAACTGAATACGCACGATATGCTATGGAACAGACACTTCTTATTTGATACTATCTGATAATAATTATCATTATCAATGTACATAAGGGGCGAAGTATATCATGTTACGAAGATTCAAAGGGTTGGGCATCCTGCTATTGGTGATCAGTGTAATGCTGGCGGCATGTTCTGGTGAAACAAAAGAAGAAAATGAAACAGTTGGGACAGCAGAGATGCAGACGGAAGGCGCAGCAACTACAACGGAAGATGCAGGGGATGCAAGCGGAACTAAAGTGGTACAGGATCAGTTTGGCGAAGTTACGATTCCTGCCAATCCTCAAAATTTAATGGTGTTCGATTCGATCTATGCCGAGTACCTGATTGAGATGGGGGTTACACCCCAAATGGTTTTGCTAACTCCGGAAGTTGAAGCGGAATACCGGCCTGCTTATTTTAAAGAACACGGAGTTCAGGTTATCGAAGTCGAGCAGTATCAATATAACTATGAGCAATTGCTTGCGTTGTCACCGGATATGATCCTTACAGCAGGAGAAGGGATGGAGCAGGGCGTATATGACGAGTTGTCCAAAATTGCTCCAACGGTGGCACTGGATGCCAATAGTGAGATGAAACGTGCCATGCCGAAGCTGGCAGCCATATTCGACAAGACCGAGGAATCAGCCAAAGTACTGGCTGAATTCGATGAGAAAGCAGCCCAAGCCAAAGAAAAAATTGCGGCAGCCCTTGGAGACAAGACCGTATTGGTTCTTCGTGTGGAGCACAATCGTTACCGTTTTATGGGTTCTAAAGGAGGAAGCAGCAGTGTTTTCTTCTATGATATCTTGGGCCTGAATAGTCCTGAAGCGATCAAAGACTCTACAGATTGGTTTAGCCAGTTCTCTTTAGAATTCTTGCCTGAGATGAATCCGGACTATATTTTCCTCGAAGACAGAACTCTCGTAGGTTATGACACGAAGAAATCCATGGAAGATCTGAAAGCAAGTCAGGTGTGGGCGAATCTGGAGGCTGTGAAGAATGATCATGTCTTCCCACTGAAGACAAGTGAATTTGTATCTGGTGTGGGCCCGATTGGTTCTGTGAAGTTAATGGACTATGTTGTTGAAAAGTTGGTGCCATAGATGACTACAGCGAATCATTTGGATATTTATGATATTACTATCGTTGGCGGGGGACCTGCTGGAATGTACGCCTCCTTTTACAGTGGCATGAGAGCCATGCGCACCAAAATCATCGAAGCCAAACAGGAACTGGGCGGATTCATGCGTACATACCCGGAGAAGCTGATCTGGGACGTGGGCGGGGTTGATCCAATTCGCTGCGAGCAGCTGATTGAAGCACTGGAAAGACAAGCGAGAACGTTTGATCCAACGATTGTGTTTGGGCAGGAAATTGCTGAGCTTGAGCGACGTGAGGATGGTGCATTTGTACTTATCTCCAAAACGGGTGAGCGTCATTACACACGTACCATTCTGTTATGTGCGGGCAGAGGCATGACTCAGGTGCAAAAGCTGGATATCGACGGTGCCAATCGGTATGAGTTGACGAATCTGCACTACACGATAACCGACCTTTCCCTATTTGCCGGGAAGCGTGTTCTGATCTCGGGCGGCGGCGATTCTGCAGTCGACTGGGCCAATGAAATGGGCAAGATAGCAAGTGAAGTAATAGTAGCACACAGACGTCATGAATTCACGGGACATGAGTCGCCTGTTGCCCAGATGAAAGCTCAATCCAAAGTAATGACACCGTATACCATCTCACGTTTGTACGGTACAGGTGACACAATTGATCGTGTCGAGCTGGCCCATGTAGAAACCGGTGAGATCACATATGTGGAGGTCGATGAAGTCGTCGTAAGCCATGGGTATGATCGTGATTTTGGCAACCTCGTTCAATGGGGACTGGCACGGGAAGACTACGGCGTATCCGTTGATCAGCGAATGCGCACCAACATTCCGGGCGTATTTGGAGCAGGTGATTTCATTACCTATGGAAGCAAAGTTAGACTGATCGCAGGTGCTTTTAACGATGCGGTACTCGCGGTCAACAGTGCCAAGATGTATCTGGAACCTGATGCTTCTGATATGGCAGGTGTATCTTCTCACAATGCGCGCTTCTATGAAAAAAACAAAGCCCTTTCCAATACGTAGTTAGGTTCGCGCGGATGGAAGGTAGTCTGAAGAGCCCGAACAACGTCGAGATTTCCTCGAAATTGCGTCGGGTTCTTGCGTATCTTTATTGAAAAAAGCACCATATTCAAGCAAACAAAAAGCGCCACCTGAATCATTCTGGTGGGCGCTTTTTGTTTGCTCTTTTTTTGAGCTGGATAAAAAGTCTTGAATCCTGGACTGCCGATCTTGGCGAATGGATAGACGATTATCATGGATGGATAGATGATTTTCTAAAGAACTCAGGACATCTTAATTGGCCATTAGTTCCTCTTTTCAAATCCTAAGGAACATCAGGCACGTTATCTATCAAAATCTCCTCATAAAAACACTGAGAACGACTTTTTATTCAAATATAGCGTGTCTCAAGTTCCTTAGATTTCCGATGTGGCTTCAAATCGTTGAATAAGACGCCTCAGATTCGTTAGTGCTCGCTCCATGCTTTGATCAAACCCCAACCGCAACCCCAACCCCGGCGGTGAGGACAAGAGAGCGAGAAAACGACCTTGAATGCCGCTCGAAGCGTAACTTCGTAGTAAGGGTGAAAGTTTTGTTTTTACGATATCTCGATCGCATGCTGGCACTTGATGGGCACACTCTCGTACATTCTGGATTCGATGCTCTTGCTAGTCTCAACACGTTCAGGTTCGTAGTCTTCACTGGCTTTCAATAGATTATAGACTCGCTCTAGTTCAGCTCCGTTTGTCATCTTGCCAGTCGATCTGCGATCTCTTCGGCTTGTAGAATGGAGGTATAGGGATCAGCGGTGAAATATTTATGGATATCCAGTTTGAAGATGTGATTGTGCTGCACTGCAGGAAGATTGTCCCAGACGTTAGGCAACAGGGAATGATCCTTCGTGCCTTCTGTAACCATCATCAGCAGGTAGTCCCCCACGTACTCTCCGAACACTTCTGCACTGGCCTCCAGGTTTTCTTTACCTTGGTCCAGAAGTTCGGACTTCACCTTGGGTGCCGGAGTCAGTCCTAGCAATTCATAGGCTGCCCTTCCGCCACGATTGGCACTGTTGCCGATAATGGCTGGGTTCTTCAAAAAGTTGAAATCGGCAACGGTGAATGTGGCATCGTCAGGAATTACGTCTTTGATTTTGGCCTGAGCCGCTGCGATCCGTTGTTTAAATGTTTCGTTCCACGCGATGGCTTCTGCTTCTCGATTCAGAATCTCGCCCATGGCGGTTACCTCGTCTTCCATGGAATCATACTGATCGGGCACGAATACGACAGTCGGAGCAATTTTGGAATAGGTCTGAAATTTCTCCTGATCCCATGTGATAATCAGATCCGGTTCCAACTCTACCATTTTCTCAAGTGAAACCTCACTATGGTTACCCAGATCCGCGCTATCCACAAGTTTGTCACGCAGAAACATGCCATAATCCAGCAGGCTGCTCGGCACACCAACAGGTGTTACGCCGACAGCCAGAACATGTCCTATATTCCAGTCCACGACAACCCGCTCCGGGGTGAGGGGGACGGTGACGTCTCCCATCATCGTGGAAAGTGTTCTTATCTGTGGTGCGGTGTTTTCTCTTTCTGTCGTTGCTGGCCCCACTGCCTCGTTCTGGGTACAACCACTCATGAATATGGCCATGACCAACAAAACAGGCAGGGTCATACGATACCAAACTTTCTTAAACAACATGACGAACCCTCTTTCTAATTGATAATGATTTTCATTTAATATAACTCTAGAGGGAATCTTACGATTGCACAATAACCGATTCGGAAGCGAAAGCATACCCATTTCAGAACTCTATCGACAGGTTGAACTGAGAATGATTATCATATATGATGAGGCAAAGCTGTGGATGTGGTAACGAGAAATAAAAGAAAGGTCCATGACGATGAACATAGAAGAACACGGGGCATTATGGGAGCATATAACCATCCGATTACTGGATATTCGAATCTTGACCGTTAACATCAGTGAAGACCCTAGTACATGGACGCTTCCCTCGAATGCTTTTTTATTAGTTACGAATGGCAAGGGGAAGATCTGGCTTGGGCAAGAGATGCATCAGATTAAAGGAAATTATATTCTGCACGCCTCCAAAGGAACACGTCTGAATTGTCTGGCTAAGAAGCAGATGGATATACATATATTGTCGTATTCGTCACCAGAGTCAGAGAAGCCAAATACTGAAAGATCCCAAACGTATACTGGGGTGGAGTCTTTGCACGTAAGTTTTGGTTTTGAACCAGCGTATCCATTACCATTAATTGAAATCATGCAGTTGATATACAGACAATGGAATGAACTACAGTCAGCAGGCCGGATTCAAACCAAGGCGTTGTTCTACCAATGGCTCGCTGAGATGCTGAAACAAATGCAGGAGCAGAGGTTTAACGATGCTAAGCTGGATCGGGTAGATCAGGCGGTGCATTATATGAGACGTCACTACGGGGAACCACTCAAGATAGAACAGGTAGCTGAAATGATGAATTGTAGTCCAAGGTATCTGAACCAATTGTTTCAGCTTCAATTGAACACAAGTCCCAGTCGTGTGCTATCACAGATTCGGATGGAACAGGCGATGAAACTACTGGTAAGTACGAAAGGGACCTTACAGGAAATCGCAGAGAGAGTAGGCTATGAGAATGGCTATACACTAAGTCGCTATTTCAAGAAACATTATGGGGTTTCTCCGGGGTTGTACAGAAAGCATCGAGACAGTAGCGTACCAAATGTATCTCCGAATACATGCCAACCACACTCCCTTCTGGAAAGTCATTATCCGGAATGGAGCGAACGAACGGTACCTATAATTGAAGCTGACCGAACTCGGCCAGTTCAAGAGAATAGAAACCTGACAGGTATCCAAGAGTGGAAATCCTCGGCGCCTGCGATGTCACGGGCCAAAACTCGGATGTTTGCCTCAAGTATGGGCGAGATTACGATACCGGATAAACCTAGCCGTGTTGTCGTGGACTGGAATTTGGGAGAAGTACTGGCACTGGGTGTGACACCTCTTGGAGCACCGCATTCACTCATTCAAAGCAATCAAATGCTAGAGCCTTATATCAGTGACCAAGTACAAGATATCGGCAATCATAATTTTATCTCGGTTGAAAAGGTGCTAGAACTTGAACCGGATCTGATTATCACCTGGAATCCTGCTGCCTACGCTTCCTATGCCCGGATTGCACCTACAGTTGTCTACGGAGGGATTGGGTACGGCTCTATCGAGGAGGAGATTCGTGAGATGGGACGTATTCTGAATCGCCATGCAGAAGCCGAAACATGGATTAAGGAATACGGGCGGAGAGTACATTCTTTGCAGCAAAAGATCCCGGGCAAGGTTTCCACAGAGAAGACATTTACCGTCATTGATCCGAACTGGGGAGAACATATTACCCTTGTGGGAGATACGGGAACACGTGGAGGTAAGGCGGCCTACGGATTACTGAACTTGAAGCCGGCAGGCAAAGTTCGCCAGGAGCTGCTGGAGCCGGGCTTGGAATACCTGGACGTTGCGCGGAGTGCGGTAGGTGGATATCTGGAGGATTACCTGCTGGTGTTGGATAATGGTCCAAGACAGGGGTTTGATGATCCAATTTCTGTGAAACCATGGCAGAAATCGATCGAGACAGCGCACTGCCGCATTATTAACCTTGATTGGAATAGATATTTTCTGTCCGACCCGTTGTCTGCGGTGCTGCAAGCCGAGGAAATGGCAGAGCGGATTATGGCACGTTGAGTATCGCCACTTATGTAATAGTATGAACAGATTAACTTTTCATTCAGATATTCCGCATATGATTTGTTCGGAACCTAGCTAACCATATATGTGAATATCTGGTGAATTCCTCGCTGTATAGGTCCATGATGGTAAGTTCTCCATTATACTTAATGAAAACGGATGAGGAGATGGACTCCAGATGAAAAAACAAATGTGGATCATTGCAAGTATTGCGGTTGTAATTGTAATCGGGACCTACCTGTTTGCAAGCAATACGGGCAAGGAAGAGGCGGGTACAGCCGATGCACCCAACATCAGAAAAATGGTGGAAGAGATCAGCACAGGAAAAGAGAAGCCGGAATCTGCTTCCATCAATGCCAAACAATTAATCGTCACAGATCAAGATAAACATACGACTACATATGATTTGCCTGAGAATGAATTTTTTCTTTCTATCGCACCCTATATGGACCAGACTCATCCCTGTGCCGTTCATAGCTTGACAGGTTGTCAGGGGGAACTGAGCAATAAGGAATTCAGTGTTACCATTCACGATTCTCAGGGCAACACTTTTATGAAAGATGAAGTGATCAAGTCTGGTGCGAACGGCTTTATGGATTTTTGGGTGCCCAGAGATAGAACCTATCTGATTCGTATTGTTCAAGATGGAAAGGTTGCAGAAACGCAATTATCTACATACGAAAATGATAATACATGCATCACTACGATGCAGTTGAGTTAACGCAAACAGAGAAGCAATGGAAGGGAGGGATGGCCAGTTGAGCTACCCCTTTCTTTTTTTATTTGTATTAAAGAGTTGAAATAAGGTACTTTCCATTGACAAAAATTCATTCCTACGGCATAATCCAATAGTGATAATGATAATTGTTATCATGTAAATACATATAAACAGGGGAGATCAAGATATGAAAAAAGGGTTGAATGGACTGTTGATTATGCTGGCCTTTGTGCTGGTTTTGGCGGGGTGTGGTAAAACCACGACTACATCAGAACCAAGTCAAGGTGCTGGTTCGGGTAGTGCTCCAGCTGAAGAAACAGCAGGTCCTGTTACCGTGAAGCATAAACGTGGAGAGCTTAAGCTGGACAAGCCAGCAGAACGTGTAGTTACACTTGAATGGACATATACGGAAGATGTCGTAGCTCTGGGAGTTCAACCAGTAGGTAATGCGGATAACGCTAATTATAAAGTGTGGGTAACCTCTGAAGCAGCATTGGATGACAGTGTAACGGATATCGGAACACGCAGTGAACCGAATTTGGAAGCTATCGCTGCATTGAAGCCAGATCTCATCATTGCGAATGCAGATAATAATAATGCGGTCTATGATCAACTGAATGCAATTGCACCAACGATTGAATTCGATCCGTATGATGGCGATGGTTATAATTATGACAAAATGACAGAGATCTTTACTAACATTGCAACTGCTCTTGGTAAAGAAGACAAAGCAAAAGAAGTTCTTAGTGACCTCGATCAGCATTATGCAGATGCCAAAGAAAAGCTGGCTGCTGCGGGTAAAGAAAACTTCAACTTTGCATTAACTCAAGCATTCACGTATCAAAATGCAGTCAGCCTGCGTATGTTTACCGACAACTCGGTTGTTATTGGTACATTGGACAAAATTGGATTGGTTAACGATTGGAAGCCCGAGAAAGTTGAGAACTATGGCTTCTCTACAGTAGGCATTGAATCCTTATCCGATGTGCAGGACAGTAACTTCATTTATATTACACAACCAGATGATGACGTCTTTGGCACAGCAATGAAAGATAATTCGGTTTGGAACGGACTGAACTTTGTGAAGGAAAAACGCACCTATCAGCTGGATAGCACAACATGGACATTTGGTGGACCGATTTCCTCCAAAGTATTGGTTGATGGCGTAGTTGAGGCGATCACCAAATGAGTTCGGTTCAAGGATCTAAGCCAACGATGAATTGGCGCACAATAAGCATATATGGGGGCGGTCTAACCGCTCTCATCGTGCTTTTTTTTGTAAGTCTGTGTTATGGAGAGGCAGCTATTCCTTTGCATGTCGTCTGGGATGCACTTTCAGGAAGACAGGATACATTAGAGCACAATATGGTTTGGGATTTGCGTATGCCGCGTACAGTCATTGGTATTCTTGCAGGTGGTGCACTGGCTGTTGCAGGCGCATTGCTTCAGACGATTACGCGCAATCCACTGGCTGCTTCGGATACACTGGGAATTAATGCAGGCGCATACTTTGTGGTGGTGCTGGGAGCTATTGCTTTTCCAGGCCTGTTAAGCCAGTCACCTTTTCTCTTCGCAGCTCTTGGTGGTCTGCTTGCAGCATTTGCGGCTTATTTCATGGGTGGCGGACGAACATCAAGCCCGGTTCGGCTTGCATTGTCCGGTATAATTGTATCGATGGTGCTTGGTTCATTTACAAGCGCATTACATATTTTTTTCTCCATGGAGACACAAGGATTATTCCTTTGGGGCTCCGGAACGCTTGTTCAGAATGACTGGAGTGGTGTGACCTATGCTTGGCCTTGGGTGATTGGCATTACCCTTCTCGCGTTAATCTTGTCCAGACAGTGGGATATGCTGGAGCTGGATGAATCAACGGCTTCTTCCTTGGGGCAAAAGGTAGGATTGGCTCGATCGGGTGGCTTAATTCTCGCGGTATTGCTGGCTGCAGTCATCGTCAGTGTAATTGGGCCGATTGGTTTCGTGGGACTGGTTGCGCCACATCTGGTTCGATTGAGCGGCGTACGTTCCAACCGACTACTGTTACCCGGTGTGTTCATATGGGGCGCAGCGCTCCTGGTTGGGGCGGATGTACTTGCCAAGATGGTACGTAACTCCAGTATGGAGCTGCCGACAGGTGCGGTTATGGCGATCATTGGTGCACCTTGGCTCATCTGGCTTGTTCTTACACGCATGAAGGCCGCGAACGGCTCAGGCATGTCCACCTCCATGAGCACAGGAGCACCTTCACGTCGCTTTGCATTTGGCCCGATGGCCGCATTATTTTCAGTCATTACCGTCGTTCTTATCCTGCTCAGCACAATGTTTGGTGGTATGCGAATTCCGCTGGCTGATCTGTTGCCGAGTCTGTTCCAGTCGGATGGACTGTTCTCCGGGTTGATTCAGCTTCGGATTCCACGTACCCTTGTTGCCGCAGGTGCTGGTGCAGCACTGGCAATTAGCGGTGTGCTCATTCAGATGGCGGTACGTAACCCCCTGGCAGATGCTTCTATTGTTGGAGTGTCTTCTGGTGCAGGGCTTGGAGCGATGATGGTCATTATTTTATGGCCGGGTCTTCCAATGTACTTGCTGCCAATTGCAGCAATTGTCGGTGCAGCCGTTGCCGCGGTGGTTGTATTCTCCCTCTCCTGGAAAAAAGGGCTGAATCCGTCTGCTGTTGTGTTGCTCGGGATCGCGATGTCGGCCATTGCTGGGGCAGGTATTCAGATTCTGATTGTACGTGGTGCGGTATACGGTAGCAGCGGATATATCTGGCTAACAGGAAGTACCTATGCTCGTACCTGGGAACAGGTGAAGGTTATCGGATTATTTTTAGTTATTCTGGTACCCGTGGCGTGGTGGTTGGCACGCCGCTTCGAACTACTTGTATTCGACGACAATAGTGCATCCGGGCTTGGACTGGGTGTGCGCCGTACACGATTATTGGCCATGGCAGTTGGTGTATTACTTGCAGCAGGTGCTGTTGCTTGTGTAGGAACCGTCGGTTTTATCGGTCTGATTGCTCCACATATGGTACGGCTATTGACGGGGAATAAGTTAAGACGATCCATGTTCCTGTCCGCATTAGCGGGTGCAGTGATGCTGGTGCTCGCCGATACCATCGGCAGAACCGTCATGGCACCGACCGAGATTCCATCAGGCATACTCATTGCAATCATTGGAACGCCGTATTTCCTGTATCTGATGTATCGTTCTAACTGGCGCAAGTCTGTATAAATGGTTGAAACCGGAAGCCTGCTCCCTGAGCAGGCTTTTTGCTGTCCACAAAATATGCAGAATCACTTAATAAATGCCTATATTTCTTCGCAAATGACAAAATCCCCTCAGGTCTAAGGGATAGAGAGTCACGTGTCCAAACGTGAAGTTCTCGTTTCCTGTGTACCTTGAGGGGATTATGGGGTAAGCACATTCGAATCGTGTTTCCGTTAGCTGGATTTCAAAATCCCGCTGTGATCGACGGATTCCACAGCTTGCTGCAATACTTCAACATCCTGAACAAGCGCGAATCGAACGTAACCTTCGCCTGAAGGACCAAAGGCACTGCCTGGGGTTGCAATGACACCCGCATGTGTGATCAGATCCATGGCAAATCGCTCCGAACTGTCGTAGTGAGCCGGAATGCGGCTCCAGACAAACATGGTTGCTTCCGGTTTGGCAATAGGCCAACCGAGTTGGCTGAAGCCCTCACAGAGGATGTCTCGACGCTGTTCATATATCGCTCTGACCCGTTCAACCTCGGATTGATCTCCGGTAATGGCAGCAATTGCTGCTTTTTGGATCGGCAGAAACATCCCGTAATCCATATTGGATTTTAGCTTTTTCAGCATGGAAACCAGGGTTGTATTGCCCACACAGAAGCCGATTCGAGCTCCGGCCAGGCCATAGGTCTTGGATAAGGAATTGAATTCCACACCAACGTCCATGGCGCCAGGGAACGCGAGGAAGCTTCCGCAAGACTTTCCATCAAATACGAGTTCACTGTACGCATTATCGTGAAGCACGATAATATCATATTTCTTGGCAAAGGCAATCAGGTCGAGATAGAACTGATCCGGTGCCATCGCTGTTGTCGGATTGTTGGGATAGGATATCAGCATGAATTTTGCTCGATGAGCGATATCTTCCGGAATATCTTGAAGCTGAATAACATATCCGTTTTCTTCTTTTTGCGGCATATAATACAGTTCTGCACCTGCCAGTAGTGGTCCATCTGCGAAAACGGGATAACAAGGGTCAGGGACCAGCACCAGTTCACCTTCATCTACAATGGACAGGGATATATGTGCAAGCCCTTCCTGTGAACCGAGCAAGGAACAGATTTGTGTTGCCGGGTCCAATTCGACCTGATAGCGCTGCTTGTACCAATCGCTTGCAGCTTGCAGCAACTCAGTCTGATCATTCACTGCATATATATAATTAGCCGGATCAGCTGCGGCCTCGCATAGTGCAGTTATAATATGCTGTGCAGGTGGGATATTCGGCGTACCCACACTGAGATCAATTACGGGCTGGCCGTTCTCCAGTCTGCGGCGCTTGATCTCCAGCAACCGGGTGAAGATTCCTTCATTGAAATGATCCATTCGTTTAGCAAAGTTCATGATGATGATTCAGCCTCCAATCCTCTTCGTACACATATTCATTAATAATAAATGGACAGCGACTAAAAGAGAAGAGCAGAGGGAAGCTTGTAAATCATGACTCCACTTTAAACTGGCTCAGTTCGTCTTGCAGTTTACCAGAGAGCTGGTTTAACTGTTTTGACAGATCCGCTACTTGTTCGATACTATCCAGCTGCTCCTGCGTGCTGGCGCTTACTTCTTCCGTAGATGCCGAGTTCTCCTCTGTGGTGGAAGAAATGATCTCCAGTGCCTGGAATATCTCGTCTTTGTGTTTGTGCACATTGGCAGTGTTGCTGGTAATCTGTATCATACGCTGCTGCAGATCTTTCAGGTCTTGGTTAATACTGAAGAATACCTGC
Source organism: Priestia sp. FSL H7-0729 (assembly GCF_038005685.1). Classification (NCBI taxonomy): domain Bacteria; kingdom Bacillati; phylum Bacillota; class Bacilli; order Caryophanales; family Bacillaceae; genus Priestia; species Priestia sp. FSL H7-0729. Next base: position 318,947 of record NZ_JBBOTQ010000005.1, read on the forward strand.
TTGGTATCTTCTACGGATTTGGCATTCTCCTCCGCAATCTTCATACCGCGCATGGTATGTTCGACTGACAGAGTTGTTTTCTCCTCAATCACATTCACTTTTTTGTTAATTTCCTCAGTTGCCTGAGCTGTCTGTTCGGCCAGTTTGCGGACCTCTTCGGCAACGACGGCAAATCCTCTTCCATGTTCGCCAGCACGTGCAGCCTCAATGGAAGCATTCAGTGCGAGCAGGTTCGTCTGAGAGGCAATCTGTTTGACCGTGTCCACAAAACTGGATATTTCATTCCGGCTCAGATCAATCTCCTGAATAATAGAGGACACCGCTTGGGTGGACTGATGATTCTCCTCGGACCATTTCGATAATTGTTCCACGACCGAAAGCCCCTGGCTACTCTGATCGGCAGATGTCTGCACAACTTTTTCCATAGCCTGCGCATCAGTAGCAATTTCATCGATCTGGCTGGATAACGAGCCTGTTTTGCGTAAAATATTTTCTGTTTCGATGGACTGATAATTTGTTGCATTGGCTATCTCGTTAATAGCTGTCGATGTGTCATTCATGGTCACAGCCGTTCGTGAAGAGATGGCTTGCAGATCATTCGACGACTGGTTCAGAACCTGCGCCGAGCTACCGACCATTTGCAGCATGCTCTGAATTTTCTGTACCATGGAATTCAAGCCTGTGGCAATCTGTCCAATCTCATTAGTAGACTTGATATCCAGTTTGACAGTCAGGTCACCTTGTTCAATCTGCTTGATCTTGGCCAGCAATTGCGGGATGGAGCGTAACAGACGGCGAAGGGTAATGTAACAGATAATCACAAGCAGAAGGGTGGCTGCAGCAAAACCGCCAAGCGTAATCCATGTGAATGTTTTTAATTCCGCGAGAACTTCTTCTTCGGATATGGTCAGACCAACGGACCATCCCGTATCCTCGCTCGTAGCGTAGCCGATATAACGACGTTCCCCATTGTCGTTCATAAGTTGTACGCCGTTCTCACCGGCAAGCATTTTCTTACCGATTTCCCCCATGTCCCCCGTACTGTCGAGGATGTTCTCCTTCAGCACCTTCTCTTGATCGGGATGGTACAGAATTTCTCCGCTCTTGGACAACAGCATGGAATAACCCGTGCTACCAAGGGAATAACTCTCCATGATGGCTGGAATATCCTTGAATGCAATATCCGCTGCGGCGAATCCGATCATGTTGTTGTTGTCGTCTTTGATGGGATAAAAGATACCCATAAGTACATCGCCTGCTGCAATATCAATGTATGGATCGGAGAAATAAAGTCCGTCTGCATCGATAACGGGCTTATAGTATGGACGAGACTGAATTTCAAAGTCCGGTGCAGATACGACACCATCATTTTGAATCCAGAATCCTTTTCCATCCAGACCCCCGACCCAGGCATCGGCAAACGAAGGCTCTGCCTTAACGATAGCGGCCAGTGTTGACTGTGTTTCCGCAGCATAGGTTGAACTCGCCGCATCTGCAGCAGATGCTGTTGTTTCTATGTATTGCTTAAATAATGTGTTGGTGGACATTTGTTTGACCAGCGCGCCCTTTTCCTTGAATAACGCATCAAATTCACTAACAATAGCTTGTGTCTTGGTCTGGAGCATGGATTCCTGCTGTTTAATCAGAATGTTTCGTGTGCTTGTAAACATAAATGTCCCCAGTACGCTAAAGACAACTACGATAATAACCAGCAGCACAATAGACAACGTATTTGCTATACTGGATGTCCTTGCTCCCGTTTTTCCCCACTTGTTCAACATGTTCGACATATTCCATCTCCCCAGATGTTTAATAATAGCTTGAAAGTCCTAAGTTATATGTCGGTATGAATTATAGTTTTGTGTAGATTTATGTCGAATGATATTGAGAATAAAAAGAAGGACCAGGGTGAAATGAATGGGAAGGATGAAAGGGAGGAACGAAGAGATGAAAGGAATAGAAAGGACGGGGATTGTTGGTGGTTCATCCAGACGATGTTGTTTATAATGGAATGAAATGGAATGGGATGATCAGCATGGAGAAAAAGGAGGAATATCTATGAGTGAGACATGGCACGCTTCGATACAAGGCATTCCATGGAATGCCGAAAAAATGGACCAGGCGGTGAACCTCTTGCGTCGCAGGGGGACGGTTCATTTTCGCGTTGGTGCGGATACATTCGAGGATCTTGCCGCACTGGATACCAACGTGTTCGCTGCCAGGCCCGATCTGATTCTTCACATATCGAATGCGGACCCTACAGCAGCATATTCATCGGGATTTCTGGGGCGACTTGGTCAGTTGAAGCATGAGCTTGATCTACTTCAGGCGCAAGACCTGACGATCTTGGGCGCCATGGAGCAAATGCAGTTTCTAAGATTGAATTCACCTGCAAAGGCAACCCGCCTCGATTTTATTAAACACTATAACCAATTAACCTATCTTGAACTCCGCGGCAAATTCAAAGATCTTGCTTCAATTGCAACATGCCTAAGTCTCAATACGATAATTCTGAACTGCTCCATTGAAACGCTCGATGTGTTGGCGAAACTTCCTATGCTTCAATATCTGTCCCTGGATCATGGTGAGTTAAAAGGGGGACTGGATGTATTGACAGAGTCAACCATCTCGATGTTGAAGCTAAGCTCTGTTCGCAAGCTGACGAGTGTTCAGGGAATCGAACAGATGCACGGGCTGGAATATCTGCATCTGTCCTTGCCCAAGCTGGAGCGGTTATGTGACTTTTCCCATATGTCCTTTCTCAGACAGCTCGAACTGGACTATATGAAATCGTTACGAGATACCGAACATCTATGGACAGCCGGCGCTTTGGAGTCTATTGAACTAAAAGAGATTAATACGGCGCTCAAGGCGGATTCTTTTGCTGGACTGACCGGGCTGGAGCACTTGCGCCAAATCGATTTTCGTTATATTGATGTTAATAAAGGACGGATTGCAGCTATGCGTGATCACCTGGCCAAGGCAGGAAAGTCTCATTTGTTATATGAAAATATCCCTGAGCATGAACGTATGAATTCCATAGGTATTGCACATTTGTCGCATGTATTAATGTAAACGGGCTTCTGTCCAGCGTATGTAACAGAGCGAATTCAGGTGAACGCACCGATTGAGGTGGGCCGATGTCATTACTATCTAAGTGTTCGTATCCGTTAATGCGGGTATGTTGATCTCTTTCACGCAGGCCGCTTTGGACAAGCTGATAATACATCGAACGATGGCGACCATATCCTGTAAGGGAATGCGGGTCCCATCATACTCGGCAAGTGCACGCTCGATTCCGTCTTCATAAGGAATTTCTCCCGCCAGTTCTCCCGGGTTGATACATGTCACCGCGATGCGATCTTCTCTCGTATGCTCTCTTAGAGCTTCCGTAACACCCCGTATGGCAAATTTGGAGGCGACAAATGAAACCTGGCTGTTGCCTGCATTGCTCAAACCGGCTGTTGAACCGATCAGGATGATTTTGCCTGCCTCTGACTGGCGAAGATGAGGCAGTAAAGCCTGTATACATACAATCGTTGAAGTCACATTCACATGGATCAGCTGACTGATATCTGCGGGTTCATCCCGATCAAACGTATAGTGCTCTTCAAATCCTTCCTTTTCCCAGATCCCCACGTTGTATATAAGCACATCCAACGTCTCGCCTTGAAGCTGGCTGGCAATATGCTCTGCGGCCTGAAGCTCGGAAAGATCGGCCTGAATCCATATTCGTTGGACGCCATCCTCAATGGTCAGACTTTCCGGCTTACTACGGGAGACCACCCAGACTTTATCACCGGACTGTGGCACACCCCGGACGAAGGCATCGCCCAATCCTTTGCTTGCACCGAAAACAATCATATTTTTCATACGGAACCCTCCTTGTTGAATAGAATGTAGTGAATTTATATTAATCTATATCTTACTACAGAGATGATATATGAAACATGAAGTTTGAATGAGGTATGCTTCATCCTTGGCAATGAAAAACCACCCCTGTCCCGCAGGGACGGGAGAGAGGTGGTTGAACAGATCGTGATGACATTAATGGTAAAGTTTTAACTCGGCAATGGACCACCACCACTCGGGAGTGTCCGCGGTCAATACCAGTTTGATGTATCGCGCCGTTTGTTTGGAGAACGTATGTGAAATGGCGGGTCCTGTTCCCAGGACTTCCGTAACTCCATTCCAGTGCTCGCCATCATCAGAAGTGAAGAACTGGAAACTGCGAGCATAATCGTTACTGCTGCTGCCCGAATCCATGGTCAAGCGGCTGAAGTTCTGTTTGCTTCCCAGATCAATCTGGACCCATTGACCGGCATGTTGACCAGATGAAGAGGTCCAGCGTGAATTCAGATCGTCGTCCAGCATCGCCACAACATCTTCAGAGGTGGAGGCAGTCGCTGTCCATGATGTTCGATCCAGTTCAGCAGGTAGCAGATGATCCTGTTCCCCGGATATCCAGGGTGTCTGATCAGCGGTATAGACCTCTAATTCAGCCACGGACCACCAATGAGAATCAGTACCCGTCTGTACGACCTTAATATAACGTGCTTCATGCGATGCAAAGGGGATGGAAACCAGCGGATCTGATCCTTCACCCGAAGCGAGGGCTTCTCCCCATTGCTCTCCATCCAGGGAAGTATATACTTCATAACCGCGAGCAAAGTCTTCCCGGCTGTGCGCGCTGTCCAGCACAATCCGATTCACTGGCTGCGAGGCTCCCAGATCAATCTGAATCCATTCGCCGCCTGTTTGAGTCTGGCCGGAGGTCCAGCGTGTTTGGTCCGAGCCGTCGCGTATAGCCGCTGCATCGTCTCCGGTGGAAGTGATCACGGACCAGCCGTCTGGCAGCAACCGCTTTTGTTTGCCCGTCCCATTATGATGAATAAACAACTCGGAGATAGACCACCATTGATCGGAATCCCCGATCTGTACCACCTTCACATAACGTGCCTGTTGTTCAGGGAAGGTGATGGACATGCGTCCAGGCTTGCCTTCGCCGCCTGCAATGGACGTGCCCCAGTGTTCGCCGTCATCCGAGACATAAATCCGATACTGTCTCGGATAGTCTTCTTTCGCATGACCCGGGTCCAATTCTATGGCATCGAAAGAACTCTTTTGGCCGAGGTCAATGGTAATCCATTGTCCTTCGATTTGTTTCCTCCCATTGGTCCATAGGGTATCTGAACGTCCATCCAGCATATTGGCTGTCACATCGGCTCCTTGAGTAGAGGAGGCGGTTACGATCCATGAAGAGCGATCTGGAAGCGGTGCGGGCTGTGGGAACTCCGGTGTTGCTTCAAGTTTGCCAAATCGGGCAAGCTTGAGTTCAGAGATCGACCACCAGCTGTCTGCAGAGGAAGTCAGTACAATCTTGACATAACGGGCGGTTTGCATGCCCAATTCCACGGATAGACTTGGAGATGTTCCAGCGCTCTCTGCGATAGGCTGGCTCCAGTTCTCGTTATCTTTGGATACGTAGATTTCGTACCCGTGAGCATAATCACCGCCGTTGTTGCCGGAGTTCATGAATACCGTATCCAGAGACTGTTCGCTCCCCAGATCGATATGCAGCCAATCGCCGGGCTTCTGAAGCTGTCCGGATGACCAGCGTGTAGTCAGATCACCGTCGACCATGCGCTCTACCGGCTCTGAACTGGAGGATGCCGTAATGGTCCATTGGCTCCGATCGAGATAGACTACACCCTGAGAGGCATCCGGCTGTTTAACAACGGAATGTTCCAGCGGGTTAACCTTTACTTGCGCTTTGGCATAAACGGCAGCCGAACCCAAAGCGCCATTGGCATTGTAGAAGTGCACTGTTTTGACAGTGTCGGACGGATTCCAGATTTGCGCTGTATAGACGCCGTCTTTTTCGTACACGGTTGCTGCTGGATCATCCGCCCATATTTCCATCGTGCGTGTTCCCGTAGAAGCCATGCTGTGCATGAACCAGTACGCGTTAAAGACTTCATTTTGCTGCATCTCGCTCGTATTCCATTTGGCTAGAGCACCTTGCGGGTCTCCAATGGACTGGAACGGCCAGATAATGTGCTGCCATGTGCGCTCCTGCTGACCGCCCAGATCCTTGATGAGACCATTGTAGAGAGCCTTAGTATTCTGCGGATCACGTCCATAATAAGTCATCCATTCCGCTGGCGGCAGCCAGTGAATACCATAAATGTGCTCGGCCTCATTCGAGAAGTACGTTCCATACAGGTAGGCGCTGCCGTAGACATGACCTACCGTAGCATGTTGGTAGTCCTCCAGCCAGTTATCCCCGTCATAGTTAAACCAGTATTGCTCGGCAGCCTTCTCTTCGGTTACGAAACCCCAGATCCCGGTGTCGCGATAGGCTTTGTTGCCTGTCACCTCACCCCACATATATTGGCCGACCCAACTAAAGAGGGCTTCACCTGCGGCCTCCTGGTTATTCCCGCTGCGATTATCGGCGTAACCACCTGCCCAGGAGTGACCTGCGTACGCATCGAAATTGCGAAGCCTTGGAAACTGATCATCTGTCCGTGAAGGATTGGCGTAGTCGCGAATCAGAAGCTCAACCATGTCGCCATAATCTTGCAAGAATGTCTGGTCATATGTGGCCAGCACAGCCGATGCAAACACATAATAGCCGTAGGTAAAATGATGATCTGTCAATCCGGTATTAACACCAAATCCGCTACCGTAAGGGAAAATGGTTCCCCATTCATCTGAATAATAAAAATAATACGAATGCAAAGGTTCATCCGGCGAATAAGTATACCAATCTGTCAAAATGGTTCGAAGCAGGGACAGATAGTGGTCTCGCCTTGCCGTATCTCCGATCTGGTCGCTGATGAGCACACCCAGCGCAAGCGGATGAAGCTTTTTCCCTTGCCAGTAAGGATCCTCGCTCATCAGATTGCCTGCCGTATCCGCGTCAAGCTGATCCAGATAGCTGATTAATTGTGCACGCGAGTAGGTTGGATCATCCGCCTCCACAAATTGTGGGATAATGCCGTAGAATCGATCCTGTGTCGTAAACGAATTGCCTTCACTTACTTTCATCATGCCGCGAATGGAAGGGTAAGCAAGCTCCGTTACCGGAGTAGTCGCCAGTTTCCATTGGTGCGGGAACAAGGCCATGAGTGTCTCGGAGGAATAGCCTGCCCGCTTCGTCTGGGTTACCGAGTTGAAGGTAGTCGTTACCAGTGAAGTGCTCTCGTTATAATTGTAGTCCACTTGTGTATCGGTAACAAAGGCGTAGGCATGCTGGTAATAATAAGGCAGCTCTGCCGCGGACGGCAGGGTAGCCAGTGACAGATAGTTTTCGCTTTGGCCAAGCTTGATCTTGAGCGTATTGCCAAGTTTCATAAATACGGTTCCTTCAGGTGCAAAGATCCCGTAGTTTCTTGTAAAGGTCTGAGGCGTGGGCGCTCTGTCCTGATTGGTTATTTCAACGCCGATATGATCGGCCGTTAGTGATTCTCCATCCTTCAGAACAATTTCACGGTTCTGATCATCGAAGAGACGTGTGATGTTCGGCGAACGAACAATAATGGTATCCGGGTTATCGAAGGTGTTGTACAGGAAAGGGGAACCCTTCACAAACGTGGTGTTCATTTTGGCCGTGTCATCGTCGCTCATGATGATCGTTGCGGAATAATCCCCATATCCCGCCACCTTGGTATTGACCTCCACCGGATTCATATTGCTGGTGGTCATGATCAGATCCGGTTCCCCGTCAGCGTCCATAGAACCGCCATCAGCCGAAACGTAACCAGCTCCGGGATTCAGAAGTTGAAGTCCTTGTTTGGTATATCTGCTTTTGAGCGGGAGTGTGACCAGACTGTTCCCATCCCCCAGATCGGATACAAGAATGGACTGCCACCAGTCATTGGAAGGGAGGGGAGCCGTAATATCAGCCGTACGATTTTTCGGATTTTTCGGCTGCAGCATCGTGATGTCATTTACAGCGTAACTGCCGGAACCCACCTGTACCGAGGACGGTTCAGGGATATTCGGAATGGTATGCACAGGTTTGGCATCGCCTTCGATATACTCGTAGACATCAAATGCGTACAGGGAGTATCCGTTGGTTGTTCCTCTGCCAAGTCCGGCCAATTTCACATACCTTGCTTCTGCGTATACCGGAATTTCATCCCGTCCACCGTCGCTGTGCAGTTCCCGGTACAATGTAGTCCATTGCTGTGCATCATTGGATACTTGAATATCATATGCACGTCCGAAAGCGTTCTCCCATTGCAGGGATACGTTCCCTATTTCCCGGATCAATCCAAGGTCTACAACAATCCATTCCTGATCCTTGTAGATGGAAGACCAGCGTGTATCCGGATTGCCATCCGTTACATTCCGAGCTTCGTAATTCTTTTTTTCCATTTTTGATTTATCCTCGGCTGAACGGCTGGGCTCATCAATTTCTTCCGAAGACGCGGTAACCGGTTGTCCAAGTGCAAGGTTCATGGCTACTGGTTTGGGAGGTGGATTTGCTCCGCCCGTCCCGTATACATTGAATTCGTATAGAGAGATGCCATAGGCTTGCTGTGCTCTTTGATGACTGAACAAGCGCACATATCGTGCCTCCGCTGTGACCTCAATTTCGGTCAGGCCGCCTTGCCCCTTCATTGTCGAGTAAACAGACTGCCAGTTGACCTCGTCGTTGGATACTTCCAGATCAAAGGCGGAAGCATACGCATTTTCCCACTGGATGGAGATGCCCGAGATGGAGGCTACCGCACCTAAGTCAACATAGATCCATTGCGGATCTTGCTGCCATATGCTTTCCCAGCGGCTGTTTTTGTTGCCGTCAACCACATGATCTGCCGTATTGCCCCCCAGAGATGAGGAACTGTACACAGGCCGGTTCAGGGATAACAGATGATGTTCCTCATCTGCGGCGTTCACTTTTGAGACCGGCCACAGCGGGATGCTGCTAATCAACAACAGAACTGATAACAGCAAGTTGATGTAGATGTGGCGTGTTTTTCCTCTTTGACTCGTTCTTACCTTCATATGACTCTCCTTTGTTAGCCCTTTCCATCTCACCAGATAGAGCTTATCTTTTTCCTATACTGGCTACCGTATGTATCATTCTGTTCTCCCGTGTTGCATTTGTGAGATGTGAATCCAATGCTCAACACGGGATATTCAGGTGCCCCAATTTGTATATCGATCATTTGGTCTGGAATATAAAGGTTTTTTAAACGTTTTCGTGGAAAAAGAGACATATGTCCTACATAATGTATGGGGGATGTGCAACTGTGAAATCAAGACTCGGGCTGGTTGTTCTCCAACAATACAACATCTTCGCCCCGCTGCTGTCTGAGAGCGATATTGTCCCTTCCCCAAGTACACATGACATCCACGATGGTGTTGGCGGTAACGCCATAATGAAAACACTTGTTATTCTGGCACATCCCGATATAGAAAGTTCAAGAGTCAATCGTCGCTGGAAGGAGGAGTTGTTACGGTATACAGATGATATTGCTCTTCACGAATTATACACGACCTATCCCGATGGGAAGATTGATGAATCCCGAGAACAAGAGCTGCTGGAGACGCATGATCATATTATGTTGCAGTTCCCGTTCTATTGGTACAGTTATCCACCGTTGCTGAAAAAATGGTTTGATGATGTGTTCACCCATGGATGGGCGTACGGATCGAAAGGAAATCAATTGAAGGGAAAGCGCATGGGGCTAGCGATGTCCATAGGGGATAAGCAGGAAAACTATGCGCAGGATGGTCCTATCGGATACAGCGTTGAGGAACTTGTTGCCCCTTTCATAGCAAGCATGAATCATGTAGGGGCTCAGGCATTGCCGCATTATGCAGTCTATGGTGCCTCGTTCCAGGCAACCGCTGAAGAGATTAACCGAAGTGCTGAAGGATACGTGCGTTATATAAAACAGTTTCGGGATTTTTGAAGTTAACAAGGTAAAATTCTTCATAAGAAGTATGTTGAAAAGGACCTGCCTCCACACAGGATGGAGTTCCAGGTCCTGATCAATAACCGAAAAATTAATAACCGAATAAAACTACATTTATTCTACGCGGAAATAATCGAAATCTGCATATCCTCCGGTAGCCTTCGTTGCATAATTGAATAGTGCAAACCGGTATCCCATAAAGTGTGGCAGGGTGTAAGACATTTGAAGTGTATTGCCAATGGTTGTCCAGTTGCTACCATCCAGACTATAAGCAAAGTAGGCCTTGTCTGTCTGGTTCGTAAAATCACAGATGACGCGGAGATAGATTCTGTTCTGGTTTAATGGCACAGTTGCTACTTCGGTCATGGTGCCGGAACTGGCATTAGCCATAATGATGGATTTGGTGCTGCCTGTCATTTTTACCCCAACAAAACCATATCTGGCCTGAAAAGCAGCAAATCCGGCATAGTCACCATCCTTCATGCCTGCTGTATCCAAAGCGGTAATGCCTGTACTTTTTGGACCAAAGGTTCGTTGTGTCAGCGTGTTGCGGGCTTCCAACAGGTTTTTGCTGATTTTGCCTGCAGTTAACCGCATGAAACCGGGCCGCTGGAGTAGGGACCAGTTAGCAGCATCAGGGTTATGATTCCACTGCCAGAATGGGGCTAGCTTAGATGTACCGGTAGATGAATTGCTCGTCAGGGAGACATCATCCACATAAAACGCCATCAGATCATTGGTCGGGTCCGGATTCGAGTTATACGGTGTTTCCACAAAAATAAAGCTTTGGGACAGGTCTGCATTCGACGGAACGGTATACGTACCTTGAAGGGTGCCCCATTGTCCGCGGGCTAGTGTCGCACTGCCCATAATGGAAATTCCGGTGTAACTTGCACCGTTCTGGATGCTAAGATTGAACGTTTTGGTTGCAGGACCAGTTGTGTATTTAATTTTTGCCGAAAAAGAGTACGTTTCTCCCGGTACTAGCTTGCCTGTCACCATCTGTTTGGCACCGCCTGCTGTCTGCTGTCTGCCGCTGACGAGCAAGCTTTTGGTACCGCTAAACGCTTCGCCATTCGTTAAGTTGATGGTTGCCGTATTGTTGCTGGTCCACGGCTGAAGGGTGCTATCCTCAAAGCCGCCGTTCACTAACAGTTGCGATACTAAGGGTGTACCTGATGTGGTTGCGTTGAACTCATCGGACCCGTAGATTTTGGCAGCAGGCTGACCTTCAACGGGCATATTCATGTTCAGGGGAACCTTCCCGTTCACCCCAAACACAGGCCAATTATCCGACCACGTCACCGGAACGAGATAAGGGATGCGTCCAATGGCCCCGCTATCCCGAAACAGCAATCCGTACCATGCACCGGATGCGGTATCCACGATGCCTCCTTGCGCAATGCCCGAGTCTCTGAGTACAACTTTACCTGTGTATGGCCCTGTCAATGTGTTTGCACGATAAGCAAGCTGAATGCGACCATCACCCGATGGCCAGGCAATCAGGAATACATAGTACATGCCATTGATCTTCTGAATGTGTGCTCCTTCTGCCTTCACAATCATGTTGGAGCCAGCTACACTGCTCGCGTTGGGAATCAGGACCTGATTGAGCCCGCCGGACTTGACGGACTTGGCATCAGGTGTCAGCTCAACGATACTGATGTTGTCACTGCCGTGAACAAGAAAGGTTCGATTCCCGTCAAACAAGAGGGAGGGGTCATGGTAATAACTGTTCAAGGTGTAAGGTGTCCATGGCCCTGTTTCAATATTGCTCGTTTGGTAAATATACGTCTTGCCGGTGGAAAGCGAGCCAAAAGCCACATAATAAACACCGTTGTTGTACCGCAAGCTACTCGCCCAGGAACCACGTCCATATTCGTTTTGTCCGTTGTTCAGATTCTGTATATCGCCGTTTCCAAGCGTATCGTAAACATAGTTTACGATGCTCCAGTTGACCAGATCATAAGACTTCATCACAGGTACACCCGGATTCATATGCATCGTTGTGCTGGTCATATAAAAGGCATTGCCCACCCGGATGACATCACTGTCAGGAACATCCGCATAAATCACCGGATTGCTAAACGTTGCTGCGGAAGCAGCCGGGCTTGTCAATGGGAATGATGCCAGAAGCAAAGGAAGAGCGAGCAGAAGAGTACTCAGTTTTTTCCACATATTCTATCCTCCCGATCGATCATGTCCTATGAATTAAAGCGAGTACTCCAGATAATCAATGTAAGCATCCCAAGTGCCATTATCCGTTGTTACTACCAGCTTGATTTCCTGATTGCCTGTAGCATGAGTGATGCCGGTAAGCGTTTGAACGGTTGGCTCCGTTCCGGTGAAGTAGAATGAGCCTGCGGTTACACCCCCGATGACCAGATCAACACGGGCTGTATTATTATTGTTGGAAGCACCGCGGACAGAGAATTGATGGGTTGGGAATGCAAAATATTGATTGTATGCTGCATAATCATTGTTCGCGTAAAGAGCGGCTCCATTAAATGGGGAACTGATTACACCTGCATATTGGCCGCCAAGTGTCATATTCTCTGCTTCGTAACGGGTAACGTTTGGATTGGGATTTGGGTTAGGGTTGCCACCCGAACCGGATGTGAACTGCCAATAATCCAGATTGAATAGATTTCCGTTACCTGCGCCTGTAAACACCAGATATAACCGGTGTACACCTGTCGCGTTGGTAACATTCGTCTCCAGCTCCCGCCAAGTCTGTGAACCGCCGGTTGAGCTTACGTTAAGTGTTCCAGCCAGAGGACCTGTCGGACTGTCCAGTCGAATCTCGATGTTGCCATTTCCGGTAGAAGCGACGTTAGCCTTGAATTTGGAGGCTCCAGCTGAGCCAAAATCAACATTGCCGACTGCGATCCAATCCCCATTATGAATATTAGTGACATTCTGATTGGATACAGGTCCACCGCTCGCTTGACTCGGCTCGGTGTTAATGCCTGCTTGCCAGCCAATGGTTTCCGCTTCCACCCGGACATACGGGTTGAGGTTGGTCGTTTGGGATACACCAGTCATGTTTCCCTGAACCTCTTGGATTGTTCCATCCGCATTATGTGTCAGTTTGTTGATATGTGTGGAACGGTACCCTTTGCCATCCCCGAGGAATGCCTTACTTACTGTTTGTGCATGGTATGCCACATACCATTCGTTGTTGAATTGGAACACGGCATGGTGGTTATTGCCGCCTACGCCGAAGAACGTGCCTGGATTTTTCAGAAAGTGTCCTTTATACGTGAAAGGCCCCATCGGGCTGTCGCTAACCATGTATCCGATCTCACCTTTTGGATATGCCGTGGGATGTGTTCCCGCGAAGTTGATGCAGTAGGAGTAGTAATATTTGCCGTTATACTTATGAATGCCCGAATCTTCGAACATATAAGGAGAATCAATCGTAACGGCACTGCCCGCCACGCTAGTCATGTCGGCACCAAGACGAATGACCCGAGCGGTTTTGGGATTGGCAATGGAAGCAGCATTGGTATCGTTCGGAATGCCTCCTCCAGCATACAAATAAGCAGAGCCATCATCATCGACAAGTACAGCCGGATCAAAGAGCCAGGTTACACCTGACATACCTGGTGTTCCGTGCGTCAAGAGGGCACGTCCGATTGGGTCGGACCAAGGACCGATGGGGGAATCCGCTGTGAGTACCCCAATACCTCCGCCCGAGTTGGCAAAATACAGGAAAAATTTCTCTTTGCCAGCAATAGTTTTCTTCGCCATGGCAGGAGCCCAGGATTGGGTAGCCCATTTGGCAATACCTTGTCCATTATTGGCATTATTCGCACCCGCTACAGGGACGGAACCATGGTCTGTCCAGTTCACCATGTCAGCTGAAGAGATGACGTTAATTTTCCCGATGGTGCTGTACTGGTTCTCTCTGACAGAGCCGTCACTGTTGTACAGATATGCATCACCTGTCATGTAGACATAGACCCGATTGTTATGGACAAGCACGTAAGGGTCGGCTCCAAGTTTATGATCAACGAGGGGGTTGGCGTTTCCAGGAAGTTTGGCAACGGCTGCATTGGCCGCATGGCTTGATTCAACGGGCAGTGTGACAAAGATGAGCAGACACGACAACAACATAACTAGCGGTTTACGAATCATACGTTTCGCCTCCATGAGATTGGATTAGTGGTGAACCGAAATTCAGAATAGCTGAGATGATGAAATGTCGAAAAAATGAAGAGTTGTCCCTCATGTCACCCCCTTTTTGAATAGTTATTAGGTTGGCAGCTAGGTAAGTCTTCATGTTGTCATGTATGGTATAAGCCAGACGACCTGTGCACCGCGTATTTAGTCACGGCGTGAAGGGGAGTGGCTAGAACCCGAAGTAAGCCTCATCTGAGTATGTGAGGAGAAAAGCTATAATCTGTCAGGTTTCTTTTTGTAATCGCTTTCAATAAAATGGGGGAGAAGACTGAAATTTGGCGAAGAAAGACATTTGGCCACTTTAAAATGTAATTATTTTTCATATTTTCTTTTAAATGTTTATTAACTTGACGATATCATATCACAATTTAAAGATAATACAATCTTTTTCTATTTTTTAGTAGAGGATGAACAAGAGCATTAGCGGAAAAGTCACTTTTATCGAGACCAGATAAAATTATGAAGTGATGATGCTGAATGATTTTCCTGAGATGATTGCTAGATAAGCTTTGAAAGGGGTTATTGTAAGTATATTCGAAACAAGCTCGCGCCATATGGTGCGGGCTTTTCCGGTTATTCATAACGGTCTGGTTAGTAATAATGGTGCAATTGCCGCATGTGTTTTGTCCACACCGTCGATTTAGTGTTTGAATACTACTATTGAGTGAGCTTATGCCAAATACTGCTAGAGTATAAGGTTTCATAAAAGGTGGGATGGGAAAAATGTCTATTTTATCAACTGGGCCGATAGAAAACAATCCGGTTTCCGGGATTAGACCGACACAACAGGTAACGATTAGATTGACAAGTCGGGCTAATGTGGACTCTGTAACAGTATCCATTCAGGGTTATGTGTTAAGTACAACAAGAACGCTGTATGTGAATGAAGTGATCAGTATTGCCCCTAATGAAGCAGTGACCCGAAATTATTTTGCGAATTTAGATGCTTTCGAGTTTGTTTTTGTAACAGCACCAGAAAGTGTGGACGAAGTGGGAATTTCAGTGTGGGGCAAGCAATCGTCCGGGCAATTGGTTGATGCCCACCGGGTGGTGGAGCACGAAAAAACAGTTCATAACAACTAGCAGAGCAGAAATAACCAAAAGAGGAGATGGAGCGATGAGCTTTTTATCAACAGGGCCGATAGAAAATAATGCGGTTGGCGGTGTAAGACCGACTCAAACAGTTACAGTAAGAATAGATAATCGTAGTGATGTGACAGTATCAACCGTGCAGATACAAGGGTATTATATGAGCGGTGGCTTAAGGGTTTTGTATGTCAGTGAGTCTTTTGACATCGCACCGAATCAAGTAATAACCAACAATTATTTTGCGAATCTGGACGCCTTCGAGTTTACTTTCGCAACAACAACCATGGTTAATGATCCTATTCAAGTATCTGTATGGGGTAAGAGCAGTACAGGCTCATTGGTAACAGCCCATCGTTTGGTTTCTTCCGAATTGCTGGGTGAAATCCCAGGTATCACGGGAGCCACAGGTGCAACCGGAGCTACAGGAGCAGCAGGCACAACGGGGGCAACCGGAGCAACGGGGGCGACAGGCAGCGGGGCAACTGGAGCGACAGGCACGACAGGTGTAACCGGAGCTACAGGCACAGCAGGTACAACGGGGGCAACCGGAGCTACAGGCACAGCAGGTACAACGGGGGCAACCGGAGCGACAGGCAGCGGGGCAACTGGAGCAACAGGCACGGCAGGTGTAACCGGGGCTACAGGAGCGACAGGTACAGCAGGTGTAACCGGGGCTACAGGAGCAGCAGGCACAACGGGGGCAACCGGAGCAACGGGGGCGACAGGCAGCGGGGCAACTGGAGCAACAGGCACGACAGGTGTAACCGGAGCTACAGGAGCAACAGGCACAGCAGGTGTAACCGGGGCAACGGGAGCAACGGGGACAGCAGGTGTAACCGGGGCTACGGGTGCGACAGGTACAGCAGGTACAACTGGAGTAACGGGAGCAACAGGCACAGCGGGTACAACCGGAGTAACGGGAGCGACAGGCACAGCAGGTACAACCGGAGTAACGGGAGCGACAGGCACAGCAGGTGTAACCGGGGCAACGGGAGCAACGGGCACAGCAGGTGTAACCGGGGCAACGGGAGCAACGGGCACAGCAGGTGTAACCGGGGTAACGGGAGCAACAGGCACAGCAGGTGTAACTGGGGCTACGGGAGCGACAGGTTCTGGAGCAATTATTCCGTATGCATCAGGACTTCCGGTTGCGTTGACTACGGTATTGGGTGGACTTTTGAATACTTCCAGTTTAGTTGGTTTTGGTAACAATGCTACAGGAGTAAGTGTTACCGGAGGAATTATTGATCTCACTGGCGCTGCGGGTACCTTGCTTAACTTTGCGTTCTCGGCATCACGTTCAGGAACGATTACTTCATTGGCCGCTTATTTCAGCACGACTGCCGGACTTAGCTTGGTGGGATCTACAGTAACGATAACTGCACAATTATTCCGTTCCACTACACCTAATAACTCCTTTACAGCTGTACCGGGTGCATTGGTAACTTTGGCTCCTGCACTTACCGGGGTTTTGGCACTGGGGACAATATCCAGCGGGTTAACTACGGGACTGAGTATTCCGGTATCGGCAGGTGACCGCCTGCTGATGGTCTTCTCAGCATCCGTAACAGCCGGAATTGATGTGGCTACAACCGTGGCCGGTTATGCAAGCGGTGGGCTTACAATCACTTAACGGAAATTTATATAGCAAGTTCTTAAACAGGGACCCTTACAAATATAACGAGGGGTCCCTGTTTATACGTGATTACCCTGTAATAGGATAGCTAGAAATGCTACTATACTTTATTGTTTTTTAAGACAGGTTGGAAACAGACTTGCACGCCTAATCTTTCTAAAAAACAGTCTACCAATGGTTATGATCAACACAAGAACGATAAAAAAGATATCCACGCCGATCTTCTCACAATTTTGTGCGTCGGGAAGTGTATCCGCAAATTCCGCCTAAGGTCGAATACTCGATTACGGAGTACGGACAGCTCATGAAACCTGTGCTCCAGATAATGAGCGACTGGGGAGCAGGGCATGTGATGCATATGGAAAAGCTCTACGGCAAAGTAGATGAGGAGATAGAGGAAAACCCATCCAACTTCGAAATATCGATTTTGCGGTAAACGTTTCGGTTATAAGCACGCGCAAAAAAAGCCCGCAAAGATCGCGGGCTTTTCCTTTCCAGTCATTCATCTAATTGTGAATCTCGCCAGCAGATTTGGCACCTTGATTCTCAAGCCAGGGAATCAGTTCAACCCATGAATGTCGTTTGGCCGTGTCCAGTGGAGTCATTCCATCCCAGGTAGCTATCCAGTTCAGTTCGGCGCCTCGGTCAAGAAGGTATTCTGCTGATTCTCTTTGACCTCCATGACAAGCACACCAGAAGGCAACGGTTACTGAATCGGGAGGAGAAGGGGAGATGCTTGTTCCCCAAGGATAATTTTCAGGGAGTTTGGCTCCTTTGAAGTGTTCTTGTATGGCGTGAATATTTCCAAGGGCGGCCGCATGCCATAGGGCAAAGGTCGCCCCGCGCTCAACCAAGCGTTGTGCTGCATCCCATTGTGCGAAAGCAATAGCATCGTCCAGTGGTGTACCACCTGCGATTACCGCGCCTGGCGCTTCAATGTCTGCTCCAGCATCAAGAAGGGCATCGAGCACTTGAACGTCATTGGAGCTTGCAGCCCAATGCAAAGGTGTCTCGATATGTGCACCGACAAAAGGAGCATTCACTTCCGCACCGAACTTGGTCAATACTCGCACGGCATCCGCTCCATGAGGGAAGTGCCCCGGCCAATCTGTGACCACGTGCAGCAACGTTCGAGAGATGTTAGAGTCTGAATTTATGTTGTCAGGCTTTTTTTCCAATATTCTTATCTTTGCCAATCCAGGGTGCTCAGCCAGCAATTGATGTAACGATGGAATATCTCCAGTATGAATGGCTTGAATAACGCTCACGGCAAGTCTTTCATCTTCGTAAATCAATTCCATGCTCAAATCTCCTTCCAGACTTATATCCATATATATGTTTGTGGTTATTATTGCTTGAGCATCTGAACTGCACATCTGGCATGATACTCTACGAGATCCCTGGCGAATTGCTGATCGGGGAATTGTCTGTGAAGCAGTCTCAGTCCTCCTGATATTAAGGACAAATGATGGCAAAATCGATAAAATATCATCCGCTCCGGGTCGAGATCGTAATTTCTCAAGTGATGATAAAAGTCTCCAAAGCGAATCTCCAGAAAGCTATGCTCATGTTCGAGATCGAAAAATCCTGCACCATCAATATCAATAAGGCATGGTTGCATCGCATGATCTATCCATATATGATCCGGCCCTAGCTCTCCATGAATGAAACTATAGAGATCTCTGGGTTGAATGGCTGCTTCCAATTCGTAAAGTTTCTCAAGCAGCCTTTCGTCATTTTTCCTTATATCTGTCATGTGCTTGGATGCATAGGATAAGGCTGTTTCGGCATCCAAGCGCTGAATATGAGAGCAAGGCCCAGCCTTTTTGCTGTTATCGTTGGCGTTTCCATAAACATTTCTTTGGAGGTTATGCATAGTAGACAACATATCCCTGATCCGGTGAAATAACTCATCCCGATCGTTGTGATTTTTATGCTGGAAATAAGCTTCGGCTTTCTGCCCATCTACATATTCAACAAGAGCAAAATCATAAGGGTGCCGGTCTCTATCGGTATTCAGATCATACAAGTTCGGTGTTCGAATTCCATGTTGTGCAAAAAAGCGAGTATTCAAAGAGAAAAGTTCGCTACCATATGAACTGTGAAAAGTGGGTTCATTCACGATCTCTTCCTGAAAATAGTTGCTGGAAATATCCCAAACGTACAACATACAAGTAAAACCATTCGTGCAATCCATTTTGTAAATGACTTTTTGTGCGCCTCCGTGAATTCTTGCGCATTGTGTTATAAGGTAACTGGCTCCAAATACATTGTACACATAATCTTGTAATTCTTCACGAGTAAGATGATTGTTGAAAATCATTGATTTATGCTCCGTTTCATCTGTATTTTGCCGGCCAGCAATCTAAATATATAGAACATTTTTCCAAAAATATAGACTGTTTCTTTTCGATCTGTTATAGTGTTGCTTAAGGTCTGTATATTCATATGTATATTAAAGCAAGGGGGCGGGTACTCACTTTAGTGAGTGATCCGCCCCCTATTTTGTATGCAAGTTGACTCTTTGTTGACATCAATTAAGACACTTGGATTTTTTTGTATTCCCTCCTAATCGAAACTTAAACCTCTTAAACAGTACAATGGATGAAAAGCACTTCATTCGGAAAGGAGACATCGTTCTTTGAAATACTATTTTCTGGAATCTCAATATCCACGCAGAGGGTTTATTAGTGGTGGAACGATTTTTACTCCCCAATTAGATATGAATTATGTGGCGGTAGAGAATCCATTGCCAGAGGGGACGACTGCAGAGGTTGAGTTAGTGCCTTCGGTGCGCAACCTGAATGTAGATTATTTTGAGACGATCACAGGAACAAGACATGTATCAGATCGTTTTAAAAAGCTGTTGGAGGAAACGAATACAAACACACAGTTTATTCCGACAACGGTATGTTACCATGACGGTCGTACGGTGGAAGAAACCTATTGGACTGCACATCAGCTTGATCGTCTGGATGTTTTCGATTATGAACGTTCGGAATATGGGCGCAAAGCGGTCATTGCTGCATCTGTACAACAGCCTCCACGTAAGATCGTCAAAGTTGTATCTCGGATCTGCCTTCATGAAGAGCGAATTGGCGAACATGAATTTTTTATGCTGGATTATATCAATATATTCAAACCCATCGTTTCAAAAGATTTTTACGAAGTATGCCAAAAACATAAGCTAAATCTGAACGTGACAGAAGTGGGCTAATGTAAGTATCTAGAATGTACATGAATATAATGAAAGCACAGAGAAGCCCGCGCAGGACGTGGGCTCTTTGGTCTTTATTTTTCCCCGATCTTCACCGGATTCGCCTGTGTACTCTGCTTGGAACGTGCCAGCTGACATAACTCCCCGTTTACGCGTCAGGTATTCCTCTAACGTATAATCCAATAGATGTAGTCTTGTATCATTTCTTTGCTTCGTGTTCGATTTATCTTATGCGGCTCTAGATACAAATTGAGAGCCATCCCATTCATAAAGGCATACAGCTTTTCGTGTTCCTTCTCTTCATCGGTAGTGCGCAGAAGACCTTCATTTTTTAAGTACATAATGCAATTCCTGATTGCACTCTGCAGGTCCTCATAATTGGCATCGAACCCTTTTTGCGTCTTTCCATAGGTTACAAATGCAAACCAAACCTCCATTTCCAATAATGTTTGTTCATCCGTAGGTACTAGCTCGAGCAAGTATTCAACAATTCTTTCTTGAGGCGCTAGTTTTTTTGCATTCAGATTCCTTAGCCGAGTAAGTACCTTTTCTTTAACTAACTCCATTGCAAATGCTAGCAGGCTCTCTTGTTTGGGAAAATAATGTCTTAAGGCTCCTTGTGATAATCCGGCTTCCTTCGCAATTGTTCTTGACGTTGCATGATGAATGCCTTGCTCACTAATGATTTTCCAAGTTGCTTCAGCAATAATATTCTTCATCTTCTCATGGTCCACGATTTTTGGCATACACACAGAATATCATATTATTTAACTCAACTGAAATAAATAGACGATGAAGATGAGATGTGCTAGAGTTTATTTAACTCAATTGAATTAAAAAAGAAGCGAAGGCGACATAGCACTCAAGGAGGGGAATTGGAATGAATCAGCAATTCAAAGTAATGTTTCCAGCATGGGGAAAGGCAATCGGCTTATTATGCATGATCATGATATTTGCTGCTGAATTGTGGTTAGTGTGGACCGGAAACTTGAATATAAGGTACACGGCTGATCGTGAGGAAGTGATTCCAATATGGCATAGTATGTTGCCGGCATTCCTTAGCATTGTTCTAATCCGTATTATTCCTTATAAAAGTCAAGATCTCTTTTATTTCAAGCAAATGGAGAAAAAGCACTTGGTCGTTCAATCCATTGTATTATTGCTGTCAGGCGTTTTATTTACGGTTTCTCTGATAACGATAGACCCGCAAGGATTACATTTCCAGCTATATTATTTGACGTTCAAGTTGACGACATTATTGTTAATCCCATTGATTTTATTACTGATTTATCGAAAAATGACTGGCGGACAGCAAGATAATATCTCTGCAAAGCCTCGCACCCACAGACACGTCATCGCACCACTAATCGTTATTGTGGTGTGGGGTTATCTAAAGTTCTATTCTCCAATTGCACAACCAGAAGGAGCAATTGTAGGAACCGATACGACAGAATTACTTCTCTTGGTGTTGATTGGTTTTGTGATCAATAGCGTATTGGAGGAAGTTTTTTATCGAGTATGGATGCAAACCCGATTGGAGGCGTTGCTTGGAAGATGGCCCGCCATACTACTAGTTTCAATACTATGGTCCATTTGGCATATCGCCATTCAAGGAAATGGTCAGTGGGATATAGATGTGGCAACAGTGATTGCAAATCATGGGGTTACGGGTCTGTTTCTTGGTTATATGTGGGCCCGCTATCGTAAAATATGGGTGATTATTCTGATTCATGGACTCATGAATGCTTCTCCTCATTTTCTTTTGCAGATCCTGTTTCATTAGAGGTAAGGAACTGGTCTACATCTGGGAGAATGGTGAATGGGTAGGTATTTTAAAACGTGGCTGATTCGCATCCTGCCCAACGAATGTAATCAGGTGCTGCGTATGCGCAAAAGAAACGTTGTTATGGCGGAGTTGCCTAAGTAGACAGAGACGAGTGGAAGACTATGAAAAATTATATTGAAGAGCTGGAAATAAAGATTCCCCTGAAATAAAGTGAACTACGATTGTTAGTGATCAGCAGCACCTGAAGCCTCTCTCCAGTCCTCAGGAACATCTTCGGAATAAAACCAGAAGCGAAGCAGTCGCCGCTCAGGATTTTGAAGGAATTCAACAGAACAGTCAATTGAGCATATGGACAGATCAGGCGTAAGCGGTGGTGACCACTGCTGTAATGCTTCAGTCCATTCTGCTACTAGTTGCTTAGCAGCTTCTACAGCGAGGATCAGATGAAGTGCATACTCTGAACCAATCAGTCTTTCTACAATGGTCTCCTGCTGCTTAAAGTCTGGGGCAGACAGAAATGCTGGAACATCTTTGCGATCGATATTAAAGATGCTGCTTGGAAATTGCAAATTCGAATGTATTCCATGATATGACTCCGTCATCGTTGTTCACCTCTTCTTCATGGATCGAGGGGTATCCCTCAATAAGTTTAGCAGGTCCAAACCCTTTTTTACCACGTTTAATAGATAACAAAATAAGGGCAACCACCGCATTCCCCTCATAACGGATCTAGTCGCTCCAACTTGCTTCATTTTGTTTGTTCAAATCTCTGAAGAATGTTCATCAAGTTTAGGAAATATATTTAAGTTTTACATGCTTTTATATGTTAGATATATTAACGTTGTTTTATATTTTTATAAGTTTATTCTTGAATTCTAGCCTTTTATTGTTATGTTTTCTAACAAAAATGATATTGTTGTAAATGTATTTTTATGTTAGTGTTTATTTGTGTTAGATAACATTACATAGTAAAGAGGGGGAGCATTATGTTTATTAACCGAACGATTAGGAAATTTGGGGTTTCAGTAGGGATTTTAAGTATGTTTACATTTGCTCTACCTTCCGTGGGCTTTAGTATGCCACTGCAACCAACAACCCTTGAGAAGGTTGAAGGTGATTATTATGTAACGTCTGCGATTGAGAACATTCGCTGGGGATCACTGCCTAATCGAGACAGCTCTCCGATTCTTACTGTACCCTCAGGAAGTGCTGTAACATTTGATACGGTATCGCATGAGGGACTTATGGAGGATCAAGGGAGAAATCCAGGAGAGTACTTCGGCAAATTTGGTATCTCATCCGATGGCGTGTTGGATGATGCGAAGGCAATTGCAGCTTCTGGGGTTAAGCATGATTTTGTAAAAGACGGACCTCATATTATCACTGGGCCAGTAGCGGTTGAGGGAGCAGAGCCGGGTGATGTTCTTAAAGTAGAAGTCCTTTCGTTGCAAACGCGAGTTCCATATGGTGTCATTTCTAACCGCCATGGCAAAGGTGCCCTTCCTAACGAATTTCCAGAAAACACAGGCCCACAAGAGGGAGCTAGCGCAACAAAACCGGAATTATATAATAATGTATCTATATTTACGCCGATAGAAGAAATCAACGGTAACTGGTATGGGGTATTACCAACAAAAGCTGGCAAAAATGTACGTTTCCCCATTAACCCGTTTCTAGGTGTGATGGGGGTTGCACCAAATACTAGCGAGGTTGTGAGTTCCATTCCACCTATTGAAACAGGAGGCAATATGGATATTAATGAGTTGGGTGTTGGTGCAACTATTTATTATCCGATCCAAGTTAAAGGCGGGCTATTCTATACTGGAGATCCGCACTTTGCTCAAGGGGATGGAGAAGTAGCGTTAACTGCATTGGAAGCTTCCTTGAGGGGAACAGTTCGGTTAACGGTATTAAAGAAAGGTGATCCATCACTACCACACAGCGGAGAATTCACGCAACCCTTTGCTGAAACGGAGGATTATTGGATTCCAATTGGACTGGACCCTGATCTGGATGAAGCTATGAAAGAATCAGTACGTGAATCGATTCAATTCTTATCCGATAAGCTTGATATGGATAGAAGTGTAGCTTATGCGTACCTGTCAGCCGCAACGGATTACGAAGTATCTCAGGTCGTGGACCGAACAAAAGGCGTTCATGGACTCATTCGAAAGACCGATTTCCTTGAATATGTTGACGTTGCCATGAATGTAGGGGGTACGACAATCAAACCGGTTGTTCATAATGATGAGTTCTACGTACCGATTCGAACCATTTCGGAACTATTGGGCGGCACAGTAAAATGGGATCATAAGACGCGTACCACGCAAATCAAATTAGGTACGAAAAATATAAGTGCTCAAATTGGTTCAGATGTGTATTCAATCAACGATAAACTGGTGTTTAATAGTAACGTACCAAAGCTTTTAAATGGGGAAACCGTAGTTCCGGTTACTGTTGTTAATGAAATACTCGGTGCTTATGTTAACTGGACGACGATCGACAAGACGTTAACGGCAAATGTATCTTTAAGTAAAAAGCAATAATAGATTTCATTATTCAACCGTGGTGGACGGACGTCCATCACGGTTTTTTCTGTTATCATGAATTCAAATATAGAAAAATACATCACCGGGACAGATAAGCCACCTGGCGATGTATTCAACATCGATATACTGCTATACGTCTTTGTCCGCTTCCGCATTACCTGTAGCCACCGGATTCTCCTCATAACTAATCCAGTCACTCCAGCTTCCGGAATACAACTTCACATTTGTATATCCCGCTTCTTCCAGCGCAATCACGTTCGGGCAAGCCGAGACGCCAGAACCACAGTACACGATGATCGCCCCATCCTTGTCCAACTTACTGAAACGCTCTTCTAACACCTCAGTACCTGTCCAACGTCCATCCCAATCCAACACATCTTTCCAAAAATAGTTCAACGCACCCGGTATATGTCCGGCCTTGGCATCAATCGGTTCCTCCAACCCCGCATAACGGCGGGCATCGCGAGAATCGATCAAGACAGCGCTGCTAGTTACCGAGGCTTGTTGCGCATCTTGCACACTTGCCAGCATCTGCGGCTGTACGTTCACCTCAAAGGAAGACGGGATTTGAACTGGCACATCCTGAGTCACCGGGAATTTGGCATTTTGCCAAGCGGAGAAGCCTTCGTCCATGATGTACACCTGTTCATGACCGATATAGCGAAGCAGCCACCACAACCGTGAAGCATTCATGCCGCCTTGATCGTCATAAGCAACAATTCGACTATTGGAGCCAATCCCCGCTTTGGCGAGACGATTGGCGAGTACAGCCGGATCAGGAAGCGGGTGACGTCCTCCATGCGTAGATACAGGAGAAGACAGGTCTTTTTCCAAATCGAGATAGACAGCTCCTGGAATATGTCCAGCTTCATAGGCTTGTCGTCCAGCCTTCGGCTGACCGAGCAAGAATCGGCAATCGGCAATGACCACATCCGGTTCATACATTCTGGCGAGCAGCCAGCGCATGGATACAATATTTTTCATGAAAACACACCGCCTTATATGTAGTGGGATGGATTCAACCGGAATCTGCGTGGTGCAGGTCCCAGTTGTTTTTTACAAAAATCCTAATACAAACGCAAGTTACACCACTGTAGGTTCAACAGGCCCTTTACCAGCGATAGGAGCATCGGTGGGAATAGGTTGAGGTTTGGTTTTGCCATATCGAATGAAGATCCATACCCCGAATATAATGACGACCCCGGCAGACATCTGTACTGCACTGAGGGATTCACCGAGCAGCATCCAGGCCAGTAATGAAGAGAATACGGGTTCTCCAAGTACACCCATGGATACCGTCGTGGCATTCATATATTGAAGCAACCAGTTGAAGAGATAATGTCCGAAGATCGTTGGCACAATGGCGAGCAGTAGGAAGATCCCCCACTCTGACGCAGCGTAACCCCCAAATGGGTGGCCCATAATCAGATTATATACCGCCAGCGTACAAGCAGCGACAAAAAATACCCAGAAGTTATACGAAAATGCACTTAGTCCCGCTCGTAAAAATTGACCCAGTAGCATATGGACAGCGACGGCAATTGTGCCAAGTAAAGACAGGATATCCCCTTGCAGGGCAGTACCAGCCAACTGGAAATCTCCTGCACCAATGACAATCGAACCAAGCAGGGCGATACCCATGCCTATGATCATCATCCGGTTAATTTTGGCTTTGAACAGCCATACCGAACCTGCAAGAATCAGGATAGGCTCCAGCGCAAGAATAACGGTGGAACTGGCAACACTGGTGAGCCGAAGCGAACCCATCCAGAGCAGGAAATGAAGGGCCAACATCACACCGGATGCAAGCAGCAATCCCCACTGTCGTGCATTCAGACGCATCATCTCGTGTCTATATTTCCAGACAAAAGGGAGCATCAGCAGGTTGGTCAGAAAAAGACGGTACATGGCAATGACCGCAACGTCTGCGGTAGACCAGCGTACAAAGATCGAAGAGAAAGAAATCGCGATAATGCCGACAAAGAATAACAGATAGATGGATCTGCCGGCACGGTTCAAGCTTGTCATGGGTGTAGCTCCTTCTTGAAGTCTGATGGCGTAAATCACTTCATTATACAGGAGAAGGTAACCGCAGGAAAGATATAGTGAACAAAGAGATAAGCAGATTGTAACCGGGCTTGTAACTATTCTGTCATTCTCCCGATCCATTTTTCTATTAATCTTCTATATAGAGACATGAAACGAGATAATATACCAATAATCGGGAATAAATGAAAGTAAGGAAGTGGCATGGCAGTGAGAGTCCAACAAGAGAGAGCGGGAGAACGTGGAAGTATTCCGCCTAGCACAAGTCGCAAGAAAACACATAAACGAAGAAAAATCCGGTATGGAAGGATTAGCATAGCTCTAATGCTTCTGGTATTGTTCGTTACCGGTGTAACCTATATATTCCTTGGTATGACGCATTGGATCAAAAGTGTTGTTGCGCCGCCTCCGATGACTGTAATCGAACAGCCCGCCAAGCTGGGTATGATACAAGTTACTCCGGATGCGAAGGAGGAGCCGGTACGGTTCCAGGGCCAGGTTCGCAAATTGGCATACATAACGTTTGATGATGGCCCAACGGAGTATACGGAACAATTGCTGGATATTTTGAAGCAACACGAAGCGAAGGCTACCTTTTTCATGATCGGACGACAGCTGAATCAGCATCCAGATGCAGTGAAACGGCTGTTGAAGGAAGGCAGTTATCCTGGACTTCATAGCATGACGCATAACTACAAAAAGCTGTATAAGAGCGGAAGTTCTGCAAACTTTGTGAAAGAGTTCAAAAAAGAGCAGAAGATGGTGCAAGACCTGATTGGTTTTACACCTCATCTGATTCGTGCACCTTATGGCAGCAGTCCACAGATCGGTGAGACGTTCAGAGGTGATATTGCTGCGGCCGGGTTCAAAATGTGGGACTGGACGACGGATTCACTGGATTGGAATCTTCCCGGTCAGCCGGACAAAATTGTAGCTCGCGTGAGCAAAAGTGTACATCGGGATAAAGAAGTGATACTGATGCATGAGCGGGAGCAGACGGTCCAGGCTCTGCCACGTATTCTGAAGCTGCTCGAAGATCGGGGTTACGAGTTCGAAGTATACGATCCAGATGCACACTGGGTAGCCAATTTTAGCGGAGATAGCCGCTTGTAATATAACAACAAGATGATGCAAGAGAGGAAGGGCTTGGGTGCTAACGAGTAAAAAAATAGCGCTTGCGGCAGTAAGCGTATTGTTAATTCTGCTGGCGAGTGGTTGTGGAGATCCGCAGGAGCCTGCGGCAAATCAGGTGAACCAATTGGTGCTCAGCGGTCAGCAGGTTGATCAGAGTTTGAAGACGCTGGCCAGTCATGAGCAGGAAGATATGAAGTTATACAAGTCCATTTTAGACAAAGGCAAGAACAAAAATAGTGATCTCGAAGCACTGCTGGATCAGGCGGCAGATCATATTCATGAACGAAGAACGTTGTTGAAACAGGCGGAAGAGGCCATGCAACAGACCGACGAGAAGACCGTGGCCCTGCGCAGCTCCCTTAAGGAACTATCCTTTGAAAAAGAAGAAACGTTGGCACAGGCTGAGAAGGTTTTGGATCAATATGAAGCAAGATCACGTGCATTGGAAAATTTTGTTGCATCGTATCAGCTGAGTCTGAGTGCCGATGAGCAGTTATATGATCTGATGAGAGAACGTGCAGAACCTAATCTGGTTAAGATCAAACGAGCCATTCGGGTACGCAATAGCGAATATGCGAAGCTTGCTGAATTCCGCAAGCAATTTAACCTTCAGACCAAGGCTTTTAACGGAGCCAATGCGAAACTGGTACAGATGGATCAGGCCAGCTGAGTAGAGGATCTGAGCAACCATTCAGACATTTTGCATGATTGAGCCGCCTGTCTCCCGTGTAAGTACTAGTATACAGCCAAGCCAATGGATGAGAAGCAACATGGACAAGCATCATTGCGTATAAGCTAACGGAGGTGTTCATATGCGAAAAGGAAATACAATGAAAGTCAGTGCATCACTCCTGGTTTTACTTATGGGATTCTCGCTGGTGGCCTGTGGGAACAGTAGTCCTGCTGCACAGCCAACTGTGAATAATACGGAAGAACAGTCAACAGCACCCGAGCAAAAGCCGAATGAAAGTGCTGTAATAGAAGCGGAAGGTATTCTCACCGGATGGGCTGATCCGCATACCGTTGAGATTCGAGTGAATGAGAAGCCGATGTCTTTCCAAGTGGGCGAAGATCTGCAGAAGTCTCTGGATGATATTGATGACGAAGATTCCGTTCGTTTCAAATATGTAGAGAAAACGATTGATGCAACAACAAAACAGTTGGTACTTACAGAGATTGCTAAGATGGAGTCGAGTGATGACAATAACGGTTCCAATGCAGGCGGTACAGTAACGTCTGATCGTCCGAAGACAGCAGAGCTGGAAGTGACGGCAGAAGGTATGACTGAGAAGCGACCAGTGACACTGGCACAAGCGAAAGGTTATTCGCTTTATGTGTTTGAACCGATGGTTTTTGACGCGGAAGACCATGAATTAACCATGAAGATTGATCCGGATTATGAGGTAGAGATTGAGAAACTGCCGGCGGATTACAATCTGGAAGTGCTGAAGATGGATGCCAAGGAAGAGTTGTCCGAGACCGGAGAAGTGAAGCAATTGACGGATGAACAACTCAGTAATGGGCCGATGAAGGATGCAAGATTGTACATGATGTCCCAGAATGATAAGAAGACAGAGTATTTTATTGTGAAAGAACTGGACGGCAATGGTTTCGTTTTCCATATTCATGCACCAATTAGTGAACCTTCGGAAGGTTTCCTGCCCATGGCATATGCATCCCTTAATTCCATCATGAATGAGTAGAAAAAAAGATTCCTTAAACAGCGTATTTCCTTGAGAGAGGAGATACGCTGTTTTTATTGAGGATTCCTATATTATCAAGTGTAACGTGCCTATGCACAGACAAAGAGCCGGAAGGAATGATGTCATGTCCATACATAGGTTCCTCCCGGCTTCTTCACCGTGTTTTTATTCAGTTTTCACAATAATCAGAATAGGACTGATAGGCATAATCAGGTTAGTATAGTTGATTCCTTACGCCCTCTGAGTTCTTGATAACGGGCAATTACATTCTGATGAACGGGATGTTCGTCGGGAATTCCCATGCGTTCACGGATGAAGGCGGAGACGCCATCTTCGCGAATCATGTGTTGTAGCTTCATGGCTTCCTCGTCGCGTTCGTCATTGAACAGCATTGCGGCCGCCATAGCAGAAGTTAAATGAGGAATTTCAATTCCGAATTCACTGGCCTGCAGCGCTGGGCGAACAAGCCGATCATGAGGCGAGAGCTTGCGAAGGGGAGAACGTCCGACCCGGGTGACCTGATCCGTCAGGTTGGGATTGGCGAAGCGCTCCAGTATGGTGTCAATATATTTGTTATGCTTCTGTGCGTTGAATCCATGTTTATGAATGAGCATCTCACCTGTCTCTTCCATAACATGGCGTACCTTGGCCCGAAGGGTGGAGTTGCTCATGACCTGGCGGATCGTCTTGAATCCTTCGAGATATCCGAAGTATGCGGCGACACAGTGGCCTGTATTTACCGTGAACATTTTACGCTCAATATAAGGTTCAAGCGAATCCACATAGTGGACGCCATCTATTTTCTTAAAACCATCCAGCAGTGCTGGACGATGAACGACCCATTCGTAAAAAGGTTCAACAGTGACCTGCAGCGGGTCCTTGTGGTTTTGAGCCGGAACGATCCGGTCCACAGCTGCATTGGGGAAAGAAACATAACGTTCGGCTTTATTACGGGTTGGTTCATCCAGGAATGGATAGATGCGTTTCTTCAGTCGGGTGCTGCCACCGATGGCATTCTCGCAAGCGATAATATGCAGTGGCGCCCGATTATTGTTTTTCATCCGAAGTTGAATGCCTTTGGCGATTGGTTCAGCGATATCTCCGAGTGCAGATACACCCACGGCAGTTGTGATCAGATCGGCTGAAGCGATCTCTTCAGCAACCAGATTCTGCTCATTTACGTTGATCGCCGTCACGTTGTTGACAATCGTTGTATCCTGTTCGCTATTGGCAAGTGTAATCGGGTATTCCTGTCTCTGTTGAAGCATGGAGATTTTCTTCGGGTTACGTGCGACAAAGCAGACTTCGTAGTCGGAAGCGGACAACATATGACCGATAAAACCGCGGCCTATATTGCCCGCACCAAAATGTACAGCTTTCATGTGTGAACTCCCCCTTTAAGGATTAAATCGCGAAATTCGTGCAGACCTTAGACGGTAGTGACGAGTGGCTTCGAGATCAAATCGTTAAATGCAAGGTCGGTCAAGCAAGACAGCCGTTGGTGAGGCATATCGAATTCCAGTGTTCCTGTGATGGTATTCGAGATGACTACGCAGTGCATACCAGCCGCAGCAGCTGCACGCGCGCCGTTAGGTGAATCCTCAATCGCTACGGCTTCGTCTGCAGTTACTCCAAGGGCTTCAAGTGCTTGATTGTAGAGTTCCGGGTCAGGCTTCACATTCGCAACATCATCTGCCGTACGGATGACTTCAAAATAATCTTTCAGTTTCAGTTGTTCCAGATGCTGTTCAACCCACTCCCGTTTGGAGCTGGATGCTACAGCGAGCTTCAATCCGGCTTCACGTGCTTGTTCAAGATATTCCTGAATACCAGGACGCACCTTCTCTTTGTTCATCAATGCAGCGTGCTGCAACTGAACGGACTCCCTGAACGCTTCCCGATCGATCGGAAGATTCAAATCTGTGATGAGGTACTCATATGGATTAAATGTTTTCAGACTGGTACCGATGCATTGTGAGTACATCTCCAGGGTTAAATCTACGCCGTGTTCCTTGTAAGCATCACGAAAAGCAATATACCATGCTGTCTCTGTATCAATAATCGTTCCGTCGAAATCAAACACCAGTGCCTTAATCATAAATTTGTTCCTCCTGTTTCAGAATTAGTTTGGGAATAAAACAAAATGAAAAATTTCTGCAAATTCATTCCCTTTATTCATTAACCTGCGGGATATTACTTGACGCAGTATACTGAAAATGAATATTAATTTGGGAAAAAATATGCGTTTATTGCTAATAAAACCGTAACATAGGACAAACCGAAGGGTCAAGCGCGTCATGATTGTTTACATTGAAAATTTTCACATGTATGATTTGTTTTCAGAAAAAGATGAACGTTGCAAACCGTTAACCCTTTTGAATGTAAGCGGTGTACTGAATCAACTGTTTTTACAGCACAAAAAAATAAAACTTTTTTTATGAAAATGTGAGGATATGGCCGTTCAACAGCTTTCGACACTTTTATAATAGAAGAAATAAAGCTTCATTGATTGAATTTTATTAGCTTTACGCCAGATCAGGCCCTGTGGGAGAATGGAAGAAAGATTCTGAAAGTATATGGACTAAGGGAGGAAGACAAACATGCTGCAAAAGGACCGTTTCAATGGCAGCTTCATCGGGCTTGCGGTGGGTGATGCGCTCGGAACTACCGTGGAATTTAGCAGCCCGGGCACATTTGAACCTGTGACGGATATGGTGGGAGGCGGCGTATTCGGGCTTGAGGCCGGGCAGTGGACAGATGATACATCCATGGCTCTATGTCTGGCAGAAAGTCTGGTACGCAATGAAAACTTCGATCCCGCGGATCAGATGCGCAGATATACCAATTGGTACAAGATCGGGTATATGAGCAGCACAGGCGACTGTTTTGACATCGGCGGGGCCACACGAAATGCGTTGGAGAGATTTGAATTAACTGGAGAAGCCTACAGCGGATCAACTGACCCGATGACAGCGGGCAATGGCTCTATTATGAGGCTTGCTCCTGTCGCGATGGCTTACGCCAATCAACCAAACGAGGCAGTCCGCTATGCCGGTTTGAGTTCTCGCACAACACATGCTGCAACAGAAAGTGTGGAGGCATGTGAAGTACTGGCTACCATAATCGTTGCTGGTCTGCGTGGAGCAGACAAAAACGTCATGCTGATGCCGGAGACCTGCCGACAATGGAGGGATGAGACTACATTTTCGCCCGCCATTGAAGAGGTTGTTAGGGGTTCCTATCAGAGTAAAGAGCCGCCCGAAATTAAGGGCAGTGGATACGTGGTTCGTTCACTTGAAGCAGCATTATGGGCATTCCATAAGTCGTCAAGCTTTGAAGAAGGCGCGTTGTTAGCTGTTAATCTGGGTGATGATGCGGATACTACGGGTGCGGTGTATGGGCAGATTGCAGGCGCTTATTATGGACTAAGTGGTATTCCTGCACACTGGCGGGACAAGCTGGCTATGCGTGAGACGTTCGAACAACTAACAGAAGCCTTGTGGTTGAAGGCGACAGAAAATCGTTGATTAAGAGACAGGAGAAGAGAACATCTATGAGCACGACTGGACACAAAACAGAATTAGAGGCTTCGCAGTCTGGTAAACGAGGGGCATTTCCATTATCTCTGTTATGCCTGACGATTGGAGCTTTTGCGATTGGTATGACTGAATTTATTATTATGGGCCTGCTGCCCAATGTGGCAACAGACTTGAATGTAAGCATTCCACAGGCCGGACAACTTATCACGGGATATGCCCTTGGTGTAGCGGTAGGTGCGCCGATCTTAACCGTGTTTACGCACAAGATTCCACAGAAAAAGCTGCTGGTGCTGCTGATGTGCATTTTCATTATCGGGAACGCCTTGTCTGTCATTGCTCCCACATACGGGTTGTTAATTTCAGCACGGATATTAACGGCATTTGCTCACGGTACGTTCCTCGGTGTAGGTTCAATCATGGCAACACGGCTCGTTGCACCCGAGAGAAGGGCAGGAGCGGTATCGGTTGTTCTCGCGGGGCTAACGATTGCCAACATCATAGGCGTTCCGTTTGGTACGTTTATCGGGCAACAGCTCGGGTGGCGGTCATCTTTTGGGGCAATTACGATCTTGGGCATCATTTCGTTGATTGGTATCATTCGGTTCATTCCCGTCCTCCCGCAAGGCGCACCAGCAAACCTCGGACAGCAATTCCGGAATTTGGTTCGTCCCCAAGTATTATTAATTCTGCTCGTAGGAGCAATGGGCTGCGGAAGTCTGTTTGCCGTGTTTACTTACATCACACCGATGCTTGTGGACATTAGCGGTTTTGCCGAGCAAAATGTGACCTGGATTCTGGTACTCTTCGGATTCGGTGTTACGTTGGGCAACATGGTTGGCGGCCGTCTCGCGGATTGGAAGCTAATGCCTTCGTTGATCGTCAACTTTGGAATCCTGGCTGTGCTTCTGGCTGCACTTACGCTTACCTTGGAGAATCCATATCTCGCGGTGATCACGATATTCTTATGGGGTGTTGCGGCCTTTGGTATTATGCCAGGATTGCAGATTCGAATCATGAATATGACCCGTGAAGCGCCGCTGCTGGCGACAACATCAAGTCACTCTGCATTTAACCTGGGGAATGCAGGTGGTGCCTATCTGGGTGGGTATGCAATTACCCATACGGGTCTTATATCCGTTCCTTTATATGCAGCAGTTATTGCTGGATTGGGTTTGCTAGGACTGCTCTTCAGTCTGTTCATGGAGCGTAAACATCATGGACCAGAGATTGCTCAGGTTGCAGACGCAGCGTCGGCAAACTGAACATAGAATACTTTCGCCTCAATTCTTCCGTTGAACACGGAGAGTTGAGGCTTTTTTATATCATGATGAGTACCGGAGCACGGAAGCAAATAGGGGGTCTGGTGGTGTGTAAAAGTATACTTTTTAAACTATAAGATATAGTTATTTAAGTTTTTTGATGATGTACAGGTCTTGTAAGGTGATATAATGAAGAGGCAATTGGGATTGTTTGTAAATTATGGATAGTAAATGTTGGCGTCCGTATTAGGAAAGGTGAAGAAAAGCAAAACGTATTCGTGCGTAGGAAGGAGGGACTTCACTCTGAAAATGTAAGGGCTTTCAATCAGGGTTTGTTTGTATCCGAAAGACCTGTGTTAAGGTTCGTACACGGTTTAAAATCATATTCCAAAGGAGATTGATATTGATGAAAAAAGGTCTGTCCAAGATTCTGAGTCTCTCCATCACAGCAGCACTCCTTGTACCCACGATGGCGTCTGCAGCCGATATGCAGGAAACTGTAGCTCCGACTCCTATTCAGGCGGTAATAGATCAGGGAGCGACCGGGACCATGGATAACTCGGGGCAAAATGCGCTTGCTAACACTCCGGTTGTGCCTGCACCACCAGGTTATGATGCCTATCGTAACAATATTCCGCACGGTAACACCAATCTGATCTCCTATTATTCCACAACGGTAGGCAATACACGGAAAGCGACGGTGTATACACCGCCAGGATATTCACAGAATAAAAAGTATAATGTCCTGTATCTCTTGCACGGCATCGGCGGTGATGAGCATGAGTGGGTTAACGCCATGAAACCGAAGAACATTCTTGACAACCTGTATTCTGAAGGCAAGCTGTCAGATATGATCGTTGTCATGCCGAATGGCCGTGCCATGAAGGACGATCGTCCAGTCGGTGACATCTTTGCTCCGGACAAAGTGGCTGCGTTTGAACGGTTTGAACAAGACCTGCTCAAGGATCTGATTCCTCATATCGAGGCCAATTATCCGGTGTACAAAGACAAGAATAGTCGTGCGCTGGCCGGTCTGTCCATGGGTGGTGGGCAGTCACTTAACTTCGGATTGAAAAATCTGAATACCTTCGCTTGGGTAGGGGCCTTCTCGGCTGCACCGAATACACAATCCGTATCCCAGCTGGTGTCCAATCCGGGACAAGTCGCTAGCCAACTCAAATTGTTGTGGATCTCCTGCGGATCGAGTGATGGTCTGTTATGGGTTAGCCAGAATTTTAAAAACGGCTTGAGCAGCATGAACATTCCGCATACGTTTTATCTGGATGTAGGTGGACACGAACCATCTGTCTGGAACAGCGGCTTGTATCAGTTCTCACAGCGAATCTTCAAGTAATTAACCGGTATTCCTAGGGATTTAGAGTTTAAAGGATATTTACTGGGATTCATATTGAATAAGCTGCAGCCTCAGTTCTGTTTCGTACAGAGCTGGGGTTTTAGTGTTTTTATGATGAATCAAGTCATTTGAATGGAGTGCATAGAGTATTATTAATTTTGTGGATGGGGTTAATGGGAGTGTAAAGATTGGTTTAATTTATTATTACATAGGTATAGGTACTGTGATGAAGGAGAGGAAAATGATGTTTTATTACAAAGGTGCGTTCCGTGAAACGGACAATGTGATCTATTTTAAAAGCGATGTTTCATTAGCCCAGAATGATGTTGTCCTATTTGGTGAAAAGAAGTATTTTATCGAAAGTGTGGAAAAAGAATTTCTCCTGCTCCAGCGGGTGGGCTCCATTGTCTCTGTGAGCTTGTGAAATCTTCGCAAGATCATTCTCTTTTTCGAGTGTACGTGCACTTCTGGGCCCCTGCCTACATACAATAGATCGACCCTGTTCCCACATGTGCTCAGGCCAGATCGTTGTAAAACTGCAGGAGGTGTCATCTGTGCCCGGATTGTTTACCGCAATTGCTCTATTCATTAAAGAGTTAACGTTACTCGTCTCGTATGTCAAAAATAATGCGTTCCCCCAGCCACTGGCTGAGGATGATGAAGCCAAACATTTACGCCTTATGGCTGAAGGCAATGCTCACTCCCGCAATCTGCTCATTGAACACAATCTGCGCCTCGTCGCGCATATCGTCAAGAAGTTCGACAATACGGGTGAAGATCAGGAAGACCTGATTTCCATCGGAACGATTGGTTTGATCAAAGCCATCGAAAGTTTTCAACAAGGCAAAGGCACGAAGCTTGCCACATTTGCAGCGAGATGTATTGAAAACGAGATACTTATGCACCTTCGTTCCCTGAAGAAAACACGCAAAGACGTATCCTTGCACGACCCTATTGGTACAGACAAAGAAGGCAATGAAATTACATTGATCGATATCCTTGGCACAGAAGCCGATGATGTCGTAGATCGGGTACAGCTCAAGATTGAAAAAAGCAAAATTTATCGCAATCTAGATATCCTGGATGATCGGGAGAAGGAAGTTGTCATCGGTCGATTTGGCTTGGAGGCAGGCGGGGAGGAACGAACTCAACGCGAAATTGCAAAGGAACTGGGTATCTCACGTTCTTATGTATCACGGATTGAGAAGCGGGCGTTAATGAAGCTGTATCATGAGTTTTATAAGCAAAAATAGTTGCTGGTTAGAAAGCGCTGTTCGTTAAAACGATGGTGCTTTCCGAACCCATTAATAGTAGCTGGATGAATGAAGATCGAAAATTTGATACACTGCGCTCTCTGAAATTGGTACGGACAAAGAGGGCAATGAAATTACACTGATCGATATCCTTGAGACAGATTGGATAAGTAAAGAAATAACTAAACAGACCAGAGGGCGCCTTTATCGGGGCCCTTTTAACTGTGAGGATGCTTGAAATTGGATCTAAATCGTATTTATTATTTGGGATTATAACCTAAATAAAGGAATTTATATCTGCGTTGAAGAATATCTTGTACATAGACCGATTTAATATATAAGGAGTACAACATAATGAAGCAGCTTTTTCTGAAAATTCCACTTTGGTTTTGGTTCATCTGGATCATAGGATTTATGATGATCGTGTTCAACTCGTTTCAATGGTATTCCAGTGTTATCAACTTTATTGCGTTAATCATGATTAATGTTGCTAATGCGATTCGAATTTGGAAAAATGATCGACCATTAGCGATTGCCTTCTTATTCGTTGCCGTTCTATGTTTGGTTTAT
The DNA here is from genome assembly GCF_038005685.1 of Priestia sp. FSL H7-0729. Classification (NCBI taxonomy): domain Bacteria; kingdom Bacillati; phylum Bacillota; class Bacilli; order Caryophanales; family Bacillaceae; genus Priestia; species Priestia sp. FSL H7-0729. The sequence continues at coordinate 356,202 of NZ_JBBOTQ010000005.1, forward strand.
ATTTTAATATATTTCCTTAGGTATGTATGGTAAACATGTACATAACCAGGAACTGTCTCAAAAGGGATTCCGCCTCGCACAATTGCTAACGAACCTACCGCACCTTAAATAGCAGGTCATTAACGGTTGCAAGATTTAACGAACCTCAGTAACGCTATTTCGTCATAAGAGGGGTTCCGAACCTAAAAAATCCAGTAAATCGACGAAATAGCGTCTCTGTGATTCGTTAGATCTCAGATCTGGGCAAATGGAAGCGGATAGCGTGTGTCAGGTTCATTAAAATAAAATAACACAGCAAAGAGGATGTCACCCGTCATATCCATGACTTATGGGACATCCTTTTTGCTGTGCAAAAAAATATTATAAAGAGGGATATGTATTCTGGGCAGATTATTATATGATGATTAATATTATTTTTCATCGTAGAGAGCATGTGCAGAAAGAGAGTGGTGGTTTACCATGCAGGAAGAAACGTTAACAAGGGGTTTAAAAAACAGGCATGTGCAGCTGATGGCAATTGGTGGTGCGATTGGGACAGGTCTGTTTCTGGGAGCAGGCAAAACAATCCAACTGACAGGACCATCCATCTTGCTTGCCTACATTATTACGGGTGTTGTGTTGTTCCTGATCATGCGTGCATTGGGGGAGCTGCTCTTAAGCAACTTGCAGTATCATTCCTTTGTCGATTTTGTGCGTGATTACCTGGGAAATATGGCGGCATTTATTACAGGTTGGACCTATTGGTTCTGTTGGATATCCATTGCGATGGCTGATATTACGGCCGTTGGTTTATATACGCAATTTTGGTTTCCGAATGTACCTCAGTGGATGCCAGGGTTAATTGCGTTGGTCATTTTGCTAATCATGAACTTGGCGACAGTCAAGTTGTTTGGTGAGATGGAATTCTGGTTCGCCCTGATTAAAGTCGTGGCGATCTTGGCACTTATTGTTGTAGGTTTATATATGATTTTCAAAGGTTTTACCACCGATCAAGGTCCAGCGAGCTTCACCAATCTGTGGAGTCATGGGGGATGGTTCCCGAATGGACTGCATGGCTTCATCATATCGTTCCAGATGGTGGTATTCGCCTTTGTAGGCATGGAACTGGTGGGACTGACAGCAGGGGAAACGGAGAACCCGGAGAAGGTTATTCCGAGAGCGATTAACCAGATCCCTATTCGGGTCTTACTCTTCTATGTTGGCGCATTGCTGATTATTATGAGTATCTACCCGTGGAACGCTATAGTGCCTACTGAAAGTCCGTTTGTACAAGTGTTTGCAGCTGTAGGTATTGCGGCCGCCGCCGGAATTGTGAATTTCGTGGTACTGACGTCCGCAGCGTCGGCTTGTAACAGTGCCATTTTCAGTACAAGCCGTATGGTGTTCTCCATGGCAAAGGATCACAACGCACCTGAATCATTTGCAAGACTGAACAAGAGGAAAGTCCCTTCCAATGCGCTGTTGTTCTCCACGATTGTTATTCTGATCGCAATTGTGCTGAACTATATTATGCCAGAGGGCGTATTTACACTGATCACGAGTGTGTCGACGGTGTGCTTCATCTTTGTCTGGGGCATCATGGTGATCTGTCATCTTCGATATCGTCGTACTCAGCCGGAACTGGCGAGTCGCAGCCGCTTCAAACTGCCATTTTATCCGTTCTCGAACTACTTGATTTTGGCTTTTCTCGCGTTTGTGCTGGTCGTATTGGCATTGGCTGAAGACACACGAGTGGCCCTGTTTGTCACGCCGGTGTGGTTTATCCTGGTTGCAGGGATTTACCTCCTCAAAAAGAGAAATTTGAGCAGTAGCTGAGCGTAGAACTTGGCTTTGTTAACAAGTAGACCCGCCCAATCCAATTGGGCGGGTCTACTTGTTGTTTATATTCCTGCAGCTTTTTTACTCTCACGAATGCCAGCGTAGATCGCATCACAGATATCGGTAGTATACTTTCCCGACATTCCTTCAAGTGCCGTATTGGTGAATGCGGCAACACTAAGTTCTTCTTTTGGATCAACAAACCAGGAGTGACCATAGGTTCCGCCCATCCGCCAGGTACCCGGGGATTCCGGTGTACCAGCTGCAACAGGATCTTTAAGAAGGGTAAAACCAAGGCCGAACCCTCTTCCTGGCTAATACGGCATGTCGAGTTCACCGATTTGATTCGTGGCCATCTCGGTGGCGACAGCTTCCGTAAGAATAGGCTGTCCCCCTTGCCGCAATGTCTCAAGTAAAGTGAGAAAATCTCCGGTGCTTCCAACCATACCCGCTCCGCCCGACAAGTAAGCAGAAGTACGATTCGCACGGTTGGGGGCGAGCCGGAAGCCAGCAGTACCCTCAATAAAAGGAATCAGCTCCAACTCCTGATGGAGAAGGCGCGGTTCTTCAGAACCATCAGCGTATGCAGCGGTCAACCGATCCGAATCCACCGCAACAAAATCGGTGTCCGTCATGTGAAGTGGACGAGTAACCAGTAATTGAACAGCTTCTCTTAATGACCTTCCGGTTAACTTTTCAATAACGGCTCCCAGTACATCTGTCGCGATGGAATATCTCCACATGTTTCCTGGCTCATACAAAAGAGGAACGGAAGCAAGCCTGTGGAGATTCTCCTCCAGACTGATTTCAGATAAATCCATTCCGTCCGAGACCCCCGCACGTTCATATGTGCCTTGGTCTTCTTGGAAGAACCGATAGGTCAAACCAGCGGTGTGCGTCATTAACTGATGAATTGTTATTTGGGCGTCCTGACCATTGGCAAGCCAGGGCCGGAATGCAGGTAGCCACCGAGTCACCGGATCATGAAGATTCAGCTTTCCTTGTGAGATCAATGCCAGAGCTGCTGTTGACACAATGGGTTTGGTTACGGAAGCTAGTCGAAACAGAGCGTTTTCTTCCATGATACGCTTTTGTTCCCTGTCTGCGAAACCAGCAGCCCGGCTGTATATCAGTTCCCCTCCCAATGCAGCCTGCACAACCGTTCCTACGATTCTTTTTTCGCTTATAGCGCGGTCTATTGCCTCATCCACATAAGTATGCAATGTGGTTATGTTTTCTTTTCCCATTCAGATCTTCTTCTCCTCCACGGATATGATTGATTATTGATTATGACTGTGTATATTATATAAATGATTTAATGTTGTATCACATAAGGTGTTAAAGGTATTATGATTAATTAGCGAATAGATTTAAGGTAATATTTAATCATATCTTATCGTTTTAAAGGAGTGTATTACATGGACGAAATAGATCAGCATATTCTGTTTCACTTGGAGAATCAGGCGAGATTATCCATGACCGAGTTAGGGAAATTAGTCGGATTATCTCAACCGGCTGTGACTGAACGAGTCAAACGAATGGAAGAAAAGGGGATTATCGAGGAATATCGTACGGTGATTTCCCCATCCAAATTGGGCAAGCAGAGCACAGCATATGTTCTTTTTCGTACACGGGATTGTTATCCTTTCCTGGATTTCTGCCGTGCGTCACCTGAAGTCGTGGAATGTTACCGGATAAGCGGGGAGTATAATTACTTGCTGAAAATCCTTACAGACACGATCCAGGGACTTGAAGAGTTCCAGAACAAGTGTGACCCATACGGGACTTACATGACCTTGATTACGATGTCTTCTCCGATTGCACATAAAAATCTCATGCAAGGACCGAATTTGCTGGCATAGACAGAATAAGACCGCAGTCTATATAACTTTAAAATGAAATGCAGAAGAGGAGTTCACATCAAGTGAACTCCTCTTCTGTCCTTTGTGTCACTCATGGTGTCTCATGCAAAATGCCTTCCTGTTACTTTACTTTGGGGAATCCATATTTATAAGCCCGCATAGCTATGAGCAATGCAGGAATGAGCAGGATAAAAAGCGATCCGGCAAGGTATCCTGCTCCAAATACTTCAAGAAGGATGCCCCCAATGATGCCTCCTCCGCCAATGGCCAGATTCCATGCTGTAACCAGCATCGATTGGGTGACATCCGCACTTTTGCCTCCGGCTTGAGCAATGGCAGTTTGCAGTAGTGTGGCAGCCCCACCAAACGTAATTCCCCAGATCATGATGCCAAGGATAATCATCACAGGTTGATGAGTACTGATTCCCATCACGACAGACCCGAGAGCGAATGCTGCCAGACTGATGATCACTAATCTTCTCAAAAATCGGTCAATAAGCATTCCGGTTAACCAAATTCCCACAATGGAAGTGATACCGAAAATGAGCAAAATCAAATCTACTCTGTTAGCAAATACGGTCTGGGCAAGGTAGGGAGAAATATAGGTGTAAAGGATATTATGGGCAAGCATCCAGGCCAGAACAACAAACAGAATGGGTCTAACTCCGGGAATTAAAAACACCTTATGCAGCGGAAGACGTTCCCCAGCCGGTTCTCCTGCAAAATCCGGCATTTTCCAGAGAATCCACACGATCAACGCTGCGGTCAGAAGAGATACAATCCCGAAGATGAGGCGCCAGCCGATATAAGAACTGAGAAAACTGCCGATCGGGACACCAAGAGCTAACGCCACCGGTGTGCCGACCATAGCCACGGCCATGGCCTTGCCTTTTAAAGAATCCTGGACCATCCGACGAGCATAACCTGCTGTCATTCCCCATAACACACCGGCAGAGACCCCAGCCATAAAACGAGCAGCAAGTGTCAGGATATAATCTGAGGATAAGGCGGTAACGGTGTTAAAGACAAGAAAGCCGCCAATGCATACCAGCAGTAGAGGTCGTCGTCTCCATCCACGTGTAGCCGCAGTCAAGGGAATGGCAGCAATAAGTGATCCAATGGCATAAAGAGTCACCAACTGTCCGGTGAGGGCTTCTGTGACCCCCAAGTCTTTTGCAATTTGCGGCAGCAGTCCCGCAGGCAGACTTTCAGTGAGGATGCAAATGAATCCAGCCATGGCTAAAGCAAGTAGCCCCGCCCACGGAAGGCGTTCTGAAGATATGGAAGGCAGCTCCCTTTGCTTGGGGAGGGATGTGTTAATGGCCATGAATTAAAACCTCTTTTCTTATTGTTTAATCCTATCCAGAACTATGCATATAAGCTTATCTAAAAAAAACAAACTTTTGCATACAGGATTAAAGGTAAGAAGGAGGTCTTAACATGGTATTTATTTTATTTTGTGAGTTTTTCCGTTAATTCAAAAGGGTGCTGTCTGTTCAACCATTCCAGAATGAGTTTGACAGGTTCCAAGTACCGTTGGCCTACCAGCAAACCCGTATGGGTCGTATCCCACAGTCCGGCATATGCAGCGCCCAGCTGCTTGGCAGTTAATTGGCCTCTCTGATCTTCGTCTTCACAGGAAACAGCCTTGATCACCAAGCTGGGACAATGGATCAGGTCGCCATTAATGGATATTCCATCGGCTCCACACAGGGCTGAAAAGGTAGCAAATGCCTTGGCAGATTCCGTTTGCAGATATTTTCGCTGAAAAGCAATGTCTTCTGCCGTCTCATCTATACTGGTCAGTTCATCACGGACAGGTGAAGGCATGATAATGTCCGATACGGTGGCTCGATCTGCTTCAGGATAAGGTACGGCATCATGGACCTCCTTGCTTATGCTGGCATCAATGACAACCAGGCCTGCGAGAGTAACGGTTTCGGCAATCTTTTGACTGAGAATCCCGCCCATGCTGAAGCCAATAAGAACGGGAGGTTCGTTGATCCCGGCTAACACATCCCGAATATCCTCCAAATAATCGTCAAACGTAATCTTTGTCATGTCCATGACCCGACTTTTGTAATGGCTTCTCAAGTTCATGACATAACAGGTCCAACCGTGCTGGACAAAATGGGGAATATATTTGCTCCACATCCAGCTGCCTGTGTAGGCACCGTGAAGGAACAGCAGTGGAGGCTTCTTGGTCACTGTTTCGGCATCATGAGGCAGGGTTCCTTCGAATATCTCCAAGTGCAAATCATGTTCTCCAAACTTCTTGACCTCATGTTTCGGTAATAATTGTGTGTAATCTGTCATACCTAAAACCTCCGTTACTTTTTTTGTTTGATATCAAACTATTTCTTCAAAAAAAAATTAGAAGTTGCCATGAATTTTCATTAAAATTCGAAGCAACTCTTTTTTTTCCGCTTCCGTAACGTCCGCATAGAACGCGTCCAGCATGCGCTGGGATATCTCTTCAAATACAGGCTTTAATTCTTCGCCTTTTGCAGTCAAAGCGACATGAACAACGCGTGAATCTGTTGCATCACGCTCTTTGACAACGTATCCTGTCCGCACCAATTTGTCCACAAGTGCGGTCACCGTGGATTTATCCTTGCGAATTTTTTTGGCGATTTCAGCCATGGTCATCCTGTGATTGTTGTACAAAGCATAGATAATATCCCCATGGGAGGTAGCGAGATCCTGAATTCCCTGCTCAGCCATCTCGGCCAGGATGAAGCGGTTGACCTTCTCTTTAATTTTGGATATGAGTGAAATAGCGTCTCTTGTTTTCATATGTGTAATATAGTTTGATACCAAACTAATGTCAAGCTTTGATTCATGGGTTATTGCATAAAAAAAAAGCAGTGAGAATGTCTTCTCCTGCTCTTTTGCTTTTACTTCATTGCAAGTCTACATTACAAGCCAAAGTCCAGTTATTACTTGATCGGATTAGCTTTCATTTCTTGTCCCATTTTCTCAATGCCATCCAGAATTTGATATCCATAACCCCAAAACTGGCTGAAATCTGTGACATAGATTTGTTTGTTTTTGATCGCGTTCATGCTTTGCAGGGCAGGGTTGGCATACAGGTTCTCAATTAGCTTATCGATATCCGGTGAACCGGCATAAGCGGACAAGAGCAGGTAGTCCGGGTTCGCTGTAATCAGCTGTTCCACACTGACCTCACCTTGCACACCATCAAACGTATTTTTCAGCTTCAACAGGCCAAGGGCATCAAGCTGATACGTATCATTCTGCATGCTGCTTACCGTGATACTGTCTTCCGTAGCAGGTACGATGTAGGCAAAAGAATGCTCAGGCTGATCGGCTACACTTGCCTTAATGGCTTCAACACGAGTCTTCAGACTTTCTGTGAATGTTGCGGCATTTTCTTGAACGTCGAAGATTTGCCCAAGTTGTGCGATATCGCTATACAGGATATCGAGTGTGCCTTTGTGATTCGTCGTTTGCAGGAATGTGCGGATATTCATGTCATTCAATCCATCGACGGTACCCACACCCCAGTCTGCATCAGCGAACAAGTCACCCCGTCCGAGTACCAGATCCGGGCTTGCACCTACCACCAGTTCTTTACCTACATAATCCTTGGACAATACCGGAATTTTGGCGAAATCATCAGCCACATCCGGTGTAACGGAACCGTATAGAGCAGCAACGCCGACCATTTTATCAGTCAGACCCAACTTGATGAGCATCTCGGCCGCAGATTGAGTATTCGCAACCACACGTTCCGGTGCTTTATCGAATACTTGCACTTTCGGTTTCCATTCGCCGCCCTTACCCGAGATTGTAAAATTATCGATGGTGAGCGGATACGTCGTTTTATTTAAATTCTCAGCAGGAGCTGAAGTTTCTGTCGTGTTCGTTGTTGAAGTTGTTTCTTCGGCAGGAGAAGAAGTGGAAGCACTCGAACAGGCTGCAAGCAGCAGTAACAGGAGACTTAGAGCAGCGAAGCCAATGGTTCTGGATGTGAATTTCATTAAACGATGAACCCCTTTTCGATGTGTTTTAAATTGACAAAGATAATCATTCTCAATTATAATCCGAGAAAATGCTTTGTAAATAGCTAAGATCAAATTGTTCTACATTTTACGCAGATTGATGGGGGAAGAGATGGCACAGACGGTTCAGGTTCAGACGCAGCGTATGGGGAAAAGAGAGTCTCTGATTCATAGTAAATCGGGGTTTGTTTTACTGATTGCAGCTTTAATCATGATTACGCTTATTTCTGTAGGGATCGCGGTTTCCATTGGACAGGTTCGTATTCCGCTGGCGGAATCATATCGTATTCTTTTGTACAAATTAACGGGATTTCAGTGGGGGGCAACACCCATTGAGACAGGTTCCTTTACCGATATCATCTGGCAGATTCGTTTCCCGCGTGTGCTGATGGCAATGTTTATCGGTGCAGGCTTGGCCTTGTGTGGAGCAGTTATGCAGGCTGCTGTGCAGAATCCGCTGGCTGATCCGTACATACTGGGTATATCCTCAGGGGCTTCACTTGGAGCAACCTTTGCGATTCTCATTGGATTCGGTGCCATTGGATGGCTTGGTCAGACCGGGGTGGCTTTTTGGGCATTCGCCGGAGCGATTGGTGCGTCCTTACTGGTCCTGACTTTGGCAGGGATTCGGGGGAAAATGACATCGGTCAAGCTGGTGCTTGCCGGAATGGTGATTAACGCGCTGTGCAGCGCTTTTTCAAACTTTATTATTTATTTTGCCAACAATGCTGAAGGCATCAAAACGGTGACATTCTGGACCATGGGCAGTCTGGCGACTTCGGGTTGGAGCAAGCTTCCACTCGTAGGGATCGTCGTACTGGTGGCGATTCTATTCTTCCTTTTACAGTCCAGAGTTCTCAATACGATGTTATTGGGGGATGAAGCAGCCGTTACACTGGGGATTAATCTGAGTGTGTACCGCAGGGTGTACATGCTGTTAACCGCTTTGGTGACAGGCGTCATGGTGGCGAGCTGTGGCATGATTGGTTTTGTGGGACTAATCATTCCCCATATTGTGAGAGGTCTGGTGGGTTCTGATCATCGTAAAGTGATGCCTGTATCCGTGCTGTTTGGAGCCATTTTCCTTATCTGGACGGACGTTATTGCACGATCCCTCATATCCAGCGTTGAGTTGCCGATCGGGATCATTACGGCCATGATTGGTGCGCCGATGTTTATGTATATGCTGGTCAAAAAAGGCTACGGTTTTGGAGGGAATTAACATGAAGCTGAACGTAGAAAATGTATCCATCTCTGTGCTGAACACGGACATCATCAAGGATATTTCATTACAGGTGAACGGCAAACAGTTCGTCGGACTGATCGGACCGAATGGTTGTGGCAAGTCAACGCTGCTCAAGAGCATCTACAAAGTGATCAAACCGCAGCAAGGCAAAGTTTTCCTGGACGATACCGATATTCTCAAATCCAGTCCCAAGGTTGTTTCCAGACATATGGGCGTTGTCGGCCAGTTTAATGAATTGAGTTTTGATTTTACGGTGCGAGAGATGGTCATGATGGGGCGTACCCCCCACAAAAAAATGCTGGAGACGGATAATGAACGTGACCACGAAATTGTGGAGCGGGCGCTGGAAAAAGTGCATCTGACTGGACATGCAGACCGCAATTACGTGTCTCTGTCTGGTGGAGAGAAACAGCGTGTGGTCTTGGCGCGTGTACTGGCACAGCAACCTCAATTCCTGATCCTGGACGAGCCGACGAACCATCTGGACATCAAATACCAACTTCAAATTCTAAATATTGTCCGTGGACTCGGCATTGGCATCTTGGCAGCGCTGCATGATCTCGAACTCGCCGCAGAATATTGCGATTATCTCTATGTGGTGAAAAAGGGCCAGATTGTGGTCCATGGCAAACCGGCTGATATTCTGACCCGTGAAATGATTGGCGAGGTGTTCGATGTAGAATGTGAAATCTATGAAAATCCAGTGACGGGTGGCTTGGGTATTGCTTATCTGAGTACACGGTGACGATTGTGATTCAATTACATGGGAGTTGCTGCGGGATGACCTCGAAAACTCACGATGGCAAAGGTTGCAGCAGAAGTAGACCGTACCTTGTTAGAGCACTGTAGATAAGTGCTCTAACAAGGTGCGGTCTTTTTTTTTGTAGTGGGGAAATTCTATTGGAGCTTGGGATCGACAGGCTGAGCGTGAGCGCCTTCACTGACTTCTTCAAAAATATCTGTGGAGTTATCACTCGCCGTGGAAGACTTGCTACTGTGTTGTTGTTGCTGTTGGATGTATTCTCCCGTTGCTGGACTACTATCTGTAATCGCATAACTTCGTAGGATCTCTTCCAGATCTCCAATCGTCACGGGACGAGCATGTCGTTTCAGGACATAACCAAGTTGACCATTGGGTTCCACCGTTGCCGTCTCCAGATCATCTACACTTGTAATTCCGTTCTGCCGCATATGCATCTCAAGCTGATCCATCGTATAACGCATACGTTTCAGATTGGGTATAATGACCTTCCCGTCCTCTACCACAATTTTGGAACTGCCACTCATTAACCGTTCAAAAATATTAAATTTCAATTGCAGTTGTTCCACCACAAGTAATGTCAAAATGAATACCGATGCTGATCCAATCGCTTTGCCAAGCTCATGATTCGCGATAGGCTGTACAATCGTTGTTCCGATGGAGATCATGATGACCGTTGTGGCAACACTCATCTGTGAGATCGACTTACGTCCTGCAATTCGCAGGAGAATCATACCGATAAGTACAAGTAAAACAGATTTCCATATCCAGTCCATACGTATATTCCTTTCTATTCCAGTATGCGCTTTGCTTCTTAGGCTGTTCTGGAGTTGGAGGAATTATGCAGATGGCTGAGTCGATAGCTTTCATTCCCCCCACTGGATCGTTTACAATAGGGTATTGATGAAGTGAACAAAGGAGCGGGTCAAAGTGGCAAAACAGAAATACTATGTTGTCTGGGAAGGCAAGAAGCCGGGTGTGTATAACACATGGGCGGATTGCAAAGCGCAGACGGATCATTATACTGGAGCAAAATATAAATCCTATGAGTCCAAAGCAGCCGCAGAAGAAGCGTATCGTGCTGGATGGAAAGGAAACTGGGGTTCAAGTGCAGGCGGAGCGTCGAAGACAAAGTCGGCTGGTAGCGGAAGAAGCGCAGGCATGGAAACGTCGGAGGAAGTGGATTATGACAGCATCTCTGTTGATGTGGGCACACGTGGTAACCCCGGACCTGTAGAATACAAGGGGGTAGACACCCGCACCGGTGAGATTATTTTCTCCGTTGGACCAATCTCCAAAGGCACGAACAATCTGGGCGAATTCCTGGCCATTGTACATGCCCTTGCCCATCTGAAAAAAGAAGGCAGTACCAAAACGGTGTATACTGACTCGGTCAATGCCATGAAATGGCTAAAGCAGAAAAAAGTAGCCACGACGTTACCAAGAGACAACTCCACGGAGGAGATCTGGTTGATGATTGATCGTGCGGAGCAGTGGCTGCAGACGAATACGTACAGCAATAAAGTGCTCAAATGGCAGACCAAACAGTGGGGCGAAATCAAGGCCGATTACGGCCGGAAATAAGTATTTCTCCTTAAGATGAGCCCTTTATTTCTGGTCTATTAGAATCGTTATTTACAATTTCCAGTTTCCGCTCTATAATCATCTGAATATGATTAGTTAAACATATGGAGGAGCCTGTCATCTGCAGGCCCTCTTTATCTTTTTGGACCTTCGATTTATAGGCCAAGTTTACGAGAATCAGTTATTTTGAGTATATATTGCAGGAGGCAGACATGAGTTCCATTTATAGAAGTGAAGAAGGCAAGAGCAGCATACTTGAAGAGTATGAGATTTATTTGAATGAGTTGGGTGAGGCGTTTACTCGTGAGTATGTAGAGACGCGTTTTGGTAAGACGCATGTTCTACTGACGGGTCCTCTGGATGGCAAACCGTTATTTATTCTCCAGGGCGGTAACTGTGTGAATCCGATGACCTTGTCATGGTTCTCTTCTTTATTTAAAGAATACCGGATTATTGCTCCTGATACGATTGGTCACCCTGGTTATAGTGAGGAAGCGAGTATCTCGACACGGTTTGATAGCTTGGCATTATGGGTGTCGGATCTGCTTGACCACTATGAGATTGAAAAGAGTGCGTTTATCGGCCCATCATTTGGAGGAGGCATCATTCTCAGACTGGCTACCTATATTCCGGAACGCATCTCGTGTGCCGTATTGGTTGCTCCTGCGGGTCTTGCGGTCAATTCCAAAATTAAAACAGCTCAGGATATCACGCTGCCGCTCGTCAAGTATCGGATGACATCTTCACCATCTTCCTTGCAAAAAATTACGGACACCATGTCGTGCAACTGCATGAAAGAAATGGATAAAAACATTATCGGCAAACTTTTCAAATATGTCAGCATCGATCAGGATCTGCCCAAACTCACAGAGCGGGAAGAACTGGCGAACTATACGTCTCCAACCCTGTTATTGGTGGGGGAGAAGGATGTATTTTTCCCTGCGGATAAGTGTATTGAACGTGCTCAAAAGATTATTGCGAATGTGCAAGCCATCAAGTATGATACCGGACATTTTCCTTCCCAGGACGTATTGGTTCAGATGAACGAGGAAATCGGGCAATTTTTACAGAAAAATTATTAAAAAAAGTTGATAAAGATGGACTCAGCAATGTTTTTATCCAGTTTAATTAAGTAATTCCCCGGATCTGTCGATAGAGTATATAAGTGTGCTTTTCTTCAAATAGAAGAATGAGAATCTCGATTAGGAACAAATTCTAGTAAGTTTGATATAAAAAAAATAATTAACTATTTCGCGTTGAGGTGTTTCAAAATGTGTCATTTGGTTTATATAGATGGTTGGCGATGGAATGCTGACTGGTTGAACCAAATGATGCATTTACGCGGAAAGTCTTCCGATCGACAAGGTTGAAAAGAGGTCTGTTATGAGAAAAGACAATTGCAAAATGGCATTGCAACGCAATGTGATTATAAATGATACATATCAGGTAAGACAGGTATTAGCCAGTAGTGAGTTGGCTATTGTATATGCAGGGCGAGATCGTAACACGGGTACCAAGGTAGCCATTAAGGAATTTTTCCCACAGAGGCTGGCTGAACGAAAGGCAGACAAACGTGGGGTGTTCTGTTCTTCGCGAGGATACGGTGGGCAATATCAGGAGTTACTGGCTGCATTTCTGCTCGAAGGTGAACTGTTATCGAAACTGGATCATCCTCATATTGTTTCGTATTTGGACCATTTTGAAGCGAATGATACAGGGTATCTGGTTATGGAATACTGCACGGGTATCACATTGACCGAATATTTGAATGAACACAATCATGCGCTTGATGCTGCCTTTATAACGGAGACACTGCTTCCACTGGTGGATACACTGGATTATATACATAAGCAAGGCATTCTTCACCGGGACGTGAAACCTTCCAACATCATGGTCATGGAGGATGGTACACCCAAACTACTGGACTTCGGCTCAGCTACCCGTTGGCCTATGCAAACCGGAGAGAAACAGGTGATATTTACATCGGCTGGTTATTCTCCGCTGGAATTCTATTCGGAGAAATCCAGTCAGGGGCCGATGTCGGACATCTATAGCCTGGCGGCGCTGCTCCATTATTGGACTTGCGGGCAACCCCCTATGGACGTGAAACAGCGGTTGTTCCAAGATGAATTGCCATCTGTTCGCTCACATAATGAATATGTGAATCCTTGGCTTGCACGTGTTATTCATTGGGGGCTGACAGTTCGTTCCGAGAAGCGTTGTGCTTCCCTGGCTTGGGTCAAAAGTTCACTTCGAGTTCAAGCCTGGGTGTGGAAAGTGCGCAAGCCAGGTACCGTCGAATGGTCTTTAGCCGAGAATGAACATACTCAGGTCTATGAAGTGGAGCCGAAAAAGCAACATGAAACGGCTTGAGTTATAACATCTTTGATATAAATGGGTATGCTTGATGAGCATATTCCTACATCCAATTAAACCAAGTCGCCTTGTAAATGAGGAGATTTGGTTTTTTATTATGAATTTGAAAGGAACACCTTATCTCCGATACAATGTTCTCATAGAGTCTGAGAGAATGGATTAAATACGGTGCAGAAATGGAGAAAACCAAAATGACTGAATTTATTAACGCTGACGATATTAATGACGTAATTCTGGGTGCGGCGGCAAACGAGCTTGAACAGATGGTGGACAAAATGTGTGAGCTGATTGGCACCCCATTGGAACAGACGAGTGAACTGGAGCGTCAGGTCATGGCTGCTTTTGGTTTTGGTGCGGTGTATGGCATCACTCATCGGGATCAGCTGGCGGAGCCTCAGGCCCATGCCTTGAGCATTCGAATGCTAATCAAACCGTTTAATTACAGTGAGCAGCAGGCGGTTGATTTTGCGGATGATCTGATCCGGGTGGCTTCCGATCGTGAGGTTCATCCGGTGATGAATACGATTATTCAACGTGGGATTGATGGGCACCGCCAGTTCAATCAGGAAGATGATGAAGGATTGGAACGTAACATACAGGAGATTTTAACCGCGGTTCAATCGCAGTAATAGACGAGTTTTATTAGATTTGGGAGATGATTACAATGGATCTGATGAAATTAAGCAAGGAACTGTCATACGCTCTGCGACATGCCCCATGGGAGTATGAGCTGGAGCTGGACGAAGAGGGTTGGGTGGAAATCTCGCAATTGCTGGTGGCTTTACATGAAAGTCCGCAGTGGAAGGAAGTCACGGAAGCCGATCTGGAGCAGATGATCCAAGCCTCGGAGAAAAAGAGACATGAAATCTCTTCAGGCCGCATCCGGGCATTGTATGGACATTCGACGCCGCATAAGATATCCAAGATGGCGGCTGAGCCACCGGAAACCCTTTATCATGGGACACCCGCACGTGCTGTGAATTCGATTATGGAACATGGCTTACAGCCGCGGCAACGGCAATACGTACATCTGTCCGCAGATATGGATACGGCCAATCAGGTGGGACGAAGACGTGATGATCAGCCTGTTATTTTGAAAATCAATGCTGCTCAAGCGGCCATAGATGGAATTCTCTTTTATCATGGAAATGAAAATATCTGGCTGGCCGATCATATTCCTGCACGTTATATTCTTGAGGCATGACCTATGAGCAATGAGTGATCAACTGTCATGGAAAACACAAACCCCTACATGGAATTGCAGATGCAATTAATGGGTTGAGTGTGCAGTTATCCGTTCAACTTTTATATCGTTGTATTGATCTTCAGCTATACCAAAAAAAGGGACACATCCAATATTCGTTGGTGCGTCCCTTTCTCCTATCCAAAACTTACTTGCCTACAATCGCTTTAATACCTTCGCTTAGTGGCTGGGCCGGACGGCCAAGCAATGTCTCCAGTGTATTACTTTCTACCGCCAATGCACCTTCACGGATGGCACTTTGCATATCAACGAGCATGGATACGACAAAGTCCGGTAGACCTGCACCTTTCATGATGTCAGCGTATGTGGCATCGTCCACGTTCTGCACGTTGATATCCTGTCCAAGCACTTCACCAACAATGGCTGCCAGTTCTGCTTGCGTGCGCAGTTTGCCAGACAATTCATACACAGTATTTTCATGTCCTTCACCTGCAAGTACAGCTGCGGCAGCATGAGCATAATCACTGCGTGTAGCCCAGCCGACTTGGCTGTCGTTGGTGGCATGCACCCAAGGTGCGCCTTGCGTAGCTGCTTGTACGCTGCCTGCTTCATTCTCCAGATACCAGTTGTTGCGCAGGAAGGAATACGGAATGCCGGATTCACGAATCGCTTTTTCTGTAGCGCGGTGAACTTCCGCCAGGGATAGGGTGTTTTTCTCCGCATTTACAACGCTTGTATAAGCGATGAAGCCCACGCCTGCTTTTTTGGCAGCGTCCACGGCAGTCTGATGTTGGCGAATTCGCGTTTCATTGTCACCATCGGTGGAGATGAGCAACAGACGGTCTACACCGGCAAAAGCTTTTTCCAACGTCTCCGGTTGATCGAAATCACCGTGACGTACGTCAACGCCTTGAGCGCGGAGTGTTTCCGCTTTCTCTGGATTACGTACACTTACTGCCACATCCTTGGCAGAATCTGTTTTTAACAATGCCTCTACAACCAAGGAACCCAAATGACCTGTTGCGCCAGTAACCAAAATTTTCATTTTCTTTTCCTCCTAGGGTATGTGTTTTTGAAGCCAGATAAGTCGTATACGCTTATTACTTGAATATGGATGTAATCAAAAATGTTATAACAGATGTGATTACAACGAAAGGGTTAAAAAAAGCTCGCAATGAGCTTTTTTTATTCAGAGACATGAATCTGATCCATCATCTGCTGTATGGTTACACGATTCAAGCGCTGTTCCATAGCTGTCTGAGCCTCAATGAGTTCAGCACGCAAGGTGTGTTCAATCATGTTGCCGACCGGACATTTCGGATTCGGATGTTTGTGAAAGTTAAACAATTCCCCATCCTCCACCACTTCAAGCGCTCGATATACATCGAGAAGGGTGATGTCCGCCGGATTTTTCAACAAGGAAGCACCGCCCACACCGGGTCTGACGTCGATCAGACCAGCCTGTTTCAGCTTGGACATGATCCGGCGAATAATCACGGGATTGGTGTTCACACTCTGCGCGATCACATCTCCAGTGCATTCATTGGGCATAACAGCGATCAGGGACAGGGTATGAACCGCAATGGAAAAGCGACTGCTGATTTGTCTCATGGAATGATCACCACCGTTGTAACTATATTAGTTACAAATGAAACGAATGTCAACAAGAACTTTTACCCCTTCACTGCCCCAGAAGTCAGTCCCCCTACTATATACTTTTGCCCAATCAGGAACACAATTAATACAGGCAATGACGTGAGCACAATATCGGCACTGACCAGATTCCACTGGGCACTGAATTGTCCGAAGAAGTTATATACAGCAAGCGTCATCGGCCACATCTCGACCGTATTCAGCATATAGAGTGGAGCGGTAAACTCATTCCAGACACTCAGGAAATTAAGAACAAATACCGTCACTAGCACGGACGTGAGCAGGGGTACAATAATTCTCAGGAACAGCTTGATTCCGTTACATCCGTCCATGATCGCGGCTTCATCCAGCTCCTTCGGGATGTTGGACACAAACGCATACGTAATGAACAGCGAGATCGGAATGCCCATGGCCGTGTAGAGCAGAATCATGCCGAGATGTGAATTGATCATACCCATCGACTTCATGACTTCCATAAGCGGAATGTAGTTGAGCGGAAGTGTGATACCAAGAATCAGGAAGAAATACAGGAACTTGCTGAGCTTCGAATGATTACGGGATAACGTGAAGGCTGAGAAGGCCACAACAAACACTAGTAGCAGGGAAGAGGCCCCGGAGTGAAGCAAACTGTTGAAAAAGGAACCTCCCA
This sequence comes from Priestia sp. FSL H7-0729, assembly GCF_038005685.1. NCBI lineage: Bacteria > Bacillati > Bacillota > Bacilli > Caryophanales > Bacillaceae > Priestia > Priestia sp. FSL H7-0729. The sequence continues at coordinate 373,379 of NZ_JBBOTQ010000005.1, forward strand.
AGTGTCCCTGTTCATAGACAATTTTGTAATTTTCGAAGATAAACTTCTCGGGCAGCGTCAGCTTCAGCACTTTGGCCTCGGCGTCCGACTTGAATGAATTCAGTCCAATGACGACAAAAGGAATCAGGACCACCAGGCTAAGCAGCCAAGCGAGTGCATTTAACCCGATGGAAGCCAATCTTTTTCTCAATCGCATGTTAGTATTCCACCTTTCGGTTCATCAAACGAATGATGAAAAAGGAGATGATAGCCATAATGACAAACAGAATGGTAGATAGCGCACTTCCGAGTCCCCAATACCCTTTGGCAAAAGAGGAATAGACCGCCGTGTTAATGACATCTGTTGCGTTACCGGGGCCACCGTTGGTTAGCACGTATACGGCATCGAATACTCTAAGCCCATACGTAATATTGAGCACCGTGGCAATGGTAATCGTAGGCATCAGCATCGGAATCGTGATCCGGAACAACTTCTGCCCGAAGCCGGCGCCGTCAATGGATGCTGCTTCGTAGTAATCCCGTGGAATGGCGAGCAGTCCGGCGATGAACAGCACCATGATGTACCCCATGCCTTTCCACGTATCCACTGCCATGATGGATGGCATGGCCCAGGTCAAGGAGCCCAGCCAGTTCTGGGCCAGAACGTCCAGTCCCATGGAACGCAGGGTCACATTCACAAACCCATTGTTGGGGTCGAGCAGACTTTTGAACACAAGCCCAACAATCAGGAACGACAGCACCTGCGGGGAGAAAATGATCATCCGATGCAGATTGGCGGCCTTTACACCGCTGACCAGGAGCAGAGCCAGGAACAATCCCAGAACAGTCTTGGCGATGGACGTAACGAGGGTGAAGAGAACGGTATTTTTGATAAAAAGAAGATATGTAGGATCACCCGCCAGAATGGTACGGAAATGCTCCAGACCGATAAAGTTCTTCTCTGAACTGTAACTGTTCCAGTCGGTGAAGGAATAATAGATGCCCAGCAGGGCGGGAGCGACGATAAACAGCAGATATAATACAATTGCTCCAGATGAAAAATACCAAGGATAGATTTTGTTCGCATTCATAACCGGTAACACCTTTCCTTCCTGCCAAAACAAAATACATGAGCGGGCAAATGCCCGCTGCATGTAACGCTGTTCAGCATTTATGTTTATCTGCAATATGTGCTATTACTGCCACTTCTCATCTTTCAGTACTTTGGCTTGTTCAGCACGGCGTTTATCAATGTTTTGCAGAATCTGATCCGGTGTCATGGCTCCGGCGAACATGCCCGACAAGTCTTTGCCAATGTCCATCCATTGTGGATCAATATATTTTACAGCGGCCTGCATGACCGTACCTTTTTCATGATTTTTCTCATAATCAATATAATCCTGTGTCAGCTTTGGTTCGATTTCCGGCCAGCAAATGGTCAGGTTACCTTCACCTTCATCAAACACACGTTGCAGATGATCATGCTCCGTAATCCAGCGGAAGAATTTCAGCACTTCTTCGGGATGTTTACTGTTCTTGTTACCAAACATCGCAGCTGAACCGCCCGGATTTACACCAATCGTCTGATTATCTCCCCACGGCATGACGAAGAATCCCATGTTGTCTTTCATTGCCGGATACGCTTCAGAGACTTCCTTTTCCGTCCCTGGAACCCGCAGCAACATCGCTGCTTTCTCCTGACCAAACGCTTCGATTCCCGCTTCTACCGTATTGGACAGGAAGTCTTTGCCGAAATAGCCGAGATCCGCAAATTCTTTCAGCTGTTCAATGACCGTCTTGAGTTGCGTCATATCTGCGACTTTCATCTCATTGTTGTTTAATTTCTCGTAGGTTCCCGCTGTCGTTTGCTCATAGTTAGGCCCCGTTTCGAACAAAGGCAGAACCTGATACCACCCGCTGGCAGGTGCCTGATAGAACGGAATAATGTCTTTATCCTTAATTTTCTGGCTGATCGCCTTGAATTCGGCATAGGATGTAGGAGGCTCTATACCGAGCTCTTGAAAGATCCGTTTGTTATAGTACACATACCAGATTTTCGTTGGCGCAAAAGAAACCCCATACACCTTCTCGTTGTGACTCACGGTTGGCAAAATCTCTTCGGACATTCGACCTGTGAATTCCTCATTGGTCAGGTCAATGGCATTTTCATCCGGTCTTACGTTAGCCGGCATGCTCAGTGGGTCCACATCGACATTGAAAATGTCAGGTGCTTCGCCAGAGGCCAGCTTCACCTTGATCAGGTCACGCCACTGTGCGTCAGGGACGACCTGGAAGTCAATTTTGACACCGGTCTCCTGCTCATATTCCTTGGCCATCGTCTGCATGATGCCTGTACGCGGAATACCCGATTGGCTTGTTCCAAACGTGAGTGTCACCTTACCCGAACCCTCCGTACTTTTCCCTGAGTTGCACCCGGCAAGCAGCAGAGTGGAGAGCAGGAGCACACTTGCAAGCGAAAATAGAAATCGTTTTCTCATCATTAAACCTCCCGGAATATAAAGAAAATTGTCACTTGCCGAAACGCTTAATGTAAGCGTATTCTTATGTGGATAACTTTACTGTGAACAGCGAATACGCTCAATAGACAAAAACGTTCTGTTGGGTGGACATTTTCGAATGGTGTGACAGATATCATCATAGGACGAGGTGTGTGGGAATTGCGGTATCGATTTGGAACGCTTCAGCAAAGTCTGTTTGCCTATTACTCTGCGGTATTTATTGTCTTTTCGCTCATTGTGGCAGGAATCCTGTATGTTTTTCTTGCGAGTGACATCCGTCACCGAAGTGAAGAACAGCAGAGACAACTGGGGGTATCGATCGTCAGTAATCTGGATCAGGAAGTGGTGAAAATGAACAACTTTTCCATGAATATTGTGTACTCCAATCTGGTCAAAGAACACTTCAGTCACTATTTGACACCAGCGGAAGGCAGTGAGCAGACACTGACGAGTGATCCGGCATTGTATAAGGATACAACCACACTGATTGATGTCATTCTGGCAATCATCAGCAGTTCCAATACAGCCAAGCAGGCCAATATCTATGATGTGAACGGCAAGATGCTGGGAGCAGGTGCATTCAACGGTCAACTGTCGGTAGACCTGACTCAGCGACCGTGGTACAAGGAAACCTGGGAGCGGAGTGGCTGGCGGGTGATTCAATTGTTAGAGGGGGGAGCTTTGCCCATGCCAACAGGTGAGGGGAATTCAGATCAACCCTTCATATCTCTTACCCGGGTATACAAAGATGGCAATTATGTCAGTCAGGGCGTCGTTGAGATTTTGCAGGATGCCGGAATCCTGTTTCAGCATTTGAATGATTTGCAGGCGAGTAACGAGGATCTTCGCATCTATGTGATGGATGAGCAAAATATACGCATGTATCCACTCTCTTCGGTTGATGATGCTTCTCAAGCAGGCCACTTCAATGATGTGGACTTGATTCAAAATCTCTCATTTCCACCTGAAACGATGCAGGAGATCACCGATCCTTGGAGTCATTCCAAACAAATGATGACGTACATCACGTCACAGGAGACGGGATGGACCGTTGTTGTCATGCAGTCCAAGCAGTCCCTGTTCGCGAGTCTCAACCGGATGGCCGTGATGTTTATCAGTGCCACGTTAGCTACGTTGATGCTGATTCTGGTTCTCTCGTATCTGATCTCCAAAAGGGTCACTTTGCCGCTACATCGCTTGCAGCGCATTATCCAGAAAACGGGTGAGAATGATCTCGTATCAGGACAAGATTCGGCGCATTTGTTCAAGTTGGAGCATCCGGGTTCCATCCGGGAGATGGATGAGCTGAATCATACGTTTATCCGGTTGAATCAGCAGCTGGTACAATCTTTTCAGGACAGACTTGCAATGAAATCGCAGGAGACCGAGGCGAGATTACTCGCGTTGCAGTCCCAGATGAACCCGCATTTTCTCTACAACAACATCACAAATATCAGCATCATGGCAGAGGAGGGCATGAATGAGCAGATTGTCGCGTTCTGCGGTCATATCGCGTCCATGCTTCGTTATATCTCCAATTCAGGCAAAAACGGGGTTCCACTGTCTCAGGAACTGGATTACTGTGAGCGATACCTGGAGTGTATGAAGATTCGGTTCGAGGATGATCTGCACTACGAGTTCCACATTCCGGAAGAGATGCAGCATATTCAGGTTCCGATGTTGATGATACAACCACTACTCGAAAATGCCATGAAATATGGACTCGGTGATACCCCTCCATGGAAACTGAATATTACTGGAAATATGGATGCGGTAGAGCAGACCTGGCAGATCCATGTGGAAGACAACGGGCCTGGCATGGAACCCGAAGCACTTGCCAAAATCCTGCATTACATCGATCAATCACAGGAGTGGGAGCGTATGCCTGACCTCGAAATTAACGGAATGGGACTCAAGAATATATGGCTTCGATTGAAATTATGGTATGGCACGGCAGCCCACATGCAGATTACGAACAAGCCTTCCGGCGGTGTCCGGATTACAATAGGTGGTTCCATTGGAAAGGAGCATGACTGAACCGATGACAATCAAATATAGAACGATTATTGTGGAAGATGAGGCCCTGATTCGCCGGAATGTCTCCCGCAAGTTCAGAGAGCTCAGTACCCGGTTCGAGGTGATTGGTGAAGCGCGGAACGGTCAGGAAGCGTTACAGCTCATCGAACATGCCGTGCCTGATCTGGTTGTAACGGATATACAGATGCCGGTAATGAATGGACTGGAACTCGCCAAACATCTGTATTTTGCCTATCCGCACGTGAAAATTGTCATTTTAAGTGGTTATCATGAATTTGAATATGCACGGCAGGCAATCAGTTACAAGGTGGAGGATTATTTGCTCAAACCATTATCGGAAGAGCAGCTTCTCACGCTGCTGGATGCGATGGAATTGAAGCTAGGGAGCGCTGTGGATTCGCTTGCCCATGTGAGTGCCGTACTGGATGAGCAGGTGAAGCCAGAGGATATCGCAGAAGCCGTTAAGCTGTATTTGAAGCAGAATTACATGCATGAGATTACACTCCAGGACATGGCTGGACAGATGCATTTTAGTGTGGACTATCTAGGAAAGTGTTTTAAGAAAGTAACGGGGGAGACTCCGCTGAAATATATGACAGGTCTGCGAATGAATGAAGCGAAGCGCATGCTCGTTACTCACGAGAATATGGATATCAAGACCATTGGTGGAGCGGTCGGGTATAGTGATTCCCACTATTTCAGCCGGATTTTCAAAAACAAAACAGGCATGTACCCCAGTGAGTACCGACTGCAATTGCAGGAACGAAAAAAAGCCCTGTCCATGGATGATGAGAACCATGTTGACTTGAGCTGATCACTGGGCCAGAGCTTCTTCGGTTATTTTGCGGATATCAAACGGGGAGCGAATACTTCTTCAATCATGTCGGGGAGAATCTGTTCCAGAAAATACTGCACACAGTGGAGGTTGATATTTTTGATTTTGACCAAGGCATAACGGTACATGACGATAAATTCTTTCTCCGTATTGCCACGTTGGAGTTCGGCAAAGGCTTCATATACCTGATCCATCTTGTCTGCGACTTCGAGAATCAGTCCTTCGACCGATTGATCTTTGCCCTCACGCAGCTGTCTGCGGAAAATAGGCTGGAATTCTTCAGGAATATTTTCATTAATAAAATGTTCAACCATGCCTTCTTCCACCTTTTGCAGCATCGATCGCAGCTCCAGTGAATAATGTTTGACTGGTGTTTTGATATCACCGATGAAGATTTCGCCATAATCATGACTGCTCGTAATCTCGTATAACTTCTTCCAATCAATGGTGACGCCATGCTGCTCCTCAATATCTGCGAGTGTTTTGGCGTACTGTACCACTTTCCAGGAATGAGCAGATACGCTGTGTTCCTCGAATTTGAATTTGCCAGGTGTACGAATAATACGTTCAAGATCATTCAGAGACCTGAAGTACGTATGAATTCCCATATAAGCGATCATCCTCTGCTTGATTGAGTATAAAGTCTGTGTATCCATCGACAATACACCAGTGATGTCAACTGTGGATTAACACGGATCGCGATCAAGGTAAAATGAGAAGACACAGGAGAAAGTACGCAGCTTATGGAAAAATCATAAAAGCCACGATGTGTGACTGATCGTGAGTTCAGCATCCATCGTGACTTTCGTGTGTAGAAGTTGGATTACCTAGCGCTACATAAGTGCAGTTGAGCCAGGAATTATGATTTTTTACGTACCGGTGAAGTATACCAGTATGCCATGCCGACAAAGAGGGCGCCGCCGATGATATTACCAAGCGTTACCGGAATCATGTTGTGGACCCAGCCTGCCAGTGTAATGGTATCCGGGTGGTTTGGCAACAGCCAGGACAGGGACAGCAAAGTCATATTGGCCACACTGTGCTCATACCCACTTGCAATAAAGGCGTAAAGACACCACCAGATGAGCGCAATTTTGGCGATATCCTCTTTTGTGCGAGCAGCCATCCAGATCGCCAAACAGACGAGCCAGTTACAGAGAATGCCGCGGAAGAATAACTCCGATACGGGAGCGGCCATCTTTTTGGCAGAAGCGACGAATAACAGATGTTCAGGCGCAGCCGTTTTGAACAGGCCGCTGCCTACAATAAGCAGACAGAGCAGGATCGCACCTAGCAAGTTGCCGATGAAGACGAGTCCCCAATTTTTCAGTGTATCTTTAACTGTGGTCCGGCCTGCAAGCGTGCTCATGGTGAAAAACATGTTGTTACCTGTGAACAGTTCTGATCCGGCAAAAATGACTAACGTGAGCGCGAGTCCGAAGGACATGCCCATCAACATGGTTTGCAGTGGTGACTGTGCCGCAAGAAGCGGGGCACCGATACTGAAGATCAGCACGATGCCAAGTCCTACATAGGCACCCGCCATTAAGGCAGCAACCATGTAGCGTGAAAGATTTGAATTCATCTGATCCCGTTTTTTAACCGCAGCTTCAATAATTCCCTCAACACTTGGTGTATACATCACGGTTTCCCCCATTATTTTGCATCAATCTTTGAACATTTCAATGGAGCTATACAGCAATCCAGACCTGGCCGTTCTCTACCTTGACTGGATACATCTGTACCTGACCATTGTCCGGTGCTTGCACAAGACCGGTCGTCAGGTCAATTTTCCAATCATACAGTGGATCGTACAGATAATGACCGGACACGATGCCTTCTGCAAGCGGCCCACCCTTGGGGTGTGGGTTGTGATTATCCGCAGCGAAGATGGTACCATCCGATGCAAGAAAGACTGCAAGCTGGTGATTCTGAATCTCAACTACTCTTCCGATTCGTGGCAGGAATTCTTCAACTCCTCCGGCAGGGAAGTAGGTGCCTGATTGTTTTGTCGTCATCTTAAACCACTCCTTTTATCTATTTAACGTTCCGCCAGTGTTGATCATGCGGGCTTGCTTATGGACGAGCCGACACTTCGATGCCGTGAAACATTTTGCTTTGGCCTTCCTCATTGCGAATCGCTTTTTGCCAAGGTTCTTCGACATGTTCAAGTGCGAATTCAATCCGCTCCATCAACGCTTTGCGTTCCTCAAGATTATCCACGACAACCGAACGAATATGCTCCAGACCCATACGTTCCACCCACTCGGAAGTCCGCTCCAGATAGTTACCTGTCTCGCGGTAATATTGCATGATGGCTCCGCACAGTTCAATTAACTCTTCATCTGTTTTCACTTTGCACAGGGAATCAGCAAGTCTTGCTTTAATACCGCCGTTACCACCGATAAAGATTTCCCAGCCGCCGTCGTTACCAACGATACCGATATCTTTGGTGCATGCCTCTGCACAGTTCCGTGGACAGCCATTGACAGCGTATTTGAACTTGGCTGGCAGATCCAGACGTTCGAATTTCCGTTCGATGCGAGCACCCATTGCCATGGAATCCTGTGTACCGAATCGGCAGAATTGGGAGCCGACACATGTTTTAACCGTGCGCAGCGATTTGGCGTATGCATAACCTGAAGGCATATCCAGTTCAGCCCAAACTTTAGTCAGATCTTCTTTTTTGACACCAATCAAGTCGAGACGTTGACCGCCCGTAACTTTGACTGCTTTCACATCATATTTGACTGAAACGTCAGCGATGCGTTTGAGGTCTGCTGGTGTAGTCACCCCGCCATACATCCGCGGTACAACTGTATACGTTCCATCTTTTTGAATATTCGCGTTCATGCGTTCGTTAACAAAGCGTGATTCCTTCTCGTCTTCATGCGTGTCCGGTGCAATCATGCCAAGATAATAGTTGATTGCCGGGCGACATTTGGAACAACCCTCAGGTTGGCTCCAACCCAATACATTCATGACCTCTTTGGTCGTTTGCAGTCCTTTTTGTCGGATCTCGGCTACGATTTCATCTCGCCCCATAGAAGTACATCCGCATATTCCCTGTTTGGCTCCACTGCTGAAACCGTCTCCCAGCACATATTGCAGAATCTGTTCCACAACCGGTTTACATCCACCGCAAGAGCGGGTTGCACCGGTACAGGCTTTGATTTCATCTACAGTAGTCAGGCCCTGGTTGGTAATGACATCAACGATAGTCCCTTTAGTGACCCCGTTACATCCGCAGACGATTTCGTCTTCCGGCATCGTTTCAACAGAGGTTGTTTTCTTATGACCGCCGCAACCTGTACCCATCAGTGAACCATACAGTTCTTCAGTCATTTCGGTCTGTTGTTTAATTAATTTTTGCAATTCGGCAGAATCCGTAATGTCACCGAAGAGAACCGCGCCGACCATTTTATTATCGCGAAGCAGAATTTTTTTGTAGGTCCGTTTCCAGTCATCTTTATGTGAGATAACGGTGTGCTCCGGACTGTCAATGAATTCACCGGTTGAGAAGACATCAACACCCGAAATTTTCAATTTCGTGGATACAACAGAACCTTCATAAGGAGCCGTCTCAACACCGCAGATATGTTTGGCCAGAATCATGCCTTGCTCGAACAATGGGGCAACGAGGCCGTAACATACGCCGCGATGCTCTGTACATTCACCGACCGAATATACATTCTCAAGTGAAGTTTGCATGTAGTCATCCACAACAATACCCCGATTTACTTCCATACCGCTTTCACGGGCTACAGCAGTATTAGGTTTGATTCCTACAGCCATGACCACAAAGTCAACATTCAGAACGGAATCATCGGCAAAACGAATACCTTCAACTCGTTCTCCGCCCAGCAGTTCGGAAGTCTGTGCACCCATTTTGAAACGGATACCCTGACGCTCCAATTCTGCCTTTAACATGGCTGAAGCTTGCGGATCAAGCTGACGTTCCATCAGATCTTCCATCAGATGTACCACGGTAACTTCCATGCCAAGTTGTACCAGACCTTTGGCAGCTTCAAGACCCAGCAGTCCGCCCCCGATAACGGCCGCTCTTTTGTACTGTTTGGCAGCGTCAAGCATGACGTTACAATCGGCGATATCACGGAAACCGACTACGCCTTGCTTGTCATGTCCCGGTACCGGAAGAATGAAGGAGTTGGAGCCGGTTGCTATAATGATTTTGTCATAAGGGAAGCGAGTTCCATCCTCCGTTACAACTTCCTGCGTCTCGGCATCGATTCGTGTAACTGTTGTGCCTGTGTGCAGTGTAATACCATAATCCTGATACCAGTGGAGATCATTCAGTACGATGTCATCCAGTGTTTTGCTGCCTTCCAGTACATAGGACAACATAATGCGGTTGTAGTTAGGATAGGGCTCTGTGCCAAAAACCGTAATATCAAATCGCGAAGTTAATTTTAAAATTTGTTCAACCGTACTGATTCCTGCCATACCGTTACCAATGATAACGAGTTTCTCTTTTTTTCCGTTCATGTGTGTATGCCTCCTTGGATAGACGCTGTACATTACCTGCAATTTTAGTGGTTTATATTTGAAATTATACAAGGTGTTAACGATAATTTATGTGATTTAATTCACTAATAAAGATAGAAGAGTCATAAATTTAATAGTGTGAGCCCCATCACAGAAAATAATATTTATTTTATATAATTAAGAAATACGAACTATTGTTCTTGTTTTGGTTTCGTTGTACTATCAAAAGTGGGCTATGTATGTTCCCTATTTCTTCGAAAGGACGTTTTTGCATCATGATGGGAAGATCCCACCTTATGATCGGGACAGGCGTATCGCTATCTGTACTTCAGTTGGCTGGTATGCCGGTGACTGCACCGGCAGTTACGGTTGCCCTGATCGGTTCGTTATTGCCTGACATCGATGAGCCGAATTCGCTGCTGGTATCGAGAGCTTTGCCTAACAGTCTCATCAGGCTGTTACAGACCGTTCTTTTGCCAACAGCTGTATTTGTGTACTTTTATGTTCATGCCAAACCATGGAACCTGTTGCTCGCGATTCTCATTGCGCTTGTGTCATTCCTGCCTTCGCGTTCTCTTCGCAAAGTGTTGATGTTCGCCATTGGACTCGGCCTGGTGTTCTACGGTCACGCATTTGCCCCGTGGAATCTGATTGCAGGCAGCCTGCTTATGCTGTGTACCACGCTTACTCATAGGGGATTAACGCATACCCTATATGGAACGGCGATATGGGCTGGTTTACTCTACAGTACGACCCATCAGCAGGGACCGGAAATTTGGGTGGCGGGAGGTACGGCGTATGCCATGCACCTGTTGGCCGATTCGCTAACCAATCGGGGGATTCGTCCGTTACCACCGCTCAAGTGGCGCATACGGGTGAATCTGATGAGTACAGGAACCAAGCGTGGGGCCGTTGTGGAGAATGTCTGCATTGTGCTTACCCTTATTTTGGCCTGGATTGCATTCTCTCCGTTATTTCTGTAGACATCCCAAAACGCCAGTCCAATAGACTATGGACTGGCGTTTACAGGTATGCCAATTCAGGATTGAGAAGGCGAATCGGTAAGGCTGTCGATATCCGAAGAACCGAATACAAATAAAACAATAAGAATTACAATGATCAATAGCTCAGCGAAACCACTTCCGTCAAAGTCAGACATCACTTCAACCTCATTTCTTGGCGTTAAGAATTGATTCTCTGTTGGAAAGCCCGTATAACATCATTCAAAGTCATGTCCCCACCAATCTCATCCAGGAATTGCACCAGTTTGTCTTGATTAGACGGTGTAATATTCTGTAACGTTTTATATTGCCCGACCAGTTCAACGACCAGTGTAGCTTCTCGAAACAACGTGACCGCATCCACTCTTAACTTCCCACTTACCAGTAATGCTGCAACAATAAGTTCCAGATTTTTTCCTTTAAGGTTTCCATTGAGAAGGGTGTTTGCGGCATTTGATTTTTTGGAACCTTTATTCGATTTTCCATTCCTTCTCACTGCCATAACAGGTCCCCCGCTGCTTGGTGTTTGAATCATCTACCGTTATTGTATCTTATGTGTAATTTCCTATAATGTTCGGCCTATTAATCTATAAGAGGATATAAAAAAGAGACCCCCTGATATCGTGAGGGGGTCTCTTGTCCAATTAAAAATAATATCAATTTAATTGTTATGCATTATTAATGATGGTATTCATCGTTGTCCGATCCAGACCCTTCACAAGCTTTACAATCAGTTCTTTGGCCGCATCGTAGTCATCCGTATGAATGATGGAAGAAGAGGTGTGGATATAACGGGCACAGATCCCAATCACGGTTGAAGGTACACCGATACCACTTAAGTGAACTTGACCTGCGTCAGTACCCCCTGGTGAGATGAAATACTGCATTTTGATCTGATTGGATGAAGCCGTATCTTGAACATATTCCACCATTCCGCGATGAGTGAACATACCCGGGTCAAAAATACGAAGCAATGCCCCTTCTCCGATATATCCAAATGACTGTTTGTCACCTGTCATATCATTCGCAGCACTACAGTCAAGCGCGAAGAAGATATCCGGCTGGATCAGATTGGCTGCTGTACGTGCACCGCGAAGCCCCAGTTCTTCCTGAACTGTTGCACCAGCATAAAGTGTGTTAGGCAGTTTTTCCTTATGCAGCGCTTCAACCAGTTCAAGCGCAAGTCCTACGCCATAACGATTATCCCAAGCTTTAGCCATAATTTTCTTCGTATTGGCCATGGGTGTGAATTCACAGATCGGCACGATTTGCATGCCCGGATGAATGCCCCAGGATTCTGCTTCTGCCCGATTGTCCGCTCCAATATCGAGATACATGGTGTTCAGATCAACAGGTTTGTTCCGTTGGGACTCGTCCAGCAAGTGTGTAGGTGTAGAACCTACAACTCCGGTAATCCGACGATCCGGTGTGATAATTTCCAGTCGTTGAGAAAGTACAGCCTGACTCCACCATCCACCCAGTGGACGGAATTTGATCATACCTGTTTCGGTGATGCCCGTGGTCATGAAACCCACTTCGTCAAAGTGTCCGGCTACCATAACTTTAGGACCGGAATCCTCCCCGCGTAATACACCAAATAGACTCCCCAGGCGATCCTGGACGAACTCATCGGTATAAGCGGACAGTTGCTCTTTCATCCAGCCGCGAAGCTCACGTTCAAAACCGGATGCGGAGGGAAACTCCGTCAACGTACGAAACATTTCCATCGTTTTTTCATTCATGTGTCAACAACTCCTCTGTCGGTATGTATTTCAGGTCACAGTAGAACGGCTACCCGCCTGTTGTCCCTTAAGATGTAGTTCAAAAAGTCCACTTTTTGAATACTCACTTTAAAATGCTGAGGACTTGTTATTTAACCACTGGTCACATTACAGTATGAACCTTGCGCAAGTGATTGTCCATGTTTATGTCACGTATTTAAGGCATGTTTTGGGCGCTTGACTAACCCAAGTTTCATGGCTTTATCCGCGTCAGCCGTAGTCCTGGAGCTACTTCAATGAATATGAATATACAGAGGAGATGTCATCATTTTGTGAAGTTTATATACTCAATATTTCCTTGTCTCATACAGGAAGGAGCTAACTATCCAATGAAGCCTCCGGAAGAGGGCACGGAAAAAGTACTGTTCATCGTTCTTTTTATCTTGCTCGTGATTGTTCTTCTTTATTTATAGAACGTATCTATGAGCCTTCAAATCCGGCGGATCTCCAACCTGTTTCCACCGTATGATCTTGTTGGAAACATATGCTGTTTGTCGCCGGATACATAACCTTCCCATGATTAACAAACAATGAATATAGGATTACACACATTGGCATAGAGCCGTAGCTTTGAACCATTTTCACATAGAGGAGGTCTTGTATCTTGCCAGCTCAATCTGCATCCGGAAGCGAAAAAAAATCGTCGTCTCTGTCCATGGATGAAAAGGAGTACAAAAAAGTTGCAAAAAAACATGAGCCGCCTCGTCCAATTCTGAAAAATTGCCTCAAGGCATTTCTGGTTGGGGGCACCGTCTGTTTAATTGGACAGGCCATTCAAGAGGCTTTCATGGCCGGTTTTGACATGACATCCAAGGAGGCTTCCAGTCCTACGGTGGCGGTCATGATTCTTATATCGGTTATTCTAACCTGTCTCGGCGTTTACGATAAAATGGCTCAATGGGCAGGAGCGGGAACGGCTGTGCCGGTTACCGGATTCGCCAACTCCATGTGTTCTGCTGCATTGGAACATCGTGCGGAAGGCCTGGTGCTCGGTGTAGGGGCGAACATGTTTAAACTTGCTGGTTCCGTTATCGTGTTTGGTGTTGTGGCAGCATTTGTCGTGGGGATCGTTTACGCCTTTTTGGGATTTGGAGGTGGGCACCTATGAAGCGATTGGGTCGCCAAACGTTGCAGTTTGAGAATCGTCCGCGAATTATCGGTAAAGCAGCAGTTGTAGGACCCGATGAAGGCAAGGGCCCCTTGTCTTCAGATTTTGATTACGTCTATGACAACCTCGAGATCGGTGAGAAGACGTGGGAAAAGGGAGAACGCAAGCTGCTCGAACAGGCCTCCCAACTAGCTTTGGTTAATGCCAATATCACCAAGGAAGAGCTTCACTTTTTCGTTGGTGGAGATCTGATGAACCAGATTATCAGCAGTTCCTTTTCAGCTCGGAAATTGGGTGTGCCTTACCTGGGTGTCTTTGGAGCCTGTTCTACTTCCATGGAAACATTAGCGCTAGCTTCCATGATTGTTGATTCCGGAGCTGGCGATTATGTCCTTGCAGGAACGGTCAGCCACAATTGCACGGTTGAGAAACAATTTCGTTATCCGACCGAATACGGCTCCCAGAAGCCGCCTTATGCGCAATATACCGTAACAGGTGCAGGGTGTGGCGTGGTCTCTCGTACTGGTGATGGTCCTGTAGTTACCGCAGCCACCATTGGACGAATCATGGATTTGGGTATCAAAGATCCCTTTAATATGGGTTCAGCGATGGCTCCGGCAGCAGCCGACACCATCATCTCTCATTTCCGGGATACGGGATTGGAACCCGGATATTATGATCTCATTGTAACTGGGGATCTGGCATCCGTCGGTCTGCCGATTACCAAAGAGCTTTTGCAAAAAGAAAGCATTCCGATGGAACAGACCGTTTTCAATGACTGCGGACTGATGATCTATGATCGGGAGAAACAGCCTTATGTTGTTGCCGGGGGAAGTGGGTGCGGGTGCTCTGCCACAGTAACCTATGGTCACATTTTGAATCGAATGCAGAAGGGCGATCTTAAGCGTGTACTCATTGTTGCTACCGGGGCGCTGTTGTCTCCGATTTCGTACCAGCAGGGTGAAAGTATTCCCTGTATTGCTCATGCAGTAGCCATAGAAAAGGAGGGATAAATGGAATGCAGTTCTTGTGGGCATTTATCGTTGGCGGTTTGATCTGTGTCGTAGGACAGCTTCTAATGGATGGTGTCAAACTGACACCGGCTCATACCATGAGCACATTAGTTGTGGCAGGAGCGGTTGCTGATGCACTCGGCCTGTATGATCCGTTGGTCAAGTTTGCAGGAGCGGGTGCTTCTGTACCCATCACAAGCTTCGGTAACTCTCTGGTACATGGGGCATTGACTGAACTTGAGAAAGAGGGATGGATTGGAGTTATTACCGGGATCTTTGATCTGACAGCGGCGGGAATATCATCAGCGATCATCTTTTCTTTTCTTGCGGCACTGGTAGTACGGCCAAAAGGTTAACATCATATGGAAGATTTAATTTGAACATCGTGGATTCAGCAGAGGCTCCGGATAACATTTATCCGGGCCTTTTTTGTCGTATTCATGCGAGAACTGCGGTGAATCTGACGGGCTGGAAACAAATTGTGAGTTCCTTCGAGTGTACTCACGCCCGCGGATCATGTACAATAAAAGGAAATCTGTATGCTTTTTTAGGAGGTTAGACCACATGCCTGTGCGCAAAGAGTCGATCCAAATCATATCCGCAGTTCGTTCGAATCTGGAATCCTGCATTATGGGGAAATCCTTTGAAATTCAACTTTTACTTACAGCTTTGCTTGCAGGCGGGCACGTTCTGATTGAAGACGTACCGGGAACTGGAAAAACGCAGTTGATCAAGGCATTATCGAAATCCATGCGTGGGGAGTACCGACGCATTCAATGTAATCCTGATATTTTACCCAGCGATATTACCGGCGTATCTGTGTTCCACCCGAAGGATGAACGTTTTTATTTCCGTCCAGGTCCCGTGATGACCAACATCTTGCTGGCTGATGAGATTAACCGGGCCACAACGAAAACTCAGTCGGCGTTGCTTGAAGTCATGGAGGAGCGAAGTGTAACTGTTGATGGCGATACGTATGATCTGCCACATCCGTTCATGCTCTGTGCAACTCAGAATCCGATTGATTTTGAAGGTACGTACACATTGCCAGAAGCGCAATTAGACCGGTTTATGTTGAAAATAAGCCTTGGTTATCCGGATAAAGAGATTGAGAAAATCCTGTTGAAACAGCATCAGCTCGGTCAGCCTGTAGATCGTCTTGAATCCGTGACGCATATGGACCAGATCTCAGTAATTCAGCAGGAGATTAAAGAGGTCTTTATCGGCGATCCCGTTATGGACTATCTGCTTGATGTCGTACGTCAAACCCGCTCCCACCCATCTGTATTGCTGGGTGCCAGCCCACGGGCAGCCATATCGTTCATGATGGCCGTAAAAGCCTTTGCTTTCTTGCAGGAACGTGATTATGTGCTGCCGGATGATGTGAAAACGATGGCCCCTTATGTGATTTCTCATCGTATTGTGCTTCGTCCCGAATCAAGACTGGACAGTATGAGTTCCGAGGCCGTTTTGAATGCCGTACTCCAGCAAGTACGTGTGCCCGTCTCCATGGGGCAATAGTTTATGAAGCCGCTTTTGAGTACAGTCAATAAAGGGTTACGCCACCCACGCGTATGGAGCATCGCAATGGTGTGGATGTGCTGTCTGGCTTATGTTTTGTTCCAGGGCGGGAAGACATCCCTTATGTTACTTTCGATGGTGACCCTGCTCTGTGTGTATCTTGCTATCGCTGGATTTAGCGGTGTACGACGTGCTCAGGGAGTGCGTAGGTTATCTTCCGGTTCGGACCATGAAGAACTGCTTCATGCAGGGGATCAGGTTCAAGTACAGCTGAGTCTGACGATTCCGGGATTCCTCCCGCTTCCCTATGTTATTGTGCGTGAGATGCTGCACCGGCATAATGGAGAATCGTGGTCGTTCAAGGAAAGTTTGATTCCCAATATGCGAGGGAATGGCGAGTTGTCATTTCAGACACCGCCACTTGAGCGGGGAAAGTATGTTTTTTCAGAAACGGAATGTGCCAGCGAGGACATATTTGGACTGATTGAACATCGAGGAAAGTTTAAGGCCAAAGGTGAGTTTCGCGTACTGCCAAGAACGGTATTTATTCCATATTGGCAGCTCTACGACCGCAAATCACGATTATCCGGTCCTCAGACGGCGTTAACCCGTTCACGGAGAGAGACCACTCAGATTAATGGTGTACGTGACTACGTATACGGAGATCGACTTTCCCGCATTCACTGGAATGCAACCGCAAAGACAGGGAACTGGAAGTCCAAGGAGTTTGAACATGAGTCTGTGCCCAAAACCATTCTGGTTCTGGATGCCCTGGCATCAAGTTATGAACATGGGGATGCATTTGAAATTGCCGTGTCCACCGCTGCCTCTCTGCTGGAGTATGGCGCCAGGGAACGAATGGGAATGGGATTGTTGACATTGTCAGACGAGACATCCTACATGGCCCCCAGTGAAAGTCAGCTGGAACGACAGAAAATGATGCATCATCTGGTAGATATTCAATACAATGGTCAGGATACACATCTGTTGCCTGGTGTGGAAAGAATCGCACGTCAACTGCCTCAGGGAGCTTACTTTGTTGTGATTTCTCCCCAGAAGGATGAAAAAATATTGGAACTGTTGCGCTGGGCTGATACGCGGGGCATGACGCCATGTCATATTCTGATTGATACCAGTGAATCCCGCCGGAGTGCGGAGTGGAATGCCATGTTGCGTGGAAGAGGCACGAGGTCATTCACTGTTTCTCACTTGCAGGAGCTTCCAACGGTGATGGGGGGAGGTTCTGTATGAGTACAAAAGGAAATGAAAGTGTTGCAGGCAAACGATCCTGGTATCATGCAGCGTCATTGCTCTGGATTTTCCTGATTGGCATGCAGTGGATTTCATTTACGCAGGAATCGTGGTATACGGAGACGACTTCTCTGGTGTTATGGACACTTGCAGCGGTCAGCGTGCTGGAGGTCATTCTGCCCTTTAAAACGATATATCGGGCGGTCATCAAGGCGATTGTCGTTGGTTACATTTTGCATAAAACATTAATTGACTACTCGGTGTATATCCCTTATGGCTCTTTAACAGACCGAGCGGAGCAATTCATATTGCACATGACACCGTACATCTGGTTTTCCCTGTGTGCATGGGTGATGCTTGAAGCTGCCCTTCGTCTCGTGACAACAACACGTCGCATTCTTGTTTTCCTGGGTGTCAACATCATTTCGATGGGCATTCTCGATTCTTTCACACAGATTCCACTCTGGATTGAAATCGCATGGGTGATGTTTGCGGGGATGGGATGGCTAGTATGTCAGCATTTCCGTAACTATCAGCTACAGTATCCACAAGGTTGGAAACGAATCATCCGTTATCCTTATAAAATCCTGGCCAATATTGCCATTATCTTTTCTTTAATTATTGTAGCCAGCGTCAATATGCCGGAGATCCCACCCACCTTGACGGACCCGTATACGGCTTGGCGTAACTATACCGGAACTTCCACGAGTCAGGCTGGTAACGGAAACCTTGATATTCCGGCCGCTACCGAATCGGGATACAGTAGGGAAGACAATCAGCTGGGTGGAGGATTCAATTTCGACTATACCCCTGTCATGTCTGTCACGACCAATGAGCGTAGTTACTGGCGCGGTGAGACACGTGCAGAGTATACAGGCACAGGCTGGGATGACCGTGGACGGGGTGCTACAGAGAATGTTGAAGCCGGACAGCCTCTGGAGAACGTTGAATCCGGAAATGTGAATACCAAACAAGTAATTCAGAACGTAACGATGCTGAATGACAATGTCTATCCAATTCTGTTTGGTGCTTATTCGATCTCGGAAGTGAGTTCCATTAACGGTGAGGACAGAACGGAACGTATGCTGTGGAATGCCGAACAGGCTGAACTGCATGTGGTGACAGACCGTCAGCAGCCACAGTATCCCAAGACATACACCATCGTATCTGAAGCCCCTGTGATTGTGGAAGATGAGCTGCGTACAAAGTCTTTTGAAGATCTGTACAACAGTAACCCTGCAGATGATATGTACTTGCAGTTACCATCCCGTTTCCCTGACCGGGTCTCGAATCTGGCAGCCGAGATAACGGCATCTGCGAATACGCCGTATGAAAAAGTGGCATTACTGCAAAACTATTTACAAACTAATTTTGAATACACGAACAATCCGGATTTATCTCGAAAAGTAAGCAGTGACTTTGTGGAAGGCTTCCTGTTTGATATTATGGAAGGCTACTGTGACTACTTCTCTACTGCGCTGGTGATGATGGCGCGCTCGGAAGGCATTCCTGCAAGATGGGTTAAAGGTTATGCGCCTGGACAACTGTCTCTGAATTCGGACATGCAGGCTCCGCGTCAACCTGGTGCGGAGATTGAGACAACCTACACCGTTACCAATGCAGATGCACACTCCTGGGCAGAGGTCTACTTTGGTGAGTATGGCTGGATTCCTGTTGAAGCAACACCGGGCTTTGATATGCCGCTGCTCACGGAACAGCCTGATGTACAGCCTGTAGATGAGCCTGAAGAACAACCAGAAGAGGAGCCGGTACAAGAGGAAGAGCAGACCCCTGCACCTGAGCAGACATCGTCTGCCATCCCGACTTTTGTTATCTGGGCTGCAGGAGTCATCATTGTATTGTGGGTAGCATACATGTTCTGGCGTAATCGATTCTCCATGCGATTCTTCCTGCTTCGTCTGCGGACAGGTGGACCGCTCACCCCTGAACAGAAGGTGGTTGCGGAGACCGAACGTTGGATTCATTATGTGAAACGCAAAGGACTGACCCGGAGCGGAGACGAGACACTTCGTGAATCGGTAGCTCGCTGGAGCCAGGCAAAACCTGCTGCAGAAGCTACTTTGCATGAGCTTCTCACGAAGTTTGAACAGACTCGCTACAGTCCGGCGTCCGTAAAAGTCGACGACTGGAAGGCCGTCTATCAGACTGCCTTGAAGCTGCGGAAAGAACTGAAAGCGGAACGGGCATAGTTGTTGCCCGTCCCGTTTTTCCTTTTTTCCTTTGCCATCAGGCGCTGTATGCATTTTCAGGAAAGACGGATTTGTGATATAGTGTGTCGTATGAAACTGAGGTGACTTCTTTGTTTAAAATGTTAATGCCCAAGCTGCGTGTAGACACGGTTTTTGACATTAATCTGGAAGAGCTGTACGCTCAAGGCTACCGTGGAATTATAACTGATCTGGATAACACACTCGTTGGAGCCAAAGCCCCTGATGCTACGCCCGAACTGATTGAATGGTTTGCGCGTGTGAAAGAGGCGGGTTTCAAGCTGATGATTGTGTCCAATAACAATTTGAATCGTGTATCCCTGTTTGCGACCCCGCTGGATATCCAGTTTGTGCATAGTGCACGCAAACCATCGAATGTACCGTTTCGTAGAGCAATGAAAATGATGGAGTTATCTCCTGAAAACACGATTGTAGTAGGCGATCAGATGCTTACGGACGTCTATGGAGGGAACCGAATGGGGTTATATACCGTTCTGGTACTGCCAATCTCCATTGGGGACGAAGGCTTTATGACTCGCTTCAATCGGCGCGTGGAACGGATTGCTCTAACGAGTTTACGCAGGAAAGGCTTATGGCTTGAGGAGGAAAAGAAGAAATGACAGAAACGCATAACGGCAATCTTGCCGTAAGGTGCAGCGGATGCGGCGTGCATCTGCAAACAGAAAATCCGGAATTACCAGGGTTTATTCCCGAGAAGGCATTGGATCGTGAACCGGTTATATGCCAGCGCTGTTTCCGTATCAAAAACTACAATGAGTCATCATCCGTTACGGTGGATCAGGACGAATTCCTGGCTCTGCTTAGCAAAATCGGGGATAAGGATGCACTTGTCATCCATATCGTTGATTTGTTTGACTTTGATGGCAGTATAATCTCCGGTCTGCAACGTTTTGTTGGCAACAATCCGGTATTGCTTGCTGTGAACAAAACGGACTTGCTTCCAAAAGTAACCAACTGGAACAAGGTTCGCAACTGGGTGCAGAAGCAAGCCAAAGAACAAGGTTTGCGCACCGTGGATGTCGTCTTGTGCAGTGCGAAGCAGAATCAGGGCTTCGACCGATTGCTTGAGCTTGTGGGAACGTATCGCGAAGATCGTGACGTGTACGTGGTTGGCGGTACCAATGTAGGCAAATCCACATTGATTAACCGTCTGATTCGTGATTACAGTGATCTGGAGCAGGAACTGACCACATCCCGTTATCCAGGCACAACGCTGGATATGGTGAACATTCCCTTGGATGATGGGAAATATATTATTGATACGCCCGGAATCGTATACCCATGGCGTTTCAGCGAGATTGTTTCCCGTAAAGATCTCGCTGCCATCATGCCTGAAAAGCCGCTTAAACCGGCTGTGTATCAGTTGAATTCCGGTCAGACGCTGTTCTTCGGCGGCATGGCTCGATTTGACTTTGTGGAAGGTGATCGCCAGTCGTTCACGTGTTTCATCAGCACAGCGCTTGATATTCACCGGACGAAGCTGGAGCGTGCAGATGATCTGTACCGCGACCACCTGGGAGAATTGTTATCTCCGCCAACCCGTGAGAATGCAGCAGAGATGGCTGAATGGACCAGACATGAATTCCGCATCAAACGCGGCAGTCAATCGGATGTATTCATCTCGGGTCTGGGCTGGATTAAGGTTAATGGCGATATTGGAGCGCTTGTTGCTGTTCATGCTCCAAAAGGCATTCGTGTACAGATCCGTCCATCATTGATCTAACAAATTCTCAGAATCTGTACATCAGATGGATCGGAGGCTTACCTATGTCTGAGCAGAAAAAGTTCAACCCTTCACTCCCCGTGTTGCTTGGTGTCATGGGTGATCCTATTGCTCACTCCAAGTCTCCGGCAATGCATAATGCGGCTCTGCTGGCTGCAGGAGTGAATGGAATGTATATGCCACTGCATGTTCTTCCGGATCGACTGGAAGGGGCAGTTCGGGGAATTGTGGCACTTGGCTATCGTGGAGTCAATGTCACCATCCCGCACAAAGAGCAGGTCATGCAGTACCTGGATGTGATCGATGAAAGTGCTCGTCTGATTGGTGCGGTGAATACCATCGTCAATGAAGGTGGAACACTGACAGGGTATAATACGGATGGTATTGGCTATGTCCGATCCCTGAAGGAAGAGGCTGTACCTGAGCTTGAGGGCAAACGCATTGCGGTACTGGGAGCAGGTGGAGCAGCGCGGGGCGTCATATACGCCCTTGCACTGGAGAAGCCTGAGCATATCCACATTCTGAACCGTACAGCGGACAGAGCTATTGCACTTGCTTCGGATTTACGGGGCCATGGTCTGGGAGAAATCTCGGGTAGCGGCTTGGAAGACGTTGCAAGGGTTCTGGCTACGGCTGATATCGTTATTAACACAACGTCTGCCGGAATGCATCCGCATGTTGATGACGTACCAGTCGACCCTTCATTGATTCGTGAAGGAGCAGCGGTAAGTGATTTGATCTACAATCCGCTTGAGACCCGTCTGCTTCGGGAGTCACGGATGCGCGGATGTACGGTGCACGGTGGTCTGGGTATGTTTGTATACCAGGGCGCAGTGGCCTTTGAACATTGGCTCGGCATTCCGGCTCCAGTGGAAACGATGAGACAAGCGGTACTAAACAGTTTTGAAGTGTGAAAATGATATTAAGAGTACAGGCAACAACGAGTGCAGAACCAATCTGAAGAAACGGAGTGGTCGCATTTATCACCGGATTTTCCCTTTGTGAAAAGGGATCAAAAAAATCTGGGGATAACGGCGATCGGAAGATGGTACTGCAATCGGAGTCACCTTGTGTACTCAGAGATCATTTTCACCATTGAAAAATAATAATTGAATGGTCAGGTCCGGACAGTTTTGTGCTGTCGATCAGGGCCTGCTCAACATAAGGAGTATGGAGTATTCATGTTAAACGGTAAACAAAAGCGCTTTTTGCGGTCACAGGCACATCACCTGACCCCTGTATTTCAGATTGGTAAAGGTGGAACGAACGAGCACCTGTTCCGTCACATCGAAGATGCGATTGAGAAGCGCGAATTGATGAAAGTGCAAGTGCTCAACAACAATGATGATGACAGAAAAGAGATGGCAGAAGAAGTTGCCCGTGAAACGGGAAGTGAGCTTGTACAACTCATCGGTAACACAATCATCCTGTACAAAGAATCGCGCGATAACAAACAAATCGAACTACCTAGATAAGGGAGTGTGACGCGGGTGAAGATCGGCATCATGGGTGGTACGTTTGATCCGATCCACATGGGACACCTCCTGGCAGCTGAAGCAGCAAGGGATTCACATGCTTTGGATGAGATCTGGTTCATGCCTTCTCATGTTCCACCTCACAAACGCGGAGCCGGAGCGTCGGGACAGCAACGTCTCGATATGACGGAAGCGGCTGTGAAGGGTGTGCAGCAATATGAAGTGCTGGGTATCGAGATGGAACTGGGCGGAGTGTCTTATACCATCGATACGATGAAGGAACTATGGCGTCGCCATCCGGAACATGAATTTTATTTCATTATCGGAGCGGACATGGTGAACTATCTTCCCAAATGGGAGCAGATTGAAGAACTTGCCGAACGGCTAACCTTTATCGGGGTTGGTCGGCCAGGCTTTCAGTTACATCTGGATGATCTTCCAGACGAGTTACAGGATCGGGTCCTGCTGGCCGAGATGCCCTTGGTGGATATTTCATCGACAGCCGTTCGCAGACGTCTTGCCAAAGGACATTCGGTACGCTTCATGATTCCTGATGAGGTGCACCAATACATTGTAAGGAGCGGTTTATATGGCACTAAGCCGTGATGGACTGATTCAAGCCGTATCCGGACAAATGCCGGAAAAACGCTGGAAGCATACACTGGGCGTGATGGAATCGGCAGTGATGCTGGCTGAAAAATATGGTGCTGATCCTGTAAAAGCAGATTTGGCAGCGATATTGCATGATGTGGCAAAATACTGGCCCGTAGCGGAGATGGAAGCGGTCATCCGCGATAACGGATTAAACCAGGAACTTCTGCAACATGACAAGCAACTCTGGCATTCCGAAGTCGGTGCTTTTGTAGCCGGGCGTGATTACGGTGTAGAGGATTCCGAAGTTATTAATGCCATCCGGTGGCATACCTCGGGTCGGGTAGGCATGAGCCTGCTTGACAAAGTGGTATGTCTTGCCGATTATATTGAACCGGGACGAGATTTCCCGGGAGTGGATCACATTCGCGAACAGGCTGAACATAGTCTGGAAGAAGGATTAATTGCCGGATTCGATTCGACGATCAGCTTGCTGATCTCGCAGCGCCGTGTTATTTATCCTTTGACCGTGTTGTCGCGCAATGACTTGATTACTCAACTATAGAGGTTGTTCAAAAAGTCCGCTTTTGATTACGAAGGATCTTTTTGAACACACAATTACAGATTATGGAGGTTGGTTCATGACAGTATCATCGAAAGAACTTATGAATATGGCGGTTGCTGCCGCTGACGACAAAAAGGCATCCAATATTGTAGCGTTGGATCTGATTAATGTTTCCCTGGTGGCAGATTATTTTGTTATTTGTCACGGGAATTCCGATACACAGGTACAGGCCATTGCCACTGAGATTCGCAAACAGGCTCATGCAGCCGGAGCGACGATCAAAGGTATTGAAGGTATGGATTCCGCACGTTGGGTACTGATGGACATGGGCGACGTTGTTGTTCATATCTTCCACCGCGACGAGCGTGAATACTACAACATTGAGCGTCTATGGTCTGATGCCAAAGTGGTGGAGACGGTATGAGTTTGATTGCTGGAACAGTCGTCTCTTTGCCGGTTTCACGTGAAGTGTCTCCGTTTGGTTTCTTTTTGACGACAGGATCGGAAGATGTACTGCTTCACTACACCGAGTTAACGCGGGATATTAAGATTGGCGAGACGCTTGAAGTATTTGTATTCTTTGATACGGAAGATCGTCTGGCCGTAACGATGAAGAAGCCTTATCTCATGCTTGGCGAAATGGCACGACTGGTTGTGGCTGATGTTCACCCACGACTGGGCTGTTTCCTGGAAATGGGACTTGGACGGCAATTGCTGCTTCCTATTCGTGAATTGCCTGAACTGGAGGAACTGCGTCCTCAAGTGGGGGATGAAGTCTTTGTAATCATGGAACATGACAAGCAGGGACGTCTGCGTGCCAAATTGGCCGGGGAACGTGAACTTTCACCATTGGCTTTCCATGCGCCAACTTCATGGTTAAACGAATGGGTTGAAGCAACGGTATACAAACCACTGCAGATGGGTACTTTTGTACTTGTAGAGGGCGGTGTACTGGGCTTTGGCGCAATTGGCATGATTCATTCATCCGAACGCAGTCATATGCTGCGTCTTGGTGAGAAAGTTAAATGTCGGGTGACACTGGTACGTGAAGACGGACGTGTGAATCTGGCCATGACTCAACTCAAACAAGTTGGACGTAACGAAGATGCAGACAAACTGCTCGCTTTCATGAAAGAACGCCCTATGGGTGGCATGCCTTACTCGGATGCAACTCCGCCGGATATCATTAAGCAGCGTTTTGGTATCAGTAAGTCTGCTTTCAAGCGTGCCTTGGGCAAATTGATGAAAGATGGACTGGTGGTTCAAAAGGAAAGCTGGACGTATCTGTCCGAATCTGCTCCTGCGGATCAAAGTGAAAACAAATAATTCTTTTGAATAATTTCGTAATATGAAACTCGGAGAAGGCAGGGATAGGCTGGGTAAACACCGGATGCCCCTGTCTTTACTTTTGTTATATAAATTGAACTAAACATTTACATGAAACGGAGAGGACAGAAAGAACCTGAAGAAGCGTAGCGTTCGCCTAAAAGCTTTCTAAAAGAAAGCTGCTTCGGAAGCACACGCTATCCCCGGATTTAATCCTTTATAAAAGGAATCAAAAAAATCTGGGGATAACAGTGATCGGAAGGTTGTTCTGTCATTGGAGTATCCAGTGTAAATATTCTTTAGTTCAACTTATATAGATCAGGATTGGAAAATGAAATTGAAAGTGCGGTGCCTGACATGTCTTACCGGAAATTTGCCTATGTCTATGATGAATTAATGGAAGATATGCCTTATCCGGACTGGATAAGGTTTGCAAGAACAGCGTGGGAAAAGCATGGAATGCCCAAAAGTGTCGCTGAACTTGGCTGTGGAACGGGCTCCATTACGATCCCGCTCGTGAACTCCGGTTTCGAAGTTACAGGTATTGACCTGTCAGCAGATATGTTGTCGGTTGCACGCAGCAAGATGGAGGCAACGCCTCAGGGCCACCGATTGTATCGGGAAGGCAGCGTACGTTGGGTGCAGCAAGATATGCGTGACTGGCGAGTTCCGGAACCTGTGGATTCAGTGATATCTTTCTGTGATTGCGTGAATTATCTGCTTGAACAAGAAGATGTTGTTCGAACATTCCAGCGGACATATGAGATGTTGAAGCTGGATGGAACGTTTTTGTTTGATGTGCATCATCCCAATACCCTTATTCGTTATGATGAGGAGCAGCCTTTTGTCCTGGATGAGCGCTCTGTATCTTATATTTGGACTTGTGATCTGGACCAGGATCGTTGTGAGATTGAACATCATCTCAGTATTTTTTCGCGTGTGGAAGATGGTAGCAAGGATATATACCAGCGGTTTGAAGAAGTTCATGTCCAGCGTGCATATAATCCGGACTGGATGAAGCTGGAGTTATCCAAGGCAGGTTTTAGAGATGTGAAGGTATATGCGGATTTTGAATGGAAAGAGGCTGGAGACAGCGCACAACGCTTGTTCTACGTTGCTGTGAAATAAGAACAAATCTCGAGAACTGTCCTTATGTTTGGTACATAAGGGCAGTTTTTTTGGTTTTATTCCCCATATCAAGTGAGTGACGTGTTTCCGTAATCGGGGAAAGAAATGTTAGAAGAAACTTATGAGCGTGACAAAAGTATTGCCAGTTAAAGTAAAGGAGGCGATAATAGTCGGGTAGAAAGCGTTTTCTGAGAGATCAATAGTCGAGATGAGGTGTAGAAGTGGAAAGTACATATAAAACAAGGCTTACGTCAGAACAACTGAATGCCATAATCGAGCAGCATCTATCTGCAAGTATACAGGACTACAAGGAAATGGTGGATGGCTGGGCCAATCATGCATATCTCATTACATTGAGTGACGCACAGCGAGTGGTACTCAAAATTGCCCCTTCGGCTTCCACCAATCTGATGCGCTGCGAGCAGGATCTGATGATCGCCGAAGTTGAGGCAATGCGTCTCATCAGCAAGTTACAGGATGTCCCTGTACCCCAGGTGTTGGCTTATGATGACTCGTTAACCATGGCTTCAGCGCGTTATTTCATCATGGAGTACATGTCTGGAACACCCTACAATCAGATCAAGGATCAGTATTCTGCGGAAGAGCAGGAGGCCATTGAACAACAACTGGGGCGTTACAATCGTCGAATTAATGAAATCAAGGGCGAGAAGTTTGGATATTTCTCGGAGCAAAAACAGCGATATTCCACATGGAAAGAAGCATTTATGAATCTGATGGATGACATTCTTGCGGATGGGGAAGAAGCCGGGATTACATTTTCAATGGATTACCCTGAATTGAGACGCTTGATTGAAGAAAAATCGGATGTGCTGGATGATGTAGAGGAACCTGTGCTTGTAAGTTGGGATCTGTGGGATGGCAATGTTCTAGTAGACAAAGGTCGCATCACAGCCATTATTGATTTTGAACGTTCACTGTGGGCAGACCCTCTGATGGAGCATTATTTCAGTCATTTTAACTATACACCCGGTTTTGTGAAAGGTTATGGGCGTGCGATTACGACTGAAAGTGAGCTAAAAAGAAGAAGTCTGTATGACTTGTACTTTGATCTGGTACTGCGCATTGAGTGCGCTTATCGCCAATATGACAATCAGGAACATGTGAATTGGACTATTCATAACCTGGAGGAAGGCATTGAGCGGTTTTGGTTATCCTGAACAGCAACCCGCGTTATGAAGGTTACAAACCGTGAGCTTTAAGAAAGCGAATATAACGTGTCATATTGACTTTGGGCTTGCTTTTTTATATAATGGTCCCGATATTGTATACATATTTCGATGATAAGGATCAGTAGTAATTCCTGTACATAACAGAGAGCCGGCGGTTGGTGCAAGCCGGTTGACAGTGATTTGCGAACTCGCCTTGGAGAAATGCGGTGATTACACCATTCTGCTTAACCTACTGGCATTAAGCCTTTGGTTCAGGAATGGAAATCCGCATCGGTTAACCGCCGTTACAGGTCCAAAGGGAGTGGATGACGAAGCACGTTCGTCCACTAACTAGGGTGGTACCACGGGAATTCAACCTCTCGTCCCTAGCGCTGCAAACGCTACGGGATGCTGAGGTTTTTTTGTTGCAATTAAAACTAAAACGAACAACCAGAAGGAGGAACAATAGATGAGTGAGAATAACCAGCCGAAGCATGGCTACCAGCCACAAGTCATGGAAAAAAGTTGGCAGCAATACTGGGATGCAAATAAAACGTTTAAAACAGGTGAGGATCCTGCCAAACCGAAATTTTATGCATTGGATATGTTCCCTTATCCATCCGGTTCAGGTCTGCACGTAGGTCACCCGGAAGGATATACAGCAACGGATATCGTTTCCCGTTACAAGCGTATGCGTGGTTATAATGTATTGCACCCAATGGGTTGGGATGCTTTCGGACTGCCTGCTGAGCAGCATGCATTGGATACAGGTGAACATCCACGGCATATTACATTCCGCAATATTGACAATTTCCGCCGTCAGATCAAATCGCTCGGATTCTCTTATGACTGGGATCGTGAGATCAGTACAACGGACCCTGAGTACTACAAATGGACACAATGGATCTTTATCCAGCTGTACAATAAGGGCCTCGCTTATGTGGATGAAGTCGCAGTGAACTGGTGCGAAGCACTTGGAACGGTGCTGGCTAATGAAGAGGTTATTGATGGCAAAAGTGAACGTGGTGGACATCCGGTTGTACGTAAACCGATGCGTCAATGGGTACTGAGAATTACCGAGTATGCAGAGCGTCTGTTGGAAGACCTGGAAGAGCTGGATTGGTCTGAAAGTATCAAGGATATGCAGCGTAACTGGATCGGTAAATCGACAGGTGCGGAAGTTGTTTTTGCCATTGAAGGTCGCGAAGAAGTTATTAAGGTGTTTACTACCCGTGCGGACACATTGTTCGGTACGAGCTTTGCAGTACTTGCTCCGGAACATGAGTTGGTAGAAGCAATTACAACGGATGACCAGCGTGAAGCGATTCAGGCTTATCAGGAGCAGGCTTCTCGTAAGAGTGATCTGGAACGTACGGATTTGGCTAAAGACAAAACAGGTGTATTCACTGGTGCTTATGCAATCAATCCCGTTAATGGTGCAAAACTGCCGATCTGGATTGCTGATTACGTTCTTGCAGGTTACGGTACAGGTGCGGTTATGGCTGTTCCGGGTCATGATGCACGTGACTGGGAATTTGCTAAGCAATTTGGTCTGGATATCATCGAGGTTATTCAAGGTGGAGACGTTACACAAGAGGCATATTCTGGTGATGGCGCGCATGTGAATTCCGATTTCCTGAACGGATTGAACAATGAAGAAGCGGTTGCCAAGATGATTGCTTGGCTGGAAGAGAACGGTAAAGGACAAGGGAAAGTAACCTATCGTCTGCGCGATTGGCTGTTCAGCCGTCAGCGTTACTGGGGTGAGCCAATCCCGATTCTGCATCTGGAAGACGGAACGATGAAGACCGTACCGGAGGATCAACTTCCACTGCTGCTGCCTGATATCGACCAGATCAAACCTTCGGGTACTGGAGAATCACCACTGGCGAATGTTACGGAGTGGGTGAATACGGTAGATCCGGAAACGGGAATGAAGGCACGTCGTGAGACCAACACCATGCCACAATGGGCGGGTAGCTGCTGGTATTACCTGCGCTTTATCGATCCGCACAATGACAAGGAACTGATCTCCAAGGAGAAACAGCAGCAGTGGCTGCCTGTTGATCTGTACATTGGCGGAGCGGAGCACGCGGTGCTTCACTTGCTGTATGCTCGTTTCTGGCATAAAGTGCTGTATGATCTGGGTGTTGTGGATACCAAAGAGCCGTTCCACAAACTGGTGAACCAAGGTATGATCCTAGGCACGAACAATGAGAAAATGAGTAAATCTCGTGGTAATGTCATTAACCCGGATGAAATTGTGAATGAATTCGGTGCGGATACATTGCGTCTGTACGAAATGTTCATGGGACCATTGGAAGCGACAAAACCGTGGAATGCAAACGGGGTTGAAGGCATGCACCGCTTCCTGTCACGTGTATGGCGTCTCTTCATTAACGAAGATACAGGAGCCATCAATGACAAGATTACGGTGGACGGTGGAACGGATGAGTTCAAGCGGACTGCTCACAAAACGATCAAAAAAGTTACGGAAGATCTGGAACACCTGCGCTTCAACACATCCATCAGCCAGCTGATGATCTTCATCAACGATGCGTACAAAGCCGATACACTGCCTCGTGAAGCGATGGAGAACTTTGTACAACTGTTGTCACCACTGGCACCGCATATGGCTGAGGAACTGTGGAGTCGTCTGGGACATGAAGGTGGAATCTCTTACGTGGCTTGGCCTGAATATGATGAGTCCATGACAGTGGATGCGGAAGTGGAAATTGTTGTTCAGGTAAACGGTAAAATCGTAACTCGTGCTACGGTTGCGAAGGATCTGGATGCACAGGGCATGCAGGACTTTACGATGGAGCTGGCACCTGTTAAGCAGGCGCTGGAAGGCAAGACCATTCGCAAGGTCATTGCCGTTCCAGGCAAACTCGTTAATATTGTTGCCGGTTAATCTCGCCGGCTCGAAATAGTTCATCCAGCTTTAACAAATCTTCATCATATTTGTCATGTGTCGTGTGGATCAGGCTGTCGAAAACACCGTCGAGACTAACCTTCAGCAGTGCAAGTGCCTGAGCGGTAATGCCGCCAGGTACAGCAACACGAGCCTGAAGCTCTTGCGGTGTGTATCCTCCTTCGGTGAGTAGCTTGCCTGTTCCCAGGAGCATCTCGCCAGCCAGAGCACAGGCATCTGCCCTTTTGATACCTGTCAGCTTCACTGCACTTTCGATCCACTGTTCCAAAAAGAAGGATATGAATGCAGGTCCGCAGCTGGAGAAGTCGGATGTGATGCGTGTACAAGCTTCATCCACTTGGTATGGCCTGCCTATATGGCTAAGCAGACTTTCCAGCACAGCACGGTCTTCACTAGTCATTCGTTCGCCGTGTATACACAGGGACGCGCCGCTGCCAACCTGATGTGTGACGCTGGGAATAACTTTGGAGACTTTGCAAGGAAGTGAAGATTCCAGATGGCGCAGCTGCACGGGACTGGTGATCGAGACAATTATATGATTGGGATTCACGACAGGCAGGATGTCGTCAATGACATGTTTGAATTCAAGCGGCTTCACGCACAGGAATATGATATTACTTCGGATCACCGTTTCCCGATTGCTCTGGGATTCATGCAGACCGGGGTAACGGAGGGATAACTGCCGTACTTTGGACGGGGTTCGATTGCTGGCGGCGATCTGCCGCGGCTCGAGTGCACCTGATTGGATCAGGGCATAGATCAGCAGGCTGCCCATGCTGCCGGTTCCGATAAATCCAACCTTCATTGTTTCAGGCCTCCTTTCATGCTTTACGGTACTGGCGCAGTTCTTTCCATCTATTCTATGCGTGAGGACCTGTTTTACATGACATGAAAAATATACAACTTGTTTCACCAGAGAAGTCCAACGGTTCGGAAGCACCGCCCGTGTTCGAAATGAATGATTTTGAATTCAGGGAGAGGTGTGGAAGAAATGAGATGGAACAAAGGCATGACCATTGCTGCTGCGGTGGTTGGAAGTATACTCATATTATGGTCGGGCAAAAGTGAACAACCACCTAGTGGCTGGGAACCCTTGCAGCTCGGCACCGAAAAGCCGACGATAGAGCAGGAACTCCCTGCTGTACAGTCGGCTACTTCGGTTCAGGGCAATACAGGAGCATCATCAGGATCGGATGCAAGTGGAATGCAGACTGGGAATGATGCAAAGGCAGATAAGTCTAAAGAGCTTGCGAGCGCTTCAGTTGAAGGTGATTCGGGAGTTCAAACTCCAAGTCAGGCAAATGATAATCCACCAGACACCTCAAATTCGATTGAACCAGTTACGCAGGGTACTAATTTGAATCCTTCGGTTACTTCGGAGACGGCATCAAGGAGTAATCCACCTGTAGTTCGTGAGGAGGCTAGCGACAATGGCAAGATTGATGTGAATACCGCTCCTGTCTCCAAGCTTATCGAGCTTCCCGGAATTGGGGAGAAGAAAGCTCAAGCTATTGTGGACTATCGGAATGCACATGGTCCTTTTGCGAAAGTTAGTGATCTGACAAAGGTCAAAGGAATAGGCATGAAGATGCTAGAGAAGATGGCACCCTATGTGCAGATCCGGTAATATGAGAATAAAAATGTGTTGAGCGGGAGGAAAGTAGCATGAGTACAGTAGAGGTACGCAAGGATTGGGATACGTATTTTATGGACATCGCGTATATGGTTTCTACCCGTTCCCGCTGTTCGCGTCGTCACGTAGGTGCCGTTCTTGTTCAAGGTAAAAAACTGCTGGGAACAGCCTATAATGGCGCACCCACCGGTGTTCCGGATTGTTCTGAAGCAGGTTGCATGATATCTGAAGAGTATGAGTTGGTCGTGACCGATGGGCAAGAAGACATGGTGAAAAAGCAACGCTGCATTCGCACAATCCATGCGGAGCAAAATTTGCTTTTATTCACAGATCGAATCGACCGCGAAGGCTCATCTGTGTATGTGACCGACGAACCTTGCTGGACATGTGCCAATATGCTGGCGAATAGCGGGATTACAGAAATCGTCTTTCATCGTTCTTATCCTAAAGATACCGGCAAGGTTACGAATATGATGGAACAGAAGGGCATAACATTCCGCAAGCTGGAGAATTACCAGCCGCCGCGGGAAACGATGATGACTGTGAGCAATTAATCTGAATATGGTCGAGTATGCGAGGGAGAACCTCCGGCAAGCCTGAATTGGCTTTCCGGAGGTTTTTCTGCGTTCAACGGGTTACACAAAAGGAGGGAGACGGATGAAAGGCAGACCTTTACTGACTTTTACGATTTGCTGGTTATGCGGTAGCGGGATGGCATGCGCGTTAACAGGCTGGACGTTAATCTGGGGAATGATTGGAGCGCTGGCATGTCTGCCACTTCTGCTTCGTTTCATAGATGTACGTGGGTGGTCCATTTTATTTTTACTCGCTGCCTTTATTGGAGGTGTTGCACATTGGGTATGGAATGACGTACGTAATCATAGCAGACTGCCCGAGATCATCCATATTGCTGCTAATGAGATGGACGGTTTGACTGCCGAAATTCAGGGTGAGCTTGTATCAGATGTACGTATTGATGGAGATCGGGCTGACTTTAAGATACAGATGTCTTCCATATTGCCCATGTTGGCTTCTTCAGCAGATACAGATCTTGTGGCATCATCTGCATTTCAAATAGATGAACAATTGATGGTACAAGTCAGACTGCTGGAGGAAGAAGAACAACAGGTAGCAGCGGGCTGGAAGAGGGGCGATGCAATCACGCTTCATGGTGCTTTTACCCTTCCTGGTGAAGCGAGGAACTTTGGTGGGTTTGATTATCGCAGTTATTTGCGAACTCTCCATATCCACTTGTTGTTCAAAGTGAAGGGAGCCAGTTCGGTCATAGCTACGCCTCCGGAGGGGCTTGGACAATTCAACGTACTACGATGGACGGATTGGACAAGACATACGTTGGGTTCAGCGGTCGAGCAATTATTTCCTGAGCCTCATGGAGGATATATGAAAGGTCTAATTATCGGGATGGCTAATGATATCGATCCAGGCACGTATGGTCAGTTTTCACAACTGGGTCTAACACATATTCTGGCAATCTCCGGAACCCATGTCGCTGTATATGTAGCTTCTCTTCTTCTTATTTTATCCTGGTTAAGGCTTACCAGAGAGACAGCACTCACGATTGTTCTGATCCTGGTGCCTGCATATGTACTATTATCGGGTGGTTCACCTTCAGTCATTCGAGCAGGCATTATGTCCATAATTGGTTTGTATATGGCACGCCGTGGCCTGGCCAGAGACGGTCTTCAGATGATCAGTACAGCAGCATTGCTGATGATGTGGTGGGACCCGTACTTTTTATTAAGTGTGAGCTTTCAGTTATCCTTTCTTGTGACCGCAGGTTTAATGATCTACATGCCATTGATTAACCGACTGTTCAGCAGTTGGCCGAAATCTCTGGCTGCAACAGCATCTGTTACGGTGACCGCTCAGTTAATTTCGTTCCCAGTAACCATTCTGTATTTCAACCAGTTTTCACTGCTTTCTTTTGTGGCTAACTTTCTGCTGGTTTCTCTGATTAGCGCCATTGTATTACCTCTGGGGACGGTCGCGATGCTATTGTCATTTATATGGGTTCCCTTGGCAAAACCTCTCGCATGGATTGCGATTCAATTGAATCAACTGACATTTGTAAGCGTGGAGTGGATGAACAGCCTGCCAGGTTTTGTGTTGATCTGGGCAACACCTTCCCTGTTATGGATTGCTGCATATTATGCCGTGTTGTATGCCTCACTCTACCTGTTGCATCGTGGCAAGGGTGAGCAGCGAGGAACAACGTTACTTGAGGAGGATACGGCTCCTCTTGTGAGGCGACAACCTGGTAAGAACCGTGTAGATGGAAAAGAAACTTCATTAACTACATTAGGAGCCAGTATTGCCTGGCCGGAATATACAAGTGCATTTACTACACGAGGTGCAGGATATTATGCACATGAACAGATGAGTAAAGTTCAGCGATGGATGCGCGGGTTGCTTGCGCTCAGCTTTGTTGCTGGATTGTGGTGGGCATATCAGACTCCCCAGCCTGCTGGGACCGGTATCGTGCAGTTTTTGGATATTGGACAAGGGGACAGTACATTAATTACAACCCCGGAAGGCAAACATATTTTGGTGGATGGCGGGGGAACAGTTAACTTTGGGAATACCGAGCAATCGTGGAAAACAAGACGTGATCCGTATGAGGTAGGAGCCAAGGTGGTTGTTCCTTTATTGAAAAAGAGAGGTATCCATCAACTGGATGCGGTCATTGTAACGCATGCCGATCAGGATCATGCCGGAGGGCTACAGGCTGTGCTGGAACAGCTTCCGGTTAAACGTTTCATGTTTAATGGCACAACCAGTGGTAAAGATAACTTTGATAAGTTACTGAACACGGCCATGGAACGGAAGATCCCTCTTTACGCCATTCAGCAGGGGATGTCCTATGAGGCTGATAAGGAGACAAGTTTACATTTTATAGCTCCAGATCTGGCACAGATGGATGTAAATGCATCAGGCAGTTTGCCTGTGTCTGAGCACCAGAATCATGATTCCGTTGTTTTTTTACTGGACATGGCTGGCACATCCATGTTGTTCACTGGGGATATGGATGCTGCGGCTGAGCAGGACCTGCTCTATATGATTCAGGACGGTTCATTAGCTGCCCAGTTTGAACAGAAAGGTGCAGATCTTGGAGTTACAGAGAGAGTTGTACAACGTGTACTTAAATATCCGTTGCAGGACAATTCAAATAATGAACCCCCTGCATCCGTCTCCATTGACGTGTTAAAAGTTGCTCATCATGGGAGTAAAACGTCGTCAACTGAAGCCTGGCTCCAGTACTGGAACGCCAAAACCGCCGTGATTTCTGCCGGTGTTAACAATACATATGGGCATCCCAATCCGGGAGTGATGGAACGTCTGGAGGCTACCGGATCAGAGATTTATCGGACAGATCAGATGGGTGAGGTTCAGATGAGAGTAAAAGATGGAAAGATTGATATCCGGTACAAGTTAGTCGGTGTTGAGTGATGGATTTTACAAGGCTGATAATAAGCGGGTTGAAGTGTTTATAAAACGGATGTGACGTCTTACAATGTAGCTTAAGCCATAAGAATATAATTTTACCCATATGTTTGCTGGAATTTGATTTAATCTCCGTTTTTTTTTCCTTTCAGAACACAAATAGAAGCATAAGTTTGCCATGAGTCGAAATTGGGAGCATAAAGTTGCCGTGAGTCCCATTATGACGTCTTTTCATTTAACCAACGGGCAGGTTAGCATAGCGGTACAAGAAAAAAAATTAGCATTATGGTAGAAGGAGTAGCAGTATATTTCTGGAATATATTATTATTGGGAATTACTGAGACGGGATGTGTATTGGATGGACAAGCATTACGAAAACCTTCTGTTAGCTTTTGAAGAAGCAGAAAAGGCTAGAGATGAGGGTACTTTTCCTATCGGTGCAATTATTGTTGCTGCAGATGGTTCAGTTGTAAGCCGAGGTAGGAATAGAGTTTTTTCAAGCTGTGATTCTACAGCTCACGCCGAAGTGGATGCTATAAGAAAAGCCGGAAATGTGATACTTCATCTTGAGAGCAAGAAATTTATTCCTAAGAATGAACTTACCTTATATACTACCTGTGAGCCTTGTCCCATGTGCACAGGTACAATCGTGTTATCACTGATTAAAAAAGTAATTTGGGCTGCAAATGATAAGGATATAGGTGCATTTAAAAAATTCAAGGAATTAAATAGCGAATTACCTATTTATAATGATCTGTTCCACGACATCGAATTTGTTGCAGCCCCTTTCAGAGATCTAGAATTGAGACAACGAAAAATGTTAGCAGAATGGAACAACAGCCGTGGGTATACCGATAATCATTGGAATGATGAATTAGTAAATGAAAATGTTCAATTATAAACTATAAATGAAACCTTGCTCTTAATTTTTCGTTGAGTTATCCATTTGTTTGTGATGCTACCAAAAATCATACTGAAGTGCCATCACTATTGGAAACATAAGTTTATCAAATGGAAACCTTATGGGTTAAGTCGTACGCAATCTATTTATCGGTGTGAAGATGAGTGAAGAAAACCCCGATTGAATACTAACTGGAAAGCTAAAAAGACAAGAGAGCATACAACAATGTGGATAGTCTGAGCGGAAAAAGTAGTGAAGTTAAGTGTAAATATCGAGTAGATGATCCCACCTATGCAGCCTAATAGAGCATATGCGGCAATAGCAACGAGCAATCTCATAAACGTATGATCTTTTTTTCTGTATAAAAGCAATCCATCCACCAATATGGTAAGTGGCGTAATTAAGAAAAGTAATATAGCGAGGTTAATCAATAATCCAACTACAAATTTATACCCGAATGAATAATAGTAAGTATTCTCTAGTCTTTCATCCAAAGGGACATAGTGATATATCCCCATTGCCAGTGAAATGAAAATTGCAGTTAATACAGCTGAAAGTATTTTTCCGCGCGGCCTATTTATTCTATGGGTGCTTGTCATTCAAAAATTGACCTCCATTTTATTAACTATATTCAAAAACAGATAGACTAAGAGAGTTACTATATTTTAGCATACACATGCTGAGAAATAATCAGTGAGGGACATTGAACAGGTAAGTAGTTGGTTGACCATTAACGGAAAAAAAGTCGTTCCGCTGCGAACGACTTTTTTTGAATTGCATGATATTAACACATTTCAAACGTTATGCGATATGAGGATACTTTGGTTATCGCCTCGTGAAGTTGACTAGGATGGAATTACTCTCTTGCTTTTGAGATACTAATCGGCAAGCTAATTATAGTTGCGCTGAATAAATTGAGTATGTGATCAATTTGATCCCAACTTTTATGCCCTATTATCATATTAAATGCAATGAATAAAGCACTACTGAGTAGAAAGAATCCCAGGAAGTATTTGAAAAATATTTTTAGATTCATTTAGTCTCCCGCATATCCATTTAGAAGTTTGTTACAGTTGTACGCCCTATTTCGTTTGTAATATGTTTTCTATTCTAGATTATTACATGTAATCATTTGTTTTTGGTTTGTTGTATATATGTAAAAATATGTTTTTATTTACGGATTTGATAAATGCTAAGGAATTTTTATTGCAGGATTATGGTTATTTTTACCGAATAATAGTTAAGCCTGCCTTGGAGGAGGGATAGAGATACTTAGTGATCGTAGCACTATACATAATCATAAGGGGATCAAAAAAATGGAAATTGTAGAAATGACACAAAGTAAAAGTAACAGTAATGCAACTCAGAAGTTTAGAGTGGAATGGATTAGAAAAACGATAGCTCTATGCATTGGACTTTTAGTTATCGGTTTGATCGCAGGACACTCCTCCGCTTTTGCATCATCTGGATCGGGTAACTCCATTATTTCAGTTCTTGACCGGAATGATTTTTTACTCGACGATGGTACACTTTGGTCTAAAGGGACCGTAAGTGGAGTATGGACACAAAATCGAAAACTGATCGGTATTTCAAAATCAGACGACCATTCCATCTATGGTTGGACTACCGATGACCAAGTCATTCGATGGGATAAGAACAATGCACATATACCAGTAACGAAACAATTCAATGGTGTGATTAAGGTATATGGCCATGGATGGGTTCAGCTCAAGGATGGAAACCTTTATAATTTTGATGATCAGGCTAAGGTTTTGGAATCGATTATCGATGTGGATTCTTATCGGGATAGTTCTGGGAGAGATTCTTCTTATACTGCATTATCTTCATCAGGAGATATATATTATGACAAATACAACAAAATACGTAAAGCAGGAAATGTACCTGATGGTAAAGCAATTGCAACGAATGGTGTTTACGCAGCTGTGCTGAAAAATGACGGCTCGGTAGTGATCGTAAGTATGCTGTATGAGGATGACTACATCACGGTTGCAAATAATGTGCAATCTTTGATTTGGTGGGGGAGTACGCATAAGCTGCTCACGGTGAAGCAGGATGGAACCGTCTGGAGCTACGATCGAACTGCCAAATATAAGGGTGAGCAACTGGCGGGTTTAAGTAACGTATCGCGGATGGTGTACGCGCCTAATCTGGATGAACTATATGCACAGTTACAGGATGGATCATGGGTTACATATGATAATGGAAAGTTAGCTCCTCTATCAGCTCCTGCGTTAAATCAAGTGACACTTACGGCATCTTCCAAGGATGCTAATATTGGGGATACGATCACCCTTACCGTTCAGGAGAATTATAGTAACGGTTTCAAAAACAAACGTGTACCGTTGCCAGAAGAACTTATAGTGGAGCAGCCCCAAGTTGCACAGATTCAGGCGGGAGGCAAACTGAAGGTTACGGGCATGGGAACAACCAAAGTGACATTGAAGATAGGCGATTTGGCTTCAAGTCTTCAACTGAACGTTAATTCAGAGAAAAAGTTATCAGGCGCCACATTGTTAGATGGAAATGTATACTTGCCAGTGCAGTCGGTGTTCAAAACTTTGGGAGCCAAAATCGATGTCAAAGGCTCATCTTTTGAGATTCAATTTGGAGAAGACAGTATTACTTTGCAAAAGGGAAGTTCTGTTGCGCGATTAAACAATAAAGAACTGAAGTTGAAAGGGAAAGTACAAACCATTGGAGGACAAACTGTATTTCCTGCGGACTTGTTAAGACAGGCTGCGGGTATTCAGGTCCGCTGGGATGCTGAGCTAAAGCAGGCCAAGGTGCTGGTTGGGAATTCTTCTATCCTGGTGGAATCGAAGGATACACTTGCACTGATCAAGAAAAAAGAGCTGGGGAATCTTGCTCGCTTCATTGGCAAGTCCTACTGGATCAACAGTGATACGAGTTTAGGGCAACGTTTCAGTAAAGTGACCATATCAGATATCAAAATTGAGAAGATTAAATACGGTGATCGAAGTTACTCTATTGTCTTCCGTAATGCAAAAGGAAAAACCGTTTCCGCTTACGCAGGAGGTATACCTTCCAGTGTGACGGAGATGCTTAAGGATTCCAACCAATTCTTCTCTTCTGATCCGTATAAGAAATACAATTGGTCCAAATCTACTTGGAATAAAATTATTGCCGGAGAAGTAGCTCTAGGAATGAACATAACCCAGGTGCGCCTTGCGTGGGGAGATCCATCCAGCATTTCGTATGAAACGAGTTCAAAAGGCAAAATCGAAGTTTGGGTGTATGGCAGCTCAGCAGGCATAAGAGCTTTAGGGTTTCTCAATGGCAAACTG
Source organism: Priestia sp. FSL H7-0729 (assembly GCF_038005685.1). Classification (NCBI taxonomy): domain Bacteria; kingdom Bacillati; phylum Bacillota; class Bacilli; order Caryophanales; family Bacillaceae; genus Priestia; species Priestia sp. FSL H7-0729. The sequence continues at coordinate 413,413 of NZ_JBBOTQ010000005.1, forward strand.
ATCGTGATTTATTGATGAATACACCAATTCATCACTTCATTTGATCGCAAGTTATAGCTCAGCACACAAAAAAAGCCCGCTTTCCGTTACACTCTACGAGGGAGAATATCGGAAAACGGGCCATTTTTTCAAAATGTAGAAGAAATATAAGAACTACTCCACGCCATCCTTAAAGTGTTTGCTCCAGTGTTTGTCACCCTTGTGCAACAGATCTTCTACCGTTTTCTCAAGAGTCATTAACAGCTGTGCTCTGACATCAAGTACGGTTTCTCTGTACAAGCGTTCTTCCGATCCAACGATTTTATCGCCGTATAATGCCTGTGCAGCTACGTACTTCCGATGTTCCTCGACCAGAGTGTCAATGGACTCCAGTGCATGTTCCACAAAGTGGGAAATACTTTGGTATTCTTTGGGCATTTGTTCTTTTAAAGCTTGAATTTTCGCTAGAGCTGGCATGCTCATCACCTCGTGTTTATGAATGTAAATTTACAATACACCATTTTCATGAAAATTGCATTAAAAATAGCTTAAATTTGGACAAATTTCGACTTTTTTTTATTTTGGGGACCCAAAAAGTGCTTCGCTATAATGTATGCCATTGCATTTGAATTGAGTCGTGTAAGTAATGGAATCCCTTTTGGATACGTTTGGTGACTCGTTATGCAATTTCTGTTATTCTAAGAGAAGATTTCAGCGGCCCTAATACATACGCCGTTATTTTGTTATGGCAAATTAAAAAAATACTTAACTTTGCAACAATTTTATTGATGATCACGTCTGTAAGGTTGCAGGGAGAGGGGGATCCTTTGTGGTAGAGCCGGAACTCATCAGAGCCGCTCAATCGGGCGATCGCGACGCTCTAATTACCCTATTGCGGGAGATTGAACAACACGTCTATCGGACCGCATATTACATTCTAAATAATGAACAGGACGCTTTGGATGCTGCTCAGGAAGCGTTGATCCGAATTTACACCAAAATCAACTCATACGAAGAAAAGGCCCAATTTAAAACATGGGTACAACGCATCGTTACGAACATCTGTATTGATAAATTCAGAAGAACCAAACCATCCGTTTCCATTGACGAACATGACATGGTTTTTCAGGATAATCAGGATGTGGAGTACGAGGTCATGTCTACATATGTGGCCCAGGACATTCAGGATGCGATCAACAAGCTTCCCGAGCATCATCGTACCGTTATTGTTCTAAGATATTTGCAGGACTTATCCTACAATGAAATTGCGGATTGTCTCGATCTTCCGTTGAATACGGTGAAGTCTTATTTATTTAGAGCCAGACAGCAATTGCAGAATCTACTACAGGAATATCAGAAAGGTGGTGTGACAGGATGAAATGCGAAGAGGTGGTGGAATGGATGCACCGCTATCTGGATCATGATCTGGGCGAGGCGGAAACCGCGCAGATGCTACAACATGTGGCGAAGTGTCCGGAGTGTGCCGAGAATTTTAGTTTACTCAGAGCTCTTTCCAGAGAACTGGAAGAGTTACCGCAAGTAACCCCAAAATTTAGTCTGGTTGATGCGATTATGCCACAGCTTGATGCCATTGATGAAGCGCGGAAAGAACAAAGCAGCACCGTACAGGAAATGAATCCTGTCCCCGCTACATTTGAGAATTTACAACGTTCAAGTGAGCGGAAAACGAAGCAAAAATGGCTTAACTCGATGGCAGGACGTATGTCCATGGGTGTAGCGGCTGCGGCAGTTGTATTGGGATTTGCCATATGGGGATATCAGCCTGAACAGATTGAGAATGCCGATTCCATGATGTTGAGCTCTGGAGCTTCTCAAGAGAGCGGCAATGTGAATGAGAATCCACTAAGCAAGAGTATTGAAAATAATGATCCAGCAGCTTCTTCCACACCAAGCAGCAATGATGTATTTGTGGATAAGTCGAATGTTTCACCAACTGAACCGGATAACCAAGGAGTAGAAACAACTCCTGAAGAGAACGGTGGAGAGAAGGTACAGGAGCCTGAGGTACAGTCAGACCCGACACCTCAACAACCGGCTACCGAATCAACGCCTTCTTCAAATAAAGGAGCACAAGACAATTCGTCCAGTCCTCCTTCGACAGATAATCAGAAGAATCAGCCTCAGAACCAAGATTCCGAGCAGAAGAATCCAGATTCAGGAAGTGCCCCTAGATCTACTGCAGATGGGGAAGAGAATGGAGTAACTGAAACAGATAATGAAGATTCCTTCACTTCTCAGATGATTGTACCGAATGGAAATGAAGATGCTCCAGTAGAAGGCAATTCTGCTCCTGATTCCGGTGCAAATGCAGACGCCTCTGAAGGAAACAAAGGATTTGCAGCAGGATCGGATCAGGAGATGACTACAACGGCAGCACCAAAAGAATGGAAATCACCTGACGGCTCTTACGTAGTTATGCTTCTTGGTGATCAGATCAGCATCTACTCCAAACCTGTGAGCGAACCTGATGTTCTAAATTTGGTTGAACAACGCAGTATAGAGGGGACGCTGAAGTCAGCGGGTTGGTCAAAGGATGGCACCCTATTTAATTATGAAACGGACAAGGACGGAACAACGGCGAAGAACTCGTTTAATGTGCCAGCTGTTTCAGGTGGAGCTCCTGCGAAATAATTAAAATTGGGGAGTGCATTCCTCTAAACGAAAGAACATTTTCAGTGTGACAAGCATATATTGGAAGTAACAAAACGTCCTATCTCAGTTCAAACAACTGACGTCGTATGACCGCACACCGGCTTTTTCTAGAACTGCTGGTGCCTGCGTTTATATAGATGTAGGACAGGGGACCTTCATCCATAACTGGATGTAAGGTCCCTTTGTTGTCTTGTGTGTTTTCTGGTAGGATAAAAGGGATAAGGAGGCACCGTGAATGGATGTGAAAACTGCAACAAAGGCAATACGTAGTGGAGAAACGGCTCCGATCTATGTGCTGTATGGAACGGAAAAGTACCAGATACAGCAATTTACGGATATGTTAAAAGAGCAGGTTATTGAAGAAGAACATCGTGATTTTGCAATTATTCCATATGATTTGTCTGAAACGGCTGTGGAAGTTGTCATTGAAGAAGCAGAGACCGTACCTTTTCTGGTTCCACGTAAATTAATTATTGTAAGGGACGCGAGCTTGTTTACTGCAGGTAAAGAATCCAAGATCGAACATCAGGTTGATCGTCTGCTTACATATATGGAAAATCCGGCAGATTACAGTACAATTGTTTTCCTGGCCCAAGGGGATAAGCTGGATGAGCGTAAGAAACTGGTGAAGGCTGTCAAGAAACAGGCAGTCGTTCTTGCTTTTGCTCCACTTAGTGGAGATGAGCTGTTGAATTGGATCGTGAAACTGGCGAAGCAGCGGGATGTTTCCTTGGAGACGGGAGCAGCGGAAACACTAATCAGCTATGCAGGAACAGGTCTTCAGACACTGTCTGCTGAAATAGACAAGTTATGTTTATTTGCGGGTAATGGGGGAACAATCCGGCGTGCTGATATCGAGTCACTTGTTGCCCGTAGTACAGAGCAAAATGTATTTTCGCTGGTGGAAGAGCTTGCTAATTTACGACTGGAGAAGGCATTGGCTCTGTTCTATGAGTTGCTGAAGCAACGGGAAGAACCGATTAAAATTGCGGCTTTAATTGCACGACAGTTTCGGATCATGATTCAGGTGAAGGAGTTGGGCCAACAAAGCTACTCCCAACAGCAGATTGCCAGTCAACTTGGTCTGCATCCCTATGCGGTGAAGATCGCTGGAGAACAAGCGCGTAAATTTCAGCCGGAACGTCTGAGAATGATTCTGAGTCACCTCAGCGAACTGGATTACCAGATGAAAACAGGAGCGGTGGATAAAGTCCTTGGTCTTGAGCTGTTCTTATTGAGACTTGGTGCCTGAATGGAAACGTAAACGTAATAGTTTACTAGCATAGCCTAAAGAACAAACAAAGCGACCTTTGCTCCATGATGGTTAGATCATCGGAATCAAGGTCGCTTTGTCTGTGTCTTATACTTATCGAATCAGATACTAAAAAATCCTGAAAGCCTATGCTGTTCAGGATTTTTCCATTGGATCGTATAAGTAACGCTTCTTACGCTTGTGCGGAAAGAGCGTTCAGTTTTTTCGCCAAGCGAGACTTTTTGCGTGCTGCAGCATTTTTATGAACCAGACCTTTAGTTACAGCCTTGTCCAGCTTTTTGGAAGCAGCTTGAATCGCAGCTTTTGCAGTATCAACTTCGTTACTTACCAGAGCAGCATCAGCAGCTTTAACAGCTGTACGGAGTGCAGACTTCTGGGAAGCGTTGAGTGCGCGGCGCTTGTCGCTCGTTTTTACGCGTTTAACAGCGGATTTGATGTTTGGCATTACATTCACCTCCTGTAAGGCATTTGCATGAATACAAACGTTTCACAACTTAAAATATTCTATCACGCTAGCATGTAAAATGCAACAGATATTCCTACGATGTTCGACATGCTGCATAAAGTAACTCTTTTTCCCACACAATATGCTCAAATGCGGTAAGGGAGGCAGGGACAGAATGACACTGGATTTGCAAAACTATACAGTTCGTACCGATTTGGCGATCGACTCCAAGGAAATGGCACAAGGTGGACAGAAACAGACGATTCCCGGGTTAAGGGAAGATGTAGAAAAAAAAGAGGGCATTACAATTACACGTATTGATGTCCTGAATGAAGAAGCAGCCAAAGCCATTGGGCGGGTGAAAGGTCACTATGTCACATTAGAGGTGCCTTCACTACGGAATGGCGATACTGAGTTACAGGAGCGAGTTGCTGCCGAGTTCACACGTGAGATGGAAGATTTTATGGTGAAGGCCGGAATCAACAAAACATCCAAGGTCTTGATCGTTGGCTTGGGCAACTTGAATGTCACCCCGGATTCACTCGGTCCACTTGTTGTGGAAAATCTGATGGTGACCCGTCAGTATTTCGAATTGGTACCAGATCAGGTTGCACCAGGGTATCGGGAAGTTAGTGCGATTGCTCCAGGCGTGTTAGGTACAACGGGCATTGAATCCAGTGACATCGTACAGGGGATTGTAGACCGTACCAAGCCAGATGCCATTATTGCGATTGATGCACTGGCCTCCCGTTCCTTGGAACGAGTAAATACAACGATTCAGGTAGCGGACATTGGTATCCACCCGGGATCCGGTATTGGGAACAAACGACGTGGCTTGACCCAAGAAATTTTGGGCGTTCCTTGCATCGCCATCGGAGTACCGACTGTATGTTATGCGTCTACCATTGTGAACAATGTCATTGAGATGATGCGCTCCCACTTCCGCCAGGAAACGGATCAGACGAAACAGATCATGGGCATGTTGGACGACATCGGTGAGCAAGATCGCCTGAGTCTGGTCAAAGAGGTACTGGAGCCCCTAGGTCATGACCTCATTGTTACACCGAAGGAAATCGATGAGTTTATTGAGGGAATTGCCAATGTTATTGCTACAGGACTTAACGCCGCACTTCATGATGCAGTGAATCCGGATAACGTAGCCGCCTATACACATTAAGACTTAAAACTGCTGAGAAGAAGGTCCGAATCTATCGGACTTTCTTTTTTTTGTTTCTGGAATCTTTCATTTTCCTGTTCTATCAAATTGGGCGGGCTCATAGAGTTGAAGTATAAGAGTTGTCCAGCAGGGAAGGAGACAGCAGAATGAACAAGATATTGGCCTGGAATATTGGAAAGTGGAAAAAAAGATGTCTGCACGTGCTGGCCATGGGCCGTACGTTGTTGTTGCTTATGATCATATCTGCCTTGTTTTTTGTTGTACTGGGCTTGGGGGGCATGGCAGAGAAACGCTTGAATAACTCCCCCGTTTCTTCTATGAAAGGATTTGCGAGTGCCGTATCAAGCCGTTTTTTTGTTGATATGCTCGGTATGGAGATGCCGCATCTCACCCAGAAAGAACAGACATCTGCCATATCCGGTGAGAATCTCACCTCATTTGTTTTCCAATTACTAACGAATGTTAATCCTCAAGATCCCAAGAGCCTGATTGCGAGAGAAATGCCGGGCATGGGCTCGAACCAACCTGTTCTACTCCGTCCTGGCTCTGGTAACGAAAAAGCCGAAGCTCCCGAAGATTATCAGCCAGGTCCCGGTCTTACGGATACGGCTTCCGCAGGTGGAGGGAAACCCGGTAGTGAGCTGCATGTTCCGCCAGGTCAGGACAATACGGATCCACCTGATTCGAGCGAACCTGGAGATGGAGAAGGTAAAGAAGATCCACCAGCGAAGAATGGCGAAAAAGATAATTCAGGCTCACCGACAACAGGCAAAAAATCAATTCTTATCTATCATTCCCATCCGCGGGAAGGCTACAATCCATTACTAGGTACGAAAAGTGATAATCCATCATCAGGCAAATCAACAGGCAATGTGTTTCAAGTGGGAAGCTATCTCTCAGACAGTCTGGAGAAGCTCGGAATCGGCGTAGAACACGCCAAGGACGATTATCCAACCAAAGTAAAAGACTATAACTGGAACTATTCCTATAAATACTCCCGTCAAACGGTAAAAGCGGCACTCGCTCAAAATGACGATCTGACGTATCTCATCGACATTCATCGCGATTCACAGCGTCATGGCAAAACAACAACGACCATTAATGAATTGGGCTACGCCAAAGTGTATTTCATTATTGGACATGAAAATCCGAATTGGCGGCAGAATGAAGCCTTTGCAGCGAAAATTCATAAGAAATTGGAAGCTAAATATCCTGGGGTATCCCGTGGTGTGTGGGGCAAAGATGGCGGAGGAGCCAACAATGGAGAGTATAACCAGACCCTTTCACCCAACAGCATTTTGATTGAGATTGGCGGGATCGACAACACAGGAGCTGAATTACAACGGACATCGAAGATTCTCGCTGACATGATTGCCCAAGTGTACTGGGAAGATCAGAAAGTGGACAAAGCTAGTGCAAAGACCTCTTCGCAGGGTGGGTAAGCCTATATATGCAAGAAGATGAAAATAGTAGAGAGTGACAGGAGGCAAATAACATGTCCAGATTCGGTAAAAGACTGTTATCCATCGCTGTATTAATGTTGCTGGGTGTGCTGTTTGGAATGCAGCTGGCAGGCAGCAACTTTCACATGGGCAATCCATCAGGAGGCACGTCAACCGTTGTGACAACGGAGCCAACTTCATCAGTTACCGAATCTGTTCCAGCTGCACCTGTCCAAAAGGAAATCAAAGAACCAACGTTTGTGCCTGTTCAGTCCCCAAGCCAAGTGCTTGGGGCAGATCAGAGTAAGGCTCCGGTTGATGTGTTGGCGGACAAAACGGCTGGACTTTTGCAAAATCTCTCACACAGTGGAATCAAGTGGGTGGTCTCTCTTTTTAGCGGCGTTGCTGAATAAAATACCATAATTTAAAGGTACAATAGTACCTCAGGGAGTTCATGATCACACTTTATTATAAAAGTTAAGACATCACGGGATTGATGCACTGTGGTTCAACTGTTATAATGAAGTGATTGACACTAGGCTGTTTCTGGGGGTAAGGAATGACTGACATTCGGGCAAGACAACGTAAAATTCGTAACTTTTCTATTATTGCACATATAGATCACGGCAAATCAACACTTGCGGACCGGATCTTGGAGTACACAGGTGCGCTCACCTCACGTGAAATGCAGGAACAGGTTCTGGATAAGATGGACCTTGAACGTGAACGTGGAATAACGATCAAGCTACAGGCAGTTGCGCTGAGCTACAAAGCTGATGACGGTGAAGAATATTTATTGAATCTGATTGATACACCGGGACACGTAGACTTCACGTATGAAGTATCACGTAGCCTTGCAGCATGTGAAGGCGCTCTGCTTGTGGTGGATGCGGCTCAAGGAATTGAAGCCCAAACACTCGCTAACGTGTATCTGGCATTGGATAACAACCTTGAAATTTTACCAGTTATCAACAAAATTGACCTTCCAAGTGCTGATCCTGAACGGGTGAAGCAGGAAGTGGAAGATGTAATTGGTTTGGACACAAGTAATGCGGTTTTGGCTTCGGCCAAATCGGGTATCGGGATCAAAGAGATTCTGGAGCAAGTGGTGCAAAGTGTTCCGGCACCGACTGGTGATCCTGACCAGCCTTTGAAAGCGCTGATTTTTGACTCGCACTATGACCCGTACAAAGGTGTAATCGTATATGTACGTGTTGTTGATGGCAAAATCAAATCCGGTTCCAAAATCAAAATGATGGCAACGGGTAAATCCTTTGAAGTCATTGAAGTTGGAGCGTTCAAACCTCGCATGACTATCGTGGACGAGCTGAATGTGGGTGATGTTGGATTTATTGTGGCCGGTATTCGGCATGTCGGCGATACACAAGTCGGGGATACGGTGACAGATGCCAAAAATCCAACACCGGAACCTCTGCCGGGTTATCGCAAAATTAACCCAATGGTGTATTGTGGGCTCTATCCGATTGAAACATCGGACTATGTTGATCTGCGTGAAGCACTTGAGAAATTGCAGTTGAACGATGCGTCTCTGAGCTTTGAACCGGAAACATCCAGTGCACTCGGTTTTGGATTCCGTTGCGGATTCCTTGGACTGCTTCACATGGACGTGATCCAAGAGCGGATCGAACGGGAGTTTAACATTCCGTTGATCACAACGGCACCAAGTGTAATCTACCACGTCACCTTAACGAATGGTGAAGTGATGAAAATCGACAACCCATCCAACTATCCTGAGGTGGGACGGATTGATTACGTCGAGGAACCATACGTCAAGGCAGATATTATCGTACCGAATGATTATGTAGGTACTATTATGGAATTATGTCAGAACAAGCGTGGCGAATATGTGAATATGGAATATCTGGATACGACTCGGGTTACCATTACCTACGAGATTCCGTTGTCCGAGATTGTATATGACTTCTTCGACCAGTTGAAATCCGGTACCAAAGGATATGCATCCCTGGATTATGAGTTGTCCGGTTACCGTCAGTCCAATCTGGCGAAAATGGATATTGTACTCAATGGCGAGCAGGTCGATGCTTTGTCCTTTATCGTTCACCGTGACCGTGCCTATAACCGCGGACGCATTGTCTGTGAGAAACTGCGCGAGTTGATTCCACGGCAGATGTTCGAGGTGCCAATTCAGGCATCTGTAGGTACTAAGGTTGTTGCTCGTGAAACGGTAAAAGCCATGCGTAAAAACGTACTTGCCAAGTGTTATGGTGGTGACATCTCGCGGAAACGGAAACTGCTTGAGAAGCAGAAGGAAGGTAAGAAGCGGATGAAGCAGGTTGGTAACGTTGAGGTGCCACAAGAGGCATTCATGGCGGTACTGAAAATTGATGATTAAGACGTTTGCTTGCAAACGTCACGTGAATCCTTTCGGTACATCAATAATTTGTGTATGAAAGGATAAACGATATTTTTTCTCAGGTACAACACAGAATATTAAATAACTAAGCTGAAAGGGAAGCCGGATGGCTTTCCTTTTTTCAAATAGAGGGGGACTTGCCATGACATTGGCAGCACACAGCCGGAAGACAGGTGCGCCCCAAGCGGTGTATCTTCACATTCCCTTTTGCACAAATAAATGTTTTTATTGCGACTTTAACTCCTACGTTCTAAAAGATCAGCCCGTGATGCAATATCTCGAAGCGCTGGAGCGGGAGATGGAACATACAGTTAAGGCAAACCCACCAGGTGAGATCAAGACCATATTTGTAGGTGGGGGTACGCCAACAGCTCTGAAACCGGATGAGATGGCCGTATTTCTTCGTTCCGTGAAGACGTATTTCCCAAATTGGGCGGACGACATTGAATTTTCGATGGAAGCGAACCCGGGAACAACCGATGCGGAGAAGCTTGCTGCAATGAAAGAAGGCGGCGTAAACCGTGTCAGCTTTGGCGTGCAGGCTTTTCAGAATGATCTGCTGACGGGCATTGGCCGTATTCATAATACGGATGATGTATATCGGAGTCTGGAGAACGCTCGAAAAGCGGGACTGACTAATCTCTCCATTGACCTGATGTTCGGGTTGCCAAACCAGACTGTAGAGATGTTGAATGAGAGCATCGACAAAGCGCTGGAACTGGATCTGCCGCATTACTCCATCTACAGCCTGAAAGTGGAAGAGAATACCCTTTTCCACACACTGTATCAGAAAAACCAACTCCCTCTTCCGCATGAAGATGATGAGCTGGAGATGTATCTTCTATTAATGAGACGTATGAAAGAAGCAGGCTATGGACAATACGAGATCAGTAACTTTGCCAAGCCGGGCTTCGAGAGTCGTCACAATATTACGTACTGGCGTAATGAAGACTACTACGGGTTGGGTGCAGGTGCACATGGATATGTAGGCCGCGAACGGCATATGAATATTAAAGGTATAAATCCTTATGTTGAAGCTTCACGAGCAGGACTGCCTCGTCTGGATCATTTTGAGATTGCTCGCCCGGAGGCTATGGAAGATTATCTGATGGTCGGGTTGAGAATGTTAGAGGGGGCTTCAGCCTCACGGTTTAGCGAACAGTTCGGAGAGTCCATGGAAGAAGTGTTTGCGAAGCCTTTGGGTAAAATGTTGAACGCAGGATTACTTGAGCGTACGGCAGACGGCTTCCGACTGAGCGAGCAGGGTATCCTGTTCGGAAATGACGTTTTTGCGGAGTTTATCGGGTCCATATCGCTGAATTCGTAGCTTGAAATTCTATACGCTCTGTTGTATATTTATTCATATTGATTTTACAGAGCGTGTTAATTTAACAACTACGAAGTCAGCTTTCCTCTGGAAAGCTTGGTAATAGGAGGAGAGCAGGATGTCGGTAATATGCAGAAAAGCCGTGCCGGAAGATGTTGAACCACTGTATGAAATGATTAAGGGCTATGCAGAGCGTGGGATCATGCTTCCGCGATCACGGGAAATACTGCACCGGCAGCTGGAGCACTTTGTTGTAGCCGAAGTTGATGGTGAAGTGGTGGGTTGCGGATCGCTTTGTCGTCTGGGGAATGATCTGGTAGAAGTCAGATCACTCGGTATTTCGGAAGGGCACAAAGGGCTCGGTATTGGCTCCAGATTGCTGGACCGACTTGTAGAAGAAGCGGAGAAACAACAGATTCCTAAGGTTATGGCGTTGACATATGAGGTATCCTTCTTTCTCAAAAACGGCTTTGCTGTTGTGGAAAAAGAAATTTTCCCCGAGAAAGTATGGACCGACTGTGTTCATTGCAGCAAGCAGGATTGTTGCGATGAGATTGCGGTATTGAAAGAACTTAACGTTTCAGCCTAACAACAGAATGGACTGCATGGATTGAGCCGAGTCAGCCTCTGCCCTACATGCAGTCCTTTTTACTTTAAAAGATGTACAATAAAGTTGTTAGGACTCGCCGACATTGGTCTATACTATAAATAGATGAGCCCACTCATCAAACTCACTTGACAATGTTCACGTCAGTTTGGTATTTTTGTATTACCGCTTAGCACTCATCTAACCGGAGTGCTAACGACATGGGACAGTACAGTCAGAAGGAGGGAATACTCACCATGTTAACAGAGCGTCAACGAATGATTCTGAACGCTATAGTGGATGACTATATCCGTTCAGCTGAGCCCGTAGGGTCCCGGAGCATTTCCAAAAGGGGAGATGTTGGATACAGTCCGGCGACGATCCGTAATGAAATGGCGGACCTTGAAGATATGGGCTTTCTGGAACAGCCGCATACATCGGCTGGACGCATTCCATCCCATAAAGGCTATCGATATTATGTCGATCATTTGGTTCCCTGGAATCAGGTGGAGCCTCAAGAGTTGGATGACCTGAAGTCGTTCTTCGCCGAAAAGCTGAACGTTATGGAACAAGTTATTCAGCATGCATCCAATATTTTGTCACATATGACGAATTATACTTCGATCCTGCTTGGACCGGAAGTATTCCACACGTCCCTGCGTCACTTCCAACTGCTTCCGCTGAACGAGAGTGAGGCTGTAGCAATCATCGTGACCAATACAGGTCAGGTGGAGAACAAGACGGTACAGATTCCACCAGAAATCTCGGTTGCCGAGATGGAAAATGTGGTTCGTTTGTTAAATACCAAGCTTGTGGGCGTACCCATCTACAAATTGAAGTCCCGTCTTTATTCCGAACTTGGGCAAGAGATGGAGCGGCATATTACACGTTATGAGGAAGTTATGCAGGTGCTGAACAGTGCCTTTGATAACGAACATGATAATCGTCTGTTCCTCAGTGGTGCCACCAATATGTTGACTCAACCGGAGTTTAAAGATATCGAAAAGGTAAAAGATATTCTTGACCTGCTGGAAGAGACACCAACACTCATGAAATTGATGATGCCCGTGCCGGGTGGATCTGGTATTCAAGTGCGAATCGGCACTGAGAATGATCATGAAGCCTTTGCCAACTGCAGCCTGATTACAGCCTCCTATTCATTGGACGGTGAGGCTTTGGGTTCGATTGGTATTCTGGGACCCACGCGAATGGATTATGCACGTGTCATTCATATTCTAAATACACTATCCCGTGACTTGACGGCGATGCTGACGCATCGTTTCAAATAAGATTCGGGAATGAACCATTTCATTCGTATAAGGAGGTGAACATCTTGAAAGAGGAGCAATCATTTACAGAAGAACAAGAGGTAACAACAGCTGAGCAGGAGCCTATTAATGAAGCTGGCGCTGCAGAAGCACAAGCTGAAGAGATCGCTGATCAGGAGCAGGATGAGCTTGCACGTCTGAAGGCAGAAGCTGAGGAGCAACAGCAGCGTTATGTCCGTGCACAGGCTGATTTTGACAACTTCCGTCGCCGTACGCAGAAGGAAAAAGAAGAATTGGCTAAATATGCTTCGATGAAGCTGGTCACCGAACTGGTACCGGTTATTGATAACTTCGAGCGCGCCATGGCTACTGTACCGGAAGGAGCAGAGGTCGAATCTTTCTCCAAGGGCATGCAAATGATTTTCCGTCAATTGGAAACGGTGATGAATAATGAAGGTCTGACAGCAATGGAATCGGTAGGACAACCGTTCAATCCTGAATTCCACCAAGCCATTATGCAAGTGGAGAGCGACGAGTACGAAGAAGGTATCGTTGTGGAGGAAGTCCAAAAAGGCTACATGCTGAAAGATAAAGTGCTTCGTCCAGCTATGGTTAAAGTCAGCTCATAATTTCCTTATAGGAAGGTATGAGTAGGCTCCTTGGTTGAACAATGTGGGCGAAGTTTAATATAAAGGTTTGTACACATAGAGCACGATTAGCAACATGAACATCTAAATAAGGGTCAGATCAGACCCATTCATTTTATATTGTTGAGGGAGGAAATTTTCGGATGAGCAAAGTAATTGGTATTGACTTAGGAACAACAAACTCATGCGTAGCAGTAATGGAAGGCGGCGAGGCTGTCGTAATTCCAAATCCGGAGGGCGCACGTACAACTCCATCCGTAGTTGGTTTCAAAAAAGATGGAGAGCGCGTTGTTGGTGAAACAGCAAAACGTCAAGCGATCACCAATCCGGATCGTACCATCATGTCGATCAAACGTCACATGGGTACTTCCCACAAGGAAACAATCGATAGCAAAGACTACTCTGCACAAGAGATCTCTGCAATCATCCTGCAAAAATTGAAATCCGATGCTGAAGCTTATCTGGGTCAAACGGTAACTCAAGCCGTTATCACTGTACCAGCTTACTTCAATGACAGTCAGCGTCAAGCGACTAAAGATGCGGGTAAAATTGCAGGTTTGGAAGTTCTGCGTATCGTCAACGAGCCTACAGCAGCAGCTTTGGCATACGGTATGGAGAAATCCGAAGACCAAACGATTCTCGTATATGACCTGGGTGGCGGTACGTTCGACGTATCCATTCTTGAACTGGGTGACGGCTTCTTCGAAGTTAAAGCAACTAGCGGGGACAACCAACTGGGTGGGGATGACTTTGACCAAGTGATCATTGATTATCTCGTAAGTGAATTCAAAAAAGATCAAGGCATTGACTTGAGTAAAGATAAAGCAGCGGTTCAACGTTTGAAAGATGCAGCGGAAAAAGCGAAAAAAGAACTTTCCGGCGTATTGACTACAACGATCTCCTTGCCGTTCATCACGGTTGCTGATGGCGTTCCTCAGCATTTGGAGTTGAACCTGAGCCGTGCGAAATTTGAAGAAATCTCTGCAGGTCTGGTTGAGCGTACGCTTGAACCAACTCGTCGTGCATTGAGCGATGCGGGTATGACGCCTAACGATATCGACAAGATCGTATTGGTTGGTGGTTCCACACGTATTCCTGCAGTACAAGAAGCAATCAAAAAACTGACGGGTAAAGAGCCTCACAAAGGCGTTAACCCGGATGAAGTTGTAGCTTTGGGTGCTGCTGTACAAGCGGGCGTACTGACTGGTGACGTGAAAGACGTTGTATTGCTCGACGTAACTCCATTGTCCCTGGGTATTGAAACAGCGGGCGGCGTATTCACAAAAATGATCGAGCGTAACACAACGATCCCTACAAGCAAATCTCAAGTATTCTCCACGTATGCAGACAATCAACCTAGTGTTGAGATTCATGTTCTGCAAGGTGAGCGTGAGATGGCAGCGGGTAACAAATCACTTGGACGTTTCATGTTGGGTGATATTCCACCAGCTCCACGTGGCGTTCCACAGATCGAAGTTAGCTTCGATATTGATGCCAACGGTATCGTTAACGTATCTGCAACAGATAAAGGTACGAACAAAACTCAAAAAATCACAATCACTTCTTCCAGCGGTTTGAGCGATGCTGAAGTTGAGCAAATGATGAAAGATGCTGAGTTGCACGCTGAAGAAGATAAAAAACGCAGAGAACTCGTTGAAGCGAAAAACAGTGCAGATCAATTGATCTACTCTGTTGACAAAACGATCAAAGATCTTGGCGAAAAAGCAGATGCTGGCGAAGTTGAAAAAGCAAATGCTGCCAAAGAAAAACTGCAAGGTGTTCTCGCTTCCGACAACCTGGAAGATATCAAAGCTGCTACAGAAGAACTGACAGAGATCGTTCAACAACTGTCCGTGAAACTGTATGAGCAAGCTCAGGCGCAAGAGCAAGAAACGCAAGGTGCAGAAGAGCAACAAGGTTCTGCAAAACGTGACAACGTCGTAGACGCTGATTACGAAGTTGTGGATGAAGATAAAAAACAAAACTAATTCGTAGTTATACGCGAATTAAACATCGGTGACGTTCGAATTAGAGGGAAAGTCATAGCCGGGGCTCCCGTGCTTTGGCTTTCCTTTTGTCACGATGTGCGATAAGGTGAATGATATGGGGGTGGAAGAGTGGCTGAAAAGCGTGATTATTATGAGGTGCTTGGCGTTAGTAAAACGGCTAACGACGATGAGATTAAAAAGGCTTACCGTAAGCTTGCCCGTCAGTATCACCCTGACGTAAACAAGGCTGCTGATGCGGAAGCTAAATTTAAAGAAGTTAAAGAAGCTTACGACGTAGTGAGTGACGGTCAGAAGCGTGCACAATATGATCAATATGGCCATGTCGATCCGAATCAAGGTGGATTCGGTGGTGGCGGTGATTTTGGCGGCGGCGGATTTGGCGACATCTTCGACATGTTCTTTGGCGGCGGTGGCGGTGGACGACGTGATCCAAATGCTCCGCAACGGGGAAATGATCTGCAGTACACCATGACGATCGAGTTCAAGGAAGCCGTATTCGGTAAAGAAACCGATATTACGATTCCGCGTACCGAAGGCTGTGATACCTGTCATGGCTCAGGTGCCAAACCTGGAACGAAACCGGAAACTTGTTCGGTCTGCCAAGGTAGCGGTCAGCAGGAAGTCGTGCAAAATACACCGTTTGGTCGTATGGTAAATCGTCGTGCATGTTCGAACTGTAGTGGTTCGGGCCAAATTATCAAAGAAAAATGTACAACGTGCAGTGGTAGCGGTAAAGTCCGCAAGCAACGCAAAATCCATGTTCGCATTCCAGCGGGCGTAGATGACGGCGCGCAACTGCGTATGACAGGTGAGGGCGAGGGTGGCCTGCGTGGCGGACCAGCGGGAGATCTGTATATTGTCATTCGCGTGAAAACCCATGATTTCTTCGAGCGTGAAGGCGACGATATTTATTGCGAAATCCCACTTACCTTTGCTCAGGCAGCTCTGGGAGATGAGGTTGAGATCCCGACGTTGACCGAGAAAGTGAAGTTGAAAGTACCAGCCGGTACACAAACGGGAACGTATTTCCGTCTCAAAGGCAAAGGCGTACCACGTCTGCGCGGTATGGGGCAAGGGGATCAACATGTGAAAGTGGTTGTAGTTACACCTAGTAAGCTGAATGACGAGCAGAAAGATCTGCTTCGCCAAATTGCCGCGCTGGATGGAGAGCAAACACATGAGCATGAACAATCTTTCTTTGATCGAGTTAAACGCGCCTTCCGCGGCGACTGAGAATAACATATAGCAAGTCCAAAAGGACACCATAGCGGTTTTTTACCGCAGGGTGTCCTTTTTTACGTCTTTTTTTAGTGCTCCAGTGATTTTGGCAAAATCCATGGAAATTATGCTACGAAGAACGACAGCAATTTGTGGGAGCATTTCGGTATATTCTGAGCGGACTTGCGGAAAGATAGCATGGCGAGAATGATATGCATAGCTGATATGCGAGAAATTAGGGAAGCAGGTGAAGCGGATGACCGAGAAAAATATTTTGGCGTACTTTCACAGCCCGGAGCAGGCCCAAGGGGCAGCCAAAAAACTGGAGGCATTGCGAGTGGAGGACCTGTCCATTAATCGATTCAGCCGATATGCGGGTGTAGGACCAAGTGGGGCTTCCTACAAGCCGGGCGTTTCCGGCAGTTTTTCATCATGGGTACCCGATTCGATGCAAACGAATGCCAGTGCTGGAATCATGGCTGCGGCGGACCCTTCTGCAAGCGGCATGAGTGATGGTGGACAAGGTGGACCTACAGGAAGGGATGTATTACTTACTGTCATCGTAGATGAATCGGTACATCACCGCGCCATGTCCATAATCGAACAAGCCGGTGGAATGATCTAGTTTCAAAAAATCCATATAAGATGGACAGATAATTACACTTTAACGGAGAGTGTAGAACCAATCTGAAGAAGCGAAGCGTTCGCCTTTATCCCCGGATTTTCCCTTTGAAGAAGGGAGTTGAAGAAATCTGGGGATAACAGCGATCGGAGGATGGGACTACAATCGGAGTGTTACAGTGTAACACTTCTTAGTTCATTTTAATTTAGAGGAGGAGCATTACAATGGCAGAACATGAACGCCCGGGCAAGATTCTAACAAAAACGGAAAAGATGAAACGTATGCAATCCGCGAAAAATGAAGACGTGGAATTCAGCGCTGAAGCTGCGGATCATGAAGATATAGAAGCATTACGCCGTAGTGAAGCGGCTGATCGACGTCAGGGACGGGAGCTTCATGACTGAAGATCGCTCGGCAGTGACCCTCGAAGCGGTTTTTACAAGCTGGACTGAGGCCGAGTCTGCACGCAGAGCCCTGGAGTTATTGCACCCGAACCAATTGAGTATTGAGAGCCTTGGTAATGAAGCGTCTGCATTGGACTCACACGATGTTACAGGCTACGATAGTTCTCCTACAGCCATTGTCGGTGGATTCAGTGGCGAACTGAATGTACTTGCTCTGATTAGTGATGAAACGGAAATGCTGTCCAATGGTCAGGTGTATGATACACCCGAAGAGGATTCGGCAAACAGGTTAAAACAAGAAATTTTGCTGACCGTGTCCGTATCCAACGATTCGCTCCCGCAAGCCGCAGAGATGATCACTCAGAATGGTGGACGTTTTTGCTAAGTCAGATTTGAATGATGCAAAATGCTGAAGTAAAATGAAACAGATATGTATGATTAGACGACAGGATATTCGAGCAGCCAGACTGCGGATATCCTGTTTTGTTTTTCTTTTACTGGTGCGGCTTTGTACTCCGGCTCGCTTGTGTAGTACAATAGTTGGGATGTTTGAAAAATGAGGAGGAAAAACCAAGTATGTTATGGCATGAATTAACAATACATACCACAGAAGAAGCTGTGGAGATGATTTCGAATTTTTTACATGAAGCGGGTGCCGGAGGGGTTTCGATAGAAGAGTCCGGTACTTTAAATAAAAAACGGGATACCACATATGGTGAGTTATACGACGTTCCTTTGAATGATATTCCGGAAGGTTTTGCGGTCATCAAAGGTTACTTCTCCGAAGGAACGGATATGGTTGTATTACAGTCTGAAGTACATCCGAGAATCGAGGAACTCTCCGAATTCGGAATTGATACAGGGGAGGTTCGTTATGAGACGCGTACAGTGGATGAAAATGACTGGGCAACAGCCTGGAAGCAATATTTCAAGCCAGTACGTGTATCGGAACGTCTGACGATTAAACCAACATGGGAAGAGTATACGCCAGAAAGTCCGGATGAGAAAATCATTGAGCTTGATCCCGGCATGGCTTTTGGTACAGGAACACATCCAACGACCTCTCTCTGCTTGCGCACACTGGAAACGGTTATTCAGGGCGGCGAGGAAGTCATTGATGTAGGTACAGGTTCTGGTATTTTGGCTATAGGGGCGATTAAACTTGGCGCAAAACATGTGCTGGCGCTCGATCTTGATCCGGTTGCGGTAATCAGTGCCAGGGAGAATGTGGAACTGAATGGGCTGGAGCAACAAATTACGGTTAAAGAAAGTGATCTGTTGTCTGTCCTCGGGAATCAGGACCCTGCGCTTGGTGTACAACTGCCGGTTAAGGTTGTTGTTGCGAACATTCTGGCTGAGATCATTTTGTTGTTCGTGGACAATGTGTACAATGCACTTGAGCCGGGTGGCACCTATATTGTATCCGGCATTTGGAAGAACAAAGAGCAGGTTGTGCATGATGCACTGGTAGCCTCTGGGTTCGAAGTGAGTGCCATCCACCGTGATGAGGATTGGCTCGCGTTTGTAGCCAGAAAGGGGTAACGTATGGACTTTTGGAATTCGTTCTTTCGTTATCCGATCGATCAGCTTCCGTTTTTCCTGCTGACGATCCTGATCGCATTTACGGTGCATGAATTCTCGCATGCGTATTTTGCCAACAAATTCGGTGATCCGACAGCCAAGCTATTGGGGCGGGTCACACTGAATCCGGTTGTACACTTTGACTTGTTTGGTGTGCTGTTGCTCATTATTGCCGGCTTCGGTTGGGCACGTCCGGTCCCGGTTAATCGTGCTAATTTCGACAAGCCGAGATTGATGGGCATCATCGTTTCCGCTGCAGGGCCTCTGAGTAATCTGTTGCTGGCAATCATCGGTACAATCATCTATGCTTCACTGGTTGGTTCGGGAGCACTCGGCGGTATTGATAATGAACGGTTGCTGACAGCAATCACAACGTTCTTCGCTATTTTTAACTTAACCAACTTTTTCCTGTTTCTGTTTAACTTGATTCCGTTACCTCCACTGGATGGTTATCGGATTCTGGAAGATGTAGTGCCACCTTCAATCAGCCGCAAGCTACAAGGGGTGGAGCAATGGTCCGTTTTTATCTTCCTCTTGATTCTTGTTATACCTCCGTTGCAAAATGTGACGATTCAGCCTTTGTATGAGTTTGCGCAAACAATGTATGTGGATCTGGCAAAGGTGATTATTGAATTATATCGCTAAAAGCGCATCTGGCATTGGGCCGGTATACTGGTCAGAAACACGTAAAAGTTGTATGATCATCTGTGGCGACCGGATTCATGCCTGACATCAGGCAGGGTGAATTCCAGTCATAACAGGACAGAATGGGTGGATTGACTAATGCAGCGATATTTTGTATCTGCAGAACAGTTTAATGAACATGCTGTGATCATCACAGGTGATGATGCACGCCACATCGGCAAGGTCATGCGTGGTAAACCTGGAGATAAACTGATTGTCAGTGACGGAAACTCCAGAGAAGCTCTTGTGGAAATTGAGACTATTGAAGTTGGCCAAGTGACAGCCAATATTGTGGAACCTCTTGAGATGGACCATGAAGCACGAATTCGTGTAACCGTGGCACAGAGTTTGCCCAAGGGTGACAAGATGGAAACAGTCATTCAGAGATGTACTGAGATTGGGGCGGTATCCTTTGTACCCTTCCTATCAGAGCGTACGATTGTGCAATATGATGCCAAGAAAGAAGGCAAACGGCTGGAGCGCTGGCGGAAAATTGCTAAGGAAGCTGCCGAGCAGAGTCACCGGAATCGCATTCCATCCGTGGAGCAACCTCTTTCCTGGAAAGGGCTGTTATCTTCTTTTGAGGGCTATAGCCTGGTATGTTATTGTTATGAGAAAGAAAACGGTAAACAGCTGAGAGATGTGCTGAAGCCGTTTGTGGAGCAGCTTGCACCTGGTGCAAGTGCAGAAGTACTGATTGTTGTTGGACCGGAAGGTGGATTTTCTGAGAAGGAGACGGCAGATGCTGATCAGGCAGGTGCTGTATCTGTTGGACTGGGCAAACGCATTTTGCGTGCTGAGACAGCTGGAATGGCAGCACTAACTTGCGTGCTATATGAATCCGGAGAAATGGGAGGAATGTAATTATGCCATCCGTGGCGTTTTACACCTTAGGCTGCAAAGTTAATTTCTATGATACAGAGGCGATTTGGCAATTGTTCAAAAACGAAGGTTACGATCAAGTGGACTTTGATGAACAGACAGCGGATGTATACTTGATTAATACTTGTACAGTAACCAATACCGGCGACAAAAAGAGCCGTCAAATTATTCGTCGTGCCATTCGGCGCAACCCGGAGGCGATCGTGGCTGTTACAGGCTGCTACGCGCAGACTTCTCCGGCAGAGATTCTGGACATCCCTGGCGTGGATCTGGTTATCGGTACACAAGACCGTGACAAGATTTTGCCATATGTTAATGAAATTCAGGAGTCCCGTCAACCGGTTAACGCGGTGCGCAATATTATGAAAACCCGTGTTTTTGAAGAAATGGATGTACCAGATTTTGCTGACCGTACTCGCGCATTCCTGAAGATTCAGGATGGTTGCAACAACTTCTGTACATTCTGCATTATTCCCTGGTCTCGTGGTCTTTCACGTAGCCGTGAGGCAAACAGCATTATTCAACAGGCGCATCAACTCGTACACGCCGGATACAAGGAGATTGTTCTGACTGGTATTCATACAGGTGGGTATGGCGATGACATGGAAAATTATGATTTGACCGATCTGCTGTGGGATCTGGACAAGGTAGAGGGTTTGGAGCGTATTCGAATTAGCTCGATTGAAGCCAGCCAGATCGATGACCGCATGCTCGACGTAATCCAACGTTCGGACAAACTGGTTCGTCACTTCCATATTCCGCTGCAAGCGGGTGATGATACGGTGTTGAAACGCATGCGCCGCAAATATACCACAGAAGAGTTCTACAATAAGATGCTTCGCATTCGGGAAGCGATGCCGGATGTAGCGATTACGACAGACATTATTGTTGGATTTCCGGGTGAGACCGACGAGATGTATCGTAATGGCTATGAATTGATGCGTAAGATCGGATTTTCCGAAATGCACGTATTCCCTTATTCCAAGCGTACAGGTACGCCAGCAGCGCGCATGGAAGATCAGGTGGACGAAGAGGTCAAAAATGCACGTGTGCATGAACTGATTGACTTGTCTGAGCAGATGCAGCTGAAGTACGCTCAGCAGTTTGTCGGACAGGTACTGGATGTTATTCCCGAAGGTGAAGCGAAGGGCCGCGAAGGAAGCGGCAAGCTGCACGGTTATAGCGATAACTACATTCAACTGGTCTTTGATGGAACCATGGATATGGTGGGTAAAGTGTGCCGAGTCAAAGTGGTTGAAGCTGGTGTCAACGAGAGTCAGGCTACGCTGGTACGTGTGTTGGAAGAAAATCTTAAGTCCGCCGCGATGTGATCGAGGCGTCAGAAACAAGGATTTCATTTCCTTGGGGAGCTTACCCGGGGAGATGAGGTCCTTCTTTTGCAAAAAATAAGATATTGAAGTCGATGGGGGAGAGCACGATGAACAAAAAAGAAATTTCAGCAGGCGGAGTTGTGTATAGAAAAGAGGAAGACGGATGTCTTCAAATTCAGCTTATCGTAGATCGTTATGGTAAAACAACTCTCGCCAAGGGCAAAATGGAAGATGGAGAAACAATCGAACAGACAGCACTGCGCGAGATTTTGGAAGAAACAGGTATGGTGGGCCGCATTGTAGAGCCCGTTGATATCATTGCTTATACGTACCAACATGCAGATTTTGGTCCGGTGGACAAGGAAGTTCATTATTATCTCGTTGAAGCCGAGAGTGGTGATCTGCAGCCTCAGATTGAAGAAATCAAGGGTGTGGATTGGTATGCTCCGGAAGAAGCATGGTCCAGACAGCAGCAGAGCGGATATGACAATAACGATGATATCTTGCGTGTAGCCCTGAACAAGTTAGGCATTAACGTATAACGCATTATAGTCCTGGTCCGTTAGCCGCGCGTACTGTGGGCCTGGACGGGCAGCTCATCAAGTCACGGGTGACTTCGCCGCGGGAGCGTGGACTGGTGGTTTTTTGTGCCAGATCGGCAAGTAACAGAATGGCAAAGCAAGTAGTGAACTAGTGATGTTAAAAAGAGTCTGGGCATGTGCAATCTGTGCCCCGTTGTCCGCTGACAGCCAGGCCGAAGCTGCATGCAGCTGGCCGATCAGCGGCATAAACAGCAGCGCTCCCGCAATGTTTAATACCACATGGGAGGCTGCGACAAATTTGCCTGCGGATGCTCCGCCTGCGGCAGCAATCACAGCGGTGATGCAGGTCCCCACGTTGGACCCAATCACAATAGTGATGCCGATCTCCACAGGTAATACCCCTGTGGCTGCGAGCGTAATCGCCATGCTAATGACAGCTGCGCTGCTGTGAATGAGCGCTGTCAGGCATGCGCCTGCCAGGAAGCCCCACCACAGGCTGTCGGCCGAGCGGTCGAGAAACCATTGAAATACACCCATACTCCGCAGTGGCAATGCAATGGATTGCATCACCTGTATGCCTGTCATGACAAGTGCAAATCCCGCAGCTGCCAGGAAGCTGTACTGGATGTTAAACAGAGTCCGGCGCGTGCGTTCAGGAGCGGCCAGATTGCGTTCACCAAGTACAACAAACATGGCCCAGCCGGTCAGCGACAGGACAAGTAGCGGCAGGGAAGCACGTCCGATCTGCAGTCCCACCAGCTCCGTCGTCAAACACGTCCCGATGTTGGTGCCAAGGATGATGCCGAGTGTGCGTCCATAGGTAATTAATCTTGCATTCGCCAGTCCAATGGTGAGTACGGTGACCGCAGTACTGCTCTGTAACAAGGCCGTTGCACCTGCACTGAAAGCCATGCCTTTCCATGGAGCAGAGGTGGCGCGATTGAGCCAACCTGCCAACATGGGCCCAGCCATACGTTGCAAGGCCGTCTCCATCAGCTTCATGCCACCAAAAAAGATAATAAGCCCATAGAGTAGGGGCAATATTACATCTCTAAACATAGAAATATCATTCCTTCCGTCCGGTTCCTTACCTCATCCTATGAGTAAATAGAGACAACCATGACAAGCCTAAAGGAATTCAGAGGAAGCGAACCTCCCTCAATGTAAGTATTTTAATTGCCGCACCCCAATTCGAAAGATAGGGTGATTCGTGCAAACGCAGCGAAGAAGACGAAATTGTTACCGAAGAAGCGAAGCGCTCGCCTTTATCCCCGGATTTTCCCCTTTAAGAAAGGGAATCAAAAAAATCTGGGGATAACAGCGATCAGAGGAACAATTCGTCGCCGTAGCGTCTCCTTTGCACCTAACCTATCTTTTGAACTATTAAATTAAAGGAAGTGGATCTACCTTGCCATCAGTTACACTCGAACGCAGTCGCAAAAAGCGGCTTGAACATGCACATCCATGGATATTTAACAATGAAATTGCATCGGTTGACGGAAACCCGGAGCCGGGAGATCTGGTTAATGTATTGAATCATCAAGGTCGCTATCTGGCGACAGGTTATTACAATCCCGCATCTCAGATCACGGTAAGGGTTGTAGCTTATCAACCCCTGGAGTCCGAACAGATGGATACGGCGTTCTTTGCAGCGCGTTTCCGCGATTGCCTGCGTCATCGGGAACGTTTTATTCAGGATGGAGAGGCGTACCGTCTCGTGTACGGCGAAGCTGATTTTCTGCCCGGATTGATCGTTGACCGATTCGGCAGCATCCTCGTTGTACAGTTGCTTACACTTGGCATGGATCGTTGCCGTGAAGCTATCGTTCAGGCACTCATTGAAGTAATGCAGCCTGAAGGCATATATGAGCGCAGTGATGTCTCGATTCGTGAACTGGAAGGTTTGGAGCAGACCAAAGGTCCATTGTATGGAGAATGCCCAAGACATGTCACCGTTACCGAGAATGGACTACTTATTAAAGTGGACATCGTGGAAGGACAGAAGACAGGTTACTTCTTCGACCAACGTGAGAATCGTGCAGCGATCGAACCGCTTATGAAGGGTTGGGGCTATAAGAGTGGAATCACACTCCAAACGACTGAGCAGGACGGCACAGAGCAGCTCTTGCCTGTGAATAAAAGCGGTAAGGTAGTTACATTCCCTTATTGGGATGGTGCCACCGTACTGGAGTGCTTCTCACACACGGGCAGCTTCACGTTAAATGCTTGCAAGTATGGAGCCAAGAAAGTAACTTGTCTTGATATTTCGGAGCACGCTATTGAGAGTGCACGAACCAATGTAGAGCTGAATGGTTTTACTGACCGGGTTGAATTCGTCGTTGCTGATGCATTCCAGTACTTGCGTGAACAAGTAAAGGGACTGGATGAACGTACCGCACGTGCGCGTGCTGGTGAACAAAAAGTGGATACTTCCAAAGCACTTGCAGCTGGCGGTAAAACGTTTGATGTGGTTATCCTCGATCCCCCAGCTTTTGCCAAAACGAAATCAGCGGTCAAGGGTGCATGCCGTGGATATAAGGATATCAATCTGCAAGGAATGAAACTGGTCAATGAGGGCGGATATTTGGTAACAGCCAGCTGTTCGTATCACATGCGTCCAGACCTCTTCCTGGATACGATCGCCGATGCAGCGGAAGATGCAGGTAAAGTGCTTCGTCTGATCGACTGGAAGGCAGCAGGTAAGGACCACCCGCAAATTTTGGGCGTGGATGAAGGACATTACCTGAAATTTGCTATTTTCGAAGTGCGCAGTAAAAAGAATTAATTGTATGATTTCCCTTCTAATTTAACTGTATAGATTGGACTTAAACATTTACACGAGAACGTAGAGGACAGAAATAACCTGAAGAAGCGGAGTGTTCGCCTTTATTCTCGGATTTTTTCACTTTTTAAAAATTGAATCAAAAAAATCTGGGAATAACAGCGATCGGAGGGTTGTTCTGTCATCGGAGTGGCAAGTGTAAATAATCTTTAATTTAATCTATAGATCAAGTCAAAAGTCCACAGTGTGATAGCTGCGGGCTTTTTGCTGTTTTACTGTGTTAACGGAGATGATCTCCGGTTTTACCGGATAGTGGCAAACGTATGTTCCGAACCAAGTCAGATATGTTATACTGGGAATTAAAATCTTGTACGTGTGGTTTGGAGGATTAGACATGTCCGTTCGTTTTGTTATTGGCCGGGCAGGCAGCGGCAAAAGCTCGCTGATTACCCGGGAAATTACATCCTTGCTTCAAAAGGAGCCGCAAGGTAAACCTTTGATTTTACTCGTTCCCGAACAGAGTTCTTTTCGAACAGAGCAGGCATTGGTCTCTTCTGGAGCAATTAAAGGTACCATGCGTGCAGAAGTGCTCGGTTTTCGCCGATTAGCCTACCGTATAATGCAGGAAGCAGGCGGTTCTGCTCGTATTCCGATCGGAGCCGAAGGCAAAAAGATGTTGCTCTACAAAGTCATCCAGCGCCGTAAAGAAGAATTGAAGCTGTTTGGTGCATCCGGCAGCCAGCTGGGTTTTATAGGCGAATTAAATGACTTATATAGTGAGTTTAAACGTTATGAAGTTGATCCATCTTTGCTGGAAGAAGGGTTATCTGGAGGGTATACCTCATCCTCTTCACCAATTCTGGAGGACAAGTTGCATGACTTGAATCTGATCTATCGTGACTATGAACAGGAACTGACCAATTTATATATTGATGATGAAGATACGTTGACCGAACTGACAGAGCGCCTGTCTGAAAGTACATTGCTGCAGGATGCACAGATCTGGATTGATGGTTTTCAGGGATTCACGCCACAGGAAATGAGTGTGATTGATCGCCTGATGTTGCAGTGCTCTTCCGTGACGATTGCACTGACATTGGATCGTCCGTATGATCACGGGGCTCTGCCTGGAGAACTGGAACTGTTCTATCCCACGGCGAGTGCCTACGCGCGTCTCAAAGGCATGGCTGAAGAACTGGGTGTACCGAGCGATATCACCGTGCTGGATGCAGAGATTCCACCGAGATACAAGGATCGTCCGGGACTTGCTCATCTGGAGGCTGGTTTCGACCGCCGAATCCGGTGGAAAGGTGAGGGTCTTGATTCCGGAATCCGCCTGATTGCAGCGGAGAACCGTCGAGCTGAGATGGAGGGAGCACTCCGTGAGATGCGACGCCTGGCACAAAACGAAGGTGCGAGATATCGGGATATGGCGGTGCTTGTTCGTCAGTTGGATACCTACGCGGATATTGCTGAACCGCTATTCAGGGATTATGGCGTGCCGGTCTTTCTGGACCGCAGAAGAAATGAACTTCATCATCCATTATCCGAGTTTATCCGTTCAGCACTGGATATTGTTCGTCGCCACTGGCGTTACGAGGATGTATTTCGCTGTGTCAAAACGGATCTGCTGCTTCCGCGTGATGGTTCCATCACCCGTGAAGATATGGACCAGCTCGAGAATTATGTACTGGCTTGTGGTATTCATGGATATCGCTGGACTGACGGCAAACCGTGGAAGTATGTCCCAAGCCTTTCGCTTGAAGACAACGGTCAGGATGGACGTAGTCGAGGACGGGACCAAATGCTTTCTTTAATGGAGCGTTGTCGAGCGGTCATTACAGATGCCTTGGGTGCTTTTGAGAAACGGATGAAAAAGGCAAAGACAGCGAAAGCCCAATGTGAGGCATTATACAGACTACTGGAAGAAGCCGAGATCCCATGGAAGCTGGAGAACATGTCTGCTGAAGCTAAAGCACAAGGTGACCCCGAACGGTCGAGAGAACATCGGCAGATGTGGGGAGCAGTGCTGGATCTATTGGATCAGATGGTGGATATGATGGGCAACGAGCGGCTGGATATCACTCTTTTTGCCGGGATGATTGAGACCGGATTGACGGAACTGAAACTGGGTCTGGTACCACCAGCACTTGATCAGGTTTTGGTTGGCTCAATGGACCGTACACGTCTTCAGGACATCAAATACGTATTTATCCTTGGTGCAGTTGATGGTGAATTGCCTGCCGTACCTCAAGATGATGGCGTATTAACTGAACTGGAGAGAGCGTTACTGACGGAAAGAGGCATGGCGCTTGGACCTGGTGCAACGAGGCAAATGTTGGATGAACGTTTTCTAATCTATACGGCACTTACAGCAGCAAGCAGCCAGTTGTGGCTGAGTTACCCGGTGGCTGATGATGAGGGGAAAGCACTGCTTCCTTCCGAGATTGTCCGCCATGTACGGAAAATGTTTGGTCTACAAGAACAGCTATTACTCGCTCAACCACCGGTTGCGAACTCGGAAGAAGCACATTGGTCCTATGTCACCCATCTAGGTCAAAGTTTGTCTGCTCTCATTGGACAACTGCGTAAATGGCGTCGCGGAGAAGATATCCCTGAAATATGGTGGGCGGTCTACAATTGGCATGTATCTCAGGAGGAAAGCAGACCTCAGCTGGAGCGGTTGATGGGATCGATCTTTTATCGTAATCGGGCATTGCCACTACGTACAGCTACCAGTCGCAGATTGTATGGCACAGAGGTGAGGACGAGTGTCTCGCGAATGGAGCGGTTCGTAGCCTGTCCGTTCTCTCATTTTGCTTCGCACGGGCTGCGTCTTAAAGAGCGGCAATTGTACCGCCTTCAGGCTCCTGATATCGGACAACTGTTTCATGCTGCACTAAGCCAGCTGGCTATGCGTTTGCGTGAAGAAAATCGTAGTTGGGGCAGTTTGACCCCAGACCAATGCCGTAAGGAAGCCGAGCAAACCGTGGAGCAGATTGCACCACAGCTGCAAGGGGAGATTTTGTTAAGCACCAAGCGATACGGTTATATTTTCCGCAAATTGAAGGACATTGTTAGCCGGGCATCCGTTATTCTCGGTGAACAGTCCAGACGTGGAAGTTTTGAACCGATCGGATTGGAGCTTGATTTTGGACCTGATAAAACACTGCCGCCACTCCGTTTTGAACTGGAGAACGGATGTGTGATGGAGATTGTGGGACGGATTGACCGTGTGGATGTGGCAGAAGGCGAGAATGGTCTGCTCTTACGTGTCATTGACTATAAATCAAGCCAGACGGACCTCAAGTTACATGAAGTGTACTATGGTCTGTCATTGCAGATGCTCACCTATCTGGAGGTGCTGCTTAGTGCTGCCGAAGAATGGCTCGGAGAAACGGCGATGCCGGGAGGAACGTTGTATTTCCATGTGCATAACCCGCTACTGCAATCCGCAAACGGTATGACATCGGAGCAGGCCGGACAAGAACTGCTGAAACGGTTCAAAATGAAAGGGTTGCTGCTGGCGGATCGGGATGCAATCGCTCAAATGGATAACACTCTGGATAAGGGGTATTCAGCTATTATTCCGGTTGCCCTTAAGGCAGATGGAAGCTTTTATAGCAGTGCTGCTGTAGCTACGCCAGAGCAATGGGATACGCTGCTTGCTTCGGTTCGCAGTAATATCCGTGAGATTGGTACCCGAATTACGGATGGGGATGTGGCCATTGAGCCTTATCGTATTCAGCAGGAAGTGGCATGTACGTTCTGTCCGTATAAACCTGTTTGTCAGTTTGATGAGAATATAGAAGGAAATGAATACAACCTGTTGTCCAAACCGGGCAAACAGCAAATCTGGGATATGTTATCTCACACTAAGGGAGGGGAAACATCATGACAAATATGCCCAAACCGGAGGGTAGCTTCTGGAGTGATGACCAGTGGAGTGCCATCTCCGAAAGCGGAGAAGACATCCTGGTTGCTGCTGCGGCAGGATCAGGCAAGACAGCCGTACTGGTTGAACGAATTATTCGCAAGATCGCAGATCCCTCCCAAGGATTCAGTGTGGATCGTTTGCTTGTAGCTACGTTTACCAAAGCGGCCGCCGCCGAGATGAAACAGCGGATTCGGGAAGCACTGGAACGTGCGCTTGAAGAACAGCCGGGAGAAGAACATTTGCGTAAGCAGCTGTCCCTGCTTGGGCGGGCATCCATAACCACATTGCATTCATTCTGTATGGAAGTCATTCGCCGGTACTACCAGCAAATTCCGTTGAACCCGGCTTTCCGTATCCTGAATGAAAATGAAGCGGAAATCATGCGACAGGAACTGCTGGAAGAACTTTTTGAGGAAAAGTATGGCGAAGAGGATGAAGGCAGCACATTCCGTGAATTGGTGGACTGGTTCAGTGGAGAACGAAACGATGATGCCATGCACCGACTGGTGCAACGCTTGTATGATTTCTCCCGCAGCCATTCCTGGCCGGATCATTGGCTCTCAGAGATGGCATCCGCTTTTCAGGTGGAAAGTGTGGAGGAGCTGGGACATTCTGCATGGGTTCAGAGTATTTTGCGTGATGCGGCTCTTGCTTTAAGTGGTGCAGCAGGACTGCTCCGTCAAGGCATCAATATTTCCATGCAGCCTGAAGGCCCTGCACCTTATGCAGATACGTTAAAAGAAGATCTGGTGATGGTGGAGGAGCTGTTGTCTGCGGTCCAGGTTATGCCATGGGAAAGGTTGCCCGAAGTGTTTCAACCCGCTGCATTTGGCAAACTGAAACCCTGCAAAAAGGATCAAACGGACCCGGCTTTACAAGATCAAGTGAAGGAACTCCGAGAGGCTGCGAAAAAGGCAGTTTCCGATCTGAAAGGCTCATTGTTCGGGAGAAGTGCATTTTCGTTCTGGCAGGAGCTGGAGCAGGCGGCACCACTCATGCAGGAACTTTCGAGGCTGGTGAGTACATTTGGAGAACGTTATCGACAGGCTAAACAGGAACGTGGGCAAGTTGACTTTAGTGATCTGGAGCATTACTGTCTTCACATTTTGCGACATGAGGATTCAACGCCTGAACTGTCGATGCCTTCTGACGCGGCTATGGAGTACCGCTCGCGATTCGATGAAGTGTTGCTGGATGAATATCAAGATACCAATACGGTTCAGGAAGATATCGTGAAACTGATCTCCAGAGAAAACCCGGGTAACCGATTCATGGTAGGTGATGTCAAACAGAGTATCTACCGTTTCCGGTTGGCTGAGCCAGGTCTGTTTATGAACAAGTATCGCCAGTACGGAGCGAGCACGCTTGAGGACAGAAGTGGTGAAGATCACCTGAATCGTACAGGTCAACGTATTGATCTGGCACGAAATTTCCGCAGTCGTGCGGAAGTCGTGCATTCGGTCAATATGATATTCCGGCAACTCATGAACGAAGGTGTGGCTGAGATTGCTTACGATGAACGAGCTCAACTGGCATATGGGGCTACCTTCCCGTCAGAAACACTTGGTGATGAGGCGTATACACCTGAACTCATGCTGATCGATCGTCAGGGTGGTGGTCCGGATCTGACAGAGAGCACGGATGAGAATGGGGATGTATCGGTCTCCGCAGAACTGGAGAGTGCCGAACTCGAAACAGCACAGTTGGAAGCGAGGACGATCGCAAAGCGTATTCGTGAGATGGTTGGGGATACAGACAAACCTGCCCTCCATGTATATGACAAAGCCCTGCAAACGATGCGCCCGGCACGTTACGGTGACATGGTCATCTTGCTGCGTTCGACCTTGATGTGGGCTCCGCTCATGATTGAGGAATTCAGACAGCAGGGAATTCCTGCTGGAGGAGAACAGAGCAAGGGTTATTTTCAGGCTACAGAAGTGGAAATCATGATGTCTCTGCTTCAGCTTGTTGATAATCCAAGGCAGGATATCCCACTTGCTTCCGTGCTTCGTTCCCCGATTGTCGGACTGGATGAAGAAGAACTGGCACAGATTCGGCTTGGTGACAAAAGACAGTCTTTCTACGATGCAGTTATAACAGCTGCTGGAGAATGGGGCGATTCCTCCACTAATGCCTTACAACAATCCGGGCAGGAGAATCATCCTGATTCCAATATCGTCCAGTTACAGTGGCCGGAAGCTTGGTCAGAGATGGAACAAGGACAGCGGGAGACAGCAGCTACTGTCGAGGCAGAGATTCTTGACCATGGATATGAATTCGATGTGCATACAGATGGAATGCAAGATGCTGGTTTTACTGGACATCCTGGCGAGGGTATGGGTGTTACGGAGATTTCAGGCTCGGAGTTGCAGCAAAAGTTAATTCGTTTTATGCGTCAATTGCAGCAGTGGAGACTTGAGGCAAGACAAGGCAGTCTAAGTGAATTGATCTGGCGTATGTATCGGGAAACCGGGTATTTGGATTGGGTTGGTGGTCTTCCCGGAGGACTGCAGCGTCAAAGTAATCTTAAGGCATTGTACGATCGGGCACGACAATACGAGGAATCAACTGCAAATCGCGGCTTGTTCCGTTTCCTGACCTATGTCTCAAGATTGCGGGAAAACGGGGGAGACCTGGGGACTGTAGCGGGTAGTTCCGGTGAGCAGGACAACGCTGTACGTATCATGACGATTCACCGGAGTAAGGGTCTGGAGTTTCCGATTGTCTTTGTCGGAGGCATATCCAAGATGTTCAATCAGCAGGATTTGAACGCACCGTTTCTCATGCATAAGGAACTGGGATTTGGTCCGAGGTATGTGGATCGTGAGAACCGGGTTGCCTATCCTACATTAGCGAATCTGGCGATTCGTCGTCGGGCTCAATTCGAACTGCTTGCTGAAGAGATGCGTGTGTTGTACGTTGCGTTGACCCGTCCCAAAGAGAAAATGATTTTGCTGGGTACTGTAAAAGATGCGGCGAAAAAAGCGTTGGCGTGGTCTCAGGTCAAGGACAGTCCTGAACTGGCATTGCCAGATTATCTGCTTGCTGCGGGACGGAGCTACCTGGACTGGATTGGACCATCCCTGATGAGACATCCAGATGCGGCTGAGCTGCGTGAACTTGCCGGAAGCAATGATTCGTTCTCAGCCTGTCTGGCAGAGGATGAATCTCGATGGGCAATTTCTATAATCTCTGCTGATCAGGTGTCCCGTGACCATGTGGTGGATCAGACACTCGGAGAAGAAGACGGGATGACTGTGGTGCGGAAAGAACGAATTGCTGCACTAAAGGCGGTTCAGCCTGTAAAGTTGCTTCCATTATCAACTGTAGAAGAGTTGACAAAGAGTGCACAAGATACGGCTAACCAAAACATTCAAGATGCAGGTGCAGGTGCAGATACGGTAGCTCTTCAAGAAGAAGAGACACGGCTGATCCATGAGGTTGATCAACGGCTTTCGTGGACATATGCCTATGAAGCAGCAACTCAAGTGGCAGCCAGTACATCTGTCACGGAGTTGAAAACGTTACTTGCGATGCAGGATATCCAGTCTGTAGAGGTAATGGAGGAACTGGGAGAGCAATCCGAGACATTATTGGATCACAGCACCCCAGGAATGAATTACACCAAAGATGAAGCAGGCCATGACCTACATGGCTTATCCAGTGAATTGAACGAGCATGAGACTGGGTCAAGGTCAGATTCGAGCGGTGCGGTGAATGTTCCTGATGCAGGATCTGCGGGTACGTCATTCAAATTGCATCTGCGTCGTCCCAAATTTATGGGTGAGAACCAACTGACAGGAGCAGAACGGGGGAACGTATATCATACGTTGATGCAGCATCTTCCCATAGATGGATCGGCCATTGATTCACAGCTTATTGAGCAGACCATTGAGCGACTGGTGAAGCTCCAGATTCTGCTGTCCCATCATGCGGAGGCTATCGAACCGGAAGAGTTGGTCGGATTTTTCGATACAGAACCAGGGAAAGAACTGTTGGGTGCAGATTGGGTAAAACGGGAGATCCCGTTTGTATATGGGCTTCCGGCACATCAATCTCCTGTGGAATGGTTACATGAACGGGCATCGAATTCAGATATGCAGGCACTAAATATAGATAACAAAATGAAGGCAACGATTGAAAATGAAACCGTGCTTGTACAGGGGATTATTGACTGTTTGTATGAGGTGAACGGCGAGCTTGTCTTGCTTGATTACAAGACGGATCGGGTGTTGGAGCATCGTGGTGGTTTGGGTGAACTCACCAAAAACTATCGCTTCCAGCTGGACCTGTATGGACGGGCTATTGAAGATATATTAGGTAGGAAAGTGGATCGGAAATGGCTGTACTTTTTTGATGGTGGACATGCAGTGAAATTATAAAAGAGTTAAATTATCAAAGAATTGGATCGGAATTCAAAACCATGGATTTCATATGGGAGAGGGGTGGAACGGAAGATGCGTATTTTGCATACAGGGGACTGGCATTTGGGAAAAACGTTGGAGGGACGAAGTCGACTGCGTGAACAGGAGGATTTCGTTGATGAACTCGTCAGACTGGCGGATGAGCAACAGGCGGATGCCATATTGATGGCCGGGGATGTGTATGATTCGGTGAATCCTCCCGCAGCGGCGGAGCAGCTTTTTTACGAAGCAGCAGCGCGTCTGACCGAGCATGGAAGGCCTCTCGTTGTCATTGCAGGCAATCATGATCAGCCAGAGCGTGTAGCTTCTGTCACGCCACTAGTGAACAGGCAGGGTATCACACTCGTAGGTATGCCTACTTCAGAAGCAGTGACCATACATGCAAAGCGGACCGGAGAGACTGGGCTAATTGCGGCATTACCTTATCCTTCTGAAGCCAGATTGAATGAATTACTGACAACGGATGGAGACGAAAATGTACTTCGTCAGGCATACAGTCAACGGGTGGGCATGTTAATGCAGCGTCTGTCGGCTTCTTTCCGCCCGGATACCGTGAACTTGGCCATGAGCCATATCTACGTGCTCGGCGGACTTGAGAGTGATTCGGAACGTCCGATTCAGATCGGTGGGGCCTACACGGTGGACCCTTCGTCTTTATCGACTGGTGCACAATACACGGCGCTAGGGCATCTTCATCGTGCACAGGCTGTCAAAGGAGACGGTGTGATTCGATATAGTGGTTCTCCTCTGGCCTATAGCTTCTCGGAAGCAGGACAGAGCAAGTCTGTCACGATGGTTGATCTCGCACCGGGCGGAGCTGCACAGGTAGAAGAAGTTTTGTTAACGTCCGGACGTCCGCTTGTGCGTTGGCAGGCACGTGGTGGTCTGCCAGAAGTATATCGCTGGCTGGACGAGGGACGTGATCCGCAAGCTTTTATCGACATGGAAGTGTGGCTGGACGAGGCGATGTCCCTGAAGGAGATTCAGCAGCTTCGCAAATCACATGAGGGTATCATTCATATTCGACCGGTGTATCCCGAGATGGCTGCTGCAGGACTTTTGGAGCAACGATCCGAGCTGCCGGTTCACGAGCTGTTCCGTAAATTCTATCAGCGTCAGACGGGTGGTGCCCAACCGGAAGATAGCCTCGTACAGCTTTTCCTGGAACTTGTGGATGAAGACGAGCCGGGTGTGCGTGAGGAGGTTGAGGAAAGATGAAGCCAATTCTATTAAAAGTTGCCGGACTGCAAAGCTATCGGGAGATGCAGGAGATTGATTTTACCGTGCTTACGGAGACGGGGCTGTTCGGTATTTTCGGTCCTACGGGCAGTGGTAAATCTTCCTTGCTTGATGCCATCACACTTGCCATGTATGGCAAAGTGGAACGTGCGGTGAACGGCACGCAGGGCATCATGAATCATGCAGAGGATTCGTTGTCGGTTGCTTTTACATTCGAATTGATGTCGGCGGAAGGCACGCGAAGGTTTCGAGTTGAGCGACGTTTCAAACGAAATAATGAAGTGTCGGTAAGTAACACGATCAGCAAATTCATAGAGACGGTCCATGGCGAAGAGCAGGTACTTGCCGATAAATTGGCAGATGTGAATCGCTGCGTTGAAGATGTGATCGGTTTGAAGATGGATGATTTTACACGGGCAGTTGTGCTTCCTCAAGGGAAATTTGCCGAGTTTTTGTCACTCAAAGGTAGTGAACGTCGCCAGATGTTACAACGATTATTCCATCTGGAGAAGTATGGTGACCAGTTGGCTATCAAATTAAGTCGGCGGGTCAAGGATAATGATATGGTTCACCAATCTCTTGCTGCGGAGCAACAGGGGCTTGGCAATGCCGGGAAGGAAACGTTGAATGAGACGAAACGTCTTCTTCAAGCCGCTGTTCAGCAGTCTGAATTGTCCCGCAAAGCGCTGGATGAAGCTGCGAAGGAAGCTGAACAACTGGGCAAAATTCGTGAGTTAAGTCACGAACGGCAGGCCCGGACGGATGAACAGCAGAAGCTGAAAGCACTGGAACCACAGATAGAGGCAGGCGAACAACGGCTAAAACAATCCGTTGCGGCAGATGCCATACTGCCTGCATTGCAGACGGTTCGAGATGCCACGGCTATACAGAAGCAGCGGCAAGATACCGCCAAGACATCTCATCAGCAAGCACTGGAACATGAGCGACAGGCTGTTCAGGAAGCGGAGAAGGCCGAGACGGCACGCAAGCAAATGACTGAGGAAGAACCAAAACTTTTGCTGCGTCTGGAGCAACTCGAACAAGCGAAAGAGTTGCAACGGGAACGGGACGGACTTCAAGCCGATTGCTCGCGTCTCGCGCAGCTGCTGGAAAAGGGGCAGGGTGAACAGACTGCGCTGGGTCAGCAGCTTGAGAAAGAAAAGGAATTGCAGCAGCGCGGGCGCAAACGGCGTGAGGAGCTACAGGAGAGCCTCAAGCCAAATGAGGTGAAGTCAGAGGAACGCAGGCAACTTCAGGCTGCGCTTGAGCTGAAGCATCGTGTGGATACTGCTGCGGAGCAGTTACAGCAAAACAAGGCTGACATGCAGGCCTATAAGCAGTCGGCAGAACAGGGAGCCGACAAGCTGAAGGCGGCGGCTGAGGAAGAAACACGCCTGAATGATCAGCGTCAGCATCTGGTAGAACAGGCGTCAACAGGTCTTGAGGCCTTGCTTGCCTGTGAGCAGGACATCAGCCGCGAACAGAGCCTGCTGGCCCTTGCGGAGGAACAGCTGCGTGGCACGATGCGTGAGCAGGAGCTGCACCGGCTGTCCTCCGCTTTGCGCGCCGAGCTGCGTGACGGCGAGCCATGCCCGGTGTGCGGCTCGCCGCATCACCCGCTCCCGGCTGCGCCGCCGGGAGAAGGTCCGCACGCAGGCGATGCGGACCTGGAACTGCTGCGCAGCCTGCACGCGGAGCTGCAGGA
>NZ_JBBOTQ010000006.1:0-340632 GCF_038005685.1 Priestia sp. FSL H7-0729
GGAGCAATCCTTGAATGATGTTGAAGATTGTTATTTGGAGAGATACCCAAGTGGCTATAAGGGGACCCTCTGCTAAGGGGTTAGACTGCGTAAGCGGTGCGAGGGTTCGAATCCCTCTCTCTCCGCCATCTTTAGGTAAAGATGGACAAGCAATCAAGACACAATTAATATGGCGGTGTAGCTCAGCTGGCTAGAGCGTACGGTTCATACCCGTAAGGTCGGGGGTTCGATCCCCTCCGCCGCTACCATATTACCCAGGAGGCTTAGCTCAGCTGGGAGAGCATCTGCCTTACAAGCAGAGGGTCGGGGGTTCGATCCCCTCAGCCTCCACCATATACGCCGGTGTAGCTCAACTGGTAGAGCAACTGACTTGTAATCAGTAGGTTGGGGGTTCAAGTCCTCTCGCCGGCACCATTAATGCCTGGAACCGTGGTGTAGTTGGCCTAACATGCCTGCCTGTCACGCAGGAGATCGCGGGTTCGAATCCCGTCGGTTCCGCCATTAATCCTAAAAATTAAATATGGCTCGGTAGCTCAGTCGGTAGAGCAGAGGACTGAAAATCCTCGTGTCGGCGGTTCGATTCCGTCCCGAGCCACCTTTAATCCTTGGAGGATTAGCGAAGTGGCCAAACGCATCAGACTGTAAATCTGCTCCCGTACGGGTTCGGTGGTTCGAATCCATCATCCTCCACCAGTTTTATGAGTCATTAGCTCAGTTGGTAGAGCACCTGACTTTTAATCAGGGTGTCGAAGGTTCGAGCCCTTCATGACTCATCTTTAAGAAAAGAGTGATTAATCATT
This sequence comes from Priestia sp. FSL H7-0729, assembly GCF_038005685.1. Classification (NCBI taxonomy): domain Bacteria; kingdom Bacillati; phylum Bacillota; class Bacilli; order Caryophanales; family Bacillaceae; genus Priestia; species Priestia sp. FSL H7-0729. Next base: position 801 of record NZ_JBBOTQ010000006.1, read on the forward strand.
AATTTGATTAGTCGCTCTTTTTTGTTATGCAATTATAACGGAATAGGATATTTATTAATGCTGGGCAAGATATGATAAACTATTAGAAAACATGCAGAGTGGTGACGTTCATTATATGAAGCTCATACCTGATTTAAAACAGCAAATTGAAGTTATTATAGGTACAACCTTGGACGAATATGAAATTACTATAGAAGAATGGACGCAGTCGGTTGCAAATCTAACTGGACTTCCCGAGAATTCAGATTCCTTTGGTGATGTAGAAGAGAGTCAGGAGGTGTCTGAACAATCTACATTTCCCACTTCATCCGATGTGATCAGTTTGAATACGGGAGAGCGTATATTTTTTAAGGTTTGGATGAATGAAAAAGAAGAGACCGTGGTATGTTGGGGATGTGCTGCAAAATCTATCACTGTCGAAAGACGGAGATTTATTGAGCTTTTGATCCGTGCTAACATGGGAATACCCGATGAGGCACAGCCTGTTGTATATGAGAATGATAGGGAGCAATATTTGACTGAATTGGGTCTCTGGCTTAAAGAGCAGATCGAAGAACCAACCAAGAAGGAATCTGAAACGGTTCCTGATCGCTTTGTGGCACCTGCAGGATTGAATGCTGAGAAGATTCTGTTCTTGCTGCAAGGGGATACACCGGATGCTCATCGCATACGGTCCAAGGAACTCAATAAGTTGCTTGAGAGTTATTTTGGCGAGGAGATTGTCTTGATTCCTTTAGGGGAGCAAGAATGGATTTTCATGGGTGATAAAGAAATTGTAACAGAAGAAGCCGAGGAAGATACAACGGAAGCCAAGAAGGATTCTCTGAACGCTTTTTGTCTGGGGTTGCATGAATTGGTTGCCAGTGAGTGGGCTGGGGTGTTCCATCTGTCTGCTTCCCTGCCATGTATACCCGCACAACAAATCGTATGGGTCACAGCTCTTCTTAAAGAAAGTGTTCACTTGGGGAGAGCATTCCATGTTACGCAGCATATTCATCTCCCATGGGATCTGCATTTGGAACGGTTGGTAGCGAGTATTCCAGATGCACAACGGATACGGTTTATACAGGAAACAGGCAAGGATACGTTAATCTTCAATGACAGTGAGACCCTTGCTACGCTGGAGACTTTCTTTAGCCTGGACTGTAATGTGAGCGAGACAGCCAAACGGCTTTTCATTCATCGTAATACGTTGGTTTATCGTCTGGACAAGATCAAACAAGAGATTGGTTACGATGTAAGGCACTTCGAAAGTGCTGTTCTAGTGCAGTTTTTGCTGCTTATGTACAAAGTGACGAAAAAGCATTGATATTTTTGTGCAGTTTGCGAATAGTCAAACCTCATGCAGATAGGGTAATATAAAAATACAAATTGTATTCGATTACAAAATGATCTCTGAGGAGGCAACAATCATGGCTGGAGTACGTTTAGAGCATATTTTCAAAAAATACCCGGGTTCTGATAAAGCAACTGTAGTTGACATTAACCTGGACATTAAAGATAAAGAATTTCTGGTATTGGTAGGTCCGTCCGGTTGTGGTAAATCAACAACACTGCGTATGATCGCAGGCCTTGAGGAAATTTCTGAAGGTAAACTCTATATCGGTGACCGTGTCGTTAATGATGTTGCACCTAAAGACCGCGATATCGCGATGGTATTCCAATCCTATGCCTTGTATCCGCATATGAGCGTATATCAAAACATGGCATTTGGTTTGAAATTGCGTAAGGTTAAAAAAGACGAGATCGACAAACGTGTACGTGAAGCAGCTAAAATCCTGGATATCGAGCATTTGCTTGAGCGTAAACCTAAGGCATTGTCCGGTGGTCAACGTCAGCGTGTCGCTCTAGGACGTGCGATTGTCCGTGATCCACAAGTCTTCTTGATGGATGAGCCTCTTTCCAACTTGGATGCTAAACTTCGTGGTCAGATGCGTGCGGAAATCACTAAACTGGCTAAACGTTTGGAAACAACAGTTATCTACGTAACGCATGACCAGATCGAAGCAATGACGATGGGTGATCGGATCGTAGTTATGAAGGATGGTATCATCCAACAAGCAGCTTCTCCGGAAGAGTTGTATAACCTGCCGGCTAACCTGTTCGTGGCTGGTTTCATCGGTTCCCCGACAATGAACTTTATCTCGGGTAAATTGGCTGAGCAAGGTGCAAACCTTCACTTCGTAGCTCCAGGCGTGGACGTTGAAATCCCGCAAGGTAAAGCACAAGTGTTGAAATCTAGAGGATACATTGGCAAAGAAGTGATTCTGGGTGTTCGTCCAGAAGACATTCACGAAGAGCCAGTATTCCTGGAAGCATCCCCGAACTCTGTATTCTCTACACACGTAGATGTAACAGAGAACTTGGGTCACGAAATGCTCCTCTACTTGAGCGGTGTAGGTAACGATACTACAATCGCACGTGTAGACGGACGTTCTAACACTCGTGATGGTTCCACAGTTAAAATGGCCATCGACATGAACAAAGTTCATATCTTTGACAAAGAGACTGAAGTAAACGTACTTCTTCAAGACTAATAATACTGGGATTCCTCGGTAACGATGGAACCTGACAGTTAATGCAATTATACATTGTAATGAGAGCCCCTTCCGTTAATGCTGGAAGGGGCTTTTTTAAGACTTTAATATAGAAGTTTGCAACAGGCTGAAAAATATCTGTAATCGCAGAAAAGTAGCCGATAAATCACGATTGTGGCAATCATACTTGTACTTCGATTATAAGACTTTTGTTAATAAGGGTTGTCGGAGGCTGCGATTGCATTCATCCCGGAATTCATTTAAGATTATTTGAAGGTCTGTCTTCATAAATCTGAGAGAATAGACCGCTGAAAGGGTATGTATCTGTACCCATGTTGTGAATGCGCTAATAATGGAAAGAATTGATACCCCATCTGATGTACATAGAGGCACAGCGAATGCTGAAAGGAAGAGACAAATGGCGAAAAAAGTGAAAGTATCCGAATTGGTGCAGCAGTTTCAGTTGGAGGTTGTTTCTGGATCTCACGGACTGAAAAGAGTCATTACGGTAGATGATCTAAACCGTCCTGGTCTGGAAATGGCCGGTTATTTTGAATACCATCCACAAGAACGCGTACAGTTGCTTGGAAGAACGGAGTTAGCTTTCTTTGCAATGTTACCTGAACAAGAGCGGCGTGATCGTATGCAACGTCTTTGTACGGAAGAGACACCTTGTATTGTTGTGACGCGTGGACTGGAAGTTCCGCAAGAACTGATTGATATCAGTGAAGAACGGGACCTGGCTGTATTGCGCAGTAATATGGCAACAACAATCTTGTCCAGCCGGATCACTGGATTTTTGGAAGGCAAATTAGCACCAACAGCAACTATTCACGGTGTACTTTGTGATGTCTATGGCGTAGGTATGCTGATCACAGGTAGTAGCGGTATTGGTAAGAGTGAAACAGCACTTGAACTGGTTAAACGTGGACACCGACTGATTGCCGATGATGCGGTAGAGATCCGCCAAACGTCAGATTTTCAGCTGCACGGTACTGCACCTGAACTGATCCGCCATTTGCTCGAAATTCGAGGTGTCGGCATTATCAACGTCATGACATTGTTCGGGGCTGGTGCGGTTCGGAACAATAAACGGATTACCCTGGTTGTTCGTCTGGAAGCATGGCAGCAGGATAAACAATATGATCGACTGGGTCTGGATGAAGAAACTACACGCATCATTGATACGGATGTGCCACTTGTTACGATTCCTGTTCGTCCGGGACGGAACTTGGCGGTTATTATTGAAGTAGCCGGTATGAACTATCGTCTGAAACAGATGGGTCTGAATGCTGCACTGCAATTCACGAACAAGCTGACAGCAACCATCTCGGAAGATATGGAAGATATGGATTAAGAAACATTTTATACAAGGAAATGAAGATAAATGGTTGACATGTACTGCTTCTCTTAAGGCGCAGTGTATGCCAACCATTCGTCATGCGTGCGATTGATTGAATAAATAGGAGTGTGAATGAATGGATACATTATTACTGTTGAACCCGATTGCGTTCTCTATTGGAGCGTTAAAGGTTCACTGGTACGGGCTTATTCTTGGTGCCGCGGCACTTATAGGACTCCTGCTCGTGATCCGGGAGGGCAAACGCTACAATATCCCACAGGAAGTGTTCATGGACATGGTTCTGCTGGGCGTGCCTTCTGCTATCATTGGTGCCCGCATCTACTATGTCGCATTTAAGTGGGAAGATTATAAGGATAATTTCTGGGATGTCTTTAAAATATGGAATGGCGGTATTGCCATCTATGGTGCCCTTATTGGTGCAATCATCTGTGCAGTAATTTTCTTCCGTCGTAAAGGGTATAATTTCTGGCGTATGGCCGATATCTGTGCGCCTGGACTGCTCGTTGGACAGTTGATCGGACGCTGGGGGAACTTTGTGAATCAGGAAGCCTACGGTGGTCCTGTAGAAGAATCATTTTTGAGAGACAAGCTTCATCTGCCGGACTTTATTGTGAATCAGATGAATGTAGATGGCGTATTCCATCATCCTGCGTTTTTGTATGAATCGATGTGGAGTCTGGTTGGCCTGGTCTTGCTCTTGGTTCTGCGTCGTCAGAAGTTTCTCCGTTCAGGTGAACTTTTCATGTCTTATTTCATCTGGTATTCTATCGGTCGTTTCTTCATTGAAGCTTTGCGTACGGACAGTCTGGGCTTCCAGGCTCCGCAATGGGTTGCTTCGTTAGTGAACGGGCTGTGGTCTCCAATGACTGCAATGGGCTTCGAACAAGGATATCTTGATCCTGCTTATGGTAACGTAAGAATCTCGCAATTGCTCGCTATTGGCATCATTATTGTTGCTGTTGCATTCATTGTGGTGAGAAGAGTGACAGGTAAAGCGGATGTTCGTTACAGTGATCCGATTGTATCGTCCAAAGTTACCCCAGATGATATGGAGCATACGGGAACAGTTGCTGGCAAAGAGAGCAAGGTAACACCTCCAGCCAAAGATGATCCGAAGCAAGTTGATGATAAAAAGGAGTAATGCAACATGATTGACACGGTATTGTTCGATCTGGACGGAACCATTATTGATACCAATGAGCTGATTATCAGCTCATTCCAGCATGTCATGGGGGGATGGGAGCATTCAGCTCCATGGACAAGGGAACAGATCATTCCGCATATGGGTGGCACACTGGAGCAGCAAATGCGCACCTTTTCTGGCCAGGAGGAAGTCTCCGAGTACGTGAAAGGTTATCGTGCCTATAATGACATCCATCATGAAGCGATGGTTAGACCTTTTCCACATGTTATTGAGGTGGTAGAGGCACTGCATCAGGCTGGAATCGTGATGGGTGTGGTCACAACCAAAATTCGTCCTTCTACATTAAAGGTACTGGAGCGTTTTGACCTACTGAAGTATATGAAGTCGATTGTAACCGTGACCGATGTGACGAATCCGAAGCCACATGCTGAGCCTGTACTGAAAGCCATGGCGGAACTGGGTTCAGATCCTGCCAAAACGCTAATGGTAGGTGACAGTCCAGTGGATATCCAATCGGCACAGAATGCGGGCGCGCTCTCGGCAGGAGTTGCCTGGTCTCTCAAAGGAGAAACAATCCTAAGTGGATATGGGCCAGATCACATGTTGCATGATATGAGAGATTTGTTAAAACTCATTGGTGTTGAAACGGGACGTTCATGAGAAAAGTAACCCGCTATCCGGTAGAGGACCAGAATGCACTTTGGCATATCTACAAGACAGTGAGTCCGTGGAAGGGCGTTCGTAATTTTATCTGGATCCAGTTGTCACGCTACTGTCCGATCCTATCGGTGAAGAATTGGATTTACCGCCGAATGCTCGGTATGAAGGTGGGAAAACACACGGCCTTTGGCCTGATGGTGATGGTGGATGTGTTTTTTCCAGAGAAAATAACGGTCGGCGAAAACTCGGTCATCGGTTACAACACAACGATTCTCGCTCATGAGTATCTCATTAAGGAGTACAGGCTCGGTGAGGTGATTATCGGGGAAAATGTACTGATTGGTGCGAATACAACGATTCTGCCTGGGGTAACCATAGGGGATGGAGCGGTTGTGGCTGCTGGGGCTGTCGTACATAAGGATGTTGCACCAGGGGCTTTTGTTGGAGGTAATCCACTCCGTGATTTATCCCGTGCCGCGGCTTCTAAGGAAGAGACGGTCTTTAATACAGATGATTCTTCTCAGGGCAGTGTGCATTAAGTTAATAAAGTAATAAATCAAGATGAATCAATGAAGATGTGTCGAAATAAAAAGCTGCTTATGGCAGCTTTTTTCGTATATAAATATCGATTGGTAAAGGTAACGTTGTGTATACAAAACGATATGCCCATCCTAGGGTCATGGAGCTTTGGTATTGTTGACGGTAGTGCGGATTTCATGTTATCATATCCCATATCCTTTAGTTTGTTAGCACTTTACCATGTGAAAGTAACGTTGGAGAAATTAAACGTGATAAAGGCAAACTAAATCAATAGTTGAAAGCTTTTTGAAGCAATACAATGATTCAGGGTTACAAGTTAGGATGGGGATTTACACTACATAAATCCTGTTGAAATAGAACGAGCACCACTCTTAAATTACTGACTCGGGGTGAATAATACCAATGTCCAAACCAAAAGGATTTGAAAAACCGACCGGATTTCGCGACTATACACCACATGTAGTATCCAAGCTACGGACGATTGAGCGGAATGTACTGGAATGTATGGAACGCTGGGGTTACCGTCAGATCATCACACCAACGATTGAGTACTACGACACGGTAGGTGTAGCAAGCTCTACATCCGATCGCAAATTGTTTAAATTGCTGAATAGCCGGGGGACCACACTGGTACTCAGATCAGACTTAACAGCTCCCATTGCACGCGTCGTTTCTTCCATGCTCAAAGATGAGCCGTTGCCGCTGCGTTTGTCCTATCATGCGAACGTATTCCGTTCCATTGAAGAGGAAGCTGGGCGTGAGGCTGAATTCTTCCAGACAGGCGTGGAGCTGGTTGGAGACGATTCTCCTGAAGCGGATGCCGAAGTTGTCGCGTTAGCGATTGCCTCTTTGCAGGCAGCGGGCGTGTCTTCTTTTAAAATAGCGATGGGTCATATGGGATTCCTGAACGGATTACTGGAGGAAGTCATTCCAGGCCAGACAGCTGAGCAGGAGCAATTGAAGGAAGGGCTGCTTGGACGTGATTATGTGGGCTATCGTCAGTCGATTGAAGCATTGAATCTGGAGCCCAAGTTGAAAGAACAGCTTGAAGCGATTCTGCGTCTGCGTGGTGGCAAGGAAGTATGCACACATGCGGTAGAGCTAAGTTCAAGCGCTGAAGCAGCACAGTCGATTGCACATCTGTGTGCCGTATTCGAAGTGTTGGAAGCGTACGGTGTATCCGAACATGTACTGATTGACCTTACGATGATTGGGGATTTCTCCTATTATACGGGCATGACGTTTGAAGGGTATGCAGCAGAACTGGGATCTCCGGTATGTAGCGGGGGGCGGTATGACAATCTGTTACAACAATTCGGGCGTTCGTTGCCAGCTACTGGGTTCGCACTGAAAACCAACCGGATTATTGATGGCGTTCACGGTATTACCATTGAAGAGAAGAAACCGATACTTATCCAATATAGCCCGAAACGTCGGGCCGAGGCACTAACGGAAGCGGCAAGATTACGCAGTCTGGGACAAAATGTAGTGACACTCCTTCTTTCTGAAGACGGGGTTGGAGCAAGTGCCGTATCTGCTGGAGCAACAACCGTTCAGGCTGAGCAGGTTATTACTTACGGATCTGAAGAAGGAGGACGCTGAGATGTCGGATATTCTGAAGGTGGCCATGCCGAAGGGCCGAATCTATAAAAAAGCCTCCAAATTGTTCCGTGAAGCGGGGCTTGATATTCCAGAAGACGTGGACGATACACGCAGATTGGTCATTGAAGTACCGGAAGCGGGAATGGAATTCATTATGGCGAAGCCAGTAGACGTTCCAACGTATGTCGAGTATGGTGTTGCTGATATCGGAATTGTGGGTAAAGACGTGCTGCTAGAGGAAGATCGGGATGTGTACGAACTGTTGAATCTGGGAATCGCCCAGTGTCGTATGTCTGTGATCGGACTTCCAGACTGGAAGCCAGGCATCCAGCAACGTGTTGCAACGAAGTATCCGAGGATCGCTTCACAGTATTTCCGAGAGCAGGGACAGCAGGTCGAGGTGATTAAGCTGAATGGTTCCATTGAGCTTGCACCCCTGATTGGCCTGGCAGACCGGATTGTCGATCTGGTGGAGACAGGTCAGACACTGCGCGAGAACGGACTCGTGGAGATGACAGGCATTCTGGACATCACGAGCCGTCTTATCGCCAATCGGGTAAGTTATCGGATGAAAAATGATCGAATCCAGGCTTTGTGTGATGCACTTCAGCAGGTCATTCCGGCATCGAATGAGATTTCTGCGGGAAGCCTTCGGGGATAACTACAGATAAGCAAGGACTGCAAGGTAGCAAGGAACGGGAATAGAGAAAAACGGAAATAACAAAAGAATGAAACGATAGAAGTAAGGAACGAGAGAAATCTTAAACGAATCGGTCATATAAGGTAGGCATTATAGGGGATAAGGAGGTTGTACGTATGAAAATTGTACCTGCACGTGAGTTTGATCTGAAGCGTGAAGTGGAGTACGGGACGCCAGAGCAAAATGAAACGGTACGGCGCATTGTCAGCGACATTCGCCGTGAGGGTGATGCGGCACTGCTGCGTTACACGGAGCAGCTGGACCGCACGAAGCTGACGGCCGCGGAATTGCGCGTACCGCAAGAAGAGCTGCAGGCAGCTTATGCAGCCGTGGAGCCATCCTTTGTGACGGCGATTCGGCAAGCCGCCGCCAACATTCGTGCGTTTCACGAGAAGCAGAAACGCAACTCGTGGATGGATTGGCAGCCGGACGGCAGCCTGCTGGGCCAGGTCATAAGGCCGCTGAAGCGGGTCGGGGTCTATGTACCTGGCGGCAAAGCAGCGTATCCATCGTCTGTGCTGATGAATGTGATTCCGGCACAGGTGGCAGGCGTGCCGGAGATTGTTCTCGTGACACCGCCGTCTACCAACGGTGGCGAAGGCATTAACCCGTACATTCTCGTTGCTGCCGCGGAAGCAGGCGTGAGCGAGATGTACCGGGTTGGCGGCGCTCAAGCCATCGCCGCCCTGGCTTACGGCACGGAGAGCATTGCCCCGGTCGACAAGATCTGTGGACCGGGCAATATTTACGTGGCGCTCGCGAAGCGCGAGGTGTACGGTGCGGTCGATATCGACAGTATCGCCGGGCCGAGTGAGATCGTGGTGCTCGCCGATGATACGGCGAATCCGGTGTATGTCGCCGCCGACCTGTTGTCGCAGGCGGAACATGACGAGATGGCGTCGGCCATTCTCGTCACGAATTCGGCCACGCTGGCGGAAGCCGTGCAGGGCGAAGTGCAGCGGCAGCTTGAAGTGCTGCCGCGGCGCGATATTGCTGCTGCTTCGGTAGAGCAGTATGGCGCGATTATTGTGGTCGATTCCATCGATGAGGGAATCGATGTGGTGAACCGGCTCGCACCGGAGCATCTGGAGATCATGGTGCAGGAGCCGATGGCTTACGCTGGCCGGATCGAGAATGCGGGAGCGATCTTCCTTGGTCCGTACAGTTCGGAGCCGGTAGGGGATTATTTTGCCGGACCCAATCACATTATTCCGACCAATGGAACTGCGCGATTCAGTTCGCCAGTGGATGTGGATGATTTTATCAAGAAATCGAGTCTGATCTATTATAGTAAAGAAGCGCTGCTGCAGAACGGAGCGGCTATTATAGAGTTGGCCCGCCATGAGGGTCTTGAAGGGCATGCCCGTGCAATCGCTGTACGGTTAGAACAGGAAGGAAAGGCGGAATCGGACAATGGATAAGCAAAATAATGGTGTGGAACTTGAAAACAAAGGTGCAGTGCGCCAAGCAGAGGTTGATCGCAAAACGAATGAGACCAATATCCAATTGGCCTTTAATGTTGATGGAACAGGACAATCCACAATTGAAACGGATGTACCTTTTCTGAATCATATGCTGGATCTGTTCACGAAGCATGGACAATTCGACCTGAACGTGCAGGCCCGTGGAGATATTGATATTGACGATCACCACACGGTTGAAGACATCGGAATCTGTCTCGGACAGACGTTGCGAGAAGCGTTGGGTGACAAACGCGGTATTAAGCGTTACGCCAGTGTTTTTGTCCCGATGGACGAGGCACTCGCTCAGGTTATTATTGATGTGAGCAACCGACCTCACTTTGAATATCGTGCAGAATACCCTTCCCAACAGGTAGGCAGCTTCTCCACGGAGCTGGTACATGAATTCCTGTGGAAATTGGCGCTGGAAGCTCGGATTACGTTGCATGTCATTGTGCACTATGGTCAGAATACCCACCACATGATTGAAGCGATCTTTAAGGCATTGGGACGTGCACTGGATGAAGCAACGATGATTGATCCGCGTGTAACGGGTGTGCCTTCCACGAAGGGAGTGCTGTAGACGATGGCGATTGCAATTGTCGATTACGGTATGGGTAACCTGCACAGCGTCGGCAAAGCGGTCGAACGTCTTGGCTACGAAGCGCTGGTCACGAGTGAACGGGAAGAGATTCTTGGCGCAGATGGTGTCATTCTACCAGGGGTAGGTGCTTTTGGTGATGCGATGGTTCATCTGCGGGAGAGTGGACTGGATACGGTGGTGAAGGAAGCCGCTGCAGAGTCCAAGCCACTGCTCGGTATCTGTCTGGGGATGCAGTTGTTGTTCAGCTCAAGTGAAGAACATGGCGAACATGAGGGACTGGATATTTTGCCAGGTAAAGTGGTGCGTTTCGCACCAGGAGAACTGAAGGTTCCTCATATGGGATGGAACCGTTTGGAATTCCTGCACGCGGAAAATCCGCTGTTTACGGGGCTTGAGGCAGGTCACGTCTATTTCGTGCATTCCTATCATGCGCTTACTGAAAACAGGGATGATCTGCTGGCGGTAACGGATTACGGACATCCGGTGACAGCCATTGTAGGCAGCGGGTCCAACTTTGGCATGCAATTCCACCCGGAGAAAAGCGGAGAGCTTGGCATGAAGCTGCTCGGCAACTTTTTGGCTCTGACAGGAGCGCCTGTACAAAGGTAACGAATCATCTCTTCTTAACTATAGAAAGCGTACAAATCTAATTCATATTCAGGAGGCCTTGTATGTCATCTTTTATCCTATATCCGGCGATTGATATCCGGGACGGCAAATGTGTAAGACTGGTGCAGGGAGATTATAATCAGGAGACTGTGTATAACGACGACCCGGTTCAAGTGGCTCTATCCTGGGAGAAGCAAGGCGGTACATACGTGCATCTGGTGGATCTGGATGGTGCCAAAGCAGGTCATCCTGTTAACGATGAGCTGATCGGGCGCATTGCCTCGGCTGTAAACGTACCTGTTCAGGTAGGCGGCGGACTTCGTACAGTAGCGGATGTAGAGCGATTGCTGGGTCTGGGTGTTAGCCGGCTGATCATTGGAACAGCAGCCATTGAGGATCGTGCTTTTACAGAGGAAGTACTGGGACGTTACGGCGACAAAGTGGCAATTGGCATCGACGCTCGTAATGGTTACGTGGCAACCCGCGGATGGCTTGAAACATCGGAAGTACAGGCAGAGGTACTCGCGAAGGAATTGGCGGCGTATGGGGCAGAAACGTTTATCTTTACGGATATTTCCCGTGATGGCATGATGCAGGGTCCTAATGTGGAAGCGATTGTGTCTCTAGCCAAGGCAAGCGGACGGACGGTAATTGCTTCCGGCGGTGTGAGTGTAATGGATGATCTGCTTCGTCTGAGTCGTCATGCGGATGATGGTGTTGGTGGAGCAATTGTGGGTAAAGCACTGTATACAGGAAGCATTGATCTGACTGAAGCGGTACGTGCGGTAAATAAGTAAAGATATTCGGATAGAGAGGATGAGGTAGCATGCTGGCAAAAAGAATCATTCCCTGTCTGGACGTGAAAGACGGCCGGGTCGTCAAAGGCGTTAACTTCGTCAATCTCCGTGATGCGGGTGATCCGGTAGAGCTGGCGGCACTATATGACCGCGAAGGCGCGGACGAATTGGTATTTCTCGATATCTCCGCTTCGGTAGAAGGTCGCGAAACGATGGAAGAAGTCGTGCGGCAGACGGCTGGCGAGATCGCTATTCCCTTTACGGTAGGTGGAGGCATCTCCAAAGTGGAGGACATGAAGCGGATTCTCCGGGCAGGAGCGGACAAAATTGCAGTGAATACAGCCGCGGTACTTAATCCGCAGTTGATTGCCGATGGTGCACGTCGCTTTGGCTCGCAGTGTATCGTGGTAGCAATCGATGCCAAGTATAACGAGGCTTGGGGTGAATGGGAGGTCTACACGCACGGCGGACGGAAACCTTCTGGAATCAAGGCACTGGAATGGGTTAAGCAAGCTGAAACATTAGGCGCGGGAGAGATTCTGCTAACCAGTATGGACGCGGACGGAACAAAAGACGGTTTCGATCTGAAGCTGACGGCAGCGGTATCCGAATCTGTGCGTATTCCAGTCATCGCATCGGGCGGTGCGGGTAAGGAATCTCATTTCTATGATGTATTCACCACAGGCAAAGCGGATGCAGGCCTGGCCGCAACAATTTTCCATTACAAAGAAATCGCCGTACCGGCGCTAAAACAACATTTGAGAGAACAAGGGGTGGAGATCCGTGACTAAAGTAAGCGATGAAATCAAGGAACAGTTATCCTTGGAACAGGTTGTGGAACACATTCGTTGGAGTGACGGTTTGGTTCCTGCCATCGTGCAGGATGTGGATACTCGGGAAGTTTTAATGATGGCTTATATGAATCGAGAATCTCTGAAGTTGTCGCTTGAATCCGGTGAAACGTGGTTCTGGTCACGCTCGCGTCAAGAGCTGTGGCACAAAGGTGCAACATCTGGCAACGTGCAGACCATTACTTCCCTGAAATATGATTGTGATGGTGATACCTTGTTGGTTGAGGTTAAACCGAACGGTCCTGCCTGCCATACAGGTGCGGTAACATGTTTCCATAATGAAATCATTGGTTTGCCAGAGAAATCGGCGGATAAGGGTTCGGATAATGCGAGTGAGGCATCTGCTTCGGGAAGTTCCGATTCCGAAAGCCGCTTCGAGGTATTGGCTGAACTGGAATCGGTTATTGCAGAGCGTGAACGTGAACGTCCTGAAGGTGCATATACAACGTATCTGTTTGATAAAGGTGTAGACAAAATATTGAAAAAAATCGGTGAAGAAGCATCCGAAACGATCATCGCCGCCAAAAATAAAGATAATGACGAGCTTCGTCTGGAAGTCAGTGACCTGATGTATCACCTGCTCGTCCTGTTACAAGAGCGCAAGCTGCCGCTGGACGATATTATGTCAGAGCTGAGCCGCCGTCATGAACGGCCTCGCCGCGATTAGGAGGCGAGCTTCGTGCGTATAGATTATCACACACACCATGAGCGGTGTGGACATGCCGTTGGCAAACTGGAAGAGTATGTGCAACGTGGTGTGGAGATCGGACTATCCCAGATTGGATTGTCCGATCACATGCCCTTATTGCATGTTGATCCGGCTCAATATTATCCGGAAATGGCGATGCCTATGGATGAACTGCCGCGTTATGTGGAGGAGTGTTTCTCCCTGAAAGAACGTTATCGTGGGCAGATTGACGTACGTGTGGGTCTGGAAGGTGACTATATTGAAGGCTGGGAAACAGAGATCCGAGCGATCATTGAGCGTTATCCATGGGATTATGTGATTGGTTCCGTTCATTTCCTGGGAGAATGGGACATTACGGATTTCCGCCAGACCCATCACTGGGAGGGCAAAGACATCCTTGAAGTATATCGTCAGTACTATGATGCCGTAAGCAAGGCAGCTGCGACGGGCATGTATGATATTATGGGCCATACGGATGTCATTAAACGGTTTGGCTATGTTCCTTCAGAGGAGCAAACAGAAGAACGTATCTCACTAGAGAACGCAGCACTGGAGGCAATTGCCAAAAGCGGCTGCGCCATGGAACTGAATGCTTCCGGGTTATCGAAGCCTTGCGCCGAGATGTTCCCTAGTCGCAGAATGCTGACGGAGGCCATTCGATTGGGCATTCCATTAACGATGGGTTCTGATGCACATGACCCACTGAAGCTGGGCGATTATTTGCCTGAAGCTGAAGCACTTTTACATGAATTGGGTTGTACGGAAGTTGCTGTTTTTGAAGGGCGTCATCGCTCGTTCATTCCTTTAAATGTATAAGCCAGTAGAGTATAATGAGGGTAGGAAATAACCTTTTAGATAAGGGATTATATAGGGGCTTCAACCCTCGGGAGGGCATTATGCAGCATTCGTTACGTATTTTTTCCGGTTCATCGAACCCTAAGCTGGCAGAACAGGTATGTGACAAGCTGGGAGTACAACTGGGCAAGATCAAACTGTCCCGGTTCAAGAGCGGAGAAATATACGTTCATTATGAAGAAACGATCCGTAATTGTGATGTGTTTCTAGTACAGTCGTTGTCTCATCCGATTAATGAGCTGTTTGTTGAGCTGCTTGTGATGATTGATGCCGCGAAAAGGGCTTCTGCGCGCACGGTGAACATAATTGTTCCTTATTACGGGTATGCTCGTCAAGAGCGTAAATCCGCTCCACGGGAACCGATCTCGGCCAAGATGGTAGCAGATGTTTTAACTACGGCTGGCGCCAATCGGGTGGTAACGATCGACCTGCACGCAGCGGCTATTCAGGGCTTCTTCAACATTCCGGTTGACCATATGACATCACTGGACCTGATCAGTGATTATCTGTTAAGCAAAGGCATTGAGAACCCTGTCGTGGTCTCCCCTGATGCGGGACGAGCATCAATGGCAGAGAAGCTGGCCAATCGTCTGGATTCTCCATTTGCCATTATGATCAAGAAACGTCCAAGCCATAATGAATCCGTGATTACCCATGTCATTGGTGATGTCGAAGGACGAACACCTATTATTATTGAGGATCTGATCGACACCGGCACAACTATTCTGAATGTTGTGGAAGGGTTGAAAGAACGTGGGTCCAAAAATGTATATGTATGTGCAACACATGGATTGTTCTCCGATGGGGCAGTAAGTAAATTGAATCACCCGTCTATTGAAGAAGTGGTAGTTACGGACTCGATCGCACTGCCAGATGACCACCCCGAATGCTTCAAAGTGTTACCTGTTGCACCAATGCTGGCCCGCGCCGTACGCATTATTGTGGATGGTGGCTCCATGGCCACGTTATTTAAAGATTCTGGCATTTAAAGTATCAAGGATCTGAAGGTGCGTTTTCAATGTTCCGTGTCTGAGTTGTTGTCTGCTCAGCACGGTTTTTTTGTTTTTGACTCTAGGAATTCAATTCTTGCTTTGCTGCTCAGAGGCTTGTGCTATAATAACATAAATCAGTTATGATAGCGTTATCATATAGTGTTCAGTCTCTAAGTGAGAAGGATGCTGAACAGTAGAACCACGGCTGAAAACATTGGCATCGTGGAGTGAGGAGTGGGGTCTATTGTCACGTAATTGGTATTACCGGTTATTGTTCTCATACTTCCCAATTTTTTTTCTTACGGTGAGCATACTCATCTTCATCGCGTTTGTTTTCATCAATGATATCTCTAAAGAGGAAACCAAAAAAGCAGACCGGATCTCCTCCAGCTACATGATAGACACGGTGGATCGCACAATCAGGGGTATTGAACTATCCATCCTGGAAACGGTACAGAGTCAGGAGGCATACAGGCTCTATTTTAATAACACAAACCAGACCAGCTCGGACACAGTGTATGCAATTGCACAGAGCTTACGGGAGCTAACCAATTCGTCTTCATGGATTCAATCCATCTATCTATACGACAAGCGAAATAAACATGTTCTGACCGTAAGTGGTTCCAGAGAAGCGGAAAGTTTCTTGGATAAGGCATGGATTGACCAGATGGGTACCGGTTCTATTAGTTCAGGCTGGCAGCCGGTCCGGGAATTCGATACGGAGTCTGTTCAACGTACTCCTATTCGCGTATTAACCGTGAACAAGGATATGCCTTTGCCTTTTGGTTCTCAGGGCACATTAGTCATAAATATTAAGATGAGCAGTATTGAACAAAGTGTAGATAGTATGGTTAATGGTCAGCTCTCATTCCTGACGATTATGGATCGGGACGGTAAGGTTGTGTATAATGCACACTCGGACCAAGAGGGCTCGATAGACGGTCAGGAATTGAATAGGCTGCCGCTAGAAAGACTGGGCTGGACCATATCCAGTGGAATTAAGGCCGGCAACTTATTTGGCTGGGTATCTGTCGTATCTTATGTTTGGGTAATCATTGCGATTGTGACTGTCATCTGTGCGATTGTGTATATCGTATATATTACACGCCGTAACTATAAACCGATTCAGATCATCATGAACCGAATTGAGTCTCATCAGATTCGGGCGTTTGAATCCTCGGGTGCTCGGACGGATGAGATGAAGATGATTGACGGAGTGCTTGAGAATCTGATTAATCATATGATGGATTATGACAAGAAAAGCATGGAAAATGTACTCATGCAGCGCAGCAAGTTGTTCAATGCCCTGTTACATGGAGAACATATCGAAAATGCAGAAGAACAATTAAAAGAGCTCTCTCCACTAGATGACGTTCATGAATTGTCACACTTTGTCGTTGTTGTTGGAGATATTAACCGTTATGAGAAGGGATTTCAGGAGAGGTACACGAGAGGTGAACAAAATACGCTGAAGTTTGCCTTGATGAACGTATTACAAGAGCTGTCACGTAATACGGGAGTACAATGCTGGACGGAATGGATTAGTGTAGATCGAATTGCAATCCTTTTTGTGTTCAAAGAACAGAATGAGAGCAACTTGGACATGTCTGGGCAGATTCGTGTTGTAGCTGAGGAATGCAAATCTTGGGTAGAACAAAATCTACGCATCTCCTTAAGCTTTGGCATTGGACCTATGGCTCAGGGAATCGATACAATACGAGATTCCTATGCGGCCGCAGAAGCGGTAATGCAACGCAAACTGTTGATGAATGGAGATGTCGGCCAAGCCGACTGCGGCGAACCACAGCATCCTTTGCTGGATACCTATACCTATCTGCAGATGATTGCGGACTTTGTTAAGCGGTTCCGGATGTCAAGTGGACAGTGGCGGGAACAGCTGGAGGAGATCTTTACAGCATTTGAACAGAACAAACTGCCGGATGACGAGATTCGTTCTCTGATTCAAGCCATGTTGCAGATGCTCAGCCGGGAGGTAGCCATGATGTCGGAAGGGCTTCAGGAAGAGCTGTCCGAAGAAAACATCAACAGATGGTTAAGTGCTGTGGAAGAGGCCGAGACGCTTACGGATGTGAAAAGTCTTTTGTTCGATGGTCTGACGGATTTGTTCAGAACGTATGTGGCCGTAACGGAAACCAAGAGTTACAAAGCCATGGTTAACGAAATGAAAAAATATATCGAAGAACAGTTTGCCAATCCTGATCTTTCATTGAAACATCTGAGCGACCGATTCCAGATTACGGGCAAACATGCCAGTTATTTGTTTAAGACAGAATTCAACATGAAGTTTGTTGATTTTGTAACAGAGCTTCGCATGAAGGAGACAGAGCAACTTCTGCTCAATACCGATTACTCTTTACAGGATATTGCCCTGAAGGTTGGGTATGCAAATGGAATTACATTAGGACGTGTATTTAAACGGGTAACGGGTATTACACCAGGAGATTATCGTCGTTTAAAACGTGAGCATCGAGAACCCGAAGAGTAACACAATGATGAACATATTCTGAGATCTGTACATTATGATAAAACAGGGTGAATTTCATGCAGTCACTTTCCACTAGGAGAGCAGACTTGCAGAGGTTCGCCCTATTTTCGTTGAACAGTTCTCCGCTAACCAGGATCGTATGCAACTGTTTTCGCAGGACAGCAAGCATATATTCCTGTTTTTCCATGTTTACGAATATAGGCAGTGTGTGAAAATGGTTTATCCGAATGGGGACAGGCAGTTTCAAGTTGTGAAGACTTGAGGACCATCAAAGCCTAGAGCAGCAACGCTTGGGGAAAATAATCAGTCTGCGAAAATAGGCGTAGCATATAAACCATAATCCGTTTGTAAGCGCTTCCGAAAGTGGTTTATTGCTAGAGTTCGGGAAGATGTGGAATACTCGGAGCAAGCCTTAAACATTCACGCAAAGTAAAAGGGGATGACAAAATGATTGGAAAAGCAACCAAGGGGAGTAAGAAGAAATGGATGGGTCTGGCACTTACGATGGTAATGGGAGTGTCCTTACTTGCGGGGTGCTCGTCTGCATCAGAAAAAGAATCAGCAGAAGGCGGGGCAACAACGAATGGTGAACGTGTTACTTTGAAAGTGGAGGTTTTCGATCGTGGTAACAGTCCTTCTCCACATACGATCACTAACAACTATTTAACTAAATTTGTTCAAGAGAAATTCGGCGATCCGAATAACATTGATGTGCAATTCGTACCTGTTCAACGTTCAGAAGAAACAACTAAGCTCAACGTGTTAATGGCTAGTCCCAGCGACGTTCCAGATATTGTGTTTGTATACGACTCCAGTGTGTTCTACCGCTATGCTCAGCAAGGTGGTCTAACTGAAGTAGGTGAACTTCTTAATGAACATGCGCCTAACTTAAAAGAATATCTCGGCGAAGACCTGTTGAAATTTGGTCAGCTTGAAGGTCAGCAATTCGCTATTCCGGGTAAACGTGCCATTACTTCCCGCTACAATTCTTATATCCGCCAGGATTGGCTCGACAAAGTTGGAATGAAGGCTCCAACGACAACCGATGAGCTTTACGAAACGCTGAAAGCATTTAAAGAGAAAGATCCGGGTAATCTGGGCAGCAAAAACATCCCAATGGGTATGGCACTTGCCCCAGCCCAGTATGAAACATTGATTTACTCCTTTATTAAACCCGTACAAGATGGGCTTACGTACAGCCAGCGTTACGAGCTACCATTGCATGATGGCTTCAAAGATGCGATGCAGTTCCTTAACAAGCTTTACAATGAAGGTCTGATCAGCAAAGACTTCAGTCTTGATGAAGAAAAAACGCAATTGGTCAAAGACTTCCAGAACGGTAATGTTGGCTACATGTCTGAGGATGTAGGTCAGATTCTGTATGCAGATGGTATGCTTGATAATTTGTCCAAAAATGTACCTGATAGCAAAGTTATAGCAGTTGACGCTTACACCAACCCGAATGTGGACAATAAACACATCAAGTCACGCTATGGTAGCAACGGTATGTACATCATGATTCCAAAAAGCAGCAAACGTTCGGTTGAAGCAGTGAAATACCTGGACTGGATGGCTTCTGGAACGAACTTGCTAGAGATAAACACGGGTGTCGAAGGTGAAAATTACGATATGGTTGATGGTGTTCCAGTTGTTAAAGATGATGCACCACAGGATGTCAAAGATCGTATCTACAACGGTGGAGACATGGCTATTATTGCCAATGGTAAAGTTGTTGGAGATCAGGCAGCCAATGAAGCCGCATGGATTGCAGGCTTCCCAGAACGTAACCAAGAGCTGATGAGACAGTCCATTGATATCGCTAATACGGATACGGTTGGTCCGGTTATCTTCAGCAAACCAATTGAAGCAGAATCTAAATATGGTACAGCGCTAAATGATAAGTTGAAAGTGCTTATTGTGAAAACTGCGATGGCTAAACCGGCAGACTTCGAAGCAGTATACGAAAAAGAAATGAATGATTTTATGTCACTGGGTGGCACAGAACTGAAGAAAGAGCTTGAAGCAGCACTTCAGTAAGCTTTATTGAATAAGCAGGTTCATCTTATGATTACTAAATCAATATGTAATGTACCGCATAACTTGGAAGGAACGTGTGCCGCCAGTATGGGCGGCACAGCCGTTTCTCTGTTGATAGGAGGAAACCGATTTGACCATCACATACTTGAAAAGGTATTGGCAATTATATGCGCTCATCTCACTGCCTCTGATCTACTTCTTGATCTTTCGTTACGGCCCAATGTACGGGGTTCAGATCGCTTTTAAGGATTTCAACTTGTTTCAGGGCATTAACGGGAGTGAGTGGATCGGTTTCGATGCTTTCCGTGAAGTATTTGGAATGCGGGACTTCTACACCACATTACGAAATACCTTCATGCTAAATTTCCTCGACCTGCTTGTTTCGTTTCCTGCTCCAATTTTATTGGCCATCATGCTTTATGAAGTTAGATTCAAATGGTTTAAAAAAATATCGCAAACGATTCTGTACATTCCTCACTTTATCTCATGGGTAATCATCGGAGGAATTGTATACCAATTGTTCGGCAATCAATCCGGTATGGTTAACGGTGTACTGGAAAGCATGGGATTAAATTCAATACCATTTTTGACAGAAAAGAATCCATGGCTTGTAACGTATCTGTTCACAGGTGTCTGGCAGAGTGCAGGATGGGGTACCATTCTTTATCTGGCGGCATTAACCGGTGTGAACAAGGAATTGTTTGAGGCTGCAGAGATTGATGGAGCTTCAAGACTGAAGAGAATCTGGCATATTACGTTGCCAAGTATTAAACCAACCATTGTGACCTTGCTCATTCTTAATCTCGGACATATGGTCAGCATCGGTTTTGATCGGCCATATATCATTGGTAATACGGCCGTGCGTGAATATTCCGATGTACTCAGTACCTTTGTATACAGAGTTGGTCTTGAATCAGGACAATACACGCTGGCAACTGTCGTCGGACTCTTCCAGGCAGTGGTAGGACTCATATTCGTGCTAGGATCTAACTATATTTCGAAGAAAGCAACGGGTGAAGGTATTTTGTAGGTTGTAGATAAACGGAAGAGACGCCAATCGGCTTGTATGTATAGACCATCAGTAAAGGAGCTGTGCGCATATGAGTGAACGCACCTCAAATCGGATTTTTGATATCGTTAATATCTCCTTTATCAGTTTGTTTGTTATATTCTGTCTAGCTCCATTTTTGCATACCATTGCGATATCACTAAGTTCTAACCGGGCTATTACTTCGGGAGAAGTGACCATTTTCCCTAAAGAATTTAACTGGGATGCGTATATTCAAGTATTCTCTGATCAATCCATGATATATTCACTTGGCTTTACGACTGTACTGACAGTAGCAACCACGGTGTTGTGCATGTTATTCACACTTGCTGCTGCATATCCGTTAACTAAGAAAAAATTGAAAGGGCGCAAGCTCTTCATGTATGTCATCATCATTACGATGTTCTTCAGTGGCGGGATGATTCCCGAGTATTTGCTCATTCGTGATCTTCATATGCTTAACTCAGTCTGGGCACTGATCTTACCGGGACTGGTGAGTCCGTTCAACCTAATTATCCTGATCTCATTTTTCAGAGGCATTCCTGAAAGTCTGGAAGAGTCAGCAGAAATTGACGGCAGCTCACATGTACACACGCTATTCAAAATCATACTGCCATTATCCATGCCTGTACTTGCCACATTGGCGCTATTCTATGCGGTTGGTCGCTGGAATGGATTCCAGGATTCACTGTTGTATATTAATGATCCCAAGTTGTATCCGTTACAACTGAAGCTCTTCCAAATGGTTCAAAACAACATGGTGAGCGAGCTTACATTGATGGAAGGTGCTGACCGCACACCACTGACTCCGGAAAGTCTCAAGGCAGCTACAGTTGTATTCGCAACGGTACCTATTCTGCTTGTTTATCCGTGGCTGCAAAAGTACTTCGTCAGCGGTGCGATGCTGGGAGCGGTTAAAGGGTAATTTCGTAGTCTCTATACACGCTAAACATCACAATTGGGGAAGGAGAAGGAACGTAATATGCAGGGAAGAGATAAGGGAGAATACTCATTCTCGACATGCTGGAATATCCGAAAGCATGATGTCGGGGAAGACATGATTCGGGAGATTGCGGATCTCGGCTTTCATCGGGTGGAGCTAAATTATAATGTAACGAAAGAAATGCTCAAAACGATTGAGCCGATGATCGAGCGCGGGGAGATTGGGGTGTCCAGTGTGCACAATACCTTCCCTCATGACCCTGATCCCGATTACGGAACGGATTCCATCTTGCTCGGCTTTGAAGATGAAGTGAAACGCAAGCGGGCGATCGAATTGTTGGTAGAGTCGGCTGAATATGCCCAGCGTTATGGGGGAGAAGCTGTTGTTGTGCACCCTGGAGAGGTCCCCTTTCCTGAAGATATCAGCAAAGACCTTGGAAAGATCTATAACGAGGAAGGTCCGGATTCACCGAAGTATCGCAGTAAATGGGCAGAATTGATGGAGCGGAGAGAAGCCCTCAGTTCGAGGTATGTGGATAAAATTATCGCCAGTCTGGATGAAGTATGTAATCGGGCGGCAGCCAAAGGTCTGGATGTCCGTTTTGGCATCGAAACGAGGTCCAGACCACAACAGATTCCTACCCTTGCCGAAGCCAAGACCATCATTACAGCCCTCAAAGGGGCTCCGGTTGGTATCTGGTACGATACGGGTCATGCTATCATGATGGATCGAATGGGCCTATATGACAGTGTGGGAGAAATGCAGGGGCTGATGGATGATATCGTAGGGGTGCATATTCATGAGACACTCGGTCTCTCTGATCACTGGTGCCCGTATGTACACAGTAAGGATATGAACTTCTATGATGCCTATCTGCCGATGATTCGCCGTGCACAGGTGAAAGTGTATGAGTTGAAGTCTGCCTGTAAGGCAGAAGAAATCCACGAGAGTCATGACTTGCTTATGAAGAAGCTTGGAGTGACAGAGTAGGCACGGTGATGTGAGAAACAGTTGGGTGTTCACAGCATGTGTTCAACGACTGTTTCCTCAGGGACGAAGAACCATAAATATGTAGTTAAACAAGCACGTATTTTCTAGCGACATTTGTTGGTATATGGTATATACTGACGAAAAAAATGAACTCACCTACGGGCGGTATGAGTAAGCTTCCGTTCTGAATTGAAGGGCTGAAGCAACATACTCCGCACATCGGGAGAATGCATTGGTATGGAGGGGACTGCACATGTACAAACAACTGGTGGACAGTAATGACAGAGCGGTAGAACGAGGCATATCCCGGCAGATGCTTGACCCGGAAAGCCGTTACTATGGAGGGACCATTGATCCCTATACAGGTGTTGCCTGGGTTAACCATACGACTGGAACGCCCACGGATATGTGTTACTGGGGCGCAGCGATCTCCAATCCCGACTCCATCTATTACCGGGATGAGGCGTTGTTAAATCGACTGCTGTTAGCTACGGAATATGTACTTCGCTTCCAGCATGAAGACGGTTCAATATCGCCAGGCTGGACTAATTACCATTCCCCTCCCGATACTGCATTTGTTGTTGTGGGGTACTCACAGTTGTATCAGCTTCTTCTGCAGCAACAATGGGAGCCATTACAACCTGTATTGAACAATATGAAGCTATTTCTGGAACGGACAATCCCAACCATGCTCACAGGAGGTTGTCATACGCCTAATCATCGCTGGGTGCTATGCGCGGCGCTCGGTTTCTTGCATGACATTTTTGGTGTGGAGGAAGCTGTGCAGCGCGCAGAGCAGTGGCTGGCGGAAGGCATGGACATTACACCCGATGGGGAGTGGACCGAACGAAGCAACGGAATCTATAATGCGGTAAGCGACATTATGCTCATTCATGCGGCTCGTCTGCTCAATCGTCCAGAGTTGCTGGAGCCGGTGCGTCTAAATCTACGTATGATGGTGTATCTGGTGCATCCCACGGGTGAGATTGTAACAGATTATTCTGGTCGACAGGATCTGGGGAGTATCCATGATTTGTCGTCGTATTATCTCCCATATGCGATCTTGGCAAAGATCGATGGTGACTCCATTTTTGCGGGCATGGCAACATGGGCAGATAGCACATTAACGGACCCGGGCGTATGCTCGGTCAACGCTCTCGTTAGATTGTTGCTGGAACCTGATCTTCAACAAACCAGTGGTACGAAGGATTCGCTCCCGGAAAATTACGAGATGATACTGAATGAACACTTTGCACGCGAGCAGTATCTTGGGCAGATGGATTCGACTGGACATCATGGACGAATCTCTCACAGTCGGATGCACACGGACTTTGGTGCTCCTGTGGCCCGAATCCGTAATGGTGAGACAAGCGTAACCGTAATGACAGAAGTGCCGCCTTTCTTTGCACTCCGACATGGTCAGGTGCGTCTGCTTGCTGTGCAATTGGCTTCTTATTTTAATCCGGGGTATATACCCATGCAAAATATGACCAAGCTGCCCGAGGGATATCAACTGACGGGCGAACAGAAGAAAGGATACTACGGCCCGATTCCTACGGAACTTTTGCCGGAATCTGCTTCATCAGCCATAAGTCCGTGGTACTTGTTACCCCATCAGAGTCGTCAACTTACTCATGAGCAGACACTCCGTGTAGGGGCAGAAGTGCTGCATACGGAAAATGGCTGGAAGATGCATCTTACTGGGAATGAACCGGAGGATACGATGATGCAATTGTCCTTTGTGTTTGGAAGTGAAGGTGAGCTTACCTGTGAGGATGCGATTGAAACGAGTGAGGGTCACTTCTTGTGGAAAGGCGGTATCCTACGTTATACCTGCGGAGAAGACTGGCTGGAGATCACCGGGGGCGAACTCGGACATCTGGCGGCAACGGTTCGTGAGGCAAAACTGCCGGACAAATGCAAGGTTGTGCTGGTCAATTTCATGACGCCGTTTGATAAAACCATTCATATCTCACTTTCGCCTTCGATGGCGTTGAAGAACTAAATCAATCCTTTAAGCCATTACCGTTAAAAGACCGAACCCTTGGGCTCGGTCTTTTTCATTTAAGAATGAATGCAATAAATGTTCTAAAATGATATCCCACTGTTGAACTCAGTCCAGTAATATATGAACTATTATCATTCCAGTTGCTCTAACGCTGTTTCGATTGGTTTGGTGAACAGAGGATTATCTTTGGTATTGCTCCAGTAGACGATAAGTACATTTCCTTTCTCATATATAAAAGGGAACGTTGTGAAATGGGCATTTTCCATGTGCTTATTGAATTCTTTGGTCCCATTAACGCGATCCTTATCAGAATTGAAAATATAAAAATGTATAAATTCAGGGCTATACGGATCTTCTTTCCCTGACGCTTCAATTGAGTACACTTCAGGTATAACATCATTTAATTTCAAAGGATACCCGGTTATACCAAAGGACACTAAATTCAAGTTTTGAGACTCGAGCACTTTCAGCACATCATCTAATGTGAATTTATTTTCTTTGTTTTCTATATCTTTGGAACATCCATTCAGAGCAAACAAGCATATCAAGATGAATACAAGTGGTTTTATTTTTGAGGTTATCAATATAACAACTCCTTAAAATAATAATGATGTGTGCTAGGGCGGGTTCTCATAGAATAAACAACTCTCCAAGGTGAAAGGTTTCCGCAAAATGGAATATCATCTTCTTTTGCATTTTTTTCATAAACGACATGAAACTACATATTGAGAAGTGGGCCTTAAGATGTGGTATACTGAAGAGTATGAATGAAATGCAAAGAGGAGGTGCCTTGGAAGATGAAGGGCAAGCTAGTGCGGGCTGAGGGACACCTTGCCAATATTATACCGATTCACTTGGATGCTTCTTTCTTCTTTGAAAGAGCTGTCCGCTCGCTGGACCGTAATCATGTCGACAAGGCATTAAAATATTTTCGCAAAGCTGTTGAATACGAACCGGAAAATCCGGTGAATCATTGTAATATGGCGGGTATATTATCGGAGAAGGGGGATTACGAAGCCTCCAATGCCATTCTGGCTAACGTGCTGGAAGTGGTAGATCCGTCGATGACGGAATGTTATTTCTATATGGCGAACAATTATGCAAATATGGATCGGTTTGAGGAAGCCGAGCAAGCACTTGTTACCTATCTGGAGGAGGACACCCAGGGCCAGTTCATGACGGAGGCAGAAGAGATGATGGAGCTTCTGTATTATGAGCTGGATCGTCCGACCAAACTGAATCGAATCAAATCACGCAAAGGTGTAGTGGAGCACGATCAGGCACGGGAACTGCTGGAAGAAGGGAAATTTGCACAGGCTGCTGAATTGCTCGAAGGCATGTCTTCTGATTATCCTGATTACTTGGCTGCCCGTAACAATCTGGCACTCGCCTACTATTATATGGGTCTATTTTCCAAAGCAAAAGGGACCATTGCCGAAGTGCTTGAACAGGAGCCGGGGAATCTGCATGCACTCTGTAATCTGGCCATTTTCCATCAGAATGAGAACCGGGCTGATCAAGTGCTGCTTCTGATCAAAAAATTGCGGGTCATCGTGCCGTTCCAGCACGAGCAAGTCTACAAACTCGCGACAACGATGGGAATTCTGGGCCAACACGATACGGCTTATATTCACTTCCGGCGTTTGCTCAAGGACGAAGAGACAGCTGCTGATCCGGCACTTGCTCATTATGCAGCAGTGGCGGCTTATAATACAGAACGGTATGATGCTGCTGAGCGTCTGTGGCATCATGTGTCCAAGCTTGATCCGGGTTCCGAAGTATCCCGATACTATCTGTCAGGTCTTGAGGCTGTAAAACAAGGCGAACAAGAGCCAGAGAAGCTAAGTTATCACTATCATCTGCCATTTGATGAGCAGTTCAGGCAGTGGGAGAACTATGGTAACGGCATACCTGAAGAAATGAAGAATGATCCACTGATTCGTTCATCGTTCTTCTGGGCACTGCGGCATGGTGATCGGGCAACGAAGCTACAGGTTATTCATGCGCTTGGAATGATCGGTGATTATGAGGTGCAGCAGGCTCTGCAATCCTTCATTGAAGAGCCTGGAGAAGAACAGGATCTGCTTAAGGCAGCACAAGATGTACTGAGCGGATTGAAATCGGCTGAAGATGAGGATCGGAATACTCAGGTGGTTCGTCCCTTTTCTCCTGTTGCCTTGAAGTCCATTGGGAAGGTTCAATCCACATCAGAACAATCGGATAGTGGCTCAATCTCCCATTGGCAGGCTGTTGTTGATCGTGCGTTACAGATGTCTGAAGCGAAGGCTGAGTTGCAGCAAGAGATGGAACGGCTCTGGACCGATTATGTGTCCCGGGTACATCCGGAGGTTCCGGGCACGAAACAGATTGAGGGTTGGGCTGCGGGACTTGAATATTTGGCAGCGAAGAATCACAGTCGGCCCGTTACCTATCAAAGCATTGCTGAGCGGTATGGGATATCGGCATCAACAGTTAGCAAGTATGCTAAACAGATTCATAAGGTCTGTAACAGCAATCCACCACTTGTATAAAAAAGTTGGCCCTCACTCGTTTTCAGAAAGACATCATGAGGTGAAGGATACAACAACCGGGAAAACGGGTAAACTTAACGAATGGGCCTCGTAAATGCCTGTAGGATATCATCTTGGCAAGTTCATCGCTAGTACAACACATTCTCACCTTAATTAAGGAGGCTGTATCTATATGTCTAAATACAGAACGATTGTGATCGGAACGGGACCTGCGGGTCTGACAGCAGCGATATATTTGGCTCGTGCTAATCTGAAACCACTGGTTATCGAAGGTCTTCAGCCGGGTGGTCAATTGACGACGACAACGGAAGTTGAGAATTTCCCCGGTTTCCCGCAAGGTATCATGGGTCCGGAACTGATGGACAACATGCGTAAGCAAGCTGAACGTTTTGGAGCCGAATTCAAAAATGGTTGGGTGGAAGAAGTTGATTTCAGCAAACCGCCTTTCAAGGTCAAAGTTGGAGGAATTGGTGAACTGGAAGCTGAATCGATCATTATCTCCACAGGTGCATCCGCTCGTTATCTCGGTATTCCGGGCGAGCAGGAAAATGTGGGACGTGGTGTAAGCACATGCGCGACATGTGACGGTTTCTTCTTCCGCGGCAAAAAAATCGTGGTCGTGGGCGGTGGAGACTCTGCGATGGAGGAGGCGAGCTTCCTGACTCGTTTTGTAACAGACGTCACATTGGTTCACCGTCGGGATGAATTGCGTGCATCCAAGATTATGCAGGATCGGGCTCGCAGCAATGAGAAGGTGAAGTGGGCGCTGAACCGTACTCCACTCGAAGTCGTACCGGAAGCTATGGGTGTCAAAGGACTGAAGGTGCGCAACAACGAGACGGGGCAGGAAGAGTTGCTTGAAGCAGATGGCGTGTTCGTTGCCATTGGTCACACACCGAATACCGGATTCCTGGGTAATGCGATTACACTGGACGAACACGGCTATGTTGTGGTTAAACCAGGAACGACGGAGACCAATATTCCTGGTGTATTTGCCTGTGGTGATGTTCAGGATACCAAGTATCGTCAAGCTATTACGGCTGCAGGTTCTGGATGTATGGCCGCGATGGATTGTGAGAAGTTCCTTGAAGGAAGCATTGTCCATGATTGGAGCGAAACGCTGGATAAATAAGCATGACATGCATATGGTTAGGCATAAGCTAGGAATAAGAGACAACGGGAAGTCTCATGAAATGAGAGAAGCCGGAAGGCTTCTCTTTTTTTGAAACTACAGTGGGCATGAGTTCGTATACATATGGGGCATATTAGCTGTGAGGTGAAGATTTTGGGGGAAATGATAAAAGATTGGTTGCAGAATGCGACAGTGAGACGATTTTTGATCCTGCTCTTGTTCTGTTTGGTTTTGTTCAGTATGGGGAGTATGCTGCACATGATTCTGCTGTTGTTCCTGGTGACGTATGTCATGAACAGGTTACAGCATTTCATTACAGGTGGTTTGAATCGGTTGTTTCCGATCAATTATAAAGTTGTGGTCATCCTGCTCTATATGATTGTGATCGCAGTCATTGTGCTTGGCATCTCCAGATATTCACCACGGATCGTGGATCAGGTCGTTCAGTTGACGAACGAGATTATGAAGTTTCTGGATAGTGCAGACGGCGACAATTTTGCGTCCAAAATTGCGGGCTATCTTCAATCCTTCGATATTAAAAATTACACCAATGATGCATTGAAATATATTTTCGCTTTGAGCAAATGGCTGGAATTTATTCTGCTTGTTATCATTCTGAGTCTGTTCTTCTTGTTGCAGAAGCAGGAGATATCCAAGTTCACGTCCAAGTTCAAAACAAGTAAAATTGGATGGTTCTATAATGAAGTAGCTTATCTGGGAGACAAATTCGTATCTTCTTTTGGTAAAGTCATTGAGGCACAGCTTCTTATTGCGGTGTTCAATACAGTGCTGACGATCCTGGGCTTATGGATTCTGGGCTTCCCATATCTGTTCGCGCTGACCATTCTGGTGTTCATGCTCAGTCTGGTTCCCGTTGCGGGGGTTATCATCTCGCTTGTACCGCTCTGTCTGATTGGGTATCAGATGGGTGGACTGAAATTAAGCATCATTGTGATTATTATGATTATTGTGATTCATGCCTTGGAGACGTACTTCCTGAATCCGAAACTGATGGCACACAAGACCAAATTGCCGATGTTCTATACCTTTATCGTACTGATTCTGTCACAGCACTTCCTGGGGATCTGGGGACTGATCATTGGTATTCCGATCTTTGTCTTCCTGCTCGATATTCTGGATGTGAACAAGATGGAGAAGACAGAAGAGCCGGTACGTGTGGAGTCGAAGCTGTGACGTATAGCTGAAGAATGGCTGAGTTTAATCCAATTGAACAACTTCAGATATTTGTGAAAAGTAAGGTGCCTTCCAACCATGGAAGGCGCTTTTTTGTTGGCAATTACCGTCACTAGATCGCTTTCTGTATGGGAATGTCAGGTGGGCGGGTGCATAAGACGAGTCACCATTATGAGGGGACGAAGATTATCTTTTATGAATGGAACGAGGGGAGATGCAATATCATGAGTTGAGGCTTCCTCTGCTATGGAGGAAGGAATAAAGCGTGCGTTCATAAATGAAGGCAATGAGATTGTATACGTATTCAAAAATGCTATGTGATGTGGTTCACAACCCCATCAAAGCATGATGTCTCGTAGGTCTTATCGTCTTGACCCAGGCGTATCCTTCAATTATAGTTGGTACGTAGGACTTAAACTATTTTAGATAGATAAAGGTGGCTTGCAGCATGTCTGAGAAAATCTACGTTGGGGTCGATCTCGGCGGAACAGCAATCAAGGTCGGTATATGCGATGAACAAGGTCAGCTAATGCATACGTATGAAGGACCGACTGAAGTGGATAAGGGCGTAGACACGGTCATCGCCAACATCGAGAAGTATGTCCGACATATCGTAGCCGAATCACCTTACAGTTGGGAACAGCTTGAGGGTGTGGGTGCTGGAGTGGCCGGTTTCACGAATGTACGCGAGGGAATTATCGTTCATGCCCCTAACATCGGATTTCGGAATGTGGCCATTCGTTCGATTCTGGAAGAACGTCTGGGCAAGCCAATCAAAATAGATAACGATGCAAACGTGGCAGCACTGGGTGAAGTATGGGCAGGAGCCGGTAAAGGCGTAGACAATTGTGTATGTTATACACTCGGTACAGGCGTCGGCGGAGGCTTGATCTTGAATGGTAACATCTATCAAGGCTTCTCGGGTATGGCGGGAGAGCTGGGTCATATCAGTGTAGTACCTGATCTGGAGGCCATCAAGTGCGGCTGTGGTAAAATGGGATGTGTAGAAACGGTATCGTCTGCAACGGGTATTATCCGTATGGCGAAGGATGCCGTAGAACGTGGTGATCATACGTCACTGGCACTCGTCGACAAGATTGCAGCCAAGGAAGTATTCGATGCTGCTAAGGCAGGCGATGAAGTAGCACAGCGTATTGTAAACCGTGCAGCATTCTACTTGGGCAAGTCCATGGCGACTGTAGCGGCTGTCATTAACCCGGAGATGTTCATCATTGGTGGCGGTGTGTCCAAAGCGGGCAATTTCTTGTTCGATGAAATACGTACCGTATTTGCTAAGCTGACACCGGAACCGTTGCAAGATGGGGTTCAGATTCTGGAAGCTACACTTGGGAATAATGCAGGTATTGTGGGTGCGGCAGGTCTTCTCTTGCGTTCCTAGTAACCTCGTAACAATATATGAAGACAGCAATATGATAAGGAGGGGACATTTATGCTTGAAGGTGAAGGCTCACCAGGCACAGGCGCCACGCTCATTATCATTACGGGCATGTCCGGGGCAGGTAAAACCATTGCAGTACAAAGCCTGGAGGATCTGGGTTTCTTCTGTGTGGATAATCTGCCACCGGTATTGATTCCAAAATTTGCGGAACTAATTGAACAGTCTAACGGCAAGATTGGTAAGGTTGCATTGGTTATCGATCTGCGCGGGCGTGAATTCTTTACGGCTCTGTCCGAGTCTTTGAACTATATTAAAGATCATTTTACCATTCATTGCGAAATTTTATTCCTGGATGCTACAGATTCTGTGCTTGTTCAGCGTTACAAAGAAAGCAGGCGCAGACATCCTCTGGCTCCTGAAGGCATGCCGCTGGACGGCATCCGACTGGAACGCAAGATGTTGGAGGAACTCAAAAACTCCGCTACTCAGGTACTGAATACAAGTACAATGAAGCCTGCCCAACTGAAAGAACGCATCATATCCCGCTTTTCTCATCTGGAAAGCCAAATGCTGTCAGTGAATATAACGTCGTTCGGATTCAAATATGGCATTCCAATTGATGCTGATCTGGTATTTGATGTACGTTTTTTACCGAATCCGCATTATATCGATCATTTACGACCGAATACGGGACAGAATAGTGATGTGTACGAATATGTTATGAAGTGGCCAGAGACACAGGCGTTTCTGACCAAGCTGCTGGATATGCTGCATTTCCTGATTCCGCAATACCGGAAGGAAGGCAAAAGCCAGGTTATTATTGGAATCGGCTGTACCGGAGGCAAGCATCGTTCGGTAGCGATATCGGAATATTTGGGCAAGATGTTGGGAAGCAGCGAGACAGAAGCTGTCACCGTAAGCCATCGCGACGCCGACCGGGACCGTCATTGAAGAGGGTGAAGGGATGAAAGAGGCCGGACCACGAAGAGAACGTCCGAGAATAGTTGTAATGGGCGGCGGAACCGGATTATCCGTGATGTTACGCGGTTTGAAAGAGAAGCCGCTGGATATCACGGCCATCGTCACGGTTGCAGATGACGGTGGAAGTTCAGGCATCCTGCGCAATGAGCTACAGATGCCGCCTCCGGGCGACATTCGCAACGTGCTTACGGCACTGGCTGATGTAGAACCATTGCTTTCAGATATGTTGAAGTACCGTTTCAATACAGGCGCGGGGCTTGCAGGCCACAGCTTGGGAAATTTGATTTTGGCTGCAATGACGGATATTTCGGGCGACTTTGTGACCGCAGTGCGGGAGCTTAGCCGCGTGTTTGCCGTTCGAGGTGAGGTATTGCCAGCAGCCGGGCAGGCCGTTGTGTTGCATGCCGAGATGGAAGATGGCACAATTATTACAGGTGAGTCCAAAATCCCTGAGGCAGGCGGACGCATCAAACGTGTTTTCCTTGAACCGGATCACGTGGAGCCGTTGCCAGAGGCAGTAGAGGCTATTCGTCAAGCTGACGCCATTCTGATCGGGCCAGGCAGCCTATATACAAGCATTCTTCCCAATCTGCTTGTGCCTAAGCTTGCAGAAGCTGTGGTAGAGGCTGATGCGGTGAAGATGTTTATCTGTAATGTTATGACACAGCCGGGCGAAACGGATAACTATACGGTAAGTGACCACCTTAAGGCGGTACACGAGCATATAGGTCATCAGCTCTTCGACTACGTTATCGTAAATAATGGTGATATTCCGCTGCAAGTGCAGAATAAGTATGCGGAAAAAGGAGCAAAACCGGTTGTACTGGATATGAATGTACTCGAAAGTGCCGGCTATCAGGTGGTTGCAGATACCCTTGTTCTGTTCAAGACTTATCTGCGTCATGATGCCGACAAGTTAAGTCATCACATCTACCAACTGGTACAAAATTGGATGTTACGGAAGAGGTGAAGTCCCATGTCGTTTGCAGCACAGACCAAAAAAGAGTTAACCATGATCGAGAGCGAACCGTGCTGCGAAAAGGCGGAACTTTCAGCCCTCATCCGTATGCTTGGTGCAGTGCAGTTATCGAATAAAAAAGTGATCTTGGATATTTCGACGGAGAATGCCGCCATTGCAAGACGGGCATACTCTCTGCTTAAAAAGCATTTTCAAGTGCATACGGAATTACTGGTCCGCAAAAAAATGCGGCTGAAAAAGAACAATGTATATATTGTTCGTATTCCAACCATGGTACAGGAGATTCTCAATAATCTTCACATTGTATCGGAAGGCTTTCTGTTTACGCCAGGCATTAATACGGAGCTATTTCAGCAGAACTGTTGTAAACGGGCCTATCTTCGCGGTGCATTTTTGGCTGGTGGATCGGTTAATAATCCGGAAGGGTCCTCGTACCATCTGGAGATTGCGTCCATGTATGAGGAGCACTGTCAGGCACTCGTTGATCTCGCCAATGAATTTCATCTTAATGCCCGGTGTATAGAACGGAAAAAAGGATTCATCCTATACATTAAGGAAGGCGAGAAAATCATTGAGCTGCTAAGTATCATTGGTGCTCATCAGGCCTTGTTCAAGTTTGAAGATGTACGAATTATGCGAGACATGCGCAACTCCGTTAACCGGATTGTCAATTGTGAGACTGCCAACCTGAATAAAACCATTGGTGCCGCGGTAAGACAAATCGATAATATCCGTTTGTTGCAAAAGGAAATTGGTCTGGAATCACTGCCTGAGAAACTTCGCGAGGTGGCGGAGGTTCGACTGGCTCATCCGGATATCAATCTGAAGGAAGTGGGCGAACTCCTTAAAGGTACAGTTAGCAAGTCGGGAGTGAACCATCGGCTTCGCAAAATTGATGAGCTGGCTGAGAAAGTGCGCACAGAACGTTATGGTTAAGGCGGAGTAGGGTAAATTAACAAGATCCGCTCTTTCTGTTGAACAGAAAAGGTGGGGAAAGTCAGACGTAAAGGATCTGGAAGACTTACTTAGGACATTGGGATGGGCTCTGTACAAGATGAAATCGGGCAAGATAATGTCCTTCAAAGCACCCTAAGTTTTTTCTTCTAGTGTCCTGCACGGGTTAATGGTATAATGTTGTATAAATATAATTGTGTATTTAATGTCCAGATTTCATAATAGGGGGTAAGTTTCCATGACAAAGCACCCGGTAGTTGTCCGTTTGAAAACGGGTCTCCATGCCAGACCTGCGGCACTGTTCGTTCAAGAAGCGAATAAGTACTCGTCTGAAGTGTTCGTCGAGAAGGACGACAAAAAAGTTAATGCAAAAAGTATTATGGGGATCATGAGCCTTGCGATTAGCACAGGTACGGAAATCCAGATTAGTGCAGAAGGCGCGGATGCCGAACAGGCTGTAAACGCTTTAGTTAGTCTGGTAAGCAAGGAAGAGCTCGAAAACCAATAAGATATGATCAATCCAATGAAGAAGTCCCGAAAGGGGCTTTTTTGCGTTATTGAGGTATTTGCTATCGTCAAGTGCAACATTATGGAATTTGTCCCGTCTGTTAAGGTATCAAATCGATTAAAGTTTGAGATGTTAACACATAAGGAGGCTATCGTGATGGGTAAACAATGGATGAAACCGTTTGGTGCAGTGCTGGTGGCAAGTACGTTGCTTGTAGGAGGAACCGCTTGGGTTGCGCCAGGGAGCTATGCTTATGCTGCAGAGGTTCAAGGCGTACAACAGAATGTGATTAATGTCGTGGGTAAAGGTGAGATTCAGGTGAAGCCTGATATTGCTTATCTGTCCATTGGTGTGAACAGTACTGCAGAGACAGCTGCATCTGCTCAAAAAGCGAATGCTGCCAAAGTTCAAAAAGTATCCAACTTGCTGAAGAATACATGGAAGATCAGTGCAGACGACATTCAAACCAGTCAGTTCTCTGTACAACCCAACTATACGTATAGCGAAAAAGACGGACAACAAATTAAAGGATACACAGCGCATCATACACTGACAGTCACGTATCGTCAGATGGACAAGATCGGCGAACTGCTTGATGCTGCTTCAGGTGCGGGTGCGAACAATATTGAGAACGTGCGCTTTACTGTAGAAAATCCGGAAACTTATGAGTCCCAAGTGATTGAGAAAGCTGTTGCCAATGCAGATGTGAAAGCTGGCGCCATTGCAAAAGCGGTTAAACGTCAACTGGGTGCTGTTCTTTCCGTAAGCCAAGGCGATGCGAATGTACCTGTGTTCTATGCAAGTGAGTCATTGATGTCCAAAGCAGCAGATACAGCAGGTGGCACTGAGATTGAAACAGGCCAGGTTAAAGTAAGCACAATCCTGAATATCACGTATGAAATGAAATAAATAAGATCGAACTAATGATTGTAAACTCAAGTAACCTTTATAAGTGTCATTTAAAGGGTACAACGAAATAATGACAAAGACTTTGTCCTGTGGACAGAGTCTTTTTTTGTTGGAAAAGCAAACTTTAATGAAGTTAGATAGATGTGTACCTTTTTGAAGCAACGTGAAATGCTGTTTATTGGTATCTTTTTTGTATAGTTGTTCGTGACAAAAAGGTCATATCCCCTTATATTTTGCGTCTGATATTCATCAACATTGTAACTCGAGCTGTAAACCTTTCCGAAATTGGGTTAATTATAATAAAGAGGTGAGCGTATGAGATATGCGATCAGGTCAAGATTACATACGCAATGATCCCTAATTGTGAATTCAGAGAGGAGTTTTATATATGACATCATGGAAAAAATGGACAAGTGCGTTGCTTGCAGCAGGAATTATTGTAGGTAGTGGTTCGGTATGGCAGGATAGCTCGGTACAGGCGGCTTCTGTATCCTCGAAAGTGACAACCCCGGCTGAGGTAACGCTGAAATCGGGTGGAAAAACACTGACTCAAAAAGGACTTCTTCAAGGTGGATCGACTTGGGTCTCGCTGACAGCGGTCAAAGATGTAGCGGGCGGTACGTTGAAATATGATGCTAAAACCAAGTCATATACGGTAACAGCAGCCAACAATGCGATGACTGTTAGCCTGATGGATGGACAGCCAAACGTGTACATTAACGGTTATTACCCTCAGGTGGAAGCAAAATTGATTCAGGGTCGATTATATATCCCGTTCTCGGCAATGAGAGACTATCTGGGTGTACAGGGCAGCTGGGATGCCAAAACAAAAACACTAACCCTAAGCAAAGTGAAACAAAATAATGTGCAGGTAAAATCGACAAAAGTAAATGTGACAGTTAAAAATGCGGAGGTGGATGTACAATATCCGCAGGTGAGTGGACTTGCGAGCAAAGAGGCCGAAGCAGCGATCAACAAAGTGCTCAAAGATGAAGTGGACACGGCTGTTGCCGCTTTCAAAAAACAAACCACTGAATTTGGCGGGGCAACAGCCAACCGTCCTTATGCTTTTGAAACTTCGTATGTCGTGACCTACAATGAGAACGGTGTGCTAGGTTTGATCACTCAACGTTATGAGGACTATGCAGGAGCACATGGCATGACGACTCGTACCGGCCACACCTTTGCACTGGACACAGGCAAGGAACTTACGTTAGATGATGTGCTGCAAAATAACAAAACCATGCGCGAGACGTTGGGTAAAAAAGTGGGAGAGCAGCTGAAAGCCCGCGGTGGATACCTGGAAGGTTACAAAGGGTTAAATAAAGACCAGGATTTCTATGTGACACCAACGGGCGTAGTTGTGTTCTTCCAGTTGTATGAATATACAGCGTACGCGGAAGGCTTTCCTGAAATGAAGTTCACTTACAAGGAAGTTCTGCCTAAGGGCACAGAGCCGTTTAGCAACGTAACATCAGACAAGTAAGTTCGCGTAGGGTAACTTTTAAGCAAGAGCACTTATATCACATTCTTCTCATGAAAAATAATAAACAAGAATCCCCCGTCAAAGCAGGATGAGAGGGGATTCTTGTTTATTCAGGCAACGCACTCCACTAACGGTTGTGATATTTGCCTGTTTAGTTGAAAATAGCACAGGGCGGGCTCACCTATATCGGTGAAGCCCGCCCTGTGAAGTTACCGCTTGCCTCCAGGCAGCAAATTAGATGCCTTGGGAACCTACGTTTTCAATAACTTTATCTATGATACCGTAATCGGCAGCTTCAGCAGCACTCATGAAGTAGTCACGATCTGTATCTTTCTCGATCTTCTCCAACGGTTGACCTGAACGCTCAGAGATGATGCGGTTCAAGGTATCACGCATTTTCAGGATGCGGCGAGCACGAATTTCGATGTCGGTAGCTTGACCTTGAGCACCACCAAGTGGTTGGTGAATCATGATTTCACTGTTAGGCAACGCAAAACGTTTCCCTTTTGCACCGGCATTCAGCAAGAATGCACCCATGGAAGCCGCCATACCTACACAGATGGTAGATACATCCGGTTTGATGAATTGCATTGTATCGTAAATGGCCATACCGGCTGTAATCGATCCGCCTGGGCTGTTGATGTATAAGTGAATGTCTTTCTCCGGATCTTCCGCAGCCAGGAACAACATCTGTGCCATAATTGCATTAGCCACAACATCATTAACATCGCTACCAAGGAAAATAATACGATCCTTCAGCAATCTGGAATAGATGTCATAGGCGCGCTCACCCCGGTTGCTCTGTTCAACGACCATAGGAATAAAACTCACGTGAAAAACCTCCTCGGAAATGTAAATGTTATTGGTGTTTATACTTAAACTGTTACCGTATTACCCACATAATAAACAATTCCAAACAAAAAGTCAAAGAAAGTCAAACTAACTTGCAAAAAAAAGAAACCTTTCCGGTTTCATTGGTTAAAAGGGTTATGAGCTGTTAAATAAAAAGTGGCGCGCCCGCCAAGAATCGAACTTGGATCTCAGGCTTCGGAGGCCTACGTCATATCCATTGGACCACGGGCGCACATTATGTGACAGCAATAATGATTATAGCTCATGAGATATTTATTTGCAAGCAGTTCATTGTAGATGTAGTTTGGATTAAGCCAAAAATGATCATGATGAAGAAGAGTGGATAAAGAGTGCATTTAAGTAAATGCTATTAGAGGTTTTGGACACGCCGTAAGAAATGCGATTCTGGGCGATATGTAGACGGAATTCATTCGTTTCTTCTATATATGGTATGCGTGAGCTAGTCCTTGATCATGGAAGTCTGGGATTGTGAAATTAGGCGCGTACAAACGCTGAATGCGTGTCGAAATAAGACGTTGAAACACTTGCATGTCACGTCAGTTTTAGGTAGAATAGACGTGGGACTTAAAAAGTTAACCCGGGACGTTTTAGGGCCACGAAAGAGAGCTTGGAACGAGAACTTGCGGGAGTGGAAAGCATGCGAACGATTTTAGAAGTACAAAAGCAGCTTCTGCCTGATCTCATGGATGTCTTGAAAAAGAGGTATACGATTCTGCAACAGATCATGTTATCGGATGTGATCGGACGGAGAACGTTAGCTAATTCCATGCAGATGACCGAGCGGGTTCTGAGGGCTGAGACCGATCTGTTAAAGGCTCAGGGACTTATTGAAATTGACAGTGCAGGAATGAAGATCAGCGAGGCAGGGTATGATTTGCTGCAGCAGTTAGAGCCCGTAGCCAAAGAGTTGTTCGGATTATCCGAGCTGGAAGAGCGCATCAAGCAAGCCTACGGTCTGCAAAAGGTAGTTGTGGTTCCTGGTGATTCGGATGTTTCTCCATTTGCCAAAAGGGAACTGGGCAGAGCCGGAGCGA
Organism: Priestia sp. FSL H7-0729; assembly: GCF_038005685.1. Taxonomy (NCBI): domain Bacteria; kingdom Bacillati; phylum Bacillota; class Bacilli; order Caryophanales; family Bacillaceae; genus Priestia; species Priestia sp. FSL H7-0729. The sequence continues at coordinate 39,715 of NZ_JBBOTQ010000006.1, forward strand.
AGGCTCTTGGCAATATCATGAGTGACAACGACGTTGTGGCCGTTACTGGCGGATCAACAACGGCTGAAGTCGCAGAGCAACTGACTCCGCCAACATCGCTCAAAGGTGTCTGGTTCGTACCGGCACGCGGTGGACTTGGAGAAAGCCTTGAAATTCAGGCGAATACGATTGCATCTACAATGGCAAAACGGGTAGGAGCGCAATACAAACTCCTGCATGTACCGGATTTGCTAAGTGATCATGCCTATGAATCATTAATCCAGGACCCCAGTGTTCAGGAGATTCTGCAGCTGATTCGGCAATCGCGCATTGTTATTCATGGCATTGGTGATGCCGTGGAGATGGCGACAAGACGTAAACTTGCGACGGAGATCATAGATGAACTTCAGGAGCAAGGAGCCGTATCTGAATCTTTCGGTTATTACTTTAACGATCAGGGTAAGGTGGTACATACCATGCTTACACTGGGAATGCGACTTCAGGATATTGAACGAACTGATGTCGTGATTGGAATTGCAGGTGGCAAAAGCAAAGCTGCTGCTATACATTCCGTGTTACGATTTGGTCAGGAAGATATTCTGATTATTGATGAGGCTGCTGCCGAAGTCATCGTTGCTGAAATGGAATAGGGTTTATTGTGCAGTACAACTATTGTTGTCTTGACGGACTTTACCGTCTGTCTTGAATATATAAGTTTCATAAAAAAATTAATCAAAACTTGGGAGGAACTTACTCATGATTAAAGTAGGTATTAACGGTTTTGGACGTATTGGACGCTTGGCATTCCGCCGTATTCAAAATGTAGAGGGCATTGAAGTAGTAGCAATCAACGACTTGACTGACGCTAAAATGCTGGCTCATTTGCTCAAATATGATACAACTCAAGGTCGCTTCGATGGCGATGTTGAAGTACACGATGGCTTCTTCAAAGTGAACGGCAAAGAAGTTAAAGTATTGGCTAACCGTAACCCGGAAGAACTTCCTTGGGGCGACCTGGGCGTAGATATCGTTCTGGAATGTACTGGTTTCTTCACAACGAAAGAAGCAGCTGAGAAACACTTGAAAGGTGGAGCTAAGAAAGTTGTTATCTCCGCACCAGCTACTGGCGACATGAAAACCATCGTTTACAACGTAAACCATGAAATCCTCGACGGTACTGAAACTGTAATCTCCGGCGCATCTTGCACAACAAACTGCCTGGCACCTATGGCAAAAACGCTGCAAGACAAATTCGGAATCGTTCAAGGTTTGATGACTACAATTCACGCTTACACTGGCGACCAAAACACTTTGGATGCTCCACACCCTAAAGGTGACTTCCGTCGTGCTCGCGCAGCAGCTGAAAACATCATCCCTAACACAACTGGTGCTGCTAAAGCAATCGGTCTGGTAATTCCAGAACTGCAAGGAAAATTGGATGGTGCAGCTCAACGTGTACCAGTAGCTACTGGTTCCCTGACTGAGCTCGTAACTGTTCTGGGTAAAAAAGTTACTGCTGAAGAAGTTAACGCAGTAATGAAAGAAGCTTCCGACCCACAAACTTTCGGATACACTGAAGACGAGATCGTATCTTCCGACATCCAAGGTATCACTTTCGGTTCCCTGTTTGATGCAACTCAAACTAAAGTTCTGACTGTTGGCGACCAACAATTGGTTAAAACTGTAGCTTGGTATGACAATGAAATGTCCTACACTGCACAATTGGTTCGCACTTTGGAGCACTTTGCAAAAATGATTAAGTAATATCTGCAATAACATAGAGCGGAAACAGATGCTATATTGTTTCCGCTCTTTATATATCAATATTTTGCAAATTTCTCAAAAACACCAGGATTGACAAGGGATTTCAGCCCTTGATGGGTCCACCAAATACATGGGTGCGGAGGAAATACAGATGAACAAAAAAAGTGTACGCGATATCGAATTGACAGGAAAACGGGCTTTTGTCCGTGTAGATTTCAATGTGCCGCTCGAAGATGGTAAAATTACAGATGACAAACGTATTCGTGCAACGCTTCCTACAATCAACTTCTTGATTGAAAAAGGCGCTAAAGTCATTTTGGCAAGCCACATGGGTCGTCCTAACGGCGAAGTGGTTGAATCCTTGCGTTTGACTCCGGCAGCTGAGCGTTTGTCTGAATTGTTGGGTAAAACAGTCGTTAAAGCTGACGATTCTGTTGGTGACGCTGTTAAAGCTCAAATCGCTGAACTGAACAACGGCGACGTATTGTTGCTTGAAAACGTTCGTTTCCACGCAGGCGAAGAGAAAAACGATCCGGAACTGGCAAAACAATTTGCTGAACTGGCTGACGTTTTCGTTAATGATGCGTTTGGCGCGGCTCACAGAGCACACGCTTCGACTGAAGGAATCGCTCACTTGCTTCCAGCAGTGTCCGGTTTGTTGATGGAGAAAGAACTTGAAGTGTTGGGTAAAGCAATCTCCAACCCAGAGCGTCCTTTCACAGCGATCATTGGTGGATCCAAAGTTAAGGACAAAATCGATGTAATCGACAACCTGCTGAACATTGCAGACAACGTGATCATCGGTGGCGGTCTGACTTACACGTTCTTCAAAGCACAAGGACATGAAATTGGACAATCCTTGCTGGATGAATCCAAACTTGATGTTGCTCTTGGTTTCATAGAAAAAGCGAAAAAACTGGGTAAAAACTTCTACCTGCCGGTAGATATCGTAGTGTCTGACGATTTCAGTGCGAAAGCCAACACACAAATCGTTGACATCGACGGCATTCCAGCAGACTGGGAAGGCATCGACATCGGTCCTAAAACACGTGAGATCTATGCTGACGTAATCAAAAACTCCAAATTGGTTGTATGGAACGGACCAATGGGCGTATTTGAAATCGAGCCATTCTCCCACGGTACTCGTGCAGTAGCAGAAGCTTGCGCTGAGACAGAAGCTTACACTGTAATTGGTGGCGGTGACTCCGCAGCAGCAGCTGAGAAGTTCAAATTGGCTGACAAGATGAACCACATCTCTACAGGTGGCGGTGCATCGCTCGAGTTCATGGAAGGTAAAGTACTTCCAGGCGTAGTGGCATTGAACGACAAGTAAGTTTTAGTAGTCTATAGCATGAAGGAGTTGAAACCCATGAGAACACCGATTATCGCAGGTAACTGGAAAATGTTCAAAACGGTTTCCGAATCCAATGACTTCATTCAGGAAGTTAAAGGAAAAGCGGAAGTTGAAGGCGTGGAGACTGTAATCTGCGCACCGTTTACAAATCTGCCATCTCTGGTAGAAGCCGTTAAAGGCACAAACATCAAAATTGGTGCACAAAATCTTCATTTTGAAGACAACGGTGCATTCACAGGTGAAATCAGCGGTGTAATGCTGAAAGATCTGGGTGTGGATTATGTCATTATTGGTCACTCGGAGCGCCGTCAATATTTTGCGGAAACCGATGAGACTGTCAATAAAAAATTGCATGCAGCATTCCGTCACGGATTGACTCCAATCTTCTGCCTTGGTGAGACGCTTGAAGAGCGTGAAGCTAATCAAACAAAAGACGTGTGCAAAGTGCAAACAGTAGCTGCTTTTGAAGGTCTGTCCGCAGAGCAAGCAGCACAAGTCGTTATCGCTTATGAGCCAATCTGGGCGATTGGTACAGGTAAATCCTCCACTTCCCAAGATGCGAATGAAGTTATTGCTTACATCCGTACACTGGTGAAGGATCTGTACAACGAGACGGTTTCGAATGCAGTTCGTATTCAATACGGCGGCAGTGTTAAACCGGAGAACGTAACAGAATACCTCGGACAAAGCGACATCGACGGCGCGCTTGTTGGCGGTGCCAGCTTGCAGCCGGCTTCGTTCATCGCGCTTGTTGAGGGGGCGAAGTAAGATGACAGCTCCAAAACCTGTAGCATTGATCATCATGGATGGCTTTGGTCTGCGTAACACGGTGGAAGGCAACGCGGTAGCGCAAGCCAAGAAACCGAACTACGACCGTTTCATGAGCCAATTCCCACATACAACGCTGACTGCTTGCGGTGAAGCTGTAGGTTTGCCAGAAGGGCAAATGGGAAATTCCGAGGTAGGTCACCTGAACATTGGTGCCGGCCGGATCGTATACCAGGATTTGACCCGTATCTCCAAATCCATTCGTGACGGCGAGTTCTATGACAATGAAACACTTGTCAAAGCGGTTCGCGAAGCGAAACAAAGCGGTAAAAAGCTTCATCTCTACGGTTTGTTGTCCGATGGCGGCGTACATAGTCACATCGACCACCTGTTTGCTATGCTGGATCTGGCCAAAAAAGAAGAAATGAACGATGTATATATTCATGCCTTCATGGATGGCCGCGATGTTATGCCAGACAGTGGTAAAGACTTCATGCAGAAGCTGATCGCCAAGATTGAAGAAGTTGGTGTGGGACAAATCGCAACGGTTCAAGGTCGCTATTACGCGATGGACCGTGACAAGCGTTGGGAACGGGTTGAGAAATCATACCGCGCCATCGTTTATGGAGATGGACCGAAATACACTGACCCACTCAAAGCGGTTGAAGAATCGTATGAGAAATCCGTATTTGATGAATTCGTTGAACCAACGGTTATCGTCAAAGCGGATGGTGAGCCGGTAGGTTTGGTAGAGAGCGGCGATTCCGTTATCTTCCTCAACTTCCGTCCTGACCGTGCGATCCAGTTGTCGCAAGTATTCACGAACCAGGATTTCCGCGGCTTTGATCGTGGTCCGAAGTTCCCTGTGGGCTTGCACTTTGTATGCTTGACTTTGTTCAGTGAGACGGTTGAAGGTTATGTGGCTTATTCGCCGAAGAACCTCGACAACACCCTGGGTGAAGTTCTGGTACAGAACAATAAAAAACAACTGCGTATTGCAGAAACCGAGAAATACCCGCACGTTACCTTCTTCTTCAGCGGCGGTCGTGATGTGGAGCTTCCGGGCGAAACTCGTGTACTGATCAACTCACCAAAAGTTGCAACATATGATCTGCAACCAGAGATGAGCGCGTATGAAGTGGCTGACGCATGTGTTCGCGAGATCGAAGCAGACAAACATGACGCCATCATTCTGAACTTTGCTAACCCTGACATGGTTGGTCACTCCGGTATGCTGGAGCCTACCATCAAAGCGGTTGAAGTAACAGATGAGTGCATGGGCCGTGTTGTGGATGCAGTACTTGCCAAAGGCGGCGTTGTACTGATCACTGCGGATCATGGTAACGCGGATATGGTGTTCGATGAGAAAGGACGTCCGTTCACAGCTCATACAACGAACCCGGTTCCATTCATCGTTACAGATGCTAACGTTACCTTGCGTGAAGGCGGAATCCTGGCGGATATCGCGCCAACGATCCTTGACCTGATGCAATTGCCTAAACCGGAAGAAATGACAGGTACATCTGTTATTGCTACTCGTAAATAATTCGTTTTAATAGGTTGTCGAATAAGACAGAGTGGAACCTGGAACGAAGCGGGCAGAACCAATCTGAAGAAGCGTTAGCGTTCGCCTTTATCACATGATTCCAACCTATAAAAATAAGTTCAAAGGAATCAGGGGATAACAGCGATCGGAAGATGGTACTGCGTGCGGAGTGGCCTGGTGAAACTGAACTATTCTGAACGTATTAAAAATAAATTCAAATTTAAAGGAGATTATCACAAATGACTATTATTTCTGACGTGTACGCTCGCGAAGTCCTCGACTCCCGCGGTAACCCTACAGTAGAAGTTGAAGTATACCTGGAGTCCGGCGCAATCGGACGCGCAATCGTTCCATCCGGTGCATCCACTGGTGCCCACGAAGCAGTTGAGCTTCGCGATGGAGACAAATCCCGTTACCTCGGTAAAGGCGTTCTGCAAGCTGTTAAAAACGTAAACGAAACAATCGCTCCAGAAGTTATCGGTATGGATGCATTGGATCAACTGGGTATCGACAAATTGATGATCACTTTGGATGGTACGCCAAACAAAGGTAAACTGGGTGCTAACGCAATCCTGGCTGTATCCATGGCAGTAGCTCGCGCAGCTGCTGACGCTCTGGACCTGCCATTGTACGTTTACCTGGGCGGATTCAACGCTAAAGCATTGCCAGTACCAATGATGAACATCATCAACGGTGGTGAGCATGCGGACAACAACATCGACGTTCAAGAGTTCATGGTTCTTCCAGTTGGAGCACCAAGCTTCAAAGAAGCTCTTCGCGTAGGTGCGGAAATCTTCCACAACCTGAAATCCGTATTGAGCTCCAAAGGCTTGAACACAGCTGTAGGTGACGAAGGTGGTTTCGCACCGAACCTTGGTTCGAACGAAGAAGCAATCACTACAATCATCGAAGCGATTGAAAAAGCGGGTTACAAACCAGGTGTTGACGTATTCCTGGGTATGGACGTAGCTTCCACTGAGTTCTACAAAGATGGTAAATACACTCTTGCTGGCGAAGGTAAATCTTACACTTCCGCTGAGTATGTTGACCTCTTGGCTTCATGGGTTGAGAAATACCCAATCATCACAATCGAAGACGGTATGTCCGAAGATGACTGGGATGGTTGGAAATTGCTCACTGAGAAATTGGGAGACAAAGTACAACTCGTTGGTGATGACCTGTTCGTAACAAACACTGAGCGTCTGGGCAGAGGTATCAACGAAGGTATCGGTAACTCCATCCTGATCAAAGTTAACCAAATCGGTACATTGACTGAAACATTTGATGCAATCGAAATGGCTAAACGTGCAGGATACACAGCTGTAATCTCTCACCGTTCCGGTGAGTCCGAAGACAGCACAATCGCTGACATTGCTGTTGCAACAAACGCTGGTCAAATCAAAACGGGTGCTCCTTCCCGTACAGACCGTATCGCGAAGTACAACCAATTGCTCCGCATTGAGGATCAACTGGGTGAACTGGCTCAATACAATGGTCTTAAAGGATTCTACAACCTTAAAAAATAAGCTGGATATCCAGCTTTTACGGGCAAGCCGGGTAACCGGCTTGTCTTTTTTATTGAAACGGAGTCATGGTATGAAACACGGATCATGTAGATGGTGAATTTTGGGGCATTGTATGAGCTGTACTACTTGTAGTACAACCATAGCTATGTTACAATTAAAGTAACTGTTTTTATGGTGAGATGTATGCCCACATGGGTAGGAGGTGGAAAGAATGGATATTGCTTTGAAATTGCTGCTCGTTGTTTTCTCGATCGGTCTAATCACTGTAGTATTGCTGCAGCACGGGAAAAGCGCTGGTTTGGCGGGTGCCATCTCCGGTGGTGCGGAACATCTTTTCGGTAAAACGAAAGCGCGCGGATTGGATCTCTTCCTGCAACGTGCAACGGTGGTACTGGGTGCAGGATTTATGATTTTGTCTATTATTGTTACGGTGGTTTCCAAGTAAGATTGGAACTGCTTTACAATGAATAGCTTAAGCTAACGGCTTAATTGATGAACCTTCGTTTCGTGGAGAAACGGGGGTTTTTTAATAAATTCTTACGTGTCCAAACTTTTCCAACAATAATCTAATCTATCTATAGACTCCATGATTTCGGTCTTCTTCTCACTTCTGTTCGGTTTTCCTTCCTTAACATGCAAGACAACCCCTATCATGTATGGATATGTCCCTCGCTTAGTCGTTACGCGCGAACGCACTCCCTATAATGAATGTCATGTGTACAGAAAATTTTCGGATGTAGTCCTTTGGCAGATGCGTACAGCATGTGTATCGCATAAAATGTCTGTAGAGATACGTGAAAGCGTGATTTTAGAGGAGCGCCCGGCAACTGTGGTTTTTTTGATAGGTACGGATGGGCTGGATTGAATTCGTGTATACTAGGGTATGAGATAGTATGGTTGCACGACTACACTCATCACGAAAGTGATGTTGTATTGCATGAAAATGGCAAGAATTCCGATACATAAACAGATGAGACCTGATTACACTTTTATGTTTCCCGAGGTGAATATATTAATGATAACAGAACAACAATTGCTCGACTTCATGCGGGAAACCGCTTATAAACCGATGACTTATCAGGAGTTGGAACAGCACTTCGCTATTGAAGATGCAGCTGATTTCAAAGCCTTTTTGATTATGCTTAATACGCTGGAGGAATCCGGTAAAGTTTTGCTGACCCGCAACAATCGCTATGGCATGCCAGAGCGCATGGATCTGGTACGTGGACGTTTACAGGCTCATGCCAAAGGTTTCGCTTTCCTTATCCCAGAGGATCGTGAGCACCCGGATGTGTACATTCACGCCAATGATATGAAAAGTGCGATGAATGGTGACACGGTATTGGTTAAAGTCACGTCCCAAGGCCCTTCTGGCGGTCGCCTGGAAGGTGAGATCGTCCGTATTGTTACTCGTGCGGTGACACAAGTTGTCGGTGTGTTCCAAAGCCATGAGGTGTACGGCTTCGTTATTCCGGATGATAAACGGATTAATCGCGATATTTTCATCCCACGTACCAACTTTGCAGGGGCGGTTGATGGACAGAAGGTCGTTGCCAAAATCGTCAGCTATCCGGAGGGCCGTGCGGCAGCCGAAGGTGAAGTGATTGAGATTCTCGGTCATAAAGATGAGCCGGGCATTGATATTTTGTCCGTCATTCGCAAGCATCAGCTGCCAGAAGCTTTCCCGGATGAAGTTGTAGAAGAGGCGGAGAAAGCACCCGACTCCATCACGGATGAAGAGATTGTACAACAAGGTCGCCGTGACCTGCGTGGACTAAACATTGTCACGATTGATGGCGAAGATGCCAAGGATCTCGATGATGCTGTTAACGTAGAGAAGCTGCCTAATGGTAATTACCGTCTGGGCGTTCATATTGCGGACGTTGGCTATTATGTGCAGGAGAATTCCAAGCTCGATCAGGAAGCTTACAACCGCGGATGCAGTGTGTATCTGGTAGACCGGGTTATTCCTATGCTGCCACAACGTCTGTCCAACGGAATCTGTAGTTTGAACCCGCAGGTAGATCGCTTGACTCTGTCTTGTGAGATGGAGTTTAACGACCAGATGAAGGTTGTCAAACATGACATTTTCACGAGTGTAATCAAAACCAAAGAGCGGATGACGTATTCCAACGTTCGCAAAATCCTTGAAGGTGAAGAGCCGGAATTGCTTGAGCGTTATAAGGATCTGGTAGATGATTTTCATCTGATGAAAGAAATTGCCTTGAAGCTGCGAGCGATGCGTATGCGTCGTGGAGCGGTTGACTTTGATTTTGAAGAATCCAAAATCATTGTGGATGCAGAGTGCAAACCGATCGATATCGTGAAACGAGAACGTTCGATTGCGGAGCAAATCATCGAAGAATTCATGTTGGCAGCCAATGAGACGGTAGCAGAGCACTTCCACTGGTTGAAGGTTCCGTTCATTTATCGTGTACACGAAGATCCGGATCAGGAAAAACTGCAAAATTTCCTCGCCTTTGCGGCGAATTTTGGACACCAGGTCAAAGGACGTGGCAATGCGATTCATCCACGGGCGCTTCAATCGTTGCTTGAGGATATCAAAGAAACGAAAGAACAAACCGTGATTAGTACGATGATGCTCCGTTCCATGAAACAGGCGAAGTATGATTCTGAAATGTCGGGTCACTTTGGCCTAGCAGCAGAGTTTTATAGTCACTTTACGTCTCCAATTCGTCGTTATCCCGACCTCGTCATTCACCGGGTGATTCGCGAAGTCATTGAAAATAATGGTGCTTTGCCGGAGAACCGTCAGGAATATCTGGCAGCACGCATGGCCGATATTGCCCAGCAGTCTTCGGAACGTGAACGTGTGGCGGTAGAAGCTGAGCGGGATACGGAGAAAATGAAGAAAGCCGAGTACATGCTCGATAAAGTAGGCGAAGAGTTCGAAGGTATGATCAGCAGTGTGACCAGCTTCGGTATGTTCATTGAACTGGAGAACACGGTTGAAGGTCTGATTCGTCTGAGCGCGCTCACGGACGACTATTACCATTTTGATGATCAGCATATGGCTCTGATTGGTGAACGTACCTCAAAAGTCTTCCGCATCGGGGATGAAGTGAAGATTCGTGTGGCACGTGTAAGCATGGAAGAGTATACGATTGATTTTGAAATGGTGGATATGAAACCTCGCGCTGAACGTCCTGGCGGCTTCGGTGGTGGACGTGGCGGTAAAGGTGGACGTCCTAATAGTAGCGGCGGCGGACGCGGCAGTGCCAAGGGTGGACCAGGTGGATTCAGCGGATCGCGTGGCGGCAAAGGCAGCTCAGCCAGTGCTGGAGGCAACCGTGGTGGCCGATCAACGGAAGAGAGCGGCAAAGGTGGACGTGGCGGTCGCAGCGGAGCAGCGAGTGCAGGTACGGGCGCAGGCTCATCCGGTGGATACGGAGGTAAAGGCGGCGGCAAACCGAAAGGTGAGCGTCGTGCTGGTGATGCTGGCGGATCGACTGGTCGGGGTAAAGGCGCGGTGAGCTTTGGTTTTGGCTCAGGTAAAGGCGGTTATAGCTCTACATCGGGTGGATCGGATAGTAGTTCAACCGGTGGACAAGGAAGTGGCCAAAGCAGCGGCAGCGGTCGCGGTGAAGGAAGCTTTAAGTCCGGCAAGGGCGGCGGTAAAGGTGGCAAAGGCGGAAGTGGACGTAAAAACACTTCGCCGAGCGGCGTATTTATTGGCGAGAATGCAACTCCTGGTGGCGCTCAGGAAGGCGGAGCACCACGACGTAAGCGGAAGAAGAGCAAAGGTGCAGCTGGTAACGGCACGGCAGCTTTTGTGCGGAAAAAGAAAAAATAATAACGCTTCAGTCACTTGGAAAACTGGATTGCAATTCGTTCCTCCAAGTTAAGCGTTGGTGAGATAGTCACTTCAGTTGTGTTTTGTTTCGCACAGTCTGAAAGTGGTGTAATGAGGAGGGGCGGCTGAGGTCGCCTCTTTCTTGATTTTAACAGCCGTACTTGCTACAATTAAGGTCTGGCACGTGGTACCTTGGTGCAACAATGGGTGCGCTGCTACAGAGCATGGTACCGGCTTATTTTACGGAGAAGGAGTGAGGACATGGGCAAGAATGATGGACAGAGTAAAGTGCTCGCACAGAATAAAAAGGCTTCCCATGACTACTTCATTGAAGATACGTATGAAGCGGGCATGGTGCTTACCGGAACGGAGATCAAATCTCTTCGTAACGGCCGTGCAAATATTGGTGATGCATTTGCCACGATTCGTAACGGTGAGATTCATATTCACAATATGCATATTAGTCCTTTTGAACAAGGGAACCGAAATAATCCGCTCGATCCGACACGTACGCGCAAGTTGTTGATGCACAAAGTGCAGATTCACAAGCTGCTAGGGTTGTCGAAACAGGATGGATACAGCATTGTGCCACTGAAAATCTATATCCGGAACGGTTACGCTAAGCTGTTGCTTGGACTGGGTAAAGGTAAGAAACAGTTTGATAAGCGTGAGACTGCAGCCAAGCGGGATGCACAACGTGATATTCAACGCGCAATGCGCGAGAAGCAGAAGGTTGCACGTTAAGTGGAGCAGTGAGTGTGAGAGTTTTACTTTAGGTGCATAAGTTAGTTTCTCGTGATGGAGTTAGGAAAGTTGATGTACGAGTTAAGGGAGTCTCAGTGTTTGCCCGGTAATGGGCAAGATTGGGGCTTTTTTATTTTTAGTGGAAAGGGGATATGGTGTGAGTTGCTGAGGTGAGCAGTGAGCTGATTTTTGTTGATGTGTGACTAAGAAAACACCTAGGAGCCTGGTTCTAAGTGAAGTGGTGAATCTAAATTATCAGCTGTTGCGTAAGTTGACTAAATCGTGGGTAAAATACTTAGGTGCCGTTGTTTATGAACCGATCTGGGTAAACTTTACTTCCGATGGGTGACGCGGTATAATATGTAGACGATTGGGCCTGTTGTATTGGATAACTTTGTACACGTGCTCAGCCTGCTGGAATGTCTTCCAGCAATCTGTACTATTTCGGTGATGTGTCCTATGTTATGATTACTCATGTAGCAGACAGGAATGCCGAGTTTGAAAGAAGCATCTTTTTACCTTGGAGGAAAAAGATGTGCAGCACCTTTGCTCCGTATTCACGGATTAATCCTGGAGCCCTTCTTATATGAGGGGGCGTTTATGGATTCGACGGGGATAGTTCGAGCATGGGTAGCGGGTAGTGGGGACGCGTCCGCTTCATCAACGCTAAAGCCTATTAAACGGCAAACAACAAACAAACTACGCTTTCGCAGCCTAAGAAACTGTGTGCGTGCTTCTAACCTGCATCGCCCATGTGACAGGATTAGGGGCTAACAAGTAGTGGGATACGCTGTCACATCTCCGCCTGGGGTGTGCTGAAGAAGACAATCAGGCTGACCCAACGTATAGCCGGTTACGGGGCGATACTCGGGTGACATCAAAACTGTGACTACACCCGTAGAAGCTTATGTGTCGTTATCTTCGGACAGGGGTTCGACTCCCCTCGCCTCCATTAGAGTCAAGAAACCATCAACCAGTAATCTGGTTGGTGGTTTTTTAGTTTATGATATAATATGTATAAATTTAGATTGGGGGACTCAAGATGTTTGAAAATCGAGAACAGCTCCAAGAAATTTTAAAGAAAGCCAATCAACATGCACGGAAACAAGCCAAAGAATCAGGTGCCTCTATCTATTATATAAAGAACAACAAACGCGTTCGTGAGGATGCTGAAGGTAATAAATTCGAAATTATTTTTGATTCTACTGGGAAACGGCAGGAGTTTGAGTATCATGAGTGAAACCAAACCAGTCATGACTGTGTTTGCTGGAACCAATTGAGCAGGGAAAAGTACACTTAGCATGCAAATGAGAGAGTGGCTTGGGTAACTGGTTGATCCAGATCAAATTGCAAGAGAGTTGAAGCCAGAGAATCCGCGCAGTGCTGACCTTTCTGCTGGCAGGGAAGCTATAAAAAGAATCCGATCACTCATTAAAAGTGGTGTAAACTTCGCTATTGAAACGACATTGTCCGGATCATTTGTTTTAAAACATATGGAAATAGCAAAAGAAAACAATTATGAAATTGTCGTTTACTATATCGGTCTTGAGGATGTTCAAATGCATATAGATCGTGTTGCCTCTCGTGTTGAACAAGGTGGACATTGGATTGCAGAAGAAGACATTCGTTATCGATATGGTGAGTCATTGAAGAACCTTAAACCGGCTCTAGCCATAGCAGAGCGGGTTATCATCATTGATAATAGATACAAGCCTTTAATTGTTGCAGAAATCATACAGAATAAATTGATCTATTGTGTTGAGTCTATTCCTACATGGGCTAATCCTGTTCTTGTGGATTATTGACACTCGGATGACATCAGAACTTGACTACACCCGTAGAAGATTATGTGCGTTATCTTCGGACAGGGGTTCGATCCCTCGCTTTTAGAAGTCAAGAGCCATCAACCCGTGAACTGGTTGGTGGTTTTTCTGTATGATATAATCTTTGTAAAATAAGCTGATGCAAGCCCGATATACTCTGTAATCTCCCAAAGGAGGCAAAGAAGCATGAGCCAAACGCAGCAAGAGATCCGCGATTTTGTTGCAGGGATACAAGCATATGTCTCGCCAGTTAATGTGATTAATCCTTGGAGAGATTATGTGACGGGCTATGATATCGGCCCCGAAGCGGTGAAGATTCGGTCGGAACATTTGGTCAGGTATTTGGAACCGCGAATGTGCAAGGCTCGGTACATTTTTATTGCGGAAGCGGTGGGATATCAAGGGGCTAGGTTCTCCGGCGTACCCTTGACGTCCGAGCGAATGGTTACCGGGAATCACCCGCTGGTGAATCAATAGATGGTTTTTTCAGGTGAGCCGGGTGTCCGAACAAGCCTGCCCAATATCGCCAAGCCTAACCAGAGTCAGGCATTGTATGGATTCGCAGAGCCGACAGCATCTATTATATGGGGCGAAGTGTTATCCAGTACAAGGTGGAAACCAATGGACTTTATATTTTGGAACATCTATCCCTTTCACCCCTATCAATCTTCTGAGAACAGGATGACGAATCGAACGCCGACTTTGGCAGAGTTGGAGGATGGTGTGTTATTCGCAAGACAGCTTATGCAACTGAATCCTGATGCTCAGATCGTGGCTATTGGCAGAAAGTCAGCAGACACGTTAAGCTCCCATCTCATTAAACATCACCATGTTCCTCATCCTGCAAATGGAAGGGCAGTACAATTCCAGAAAGCAGTAAGGTCAATGATCTAGCCCATTTTGAACTGAAGGAATGTAAGGCATAACATATGGACCTTATCGTCCAAGTGTCCTACACGTAAGGTAATGACCTATTATATAAAGATTGGTTGGTGAAGCTAAATGAGTGAAAAATACTGGCTTGTGGTGCAATATCCGCTGAAGAGCGCGCAGGGCAGCAAACGGGATCATTGGTTGAAAGAAAAGATAATGGAATATCTGGAAACCGTTCTGACCCAGGCGGAGTTGGGAGAGGTGGATGGATGTGATCTGGGTAGCCGTGTGGCTGATCCGAAGGCATATGTAATGAACATTTTCTGTGTGGTAACGGACGAGGATCGGAGCATAGCGCTAATTAAAAAAGTGCTGAGAGAGAGTCGGCTGGATTACACCCGCATCCAAATCGCTACGATGCCATATGGGACAGAAGGAAGCTACACGCTGAAATATGCCTCCAAAAAAGGCGTTACCGAATTCTCGCTTTGATCACGATTCGCTGTTTCTTACCATAACGAACGGTACTTCTCCTGCCCGAGAGCAGTTTGCCCGGCACTTCCCCCACTTAGATCTATCATACAAGAAACGATGATTGAATTTCCCAACCTTAACCATTCGATCAACACACGGCCCATAATAAGATTTGTGTATGCTCGTACATATAGTAATTCTGCTCAAAAGTAGCGCATATCAAGGTAGATGTTTATATGCGTCTTTTGTGTATTAAGATCCTCCGCGTCCCCTGCATCACTCTCCATCCGGCACAAACCACAACCTTTATCTGTACCTCAAACATTATATAAAGCAGTGCTCCTTGTGGTTCCAATTCAGGGGGCCTCTACCCGTTGCATTCACAACAATCTGCTCCCCAAATCCTCATTCTACTTTACTCAGTCAAGTCATCCCCAAGCGATAAAAAGAATTGAGCCTCCTCCATACACCGTCCTATAATATACAATTGTATACAATCCAAGAGAGTGGTGGATAACACAACCGGTCATCCGATCCAAACCGTTAAACCCATCACACTTCGGAACCAAAGGAGGGTCAGAGTGAAAAACAGAGCAAAGGATGCAACAACAGATGCAGGAGCAACAACAGAAGGTGATGCAACAATTGAAGCGAAAGTAACAGCAACAGCATCAGATTTCGAGACCAATGCAGAAGCAAACAAAAATATGAAAGCAACCACAAAAGCAAACACAAGAGCAAACCCCAGTGCAATGAAGAAGAAGTGGGCTCCCCGTTTCAAAGAGTTCATTCAACGCAAGCCCAGGACGCTGGCTTTTAAAATCCCGTTTGCCTACTTTGTCATTATTCTGCTAACTGTGGCGTTCAGTGCGTTGGTGTTGAATCGAATCTCGGAAAATGACGCGCAGCGAAAGATTAATGAAGCATCACTGCAGACAATCACATCCATTGAGACCAATGTTAATCTAATGATCGGGAACGTGAACAATTATTCGAAGATGATTTTCTCCGATCCCAACTTGCAGAACCTGCTGCGTCAGGGCAATGTGTACTCCAATTTACAGACACAGTCCAAGGTCAGCGCGTATTTGACCAATCTTATGCAAGCGGTTCCAATTATTGATTCAGTCTATATTTATGATAATTCGGGGCACCGATTCTCGGTCGGTACACAGGAGTGGCCCACGTTTATGGAAGCGAATGTGGAGGAAGCGCCGTGGTACGAACAGGCTTTGAAGCACAACGGACGATATCTGCTCAGGCTGAATGGTGGCAACAACGATAGCGGATTCTCGGCCATGGGGGAAAATGATGGGCAAGAGGTGGTCTCATTTATTCGCCTCATTCGGGATTTGGATGATACGTCTCCGCTTGGATTTCTGGTCATGAACATCAAGGGGGCGTCCATCGCGCAAGCCTACGCCAACCTGTCTGCACCGGATTCATTTCAGGTGGCCATTCTGGATGAGCATCAGCGGGTGATCGCAACCAACGCAACCGATGGAAAGAAGGGCGTGCCTACGGTATCCGACGCATCCATGTCTGCGGCTTCTGGACAGGAAGGCATGCACGAGATGTTAGAGGCCAATCAGGCCAAGTTAAAACAAGCATTTCAAGAGCAGCCCTCCGGCTTCATCACCTTGCAATCGGGTGGTCAGGAGTATGCGGTAACCTATCGTTCGGCTGGTGATGATCAGTGGAAATTCATCAGCATGAGTCCATACCGGGCTACTGATACCCGTAATAAATCCATGGTGCTGCTCGCGTTGATCCTGCTGGCGGTGAACGGAACTGTCTTTTTTGTAAGTTCATTCATCATCTCGCGCAGTGTCATCAAGCCGATTCATAAGCTTCTTCGTGCCATGCAGAAAGCGCCAAGTGGCAACTTCCGCAAAGTGATGGTTGAGCTGAACAGCTACGAGTTCGCTCAGTTATATGGAGGATACAATCAGATGATTGAACAGATTGACCAGATGCTGAAACGCATCATTAAGGAGCAGCAGACGATCCGCCGTGCAGAGCTGAATACACTTCAGGCGCAGATCAAGCCGCATTTTTTATACAACACACTGGATTCCATCACCTCCCTGGCCATGTCGGGCATGAACGATAAGGTATGTGAGTTGTTAGAAGCGCTCGGAAGTTACTATCGACTGAGTGTCAGCAAAGGCCGTGAACTGATTACACTGCACGAGGAGGTTGAGATTGTACGCAATTATCTGACGATCCAACAGGTGCGCTACCCCGGTGTGTTTGAGGTGCAGTACGATATCGATTCAGACTGTGAGCGGGTGATGATTCCCAAGCTCGTGCTCCAGCCGCTGGTGGAAAATTCACTGTATCATGGCATTCGTCCCAAAGGCAGCCCAGGCAAGATACGCATTCAAGCACGTCGATTCAAGGAAGGGGTACTTCTAACGATTACTGACGACGGAGTTGGCATGTCTGAGGAAGAGATACAGCAGGTTCAACGCAAAGAAATAAACCGTTCTAAACGTTTTGACTCAACTAAATCATTTAACTCTTCTAATTCAACTAATCTTTCCAATCCTTCCGATCTTTCTAATCTTTCTAATCTTTCTAAGATTAACTATAACTCTAAACAAAATCCAAGCTTTGGCTTATGGGGCACGATGGAGCGACTTCGTATTTTCTACGACAGAGAGGATGGACTCAAGCTTGAGAGCGAGGTTGGAAAAGGAACAACCATTTTGATAACGATCCCGAAGGGAGCCGATGAATCATGGAATTAACTGTGGAACCGTTAAAGGTATTGATTGTGGATGACGAGTACCTAATCCGAAATCTGCTGCGTATGCGTATCGATTGGGAACAGCAAGGCATGGTCATCGTTGGCGAGGCCTCTGATGCACAAGAGGCTTTGGATCAGGTGGAGCTGTTGCGTCCAGACATCGTATTCACGGACATATACATGCCAAAGATGGACGGTATTGAACTGAGCGGCATTCTCATGGAGCGTTACCCGAGCCTGAAAATCGTGGTTGTGACGGGACATGATGAATTTGAGTATGCTCGTCAGAGTGTGAAGCTGGGCATATCCGATTTTATTTTGAAACCCATTCGTGCTTCTGAGTTATTACAGGTTACGGCGAAGCTGCGATTGGCGATCGAGCAGGAGGTCGGACGTGAGTACGAGCTGATGAAGCTGCGAGAGGAGATGGAGCAGAGCTTGCCTTATCTCAGGGAGAGGTTTGTGAATCAATGGTTAAGTCATGTGGTGCCTGAGGATGAACTAAAGGAGAAGGCGCGATTCTTCGGCATTCCTATCTCGTCTGGCGAACCGGGATTACGCATCGCAGTAATAGAGGTGGAGGTTGCTGTACCGCAAGCGAAGATAGCTGCACCAGAGGTATATCCACATCTGTCCGAGACATCTCATCAAGTTCATGAAGCTCATCAAGCCCGTCAACCGCACCAACTCAGCCAAGTTCAAGGAGAGCCTCAACATGATCAAACCCATATAAGCCGGCATCAGACAGAAGCCCATCCACAACCCGCTGAGGAAATACATATTCTGCTGCGAATGGTAGGCATGAAGCAGGTACAGGCTTTTTATCCGCAGGATTCGCACACCCTTACCTTTATGGACCCGCATAACCAGATCGTTGTGCTCTCGCTTGGTGCGGATACGGAATTTGCCAATCAGGTACAGCAGCTTCACGAAGAACTTCAACAGACGCTTAAGCTCGAAGGGTGCGAAGTGGATGTGACTGTAGGGATTGGGCAATGGCAATCAAGATGGGGAAAGGCTTGTGTGGGATACTGGGAAGCTTGTCGTGCACTCGATTATCAGGCGTTTGTGGGAAAAAATCAGGTCATTTGCTTCGAAGATCTGGTCATCGAGGGCGGGAAGAAGCCCTACCACTCGGATGCTCAGTTGCTCCAACAACTGCAATTTTACGTCAGTGTTGGTGCGCGGGAAGAAGCGGTATTATTGCTGGAGCGTGTGCTGTCTGTGCCATTCTCGGACGTTTCGCAGTTTCGGATGGCAGCCTTGGATGTGGTTACGGAGTGCCAACGTGCTGTTATAGAGCAGCAGCTTGAGGGAGAGCACGCATTGAACAAGGAGGCCGTTGCGGCCATTTTTACAGCAAATCATCTGTCCGAACTAAAAAGTAGGCTAGAGCAGCATGTCCGCACCGTATCGGATGTCATACAAGCCAAGCGACAGGCCAATGAAGGCAATCTGATCGACCGGGTGAAGGCTTATCTTGAAGAGAATATGGGCAATGCGGAAGTGGGGCTTTCCAGCACGGCGGCTGCTTTTTACGTAAGCTCGGGCCATCTGGGGCGGCTGATGAAAAAAGAAACCGGGCAGACATTTGTGGAGTATCTCACCCAACTCCGCATGAAGAAGGCTGAACTGCTACTGAAACAGACGGATCTGAAAGGTTATGAGATTGGGGAGCAGGTAGGCATCCCGGACCCACACTATTTCAGCGTCTTGTTCAAAAAACATATCGGTCGATCCATGAATGAATATCGAAATGTAAAAACCTGAAAAACGAGAATGTAGTCGGGCGTGTTGGGGAGTGTGGGGAGTGCGGCGAAGGTCTGAGTGTAAAGCCGCTTCGGTTCCAATTCCACATATGTTCGAAAATTACAAATCGATGCCTGTTTTCTAAATGGAGAACAAAGCACAGTTCACCTAAAATATGGGCTAGAACCAACGAAAACACATAGGGAGGTCCGTAGATATGAAAGCGCTATTAAAAAAATCAGCAAGTCTAATTCTGACTCTTGGCATTGTAAGTAGTCTGGTGGCATGTTCATCCGATTCGTCCGGCGGTGCACAGGGGGAAAGTAATGGCAAGATCAAGCTAACGCTGTGGGATCAATCAGTCGGCAATACCGATCCTTCGGCCAAGCTTCTGCCCGAGATTGTGGAGAAATGGAACAGCGAGCATCCAGACATTCAGGTTGAACGTACGGGCACAACAGGAGAACAGTACAAAACCAAAGTCAAAACATCGATTGCAGCTGGTGAAGCGCCGGACCTGTTCTATGGCATGGGGGGCGGCAGCTTCATGCAGCCGTACATCAAATCCGGTAATGTGCTGGAAATCTCAGGTTACCTGACGGACGATATTAAAGAACGGATGGGCCCGGGTATGGCTGAGGCAATCAATATGGACGGCAAAATCTACACATTGCCCGTGTACACCCATATCGCCAACCTTTACGTGAACACGGAATTGTTCGAGCAGGCGGGTGCCAAGATTCCCACCACCTATAACGAACTGCTGGATGCAATCGAGAAGCTGAAGGCGGCAGGAATTACTCCGGCTGTGATTGGGGAAAAAGACCGCTGGCCGGGCATGTACTGGTACGACATTATTGCGATGCGCCAGGCAGGCAATGCTGCGGTGATGGAAGCTTTTAAAGATCCGTCAAAGTGGGATTCGCCGGACTTTGTGGCCGCCGCGACCAAAATGCAGCAGCTTGCGCAAGCAGGAGCTTTCAACAGCAGCATGTTCAGCATGAGCTATGACGAGATGCTTGGGGCATTCAATGCAGGCAACGGGGCGATGATGTTCCAGGCCAACTGGGTGAATGCAGGAATTGAGGATCCGTCCTCTGCAGTCAAAGGCAAAGTGAAAGTGATTCCGTTCCCGGTGTTTGAGGATGGAAAAGGCACAAATACCGAAATCTTCGGCGGAGCTGTCGATGGTTTCTACATCAACCAGAATACCAAACATCCGAAGGAAGCCGTGGAATTCCTGATGTATCTGAGCGAGCAGCTGGGTACGCAAGGTTTCCTGGCCGGAGCCGGTCTGCCAAGCTGGAAAACCGATGCACTCGACACGTCCAGCCTGTCCTCCCTTGATCTGTCTGCGGCAGACATTATGAAAACGGCGACCTCATTCATCGCGTGGTGGGATAACATTCTGCCAGCGGAGTCTGCCGAAGCGCACAAAAACCTGATTGCCCAGCTGCTTGCCGGCGATATAACACCTGAGGAGTTCTGCAAACAGATGGCACAGCTCAAACCAACGGAGCTAAGCCTGTAATTCGCGCATGCGCGCAATCCTTACACGTGTAAGCTCGTGAGCTTGCACGGCTACCGCTTCTAACAATTAAGCTAAAGCCCAAACAAGGCGTGGTCCGGCATATCCCGGTCACGCCTTTGAGAGGAGAACAACAATGAACTCTGTATTTTCCAATAAAGGCACCATAGCTGTCTTCGTACTGCCCACACTGATTCTGTTCTGCGGCATTGTGCTTATTCCGATCGTTGTCTCCAGTTATTACAGTCTGCTGGACTGGAACGGCGTAGGCAGGGGTACATTTATCGGTCTGAACAACTATGTGGAGATGTTTAAGGATACGCGTGTACTGAATTCGATCAAAAACTCCCTGTTATTCGCGGGAGCTTCGGTGTTCATTCAACTGCCGATCTCGCTGGTGCTCGCACTGATTCTGGCGTCCAACGTCAAGGGGGAAGGGTTCTACCGGACCGTGTATTTCATCCCGGTATTGATCTCAACGGTGGTTATTGCCCAGTTGTGGTCAAAAATCTACAATGCCGATTATGGTCTGCTGAACGTGCTGCTGCAAAATATCGGCTTATCCCATTGGGCGCAAGATTGGCTGGGTCAGAAGCATACGGCACTTGCGGCTTCTTTTATCCCAACCCTATGGCAGTACGTGGGGTATCACATGCTGCTGATGTACGCAGGAGCGAAATCCGTGTCTCAGGATGTACTCGAAGCTGCAAGAATGGATGGTGCTTCACGTCTTCGCACGGCGTGGTCCATCATGATCCCTTTAATGAAGCCCATCCTGAAGGTAAGCCTTGTATTTTCGGTTATTGGCGCATTCAAGGTGTTTGACCTGATCTATGTGCTAACCGGCGGCGGGCCGTTCTATACTACTGAAGTGCCGAGCACGCTGATGTACTCCACCATTTTTGATACGTTCCGGTACGGATATGGCAGTGCAATCTCGGTATTTATCATTGTGGAATGTCTGGTATGTACGATCCTCATTAATTCATTGTTCAAAACGGAATAGAAGGAGGCATGAGGCATGAGTACCGTAGAAGTCATGTTGCAAAAAAAGCCCAAGCCAAGGTCCATCTCCGGACCAATCGGGAAAGTGTTCCTGCAAGCGTTTCTGATCCTCGTTGCGATTGTGCAGATCTACCCGCTCATCTGGCTGGCGCTGTTTTCCTTGAAGGATAACAGTGAAATCTTCAGCGGCGATGTTGCCGGATTGCCGAAGGCATTTCTGTGGAGCAACTATACCAAAGCCTTGTCCGATGGCCATGTGCTGAACTATTTTATGAATAGCGTGCTGGTCACAGCTGCCTCCATTGTCTTGGTACTGATCCTGTCTTCGATGACGGGATACGCAATCACAAGAATGAACTGGAAGCTCAGCGGGTTCACGATGACGATTATTTTGCTGGGTATGATGGTGCCGATTCATGCGGCGCTGCTGCCATTGTTTATTATTTTGAAGAATCTGAGCCTGCTCAATAGCTATTGGTCACTGATCATTCCCTACGTGGCGTTTGGCATTCCGATGGCGGTATTCATTCTGGGCAGTTTTTTCAAAGGTATCCCGCGAGAGATGGAGGAGTCGGCGGTGATCGACGGCTGCGGCATCTACCGGACGTTTTTCTCTATTATTCTGCCTCTGGTAACCCCGGCTATATCAACGGTAGCCATTTTCACGTTTTTGTCGTGTTGGAATGAGCTGATGTTTGCGGTCACGTTTATCAATAACACGGCTTACCAGACATTGACGGTGGGCATGATGTCGATGGTGGGAACGTACATTACGCAATGGGGCATCATTGGTGCGGGACTGATGATTACGACGGTACCAACGGTGATCATCTATCTGCTGTTGAATAAACAGGTGCAGAAGAGCATGATCGCAGGTGCGATCAAAGGTTAAATTAGAAGCGTAGGAAAAGGTGTGATCTCTGGACTGGACCGGAGCCTGTGGACATGGAATAATAAGGGGTATGTAGCCAGTCAGTTGCAGAGAGGGGTCATTATGGTATGGTCAATATCGCGATGGTAGAGCAGGAGTCTGTTCGGGAAAAAGTTGTGGCGTTTACGTTTGATGATGGGCCGCATCCGGTGTATACACCTCAAGTACTTGAGATATTCCGTCGTGCTGGTGGGCAGGCGACATTTTTCATGATTGGTACAGAGATAGAGGCTCATCCGGAGATTGCGGCGAGGGTGCACCGGGAAGGGCATGAAATCGCCAACCATACATACACGCATCCGGACCTGACCAAGCTGACGCTGGAGGAAGCCGGGGAAGAGTTGCAACGCGCAGAACGTCTTGTTCAAGAAGTTACGGGGCAACCTGCCCGCAGCTTCCGACCGCCGTATTTTGGCGTAAACGATGATATACTGTCTCTGGCAGCGGAGCGTGGATATCGCACTGTTGGTGCGGTCAATGGTGATGCGAAGGATTGGGACAATCCTGGTGTTGAGCACATTCTGGAGTATACCCGATCTGCGGTGAAACCTGGCAGCGTGCTGATATTCCATGACGGGTACGGGGATCGTTCCCAGACGGTGGAGGCCGTTCGTGTGCTGGTGGAAGAACTGGTCACAGAAGGGTATCGATTGGTGACGGTGAGTGAGCTGCTGGACATTTCACGTGATCAGGATGAAAAGATAACATAATCAAGTGGACCCATCATTCTTTGAATGAGAGGGTCTTTTTTTAATATATATAATACATAGGAAGAACGGAGCGGGAGCACAAACTTTGCTTGCCCTCTCAAACTACTTTATAATAATAGGCTAAACTAGATTATGTCAGGAGGAAACAATGGACTTTATCAAAAATCAACTAGAAGAACTCGGCATGAGTGGACCCTCCATTGGTTATCTTTCAAACATCATTATGATTATTTTTATTGCGGTGATCTCGATATTGGCGAATGTGATTGCCAAGCGAGTGGTACTGAAGACGGTGCATCGTATTGTAAGTAACAACCGTTTCAAGTGGGGCCACATCGTGGTTCAGAAAAATTTATTTCAGAAGCTGTCGCATCTTGTGCCAGCCATTATAATCTATTATTCTGCTTATATTTTCTCGCCCTATCAGGGCATCATTGAAAAAGCAGCAATGACCTACATGATTGTCATCATGATCACGGTTCTGAATGCTCTGCTTAATGTCTTCGATGATATCTATCGTACCTACGAGGTGTCGAAGATTCGCCCAATCAAGAGCTACATTCAGGTAGCCAAGATTGTTCTGTTCATTATTGGGGGCATAATCGTCATCTCCAGCCTGATTGGACAAAATCCGCTTATTATCCTCAGTGGACTTGGGGCGTTATCGGCAGTATTGATGCTTGTATTCAAAGACTCGATCCTGGGCCTCGTGGCGGGTGTACAGCTATCGTCAAACGATATGGTGCGCGTTGGTGACTGGATCGAGATGCCAAAGTATAATGCGGATGGTGACGTCATTGACATTACATTGAACACGGTAAAGGTTATGAATTTTGATAAAACGATTACGATGATCCCAAGCTACGCCCTCATTTCGGATTCGTTCCGTAACTGGAGAGGCATGCAGGTATCCGGCGGCAGAAGGATTAAGCGGAGTATCTATATTGATATCAGCAGTATTCGTTTTTGTACGGAAGAGATGGTGGCGGAATTTGAGAAGATTCATTACCTGACGGATTATGTCACTTCCAAACTTAAAGAAATTCAAGCGTACAACATGGAGCACCAGGTGAATACTGAAAGCAACGTGAACGGCAGACAGCTGACAAACGTCGGTGTATTCCGGGAATATATCCATCAATATTTGAGGAACCATCCAAAGATCAATAAAGATATGACGATGATTGTGCGACAATTGGCACCGGAAGATCGCGGACTACCTCTGGAAATCTATGCATTCAGCAATGATATCAACTGGGGTGTATATGAGAACGTTCAGGCGGATATCTTTGACCATATCTTCGCGGTGGCGTCAACATTCGGACTGCGTGCCTTCCAAAATCCAACTGGACATGACATTGTGCAGCTGAAAGAAGATAAGCAATTTGTGCGAGAATACTAGGACCTCATAATAGCTCTGCCTTTTCATAAATACTATTCATGCATAAGCCATTAACCCATCTAGGTTGATGGCTTTTTTTCTGTGATATAATAGGCATATTTTACGAACGAAGAAGTAGGGGGAACGTGTATGGATTGGGAAGCTCATATCGAACACTGGAGCCGAACGGCCGTTAGATTACTGGATATTGTATATTATCGTGCGGAGCATGGCACGGTTCCTGATCATGATGCGGTGCATAACAGCTTTTTCTTAATTATTACGCATGGAGAGGCTAGGATAAGCATATCAGGCGAGGCCAATCAGACCCGTTCACCATACATATTGCATGGGGGAGCAGATGCTGAGCTGAGTATTATAACGTTGGATCAGGATTTTGCCTATTATCTGATTTTATATACAGCCGAGTGTGTATCGACGGAAGATTGGAAGAGCTTCCAAGTGACGTATGGATTTGCTCCGTATGCGTTACTCCCTATTCAGGAGAAGTGTGAAGCCATGAGTCGTCTGTGGCAAGAGTCTGACCCCATAGACAAGCTACAGGCACAGTCGACCTTTCTCCCAATGGTGTACGAAATCATGCGGCAACAGAATCAGACTTTGGCCAAAAAGGAAAGCAGCAAACCCAATATCGTCACTGAGGCAATCCACTACATTCACGAACACTATAGCGAATCAATTACAGCTGAAGAATTGGCCCAGAGGTACCATTGCAGCGCTAGTTATCTATCCCGTTTGTTCAAGAACCAGATCGGATTGGGACCCATTGAATATCTCATTCATGTGCGCGTTCACAGATCCAAGCAATACCTTCTCAGATCCGAGGCCCGTATTCAGGAGATCGCGAGCAACGTGGGGTATGCGGATATGTATTATTTCAGTCGTTTGTTCAAAAAGCATACCGGCTTATCGCCGCTTCAATTTCGTACGCAATATCGGCCACAGGTTCAGTATAATCCATTACGCTGGTTAGAATCGTCTATTGTAACCCCTAACTCCGGTTCCCATAATGAGAATGAGACTTATTATCAACGGATTCGGGAAGGGGACACATCCATGTTTAGATTTTCAAGACCAGCCTTTGGGGCGATGATGTTATTATGTACATCCTTGCTTCTAAGTGCATGCCAGACTAGCAGTACTCCAGGAGCAACGGCTTCCCAGCCAGCTTCATCAGATACGAATACTGCTGTAGCTACAGACAGCGCAGCTGTGGAAACGCGGACATATAAACATCTGAAAGGAGAAACCGAGATTCCTGTGAATCCACAGCGAGTCGTCAGCTTCTATCACTTGGGTGAGTTGATGGCGCTTGGGGTGAAGCCGGTTGGCACAACGACATATATTTTAGATAATCCACTTATACGTGATACTTCCGGTATTTCAGATGTGGGCGTTCCGCCAGATGCTGAGAAAATTCTGTCACTGGAGCCAGATCTGATTGTGACAACGGCAGCATTCGCAGAAGCTGTGGAAGGTGGGTATGATGCACTGAGTCAGATTGCTCCAACCATTGTTGTCGAGCAGCATAATGACCCGATTAAAGATGTGGAGATGTTTGGCGATATTCTTGGGAAACAAGAGGAAGCACGGTTATGGAATGAGCAATTCAAGGCGAAAATCGCGGAGTACAAAGAGAAGATAAGTCCTTATGTAGGTGCTGAAGAAACGTTCTCCATATTAAACGTGCGTCCAGATGCACTTTTTGTATACGGGGATACGAATATGGGAGGCAATATTATCTACAAGTATCTCGGGTTGAAGCCAACCTCCAAGATCGAGACAGACGTGATCAAAGGTGAGACGTGGGAAATTTCTTCTGAGGTGATTCCTGATTTTATTGGTGATCGATTATTCCTTGCTGTGAATGAAGGAGCGGAGGATAAACTCAAGGATGTGCAGAAGCTGATTGAGCAATCGCCAGCAGGGAAAGCAGACAAGGTCTACAATATCGATTTTGACGAGTTTCTATTCAGTGACCCTATTTCGGTCGTGCAACAGCTGGATATCATTGTGGACATACTGGTCGGAAAGAACCAATAGAACGTCCAACACCCTATGGATTCTCTTAAGCCAAATTGATTCAAGCACCCTGGGAAGGGTAGAATAACGAGAGGACGATCAATTTCCAACAGTCTAATCTCGGAACGAAAATCTAACCTTTTGGCAAAGGAGAGTTCTCACATGAACCATCACATTCCGGAATATACATTGAACGATGGCTTGAAAGTACCTGCAATTGGATTTGGTACCTATAGTCTGAAAGGTGAAGAAGGCGTTAAATCGATCGCGTCTGCCATGGATGCAGGGTATCGATTAATTGATACGGCGTATAACTATGAGAATGAGGCAACCGTGGGCAGAGCAATTAAGCAAAGCTCCATCGCTAGAGAAGAACTGCTGATTTCCTCGAAGCTGCCAGGGCGTTATCACGCTCAGGATAAAGCACTCGTGGCGATTCAGGAATCATTGTACAGAGCGGATCTGGACTATTATGACTTGTATCTGATCCACTGGCCCAATCCGAAGAAGGACATGTATGTCGAGGCATGGCAAGCGCTGATCGAAGCCAAAAAGCGTGGATATATCCGATCCATCGGCGTCAGCAACTTCCTGCCTGAGCACAATGAACGCCTGATTAAGGAGACGGGGGTAGCACCGAGTCTGAATCAGATTGAGCTGCATCCGTTCTTTGACCAAGCTGATCAGCGGGAACAGGATGCGAAGCATGGCATCGTGAACGAATCTTGGAGTCCGATTGGACGTGGCAATGATGCCGTACAGGATATTTTGAAGGATGAGAACATTCTTCGGATCGCGGAAACGCATGGCAAAACGCCGACCCAGATCATTCTGCGCTGGCATGTTCAGCTGGGTTCCATTCCAATTCCAAAGGCCGGCTCCTTGCAGCATCAGCAAGAAAATATCAATATATTCGATTTCAAGTTGAGTACAGAAGAGATGCAGGTCATCTCGGCATTTAATCGTCCGGATGGACGGTTGTGGGATCAGGACCCAAGCGAGTACGAAGAATTTTAAAGACATCTTAATCATTGGCTAAGTTGGTTCCTATATAATCTACCATTTGTAATCAGAAACCCCTGTGAATAAACATGGTCAAGCCTCTGGCTCTACCGTTGATATTCCGGGGGTGTTTTTGTACATTCGGGGGAGAGGATATCGTAAAAAAAGAAAAAGAGTGCCCTTGTCAGTTATGACAATAAGCACCCCTTGAAATTAAAGGTTACAGCTGCACATTTTCACGTTAATGTATCCGCTATGCTGTCGGGATCCGGAAAGTTAAAATTTCATACGGTTTGATATCAAAAGAAATCCGACCATTTTCCACCGCGCATTCCGCTTCGTTGTTCTCAAGCAAATCACACGCGTACGCCGTAGCACCTGTTCCTTCAGGCAATTGCAGGGAAGCCCTACTGCGGCGGCCATGTGCTTCATAGAGACGGATGATCATATCATCGTTGTTCTCGGCTTTTTTGATAACCTCCAGCACGACATTATCCTGATCAACCGATGCGAGCGACCATGTTCCCGGCAACGTACCGGTTTGTGATGCAATATCACGGGCAACCAGCGGACGGTTGAGATCATAAGCAGCTTGGATGACACGTCCTTCACGGAAGTCGCCCTGATGCGGATAGAGTGCATAGCTGAATACGTGCTGCTCTTTGTCAGCATTTTCATTCGGGTACGTTGCGCTCTTGATCAGTGACAGTCGCATCACCGAGTTATGAATATCATATCCGTATTTGCAGTCATTCAGCAGCGCAGCCCCGTACCCGTTCTCCGCCAGATCGGCCCACTTCTGTCCGCATACTTCAAACCGGGCTTGATCCCAGCTGGTATTACGATGCGTAGCACGCTCAACGTTGCCATACTGGATTTCGTAGACCGCTTTCTCACTCCAGATATCCAGCGGGAAGGCGGCTTTCAGCAGCAAATGCTCCTGCTTCCAGTCCACAAACGTACGGAAATCAATCCGGCGTGTATGCGCGTAGAAGATGATCGTTTGCTCAATAACCGAGTCCAGGAACTGTCGCTTCACATGTAACACGGAACGCACCGGCCCGCTTTCAACCCACTCCAGTGACTGTAGGTCGCTAATCTCCCACATATGCTGTTCATAATAGTCGTCAATGTTCCATGCCTCATATTCCGCAGGTCGATCCTCGAACACTTGCAGCACGTTACCACGCTTGCCAGACTGAAGCAGCTCACGCCCCTCCAGCTTGTCCCATACGGATATGAACTCGGCACTTTCATTCAGTTGAATATCGTACCAAGGTGTATGGATGTGGCGCTGATTGGCTTCCCACTGTGCAACCGATACGCCCGCGACAAGTTCGTCAGTCAGATCTGGTGCAATTCGGAACGATTTATATCCAGATGCAGGCACGTTCTCTGCAAGGAACACGAGTCCGCCTTCGGGAGTACGCTGGCTTGGTACAGGGCGATCTCCATCGTAGACGGTCACTTTTCTCGCAAAAGCAGGCAGTTCAACCACGTCCGTCCGTACGAATCCAGTGGTGTTGAATACGACAATGGCTTCGCCATCAGATGTAATTCGGCTTGCAATGCCGTTCAGTGCGCTGTCTTTCAGCTCATCCGTGACACGCAGCACTTCTTCATATTGCTCTTTGGAATCCACATATACCTGCTCAATGGAGCTGCCCGGCAGAATATCATGGAACTGATTCAGCATCGTCAGCTTCCATGCATGCTCCAGTGCATCGGTTGGATAGGCCGCCTGTGCATTCGCCTGACGATGAATCATGGCATACAGCTCGGCATCGGCCAACGCAAATTCGCTATGACGGTTGTACCGTTTGTTGCGGGCCATGGAAGTGTAGGTACCGCGGTGATACTCCAGATACAGCTCACCCGACCAGCGGGGAACGGAAGGCACATCCGCCAGATTTTGCTCCAGCTTCTCGAAAAACTCGCGTACAAAGGTACGTTTCACCGTGGGCACACCCGGCAATCCGACATCAAGTCGTCTGCCATGCTCCAGCATCTCTTCCGTTGGTCCGCCGCCGCCATCCCCGAATCCGAAACATTGCAGGACATCTGCATTGATGTTCTTGTTCTGGTATCGCTGCCACGTGCCTTTGACTTGAGAGGCGTTGAATCTTCCATTATAAGTCGTCTCGAAGCGGCGTTGTCTGAAATCGGGATGCTTGTCATAGTCTGTCGCTGTGATGAAATGGGTTAAAACCTCTGATCCGTCGATGCCTCTCCAGTACATCGTGTCGTTCGGAATCTGGTTCGTATCATTCCAGGCAATTTTGGTTGTCATAAAATAATCAATACCGCTCTTGCGCATAATCTGTGGCATCGCAGCACTATAACCAAATACATCCGGCAACCAGAGCACACGGTTCTCCACGCCGAACTCTTCCTTGAAGAAACGTTTCCCGTAGATAATCTGACGGATCATGGATTCCCCGGAGATCAAGTTACAATCGGCTTCCAGCCACATCGAACCTTCGGCTTCCCAGCGGCCTTCCGCTACCTTTTCCTTGATTTTCTCATAGAGGGAAGGGTAGTCTGCTTTCAGGTACGCATACAGCTGGGGCTGAGAGGACATGAACGTGTATTCTGGAAACTTGTCCATCAGATACAATACACTCGCGAAGCTGCGAATGACCTTCTCCCGAGTCTGATCCAATGTCCATAGCCATGCCACATCGATATGCGTGTGTCCAATACAATGGACGGTAGGGATGTGATCACCAGCAGGGCGGACATCACCATAGACATGATCTTGCAAATATTGGCGCGCTTCCGGTACCGAAGCATGGAATTCTACGCTGTTCTCCTGTCGTAAATCCAGCAGATTCACGGCTTTATTCAGATGTTCGACCAAATTCAGACGCTCCAGATCATCCTCACGCAGCAGATCCGCCGCATCGAGCGCAGCCTTAAGATCGTAATATAGATCGGTGACAGGCTGATGATGCTCAGCAATATATACATTGAGAAAGACATCCGCTGCTGAAGTACTACAGTACGCATATAAAGCCAGTTCGAATTCTTCGCCTTTTGCCGCAGCAGGTGTCAGGTCAATTTCCGTATGGTTCACATCCAGACCGCAGATCAATTCTCCATTGATGAATGCCAGGAATTGTGGATTATCATAGTTCCAGATATCATCCGCACCGGTGACAATGGTACATACGACTTTTTTTCCTTCCATATGATCCGGGATGCGAATCCGGGTTTTGAAGCAGCTGTGTACATCTTTACCGCCCCAGCCATCACCCTTACGAAATACGTTCCAGGAGGAAGGGTCCTCATGCACCAGCTCCCAGGAGTGGTAACCACTTTCTTTATGATAAAGCTCCGGTATATATGTTTTTGAGGTCAGTCGTGCAAGTTCCAAGTGTTTAACTATGGTATGGATCCGAGTATACAAGGAATTCATTTTCATGTTGGTTTCCCACCTTGGTTTGTAGTAAGTACAGGCTGTAGTCGTCGTTGGAGTAAGTATACTGCAAGCGCTAACATATCAACTCTATCATAACAAAGGGGAAATGGGCGAAACTACGTAATGTATGCTGAAAAAGACGTATTTTTATTGCATTTCATGCTAAAATAAAGTCATTAGTATCGGGATAGGAGGCATGTCCATGACAACATCCGTTTTGACATACGAGCAGGGATATGCAATCCATGTCAATCAGCCTGGAGACGAACTCTTTTATCATCTGGACTATGACGAGCGTTCTCATGACCTGAATATGGAGTTTCAGCACTTTCATGATTTTTATGAAGTCTGTATTCTGCTGGATCGCACGGCTGCGCATATTATTGAAGGCAGTTTATATGAGATTCATCCATTGGATATCGTGCTGCTGCGACCTTCTTTGCTGCATAAGACGCAGTATCCGAAAGGTACACCGCCAAAACGCTTGATGATTAATTTTGCGATGCCTCGCCATATGCCAGGACTTGAGAGCGGTTACAATGAACTATTCTCCATATTTGATGAAGAGGTTCCGATTTTCCGCTTCCCGGAAGAACGGCGCAAAGAAATCCTCGCGCCCATCAATGATATTTTCGCCATATCCCAGCAGCGCTCTACGCTTCAACCGGTTGTGATCCATCATAAATTTGTAGAATTTCTGTGTGCCATTCATCGTTACACGGCAGAGAATGGGTATGTGCGAGAAGAGACAGGATCATCGATGTCCCGGCGTATGTATGCCATTGCATCCTATATTCACAGCCACTATCAGCAGGATTTATCTTTGGACGAGGTGTCCAGGCGGTTTTATGTAAGTGCCCACCACTTGTCCCGCCAATTCAACAAGGTCACTGGTTTTACCTTCACGGAGTATGTGCAGATGACCCGTATTCGAAATGCCCAGCAATTGCTGCTGAATTCGAGTGAAAAAATTACGGACATTGCTGCACAGTGTGGTTTCGCCAGCTTCTCCCAGTTCAATCGCATCTTCAACAAACAGAGCGGTATGTCACCAAGTGCCTATCGACGGAGCAGACCATCGCAGAGCAAACATGAAATGATGCTTGTGGGCGAAAGACCCGAGTGACGTTAGCGCCTAGCGTGAGATAATAAGCGGAGTGATGGACAGGCTTAAATTGCTAGTTAACGGGCTATTTTTCCGGACAGGAGATTTTCATGAAAATAATAGTTAAGGACATGGTATAGGATTGGGTCCATCTATTTATGATTTAGCTAGGGACATCCCGCCATCATACATCCGATATACCTTGTCACAATATTCAAGCATGCGCTCATCATGGGTAACCATAATGGCCGCTTTTTGGCGTGATTTCACTTCTTGCGCGATTAGACTAACCACTTCATGGGCTCGTTTGGTGTCCAAACTGGCGGTTGGTTCATCGGCTAAGATGATGTTGGGATTATTCATTAAAGAACGCGCAATGGCTGTCCGTTGTTTCTCACCACCGGATAACTCTTCGGGAAAACTTTTTAACTTCGAACCCAGCCCCAGTTCTTCCAGCAGCTTGGTGGCAAATGCCTTATCCTCTTTTTTGACCGTTCCCGCCATTCTTTTTACAACTAACAGTTGATCGAGAACATTTAGATAGGGAACTAGATTTGAAGATTGCATAATAAATCCAACTTCTTGCAGCCGTATAGTAGATAGCTCTTTCTCCGTAAGCTTCGAAATATGATTTCCGTTTAGTTGAATATCTCCTTCGGAGGCTTTTAGCATAGCCCCAGCAATAGACAAGAATGTACTTTTACCAGAACCAGAAGGTCCAACGACAGCAACAAATTCCCCCGGTTCCACGGATATGGATACATGATCGAGCGCGGTGATCCGATTGTTTCCTTCGGCATAATACATGGTGACTTCCCGCATGTGCAATCCCTTACTCATTATTCAACCCTCCCGAGCGCTTTAAGCGGATCAATCTTCGTAATTTTGCGAACAGATACCAGTGAACTTAACATAGCGATAACCAGCAAGATAATAGAATAATTGAAGACAAGACTGGTTTCCAGCTTAAATGGCATTCCTTTTGGCATAATTGCTGCTGTCCCATAAGTCAGCAAGATTCCAACAACAATGCTAGTCAGCGAAAGTACAAACACTTGCGAGATAATGGCTTTTCCCAAGAAACGGTTGCTGGCACCGATCGCTTTCATAATGCCAAACTGATTGGTCTTTTGCATCGTGATGACATAAAAGAATACCCCAAGCACAAATGCAGAGATCGCGAGCAGAAAGGCAAGCATCATCAGAATCGTTCCGTTCTCTTCTTTGTATCCTGGCATGCCTTGCACAGCTTCCGACCGGGTAACGGTATCCGTACTGGATAACTCTTTGTTTATCGCTTCAGGATCAATATTTTCGCCTTGTAACATGATCGCATTAACCGGTCCTTCAATTCCTTTATCTGAACCTGGAGCAGCAAAAGCGATCTTCCGCCATTCAGCCATTGGTGTAAATACGGATGCAACGTGGTTATACGTCTGATTCTCCACAAATCCGATAATGGTCAATGATTCCGTCGTGCCATCCAGTTGAAAGGTGTCCCCGATATTATAGCCCTCATCTTTTAGGGTCGAATTCACTACCACACCGGTGGGATTCTCGGAAGACAGGCTGTCACCTTCTACAATAGCTGGTTCCAGGAAACTTCCTGGGTTAATTCCTATAATCGCTATATCGACTTTATCTTCATTCTTGGTACTCGTCTCTTTCATTGCTGTTGCCATCGTACTTCCCATAGGGGATGCGGCATCCACATTAGGAAGTTGTTCCGCCTTCGCCACCAGTTGATCTGACAGCAGTGACTTGCTCATGGAAGACTGAGCCCCTTCTTCAAAGATGACATAATCAGCCTTCATGGTCTTGAATGTTGATGCGGCTAGCGTGGACAATCCATTCCCCAGACCGGATAAAATAAATACCAGCCAAGCCATCAGTACGAAGATAATGATAATCATCAAAAACTTCATTTTACTATGCATTAACTCCTTCATCGCTAAAAACATGATCTGTTCAACTCCTTCTCTCTTTTTCGACACATGTGTCAAATTAGGTGCGCGGCGACGCGGTCTTCATTATTAAACGACATAAATGACACTTGTGTCAAATTTAATCCAAGAACAAAGTTAGCTCTTGGCTCCTCCGATCCACATTTGGAACAACAGCTTTCCCCAATCAGGCGTAGGGATATTCATCATGTTCGGCGTATTAATCAAGTTGAAGAAAACACCAATAAGTACAGGTAGAGGGATATCTTGCCGGAGGGCCTGATCCTGCTGTGCGCGTTCAAATAAACGTGATAACTGAATTTTCAGGGTCTTATGTGCTTCCTCAATAAATTCAAGATCTCTCGCTGCTGCAGCAGAATTAGTCGTATTAATTTTGCTGGCATCTCCCAGAAGTTGATGGAGCGTCGATTCTTCTGCGTAGATCAGAAGCAGTTGCTCAAGAGCATCCATGGGATCAGTCTCATCAACGGCTAATGAATTCTCCAACACGGTTGCTATTACGCGCTTCATACAAGCAGCAACAATCTCTTCTTTATTGGCGTAATATTGATATATCGTGCTTCGGGCTCCGGAGAGATGCTGTGAGAGCAGCTTGAGATGAAAACCGTCGTAGCCATGCTCGAGAATTAATTTCTTGGTCGTATCCAGCAGCTCTGTTTCAGTAAAAGATTGTTTTCTTCCCATTGAATCTCTTCCTTTTTTTCATTTAAAGTCTCTTGCTTATTATGATCAGTTTAGCATATGTTTGATGGCCATAATACCAACTAAGACGATTGGTCTGAATAAATGGGTGGACAATATACAAAAAGGCAAATCCTTGAACTTACAAGGATTTGCCTTTTTCCTTTTATATATCGAATACCGACGATACACCGATACGTCTACAATTGATCTTACGATCAGACTTACGCATGTACCGGATGAATCTTGGTGTTATCCCTGATCCTTTGGTGCCAGCTCAATGGCGGAGCGGATGGCTGCCAGCATGCTTTTGTCATCGGCGATGTTCTTACCGGCGATATCGAAGGCTGTACCGTGGTCGACAGACGTACGAATGATGCCGCCTTTCAGACCAACGGTGATGTTCACGCCTTCCTCGATGCCCATCACTTTGATTGGTGCATGGCCTTGGTCGTGGTAGCAGGCTACCACAATATCGAAGTCGCCGCGACCAGCGCGGAAGAAGAGTGTGTCCGCCGGCAGTGGACCAACGACGTTAATGCCTTCCTCCTGCGCACGCTCTATGCCGGGCTGCAATTTTTCTTCTTCTTCCCCGTTGCCGAACAGTCCGTTCTCACCGGCATGAGGGTTGATTCCGCATACGGCTACGCGCGGATTATCAAAGCCTGCTTTTTTCAACGTATCATGAGCAAGCTTCACAACGGTGTAGGTTCTTTCCGGGTTGATACTCGCGATGGCATCGATCAGACCCATGTGCGTCGTCAGGTGAATAACACGCAGATTCGGCGTCGTCAGCATCATCGAGAAGTCCTGTGTATCCGTCAGGTCAGCCAGAATTTCGGTGTGCCCTGGATACAGGTGCCCCCCTTGATGCAAAGCTTCTTTGTTCAAAGGTGCTGTGCAGATGGAGTGAATCTGGTGTTTTTTGGCCAGATCAATGGCTTTGGCGAGAAACTGGAATGCTGCATCCCCAGCCACGGCAGATACTTTACCGTATTCCAGATCCGCTGGAACAAGATTCAGATCAATCACATCGACAGTGCCGAATTCATACTTGGCTTCGGAAGGCTCTTGAATAGCATTAACGTTCAGCGTTGATCCGATAACCGGCAGCACACGCTCCAGAATCTTCGCATCACCAATCACGAGTGGATTGCACTGATCATACATCTCTTGATGACCCAGTGCTTTCATAATAATCTCCGGTCCAATACCTGCTGCGTCGCCCATCGTAATTCCGATTGTAGGTTTCATACGAGAATACCCCCTTTTAATTTTTGAATCGCATGGATAAAGACATCGGGTTTGCCGAATCCGCCTGCTTTGGTAATCACATGCAGATCATCAATGCCTATGAACTTGGAGATCGGCACGCCGATTTCAAGCTCATCCAGCAGCTCGAAGCCGCTAATATTCCATTTCAGACAGATTTGTTTTGCCGTATCGCCACCAGTCATGGAGACACCCTTGAACAGTCCCTCTTCCAATAGTCTGGCGCAGATCTCACCCATCGCGAGTACGATTTCATTGCTGACTTCGGTGTGATTAAGCCCCCGAACTTCGCCCGTGGCACGAGCCAATTCGATATCAATCTGTTCAGCGGTGGAGTAAAGAACGACATCTTGTCCTTCCAGCGCTTTGTCTCGGACCTCGTTATAGACACGTTCCATCTCTTCCGCGCGGTCTTCGGTTGCGGATACCGCTTTGAAGGAGTGGAAGGAGACAGAAGCTACGCGGGACTTGCGCATCAAGCGATGCAGCTGCTCACGGGAGTTTTTGTTGACGCTGCCTACCACCGTGAGGATGGGACCGGAATTCTCCGGGATATCAAGTGAAGCAGCCCTGGATTCCAATTCGTAATGTGCGGGGAGATAATCGGCAATACCCGCCGAACCTGCCCAAGTAAAGGTATAATCCAATTCACGGGTCATCTGCAGAATCAGTTCCAGATGGCGTTCTTCGGTGGAGTCTACCATCACATACGGAATGTTATTTATTTTCAACTGTTCTAGCTTGGTGCGAATATGATTTTGCCCGGCTTCCAGATCTGCGACGGTGATCTCGCCAACTTCGTACTTGGTTTGTAGTTTCAACAAGTCCGGAAGGTAGGAAATCGTAACAGGTGTCTTCGGATCATGGGCAATTTCGGTATCTGCCAGTGGAACGCCGTTCAGGTAATGAATTCCGTTCAGAATAGTCCGGTTATTTTTCGGATATCCCGGGGCAATCATCATAAAGTCCGGCTTAACTACATCATATACAGCATCAATCTCGATGCCGATATTGCCGCGCATGGTGGAGTCCATTTTTTTGAAAATCGTCTCAAATCCGTTGTTCGTCAGCAACTCAGCAGCCCGATATACACGGTCATATGCTTCCTGAGGGGATATGGAACGACTATCTGTATCAAAGACGACAGCATCGTAATGTGTAAGAGGTTCTTCATTCATATTAAAAAGAACACTGGTCTTTAAGCCATGACGGGCAAGCTGCACCCCGCTGTCATTGGCACCGGTCAAATCATCTGCAATAATAGCTAATTTCATGCAGTCATCCCTCCTTGTAAGCAAAATTTCATAATAAGTCCGTCAGATCATCAATTGCACAGAATAAACATATCGGATCAGGTGATAACCATTTATGTGGTTGGTCGTTGATTGTATTTCTCGACGCCACCTGATTTCTCCAGTCGTTTGGAGAGGAACCCGATGAAGATGGGTAACAGGATAGCTGTCGTTACAACGCTCGCCGCAATTTGCACAGTGGCAATCTCCGCAATCGGGCCAAATGAAGCATTGGCAGCCACGATGGCAGCGGGTGTACCTACCGCATTCCCGGCTGTTGAACCTTCGGAAGCACCAACGATCGGGTTCCAGCCAATGGCTTTGAACACTAGATATCCGATTCCGCCTGTGAGAAGCACGGTCAGAACACCGAGCAGAATGCCACCTAGTCCGCCTTGAATGATGGATGAGAAATTGATTCCCATACCCAGGGAGAATGCAAAGAACGGAACAAGTTTGTCACTACCTTTGTACAGCCAATCCCCCAGATTACGGTCCAGATTACCAATAATGACACCAACGATGAGTGGAAGCAATACAGCAACGAATGCCATCGGTGAGAACATGCCGTTCGCAAAGCCCATTGCACCAAAGATCGAGAGCGCTACCATGGTCAGGAACGGACCATCGCTAAGCGCGAGGAACGGGTAAGCTGCCTTGTCATCTTCTTTACCGTATTGACCAGCGAGTGCGATGTACAGACCACCGTTAGAGTTGGTCATCGCAGCGATAATGGCAAGTGGGGCCAGACCCAGGAATAAACCGCTTGAATCCGCAAACAAAATAGCGATAAAACCAAGGCCTGCGCCAATCACCCATTTGAACGTAAGCAAGGTTAAACCTTTGCCGACAGATGAACCTGCTGTTTTGAACGTAATCTGTGTACCCGCAATTAACAGGAACAGCGCAATCAACGTACTGGCACTGTTAACGAAGAGAGCTTCCGTGAATCCGCCAATGCGCAGGGCATTTGGGAAGAATGTATTGATGGTTGCACCAATTAACAGGGGAACGACCATCATACCGCCAGGGATGCGATCTAAAGTTGCTTTAATGTTCATAGTAGTAGCTCCTTATGAAGTAATCGTTTTTATGAAGCGCTTGCAGGGATTATGTTATCCCATATCGTTTAATATAGCAACAATTAATTATTGTAAATTTTAAATGCTCGCTAAATTGTTTAAAAATGCAACACTTTAAGGCGATAAAAAAGACGCAAACTTAAAGTTAATCTTTAAGTTTACGCCATAATGTGGCCCGGTTAATCCCCAGACGCTCTGCCGCCTTCGATTGATTGTTATTTTCCTCCTGAAGCACGATCTGAATAACTTCTTTCTCGATCTCCTTCAGCGTACCGTTCAACTTCGTTGGGCTTGAAGAAGGTTGCTGACCGAGCAAGCGGGATAAGGTAGCCGTGGTGATTACATATTCCTGTTCATTAAGTGCAGCCTGCTTGATCAGATGTTTCAGCTGGTTGACATTCATATGTGTAATCTGTTCTTGAATCAGCTGTAGCGCATCTTCTTTTATTCTCACCGCAGTAGTTCCGTATTTGTGGTAGTACCCCGTAAGGAAATGCTGCATCAGTGGAGCCAGATCCTCTGGCCTATCTGCAAGATTAGGCATCATGATCGTATTAAGCTTCAAATCGAGTGACCAATGGGGATTTATTACCTGTTCCCCGAGGATAAACACCCCAATTCGGCTTTGAAGGCAGCTCTGGATAAAGGAGAGCAACTCCGGATCTTCCATACGTGTTTCCACGTGGTTAATTTCTACATTTCTAACTTTGGCGAGTGGTATCTTGTGCAAATGACCGGGAGGCACTTGCGAGAGATCAATCTGTAATAAAAGTCCACCACCAGAGTACATCTGGTGAATATGTTTGACCAGAAAAGATTTACCGGAATCCGCTTCACCGAGCAGATAGATCGGTTCATGATTCTCATAGAGTGCTCGCATGTTCTTCAATACCATTTGCATGGCAGGAGATTCGGCAACGATGGGCTCCATTGATGCGTCCGTGAACGTTGTTATGCCGAATTGTGCAAAGGCATAGGGTTGTCCTTTTTCCAGCATATATACCTTGTAGTTCTTGTTATCCAGGGTCGTTTCATAGGCGTTGACCGTAAGCTGATAGTCATCCACCATGAACACATTTTGGATCTGGGATTGATGGAATTCCAGACTGGTGTTGGTCAGATACATGTGATTATCGGTCAGCGGATTTTTCTCAAAGTCGGTCAGGTTCTCGAATACAACTTCATTCCGTTCATTTAAAATAAGCAAATTCGGATGTTCCCGTGTAACCAGGTCATTCAGTATGATCGATATCGCATGGTTTTTGCTCAAATAACGGTAGACCAGCTGTGCATCCTCCATCGCTCTAAGGATGGATTCCTGGCCGGATTGGATCAACAATCCCTCCAAACCATAAGTCTTCGCAGTGTTGACGGTGATCACATCTCCGACAATCTGGCGATACCCGGCAGCTTTCAACTCCAAGAGTAATCGTGCCACATCTTCCGAGCTATGTATGGTGTAGACCTTGAGGGGCAGATCCATCAGATCAATAATCGATTGTGCACCGGAGGTGATGTTGGAGAAGCCAACGATGGCCGTTTGGCCGTTAAACTGGCTTGCCAGGGTAAGGGAACGAATCATATCATAACCCGATAACTGCACATCAATGACGGGAATGGTGACTGCTTTTTTAATCAATTGAGCGGTTCCGCCGCGGCTGATGATAATCTCTGCACCGTTTTTTTCCGCTTGAGTTGCCAATTCCACACCGTTCGCCAAGTCGCCCACGTCTGTCTGAATGGCTAACTGGGGAAAGCGGGGAATACACTCTTGTATAATAGGAATCATCGATTCATAAGGAGCAATAAAGTGAACTCGTGTACGCATATTTTTCCTGCCTTTATAGAAAACTTTGATCCCCTTATTATAGCCAACTTGCGAAGGAATGGCACCCTGGGTGCACAGGTCACTGTTAATGTGTGCAGAATGCCTGTGTAGTATGTCGATATAACTCTCCGCGTGGAATGTGACGAAGTGCACTGAATCGAATCCCTAACTATTTCAAAATTAATGGATCATTGCACACGATAAGTTTAGAGAAATGAGGAGTTTTATATGGGAGACATTCATAAAGTAGCTGAGCCGGATCACATCATTAAGGATGTTGTCGGAAAGTATCCTTGCAGGGTCCTGTGGAGTGAGGGCCGTCCATGTCTGGAGTATCAGCGGGAAGAAGAGTTAGCGGGGATCGAAGAATATGTCCGCGCTATGTATAACGTTGAGCTGATGGATGTGTTTTTCACAGCGGTGGAGAGCCTTCCGGTTGAACCCTAGGGTAGGAAAGGATGATGATACGACAAAGGGTTAAACCCCCATACATCTTCCAAAATTCATGGTAAGATCAATAGAAATGTTTATCATTTTGGAGGGGAACCCATGAGAATTGTGTTGAAGAGATTTGGGTATGGCGCCTTGGCAATATTAGGTGTCATGCTAGTGTTCGTTGTTATTAGTTTTACGAATCATACCATTAAGCTCAAGAGTGAGTTGAGTATTCTGTCGCCGCCAGGAGCAATAGTTAAGGTGAATAATCACCAAATGCATGTCTATACAGAAGGTGCTGGGTCACAGACGCTGGTCTTTCTATCAGGTGGAGGTACCTCCGCTCCTGTATTGGACTTCAAAGCAATTTACTCCAGATTGTCGGAACAATACAAAATTGTTGTAGTTGAGAAGGCCGGATACGGTTTTAGTGAAACGGCCAAGGTATCCCGTGATATTGATACGATTTTGGAAGAAACCAGAACAGCGCTGACCTTAGCAGGCCAGAATCCACCATATGTGTTATTTCCACATTCGATGTCAGGCATAGAAGCATTATATTGGGCACAACAGTATCCAAACGAAGTGAAGGCGATCATCGGATTAGACCCGGCTATTCCAGAGGTATATGAAGCATATCCCTTGCCCTCGAGAGGTATGATGAATCTTACAGGTTTGGGAGCACGAATGGGGATTACACGGTTTTTCCCTGAGATTGTGAATTCATCCGCTGCGATTAAGGAGAAACATTTGTCCCCTCAGGAAGAGGGAATATATCGAGCATTGTTCTACAAGAATACGCAGACATCGAATATGAATGATGAGGTCAGCATGATTAAACAGAATGCAGTAAAGGTTGCAAAACGAGGAATCCCGGATGTGCCGATGTATTTTTTCATATCTAATGGAGAAGAATTACCCGTTGAGAATTGGGAAACGTACCTAATAAGTTATATCGAGTCTGTGAAGATGGGACAATATCAGGTTTTAGATGGCGGTCATTACATACATAATACAGATCCAGATCGAATCGCAGAGGAAAGTGTGCAATTCATTAACAAATTGTAAATTGGGAAGAAGGAAATTAAGAGTTAGAAGAAATTTTTAGATCATGAGGCGAGAGGCGGCACTATAGGTGTTCGTCTTTTCTTATACTGCGCTATTATCATGAAGATTTGGATCGTATTAACTCCACTTGTAAACGTGAAATGTGAAACGTATGTCGCCTTATTCATGTATTATAGTATACATATGAACTTTTCGGAGGAGGAACACGTAATGGGAATCTTATCGAGGTTTAGAGACGTGATGAAGGCCAATGTGAACCACATGTTATCTCGGACGGAAGACCCGGAGAAGAGTGTGAATGAATATATGCGCAGCCTGAGAAGTGATCTGGGTCAGGTAAAAGCAGAGACGACCGCGGTGTTGTCAGATGAGAGCCGGGCGAAGCGAGCATTGGATGAGTGCAGTGCCGAGGTTAAGAAGTTACAGCGGTACGCGGAGAAATCGGCAGAGTCGGGAGACGAAGACAAGGCACGTGGTTTTCTGGAGAAGAAAGTGAAGCTGGCTGACAAATTGAACGAATTACAGGCTGCCTATGAACGGGCTTCCGCCAAAGCCAAGATGATGAAGCATATGAATGATAAGCTCGTTGCCGATCTAGGACAACTGGAAGCACGGCATGCAGAACTGAAAGGTCGCATGGCAGATGCGAAGGCGCAGCAACTGGCCAATGAACGCAATGCATCTACGGGCAGAGCCGAATCGGCATTGAAGGCCATGGAAGACAAGGCGAACCAGGCGTTGAACGAAGCAGAGGCTTTAGCAGAACTTCGTGCCGGGGCACAGGAAGATGATCTGGACGAATTAATTGCCCAATTGGAGAGGGACATGAACGCGGATGCGGGTAATAATGAACATGCGTCGCCAAGTGCGGAGGAAGAACTCGCAGCAATTCAGGAGAAGCTGAAGAAGTGAGTTTAACGTGTGCACTACAACGTAGAGGACAGAAAAGAATTATATTTCGTTAACATTGAGGTGAGCAGATGCCGGTTATTGAATACAAATGTCCGAACTGCGGCAGTGGCATGATCTTTGACAGTGTGTCAGGTTCATTATCCTGTCCCAGCTGTGGCCGCCAGGACAACATAGAGCAGATCCCAGACCCCTTGAAGAGACAAGTGTTCACGGAAAATGAGGTCAAGGAATACCACTGTAACAGCTGCGGAGCTGACATTGTGACCGAACCGGAGACCAGTGCGACGACATGCAGCTTCTGCGGTGCAGCAGTTGTACTCAGTGATCGGCTGACGGGCAATTTGGCCCCCGCGATGGTAATTCCCTTTTCCATTAACAAGGATCAAGCCAAGCAGGCTTTCAAAAAGTGGTGCAAAAACGGCCTCTTAACGCCAAGTGGCTTCATGTCCGCCGATCGGATTCAGAGCATAACCGGCATGTACGTGCCGTTCTGGTTGTACGAGTTACATAACAAAATCGAAGTGCATGGTCGTGGCACCAAGGTCAGATCCTACACCCAGGGCGACTACCATTACACGGAGACACAGCATTTCGATATATACCGCCGAATTCGGCTGAATTACGTGAACCTGCCCATTGATGCATCGGAGAAAATGAAGGATGAACTGATGGATAAACTGGAGCCTTTCCCATATAATCAGCTGAAATCGTTCAAGACCCCGTATCTGGCGGGGTACATTGCGGAAAAATATAGCTATACG
This sequence comes from Priestia sp. FSL H7-0729, assembly GCF_038005685.1. Taxonomy (NCBI): domain Bacteria; kingdom Bacillati; phylum Bacillota; class Bacilli; order Caryophanales; family Bacillaceae; genus Priestia; species Priestia sp. FSL H7-0729. Next base: position 83,302 of record NZ_JBBOTQ010000006.1, read on the forward strand.
GACGAGGAACTTTTCCCACGTGCCAAAGATAAGACGAGATCGTATATTGATTCTTATATTGCTTCAACCGTGTCCGGTTATAGCAGCGTGAGTTACACCGACAAGCAGATTGACACTAAGCTCAAAAATGCAGACTATGTGCTGCTCCCGGTGTGGATGGTCAATTATGACTACAATCGTGCGCAGTATACATTTGCCATGAATGGTCAGACAGGTAAGGTGGTCGGCAAACCGCCGATCAGCAAAGCCAAAGTGGCCGGTTGGTTCGCAGGAGTATCCGCGGTCTCGTTATTGTCACTGAAGCTGGTTTCCTGGATGATGGGAGGTGGATTCTTATGAGAAAAAGAACCCCTCTGGCCGTGATGGCTACGCTCATTTTGCTTATGATCACCCTGGTTGCTCCATTGATTCCCATCTCATCGGCATCCGCAGCGGAGAGCAAAAACCTCATCTACGATGAGGCCAACCTGCTAAATGAGCAGGAGAAAAGCGAACTGAACCTACTTGCGAATCAGTATGGTGCGGAACGGCAGACGGACTTTGTTATTTTGACAACAAATAATGTTGAGAATCAGGATATCGTGCTTTTAACTGAAGATTTTTATGATAAGCAGGGGCTAGGGTACGATAAGAAATTTGGCAATGCTGTTATTTTGACGATGGATATGAATAATCGAGAAGTGTATCTGGCAGGATTTTATAAGGCAAAAGAATATTTGAGTGATCAGCGGCTGGATTCTATCCGTAACCGGATTACCTCTGAATTGTCCAGCGGGGACTATAAACTCGCATTTGAGAAATATATTGAGCTCTCTTACAAATATATGGGGTACGAACCGGGTGTGAATCCGAACAACATTTTGTTCAACGGCTGGTTTCAGTTGGGAGTATCCGTAGTACTGGGCGGTATTGTTGTTGGCATGATGACCTATCGTTCCGGGGGGCGTGTCACAGTCAACCGTGCGACTTATGAGGATTCAAGTAATTCCAGTGTAATTGATCGGCAGGATCGTTATATCCGTACGACCGTAACCAAGCGCAAAATTGAGAAGAACAATAACAATGGAGGCGGAGGCGGCGGTGGAGGTACATCGCGAGGCGGTCATTCACACAGTGGGAGTAGAGGATCGTTTTAATAAAGGAATAATCGGAGTACGTTAAATAGAAGGGATGGAAACGAATATGGGATTTTTCAAAAATCAATTCTCGAATGTGGTGGAATGGGAAGAGTTCAGAGATGACATGATATTTTGGAAGTGGAGCAACCGGGAGATCAAGAAGGGGAGTAAACTTATCATCCGTTCGGGTCAGGACGCGATTTTTCTGAATAACGGTAAAGTGGAAGGGATTTTCGAGGACGAAGGATCATTTAATATCGATTCCGAGATCATTCCGTTTCTTTCTACCTTAAAAGGATTCAAATTTGGATTCAACAGCGGCATGCGGGTGGAGGTATTGTTTGTAAATACCAAAGAGTTCACCGTGCGTTGGGGCACGCAAAGTCCGGTATTGATTCCGACACCACAACTCCCGGGCGGGATGCCAATTCGGGCCAACGGAACATTTAATTTCAAAGTAAGTGACTATGTCACCCTGATCGATAAGATTGCAGGCATTAAGCAGAGCTATCTGGTAGAGGATGTCAAAATCCGAATTACTTCTGTGCTGGATCAGCTTCTAATGAAGTGGATTAGCCGTGAAGGGAAGGATATGTTCAACCTGCAGGCCAATGCATCGGATATTGCCAAAGGGATTCAGGAAGATCTGGATATGCAGATGATGGACATCGGCATTGGGATTACCGGTTTCCAGGTGATGAGCTTCAATTATCCAAAAGAGATTCAGGATATGATTACGAAGACCGCTTCGCATGAGATGATTGGTAATCTGCAAAAGTATCAGCAGGTCAGCATGACAGACGGCATCTCATCCGGTAAAGTACAGGGCGGCGGCGCGGCTTCCGATATGGCGGGCATGATGATGGGCATGAACATGGCCAACGAAATGATGAAGAACATGAACCAGAACAACAATGCCAATTCGTCTTCGAATCAAAATAACGACCAGAAGCCAGCGGGAAATAGCAACGGTGATTCAGGTACCTCTTCATCTACAGAGGGCAACAAGAAGCCTAACTTCTGTCCGAACTGTGGAGCCAAGAATGAAGGAGCCAACTTCTGTCCGAACTGTGGTCAAAAGCTAGGCTAATAAAATGAATACATGTAGGGTTAGGTTCGCAGGAAGTAAAGTTACTGCGGAGCTGGCCCTTTTTTGTTTGCAATCATAGTTAAAGCAACAGGGTGAAGAGCAGGGATGCAATTCATTTATTTTAGTTTTGATAAAACAGTTGACAACTAATCACAAATTATTTATATTTAAATTAAGATATTTAATTTAAATATAAATAACAACCACAAACAAATATCTTTAATCCATTACATGAGGAGCGATCAAGATGATGATCCCAACATTGACCAGAATTAATGAACTTGCAAGAAAAGCCAAAGAGGGCGGATTGACGGAGATGGAGAAAGAGGAACGGGTGAATCTTCGCCAGGAATATCTGCAAACTTTTCGCGGTTCGGTCAACGACATTCTCTTGAATGCAACCATCTATGATCCGAACGGCGATGACGTGACTCCTGATAAATTGAAACAAGAACAGGCTTCTCAAAATAGTAAATAGGCTTTAAACGAACATATATCTTAATTTAAAGATAATACAAACTTACTATAAATGAATCTACGATCTCAACAATCTCAATTGGCTCATTATCTCTAACACCTACCAAATCCAAAACATGCTTAACAAACCAAGGAGGAATTAATCATGACTATTCAAACAGCAGGTATTCACCATATTACAGCTTTCGCAGGAGATCCACAGGCTAACGTTGATTTTTATGCCGGAGTTCTGGGACTTCGTCTCGTGAAAAAAACAATTAACTTCGATGCACCTGATGTATACCACCTGTATTTTGGAGACGAACACGGAAGCCCAGGTACCATCATTACCTTCTTCCCATCCGCTGGATCACCACGGGGCAAAATTGGCGGAGGTCAGGTCGGTATCACTTCCTATGTCATTCCTCCTGGGTCGATTGGCTTCTGGCAGAACCGGCTGGAACAGTATAACATTGAGGTAACCAAAACAAGTCGCTTCAATGAAGAGCTGCTTCAATTCGAAGATAGTGAAGGCCTGCGGCTTGAGCTTGTGGAACGGGAAGAGGGAGCAAACAGCACTTGGGCTCACGAAGGAATTCCAACAGATAAAGCCATCAAAGGCTTTGGCGGTGCTGTCCTGTTCAGTGTTAATCCGCAAAGAACGATGGACGCTCTTGAGAAAATTTTAGGATTCGTCAGAGCTAGTGAAAATGAAGAGTATGCCCGTTTCCGGTCGAGTGGAGACATCGGTAATGTTGTGGATGTTCCGGTGACCCGTATACCTCTGGGCATGGGTGGGGCTGGAACGGTGCATCATATTGCATGGCGCGCCACAGATGACGTGGAACATGCACAATGGAGCGAAGCTGTACGCGATTACGGGTATCAACCGACTCCAGTTCGGGATCGTCAGTACTTTAACGCAATTTACTTCAGAGAAGCTGGCGGCATTCTGTTCGAGATTGCTACTGATCCCCCGGGATTTGCCAAAGATGAACCTGCGGATTCGCTCGGACAAAAATTGATGCTGCCAGAGTGGTTTGAGAAATACCGCCCTCAAATTGAGGACAATCTGCAACCAATCGTGGTAAGAACACTCAAACCTGCTACAACTGCGAAGTAATAAGGGTTCTATTACTATAACATCTAAGGAGCAACGAAGGATGATGGAGAAAAAGGTTACATGGCTGGAGCTGTTCTACGATCTGCTCTTCGTAGCAGCGGTCTCCAAAGCCGGTCATGTCTTGTTACATGCCGAACACGGAGTAATTACGTTTGAATACTTAATGAAGTTTGTGCTTATTTTTATCCCTGTTTGGTGGGCATGGGTTGGTCAAACCTTGTTTATTAACCGCTATGGCCAAGATATCCTGATCCATCGAATATTTCTCATCCTTCAGCTCCTGTCCGTGATGGTCATGACGGCGAGTCTCTCTACCCATTTTGACCAATACTACCTGTCCTTCTTCATAGGATATATAGGTTCACGGGCGTTTACGGCCATTCAGTATCTGACGGTTCACAAGTCGAAAAGCGAGCATCAGCAGAAAGCCGCCAAGTACTTGGGCATCTGTTTCCTCATTGGCATATTGATCTCATCAGGTTCACTATTCTTCGATTCCTGGCTACGCTACTTGATTTTGTATGCGGGAATTGCGGTGGACATCGTGCTTCCGTTGATTGGACGCAAAAATCTGGTGAAAGTACCGGTTCAGACTCATCATTTGTTGGAACGTTTCGCGCTCTTCACACTCATCCTGCTGGGTGAATCGGTGGTAAGCATTATCGCTGTGCTGCAAGCCGATCATTGGGATATGAAATCCATCCTGTTTGCCGCCTTTACAGCCATCTTTGTCATTGCGATGTGGTGGCAGTACTTCGACAACGTGGAGAAAAAAGTCAGCAAAGAGATTCAGACTGCCGGGCAAGCGATCATATACGGACATCTGTTCATCTACATCTCCATGAGTATGATCGCCGCGTCCATTCAGCTGTTGTATCAGAATCAGTTAAACTATGTGTTTATGATCGGGTTTGTGTTTGGATCTGTGCTGCTGTACTTCCTGTCGACCTCCCTTGTGTTCCATCGTTACAGACATGCACATCTACGACTCCGGCCACGTCATCTGGCAGTCATGGTAGGGTTGCTGGTGGCATTTGTCCTTGTGGATCTGGTCTACCGGGTTCCGGGCTACGTCATCATGGGTGAAGACATGTTGTTCTTCCTAGTGTATGCGAAACTTACGACTTGATATAGTGATCTAAAATGAAGAAAAGTCACGGACAACAGGCGTCCGTGGCTTTTTGTGATGCAGCAAATTCCGGCCAAGACTTAATAATATAAATAAAGCACAAATCTAATTTAATTTCTTCTAAGGAATCTGTTAATATGAGACTATGTACAAGTGAATCTACCAGATCATAGAATATCTTTTATATAAAATGAGCGTGCGTTTTGTTAGTTCATTTTATGTATAGCGATTCGTAGATATGGGGATGACAATCAGGAGGGAAATCATTGAGCACACATCAAATCGGAGTTCCATTGGAAGGGTTTGCAGAGTTTAGTCGTACGGTTGCTGCTGAAGGAGCCGTTTTACTCAAAAATGAAGGCCAAGTGCTTCCACTTCGTGAAAACGAAAACGTTTCAGTTTTTGGACGGATTCAAGTGAATTATTATCGCAGCGGCACGGGTTCAGGCGGTAGTGTCCATGTAGCCTACACAACCAATCTGCTCGATGGTCTGCGCAGCAAAAAGAATATAACGGTGAACGAAGAACTGGCAGCTGTCTATGAGAAGTGGATTGAAGAAAATCCATTTGATGATGGTGGAAAAGTATGGGCGGCCGAGCCTTGGAATCAGAAAGAAATGCCTTTGACGGATGAACTGGTTGCACAGGCCAGAAGCAAATCCAGCAAAGCCATTATCGTAATTGGACGTACAGCAGGAGAAGATCAGGATAATGCGGATGCGCCAGGAAGCTACCAACTGACCGAAGATGAGAAAGCGATGCTGAAGCAAGTCACTTCGCAGTTTGAACACACAATCGTAGTGCTGAATGTCTCGAATATCATCGACATGAGCTGGTTAAACGAAACGTATCTACATCCGATCCAAGGTGTGATTTACTCCTGGCATGGCGGTATGGAGGGTGGCAACGCGATTGCTGATGTGCTGGCGGGCGACGTTACACCAAGCGGTAAGCTGACAGATACGATTGCATATTCCATCGAAGATTATCCTTCGACAAGCAACTACGGCAATGAGTTCAAGAACCTGTATCAGGAAGATATCTATGTAGGTTATCGTTATTTCGAAACGTTTCGAACTGAGCGTGTTCAGTTTGAATTCGGTTACGGCCTGTCTTATACGACGTTTTTGGCCCAGCATGAAGAAGCGAAATCTGTGTCCAAAGATGGCGAAACCTACATTGAAGTTCGTGTCAATGTGACCAACTCAGGTACAACATATGCGGGCAAAGAGGTTGTGCAAGTCTATTATGAAGCACCACAAGGCAAACTGGGACAACCGGTGAAGGCTTTGGTGGCTTTTGGCAAGACAGGATTGTTACAGCCGGGCGAGTCAGAACTTCTGACGATCAGCTTCCCGATCCATGACATGGCATCCTACGATGATGCGGGTGTTACAGGTCATGCTTCCGCATACGTTCTGGAAGAAGGCACATATCGACTGCATGTAGGAACCAGTGTGAAACAAGTGCAGCACGTTAGCATCGATGGCCAGGATGGATATGTGATTGAATCCCTTCAATTGGTGGAGCAGCTGCAAGAAGCGATGGCGCCAACGGAAGATTTTACACGGATGAAACCAGGTATACGCAAGGAAGATGGATCATATGAACTGACGTATGCAGAAGTACCGAAACGTAAGATATCCTTGGCGAAACGAATTGAAGAGAATCTCCCGCAAACGCTGGAACAGACGGGCAACCAAGGCTACAAGCTGAGTGACGTTAAAGCTGGCAAAGTGAGTCTGGAAGCCTTTATCGCTCAACTGAGTGATCAGGACCTGGCAGCGATTGTCCGTGGTGAAGGCATGAGCAGTCCACTCGTTACTTCGGGAACGGCATCTGCATTTGGGGGTGTCAGCGACAGCCTGTTTAACTACGGTATTCCGGTAGCATGTACGGCAGATGGCCCGTCCGGTATTCGTATGGATAGTGGCGAGAAGGCAACACAGGTATCCATTGGTACGTTGCTTGCGGCGACATGGAACAAGGAGCTTGTTGAAGAGTTGTATGTGATGGAAGGACAGGAATTACTGAGAAATCAGGTAGATACCCTGCTCGGACCTGGACTCAATATCCGCCGGAGCCCGCTCAACGGCCGGAACTTTGAATACTTCTCCGAAGATCCACTGATCTCGGGTGTATTTGCCGCAGCATGTACGAAAGGTATCATGAAGGGTGGTTCCAATGCCACACTGAAACACTTTGCCTGCAACAACCAGGAGAAACACCGTAGCAAAGTAGATGCTGTTGTCTCTGAGCGTGCACTGCGTGAAATTTACCTGAAAGGGTTCGAAATCGCTGTAAAAGAAGGCGGAGCGAACTCCATCATGACCTCCTACAACCCGATTAACGGACACTGGGCGGCATCGAACTACGACTTGAATACCACAATTTTGCGCGGCGAATGGAATTTTGACGGAATCGTCATGACCGACTGGTGGGCGATTATGAATGATGTGACCGAAGGTGGAGAAGCGGATCGCAAATACACCAACTGGATGATTCGTGCGCAGAATGATCTCTACATGGTTGTACCGAACTACGGCGCAGAGATTAACGGCTGGGACGATAACACGATTGAATCCTTGGAAAATGGAACATTAACTCGCGGAGAACTGCAACGCTCTGCAATCAACATCTGCAAGTTCATCATGAATGCACCGGTGTCTGGTAGAAAACACGAGATCGTGGAGAACGTAGCTTCGTTCCAAGCGAATGCATCTCTATCTGCTGCACAGGCCCAGGTTCTGGTTGAGAACGCACAGGTGAAACCTGCGGTAGCTGAACCGGTTTACATGAAAGTGGACGAGGCTGGCCATTATCGGATTATTGTACAGATCATGTCCCCTGAGCCGGAACTGGCTCAAAGTGCATGTAACCTGCTCCTGAATGACCAGTTGGTAACCACCATTCAGACGAATGGTACGGAAGGCAAATGGATCAGACAGAAGCTTGTCAAAGTAGACCTTGAGGCAGGACTGTATGAATTGAAACTGGACTTCACCAAACCAGGTCTCCAGATTGATTGGATCGAATTCAAGCAGGTGTAGAGGTAATCAGAAATATCTTGTGATAGCAGCAATCAAAAGGTTGTTCTGTCATTCAAAGCAGAATACGTGGGTACATGACAAAGGACACTGTTTACGGGTGTCCTTTGTTGTAACACGGAATAGCTACTGTTATGATAGTGTTAGGAAATTCGTAGTTCTGAACAATGGGATCAGGGGTGTTGCGAAGAATGAGAAATTATAATTTTTTGAGTCCAATCCTGCTGGTTGTGGTGGCGCTGATTGTAAGAGGCCTGGTGACTAACCTAGGAGTTCTTTTCGGCTTATCACAAGAAGTGGCGAGTAATATTGCCATGATAGCCATGATTATTGCTGCACTGATTATGTTTAATCGAATGACGAAGGCTCGGCGTAGAAAATAGAAAAGCTCGGATAACCATAAGGTTATCCGAGACATGAAGACACCCTCGGGGTGTCTTTTTTTGTATTGACGTTCTGATCCTAACGTTTTAGACTATTGCTAATTGATAATAACATTATAAATAACAAAAATAACAAAATGTTTCAACAAAGCACATAACATACGTTGCACTCTCTATTTGCTAGCCCATTCCGGTACTCAAAGGAGAATCCATTCATGAAGATCATTGCCGACAAACAATATATCTTTCAGGAAGGTCAGCCTTTTCGGATTGTGCTCTGGAAGCTGACCGTAGCCCACAATGATGAAGAAGGACCGCAGGAGCGCTGATGAAGCGTTCAGTCGGTCCTTTATGTCATGGATCAGGCTGTGTGAAGTTCGAGTGATGGGTATCGATACGGGGTAAAGGTGCGAGGGTTGGGTGAGAACTCAAGATTACACTTTAAGAAGTATCTACTTACGACTTCATGCCTGCTGATGATTACCTTATTACGCATGAATAATCTTCGATGAAGTGAAGGGAGCGATCCTTATGGAAAGACAGCCTGTATTGGAAGTCATTGCTGTGGATGTGGAAGATGCCAAGGCAGCTGAGGAGGGAGGGGCCAATCGGATTGAGCTGGTGTCTGCGATGTCTGAAGGGGGGCTTACTCCAAGTTATGGCGTTATGGAGCATGTCGTGTCCCAGGTATCCATTCCGGTGTATGTCATGATCCGTCCCCACAGCCGCTCGTTCCGCTATAGCGCAGATGACATCCACGCCATGACCCGTGATATTCGCGTGGCAAAGAAACTTGGAGCCGCTGGCATCGTGATCGGAGCCCTCACGGGAGAGGGTGAAGTGGACCTTCTATCCTTGCAATCATGTATGGCGGAAGCTCAGGGTTTGGGCGTTACGTTTCATCGTGCAATTGATGTGAGCGCAAGCCTGACTGAGGCACTCAAGGCCATTAACACATTGGGCAATGTGGAGCGTGTGCTTACATCGGGAGGGAGACGGACAGCACCTGAAGCCATATTGGAACTGAAACAGCTTCAGGAACTGGGGCAAACCTTGAACATCGCTGTCATGGCAGGGTCTGGGGTCACCATAGAGGGAATTGAAACGCTAGTGAGTCAGACGGGCATCACGGAGATCCATATGGGATCAGGTGTACGCCGCGAAGGAAGCTTTGACCATCCCGCAGATTCACAGCTTATCGCTCAAGCCAAGCAGCAGTTATTACAGGCATCACTGCCATTCATGGACAGTAATGCGAAATGCAATCCGTAACGGTCCATAAAGCAAGGGTGGTCCAGTGACATGGCAATGCACGAAATAAAAGGAGGGATAACATCATGAATCATGAACTGCAATCAGCTGAATGGATTAAAACCGCAGCGCAGATCGGCCCAACCGAACGCCAGTTGAGATGGCAGGAGATGGAGTTTTACGCGTTTATTCATTTTACGGTAAATACATTCACGGATCGGGAATGGGGCACTGGGGAGGAAGAACCGTTGATCTTCAATCCTTCTGAACTAAGCGCAGCGCAATGGGTGCAGGCATGCAAGGCTGCCGGGATGAAGGGGCTGATTTTGACGTGTAAGCATCATGATGGATTTTGTTTGTGGCCAAGCCTGTATACAGCGCATACGGTCGCGGCCAGTCCATGGAGGAACGGTGCTGGGGATTTGGTTCAGGAAGTCGCCGATGCCTGCCGTGAGGGCGGATTGAAGTTCGGCGTGTACCTGTCTCCTTGGGATCGGCATGAAGCCACGTATGGAGATTCCGAGAGATATAACGAGTTTTTCCTCCATCAGTTACGTGAGCTGCTTACGAATTATGGCGATATCTTCTGTGTATGGTTCGATGGCGCGTGTGGTGAGGGTCCGAATGGCAAAAGGCAGATCTACGACTGGGATGCGTATTATGCGCTTATTCGTGAACTCCAGCCCGATGCTGTCATCTCGGTATGTGGACCGGATGTTCGTTGGTGCGGCAATGAGGCGGGGCATACGCGGGAATCGGAATGGAGCGTTGTGCCTGCGCATATGCAGGATAATGAGAAGATTCAGGAGCAATCGCAGCAGGTGGATGATGGTGAGTTTGCCACAAGGATCAATACGCAGGACAGTGATTTGGGAAGCCGAGAGGTCATTCGTTCCCAAGGCAAGCAATTGATCTGGTACCCTGCCGAGGTGAATACCTCCATTCGCCCGGGCTGGTTCTATCATGCCAGTGAAGATGATCAGGTCAAAACATTGGAAGAACTGCTCGCCGTCTATTATGGCGCAGTGGGGGGCAACGCCACCTTTTTGCTCAATTTGCCACCGGATACGCGTGGTCTCATTCACGAACGTGATGTGGAGCGACTACAGGAACTGGGTGATGCGCTACGTACCATTTTTCAGGAAAATTTGGCCTTGCAGGCGCTGGTAAAAGCATCGGAGACGATGGATGAACAACATGCTGTATCGGAGGTGCTGACGGAACGACGGGATACGTATTGGTGTCCTCATGAAGGAACGGAGCAGGCTTGGATCGAGCTGGATTTGCAGGAGGAAACAACGTTTGACCGGGTGGTGCTGATGGAACATATCGAGACAGGCCAACGGATTGAGCGTTTTACACTGGAGTCACAGAGGGCAGATGGGGGTTGGGAGGCGTTCTACACGGGGACTGTGGTGGGGTATAAACGAATTTGCTGTTTCCCCCAGGTCACATTGAGAAGGATGCGATTAACCATTCATGAATCCAGATGGTATCCTACGTTGTCCGGGTTAGGCATATATCTGAGCGAGCGGGGAGGGGTGTAACATGGCGCTGCTAACGTATAAAGGTTCACAATTCATGTATGGTGGCGAGCCCATTCGGATTCTGTCGGGTGCCATCCATTATTTCAGAGTGGTCCCCGAATATTGGGAGGATCGGCTACTCAAGCTGAAAGCCTGCGGTTTCAATACAGTGGAAACGTATGTGCCGTGGAATGTCCATGAGCCACAGCCGGGGCAGTATTGTTTTGAAGGCATGGCTGATCTGGAACGATTTATTCGCATTGCGGGAGATGTGGGTCTGTATGTGATTGTTCGTCCAAGTCCTTATATATGTGCGGAGTGGGATTTTGGTGGATTACCTGCCTGGCTGCTTGCTGATGATGATATCCGTCTTCGGTGTAATAATGCGAAATTTCTGGGGAATGTGGATCGTTATTATGATGTGCTTTTGCCCAAATTGAAACCCCTCCTTAGCACCCATGGCGGTCCGATCATCGCAATGCAAATTGAAAATGAGTACGGCAGTTTCGGCAATGACGCGAGTTATCTGCAATATTTACGGGATGGCATGGTAGAGCGGGGTATGGATGTGCTTCTGTTTACTTCGGATGGACCGACAGATCACATGTTACAGGCGGGATCGGTACCAGGACATCTGGCAACGGTCAATTTTGGATCAGGGACGCAAGGAGCGTTCGCCAAGCTGCGTGAATATCAGGCGGACGAACCTTTGATGTGCATGGAGTACTGGAACGGCTGGTTCGACCACTGGGGTGAGTCGCATCATACCCGGGGAGCCGCAGATGTTGCTGGTGTATTTGAAGAGATGCTTCGGGCAGGTGCTTCAGTTAACTTTTACATGTTCCACGGGGGAACGAACTTTGGATTTTATAACGGAGCGAACTGTCAGCAGAAAGATCAATATGAACCCACCGTTACGAGTTACGATTACGATTCACTCCTCAGTGAATCCGGGGAGCCGACAGCAAAATTTCATGCCGTACGTGCTCTTATTGCTCGGTATAGCGACAGCGGTCTGGGTGAGCTCTTGTTGCCTGAATCGAAGGGGGCATTCGCCTATGGTCGAGTGGAGTTGAACCAGCAGGCGTCATTACTGGCGCAGTTGGACCGGATATCCGTCCCGTTACAGCGTACGAATCCGGAACCGATGGAGAAACTCGGTCAGGATTATGGATTTATTTGTTATCAGACCCGAATATCGGGACCCAGGGAGCGACAGGAACTGGTGGTTCAGGAGGTGCGTGATCGTGCGCTAGTGTTTGTTAATGGGCAATTTCAAGGTGTGCTCGAACGGGGCAATACGGAATTATCGATTTCCTTTGAAGTACCGCCGGAGGGCGCAGATCTATTGATGCTTGTTGAAAATATGGGGCGAATCAACTATGGTCCGTATCTGAGAGATCCGAAGGGGATCACTGAGGGTGTGCGACATGGTTTTCAATTTCTATATGACTGGACGATTCATTGTCTGCCATTAACCGATCTGTCGAGTTTGCAATTTAACGAGCGATCTGCGGCAGACGATGAAGAAGGAGAGAGAGCGGGGAAAGGGCCAGCCTTTTACCGGGGAAGTTTTCAACTAACGGGTGTAAGAGATACTTTTCTGCGTCTGGATAGCTGGACCAAGGGCGTTGTATTTGTAAACGGATTCAATCTGGGACGCTACTGGAATAAAGGACCGCAAAAAACATTATACGTCCCTGCCCCGCTCCTTCGCGAAGGTGAGAATGAAATTACTGTATTTGAACTCCACGAGACGGGTGATCTGGCCGTTACGTTCGTGGATACACCGGATTTGGGCTAGGAAAAGGAAAATAGGTGAGCCATACGATTATTGGCAATTGTCGTGTCTGCCGGAAAAAGGTATACGTTGGGTATGGACAGCAACTACAGGAGAGGATGAGGAAAAATGAAAGTTGGACTAAGCACCTACAGTCTGCAACAAGCACTGGATCGCAAAGAATTAACCGTGCCGGATGCCATTCGCTGGATCGCCGATCAGGGTGGGGAGCATGTGGAGATTGTGCCCATGGGATTCAGTCTGATTGGAAATCCGGAGTTGATTGATGAGATTAAAGCTGTCGCAAAAGAGGTAGAAATCGATATTTCCAATTATGCCATCGGCGCTAACTTTGCTGTACAGGAGGACGCCGAAGCGTTGGAGCAAGAGATCCAGAATGTGATGCGACATGTGGATGTGGCTGCTGCATTGGGTGTAAAACTGATGCGTCATGACGTCGCTTTCCGTCCTTCACCGGAAGGAACCGTAGCACAGTTCGAGATCGACCTGCCTGTACTGGTGAAGGCTTGTCAGCGGATAGCCGATTATGCAGCGGGTTTTGGGATTACAACAAGCGTGGAGAACCATGGGTACTATGTGCAGTCGAGTGAGCGAATTCAGCGTTTGCTCCACGAAACGGCGCGGGAGAACTTCAAAACCACCCTGGATGTTGGTAATTTCCTCTGTGTGGATGAAGATCCAGTGAGTGCGGTGAAAAATAATATTCCGTACGCGTCGATCGTGCACGCCAAAGACTTCTATTGGAGACCTTCCTACCGTAATCCCGGTGAAGGCTGGTTCCAAACCTCGCACAGTAATTACCTGCGTGGTGCCATTGTGGGCCATGGTGATATTAACATGCCTGAAGTTATGCGTGTGTTAAAACAATCGGGGTATGACGGATATATCTCGGTTGAATTTGAAGGCATGGAGGATTGCAAAACCGCCTCACGCATTGCCATGGATAACGTCCGCCGCCTATGGGAAGAGGCATAGGGCTTAGTGCTTGTTTTAAATGAAATATGACTTGTTATGTAGGGCTCAAAAAGAAAGTTAATTCATTCAGAAAAGGTAGTGGAGGGGCGAAATCGATTCTGAAGAAGCGAAGCGTGCGCCTTTATCCCCGGATTTCCCCTTTGCAAAAAGGCGAGTGAAGAAATCTGGGGATAAGAGTGATCGGAAGAACGATTCGTAACCGGAACGTCTACTCTGCAGAACTTTAATTTTATTTATGGAGGAATCAGCACTATGTCCAAATTGAAAGTCGCCGTCATCGGTGCCGGATCCATATCCGATTGCCATTTGCAAGCCTACGCCAGTAACCCGGACGTTGAAATATACGCCATCTGCGACCTGAATGCAGCACGTGCCGCAGAAGTGGCGAAGCAATATAATGCACCTCATGTGTTTACCGACTACAAGGAACTGCTCGCAATGCCCGAGATTCATTCCGTCAGCATCTGTACATGGAACGACTCCCATGCCGAGATTAGCATTGCTGCGCTGGACGCAGGCAAAAACGTGTTATGTGAAAAACCGCTCTGCCAAACGGTGGAGGATGCGCTCGAAGTAGAAAAAGCCGTTCATCGCAGCGGAAAACTGCTGCAAGTGGGTTTTGTTCGCCGCTATAGCGACAATGCACAGATTCTGAAGAAGTTCATTGACGAGGGTGAACTGGGCGAGATCTATTATGCCAAAGCCTCCAGTCTGCGTCGTTTGGGCAACCCAGGTGGCTGGTTCTCCGATATCAACCGCTCCGGCGGTGGCCCGCTGATCGATATCGGGGTGCATGTGATCGACATTTGCTGGTATCTGATGGGCAGACCGAAGGTGAAATCCGTGTCCGCTAACGTGTCCAACCGATTGGGGAACCGTTCGAATATTAACAATCTGTCGTTCTACAAAGCAGCAGATTATGATGCGGAACAGAACACTGTTGAGGATATGGCGAATGCCCTAATTCGTTTCGAAAATGGCGCGAGCCTGCTCGTGGATGTAAGTTTCACGCTCCATGCCAAAGCAGATGAGACTTCGGTCATGCTATATGGTGACAAAGGCGGTGCCGAGCTGGAGCCGGAAATCTCGATTATTGGCGAGAAATTCAACACCATTTTGAACATGACCCCACAGGTGGATTTCAAATCATTCGACTTTATGGGCTCGTTCCGCAATGAAATCAACCATTTCATCGATAGTACGCAGGGCCGCAAAGAAACGCTTAGCCCAGTAGAAGACGGCGTCGAAGTAATGAAAATGCTCTGTGCCATCTACGAATCAGCTCGTGAGGGACGCGAAATTACGATGTAAATGGTGGCATTGTATCTCGTGGATGTGGGTCCTCCATGTGGCTATTTCACGTTGATACTTAACTACTCCCGTGGCATTAAAGGTTATGAACACTTCGCTACCTTCTCAATGAAAAGCCCCGCTCCGGGCGAGATTCGGAGTCGTCCTCTTTGCTTGCGGTTGGAATAAAGCATGGGAGCGAGCGCTAACGAATCTGAGGCGTCTTATTGAAGGATCTGAAGCCCCAGTAGAAATCTAAAGAACCTGAGACACGCTATATGAGATTAAATAGCAGTTGACGGCGTTTTTATCAGCTAATTTCGGGAAATAACGTGTCTGACGTTCCTTACAATTTAAAAAGAGGATCAAAAGGCTAAATAAGACACGCTGAGTTCCTTAGAAAACTTCCTACCCATTCTCCAGGGTTATCCAGTTTACATTTCCCCAGAGGAAAGAGGAGGAAATAACGGGTCCGTGATTGAAGATGGCACCACAATCGAAATAACAAAGTTACTACGCCCCATAATAGTTAAACATATCGTTTACGCCAAAACCGAGAGTGCAGAACCTATCCGAAGAAGCAAAGCTAAAAGCTTCAGAAGATCCTACCACACTAAAAATGACAGGATTTAATATGTCCTTTTTAGTTGAACTAAACGTTTACACGATAACGGAGAGGTCAGAAAAAATCTGAAGAAGCGGAGCGCTCGCCTTTATCCCCGGATTTCCCCTCTAGGGAAATAATCAAAAAATCTGGGGGTAACAGCGATCGGAAGATTATTCTGACCGCGTAGTGGCCGAGTGTAAACCTATGTGTTCAGCGTTTGACATGAAATCCAGAGGAGATGAAACAGGATGAGCGAAACCAAAGAAACCGTACTGGAGCAGGAAGAGCAGATTGTCGAAGCCGGGGTGCACAATTTTAGCAAAGAGGAAGAGTGGATCAGACCGGAGGATCCGCTGCTGAATGAACGGCTGGAGTGGTTCAAGGATCAGAAGCTGGGGCTGATGATGCACTGGGGGCCGTACTCTCAGCTTGGCCTCGTGGAGTCCTGGGCGCTGAGCGACGAGGATGGCGATTGGTCGCGCGATGACATCGACTGGACGGATGACATGGAAGACTTCAAACGGGAATATTTCGATCTGAACAAAACCTTCAATCCGATTCGTTTCCAGCCCGAGGAATGGGCACAGATGGCAGCAGATAACGGGTTCAAATATTTCCTGTTTACCACCAAGCACCATGACGGTTTCTGCATGTGGGATACCAAGACGACGGATTACCGGATTACGGGTAAGGACACGCCTTTTCATACCCATAAGTATGCGGACATCTGTCGAGCACTATTTGACGCTTTTCGGGCTAAAGGACTCGGCATCTCAGCGTATTTCTCCAAAGCGGACTGGCATACCCCGTATTACTGGGCACCCGGTATGGAGCGTGGACGCCATATGTGGCGCGGGCCCTCGTATGACCCCCATAAGTATCCGTGGCTGTGGGAGCAATTCGTAGAGTTCACACATGAGCAGATCATGGAGCTGCTGACGAATTACGGACGGATTGAGTGTCTGTGGCTGGATGCCGGCTGGGTGCGCGAAGGTCGCCATGGGCAGGATATCAGGCTCGGAGAAGTCGTGGAGCGGGCACGTCAGACCACACAGCCGTGGCTCCTGTCCGCAGATCGCACCGTGGGTGGGCCGTATGAGAATATCGTTACCCCCGAGCAGACCATACCGGAACATCCGATGAACATTCCATGGGAGAGCTGTATTACCGTCGGCAACTCCTTTGCCTTCGGATTCGATGATCAGTATAAAACGGGAAGACAGCTGGCACATATTCTACTCGAAGTCGTGTCCAAGGGTGGTAACCTGGCGCTGAATGTAGGACCACAACCCGATGGGCGTTTGCCCAAAGGGGCAATTCGAGGCATCAAGGGCCTCGGTGAATGGCTGGGTACTCATGGAGAAGGGGTCTATGGAACCCGGATCTGCGGGCCATATTTTACGAAAGATTGGGCCTTCACGCAGAAGGAAGAGATCAACACCGTATATGCCTTCCGTTTATACCGAAACGAACATGAGACCGCACAACCACAGTTAGTCATTCCGTATTTAGAAAAGGTAGAGCGGGTCGAACTCATCGGTAGCGATGACGTACTTACGTATCAGCATACGGAAGACGGACTTCTCGTGGAACTTCCACAATCAGTTACAACCAGTGCATTACCCATCACACATACGTTCAAATTGATCACAAGCGCATAGAGATTGTTCCAAGAGTTCCCCTTATCTGTGCTGAATCGGTAACTTTTTGAACATGCATGCACAGAACGCCATGTCAATTCCGGGGGAGATCTAACCACCTCCGGGATTTTTTTATTTATACATAAGGAACGTAATTCCCACCAAAAACAGTTCGTAATCGCTTGTCACACAAGGGTTTATGGAATAAAGAGAAGTCGGAGAAAATTGCAAATTGATAAAAGTTTACCGTGAGATGTACTATCAAATTAAGAAAGCGCTACCTGATATGAATGTTTACATCAATTGTGTTTAACAAGGAATTTAGATCAGGAAAAAGGATGTTTAAGAGATGTAAATGTAATGTATTATTACACTTGAGGTGTAGAAGGAGTGACGCAAATGAGTCGAGCTACGGAAAGCATACCCGCCAAGATGGAACTCCAGCAGAGGAAACATGTGGAGCCCAAGCGGCAGCATCCATTCATCAAAAGCCTCAAGAAGCACTGGGAGCTCTACCTGCTCGTGCTGCCCCCGGTGTTGTATCTGTTGATCTTCAAGTACATTCCTATGGTGGGTGTTCAGATCGCCTTCAAGGACTTCAGTGTGGTCAAAGGAATCTGGGGAAGCCCGTGGGTTGGATTCAAACACTTTGAAGCCTTCTTCCAATCTCCAAACTTCTGGCTGTTAATCAAAAACACGATAGGCATCAGCTTCTATTCCTTAATTGCGGGTTTCCCTATTCCAATCCTGCTGGCGCTGGCGCTGAATGAGATTCGAACGGGTTACTTCAAGAAGACCGTACAGATGGTCACTTACGCTCCGCATTTTATCTCCACCGTTGTCATGGTATCCATTATCATTCTGATGCTCTCCCCCCATGTGGGCGTGGTAGACAAGCTGTTCACACTGCTCGGCTTTCCGATGACCAACTTCATGGGTATTCCCGAATACTTCAAATCGATATATGTCTGGTCAGGTGTCTGGCAGGGCATGGGATATTCATCCATTATATATATCGCAGCTCTTGCTGGTGTTGATCCATCTCTCTATGAAGCAGCGAAGATGGACGGCGCATCAAGGCTTCGGAAAATATGGCACATCGACCTCCCATCGCTCGTTCCAGTCACCGTTATCATGCTGATTCTGAGTCTGGGCAGCATTATGGGCGTGGGCTTCGAGAAAATATACCTGATGCAGAATCCGCTCAACACAAGCGCTTCGGAGGTCATCTCCACGTATGTGTACAAGGTGGGTCTGATCGGAGCCAATTTCAGCTTCTCCTCGGCAGTAGGGTTCTTTAACTCCATTATCAACCTGATCCTGCTGGTTATCGTCAACGGCATATCGCGCAAAGTATCCCAGAACAGCTTGTGGTAAAGGAGGAGTTTATCCATGTTCAACCTGATTAATCGTAACCGGATCAAGGACCCGCTTGGTGACCGCATTTTCATGACATTCAACTACATCTTTCTATTCGCCATACTGCTAACGGTGTTTTATCCACTCTTGTATATCATCAGTTCTTCATTCAGCTCTTCACGGGCCGTCACATCCGGTCAGGTGTGGCTGTTCCCGGTCGACTTTAACATTAAGGCGTACATCTCCATATTCAAAAGCCAACAGCTTATGCTCGGTTTTTATAACACGATCATTTACACCGTGGTGGGCACGTTCATTAACGTGACACTGACTGTCATGCTGGCGTATCCCTTGTCCCGTAAGTCATTCTACGGACGAGGAGCCATTATCATTTTCATGATGATCACAATGTTCTTCGATGGTGGTCTGATTCCCACCTACCTCCTGATGAAGGACTTGCACCTGCTGGATACACGTTGGGCGATGTGGTTGCCCGGGGCGCTCGCGGTGTTCCAGGTCATCGTGGCAAGGACGTTCTTCCAATCTTCCATCCCGGAAGAGCTTGGGGAGGCCGCAGAGATGGATGGTTGCCGGGATATCCGGTATCTGATTAGCGTGGTTCTTCCTTTATCAAAGCCCATTCTGGCGGTTATGACACTCATGTATGCCGTAGGTCACTGGAATGCGTACTTTGATGCACTGATCTATCTGCGCTCTGAGAAATTGTTCCCTCTCCAGTACGTGCTGCGCAATCTGCTTATCCTGAACGCGGCTGATCCGGCGATGCTTGCCAATACCAGCCAACAGTTGCGGGATCAAGGGTTTGAGCAGGTGTTGAAATATGCACTGATCGTTGTCGCAAGTATTCCCATTCTGATCATGTATCCATTTGTACAGAAGCATTTTGTTAAAGGAGTCATGGTTGGTTCCCTCAAAGGTTAATCCTTGTGAGTTAAGCCCGGTTGCCTCTTGAAAGGAGGTGGAAGGAACACGCCGGCTTCCGGGAGTGATTGGATACGTGTGCACTACAACTCAATAATTTGCCGTTTTGAACAAAAAGGAGGAGTCAGATTGAGAAAATCTTGGATTTCGATGTTGTTTCTGGTCTTTGCTTCGATGGCTTTGTTGTCCGCATGTAGTTCATCTGAGGAATCGGGTGGAAGTAGCGACGGTAGCGGGGAGAGCGGCGGCCCTGTAACCATGACCTTCTTTGCTCCGCAAGGCAAAGCGTCCATGGAAGAGAATGAATTTACCCAATTTATCGAAGACAAGTTCGACGTTACCCTAAAATGGGATCTGGCCCCAACGGACGCCTTGCAGGATCGCAGACAATTGCTGCTGGCCAGTGGTGATTATCCGGAAGTGTTTCTTCACGGCAAGTTCACCACTTCAGACCTTCAAACCTATGGAAAACAGGGCGTGTTCCTTCCGCTACAAGATCTGATTAAGGAGTATGGTCCGAACCTGACCAAGATTATGGAAGAGAAGCCATATTTCAAAGAAGCCATTACAGCACCGGATGGCAACATCTATGCACTGCCGATCTTCAATGAATGTTACCACTGCACGTATGCACAGAAATACTGGATCAACACAGAGTGGCTCGATAATCTGGGTCTGAAAATGCCAACGACAACCGATGAACTGTATACCGTTCTGAAGGCGTTTAAGACACAAGATCCCAACGGTAACGGGAAAGCGGACGAGATTCCACTTACGGGTGCACCGAACAAGTATGTATGGAATGGCAACATTGATGCCTATCTGATGAATAGTTTCATATACAATGACAACGACAAATACCTGATCGTGAACGATGGCAAGGTGAGTTTTGCCGCTAATCAGGAAGGGTGGAAGAAAGGGCTGGAGTACATGAACAAGCTGTATGCAGATGGCCTGATTGATCCAGCTTCCTTCACGCAGAACGATCAGGCGATTGGACAGCTGGGGAACAAAGAAGGTGATGAAGTGGTCGGCTCCATTACAACGGCGCTGGTCAGCTATCTCGTAAATACCTATGACAAAGACATCACTCGTCACCAGCACTGGGATATTGTCCCTCCATTGAAAGGGCCGGATGGCGTGCAGACAACAGGCGCCACGCAGAGCGTCGGTGAATTTGAGTTTGCCATTACCAACAAAGCGACAGAAGCACAGCAGATTGCCGCCATCAAAATTGTGGACTACATGTTCAGTGAAGAAGGTGCACTGTACGCGGAGTATGGACCAACCGAAGGCAAGGGCTGGAAGAAGGCAGATGCTGATGAGAAAAACATCAATGGCGAGCCTGCCAAATACAGTTACTACAACCTGCCTGAGCGTGATCCAAACGTTGTTGTGAATGAGAGCTGGTCACAGATCGGAGCGCATGACTTGTCCAACACATTCCGTAATCTGTTTGCCGAAGGGCAGAATCCTTTGGAAGCAGAGGGTTATGGTACACGTCTGGCTCAAGCTACCAATGTGTATGAACCCTATGCACCCAAAGAAGTATATCCTGCGAACGTGTTTATCCGTCCAGAGGATACGGAATCAGCTGCACAATTAACTACTGCTATCAAGAATTATGTGCAGACGAATATGGCACAGTTCATTATCGGTAGCAAGAGCATTGATAAGGAATGGGATGCATATGTCAAAGGCTTCGATGGTCTTGGGCTGAGTAATTACCTTGAGATCTACCAGCGCGCCATCGAGAAGAATCAATAATTGTTGAAGGATTCCATATAGAGGCTGTCCCGTCTGTCACCCGTGACCGGGACAGTCTTCTCCTATGACAACCCCACGTCATCCGATATAATGTACTGAATATTTATGGAAAATTAACGATCAGCACAGATGTTTGTCGTCATTCAGCATGAACAGTAATGGTGGGGGGATCTCGGAGATGAACAACAATTGGTTTAGACGTTTGCTGTTATCGTATCTGCCTGTTTTCTTTATTGTGACGACCATTCTATTCTTTATTTTCTTCCAAGTTTTTAATGAACAGAACCGTAGAGAAGCGCTTAAGGCCAATGAATTCCTGGCCTCACAAGTCACGCAATATCTGGACAACTCTTTGCGTTCCATTGACTTCAAGGTACTGCGTGAGATACTGACCAACCCTAACTTGAAGAATTATTTCTCGGTATCTGGCAGCGATGATGTGTATGCCGGCATTCAGGCGGTCCAGGTGGTTGATGAATTGAAAATAGAGTATCCGTTGATCGATTCGATATATCTCGTTCGATATGGAGATGGTACGGTCTTCAGTAACGGGAAGGCTGTTCAGATTGAAGAGTTCCCGGATGCAGACTTTATTGCAGATAGCCGGACGAGGGATGAACAAAAGTGGGCAGGGGCACGAGCATTCCGGGCTTTCCCTTCACAAGCAACGGAGCAGGTGATTACGATTGTGCGAAGTGTAGGGAACGGCAAAGGACTTGTAGTCACCAACGTGGACCTAAGTACCCTGAGGAAGTCCATCATGCAGATGTATGATCCGGAATTTACGTTCGTGAACATTTTCAACCGATCAGGCGGCAATCTGTGGGATAGCAGCAGACCAGAAGGGGTTACAGCTTCGACTAAAACTACTTCGGGAGAAGTCTTCTCTGAATTTACGTCAAGCTATAGCGGTTGGAAGGTGCAGACAGGTCTCAATAACGGCAAAATCGTCAAATTGGCTCTGCAATTTTATAATATCTGGTTTGCCTTTGCTGTAGTGGTTGTGTTAATTGGCGTGGTATGGGTGATCTATGTGACCCGCAGAAACTACAAGCCGATTCAGCAGATTGTCACGTTAATTCAGACCGTCTCTTCGCAGAAGCAATCCGGACTGAATTATGGCAAAGAGAACGAATTCCGTTTCATCCATACCACGCTGGAACGCATGATTGATCAAACGAGACAATATCAGGAGGAGCATGAGGAGAATCTGATTTTGCAGAAAAGGATGTTCTTTCAGGAGTTGCTGGAGGGCACACGAGACTTTACGAGTACGGAGCTGACAGCGGAGATGAAGAAGTTCAAACTGCCTGGGTTGGAGCATCGTTGGGCTGTCATGGTAGTCGAGATGGATCGGTATGATGCATTTGTGACGGAGTATCATGATCAGGACCAATCCCTCCTGAAATTCGTGTTATCCAGTATTCTGCAGGAGAGTACACGTCATGAAGGAACGGATGTATGGGCTGAATGGATCTCCGATCAGCGTCTGTACGCTATCCTCTGGATCCCGGAAATGGAACAGGCGGAGGAGACTGAGCATCGATTGCTCGCTGGTTATCTGGACAGAATCGACCAGTATCTGAACTTCACTGTGACCATTGGTGTGGGTCGGGTTGCTGTCGATATTCGGGGGTTGAGAGCTTCATTGAAAGAAGCTGTGCACGCGCTGGAGTACAAGGCTGTACTGGGAATGAATCGCATCATTCCGTGTAGCGATGTACCGAATTCGACCAATGATGTGTATGAGTTCCTGAAGACCATCTCACTGCTGGTGCAGGCGATGCGTTTATCGGACGATGTGTGGGAAAAGCATTTTCAAAGACTGTTTGAACAAATCAGTGAGTCCGTTCTGTCCCGTCAGGAGATTATGAATACGATCCAATTGTTATTTCAACATTACAATCGGGAATTTGCCGAACTTCCACGGGAGTATCAGGATTCGTGGGCCGCTATATTTACCCCGCTTCTCCCAAGGCTTGAGGGCTGGGAGACGTTAGATGATCTGCGTGAGCTGTGCTGGGAAGGGTTCCGGGAACTGGCCCTGCAGATGAAGACGCTGCAATGTTCGCGTAAACACAGATCTCATATTCTGGAGATTCGCAAATATATTGAAGAGCATTACAACAATCCCGATCTGTCGCTGAACTACCTTAGTGATCGATTCGATATTAATCCGAAGTATCTGAGCAAGCTTTTCAAGGATGAGATTGGGGAGAAGTTCGTGGATCTGCTCATTAGTCATCGCATTGAAAAAGCCAAACTGCTCATGCAGGAGACCGATAAGGCCATTCAGGAGATCAGTGAGGAAGTGGGATATACCAACTATAATTCCTTCAACCGGGCTTTCAAGAACGTGGTGGGTATGGCACCAAGTGACTACCGGAAAGCCATGTGACGCAAGTTCACGCGCCTAACTAATTCCGAACGCATAAGGAGAATGTGCATATGGACTATAAAGATGCTTCGCTTCCCATTCAGGAGCGGGTTCAGGATCTGATCGGACGGATGACAACGGCAGAGAAGATTGGACAACTCATTCAGCCGATGGGCTGGAAGACGTATGTGAAGGCAGCAGATGGCACAGTACAGGTCACGGAAGAGTTCGAAGTGGACATGGAACAAGGCGGTGTCGGTTCCTTGTATGGCGTGCTTCGGGCCGATCCGTGGACTGAAGTGACGCTGGAGACAGGTCTGACACCACGACAGGGAGCCGTTGCCACGAATGTCATTCAACAGTATGCCATGGAGCATTCCCGGCTGGGCATTCCCATTTTGTTCGGGGAAGAGTGTTCACACGGGCATATGGCAATTGGAGCGACAGTGTTTCCCGTACCGTTAACGGTGGGCAGCACGTGGAATATGGAGTTATACCGCAAGATGTGTGAAGCCATCGCTGTGGAGACCCGGAGCCAGGGAGGAGCGGCAACGTATTCCCCGGTGCTTGATGTGGTGCGTGACCCGAGATGGGGACGGACGGAGGAATGTTTTGCCGAAGATCCATACCTGATCGGTGAATTTGCTGTAGAAGCCATGAAGGGATTACAGGGTAACCGTCTTGATTCCAACCAGACGATTGTAGCTACACTCAAGCATTTTGCAGCTTATGGCAGCTCGGAGGGCGGGCGTAATGCAGCACCTGTGCATATGGGAATACGTGAATTGCATGAAATAGATCTGTTGCCGTTCAAAAAAGCAGTGGAAGCCGGGGCTTGTTCCGTGATGACCGCGTATAACGAGATTGATGGCATGCCTTGCACGTCCAGTACGTATCTGCTGAATGACCTTCTGCGCGAGCAGTGGGGGTTTGACGGATTCGTCATTACTGATTTTGGCGCCATTCAGATGCTGGTCCATGGACATAACACCGCGGAGAACGGGGAGCAGGCCGTAGCGCAGGCCCTTCAGGCAGGTGTGGACATGGAGATGTCCGGGTACATGTATCGCAAACATCTCGGTCAGGCGTTGGAGCAGGGACTGATCGAAGAGAAAGATCTGGACTTGGCTGTGTGGCGGGTGCTGGAGATGAAATTCAGACTCGGGTTATTCGAACAGCCTTTTGTAGATCCTGACTTTGCAGAGCAGGTCATTGGATGTGAGGATCATGTGCAGCTGGCGAGAGAAGTTGCGCAGGAGGGGATTATTTTACTGAAAAATGAGGGGAATACTCTTCCGCTTGCCAAAACAGGTACGAAGTTAGCTGTCATTGGTCCGAATGCGAACCATACCTATAACCAGCTCGGGGACTATACCTCGCCACAGCCGCGAGAACAGATCGTCACCGTACTGGATGGTATTACGCGCAAGCTTGGCGTGGATTCGGGTCAGATGCTGTACGCACCGGGTTGCCGGATTAAAGGCGATTCCAGAGAGGGCTTTGCGCAAGCGCTCGCCTGTGCGGAACAGGCCGATGTCATCGTGATGGTGATGGGTGGTTCCAGCGCTCGCGATTTTGGTGAAGGTACCATCGACTTGCGGACAGGAGCGTCTGTAGTATCGGATGACCCATGGAATGATATGGAGTGCGGCGAGGGCATTGACCGGGCGTCCCTGAATCTCATGGGTGTCCAATTGGAGCTGGTGCAGGAGGTACATAAGCTGGGTAAACCCGTAATCGTGGTCTATATCAACGGCCGTCCCATTGCTGAACCTTGGATTGATGAGCATGTTCACGCCATTCTGGAAGCATGGTACCCAGGACAGGAAGGTGGTAACGCGATCGCAGATATTCTGTTTGGTGATGTGAATCCATCTGGCCGTCTGACCGTTTCCATCCCCAAGCATGTTGGACAACTTCCGATCTATTACCATGCCAAACGTACGCGTGGCAAGCGGTATCTGGAGATGGATCTGGCACCGCAGTATCCGTTTGGATATGGACTGAGTTATACCAAATTCAAATACGAGAATGTTAGGGTATTGCCCGAAGTGATTGGTCCAGAAGATGAAGCGCAGGTGATGGTTGAAGTCACGAATACCGGAGCGGTTGCGGGAAGTGAAGTTGTACAATTTTATATCACCGATATATCGGCTTCGGTCACTCGGGCTGAAATGTCACTGAAAGGTTTTCGTAAAATCCATCTGGAGCCAGGACAGACTCATACCGTTACATTCCCTGTGCAAAAGGAACACCTCGCACTGATCGACTCTCGTCTCCAGTCTGTCGTAGAACCGGGTGAATTCAGAATCATGGTTGGCCGCAATTCTATGGATTGGACCGCCTGCAGTCTGCACATTCAGAAGGTGGGGGTGGAGGTATGATTCGAATTCAGCGATTCATCGAAGATCTGAAACAACGGCAATGGCTGGATACGATTGAATTTCCAGAATGGCATATGCAGAAGGCCCGGTACATTCGGCCAGGGGAATACGAGTATGAGCAGGGAAATGAACATAAAGATGAGCATCCAGACAAGGCTATGCAGAGCTTGAATCCGCTGAACAGTGTACACGGAACGACATATTTTCTGAGTAAATGTGTGGAGATTCCGGACAGTTGGCAGGATCAAGCCATTGGGTTGATTTTTGAGACTGGAGGAGAAGGGCTGCTGAAGGTAAATGGCTTGCCTTATCACGGACTGGATCGGAATCACGGATTCGTACCTCTTCCGAGAAGTCGAGTAGGGAGTGCACCGCAGTTGGAGATTGAACTCTACGATCCCATTCCAGAGCCGCATGATCCACTTAATCGACAAGCCGTGATTCAACCGCCTATTCAGGGCATTCGCACAGCCCTGGTTCATATCAATCAGCCATTGCAGAGCCTGATGTACAGCGTGACGGTACTCGCCGAGTCGCTCCGGGCATATAACGAGAAGGAGCCCAAGCGGATGGCGCTTGTTCAGGCCATTCACCAGGTGATGGATGAGATGTACAATAATCCGGACCGCTGGACGGATGCGGCATGGATACAGAATTTTGAACATGGACTGGTACAGTCAGTGCAGCAGGAAGACCCGGAGGAGTATCGAAGTGGCTTCATGCATCTGGTTGGACAATCCCACATTGATATTGCCTGGCTGTGGCCTGTGCGAGAGACGGTTCGCAAGTCCAGTCGTACGTTCTCGACCATGTGTACCTTGATGGACACGTATCCGGATTTTGTGTATTCCCAGAGCCAGCCGCAGCTGTATGCCTTCGTGAAGGACCATTACCCGGAGCTGTACGAGCGAGTAAAAGCACGCATTTCTGAAGGGCGCTGGGAGCTGGTCGGAGGCATGTGGGTGGAACCGGATCTGAACATTCCGAGCGGCGAGTCGTTGGTCAGGCAGATTCTGTATGGACAGAACTTCTACCAGGCGGAGTTTGGCAAACGCTCCAACATCGAGTGGCTGCCCGATACCTTTGGCTACTGTGCTTCCTTGCCGCAGATGCTGAAGCTTGCGGATATTCCTTATTTTATGACCACGAAGCTGAATTGGAATGATACCAATGCGTTTCCGTATGACCTCTTCGACTGGGTAGGCATTGATGGTACTTCCGTACTCGCTTATCTGAATCATGGGGTAAATGAGCATACGCGTCCCAAAGATGTGGATGAACATTGGCAATCATTTAAACAAAAGGATGTGCACCCTGAGCAAATGTTGCTTTACGGACATGGCGATGGTGGTGGCGGCGTGACGAATGAAATGGTGGAGTTTGCAGAGCGATCCCACTTGATGGTGGGGCAACCGATCAGCAAATTCAGCACGGCAGGCGCTTTTTTTGAAGACATAGCGTGCAATAATCCAACGTTGCCGAAATGGCACGGGGACTTGTACCTGGAGTTACACCGGGGAACCTATACGACGCATGCGAGGAACAAACGTAGCAATCGAAAGGCAGAGGTATTGTACCGAGAAGCGGAGATCTGGGGGCAATTTGCCGGAGCTTGTGCTGTACACACGAAGAATGATCTGGGTGAAGGCTGGAAGCTGATCATGCTCAACCAATTCCATGACATTATTCCGGGAACATCGATTCCTGAAGTATACGTAACGTCCACCGAGGAGTACACGAAGGTATTTACATTAGGTACATCCACACTGCGGGAAACGCTGGATACTCTTGCGGAGAACATTGCAACTGATGAAGCTGATGGTCTTCCCTACATTATATTCAACAGCCTCGGTTGGGAACGCGGAGAAAATATCACCATTACAGGGGATGCAAATCTCACCACGGTGGGTGCATTCGATCGTCAAGGGAACCCTCTGGCCTGTGATCTCGAACAAAAGGGAGACAAGTATACGTTGCTTGTGCATGTTCCATCGATTCCTGCTTTTGGGTATACAACCATATGGCTGCGCGAGGCACCGGATGTTATCCTTCCAGTAAGGGAAGAAGAATCCTTCCCTTCCACATGGGATACCGAATTCTACACGCTTGAGTTCAATGACTTGGGAGAGATCACCCGATGGTATGACAAAACGGTAGGACGCGAGTGGCTGAAACCCGGTGATCGGGCGAATGAGTGGCAGTTTTTCCATGATAAACCGACATACTGGGATGCCTGGGATATTGATCCGCGGTTTGAATCCCAGCGGGCAGGTGCGGTGCGGTTAGTCTCCAGAGAGGTTGTACAGCGCGGAGCTACGCGAGATGTGCTGCGTTATGTGTGGAAGCTGAATCAATCGGAGATCAGCCAGGATATCATTTTGCATCACCACCAGCGGCGTGTTGATTTCCATACGAAAGTGAACTGGAATGAGAGCCATAAGCTGCTCAAGGTGGCCTTTCCGGTGGATCTGGTGGCAGCCAAAGCAGCCTATGAGATTCCGTTCGGAGCATTGGAGCGTCCAACCCATAACAACACCAGTTGGGAGCAGGCGCAGTTCGAGGTCTGCGGGCATCGCTGGGCGGATATCTCAGAAGGCAATAGTGGTGTGAGTTTGCTGAATGATTGCAAGTATGGGTATGACATCAAGGATCGGACGATCCGCCTGTCCCTGCTTCGTGCCCCGAAATGGCCGGATGAACATGCCGATCAGGGCAACCATGAGTTCACGTATTCAATCCTGCCCCATCAGGGGGATTGGCGACAAGCTGCTGTCGTTCGCCGCGCGATGGAGCTTAATCATCCGGTAGAGCTTGTGACAGCGAGTCCGTCTTCGGGTCACTTGCCGTCCGAACACGCTTGGGTGCAGTTCCATAGTGAGCATGTCATTCTGGATGCAATTAAGCCCGCGGAAGATGGCTTGGGAACGGTGCTGCGTTTCTACGAGTCATCAGGAGGTAGAGAAACGGTACAGGTCGAATGGGTTGAAAAGGGAATTAAGGCGTCTGTCATTAATCTACTGGAGGATGAGATCCATCCGTTGGCCAGTGCGAATGGAGTATTCGAGTTAACCTTCAAACCGTATGAGATTAAGTCGGTGAAACTTGTTGAGATATAAATAATGAGTTGAACCGTACATTTACACGAGAACGTAAAGTTACTCATTCAATCACAGGAGGTATGACATGAAATTAACGAATAAGATCGGTGTCATCGTGGATAGCTTTGGCGTAGGTGTACGGGAAGGGTTGAGCAAAGCCAAAGACGTAGGTGCAGAAGGTGTGCAGATCTATGCCGTCAAGGGAGAGATGGACCCTGAAAATTTGTCACCTACGGCGCGTAAGGAGCTGAAGAGTTACATCGATTCGCTGGGTCTCGAAATTTCAGCATTGGTTGGTGATCTTGGCGGACATGGTTTTCAAGTCAAGGAAGATAATCCGTGGAAAGTGGAGAAATCCAAGCGGATCGTGGATCTGGCCCTTGATCTGGGTACCAACATCGTCACGACACATATCGGCATTGTTCCACACGACCCTTCATCGGAAGTTTATGCCACGCTGCATGCTGCTTGTGAGGAATTGGGTCAATACGCCAAAAGTGTGGGTGCATATTTTGCCATTGAGACAGGACCGGAAACGGCAGCTGACTTAAAAGGCTTCCTGGATACACTGTCGACCAACGGGGTATCGGTGAATTTTGACCCGGCAAATATGGTGATGGTGACTGGTGATGATCCTGCTCGGGGAGTCCATCTGCTTAAGGATTACATCGTACATACCCATGTGAAGGATGGTGTGCGGTTGAAGGAAGTCGATCCACGAGACGTATACGGAGCGGTCGGTTATGCCCCTATGGATCACGAAAAAATTGCCGAGATGGTCTCGTCCGGGACGTTCTTCCGTGAGGTTCCTCTGGGTGAGGGTGGTGTTGATTTTGATGGATACTTTGCAGCGCTTCAGGAGATTGGTTACACCGGTTATCTGACGATTGAACGCGAGGTTGGTCATCAGCCGGAGGAGGATATTAACAAGGCGGTTCGATTCATTCAACAATATCGATAGGGAGCTGAGCAGATGAAAGTGGGCCTGAGCACGTACAGTTTGTTGAACGATTTGAATTCCGGTGAGATGACGGTGCTGGATGTAATCGACTGGATTGCGGCAAACGGCGGAGAACATATGGAGATGGTACCTTACGGTTATACCGTGGAGGATAATCACGATCTGGCGGATGCGATTCGGGAACGGGCAGCGTCTGTGGGTATTGAACTGTCCAACTATTCGATGCCAGCCAATTTCGTGCAGGAGACGGAAGAGGCGTTTGCAGAAGAGATGGCCCGGGTCAAAAGGCATGTGGATGTCGTACACCGGATGGGTGTAAAACATATGCGTCACGACGTCACGGCGTTTACTCTGCCAAAGGAGAAGATGACCATCGCCTGGTTCGAGGAGCATCTGCCTCTGATGGTACGGGGAAGCCAGATCATTGCGGACTATGCAGCGCAGTTTGGTATCACCACAACCATTGAGAACCATGGCTTCAGTGTGCAGGCGAGTGACCGGGTGCAGCGTGTACTGCATGCGGTGGATCGTCCCAACTTCAAGACAACACTCGATATTGGCAACTTCATGTGTGTGGATGAGAACCCGATCATTGGCGTCATGAAAAATCTGCCGTACGCTTCTCTGGTTCACTTCAAAGATTTCTACTTCCGTCCTTATGATGAGCACCCAGGTGAGGGTGAATGGTTTACGACGGCCTACGGCAACTTCCTGCGTGGGGCCATCGTTGGGCAAGGGGATATTCCGATCCGCAAAATTGTAAAGTTGATTAAAAACTCCGGCTATGATGGCCACATTACAGTGGAGTTCGAAGGCATGGAGGAATGCAAATCCGCATCCAAAATCGCCATGGACAACCTGCGTCGCTTTTGGGAAGAAGCGTAACAAACATCATAGAGAGATAATCCAAGGGCCACGTTCAGATGTGGCTCTTTTTCTCATACTACAGCAAGCGAAAAAAGCCTATCAGAATATGGTTCTGCGCAAGGATTAAGTTACGAGCATCCCAAGTGTGGTATACTGGATATATTCAGCCTGATAATAACTGGCTATGGATAGGAGAGGTCACTGATCTATGCAGGTATTCGAGGACTGGAATCAGAAGGTAAAGAAGACGTTTAATGCTACGAACCCAGAGGTAGTATTGACGGTATCGGAAGCTGGAAGTTTGCTTGGGTTGACCAAAGACCAGATGAAA
The DNA here is from genome assembly GCF_038005685.1 of Priestia sp. FSL H7-0729. Lineage (NCBI taxonomy): Bacteria > Bacillati > Bacillota > Bacilli > Caryophanales > Bacillaceae > Priestia > Priestia sp. FSL H7-0729. The sequence goes on from NZ_JBBOTQ010000006.1 coordinate 114,824, forward strand.
CTGTACGTGGACAAGAACAAACTTACGAAGGTCCCGATCATGAGAAGTGTTCACCGATACCTCTTATTGAAAAGTGAAATAGATAACATCGTTCAAGCTCGATAACTTCATAGGATTGAACACAACCATTTGACCGACAGGCTTCGGGAAAGTGGTCTTTTTTTTATCGGAAAGGGGACAGAACGTGCTGAATAAAGTGTCAGGCTGGTTCTATCAGCGGGTAAATTGGAGATGGGTTGTAGCTGCGGTTGTTGTATTTGCCTATTTTATTGCATTTATACTGCCTTGGCAGGCGGCAAAGTCGGAGGAAGCCACAGGTGGTGGGCAGTCTCCGGATTCATCTTTTCTCTACACGGCGAATGATCTTTATCAGATGGCTGAGCAATATGGAGAAACAGGACGAAGCGCCTATATTCAGGCACGATTCACATTTGACCTGATATGGCCGTTGGCCTATCTGTTGTTATTGGTTGTTCTCTTATCCGTACTCTATCGGGTGCTTCCGGTGAAGAGTCGCTGGCGCTGGGTGAATCTCATTCCAATCTTAGGTTGGGCTATGGACATGTTTGAAAATGTAGGTGCATCCCTGATCATGTATCGTTATCCTGAACGTACGCCTGTGCTTGCTGAACTCACTCCGATATTTACCTTGTTGAAATGGTGTCTGATCTATGCCAGTTTTGCAGCACTGGTTCCGGGTGTTCTGATCCGTGTTCTCTACTATATACGCAAGCGAAAGAACTAGTGGAAAGACGGATGGATTAAGAATATGTTGGTAACCCTAAAATGGTGTAACGGTCCACAGAGATGAGTGCAGAAATACACGCTTGTCAAAGGACAACCTGTTCATATATACTCATGTCGCAAGTGGCGTGAATCGTATAATTACATGAGCCCAAGGAGATGAAGAACGCATGTCGATCAGCTTGAATGTGTATCTGATAACAGACGGTAATGGACGTGAAGCGGTAGATTTTTATCAAAAGGCATTTGGAGCGGAAGTGCTCGCACTTCAAACATTTGGTGACGGTCCATCTGACCCGAATCATCCCATCCCGCCAGAAGCGAAAGACCGTATTATGCATGCATCTTTGCAGATTGGCAGCTCGGTATTAATGTTATCCGACACATTTCCAGGCATGCCGTACACCATAGGTAATCATGTTAGTATTACTGTGAACACGGATACTGTGGATGAAGCCAAAGCTATTTTCAGCCAACTGGAAGATGGTGGCGTAGTGGAAATGGCGATACAAGAGACGTTCTGGAGTCCAGCCTACGGCACGGTTGTCGACAAATTCGGCGTACATTTTCAGATCAGTGCTAAACCGGGACAAGCTTAAGAGCGTACTCTTCGCTAATATAGCCTACAAACGGCAAAACCTCCGCGATCTGCTTTGAGCAGTTCTGGAGGTTTTTTGGTTTTTTCCTGTACGGCGTGGGATTACCCTTCCTTCTGAATCTTGGAAGGGTTGTTGATTTTATAAGGAACCGGGTTACGTGTCAGCTTCTTCTTGATGATTTTGGCTTCAAACGTGATAACGTCTCCCACTTCCAGTTCTTGTTTCTTAACAGTAGCACTGTGGCTCGACCAGGCTTCCCCAACGTCGATGACATCTGGCTCCGTGATGGTAACTGCTTCATAGATGATGACTTCATCGTCATTGTCAGAGAAGTGATTCGGTACGGTGGTGAATTCTTTGACAACGGCACTCATCTTCACTTTGCCTTCTGGCAGATCAATCTTAACGGTCTTGGCCTTGCTCGCTGTTTTGGCTTTGGGTTTGGCTTCACTGGATGCCCCGGACTGAGGCCCAACATACGCTTCTACTAGCCCATCCGGATCACCCTTCAGCCCCGAGGAGAATTCATCTGTGTCCGTGTCGTCCAAATCTTCCAGATCCGCCGGAATTTCATCCGGGTTAACCAGGGCATCTTCTGGAGTTGACGTAACAGCAGGAGAGACTGGTGCGACTGTATCCGGAGTTGTCGTTTCTGTGCTTCGATCTGACCCGGCATTACTTATGCTTCTGGCGCTGTAACTGGACGCTTGCATTTCCTTCAAATACGACGGGTGAATGCAATGTTTTTGTCCATTATCGAGTTGAATAACGGCCGCCATATGATCGACATATCCAATAATGGTGCACGGCATGTTTAATCCGTTTCCTTTATAATAGAACGTTTTGAGTTTGGTCGCTTTACCGGAAAGCAGGCCCCACTCCTGACATTTCTCAATCAGCTCATCTTCGTTATCCAGCGCAATAAAATCCTGTGGTTCAATCATAAACGCGTATGTCATATGGAATTTCCGCCCTTCCAATCCATTCTTCATGTTCATCGTTTCCAAATTACAACCAGTGTATCACAAATGAGCATTTTGCTTAAATTCAATCATTGAAATCTGTACCTGCAGATGAAGATTAACAAAGCTTGCTCACAGAGGCCTATGCTATAATTTGATCAGAATGTAAGGTTGGAAAACATAAAGCATTGATATACATACTTTGGGAAGGGAAGATCTGTATGGATAAAAAAGTAAACCATCAAGCCGTATGGCTTGCAATAGGTGTTGCCATGGGAGTCAGCATTGGTACGGCTACGCAGCAGCTTGGACTCGGGATTGCTTTTGGCTTGACGCTTGGCATTGTCATTGGTTCGGTGGTTAGTAAACGTACGGGTTCAGACTCGGAACATATGCTCAGCGAACATGTCCATGAATTGCACAAAACGGGTGACTGGGAAGACGTGCTTCAACGCTCGCAGGATCATCCGGTGCTTATTCTTAAGCACAGCACGACGTGTCCGATAAGTGCGAGAGCCTACAGAGAGTTTATGGCGTTTGTAGGTACCAATGCTTCCGATTCGAAACATCCCATGGATTACCGCATCGTCAAAGTGATTGAAAATCGCTCATTGTCCCGCCATATTGCGGAAGAGACAGAGGTTCACCACGAGTCACCACAGGTACTTCTGCTCGATCAGGGGCAAGTTGTCAAACATACATCTCATGGCAAAATCACGAAAAAGAGATTATTGCAGTGGGCGCAGAATCCGTTTGGATAAATAGATACCCTTCATAGACCCGTCCTTTTCAGCCCATAGCTGAGAAGTGCGGGTCTTTTTTACGCTTTTTTTACACCTGTGGAGGGTTTTCTTTACCCCTTTTTTACAGCGATTCATATTACGATTTTACATGTAGCAGGTGCAAAGAACGGTAGAGAGAGGGAGGAAGGGCGCATGGTGAATGATGCCACGATGATTGGATTGGTTGTGCTGCTGTTTGCGGTGTTTTGGGGATTTGTGAAATTCTGCGAAAAGGCTTGAGGGTAGAGAGGGGGAGCAGAATGATTGCCATCGGCATGATTGTACTCGTACTGGTGATTTATCTCGGTTATGTGCTGGTGAAGCCAGAGAAATTCTGATGCTGACACTGTACGTAATGCGGAACAAGCGGACGTCGAATAGGGAGGAAATACGAATATGGGTATCGGTGTAGTGCAAGTAGCGGTAACGCTGCTGATCATCCTGCTGTTGGTGAAGCCGGTGGGAAAATATATAGTGAACGTGTTCGATGGACAGCGAACGGGGCTGGATCGGGTTTTTGGCGGACCGGAGCGACTGCTCTATCGCGTGATGGGCGTACGGGAGAACGAGTCCATGGGGTGGAAAAAGTATCTCACAGCGGTTCTCCTCTCCAACTTCGTAATGTTGATATTGATGTTTCTGGTGCTGCGACTGCAAAAATATTTACCGCTCAACCCGGATGGGATCGGCAATATGCCATCGGCGCAGGCATTTAATACGGCCGTTTCGTTCATGACCAATACGAACTGGCAGTCTTATACGGGCGAGAACGCCCTGTCGTACCTGTCACAGATGCTGGCCGTGACATTCCCGATGTTCACGTCGGCAGCAACGGGATTCGCGGTAGCCATTGCGTTTATTCGCGGGCTGGTAGGCCGCCGGGATGAACTGGGGAACTTTTACGTCGACCTTGTACGGTCGATTACACGTATTTTTTTACCGCTGAGCTTCATCGTGGCCTTGTTCCTCGTGTTCCAGGGTGTGCCTCAGACGCTCGCTGGAGCGGTTAACGCAACCACGCTGGAAGGTGCGCAGCAGACCATATCACGTGGACTGGTCGCCTCACTGGAGTCAATCAAACATATTGGCACCAACGGTGGTGGCTGGTTTGGAACCAATGCTGCACATCCATTCGAGAATCCAACAGCCCTGAGCAATCTGGTGCATATCGTCTGTATGATGCTGCTGCCAACGGCACTGGTATACGCCTTTGGCTTGATGGTCAATAACCGGAAGCAGGGTTGGGCCTTGTTCGCAGCGATGAGTTTTCTTTTCCTTGTGATGTTAACCACCGTATTTGTCTCCGAATATCGCGGTGTACCTGCGCTGGATGCAGCAGGTCTGCAGGGCAATATGGAAGGCAAAGAGGTCAGGTTCGGCATACCCGAGTCTGCTTTATTCACAGCGGTCACGACGGCTGCCACAACAGGTTCAGTCAACAATATGCACGAGTCGCTCACTCCACTTGGAGGCATGGTATCGCTGGCCCAGATGATGCTTAACAACGTGTTTGGCGGTAAAGGGGTAGGGCTAATCAACGGACTGTTGTATGTGATTCTGGCTGTATTTATCTGTGGATTGATGGTGGGACGAACACCTGAGTTCCTGGGCAAAAAAATCGAGGGCAAAGAAGTGAAGCTCGCATCCATCGCCTTGCTCATTCATCCTTTGATTATTCTTGCGCCAACGGCACTCGCACTTATGCGGCCTGAAGCAGTTGCGTCCATCTCGAACGGGGGCATGCATGGCCTGACCGAAGTTCTCTATGCTTTTGCCTCGGGTGCAGCCAATAATGGATCGGCCTTTGCCGGACTGAATGCCAATACAGACTTTTACAACATTGCGATTGGTATCGTTATGCTGCTGGGAAGGTACGTTTCGATGATCGCCATGCTGGCGATTGCCGGTTCGCTCGCTACCAAACGAGTTGTACCGGTAACTACGGGCACATTGCGGACCCACACACCTCTCTTTGCGGGCATTCTGGTCATGATGATTGTTGTTGTCGGCGCACTTACGTTCTTCCCTTCGCTTGCTCTTGGACCGATTGCAGAACACTTGGCAATGATTCAATGAGGAATACGACAGGGGAGTTACAGAGAAATTGGTGTATCGACGTAACGTATGGAGGTGGCAGTGCACAATGAATGCAGTCGAACGAAAGAAGGAACAGACGATGCAACACATGGATACAGAAATGTTTAGAACGAAGGGCAATGAGCCGGATAACAATCGCGGTCATATTCAACATGATCCCGGATCGAAACGGTCGTTAAGCAAAGATATGATACTTCAGGCTTCACTGGATGCATTCAAGAAGCTCAATCCGGTGGTCATGATCAAAAATCCGGTTATGTTCATTGTCGAGGTAGGTACATTCATTACGCTCTTGTTATGCATCAATCCCGATCTGTTCACCGCATCCGAAGCCGGGCGCGGGTACAATATCGCCGTATTTTTCATTTTGCTGTTCACACTGCTGTTCGCCAACTTCGCGGAGGCACTAGCTGAAGGTAGAGGTAAAGCGCAGGCGGATACGTTACGCAAGACGAAGTCGGACACCATGGCCAATCTGGTACAGAAGGATGGAACCATCCGACACGTGTCTTCGACCCAATTGAAAAAAGGCGATATGGTACGTGTGGAAGTTGGTGAACTGATCCCGACGGACGGTGAGATTATAGAGGGCTTGGCCTCTATTGATGAATCGGCTATTACGGGAGAATCTGCCCCGGTTATCAAGGAAGCAGGAGGCGATTTCTCTTCGGTTACCGGAGGTACTCGCGTCGTATCGGATTACATCGTCATGCGTGTTCAGACCGATCCGGGGGAGTCATTCCTTGACCGGATGATCTCTCTGGTTGAGGGTGCACAGCGCCAGAAAACACCTAATGAAATCGCGCTGACAACCCTGCTCGCCGTATTAACCCTGATCTTTCTGATCGTTATTCTGACAATGGTTCCGATGGCGAATTACTTGGGTATTCGACTGGATCTGGCGACCCTGATCGCATTGCTCGTCTGCTTGATCCCCACCACCATTGGTGGATTACTGTCTGCCATTGGTATTGCCGGTATGGACCGTGTTACGCAGTTCAATGTGCTCGCCATGTCGGGTAAAGCGGTGGAAGCGGCAGGGGATATTGATACATTGATTCTGGATAAAACAGGAACGATCACATACGGAAACCGCATGGCATCTGAGTTTGTTCCCGTTCAGGGCATTACTTCGTCAGAGATGACGCAAGCTGCTTTACAGGCTTCTGTGCGAGATGAGACCCCGGAAGGGCGTTCTGTTGTAGAACTGGCAGGCAAACAAGGCCAGAGCTGGCCTGAGACGGAGTATGCACATGCGGAAAATGTGGAATTCACGGCAGAGACCCGGATGTCCGGTCTCAATCTGAGTAGCGGAATGAAGATCCGCAAAGGTGCGGTGGATGCGATCAAAAGATATATTGCTTCCGAAGGAGGCCGTATACCGGGGGATCTGGATGAGATCGCAAATCGAATTGCAAAGGCCGGGGGTACGCCGCTTGCTGTAGCTATCGATGAATGCATCTACGGTGTGATCTATCTGAAAGACACTGTGAAGCCAGGGCTGAAAGAGAAGTTCGCCGAGATGCGCGCCATGGGTATCAAGACCATTATGTGTACAGGCGACAATCCGTTAACCGCAGCGACCATCGCGCTGGAAGCGGGTGTGGATGATTTTATTGCCGAAGCGAAGCCCGAGGACAAGATTGCGGCGATCAAAAAAGAGCAGCAGGAGGGCAAACTCGTCGCCATGACGGGCGACGGTACCAACGATGCTCCTGCTCTGGCGCAGGCCGATGTGGGCCTGGCGATGAATTCGGGCACCATGGCGGCCAAGGAAGCGGCCAACATGATTGACTTGGATTCCGACCCGACCAAGCTATTGTCGGTCGTCTCCATTGGCAAGCAGCTGCTGATTACACGCGGTGCGCTCACAACCTTTTCGATATCCAATGATATCGCGAAATATTTTGCCATCATCCCAGCCATGTTTATTCTCGCCATGCCGCAGCTTCAGGCACTGAATATTATGAATCTGGCTTCACCGCAGTCTGCGATCCTGTCGGCGCTCATCTTCAACGCCATTATCATCCCGCTACTCATTCCTATCGCAATGAAAGGGGTCAAGTATCGGGCGATGTCAGCCGAACGGCTGCTTGGGCGCAATGTGTTCATCTATGGCGTAGGTGGTGTGATTGTACCTTTTATCGGCATTAAGCTCATTGATATGGTTCTGTCGGGGATTCTTTGAGCAAACGATGTGATCTCGAAACTTTGAAGTAAAGCGTGCTACACCGCAATGTTTAGCGAAATTGTCCTTTTATCCTAATGAATTCAGGAAGTGATCTGTATGAACATGTTCTTACCCGCTGTACGGTTGTCCGTCGTGCTTATGCTGATCTGCGGTCTAATCTACCCGCTTGTAACGACTGGCGTAGCCCAACTTCTCTTCCCTGCGCAGGCGAATGGCAGTCTGATTACGCAAGATGAGAAAATTATTGGCTCGTCACTGTTGGCGCAGGAAATTCAATCACCGGGGCTGTTCCAGCCCCGGGCATCAAATGCCAATTATGACCCAACGGCTTCAGCCGGTTCGAATCGCGCTGTAGCTTCAGAGGAGTATATTAGCGAGATGAAGGAAAAGATGGCTAAGCTTCAGCAGGAAAACCCCGGATTGAAGCAAATCCCTGCTGATCTCGTGACAGGTTCAGGTTCGGGACTTGACCCGGATCTCTCTCCCGAAGCCGCTGAGGCGCAGATCCCACGCATTAGCGAAGCTACGGGACTTAGTGAACAGCAGCTTGTGCAACTTGTACATGAGCATACGGAAGGTCGTCAGATGGGCATTTTCGGGGAATCTCGTGTCAATGTAACGGCTCTGAATCTGGCGCTGACAGCAGAACTGAACTAACCGAATGGACGTACCAGCCTTCTCACGATATATCGGGAGGGGCTTTCTCCATTTTTCTCATCATATTTTAAAGGGAAGGGGAAGAGAGAGGGATGGAAGACAGCTTCAAGCGCAAGTCACCGGAAGAGATGCTGAAGATGATTACGAAGCTGCAGCAGGGTACGCTCAAAATCTACATCGGCCCCGTCAGCGGATCGGGCAAAACGTATCACATGTTACGTGAAGGAAATGCGTTGCGCGACCAGGGCGTTGATGTGGTCATCTGTGCCGTATCGACGATGCGCAGACCGGAAACGGTAGAGCAGCTTGGCACACTCGAACGGATTCCAAGCATTCACTGGTTGCGCCAGAGTGATGATGCAGAGATGAAGGATCTGAACTTGGATGCACTCCTGGAGCGTAATCCGGAGGTGGTGCTGGTGGATGGTTTGGCACATCGCAACAGAGATGGCGCTCGATATGCTACCCGACTGGAGGACATTCAGTTTTTGCTCCGAAACAACATCAGTGTCATGACAACGGTGAATGTGTATGAGCTAGAAGGTTATACCGAGCTGGCACGGCAGCTCACCGGCATCGCAGCAGAACATACGGTACCTGCGGATACACTGGAACTTGCGGATGAGGTCAAGCTGATTGATGTTACGCCGGAAACGATACTGAGCCGTCTGGCAGAAGGTCACTTGAAGGGGCGTGAGGGAGAAGCTGTATTTCGTCAAGGCAATCTGGGTATTCTGCGCGAACTGGCATTGAGATTGGTTGCAGAAGGGGTGAATGAATCCCTGCGTGAGCATCGGGAGGAGATGGGAATTACCGTGACAACAGGTATCGCGGAACGGATTCTGGTGTCCACGCAATATCATTGGAACGGCTCGATCTATATCCGGCGTGGACAACAGATTGCCAAACGTTTGAATGGTGATCTGTGCGCCGTGGTTTTTCGAAATAAGAAGCAGCCGTTAACCAAAGAGGCAACCGTGTTTCGGCGGAATATGATCAAACTGGTGGAGAAGTTTGGTGGCCATATGGAGGAACTGTCAATATTACACCGTCGTAACATCCCGTCTATGCTGGCGCGTTACGCCATGGAGCACCAGATTACCCGAATTGTGATGGGGCATTCCCGGCGTACGCGCTGGCAGGAACTGTGGCAAGGGTCCGTTGTTAACTCACTTCTACGCAGATTACGTGGTGTGGATCTGTTTCTGGTTGCTGATCGAGCGGCCCGGGAGGGTGAACGTGTGGTCCCGGCCAAAGTAAACGAAGTGGAGTCACTGACATACCGCAGACTAAGTGAGCAGGAAATGAAGGATCAGATTGGCCAGATTCAGCGCGGCACATTCAAAATATATATTGGAGCCGCACCAGGTGTAGGCAAAACCTACATGATGCTGCGGGAAGGCAATGATTTGCTCCGTAAGGGCATCGATGTGCAAATCGGTTTGCTGGAGACACATGGACGGGCAGAAACCGTGGAGCAGATAGGTCATTTATCTGTGATCCCCCGCGTGCAGCGAGTTTATCAGGAGGCTCGGCTGGAAGAGATGGACACGGAGAGAATTCTGCGTCTTTGTCCGGAAGTGGTGCTTGTGGATGAACTGGCGCATACGAATGTGCCCGGAAGTGTCCGGCAAAAGCGTTATGAAGATGTCCTTATCCTGCTTAATGCAGGCATCTCGGTGATTACCACAATGAATGTACAGCATCTTGAAAGTCTGAATGATGCCGTTGAACATATTACCGGTGTTCGTGTCCGCGAGACCGTACCCGATCGGATCATTCAGATGGCGGATGAGGTGCAGCTGATTGATGTGGCGCCCCAGGCCTTGCGGCAGCGCATGAGGGAGGGTAAAATCTATGCAACTGCCAAGGTCGAGCAAGCTCTTGCGAATTTCTTCAAAATCGGTAATCTAATTGCCCTCCGTGAACTTGCCTTGCGCGAACTGGCGGACGACGTGGATGAAAGGCTTGAAGCACAACAGGCCAAATTCACACTTCGAGGACCTTGGCGCAGACAGGAAGCGGTCTTTGTATGTGTAAGCAGTGATCGTCATGCCGAGCGGCTGATCCGACGTGGATTCCGCATGGCTTTTCGCCTAAAAGCCATCTGGCACGTACATCATATCCATATTGGTGAGTCCATGAGTGCCGAAGTGAAGTGTCATCTGGAAGCGTTGGAGCAGCTGACGATTCGGCTTGGCGGTCAATTTCACATTCACCACAGTCCAAGGCTGCGGGATGTACCTGATATTTTGGCAAGAAAGGCATTGGAGGCACGAGTGACCCAGCTGGTGGTGGGGCAGGCAAGACGGGTGTGGTGGCTGAATGGCTACCGTGGCTCAGGTTCGGTGGTCAACCGACTTGTACGCTTATCGCGGCATCTGGATATATTGATCGTTGCAGATTACGATGAGGAACGGAGCGGGATGTGAATAGATGTTGTCTGAACGAATAAAAAAAGAAACGCGGGCATCCCATGGAAAACGGGTTCCGGCATATGTATGGGTGACCCTCGGGGTGACGCTGCTAACTTTACTGCTTCATGCCATCGGCATGAGTGATGATCTGGTTAATGTAGCGCTTGTATACCTGTTTCCCGTACTGGTTAGTGCCGTGTACTGGGGAATGGGGCCAGCTGTATATGCCGCGAGTTTTAGCGTCATTATGTTTGACTTCTTTTTTGTACCGCCATATTTGAGCTTTACGGTTGAGGACTTGAGATATCTTATCTCCTTTGTCGTGTATCTTGCGGTGGCGATCCTGACAGCGAGTCTTGCAGGTCGATTGCGACAACAATTGGAGATGGTAAAAGCACGCGAATCCACCACTAACTCCCTGTACGCATTGAGTCGTCAGATGACAGCCATTACCGATCTGAATACGTTGCAGGTTAATATTGCAACCCAAGTATCACTTACCCTTGGTAAGCCGGCTGCTATGTATCTTCCGGATGAACAAGGGGATCTGCTGGTTACGAGCTCTTCCATATCTGCATCAGAGGGGGAGGATGATTGGGGGGATGGGGAATCGGAGATTGCCATCGCCAAATGGGTGTATCTTCACGGACAGATCGCAGGTAAGGGATCATCCACTTTGCGGGAATCTCCCGGACTTTACGTGCCGCTGCGCACAGAGGAGCAGATACATGGCGTGCTCGCCGTGAGCATGGATGCTGGCGAGTCTCATGAGCAGCAAGAACAGCTTCGTCTGTTGGAGGCATGCGGTGGACTGGCGGCAGGTGCCATTGCCCGAGTGAAGCTGGCGGAAGAGGCCCGATTGGCGCAGATCACTGCTGAATCCGAGCGTATACGCACAGCGCTGCTGGACTCGGTCTCCCATGAATTACGAACGCCCCTAACTGCCATTATCGGCTCGGCTACGGGATTGTTGGAGAATGATACTCTTTTTACACCCGAGGATCGGAGGGAATTAACAGGCAACATTCGGGATGGAGCCTTGCGCATGAATCGTCTCGTTACGAATCTGTTGGGTATGGTTCAGCTGGAGAGCGGCATGTTACAACTGAACCGGAAATGGTGTGACGTGGGGGACATGATTAGTATAGTACTGACACAGGTTCGGGAGTTCAGTCCGCATCGCAAAATACAAGTTGAACTGCCTGATGATCCGGTCTTCATCTACGGAGATGAAGTCTTGCTGGAGCAGGTTCTGGTCAATATCGTCAGCAATGCCATCAAATATTCGCCTGATGAGAGCCAGATTGTCATCACTGTGAGGAGTGATAAGAGTCCAAGTCAATTGATGATCCAGGTAGATGATCAAGGTGTTGGTATACCGGAAGCGGAAAGAATACGTATATTTGATAAGTTCTATCGCTCAGAGTCGACTCGGCATGTCACAGGAACAGGGCTTGGTCTGGCGATCTGCAAAGGCATTGTGGAAGTCCACGGAGGTACCATTGTGGCAGAGCCGAATCTGGGCGGGGGAACGAGAATGCGCATAGAACTCCCCATGGGGGCTCACGGATCGCGGTTTCCCTATTCAGAACAAGGAGAGGTTGAAGAATAACATGAACGCACCACAAGGGGCTCGTATACTGGTGATCGATGATGAGCCGCAGATTCGTAAATTGCTCAAGGTCACCCTTCAGGCGCACCAATTTGAACTCCACGAGTGTGGGGATGGCGAAGAGGGCGTCATTCAGGCCAGTATTGTACATCCGGATCTGATCATCCTTGATCTTGGTTTGCCGGGCATGTCCGGCATGGAGGCACTTCGCCGGATTCGCGAATGGTCACAAGTGCCCGTTATCGTGCTGACAGCGAAGGATCAGGAGGGAGACAAAATTGCCGCGTTGGATGGTGGTGCAGATGATTATGTGACCAAACCATTCGGGATGGGTGAGTTGGTCGCCCGTATTCGGGTGGCGTTGCGTCATGTAGCCAAAACGACGGATGAGCCGATACTGCGCTTCGGATCACTCACAATTGATCTGGCCCAAAGGCAAGTCGAACTGGAGGGGACTTTGGTCAAATTAACCCCAACGGAATATGAGATGCTGAAGGTGCTCGCCTCGAATGCGGGGAAGATCATCACCCAGCGTCAGCTTTTGCAGCAAGTATGGGGAGGGCATCATCATGAGTCCGATAGCCATTATCTTCGGGTATATGTGGGACATCTGCGCAAGAAATTAAATGAAGATCCAACCAATCCGCGATATATTCAGACGGAGCCTGGCATTGGTTATCGCTTTTTACTCCCTGCCGAATAAGGTTTAAGGGAGTCAAACATTTCATAACAATGATGTGATGCACCTTTCAGCGGTGAGCGTTATGGAAGAAGAAAACACCGTCCCCTTTATCTGCAAAGGAACGGTGCTTATAAATTATGAGGTATATTTCGGCAACCAGTCGCCGTGAGCTTCAATCAACTCATCACACATCGCTACGATGTCGTCGATAGACAGTTCGGCAGCCGTGTGTGGATCAAGCATGGCGGCGTGATAGATATGTTCTTTTTTTCCAGTGATAGCTGCTTCAATGGTCAGCAGTTGCGTATTGATGTTTGTCCGGTTCAATGCCGCGAGTTGTGGAGGCAGATCTCCAATGTACGTAGGGCTGATCCCTGATCCATCGACCAGACAAGGTACCTCGACACAGGCCTCACGCGGCAGGTTCGTAATCAGTCCGTTATTCATGACGTTGCCGCCAATCTTGTACGGGTTGTTCGTCTCCATTGCTTCGATAATATGCGATGCGTATTCACGGCTACGGGTATGTTCTATATTTTCGCTGGCAAACAGCTTGGTACGCATCTCTTTCCAGCCTTCAATCTGGTTCACACAGCGGCGTGGATACTCATCCAGTGGAATGTTGAAGCGTTCAATCAGCTCCGGGTAATTCCGCTTGATGAAATAAGGGTGGTATTCGGCATTGTGTTCGGAGGATTCCGTTACATAATAGCCAAAACGCTGCATCAGTTCATAACGAACCATGTCATCATGCTGTTCTTTCTGTTTTTCCTTCGCCAGTCGTTTAATCTCAGGGTACAGGTCCTGCCCGTCTTTTGTAACTTCGAGCAACCACGCCATGTGGTTGATCCCTGCAATTTTAGCCACAACACCTGTCTGATCAATCCCCAGTGCATCGAACAGATGTGGTACACATACCTGCACACTATGACACAAACCTACGGTTTTGATCCCACCATGCACATTCATGACATTGGTAAGCACGGCCATCGGGTTGGTATAGTTCAGGAACCATGCATCCGGACATACTTCCTGCATATCCCGGGCAAAATCCAGCATGACCGGAATCGTCCGCAAGTTACGGAAAATCCCGCCTATCCCGAGTGTATCTGCAATCGTTTGACGTAGTCCGTATTTCTTCGGAATCTCGAAGTCCGTAATGGTACATGGATCATATCCACCGACCTGGATGGCGTTGATGACATATTTGGCCCCGCGCAGCGCTTCTTTGCGGTCATGATACACGTTCACGACGCAACGACTTCCGAGTGAACGGGCCAGACTGGTCAGCAAACGCTCTGAATCGCTCAAACGTTCAGCATCGATATCGAACAATGCCAGCTCAAAATCCTGCAGTGCTTCGGTCATCATGACATCACCCAATACATTTTTGACAAAGACGGTGCTTCCTGCACCAAGAAACGTAATTTTGTTCATCTTAAGTTCAGCCTCCCTGAAAAATGTTGTACCCCAACTATAGGCCGATTCGGCACATATAACTATGGCTCAACCCCTTTCAAACATGGCATAATCCCATTTTTGTTTCCGCTTTCAACTAATATTTGTGTCCTTTAGCTGTTATAATTTAATTAGACATACAGATGGTGAGCCTCGGAAGGAAACAAGGAGGGAGGGCATAAAATGAGAAAAATAGAGATGAATGTGGTAGCCACGGACTGGACAAAGATGGAACTGGTCTTGTTGTTCTTCGGGTGGGAGGCGTGTGAACCCGCCCATTATTGGGGACCGGGTGTACGTGATTCCTATATTGTGCATTACATCCATGAAGGACGGGGCATCGTGTACATGGGGGATCAGGAATACAAGCTTAGCGAAGGACAGGGTTTTATCATTTTCCCGGACACGCTTATTCATTATGAGGCAGATCCAAAGGAGCCCTGGACGTATTCGTGGTTCGGCTTCAAAGGGGTACAAGCCAAAGCATTCATGCAACGTGCCCAACTGAGCCCGGAGCGCCCGATATATGATGTCCATGATACGATTACGATGGAACAGTTATATACGGAGATGGTCCAAGCTTCCACGCGACCGGAAGGTGATGTGTTGAACCAGAGTCTCTTGTACCGCTTGATGGCAGAATTAATCTCTTCTTCACCTGTGAAGGAAGAGGTCGGGCAGCTCCTTTCAAACAAAGAAACATACATCCGGCAGGCGGTGCAATTTATGGAGAACAGGTACAGTCAGCGAACTTCCATACTGGATATTGCCCAAGCCGTGGGGCTGGATCGCACGTATCTATCGGGATTATTCAAAGAGCGATATGGCATGTCGCTACAGTCATTTTTTCTGGAGTACCGTATGAATAGGGCTGCCCAACTTCTTCAGAATCCAGGGCTGTCGGTCAGTGAAGTGGCCCATTCTGTCGGTTATACGGACCCATTATTGTTTTCCAAGATGTTTAAGCGTGTGACGGGCGTATCTCCGAAGGGGTCGAGAATTCGCGATTAGACGCACCTAGTGTTTCAAATTTGAAAGAAAAGTTTTGATCATTAAACGTTGTCCCGCTATACTGATACAGAAGTGTAATTGAATATGTGGAACTTGGTGCTTTGCCCGTCAGGGTGGAAGCTTAATAGGGAAGTCCGGTGTAATACCGGCGCGGTCCCGCCACTGTAACAGAGGAGTCAGGTAGCGATAATCCACTGGTTTAAGCCGGGAAGGAGCTGCAAGTGACGATGATTCTGGAGCCAGGAGACCTGCCAGGTTTAACAAACACAGTAGTACCCTACGGGAGATAGGAAGGTGTTTAGAGAGCATGATTTTTTCTGAAAATCTGTTTATTTAAGGCGTCCTCATCCAGTAACACGGAGAGGGACGCCTTTTTTGCTATGGACGGAGAACATCATGGCATATACATAAAGTTTTGGGGAAGGACGTTTGAACACGTGAGCAGATATATCATTAAACGATTAATGCAACTGGTAGTCGTATTGTTCGGCATCACGTTCCTGACGTTCCTGCTAACCTACCTGTCTCCTGGAGATCCAGCCAGACTTATGCTTATGTCTACAGGGGTAACGCCATCTGATGAGCTGGTCAGGCAGGTGAGGTCGGAGCTTGGATTGGACGAGCCCTTTCTCTATCGGTACGGGACTTGGTTGGGACAGGTGATGACTGGGGACTTCGGTACATCATATAAATACAATCGTCCAGTGCTGGACGTGCTGATGGCACGGCTCCCGGCAACGCTTTGGCTAACAGGAAGCGCCATGTTTCTGGTTATACTGGTTTCCTTTCCATTGGGGATGCTGTCGGCTGTCTACCGTAACCAATGGCTTGATCACGTCATTCGTCTGTTCTCTTTTGCCGGATTATCCATGCCCAGCTTCTGGTTAGGTATGTTACTCATGTTGGTCTTCGGTGTACAACTGAAGCTGCTGCCAGTAATGGGCAACTCCGGATGGTACAGCCTGATTCTGCCTGCATGTACACTCGCGATTCCACTTGTTGCCCAGTACAGCAGACAGATTCGTGCGGTCCTACTTGAGGAGACAAGCCAGAACTATGTGATCGGAGCAAGATCCAGAGGTGTGAAGGAGTCGATTATTATTTTGCGTCATATTCTCCCCAATGCTCTGCTGCCGATCGTTACCCTTATGGGCATGACGACAGGTGCATTGTTGGGTGGTGCAGCGATTGTGGAAAGTTTATTTGTGTGGCCGGGCGTTGGACAGATGGCTGTAGATGCGATTTTCACAAGGGATTATCCGCTGATTCAGGGGTATGTCATCTGGATGGCGATCATATATGTCACCCTGAATCTGCTGGTTGATATATGGACTCATCTTCGTGATCCCCGAATCCGACTGGATGTGGATGTATAGATGAGAGCCTTCAGACTTGTATTAATGCAAAATCGCTGGTTTGCCTTCCTGCTGTCTTTGACCGCCTTCTGGATTATTCTTGCCATGGTTGCACCGCTGCTTGCACCACACGATCCACTTACCACGAACTTTGCCAAAGTACTGCAGCCATCCAGCATGGAATATCCCCTTGGAACCGATCAGTTGGGCCGATGTGTATTATCTCGTCTTCTGTACGGTGCACGAACATCGCTGCTGCTCACCTTTATGATGATTGGCATTGTGTTCGTACTGGGTGTAGCGATTGGGGTCATCGCCGGTACTGCTCGGGGTGTAACGGATATGGTTCTCATGCGCCTGTCGGATACCTTAATGGCATTCCCGGGCCTGATTTTTGCGATCGCTGTGGTGGGGATGCTTGGGCCGGGATTGTTCAATACGGTGCTGGCACTGTCGGTCGTCTGGTGGGCGAAGTATGCACGGATGGCGAGAAGCCTAGTGATTTCACTTCAGCAAAAGGAATATGTTGCTGCCGCTGCTTTCAGCGGAGCACGTAAGATACAGATCATTGGCAGGACGATCCTGCCTAATATGATGTCTCCACTCATCGTCATGGCGATGATGGATGTGGGAGGCATGATGCTGTCCATTTCGGGCTTGTCCTTTCTCGGGCTCGGCGCGCAGCCTCCGAACCCTGAGTGGGGGGCCATGTTAAATGAAGGCAGAAGATATCTCCAGACTGCCTCTTGGTTGTTGATTTATCCAGGTCTGGCGATATTTAGCACCGTTATTATTTTTAATTTACTGGGAGACAGTCTGCGAGATGTGCTTGATCCCAAGAAAAATACAGCTTAACTGGAGGAACCAGAATGAAGGGGAATTTTCAAAAATCAATCCTGCTTACCATTGTATCCATGTTCGTTGTATTCTTGCTTGCAGCTTGTGGCACCGCCAATAATCCATCGACCTCGTCGGGAGCAACGGAGAAGCCAGCGGCTACGGACAAGGATACCACAAGTGCACCAACACATCTGAATGTGGCCCTGTTCTGGCTTGGCAGCAATCTGGACCCCGCAGAAGAATGGAACGGCTGGACACTTACGCGTGCAGCGATTGGTGAGACACTGATTCAGTTTGACGAGAATATGAAGCTGGTCCCTAAAATTGCAGATACTTGGGAACGTGTTGATGATACAACTTGGCATTTTCATATTCGGGAAGGTGTAACTTTCCATAACGGAAATAAGGTAACTGCCGACGCGGTGAAAAAATCGATTGAACGCTCCATTGAGTTAAACGAGAGAGGACGATCGACTGTACCCGTAGCCTCGATGACTGCTGAAGGACAAGATCTGACGATTAAAACGACAGAGCCTTATGCGTCACTGCTTGGCAATATCGCCGAGCCACTGTTTATCATTGTGGATACGAGCGCAGATACATCCAAATTCAAGAGCGAGCCAATTGCTACCGGGCCATTTATGGTGACAGGTTATACGCCAGATCAGGAGATCCAGGTGAAGAAGTATGGCGGGTATTGGGGCGGCGCGGCAGATGTCGACACATTGACGTTGAAATACATCAAGGATGATAGTACACGTGCCCTTGCCCTGCAGTCCGGAGAGATTGATGTAGCCAGTAACGTGGGACGCAGCAGTTTGGCGTTATTCCAGGACAAGAGTCAATACACCATAGATGAAATTCCCAGCCTGCGTACCCAGTTCGTGTGGTTTAACACGAGCAATCCGCTGCTGAGTGATCCGGAGGTTCGCCGAGCAATCTCTTATGGTATTGACCGCGAGATGTATGCCAATACGCTGGTGGGCGGTCAGGCTGCCAAAGGGCCATTCACCTCAGCTCTGCCTTTCGGTTATGACAACATCAAGGGATATGACTACGAACCGGAAAAAGCCCAACAGTTGCTGGATGATGCTGGCTTCAAGGATACAGATGGCGATGGCATTCGTGAAAAAGATGGCAAGAAGCTATCGCTACAGCTGATTCTCAACTCCGCTTATGAGTCTGATTCGATTGTGGCTGCTGCAATGCAGTCCCAACTGAAAGAAATCGGCGTTCAATTGGAGATGACCTCGTATGAGGATCTGACCGATCATCAGAAGAGTGGGAATTACGACCTCGCTTTAACAAGCATTAATACAGGTATCACGGGTGATCCGCAGTATATTCTGGATTTCTACTTCATGACGGGCGCGGAATGGAATGTAGGTGGATATAGCAATCCGAAGCTCGATGAGGTCATCAATCGTCTACACTCCGAGTTTGATGTGGAGAAAAGGTATGCTCTCGCGGCAGAGGCCCAGCAGATTATCCTGGATGATGCAGCCTATATGTTTTTGACCTATACCCCGATTAATATTGTGAGTAAAAGTAACGTGCAAGGCGCAACGATGTATCCCATCGACTTCTACCTGCTGGATCGTAATATCAAGGTTGGGCAGTAATGAGTTCCTTGGTGAGTGTCCATCATCTGTCCGTAACTTACAAGGGAGATTCTCTGGGTCTACGGGACTTATCCTTCTCCATGAATAAGGGGGAGATTATCGGGATTGTAGGTGAAAGTGGCAGCGGGAAATCAACCCTGATTCGGGCTTTGCTTGGCCTGCTTCCAGAAGGCGGGCGATACATTGGGGGAGAGATCTCTTTTCAGGAAAAAGCGCTATTGCGTGATTCGCGTTTGGATTGGGCTGACGTGCGGGGGAAGCGGATTGCTATGGTGTTTCAGGACAGTGGATCTTATCTTAATCCCATTCGCAGCATCGGTAGTCAGTATATTGAAGCGATTCGAACTCATTTTACCGTGTCCCAAAAAGCAGCTTATGCCCTGGCTGTGAATATGCTCGGGGACATGGGACTGGATGATCCCGAACGAATTATGCGTTCCTACCCCTCGCAGCTTAGTGGAGGCATGAAACAGCGTACAGCAATTGCTATGGCGGTTACGATGGAACCAGAGCTTCTGCTTGCGGACGAGCCGACGAGTTCGCTGGATGTGACGACGCAGATTGAAGTGATGAACCGATTAAGTGAGCTTCGTTCCCGTCAAGGGACAGGCATGATTATCGTAACACACAATATTGCTGTTGCGGCTCATATGGCTGACCGAATAGGTGTGATGCAGGATGGTACATTGGTCGAGATGGGAGATACTTTCCGTGTCATATCCGATCCTCAGCATGAATACACTTGCAAGCTGCTGAGTACTGTACCTGAATTGGAGGGAAATGTTCATGACTCATGAGCGGTTACCAATTCTGGAACTGCAAAATCTGTGCAAAACCTATGAGTTAAAGGGACACAGAGCAGTGGATGCACTGAAAGCTATTCATTTGCAGCTGTATCCTGGGGAATGTCTGGGGATTGTCGGGGAGAGTGGTAGCGGGAAGAGCACACTGGCCAGATGTGTAACCCATTTGGAGCGAGTAACTTCAGGACAGATTCAATATCGTCAGCAGGATATTACCCGATTGAATGGGAGGTTGCTACGCCAGCAACGAAGGCAGATTCAGATGATCTTTCAGGAGCCTTCGGCTATCTTTAATCCGCGAATGAAGGTTGGAGCATTTATTCGGGAACCACTTATCAATTATAAAGTAATAAAGAGCCAACAAGCGGAGCAGGAAGTGCTCAGGTTGTTGGAACGGGTAGGATTATCTGCCGCTACGGCGGATAGATATCCGCATGAACTGAGCGGAGGAGAACAACAAAGAGCAATTATTGCTCGTGCAATTGGAGTACAGCCAGACATCATCCTGTTCGATGAAGCCACTTCTGCTTTGGATGTTTCCATTCAACAGCAGATCCTGGATCTGTTGGTGGAGTTGAGAAAAGAAACAGGTATCTCATCTATTTTTATATCGCATGATCTTGCAGTGGTTCAGCAGGTGAGCGACCGAATTGCCGTCATGTACCAGGGTGAGGTGGTCGAAGTTGTGGAGAGTTCGCAGTTGACCAGCTCAGCGAATCATCCCTATACCCGGAGCCTGATGTCCTCCGTGTTGTCCTTGAGAGAAATGAAGTATAAAATGCAGAAGAAAAACGAGGAACAAGAACAAGAGCAGGTGGAGGTTCTTCAGGAAAGTCTGTCAGGATGAAACCGATGGCGGCTTTTCGTTAACTGATTAGATTATACCAATAGAATGACACAAAAAGGGTTACCCCGGAAGTCTATAGATGACTTTTAGGGTAACCCTTTTATTGTATAACAGGAACGTTATGCGTGGTTGGGACGCGATCGTTTTTTATGGGGTGATCCCGAACTAGTGTGGTACCTGGGATTGGAAATCGTTCCGGCTGGACTGATAAGCATGGTAAAAGACAATATCCCCATCCTTCAGAGGCCAGATTCTGCCTTGGACGTCCGAGGGCGCTTTGTTGAAACCTTCCATCTGCCATTGATTCATCAATGGTGCATAAATGTATTGTAGATGGGGTGCCTCTGTATTTCCATTCCGCAGGCTCTCCATGTTGAAGTTGACCACGATATAACCATTCTTTAGAAAAATCTTCGATTTCTCATCCAGCTGATTTTGTCGGGCGAGGGGTTCAAGATCGGTACCTTTTGGTACGACATATACATCGGCAGGTAAGCTGTACTCCCCGTACCAGCGCTGGATTGCTGCATTGGCTCGATCCACGTTGACACCGGAAGGAATGTCCGTTTTGGGCCCAATAAGCGTTCTAATCGGAGCGGACAGGATCATCCAGTCATAACGACCTATCCATGTTTTTTGATGAGAAGTCTGATCGACCAGGCGAACCATATGTTCTGCTAACGTACGTTGGTTGCGTTCCTCCGCCGACAGCTCATAAGTATACTGATAACGCGCGGTATCGCCTAACTCTGTGCCGGGTACATTTCGAAGACGTGAGTTCAGAACAACAAATCGTTTCTCCAGATCCTGAGCCGATCCAATCCGGATTAGGCGTTCCTGGCCCCGATGGTAGTACAGATCCACATCTTGCCGGGAGGACCCGTCTTTGCTTACAAAAGCAAAAGTGGGTGTTATTCGGATGCCATCCTGCTTGCCAAACATATTTCCTTTGGTCTTCAGATCGAATTTGAAATGATACCCTGTCTTCACAGTTGCATTAGCAAATCCCTGCACCGGATGGCTTCCTGGCCGAATGGGTAATACAAATGGAGCCAGGTTGCCTCTCGGATCACCATCAATGCTATTCATTCCAGCCCAGTAGCTAAGGCTCGTTGGTTCGGGACTGCCCAGCCGCTTGCGAAAAACATTTTCCCAGTTGTAATCAGAGATATCCGTGACGTGAAAATCATATAACCTTCCGATGACATCTACCGGTACGGTGTCTGCTGCAACATGATGGGCCAGATTGGTATTGGCATCCTGTTGCTCGGTAAAGTTTGCAGGTGCATTCTCTGCAATATTGCGGAATGTAATATGATAATTTCCTTCGTCTACCCATACAGGAAGATAGAATGTGGTGTCCAGTTGATTGACCGGAATATCGACCCATGTCTTGGCAGGGATAAACTGACTCCGGTCTGCGTTGTAGACATCAAACGGAAATTGTACCTGTTTAATTCGAAAATATTTGGCATAATCTCTATTGCCATAACCGGGATAACTTGCTTCGTCCAAGTGCTGTCCTGATGTGGGGATTCGCACAATGAACGGACGTTCCAAAATGAGTGCGGCGCTGGTTGCGTCCGGTATCGTTTTCTGATTATGTCGCTGATCATCCGACACCCAGGCGTAGTTAACAACAGGGGTGTGAACTGTAACGGTGTTGATACCATTAATCGGCAATATTTTATTGGCGCCACCGTTCACGTTACCGGGTAGCAAATCATAATAGATCTCGCCCGAACTCGTTGTGCTGGCTTTATTCAACAGGGAATTGCTGATCATGTTCCCCGGTTTGTACAAGACATCGCGACCAATCGTCGTTGGATTGGGAATGTTGGATGGCGTTGGTCCATCCTTGGTTGCTTCTACATCATTCATAATGGTTGTGTTGTTGAACTTCACCAAATCATTATTCACTTTACTTTGAGGTGTGTTTGTTTCAGCCATCCCTTTTAACCGTGATGTATCATCAGGTACACTGGGTGGAGAGTTCAAGCCTCCTGTAAGTTTGGGTGGAGTATATGAGATTGAAGTGGTTTGCCCTGGTCGTACATGGCTTTCTACGGATTCATCGTTTTTAGACTCCAGTGTTGGTGGTGTGTATCCTGATGGATTCATCGTAACGGTCTCACCGGGCAAAGCGTAATTGTTCATGGTTGCTTTAGCGATCTTATATACTTCCAGGTTATTAATTTTCCAGTAGGAGTAGTCTCTTGTGATTTGGAAGTTGTATGGCTTGGGTACCGTGTCGTTCGCAGGTACAGGTGTCCCTGGTCTACAACCATCATCATCACATTCCTCTGGTCCAGGTACTGTCCACTCTCTGTCGTACGAGATTGTGACATTACAATTGTATGTAACTTTACCGCTCATTTTCGCCCAGGCTTGTTTAAATAGATAATTGTCAGCAAAGGCATTTGTGTAGAGTGACTCGGAAGTAGGTATTCCTTTTAATACATTGAATGTCTCATTATCTCTGTTATCTGACTTAATAACTCCGTTGGCATTTGGATCGAGATCATTCATGCTCATGATGGTTCCAGCAGAAGGTGGTCCAATCGTTGGTGTGCAACCTCCACCACCGCCCCCGTTACCGTCACCATCACCTCCAGGGCCCGGATCTTCTTCAACGCCAATGTTGCTTGTGGTAGTTAAGGTGAAATCATCCTTTTCCCACAGTACTTTGATGGTTGTTGTTCCTCTGCTAACGGCTTGAACTAATCCGGAGTTACTAACCGTAGCGACACCAGGATTGGAAGATTCCCAAGTCGTTGTACCACCGCTGCCGGTATTTACATTGGTCTCCGCTCCAAAGTCTCCATCTCCATTTTTGGTTTTGACCGTTGCATTCAATTGTTTGGACTGGTTCAAGCTAAGTTGTCCGCCAGCGGTAAGGTTGATCTCTTTGGTTATTTCGGCAACGGCCCGCCAATATAAATCTGTGTTGAATTGATAGTCAGCATTCCATTTGGAAGGGTAATATTCTTCCGTTTTGATAGGTGGAATAGCACCACCAATTTGAGTGGTGAATTTTGTGTTACGACCTGTAAATGATTCAACAGAAACCAAGATGGGCAGCCCTGGCTCATAGTAAGCTGTATTATCCATGTAGTGAGGTTCTTTAGATTTATCAGTTATTTCCGTAGAAGAATGTGCTTCACCTCCTTTATCAAAGTACTCAGTCGGAATATAAACATCTTTATTCAAATCAAGGTCGACACAGATTGTCGAAGAGACCGGAAGATTTTTGATGGGGTCGTTTTCTAGCTCGATGTTATTGCACTGGCCGTCAACCTTCCATTTTAGATTATCAATTTGGTAAATATATACACCTATATTAGTTTTCTTTTTCCCTTCAACAGGGATCACCTTTTTCTGTGACTTCGCTGGTGTAGAAGGCTCCATATGGAATGTGTTTATTTCAGGTTTAATTCCAGGTCCTCCACCTGCAGAGGCCTGAGTTACTGATGATACAAGTAATACGAGTGATAACACGAACAACGCCATTTTTTTAACAGCTTTTTTTTCCCTCAAATATAATCCCTCTAATCTGTGGCTATTACGCTGTAAGTGGGTCCTTCTTTGGTCACAAGACTGACAGCAAAAGTAAGCTCTTTATCAAAATGTAAGAGTCCTCTACTCCAGTAGACTGGAGTATTAACAGCGAATACACCTCTAGTTTTTGTGAAATCATTAATTACGGGCCCAGCATATGCAGCAAAGGCTTTCGAAGTTGGAGAATTCATAGGATTAATTGTTGCTGAATTAAGTAAACTTCCGGCTTGTAGTGCATTCATGGTAGTACTTTTCACGTTCAATTCAAGTTCCGCAAAAGAATAATAAGCTCCTCGTACCAAGGTGTATCCCTCATCTACAAAAACAGGGTAATAAATACTCCTTTCAGAACCCTTTGCAAAGGTATTAACAATAATCCAATTTTTTATCTTGAGATCGGCATATTTAGTATCTGTAATAATATTTTTATTACGAACTTTCGAGAAGTCGTCTGTAACCTCACTGTAGTCAACGTCTGGTCCAACCTTTTTCTCAGGTGTTTTTTTGTACGATGGCGCAATAATACTCAAATTCGTCCCTGTCAAACCCACTGTCCGCAGCTCATTCAGCCCCTGGAAATCAGCAGGCTTTGTCTTGGCAACGGCTGCATAACGGGCGATCAATACAGCTACTTCAGCTCGTGTGGTCGTACGATCGACGCCAAATGTTTTATCGTTGGCTACACTCATCAGTCCCGTTCCCAGGGCAACAGCTACTGCATTTTTTTGAGCGTTTGCGAGTTTACCTGTGAAGTATTCCTTTGCAGGCACAACGGTGTTGGTCACATCAGAGAGTGCTTGCTTGTACTCAGGATCAACCACGGTTAGCCCTTGCGTGAGCCAAGTCGCCATCTCGCCTCGTTGAAGAGCTCCCTGTGCATCCAGTTTTCCCTTGTAACTAGAAGGGCTGATAAAGCCTTTCGCGATAGCAGTAGAGACACCGCTTTTTGCCCACTCGGGTATGTCTGTGAAATTGTTTGGTTCTTGTATCGATGCATTAGGCTGGTCGGATAAACGTCCTAGGATACTTGCCATTTCAGCTTTGGTAACGGGTGAACTTGGTTTAAAGGTCCCGTCGGCATACCCCTTTAAATAACCTTGTTCCACGGCCAAATTAATCGCTGAGGACGCCCAGTGTGTAGCCGGAACATCTTTGAATGTAGTTGTAGCTTGAGCGGCTTCTACAGGACTGCCAACGCCTCCAAACCCTACGATACCCCCTGTTAATAAAGCCAATGCGGTTACGCCGGAAATCATCATTTTTTTCATGAATCTTACTCCTCTTCATTGTAGTTTTTGGTCTTTGGTATGTACTGGTTAGGTTACTAGATACTAAATTTGTAATAATAATCAATATTCTACCATGTATAACTAGGCTGTTGGTATGATTTATCATTATATTCCCTCCTCTCCACACAACTCTCACTAATTCTTTAGACCTATTTTCTCTTAAAAAACACAAAAAAAGGCCACGAATCCGCAGATTCATAGCCTTATGCTTTAAGGTCTCTAACATATGTAGTTCCTTCATCAATCATCAATACACCAAGAATACTCGATTTCGAAACATTTGAAAAGCCCATATTATTCAAACTCGTCATAAAGTCAGGCTATCGGTGTTCCATTGGGCAATGGGCTATCCGGTGTAAGCAAGACAACATCGCCTTCACCAGGCACGCCGCCCAGCACGAGTACTTCAGAGACAAAACCGGCAATTCGCCGAGGTGGAAAATTAACTACAGCAATGACCTGTTTGCCAATGATCATGTCAGGCGTGTATCGCTGGGTAATCTGAGCGCTGGAGCGTTTAAGACCAAGTGGTCCGAAGTCGATTGTCATCTTAATAGCGGGTATGCGAGCCTTGGGGAAGGGTTCGGCTTCCACCACGGTACCAACCCGGATATCATGCTGCATGAACTCTTCAAAAGTAGCCATAGGGAGAGATATCCTTTCAATTATGGGATTATTATAAATGAAGAATCAACAAAAAAACCAGATTACGCTGCATCGTAACCTGGATTTCTATTATGTTGCTTTGCTACAAATTAAGCGCCGTTCCAATTTTCCCCGGTGAGATATTTCTCGGTGAGGATGGATAACATCTGAATACCTACTTCATTATGTCCGCCTTCTGGAATAATGATATCGGCATACTTTTTGGATGGCTCGATAAAAGCATCATGCATCGGTTTTACCGTTTCGAGATATTGTTTGTACACGGATTGGATCGTGCGTCCGCGTTCCTCAATGTCCCGCAGCACTCGTCGCAGAATCCGCACATCGGAGTCGGTATCAACGAATACTTTGATGTCCATTAGACTGCGAAGATGTTCGTCAATCAGCACATGCAATCCTTCTACAATGACAATATGGTTCGGTGCCAGTTCAACCGTCTCATTAGCAGCACGGTTATCTATGGTGAAGTCATATACGGGAGCATACGCCGCTTGGCCTTTTTTCAACAAGGTGAGATGCTCAATCAACAGATCATTATCGAATGCAAACGGGTGATCGTAATTGGTGAGTCGGCGTTGCTCAGGTGTGAGCTGCGACTGGTCTTTGTAATAATTGTCTTGGGATATAAATGTGACTTTACCTGATCCCAGACGGTCTATGACGGAGCGAGCTACCGTCGTTTTACCGGAGCCGGTTCCTCCGGCGATACCAATAATGAGCATGGTTGTTCCATAAGCCTCCCTAGAATGGCAGCATAATCATGGACAAAGAGCGCTGATTCAGAATCGACTCAGCACCTCTACCCACAAGTCTGTCTCTGAATACACAATTCCTTCATTGTACCATAGCAGACGGCTTTTTTCATCTGCTTTGGAGAGGGATGTATTCCCTGACGATTGCATGATTGACTTTTTCGAAAACAGCACTATAATAAACTTATATTCATAACACGGACTGTTACTGGGGAAACCAGGCATGACCGAATTCGATTGCTTTACTGTAATCGCTTTCGGTCTTTTTTTATTTTTGTTGGGGGGTGAGAACATTGAAGGTTATCAAGAAAGTAAACAATAACGTGGCCATTGCTATTAATGAACATAACGAAGAGGTATTTGTTGTAGGCAAGGGTGTAGGATTTCTGAAAACGCCCTATGAGTTGACGGAGACGGACTTGGTGGAGAAAATATTCGTAGCTCCGAAGAACATTCGGATGTATGATCTGCTAAACAGTATTCCAATTGAGGATATTTATCTCGCGGAGGAAGTCATCAAGCTGGGCAGTCAGATCCTGAATAAAACATTTAACCCGAATCTGCTTCTCACCCTGTCTGACCATATCAGTTTTGCATTAACCCGAACCAAAGAAGGCATCCGTATCAAAAATCCACTGGAATGGGAAGTGCGGACACTCTATCCGGACGAGACTCGGGTGGGAGAGGCTGCGCTGAAGCTGATTCAGGAAAAAACGGATATCGCTCTGCCGACAGCTGAAACAACACTGATTGCTCTGCACTTTGTCAATGCACAGGTGGGCTCTGGAGAGATGAGTGATACGACAAAGGTAACCACCGTGACGGGCGAAATCCTGTCTGTGATCAAGTATGCGCTCAAAATTGACTTTCAGGAGGATTCCATCCATTTCATGCGCTTTGCCACACATATCCGGTACTTCATTCTGAGGCAGATGAGCGGTAAATCGCTCAAAGACGAGAATGAATCGCTGTTTCTAATGGTGAAGGAGAAGTTTCCGAAGGAACTGGCTTGTGTGGAGAAGATTGCTGATTTCCTAAAAAATAATTACGGCTGGACCTGTTCCGACGATGAAAAATTATATCTGATTCTGCATATTCAGCGATTAATCTCGAACGAACCAACGGAATGAAATTGCTGAATGAACTAACCGAATAATCCATATTGGACTGTTACTGATTCGATCAGGCATGACCAAGCGTAGGGAATGACGATTCCCCGGCTTGGTCATTTTTTATATATCCAATTTATTCATGTAGAGGAGAAGGGTCATGAACAACAAAGACTTGGCTAAAAACGTACTTGATCTCGTTGGTGGCGAGCAAAATATATCGGGTCTGACGCACTGTGCAACCCGTTTGAGATTCGTATTGAAGGATGATAACAAAGCAGACCTTAAGGCGATCGATCAGCTTGAAGGCGTGCTTAAGGCACAAAATTCCGGGGGGCAGATTCAGGTTGTCATCGGTGCTAAGGTAGATGCAGTCTACAGTGAGATGAAAAATCTGACCTCTGACCATATTGGCGAGCTTACGGAGTCAGCAGACAGTGGACCCAAAAAGAGACGCAACCCTGTCAATGTTGTGCTTGAAACCATCGCAGGCATATTCACGCCTGTTCTGCCAGCACTCGTTGGTTGCGGGATGATCAAATGTTTGGCCACCGTTATAACGGCAATGGGATATCTGGAAGGTTCCGGTTTCCTGACGATCATTAATATGATCGGAGACTGTATTTTCTACTTCATGCCATTCTTCCTGGCTGTCAGTGCAGCCAACCGTTTCAAAACCAATCCGTATTTGGCGGTAGCTCTTGCTGCTGGGTTGATGCACCCCATCATTCTAAACGCTGCGTCCCAGATTGCTGAGACGGGTGTGAACAGCATTGACTTTCTTGGCATGCCGATCCTGTTGATGAAATATTCATCTTCTGTCATTCCCATCATTCTGGCGGTATGGATCATGAGTTACGTGTATCCGATCGTTAATCGAGTGATTCCCAAGTTTCTGCAGGTCCTGCTTACCCCAATGATTGTTTTGTTCATTATGATTCCAGTGGAACTAATCGTGCTGGGTCCAGTAGGATCATATATCGGTGACTGGTTGACCAATGGCATTAACTCATTGTTCTCCACCGCAGGTGTGCTTGCGGGTGCGATTCTTGGATTTTTCAAACCAATCATGGTTATGTTCGGTATGCACTATGCCATCATGCCCATACAGGTTCAACAAGTGGCTACACTGGGCGCAACCGTACTGTTACCAACGGCACTGGCAGCGAATTTGGCTCAGGCTGGAGCAGCCTTTGGTGTGTTTGTACTGACGAAGAGCAAAACGATGAAATCAGCGGCTGCTTCGAGTGGATTCACCGCGTTGTTCGGGATTACCGAGCCGGCGATCTATGGGGTAACGCTGAAATATAAACGTCCATTTTTCGCAGGTTGTCTTGCAGGTGGATTAGTCGGTGGATTCTACAGCTTGGTGCATACAACAGCGAACGCTATTTCACTTCCAGGTGTATTGGCAATTGGTACGTATTCATCTGATCGTTACATGTATGTCGTTATTGGTTGTATTGCCGCCGTTGTACTCGGTTTTGTCTTCACGCTGATGGCAGGCATCAAGGAAGATACAGATGGGGGTAAATCGAAGCAACAAGCTACGGATAAGGTGAATAGCAATCAAGCAGTCGTTGCCACAGAGGTAAATCCAGCATCCGCATCAACACAGACATCCACATCTGCTGACATGCTTATCGTTAGTCCGATGACGGGGGAGATCAGACCGATCTCTGAGGTGGAAGATCAGGCATTTGCTCAAGAGTTAATGGGTAAAGGTATTGCGATTCTTCCAACAGAGGGCAAGGTATATGCTCCATTTGACGGGGTAGTCGAGGCCCTTTACCGCACTAAACACGCTATCGGATTAAAAGCCGCGAATGGTGTTGAAATTCTGATTCATATCGGTGTGGATACCGTTAGTTTGAAAGGCAAATATTTTACCGCCCATATCGAACAGGGACAGACCATCAAGGCTGGCGATTTATTAGTGGAATTTGATCCAGAAGGCATTACGTCAGCAGGATATAACACCATTACATCCATTGTTGTCACCAACATGCAACAGTACGGAGACGTACTGACCACAGCGACCAACGGCCCAATTCGGGAGAGCGAAGCAATGATCAAGTTGATCCCTTAGAACCTTAAATAAGATCATTTAAATAACACGTAATAACAGGAGGAAACTATAATGACGAATACCCATTTTCCAAAGGATTTTTTATGGGGCGGTGCGCTATCCGCCTGTCAGGCTGAAGGTGCTTATAATGTGGATGGCAAGAGCCTGACCATTCCAGAAGTGATGAAGTTTAATGAGAAGAACGACCGCAAGGTGACCAAACAGATCAGAGTGAATTGGGAGATGATTGAAGAGGCCAGGAATGACCCGGATACGATTAAATATCCAAAGCGCCGGGGAATTGATTTCTATCATTCTTTCCGTGAAGATATCGCCTTGTTTGCCGAGATGGGCTTCAAAGTATTTCGTTATTCCATTTCATGGGCCAGAGTATTTCCAGGTGGCGACGATGCCGCTCCGAATGAAAAGGCACTGGAGTTCTATGATCAGGTTATTGATGAGTGCCTGAAACAGGGTATGGAGCCCCTGATCACCATTAGCCACTTTGATACACCGATTGTGCTGATGGACAAGTTCGGAGGATGGTATAACCGCAAGCTAATTGATCTGTATGTGAACTATTGTGATGTGCTGTTCAATCGCTACAAGGGCAAAGTGAAATATTGGGTGACGTTCAACGAGATCAACATGAGCGTGAAGGCATCGGCCAAGACGCTGGGAATCATTGATTATGATGCTCCGAATTATGAGGAAATGCTGTTCCAAGGGCTGCACCATCAATTTGTAGCTGCGTCCAGAGCAACCAAGATGGCTCATGAGATTGATCCGAATAACCAGATCGGAAGTATGGTGGCTTATTTTACAACGTACCCGTACACATGCAAGCCGGAGGATGCACTTCAGATGCAGCAGGATGATCAGATGAAAAATCAATTCTATCTGGATGTGCTCAATAAAGGCGAGTACCCTTACTATAGTAAAACGTACTTCAAAAACAAGGAGATCCAGCTGAACATCGAGGACGGCGATCTGGATAACATTCGCGCACATACCGCTGATTTCGTGGGGATGTCCTATTACAACTCCATGATTTCCAGCAGTGATACGGAGCAACTCGAACTAACGGCAGGTAATGTACACAGCGTCTACAAAAACCCGCATCTGCCCGCTAACGAGTGGGGTTGGCAGATTGATCCGATTGGCCTGCGGTATACGCTAAACCTCGTCTATGATCGGTATCAAAAACCTGTCTTCATTCTGGAGAACAGCTCGGGCTTCTACGATAAGTTAAATGAAGACGGAACGATCAACGATCCATACCGGATTGATTTCCTGAGCAAACATATTGAACAGATGGGGCTCGCCATTGCCGATGGGGTCAAAGTGTTGGGTTACACGATGTGGGGGCCGATCGACATGATCAGTTCAGGGACTTCCGAGATGAGCAAACGTTACGGATTTATCTATGTGGATCAGGATGACTATGGCAACGGTACGCTGAAAAGATATCGGAAGGATTCGTTCTTCTGGTATCAGAATGTGATCCGTACCAACGGAGCAGAACTGTAACGCACCATGAACATTCTGGGTCGTATCAAAAAAATCCCCGGCGGCTTGCTGATTGTTCCCATGCTGGCCGCCGCGGTCATCAACACGATGTTTCCATCGTTTTTTCAGATCGGAGATCCAACGACAGCACTATTCACATCAAAAGGTACCATGGTGTTGATCGGCATGATTTTACTGATATCAGGAACACAGTTGAACTTGTCGCAGCTTCTGGTGACCTTGAAGAGAGCAGGAGTGCTCTGTATTTCACGCATCCTCATCAGCTGCCTGTTCGGCTGGGCGTTTGTACACTTTTTTGGCATAAATGGGGTCGGGGGAGTTTCTGCGGTAGCCTTCATTGCCGTGCTGACCAGTTGTAATCCAGGATTATATCTGGCCTTGATGAACACGTATGGAGATGATGTGGACCGTGCTGCATTTGGCATTCTGAATCTGATTGCCGTACCGGTTATTCCGGTCATGATATTGAATTCGGCAAGTGGCATTGGTATCGATTACCTCAGTGTACTTGCTACGCTAGTGCCTTTCTTCATTGGCATACTGCTTGGTAATCTGGATAGCAACATACAGAAGATGTTTGCTCCGGGAACACTGATTCTGCTGCCTTTCCTAGGCACAAGCTTTGGGTCCAATATTGATTTGCGTATTGCATTTCAGTCCAGTCTGTCCGGATTGTTGGTCACGGTATTATTTTTGCTGATCTGCATGCTACCGCTCATTGGAATCGATCGCGCGATACTAAGACGGCCAGGTTACGCAGCGGCTGCGACATGTTCGGTTGCTGGATTGTCCATGGTGGTGCCTTCAATGGCTGCTGGGTTTAATCCGGCGTATGCGCCTTATGTGGACACAGCTATCGCTCAGATTGCGTTTGCCGTCATCCTGACATCGGTGACCGTACCGTTTATCGTGAAGCGCTTGGCTGGAACAACAGTGACAGAAGCTTCTATACGGGCAAACCACTAAAAAAACAGCACGTGTTCTGTCAGGTCATGACGGGTCACGTGCTGTTTTGCTTTTACATCTATATGATCTCCTGGGGGAGGAGAGGGATCGATCGGTTTATTTTACAGACCCAGCAGTTGTTTAACACTTTCAGCTACCGCTTTGCTGGATTGCGGATTCTGTCCTGTGACCACGCGGCCATCTGTTGTGACATAAGAGCTGAATGCAGCGGCTTTATCGTACTGTGCGGCACGTTCTCTCAAAGCATCTTCCAGCAGGAAAGGAACATACTCGGTTTGTTGAGCCAATGCTTCCTCTTCATTCGTGAAGCCGGAAACCGTTTTGTCTTTGATTAATAGCAGGCCGTTGGACAGCTTCACGTTCAGCAGGGCTGTAACCCCGTGGCAAACACCGGATACAACGCCACCTTTTTCATAGATTTCACGAGAAAGCTCTTGAAGTTCGGCATTGTCCGGGAAATCCCACATCGTACCGTGACCGCCTGTGAAGTAGATCGCATCATAATCACTTGCATTCACTTCGCTGGGTTTCAACGTATTTTTCAATTGGTTCATGAACGTTTCGTTCTCGAAATAGGCTTTGGTGCTCTCATCCAGGGAGTCACCCAGACTTTTCGGATCAAGAGGTACGTTACCACCTTTAGGGCTAACCAGATCGATCTGAACATTGTCATTATGGTCGAACTCTTCAATAAAGTGAGTTGCTTCGCTCAGCCACAAGCCGGTAGGCTCGTCTTTCGTTGCGTATTTATCTACATTTGTTAGAACAACCAGTATCTTTTTCATATAAAAAACCTCCCGTAAAATGTATAACATTCATTTATGTTTAATATCACAAAATTAAATTGTGTAAAATCTATTATTAAACATAACATAACCATGTTCTAAAGTAAAATCATTAACGTATCTTCGATCTCCATTGTTACTTTCAAGCGTAGGCGTAAAGAACAATCTAGTCGTAGTAAATATGCCCTTAAGAATGCACTTTTACTTATAATGTTCTTTTAATTTACTCAATTTGTAAGCGGAGGTAGGCATGTGTAAGGGTTATCAAAATTATTTCAAATTTGATGTTAATTTGATTGAACAACTAGTTCTTTTGATTTAGAATGGCGGAAGATGCCAACATAAAACTGGTACATATTACATAGGGACTCGGAGGAACACAAATGAAACGTTCAGGTAAATTTTTCGCTTCAACAGCAGTTGCTGCTGTCGCTGCTGTGTCAATCGTGTCTTCAGCCTCGGCAAGCACAATCTCTAATTCGAACATCTCTAGTATTTCTATGGCTAATATTCAAAGTATGGATATCGAAACTGCTTTGATGTTGGTTCAACAAGAACGCACCAAATTATTGGATGCCCAATTGCAAACGCAAATTCAAGAGGTACAGAACCGCAATCAGTTGATCGCGGAACTGAACTCTCAATTGCAGGTAGCCCAGCAAAACGGAGATGAAGCAGCTATTCAGAAGCTGAAAGGCCAAATTGATGGTGCAAGCAATTCCCAACAGATGGACATGCTTCGTCTGCAGTCCCTGTCCAACAAGCGTAATGAAGCATTTGATGTAATGACTAACTTTATCAAAAAAATGCAGGATTCAAGATCATCCATCATCGGTAACATGCGTTAAGAACGGATGATTAATTGCAACAATACAAAAAAGAGCGAAGCCGGAATTTTAATTCCGAAACTTCGCTCTTTTTGTGTTTTTTATTTCAATCCGAGTTAGCTCGACCAGTCACGACGCCGAGTGAACAGATCTTTCAGCTCGTCCGTTGACAATTCAGTAATCCAGTTCTCGGAGCTTGTGATGATGTTGTCGCTAAGTTGTTGTTTGCTCTCCAACATCTCGTCGATCCGTTCCTCCAGTGTACCGAGAGAGATGAACTTATGCACCTGTACATCTTTAGTCTGACCCATCCGGTAAGCCCGGTCGGTGGCTTGATTCTCCACAGCAGGGTTCCACCAGCGGTCAAAGTGGAAGACATGATTGGCGGCCGTCAGATTTAATCCCACACCGCCTGCCTTGATGGACAGAATGAAGACGGACGGCTGTTTGTCCTCAGGTAGTGTGCGGGATTGGAACTCCTCAATCATACGATCGCGCCCCGTTTTGGACGTACCTCCGTGCAGATATAGCACAGGCTCCTGCAACTCCTGACGCAGTACCTGTTGCAGCATCTGTCCCATACCAATATATTGGGTGAAAATCAGGCATCGCTCGCCCTCATCCCGCAATTCCCGGACAAGCTCCATCAGTCGTTCCAGCTTTGCGGAGCGGCTGATCAGCATCGCCATATCCTGCGGGCTGTACACGTCATAAGCAGATGTCAGTGCACCGTCCTCGGGCAGTTCCTCTGGCAAAGCTTCTTTTGTCAGCAGCAGAGGGTGGTCACACAATTGTTTAAGCTGAGTTAGTGTCGACAGAATCGCACCTTTGCGTTTGATACCTTCCAGCTCTTTCATTTTATCCATCAGGGCCTGCACGGACTGGTCATACAATGCACTTTGTTCGCCCGTAAGGTGAATGTAAGTCTTCATCTCGTTTTTGTCCGGCAGATCAAGCTGGATATTCGGATCTTTTTTCTTACGGCGCAGCATGAATGGTTTCACGAGCTGTTGCAGATCCTGCATCCGCTGCTCATCCTTATCTTTCTCTATGGCACTGATAAAGCGAGTCTGGAATGCTCGGGCACTGCCCAGATATCCTGGATTCGTAAAATCATAGATCGACCACAGCTCGGACAACCGATTCTCGATTGGTGTGCCTGTCATGGCAATGCGGTGTTTTGCCGGGAAGCTGCGGACGGCCAGGGACTGTTTGGTCTGGGCGTTTTTGATATTCTGCGCTTCATCTAGACAGATGCATGACCACGTGTAACTTTGCAACATTTCCTGATCCAGTGTAGCCGTAGCAAAAGACGTGATGATAATGTCAACCTGTTCCGTTTGCTCCCTGAATTCTTCTCCGCTTAATCGGCGTGCCCCGTAATGCAGACTGACATGAATAGAGGGTGCGAAGCGGCTGATCTCCTTTTGCCAGTTGCCCAATACAGAAGTTGGACAGATCAGAAGTGCCGGAGCCTGTCCTGGTTTACGTGGTTCGTGTTCTTTGATGTGTAATAGATACGTAATGAACTGTATGGTTTTCCCGAGACCCATATCATCGGCAAGACATGCCCCAAGGCCGAATCTGCGCAGGAAACCAAGCCATGCAAAACCTTCCTTCTGATACGACCGCAGCTCGGCATGGAGCCCTGAAGGGATAGGCAGGGAAGGCGCACCGCCTTGTCCGCCTCCCAATTGTGCAATGACCCGATTCAGGTGATCGTTTAGCTCAACCTCCAGTCGAATGTTCTCATTAGCCTGTGGTTGCTCTTCCTCCTCGGCTTGTTGCCCTTCCTTCCATTTCTGGTTGCGATATTCCCGCTGTTCATTATGAAGCAAATGCAGGTGTAGAATATCCTGAAATGAGAGTCCCTGTTCCCGATCTACACCGCCCATGGCACGTCGTATCTGTTCCAGCAGGTCGGGGTCGAGAGGAACCCATTCTCCGCGGAAGCGAACCAATCGTTCATTACGGGCAACAAGGTCGGCGAATTCATCTTCGCTGAGATCCGTGTCACCAATCGCAATGCGCCAGTCAAAATGAATAATTGAGTCCAGTCCGAAGAAAGATTGTCCCCGCTCACTGCCTTCCTCTGGCTTCACCTTGGCGCGCAGCTTAGGTTTCTTCTTCCGGGCTGCTTCCCACCAACCCGGGAGCAGGACTTGCCAACCCGCTGCCAGCAATCTTCCGCTATCCTGTGTAAGGAACTGCCAGGCTTCCTGATCTCCCAAAGGGTCACTCAGCACATCACGTCTGCCGCTAATAGAGCTTGCAAGACGCGGCAGATGTGCGCGAAGCTGATCCAGCCATCCGGCGGAGCGATCCAGAATGAACGGTGTCCATACCTCTGGCCATTCGCCTTCAAGTCTGCCACGTGAATCCAGCATGACGGGCACCAAGATGGCGGCATCCAGCTTGTTCTGCAACACCAGTCGCAGCCTCCAAGATGGCTCATCCTCATCGGGCTCCTGCAATTGCAGCATGGGTCTGAATGGTGCGGCATCCGCTTTCCAGCCAATGGATACGAGCCAGGACTGAGCGTCCATTCCGGCTGTCTTGGGTAGAGTGCCGCGCTCTGGGAACAACTGCGGGAATTCACGCCGCAGATCGGTTGCCGCTTCCTCCGAACTGTACCAGCGCTGGAACACAAAGGCGGAGTAGGCCGCCCCGAGTCCTTCCGCGTAGCTCTCGTCCGTCTGCTGAATCGCTTTGGTAAGCGATGCCCGTTCCTGCTTTTTCAAGCTGTCCGGGTCCCAGGTCCACTGAAGTTGTCCTGCCCGGTAGGCCTCGAAGCTGGGTACGTATTTGCGTTTCTCGATAGATGCTGAGAATGCCGGAGCCAGTCGAATCAGATGTTCCGCTTGCTCGTCCCACTTCCATTCAATATGAAGCAGGGTATGCATCTCGGCAAAGAAGGGAATCACTTCTTCCGCAGGCAGAACAACCAGCTCAATCTCTTCGATCTGCCGAACTTCCAATTCGGTACCGTAGTAGGAAGGCGCATGCCAAGCGAACAATCGCTGCTTAAGCGACTGTCCCGATACAAAGTGGTGTGTGTTGAGTGCTCCGTAAAACAAAGCATCGCCATATCCGGTTAAAGCGACGTGAACCTCAATCGTTTCAGTGTATGGATGAATTAAGCTCATGAGATCAGTTTACCTTTCCGAAGCTCTTCCTGCAGGGCGCGCAGCCGACTGTTACGAACGGCGAGTGTGGTGATGAATTGCTCCCAATGCGCTTCTTGCTTCAATTTTTTATAGATTTTGGAGAGACGTTTCAGCAGCTTCACCGCGGCCTTGTATCCGTCCCTGTTCTTGTGTCCGATATAACGCTCCACCGCCTGATGATAGAAGGGGAGCAGCAGTTCAGGTGCATCTTTTTCAATCGGTTGCAGCACCGCTACACGGAATTCGAGAGGCTCCGTCCCTGTACTTAGCTGAAAATCTATCCACCTGCGCCACTGACCACGAGAATGCATGGCATCCTCGTAAGCGGGGCGGGAGTGGGGAAGCATACTGACAAGCGTGTCCCACATACGGTTCTCTGCATCGGGCAGATGTTGAATGGCCGTATCCCATAGATGCATGTAATCATTCAAAGGTGTATTACGCCGATTCGCCAGAAGGGGGCCAAGTTGTACTAACCAATCCCCAAGACGCTTCCATTCAGCCGAATCTGCGAGTACATGGAGAAAATGCAACAGATGTTCTGGCGGGATGCCATAGGCTGAGCTTCCATGGACGAGTCGGTGCCACGCCTGATCATCCTGCCCCAGATGGAAGTGCATCCAGCTCTGCGCGAGTACCAGTGGTAAAGGCAGTGTCACTGCTTTGCTTGGTCTATCAATACTACTTCCATTACTTTGAGCGCTACTCAAGACACTTCCACCTGACTGGGAAGGTGGCGAAGCGGCGGTTATATTGCGCTCTATATCATTTAAGATAGCCTGTTCCGACACTAACATGTCCTGGGACCCTTGAAGCTCAGGTACGATCCAGTTCAACCACAGTTGCCGATAGATCGGAGTGAAGAACATCATGCTGGCTGTCTCAGGCATCATCTGTTTACGTAAATAAGCTGAGGTTTCGGCCAGTCTGTTCCAAAGTTGTTCAAGCTTGTTTCCCTTTAGACCTGACAGGTCTAGCGGATGGTTAAAGATCCGTTCAATGTCTTTCAGAAGTGCATCCACCGCGAGCTGGGCAGGGTAGCTCAAGTACACGGGTGTATGCGTAATGGAGTTACGAGCCGGCGGTACGCAGAATCGTATGAGGTGCAGCTGCACATGCAGTTCAAAAAGTTGGTCCATCGCAGCGGTCAGCCTTGGCTTAATGGCATATAACTCGTCCGTTGCTTCCTGCACGTAGGATGTACTTGCTGTGCCTGTACCCAGGCGTCTCAGACAGGAGTGGAATAGCTCATGCCATTCCGGGATTTCGAGATCGGCAAGCTCTGTTGCGCGCTCCCTGATCTGACTGTATTGGTTGCCCTGAATGTCCATATCCTGTGGTTCATCGGCATCCGCGTAGCTGGATCGTCCTGCGGACATGGCCCCGACGGGTTTGGTCGTTTGCTTGAGCGCTGTGCTGGAGTGTGCATTCACGATCGCATGTACAGGTCGCTCCAGTTGTTCGGCATAACTCATCAAGACAGCTGTCATATGTTTGCATACGGAATTCACCGGGCAAGTACAATGACTTGTAGACAGGGATTGCAGGCTTAGGGTGACCTCATATTCTTCCGATCCTTGCACAACGGCCGAGATCCCTTGTTGTTCGGAATAGTTTAATGGTCCGACACGTTTCTGTTTATAATATTGGAATCCGCGCATGATCGTCAGGTTATTAAAATGTTCCGCAACCTGCCTGATCAACTGTTGCCACTGGGCATCATCCATCCTCATGTTATTCGGTATGTTCATCATTCCATCTCCTGGGGTAAACATAGGTTCAGTAATCACCACGTCGATGACGTGATGTTGTCAATTTGTTGTATCCATCATATCAGTTATGAGCCGATCCGTGCATGGGTTATACGAATATGAAGTTCTTTTTGGACAAACATGAATTTAGATGATTATGCAGCTGCCGTGAGCGAGTGGCATGCATGATTGCCTCATTTTGTGTATGCTTATCGTATGTATTCCTTTCAGGAACGATGCAGGCCGGGGAAACGGTCCTATTACAAACAACAGGAGAGAGCATATGAAAATACTCACGTTAAACACACACGCTTGGGCGGAAGAGGATCAACTGAACAAGATCAGTCAGCTGGCTGATTTTATTAATACACATCAATTTGATGTAATCTCCATGCAGGAAGTAAACCAGTCCATGCAGGAAGCGGCGCTTTCTGAAGAAGAACTGAAGAGATATTATGCGACTGAATCGGATGCTGTGATTAAAAAAGACAACTACGCCTACGTCCTGCTTCAACAGCTGACAGAGCAATATTACTGGACGTGGATTCCCGCGCATGTCGGGTTTCAAAAATACGATGAAGGACTGGCGATCCTTAGCCGGACGCCGATTACACAGGCTTTTGGAGAATATGTGTCCCACATGCGGGATTATAACAATTACCGTACACGCAAGATTGTGGGAATTCAGACGGTCGTCCAAGGTGAAGCAACCTGGTTTGTGAACGGCCACTACAACTGGTGGGATGATGCACAGGAACCGTTCAAGGGACAGTGGGAGCTGACCGAGAGCAAGCTTGCACCCTACATGGATCAGCCGTTATATATAATGGGTGATTTCAACAATGTCGCGGAAGTGCGTGGTGAAGGCTATGACTATATGATGAGCAAAGGCTGGAATGACCTGTACACCACCGCATTGCAAAAGGATGAAGGAGCGACCGTGGTGAAGGCCATTGCCGGCTGGGCAGATAACAAACGCGATCTTCGGATTGACTATATTTTCTCCAATCGCCCCATTCAGGCCAAATCTTCAACTGTGGTTTTGAACGGTAAAAACGGGCCAGTCGTGTCCGACCATTTTGGCGTCGCTGTAGAGATCTAACAGCCATGCGGCTATAAATGGGATTTCCCCTCAATTAAAGAAATAAAGCCTCCGCTGACTTCCTGTTAAGGGAAGTGTAGCCGGAGGCTTTGTTGCATTCAAACATCATTTCCTATGTACATGTAGTATGGTTGTTCTTCATTTTGTTGCGGAATTGCTACTATTCTAGCGCTAGCATCTGATGTACGAACTTTTTCAGATTAGCGCTTGTCTCGCTAAGTTGTTCGATACTTTCCATGAACTCGCTAACGAGCTTGGCTTGATCTACTGTTGCGGTTGTAATCTGACCGATCTCCTGCTCCATATGTTTCATGGAATCCTGTACACTACCGAGGGAGGTTTCGATATCAGCCGCTGCTTGTTTCGTATGATCGGACAGTTTACGTACTTCACTGGCCACCACACCGAATCCGGCTCCCTGATCGCCCACACGAGCTGCCTCGATCATGGCGTTCAGTCCAAGCAGATTGGTTTGTTCGGATACTTCACGAATGACGTTTGTTACTTTAGACACACTGACAGAGTTCTCTGAAGCTTTTTTGGAGTTGCGCAAAATCTCTTCCGAGGTCGCAGAGAGTTCTTCCGAATGTGCCGCAATCTGCTGAATGCCACCGACAAGCGCATGAATAGTCGTTTCATTTTCACGGATCAGCGTCTCCAGTGTCATGTGACTATCCAGTGCGTAGTTCACACCCAATATACCCACGACCTGATCGTTTTCCTTAATGGGAATAAGGATGGCGTCGAAAGGTCTGCCTTGCAGATCACCAGGCATACGTGCCACAGTACGCGTCTCCTTGTTGGTGAGCATTTTGAAGTTTTTATAATCGTCATGCAGCTCATCTCCAACCTTCACGCCAATCTCCAGACTTTTTGCTTCGGAAAAATACAATACTTTCTCATGATCATTAATGGATATGGATATGTCGTCACGGAACATTTGGCTAACAAAAGGCATAGCATTTACCAGAGATTCAAGAGTATTCAATGTTCATCTTTCCTTCCCGATACAAAAAGTGGAATTTTACGACCTACTATCTATATCGGTAACGGTTTCTGTTTTTTAAACGAATGTTCAAATATAAGTTCAGCTGGCGAGACATAAAGGTAGACTTTGAATTTATTTGTAAGCGCAAACAAAAATCTATAGCCACCATAGAACATGTCAGTTATACTGGGATTATTAATTGGTGCCTGAGTAAACTAGAAGATATTAACGTACAGGGCAAGGGCGTTCCTTACGAAGGTTAAGCGCTATATCTCCAGATCCTGCCACAGTATAATATGGGTCTGAGCTGCCCGGGTGGACGTTTTATTTCGGATAAGATTTTATTTCAATGTGAGAGGGAAGTGTGCGATCAATGACGACCTATTTCAGCGAACCGCAGAGCATGTATTACCGATTTGGAGAAGATCAGGATCAGGTGCTGAAGGTGCTGGCCGAGAGGTATATTGGGGCCAATGCGCAGGCTGATTTTGTATATCGGGTATTCCAGAAGTCTGGTATTTTGCAAAATGAGAAAGGGCTTTATGATCTGAATTTAGGTAAACGCTTTCCTGACGCTCCCAAAGATCATATATCTTACGCAGCTGCGCTTGTATGGGGGGATGAGGACAGGAACCTGGATGTGTTGGTCCGCTGTTATGGACCTGTTCGCTTCTATTTCAATGAGCAGTTGGTCTATCGCTCTACCGTAATGGATGAGATCAGTCCTGATGCAACGGTGAAGCTCAGCATCGATATCAAGCCCGGTTGGAACACCATTTGGCTTGAAATGAAGAATACCCCTGCCGGATTTGGCTGCCAGTTTGGGTCAGATGAAGGTAAAGTGCGTATTCTGAACGTATTTGCGCCGTTTCAGGAGAGACAGGGACAAGCGGGGTGGGTGTTCTCCCAACCGAACCTTGCTGTGAGTAAGCAACCAGACCTGCTTGGAAAAGAAGCAGATTACAGTTTGAAGTGGCTACCTGAGACAGGCTGGTCTGATGAAGATAAAACCAAGCCGGCTCTCGAACGAATATACGGGCATCTTCCTGGACGGCATGTGTATGCTTGGACGCATCTGAACAATACCGATTCAACCGGGAGTCAGGTACGATTGTCAGGTCAATCCTCCGGTTGTTTAAGTATATGGATTAGCGGCAAGCCTGTGGCGCAAGTGAAGGAAGCAGGTCCGTTCGAGGTAGAGGTAGCAGCCTCTTTTGGACGGAGTGACCTGCTTGTTCGAAGTGAATGCGATGATGCGGCAGGACCGTGGAATTTTAATTTGAACGCAACCGTTTCGGGTAAGCCGCTTTTACTTGAACTTCCTCAGCGCGTCCATGGTGCTTCCGGAGAGTCATGGTTATATGTCGGTCCCTTTGAGTCGAATGTTGAACTGGATGTGCAGGATCTTACCCGAACAGACCGAGTGTACCAAACAGGGGTAGAACAGACGTATTTGCGCTTGGATCGACCGGATGCCTGGATCAGACCCTATTATGAAAATGCCATGTTAAGCAACAAATGGACCGTGGGCAGTGTAACCAACTATGGTCGCTGGGATTATCCATTGGGTGTCACTGTATATGGTCTGTTACGGACGGGGCGTTATTTGCAGAGACCGGACATTACACGTTATGCGGCGGAGCATGTGCAGGCATGTACCCAGATGTATGAGTACTCGTTATGGGATCGGGAGCAGTATGGTTTCCCGGCTGTCAATCAACAATTGGTCATGCTGAAAATGCTGGATAACTGCGGTTCTTTTGGTTCGGCCATGCTGGAAGCGTATTCAGAGTGCCATGAACCAACGTTTCTTCCGATTGCTGAACGTATTGCAGATTTCATGCTTTCCCGCCTGGAACGGCAGGAAGATGGGGCGTTTTATCGCACATGCGTAGGGGAGTATGCCGAGAATACCATGTGGGCAGATGACCTATATATGAGCACGCCGTTTCTCGTTCGTTATGCACGGGTGACAGGCAACTCAGCCGCATTGGATGAAGCCGCCAGACAATTTTCACTGTATCGGAAATATCTGTTCATGCCTGAGTTCAAGATCATGTCCCATGTGTATGATTTCAAATATGGACAGGCAACGCAGATTCCATGGGGACGGGGCAATGGCTGGACACTATTCTCCTTGACGGAGGTATTGGAAGCTTTGCCGGCAGAGCATCCCGAGCGCCCGGCTCTAATTAATTTCTTCAACGAATTGTGTGAAGGATATGCGGCGCTTCAAGGGGAAAGTGGGTTGTGGCATCAGGTGTTGAACGAACCACAGACGTATGAAGAAGCCTCCTGTACGGCGATGTTTGCCTATGGTTTTGCGAGAGGGGTACGTTTTGGCTGGTTCAAAGACCCTGAAGTTTACGTCACGGCCGCCGAACGGGCCTGGAAGGGACTCATCTGCAAAGCCATTGATCGTCAAGGGAATGTCCATGGCGTGTGCAGTGGATCACGATATGCGTTTACGGCAGAGTATTATGATCAGGACTTGCGTACCGTCACCAATGACAATCACGGAATAGGCATTATGATGCTGGCAGGAACCGAAGTGGCAAAAATGAAGAAACATCTGGCCGAGCATAGGGTCTCTTCACCCGCAATCTCACATTCCTGACACACCATATCTGAGACGGGAACACGACCGCCGGGAATGTTATTCCCGGTGGTTTGTGATTTTTTCAACTCCTTACTTTTTTGACAGGAAAGCTTACTTTTGTTTATGTCATGTGCAGTAATAGACCGATACAATAGGTTTTGTAAGCGATTCCACAAATGCAAGAAGGGGAGGAAATTCATTTATGATGATTACAAAAAAGTGGGTAACCCTGTTCTGCCTGTCCCTGTTATTGTTCGCTACAGCCTGTTCTGGAGGGGCCACTGATACACCATCTTCTTCTGGGGAAGCAAGTGGAAGTGAAGGAGATTCATCAGGTAAGGTTGAACTGCGCATGACTTGGTGGGGATCACAGACTAGACATGATCTGACGACCAAAGTGATCCAATTGTTTGAAGAGAAACATCCCGGAATCACCATTAAACCTGAATATTCCGGTTGGGATGGTTATTTTGACAAATTAACGACACAGGTAGCCGGTTCAAATGCACCAGATATCATCCAGATGGATTACGCATTTCTGACTGACTTTGCCCGGCGTGGTGCTTTGCTTGATCTGACCCCATTTGCAGAGAGCAAAGAGCTGCGAACAGAGGATCATGATCAGAGCATGATTACAGCCGGATCCATTGACGATAAATTATATGCAATTACCCTCGGAGTAAACGCACCAGGTGTCATCTATGACGCCACCGTATTTCAGGAATTAGGTATTGAAGAACCGCAAGAGAGCTGGACATGGAAGGATTTTGGGGATATTGCGACCAAGATTGCCGCAGCCAAAGGTGAGGGGTTCTATGGATCTGCAGACATTTCCGGTACAACCAACATGTTTGAAGTGTTTATCCGACAATCCGGAAAAGGTTTGTTTGATGGTGGCACAATGACTGCTACCAGCGAGGAGCTCCAGCAATGGTTCGATATGTGGAGCGCACTACGCGAGAATGGTGGAGTGACCACAGCGGAGATCACAGCATCCACAACCAATGCGCTGGAGACACGCCCAATCTCACTGGGTACAGCTGCCAT
Source organism: Priestia sp. FSL H7-0729 (assembly GCF_038005685.1). Taxonomy (NCBI): domain Bacteria; kingdom Bacillati; phylum Bacillota; class Bacilli; order Caryophanales; family Bacillaceae; genus Priestia; species Priestia sp. FSL H7-0729. The sequence goes on from NZ_JBBOTQ010000006.1 coordinate 159,707, forward strand.
GGATTTTGCATGGTCCAATCAATTGCTGACATTCCAGCAGGTGAACAAAAACCAAGATCATAAGCTTGGGATACAAGTACTCCCGCATGGTGTTAACGAGCAGCAAATTGGCGAATACCTGAAACCAGGCCAGTTCCTCTCCGGTTATGGCAAAACGAAACATCCGAAGGAAGTTGCCATGTTCATTGATTTCATGGTCAATGATCCAGAAGCAACCGCTATTCTTGGTTCTGAACGTGGTGTGCCGGTTAACTCAAGCATTCGTGAGCAGATGCAGCCAACGCTGCCGGAAGCGGAGCAAGTCATTTTCCAATTTATTGACACCGTATCGAAGCATTCCAGTGAGATCGATCCACCATACCCGCAAGGATTTGCTGAAGTGGACACAAGTTTCAAGAGCGCAAGTGAGCAGATTGCCTTCGGTCAAGGCGATACTCCAGATGTCATTGCCCAGTTTATTGAAGGAGCCAAGGCTACGCTTGGATCGAGTCAATAATAATTGAAACTGTCTCAGACTTCTAATTCTGCGGGGAGGTTGCGAAGATGAACACATCACAGGTCAGTCAAGCCCGAATCGAGCGTGTAGCTACCCGGCGGGTCAAACGGAGATATGCGCATAATGGAGCCGCGCTTCTGTTCCTCGCCCCATGGCTTGTGGGATTGTTATTTCTCACCTTGGGACCAATGCTGGTATCGTTATACATCTCATTCACCGATTACAGTATCCTGGCCGCCCCTTCCTGGGTCGGTCTGGATAACTACACCACGATGTTTACATCGGATAAACTGTTTACCCAGTCGCTTAAAGTCACCTTCACGTATGTCGCTGTATCGGTACCGGTCAAGTTGATCTTTGCACTGCTGGTAGCCATGCTGCTCAATAAAGGGATTCGAGGACTTGGTATTTACCGGACCGTGTATTACATTCCGACATTGCTTGGAGGCAGCGTTGCGATTGCAATGCTGTGGCGTAAAATGCTGGGCGGTGACGGGCTGCTTAATAGTGTGCTTGCTATGGTAGGCATTAAGGCGCCCGATTGGGTTGCTAATCCGAAGTATGCCCTGTACTCCATCGTGCTGTTATCGGTATGGCAGTTTGGATCATCCATGATTATTTTCCTGGCAGGCTTGAAGCAGATTCCACCTGAATATGATGAAGCCTCGGCGGTAGATGGGGCAGGTCCTCTGCGGAGATTCTTCTATATAACGTTGCCGATTCTGTCACCCGTCATCTTTTTCAATCTCGTGATGCAACTGATTACGTCCTTTCAATCATTCACACAGGCTTTTGTTATCAGTAATGGTAGCGGAGGACCAGTGAACTCAACCTTAATGTACTCTCTGTATCTGTACAAAAAAGGGTTCTCATTCTTTCAGATGGGCTATGCTTCTGCGATGGCCTGGGTGCTGGTCATCCTGATTGGCGTATTTACATTGCTCGTATTCCGCAGCAGCAAGCTGTGGGTGCACTATGAGGATGGTGGAAAATCATGATTGGACAACGGAACTCCAGAGCATGGGTCGTCGGCAAACATGTGCTGATCTCAGGCATCGCCTTTGTCATGCTCTATCCAATTCTCTGGATGCTCGGTAGCTCGTTCAAACCGGGACATATGATCTTTACAGAGACCTGGTTCTGGCCGCAGGAATGGAATTGGCAAAATTATATGAATGGCTGGTCGGGAATTCAGGGTAATCCGTTCTCCCGGTTCCTTAGCAATTCTGTCATCCTGTCGCTTGGCGCCGTGCTGGGCAATGTCATCTCCTGCTCTATGGCGGCATATGCCTTCGCCCGACTGAATTTTCGCTTCAAAGCCATCTGTTTCGGCCTGATGCTCATGACGATTATGCTGCCCCATCATGTAACGCTGATCCCGCAGTATATTCTCTTCAACCACCTGGAGTGGGTGAATACGTATCTGCCGCTTGTGGTGCCAAAATGGCTCGCGACCGACGCCTTCTTCATTTTTCTCATGGTACAGTTCTTCCGGGGATTGCCCAAAGAGTTGGATGAGGCGGCTACCATTGATGGTTGCGGTCCTGTGAAAATATACACCAAAATCATCATTCCACTTGCGTTCCCAGCACTGGTTACCACGATGATCTTTACGTTCTTGTGGACATGGGACGACTTCTTCAGTCAGTTGATCTACTTGAGTGACGTTAGCAAATACACCGTGCCGCTAGGTCTGCGTCTGTTCCTTGATTCGAGTTCTCAATCCGATTGGGGTCCGATGTTTGCCATGTCGGTGTTGTCATTGGTGCCATGTTTCATTGTATTTATCGTGTGTCAAAAGTACTTCGTGGAAGGAATCGCGACCTCTGGGCTCAAAGGGTAATTCCAAGACGAAACGAGTTGATTTTTCCATGGGGAAAGGAAGATGGTCTTCATTCATTAATCAAAAGCTGCAACAAAGCAAGCTCTCCACGTTGATGGTGACTTGCTTTATTGCGTTTAACCTGTTGCTCGTCTCCGTTGTGGTCTGGCTGGCATATCAGTCTTTCTCCGCGGTCACATTTGCCGAGATTAGCAAAGCACGTCTGGCTCTTCTGAACGAGAGCACACGTCGGGGATTTGATTTCATTACAGGGGTAACAGGAACCGCATATGGTTTGGCAAGCAATCGCGAACTGTCCAATCTGCTTGAGACGGCCGATACGGGCAGGCTTGCACAGATTCACCAGCGGAGAGAGGTATCTCGAATCCTGGATCATACCATGGTCGTGAGTGAAGGCATTACTTCCATTGAACTGTATACGGATGTCTTTAATGAAGTGACAGTGACTATGGCTGATCGCATATTTCCGGTCGACACCATCGCACACGATTCTTGGTTTGCTACGCTGGAAAAGGCTGATGCGGCATGGGTTCCGCTGCGTGAGAACGAATCGGGCCAATCCCTGGTCGGATACGCCCAACGGATTTTCGACAGTCATGGCGGAACGGTTGCCTATGTGCTCATTCGACTGAGTAGAGCGGACATTGTACGCAGGTTTGCCGATGTACCCATGGTGCTTGATGGAAAAGTCCTGTTGGTAGATACGGCTGGTAATGTCGTCATGGAGATGGGGAAAGCTGATCCAGCAGGGGAGAATGTACAATCCGACGATAATGCTGAAGGAGATGCCTTGGAAGAACAGGAACGAGCGAATAGAAGTAATGAAGTGAGTACAGCTCCAGAAACGGGTGAGTCCACAAACTCATCTTCTTCTATTATAGATAGTGCATGGATTCAGGAACATGTGCAGCCTGGTGCAGACGGATACGAAGTGGTTTCCGATCAACCCGGTGGTGCTCAATTGGTGCTGTATTCCAGGCCAGCCATGCTTCAGTGGCGCCTCGTACAGACTATTCCGGTATATACACTGTTATCACCGCTCAGACAGGCGGGCTGGCAGATTCTCGGCATTGCCATACTGGGACTGTTATGTTCCGCTGTTCTTGCGTACCTGTTCGTAAGGCAGATCATCCGCCCACTGAGACAATTGATCAAGCGAATGAGACAACTGGAGAAAGGGGACTTCGATACCCGGGTGCACCTTTCGTTTACGGAGGAATACGCCCACTTGGCTTATGGCTTTAATCATATGGCTTCACAACTCACAACGCTGATGGAACAGGTAAAGGAGGAGAGCCGGGCTAAGCGTGAAGCCCAGACGGGCTTGCTTGAGGCCCAGATCAAACCTCATTTTTTATACAATACACTCGACATGATCCACTGGCGCGCACTCGATTACGAAGCCAAGGATATCAGTCGCATGATTGTGCAGCTCAGTAAGCTGTTACGGATCGGACTGAGTGGAGGAAGATTGTTTATTCGGGTTCGAGATGAGTTGGAGCATGCCCGTTGCTACGTTAACATACAGTCAGAGCGGCTACCGTTCTCCATTCATTATCAGGAGCAGATCGATCCGCGTATTCGCGGTTGTTACATTCCGAAGATCATTTTGCAGCCCTTTATCGAAAATGCTGTTATGCACGGACACCCTGAAGAAGGTACACTTCGAATTCAGGTCCATATGCACGAAGAGGTTGGCCCGCATGAGGATATCGTCATTCGTATCACGGATAATGGGCGGGGTTTGCCGGAGGGGTGGACACTCGAAGAGACGTGTGGTATCGGTGTACGAAATGTACATCAGCGCATTCAGCTTTATTGTGGGAAGAGGTATGGCGTTCAACTGAGCAATAGAGAGTCAGGTGGCGTGGAAGTGACCATTACGCTGCCGCGTATTGAGACCGACGAGCAATTAAATCTATGGCTGGACGGTGAAAAATGATGAAGACCATTATGCTTGTTGATGACGATCCTCATATTGTAAAGGCACTAACAGATCATATCGATTGGCCTTCTCTGGGCCTTAGCATTGCAGGCACTGCTTCCAATGGCTTGGATGCGCTGGAGCTGTTTCAACGCATGCATCCAGATGTGGTTATGACTGACGTCTATCTACCGGGGATGACCGGGCTTGAGATCACACAGACGTTGCGACGTGATCATCCCCACCTGCCGATCATCATTCTTAGTGGATATGACGAATTCGAGAACGCCCGGGCAGCCATGCGCTGGGGGGTGAATCACTTTTTGCTGAAGCCGGCAGAGGTTGAGGAGATTGAGTCTGTGCTGCGGGAGGTGATACTGGAACAAGATGTGCGAGAGCGGCATGAGCGGCTGGAGCAGACGTACAAGCAGGAGGTCGGACGGGTACTTCCGTATTTGCGCAAACAATTTCTTCATGAACTGCTGACTACGCGATATCGGGCAGACGAGCTGCCCAAAGAACGCATGGACTATATAGGCATACATATGTCCTCACAGACACGCGCCATTAGTCTGCAACTGAATCGCCCCGTATTTTTGACACGAATGAAAGAACGGGATTGGCAGCTTCTCCGATATGGGGCGGCCGATATTATTCAGGAGACGGTGAAGGAGCAAGCAGCGCGCATGAATGGTCAGGTAGAGATTGTTGATTATTCGGATCAGGTATTTGTATTGCTTCTATTAGGAGATAAAGATCATCTGGAGGAATGCCTGCCACTCGTGGAGAGGATGATCGATCAGATCTTTACGTATCTGAAGATTGAAGTGAGTGCTGGAATCGGAAGATCCAAGAGTCACCCATGTGAGGTGATAGATTCCTATCTCGAGAGCAGGGAAGCAGTGGAAACAGCAGAGTTTCAAGGTGGAAGTCGTATATACCACTATGAAACATCAAAGGAAACAGAACCAAGTGTGACTGATTATTCATTATTGCTTCGTCAATGGAATGAGGTTTGGGCGGATATTCGACCTGACCTAGCGGAAGAGGTATGGCATCATATTTGCCTTTTGCTGAAAGAGGGGAAATGTGTTGGGATACAGGATGTACAGGTTGTGGCCGTCAGTCTGTTTGACACGTTGATGCATAGCTGGAACCGACTTCATCCTATGTTAACACCGCCGCTAGCGATGAGTGATTTTTTGCGTGAAATTCAATCGAAATATGCTTTGCATGATCTGGTAAACTGGATGGATCGTATTATCTGCGACTGGCTGGAACAGATACGCAAGGAGATGGGCGAGAAAAAAAGCAATAAACTTATCGAGCAGGTGAAACAGTATGTGGAGCTGCATTACGCCGAAGAGATTAGTTTTGAAGCAATAGCCAAGGGATTATTCGTACATCCGAAGTATCTGAGTCAACTGTTCAAAAGGGTGACAGGTGAGAATTTCGTGAGTTATTTGAACGGGTACCGAATTCAGAGAGCGTTGGAACTGCTGCAGTCGGGTCATTACATGGTATATGAGGTGAGCGAGATGACGGGGTTCCGTAATGCGACGTATTTCAGCCAGGTGTTCAAAATGCTTACGGGCAAGAGTCCGTCTGAGGTGGGGTAGAACGATACAGGTACAGTAATTACAAAGCGGAAGAGGAGGTATGGTTCTTATGATGATCGATCAGCAGGAATATTACATTAAAGGTTTATCTTACTCAATTAGATCGGCAGAGGAAAAAGATGCTGAGGCCTTGTCTTCACTTCGTGTACAAATGGACGGGGAAACCGAGAACATGGATCGTGAAGAGGGCGAAGCGTATATCGACGCAGCTGGGTTTAGGCGGATCATCCTTTCTGACACGGAGAAGTTGCGGCATCTGTTCCTTGTTGCTGTAGTGGCGGGTGAGATTGTGGGGTATTCCCGATGTGAAGGCAGAGAGTTGAAGCGCTTTTGCCATAAGGTTGAGTTCGGCGTGTGTGTAGCCCAAGAGTTTTGGGGACATGGGATTGGCAAGAACTTGTTATTGCAGTCGATAGAATGGACAGACAAGGCTGGTGTAGAGAAGATGACGTTGAACGTAGTGGCATCCAACGAAAAGGCAATTGAGTTATACCAAAAGAGTGGCTTCGAGATCGAAGGTATCCTGAAAAAGGATCGGCGGCATGCGGACGGACAGCATCATGATACGATAGTGATGGGTAGGTTCAAAGACTAATAGTAAAAAATGAAGAACACATTTCTATCATGATCAAAGTTCTATGTAGTTTGATTATTAGATTCGGTAACCACATAATAGATAGCAGTGTTATTGAATAGAGCTATTGTGTTTCATATTTTATAGAACGAATGTAATGATGCTGGTTGATTAGTTCACAACCTATATTGAGAGAGATTTGACCGGTGAGAGTATATAGAATATAGTTACCATCGGACAAAGAGATTAAGAAGAGATTGAGTTAAGTAAACCATTCGTTTAATAATGGAATATTTTACAAGTGGTATTTGTGTTGTGTATATGATATATTCTATTTCCGGCCAAAAAAACACGATAAATAAAGTGCCGCAGGCAAAACAAATAAGCTTCGAAAGAAACTTAAAAAAAGAGCTTGCAAAGTTGGTTCGGAAGTGTTAAGATATAAAAGTTGCTGAGGAGAACAACGCTCGGTAACAAAACAAGTTTGATCTTTGAAAACTGAACAACGAGTGAGTAAACATTCTGCTTGCAGAATGAACGCGAAAGTTTGAAACAAGCCTTGGCTTGAATCGGCTGGAGCACAAATGAGATTTAAATCTCGTCAGATTCAAAATGAGCTTATCGCTCTTTTCAATACTTTATTGGAGAGTTTGATCCTGGCTCAGGACGAACGCTGGCGGCATGCCTAATACATGCAAGTCGAGCGGACCATCAGAGAAGCTTGCTTCTCTGATGGTTAGCGGCGGACGGGTGAGTAACACGTAGGCAACCTGCCCTCAAGTTTGGGACAACTACCGGAAACGGTAGCTAATACCGAATAGTTGTTTCCTTCGCCTGAAGGAAACTGGAAAGACGGAGCAATCTGTCACTTGGGGATGGGCCTGCGGCGCATTAGCTAGTTGGTGGGGTAACGGCTCACCAAGGCGACGATGCGTAGCCGACCTGAGAGGGTGATCGGCCACACTGGGACTGAGACACGGCCCAGACTCCTACGGGAGGCAGCAGTAGGGAATCTTCCGCAATGGGCGAAAGCCTGACGGAGCAATGCCGCGTGAGTGATGAAGGTTTTCGGATCGTAAAGCTCTGTTGCCAGGGAAGAACGCTTGGGAGAGTAACTGCTCTCAAGGTGACGGTACCTGAGAAGAAAGCCCCGGCTAACTACGTGCCAGCAGCCGCGGTAATACGTAGGGGGCAAGCGTTGTCCGGAATTATTGGGCGTAAAGCGCGCGCAGGCGGTCATTTAAGTCTGGTGTTTAATCCCGGGGCTCAACCCCGGATCGCACTGGAAACTGGGTGACTTGAGTGCAGAAGAGGAGAGTGGAATTCCACGTGTAGCGGTGAAATGCGTAGATATGTGGAGGAACACCAGTGGCGAAGGCGACTCTCTGGGCTGTAACTGACGCTGAGGCGCGAAAGCGTGGGGAGCAAACAGGATTAGATACCCTGGTAGTCCACGCCGTAAACGATGAGTGCTAGGTGTTAGGGGTTTCGATACCCTTGGTGCCGAAGTTAACACATTAAGCACTCCGCCTGGGGAGTACGGTCGCAAGACTGAAACTCAAAGGAATTGACGGGGACCCGCACAAGCAGTGGAGTATGTGGTTTAATTCGAAGCAACGCGAAGAACCTTACCAGGTCTTGACATCTGAATGACCGGTGCAGAGATGTACCTTTTCTTCGGAACATTCAAGACAGGTGGTGCATGGTTGTCGTCAGCTCGTGTCGTGAGATGTTGGGTTAAGTCCCGCAACGAGCGCAACCCTTATATTTAGTTGCCAGCACTTCGGGTGGGCACTCTAGATAGACTGCCGGTGACAAACCGGAGGAAGGTGGGGATGACGTCAAATCATCATGCCCCTTATGACCTGGGCTACACACGTACTACAATGGCCGGTACAACGGGCTGCGAAATCGCGAGATGGAGCCAATCCCAACAAAGCCGGTCTCAGTTCGGATTGCAGGCTGCAACTCGCCTGCATGAAGTCGGAATTGCTAGTAATCGCGGATCAGCATGCCGCGGTGAATACGTTCCCGGGTCTTGTACACACCGCCCGTCACACCACGAGAGTTTATAACACCCGAAGTCGGTGGGGTAACCGCAAGGAGCCAGCCGCCGAAGGTGGGATAGATGATTGGGGTGAAGTCGTAACAAGGTAGCCGTATCGGAAGGTGCGGCTGGATCACCTCCTTTCTATGGAGAATCGTTTCCCGAGTGGAAACATTCAAATATAAAATCTAGCCAGGTCGGCTAGTTACTCACTCGTTGCTCAGTTTTGAGAGCTCAAACTCTCAAACAGCTTGCTTTTGCATGGAGCTTGTTCTTTGAAAACTAGATATCGAAACGAAAGTAAATGCGAATTAGAACATTCCTTTTTAGCTGAACTTGTGCAAACAAGTTTCAATAAAAACGGTAGTGAAATTGCTGTTGCGATGGAATCGAATGGGAGCGACTTTTGGCTTTGCGCAAGCAAAACAAGGGAAGCGAGCGATCGAAACCGGAGCAATTTGGTTAAGCTACTAAGAGCACACGGAGGATGCCTAGGCGCTAGGAGCCGATGAAGGACGTGGCGAACAACGAAACTGCCTCGGGGAGCTGTAAGCAAGCTTTGATCCGGGGGTGTCCGAATGGGGAAACCCAGCTGGGGTAATTTCCAGTTACTCACAACTGAATACATAGGTTGTGTAGAGGCATACCAGGGGAACTGAAACATCTAAGTACCCTGAGGAAGAGAAAACAATAGTGATTCCGTCAGTAGCGGCGAGCGAACGCGGAGAAGCCCAAACCAAGGAGCTTGCTCTTTGGGGTTGTGGGACGTCTCACATGGAGTTACAAAGGAACCGGTTAAGTGAAGAGGTCTGGAAAGGCCCGCCAAAGAAGGTAAAAGCCCTGTAGTTGAAAGTCTGTTCCCTCCGAGACGGATCCCGAGTAGTGCGGGGCACGTGAAACCCCGTATGAATCCGGCAGGACCATCTGCCAAGGCTAAATACTTCCTAGCGACCGATAGTGAAGCAGTACCGTGAGGGAAAGGTGAAAAGCACCCCGGAAGGGGAGTGAAATAGAACCTGAAACCGTGTGCTTACAAAAAGTCAGAGCCCGTTTTAGGGGTGATGGCGTGCCTTTTGTAGAATGAACCGGCGAGTTACGTTCCCGTGCAAGGTTAAGGTGAAGAGCCGGAGCCGCAGCGAAAGCGAGTCTGAATAGGGCGCCATAGTACGTGGACGTAGACCCGAAACCGGGTGATCTACCCCTGTCCAGGGTGAAGGTGCGGTAACACGCACTGGAGGCCCGAACCCACGCATGTTGAAAAATGCGGGGATGAGGTGGGGGTAGCGGAGAAATTCCAATCGAACTCGGAGATAGCTGGTTCTCCCCGAAATAGCTTTAGGGCTAGCCTCGGAAAACAGAGTCGTGGAGGTAGAGCACTGATTGGGTGCGGGGCCCGCAAGGGTTACCAAGCTCAGTCAAACTCCGAATGCCATAGACTTACTTCCGGGAGTCAGACAGTGAGTGCTAAGATCCATTGTCAAAAGGGAAACAGCCCAGACCATCAGCTAAGGTCCCCAAGTGTGTGTTAAGTGGGAAAGGATGTGGAGTTGCACAGACAACCAGGATGTTGGCTTAGAAGCAGCCACCATTGAAAGAGTGCGTAATAGCTCACTGGTCGAGTGACTCTGCGCCGAAAATGTAACGGGGCTAAACACACCACCGAAGCTATGGCTTGATGCTTTGCATCAGGGGTAGGGGAGCGTTGTATAAGGGTTGAAGGTGTACCGTAAGGAGCGCTGGACATTATACAAGTGAGAATGCCGGTATGAGTAACGAAAAGATCAGTGAGAATCTGATCCGCCGAAAGCCTAAGGGTTCCTGAGGAAGGCTCGTCCGCTCAGGGTAAGTCGGGACCTAAGGCGAGGCCGAAAGGCGTAGTCGAAGGACAACAGGTCGAAATTCCTGTACCACCGTAAGCCGTTATGAGCAATGGGGGGACGCAGTAGGGTAGTGACGCGGACTGATGGATGTCCGTCTAAGCAGTGAGGCTGATGTGTAGGCAAATCCGCACATTGTAAGGCTGAGCTGTGATGGGGAGCGAAAATTGTAGTAGCGAAGGTCATGATCTCACACTGCCAAGAAAAGCCTCTAGCCAGGTGAAGGTGCCCGTACCGCAAACCGACACAGGTAGGCGAGAAGAGTATTCTAAGGCGCGCGGAAGAACTCTCGTTAAGGAACTCGGCAAAATGACCCCGTAACTTCGGGAGAAGGGGTGCCCCGGTAGTGTGAATAGCACGAGGGGGCCGCAGTGAAAAGGCCCAAGCGACTGTTTAGCAAAAACACAGGTCTGTGCGAAGCCGTAAGGCGAAGTATACGGGCTGACGCCTGCCCGGTGCTGGAAGGTTAAGGGGAGTGGTTAGGAGCAATCCGAAGCTGTGAACCGAAGCCCCAGTAAACGGCGGCCGTAACTATAACGGTCCTAAGGTAGCGAAATTCCTTGTCAGGTAAATTCTGACCCGCACGAATGGCGTAACGACTTGGGCGCTGTCTCAACGAGAGATCCGGTGAAATTTTAATACCTGTGAAGATGCAGGTTACCCGCGACAAGACGGAAAGACCCCATGGAGCTTTACTGCAGCTTGATATTGAATTTGGGTACGATCTGTACAGGATAGGTGGGAGCCTTTGAAGCAGGAGCGCAAGCTTCTGTGGAGGCAACGTTGGGATACCACCCTGATCGTATCTAGGTTCTAACCTGGTACCGTAATCCGGTGCGGGGACAGTGTCAGGTGGGCAGTTTGACTGGGGCGGTCGCCTCCTAAAGAGTAACGGAGGCGCCCAAAGGTTCCCTCAGAATGGTTGGAAATCATTCGAAGAGTGCAAAGGCATAAGGGAGCTTGACTGCGAGACCTACAAGTCGAGCAGGGACGAAAGTCGGGCTTAGTGATCCGGTGGTACCGCATGGAAGGGCCATCGCTCAACGGATAAAAGCTACCCTGGGGATAACAGGCTTATCTCCCCCAAGAGTCCACATCGACGGGGAGGTTTGGCACCTCGATGTCGGCTCATCGCATCCTGGGGCTGAAGTAGGTCCCAAGGGTTGGGCTGTTCGCCCATTAAAGCGGTACGCGAGCTGGGTTCAGAACGTCGTGAGACAGTTCGGTCCCTATCTGTCGTGGGCGTAGGAAATTTGAGAGGAGCTGTCCTTAGTACGAGAGGACCGGGATGGACGTACCGCTGGTGTACCAGTTGTTCCGCCAGGAGCACCGCTGGGTAGCTATGTACGGACGGGATAAACGCTGAAAGCATCTAAGCGTGAAGCCCCCCTCAAGATGAGATTTCCCAGTATGTAAGACCCCTTGAAGACGACGAGGTAGATAGGCTGGGGGTGGAAGTGCAGCAATGCATGGAGCTGACCAGTACTAATCGGTCGAGGGCTTATCCAATAGCAAGTGATAATTCGCATCTTTCGTTTCGAATCTAGTTTTCAGAGAACGATCTCTGAAGCATATTCCCTGATAGCTCAGTTGGTAGAGCACTCGACTGTTAATCGAGTTGTCACAGGTTCGAGCCCTGTTCGGGGAGCCATATGGAGAGGTGTCCGAGCTGGCCGAAGGAGCACGATTGGAAATCGTGTAGGCGTCACAAGCGTCTCGAGGGTTCGAATCCCTCTCTCTCCGCCATAATAATAAGGCCCGTTGGTCAAGGGGTTAAGACACCTCCCTTTCACGGAGGTAACAGGGGTTCGAATCCCCTACGGGTCATATTAACTTCAAAAAAGAAGTTGATTTTTACAACAAGATTATGATATGATCATAAATGTGTTGTTCGGAGGCTTAGCTCAGCTGGGAGAGCATCTGCCTTACAAGCAGAGGGTCGGGGGTTCGATCCCCTCAGCCTCCACCATATAATTTTTATAACGACGCGGGGTGGAGCAGCCCGGTAGCTCGTCGGGCTCATAACCCGAAGGCCGCAGGTTCAAATCCTGCCCCCGCAATTATACTTTCTTTTGAGAAAGTGATCTGGAACCGTGGTGTAGTTGGCCTAACATGCCTGCCTGTCACGCAGGAGATCGCGGGTTCGAATCCCGTCGGTTCCGCCATTTAATCTTTACATGAGGCAAACTGTTCACTACATCTGCTGTATGGCACTGATGCCCTATATAAAGTGTAAGGAATTAAGATTAGACTTTATTTCGGCTCGGTAGCTCAGTCGGTAGAGCAGAGGACTGAAAATCCTCGTGTCGGCGGTTCGATTCCGTCCCGAGCCACCATTTTCAAAACAATTTAATATGCCGGTGTAGCTCAACTGGTAGAGCAACTGACTTGTAATCAGTAGGTTGGGGGTTCAAGTCCTCTCGCCGGCACCATGTAATCCTGGAGGATTAGCGAAGTGGCCAAACGCATCAGACTGTAAATCTGCTCCCGTACGGGTTCGGTGGTTCGAATCCATCATCCTCCACCAGTTTTTAGGGGCATAGTTTAAAGGTAGAACAACGGTCTCCAAAACCGTTGGTGTGGGTTCAATTCCTGCTGCCCCTGCCAATTAACTTTTAAGTAATTTAACCTTTTGTGGCGATCGTGGCGAAGTGGTTAACGCACCGGTTTGTGGATCCGGCATTCGGGGGTTCAATTCCCCTCGATCGCCCCTTTGTTTTTTCATTTTTTATTGGGGATTAGCCAAGCGGTAAGGCAACGGACTTTGACTCCGTCATGCATAGGTTCAAATCCTATATCCCCAGCCATTATGCGGAAGTGGCTCAGCGGTAGAGCATCGCCTTGCCAAGGCGAGGGTCGCGGGTTCGATTCCCGTCTTCCGCTCCAAATATGGCGCCATAGCCAAGTGGTAAGGCACAGCTCTGCAAAAGCTTTATCCCCAGTTCGAATCTGGGTGGCGCCTCCAGAATATGCCGGCGTGGCGGAATGGCAGACGCGCTCGACTCAAAATCGAGTGGGAAACCGTGGAGGTTCGAGTCCTCTCGCCGGTATATTGAATAGCCCTACATGTTGCTTATGCAATGTGTGGGGTTATTTTTATTTATATGATAATATTTTTGTGCATTAAGAAAATGTGGACTAAGAACAGTTGGACGTTAATAAAGATTGACGTGCGCTTATATTCGGTATATTGTAGATAAGTAAAGTCTTTAATATGGAGGAGTGAAGCAAAATGAATAATGGAAAACATATATCGGATAACGATCTGTTATTTGATCTTTCTGTATGGGAAGAGGCATGGAAGAATCGTTCGAGAAGTCCAAAATATAAAAAGAAAAGCGCACCATTTAATACAGAAGAAGCATTTGAGCGGTGGGCCAGGGATTATCATGCACAGTCGTTCACTGAAGAAGGAGAGCAGCGTTCTGAGCGCATTATGGGCTGGATTGAGAACCAAGGGGTGGAGTTCGCAGGATTATCCATATTGGACATTGGAGCGGCCTCAGGCATATTTACCATTCCTTTTGCGAAAAAGGGGGCAAGTGTGACTGCAGTTGAGCCTTCCGAGTTGCTTGTCTCCCTTATGAAAGAGACGATACCTTCGTCTTTGGAATCCAATATCGAGATCGTAAAAGAACGATTTGAGGAAATCTCTATCCAGGATAAAGGCTGGCAGAAGAAATATGACTTTGCATTTGCATCCATGTGCCCTGCAATGTCAGATTGGGAAACGATTGAGATGGCGATCGACTGTGCTCGTAAGTATGTGTATATAAGCACTATGGCGGGACAGAAGGAACACACACTAATGGATGAGCTTAAGGATGTTCTGGGGGTTACTTCTTCATATAAAGCCGGTGATATGGGATATATCCAACAGTTGCTGTATTTGAAAGGTTATTCATACACGATGATCATTACAAGAGAAGTTAATTCATTTGAAGTACCAGTGGAAGAGGTTATCAAGAAGCTACCAGAATGGCTTAATACGTATGAGTTACCATCGGATGAAGATTCTCTCAGACTGACTGAGAAGTACATACGGGATTCGTACAAGGATAGCACGTTAACCTTCTCACGTGGTGCAAGGTTCGGGAAAATTCTAATCCAACTTGAACAGCCAAATATGAAGACAGTTCGTACTAAGGAAAAGCGATAAATTTTATGAGCTTGTTACATGTTACGGGAGGATCCTGGATCAGGATGGACACCCTAGTCTAACATCTGAGCTGAGGCTATCAAGCATTACGCTGTCACACAAGACGATGCCACGTGTGGAACATATGAAGTTTCAATTTAAGTTTAAGTTATATAGAAAGAGGGAGCAGGATAGTTGCTCCCTCTTTATAATAACTTTCAACAAGATTTCAAGCGCGTTGAATCAAACCGTTGGGTTCTTGGGGCTGTAAAGCTGAATCAATGAATTACCGATGGGCTGCACCAACGTTTGAACTAGTATCGGGACAACCGAAAACTAAACACGAAACACGTAGTTTACTTCCTATTGGATACTTCTGGTTTCTGCTTACGCTCCCGGTACTGGCCGGGGGTAATTCCTTCCCATTTACGAAATGATCGAATGAAATTTTGCGGATTGTTGTACCGAAGCCGTGCTGCGATGTCTTTAACGGTTAGATCACTTTCGTCCAGCCATTTTTTGGCGATATTAAAACGGTACTTGGTCAGATATTCACTAAATGCACAACCTGTCTCTTTTCGGAAAACACTACTTAAGTAGTTCGCATTGTAGTGAAGCTTCAATGCACACTCCTCAAGCGTCAGATCCTTATCATAATCTTGATGAATCATGGCAATCATCTTCTCTGATATATGCTGATACTGGGCATATTGTCTCACTTTAAAAACCTGGATGATGGGCAAGATGACCTGATGGTTAAACCATTCCTCAACTTCAGTGGCGTACTGCAAACCATAAAGTTCATGGAACATTGAGCCACGGCCTTGTGAGATCTGTCCAAGTCGTATGCCGGATTCCTGAGTCATTTGCAAAATACGCGTGAGCAGCCTCGTAAGAGCTACCTGATATTCCTCTGGTGTACACTCCAACCCAAAGAGCACTTCAAGCAACTGTTTCAAAAGAGTAGAGGCCAGGACTTCGTCCGCACTTTGAATAGCTTGGATCAACGAATATTCCAACGATTCCGGGTAGGTGATGGACCAAGTGGGAGCGTCATGATCTATGTTCTCATATTGAAAAATAATGCCTGTACCCAGCTTCAGCCGGTGCATCAATGCTTCCATGGCTTCTGCGTAGGCTTGTGGGATGTGATATAGGGAGCTGTGTGGCTGACTGAAGCCCAGACTGACTTGAAGAGCTAGGATCTTATGAATCTGTTGTTGTAACTGTTCTGTTAATACATGTAGCTGCTGTGAAAAAATAAAATGATCCTGTTCCATAGTGCCAATTATTGTGACCACCGTATGTTCCAACACAATCGGAAGTAATTGTTGGTTATGCGCAACCGTTTCCTCCAATATATTCTGAATAGCGAATAACAAGAGGTCACGATCACCAGCACTATACTTCGTATGATTAACGAGATCTGCTTGTATTGTAATAACAGCAATTTGTTGCCATTCCTGTACCTGGTACTTATAACCATATTCATTCAGGGTGTCATGAAGCGTATGAACAGGGGTCTTGCCTTGGAACAGGTTTATCATAAAATGAGTGCGAATCTGCAACAGATGCATATTAAGTGTGTTCTCTAATTGGGAGCGAGAGGCAGATAATTGTGAGACCCCTGCTCTAATCTGCTCGAACTCATCAGAAAATGGTGGTGATTGCTGAGCTAGTGAGTTTCCTTCTTTGGACAGATGGTTGTCACCAAGTTGGGTTAAAAGTTTACGAATCGGGACATGCATTCGCTTGGAGCCGAGCCAGGCAAGCAATAATGAAAGTAAAAGCAAGAAGATACTGATATACAAGGTGTGTAATCCAATATTGAGATATTCCTGTGTCAGAATAGTAGTAGGTGAGATTAGAACATAAGTCCATCCTTTCAAGGTAGAAGGGCTATACGTTAGAGAATATTGTGTATCGGCGATCGTAACTTCTCGTTTTTCAAAGCCTGTTGAGAAGGGGATGGGTGATAGTTTGGTTATGTTGGCTTTTGTATCCCGATCCTGTAATCCTATGGCAGACAATGGTTGTCCAATATATACAGGATCGGGATGGACCAAGATACGTTGTTCCCGATTCAAAATGACCAGTCCTGAGGCAGCATTTCCTAAAGAGGTTTCTCCAAGTGTGTTTTGCAAAGAGCATGCAGGAATACCCGCAATCAGGGCAGCATCGGAAGATATATTCAGATTCGGAATAGATCTCGCAAGGGCAATGTGATAAATACAGCCTGTACCGGGTGAACGCTCATCATTACTGAACACCGATGAAGGGGAGAGCTGCCATCCGGAGGTTAGCGTATCGGATATCAATTCCTTCATGGGAAGAGCCAGTGGAAAATCTGTATTACGATATAATCCTGCATGATCAATAAGCCAATTCTGAGATTGGTTCACCAGGGTAATATCTAACAAAGGTTCCCATGACCGCATATGCTGAAACTCGCTCTGTAGCTTATCGGCAAGTAGCTGTCCTTTCCCTTGGAGTGAAGAAGGAGCAGACAGGGAACGGAGGGTTAATGGAGAGCGAACGGCCTGATCAAGCATATAACTGACTGTAGCTAGTTTGTGTTCTACGTTGGATTGCATTTGTTCCAGCAACTGTCTGTTGGCCTGCGTACGATGCAGTTCAGTTTGGTTTGATGAATAGATAAATGCGGCAATTCCTGTTAACAAAATGGGCAGGGTGCTTAACAGGATTCCGAAGATGATCATTTTATGGAGATAGCTAATTGTTCGCACAGTTTCCCTTCCACTCCTGACATTAGTAGTAGTAGTAACACTTTCTATTTTAGTAAACGCTTACATATAGAACAATCTAAATTTTGTTTATTTGGATAAATAAGTAATTTTCATTGTATGGGGTATAGGAACAAATATAAAGGATTCCTGATAGATGATATGCGGAAAGGGCTCTAGAAACGGCTTGGTCAGACACTCCTAACGGAATCATTAGAAACGAAATTGAAGTGTGTACGTAAATAGAGACATGGACATCATTCTCTCTATAGGTCAATATCGGTTGAAGGGTGGCCAGCATATGGGGATATAGAAGGCATCCAGAGTGCTAATTAGCGTGGGCGGAACGAAGGTCTTATGTGGGGACAGTCAAAGGTCCAACTAGATCCCCGACCTGAGTCTAGGATGAAAAACCGTCCACGGTCTGTTTTGAAAAGTCTCGAATTCCCCTAGAATAAGGACATAAGGTTAAACAAGAAACACGGAAACAAAAAAACAAGAAACAAACGAACAAATGACTTAACACATTAAAACGAACGAATGGAAAGGGCGGTGAACAACAATTATGAGATTGAATAAGGGAAATGGCTGGGCGATTGTATTGATTGCGTTGGGTGCACTACTCCTCTTCGGAAAGTTAACTCCACTTCTGGGACACTTGATGGGTTATCTGATTCCGGTCCTGATGATTGCACTGGGATATTACGGAGTCAAACGAGGGAACGTGTTACTTGGCTGGATTGTTCTTATCATCGGTATCATCTCACTGATGAGTAAACTGGCATGGTTGATCGGACCGATCATCGCGATCGGGTTAATCATCTTTGGTATCTCAATGCTAAGCAATAACCGCAGTCGTCGTGGTCGGTACTAAGCTTTCACGATTATGAAAAGGAGGGACAGAACATAATGAGTGTATTTCGTCGAATGCGGGATATTACCGTAGCCAATCTGAACGAACATTTGGAGCAAAGTCAGGATCCAGTCAAACTGATTGATCAGTTCCTGGTCTCGACCCGCCAAGACATCGGTGAAGCCGAGAAACTTCGTCATCAATATGCAAGCCATACCAGACAAATGAAACAACAAGCCGATCAGGCAGCAGGTATGGTGAACAAAAGGGAAGAACAGGCTTCCATGGCTCTGAAAGCCGGGGAGGAACATCTCGCTAAGCTGGCCTTGCAGGAGAAAATCCTCCACGAGGAAAAAATGGAACAGTACAATGAATTGTATGCACAAAGTTATGCGGCATTACAGGAGCTGGATGAACAGATCGACCAGTTGAAAGTTGAATATCAGAATGTATACAGCAAACGCCAATATTACTACGCTCGTATGCAGACAATTCAATTACAACAACGTATGAACCAGAGAGGCAATCACAACGGTCAGAATGTACCTCGTATGTTTAATCGACTGGATGACCAAGTCTCTGATCTCGAATATGAAGCACAAAGTCTTCGGGATATCCGGCGGATGGGTCAAGATGGTTCAGGAGTGACTGGTAGCATGTCATCTTCCACGCTGGATAAGGAACTGGAGCGCTTAAGACAGAAATTGAACAATGACAGAAAGGAGTAGTCACATGAATAAATTATACCGCTCGGCGCGTAATCGAATGCTAACAGGTTTGATCGGCGGCATTTCTGAAAATCTCGGATTTAGTACTACGCTGCTACGTATCATTTTCTTCATCAGTATTTTCGCTACGGGAGGTACATCATTGTTGATCTACTTCATCGCTGCGTTGGTGGTACCCAAGGAATCCAATCACGTTGATCCATATGCTTATGATTCCAACGTAAGAGGATACAAGTAAACGAAAGGAGCAAGCACATGAGCAAATTATACCGCTCAACGCGTGACCGGATGTTAACCGGCTTGTGCGGCGGAATTTCCGAAAGTATTGGAATGGATTCCACCCTGCTGCGTATCATCTTTGTCATCAGTATCTTCGTAACTGGCGGCACGTCGTTGTTAATATATTTCATTGCAGCACTGGTGGTACCAAAAGAACCGTATCCACCTTATGATCCATATGGTTACGGCCCGGGCCCTGGTCCAGGCAGAGGATATGACAACTATGATCATCAGCCGCCAAGAGGTCCTTTTCAAAATAATCACAATCAACAAGGTCCTGGTAACTTCGGTCCCGGCCCTGGATACAACAACAGACCTCAATCCGGTTCGCGTTCTTATGATAACAATGCCTACGGAGCAGGTGCACCGCAAGAAAGTGAACTTGATTCCATGATGAAAGATATCGAGAAAAAAGCACTGAAAAAAGAAGTTGAAGAGCTTCGCCAAAAATTATCTCGTTACGAGAAGGGAGAAAAGTAAAATGGGAGTATTTAAACGGATTAAGGATATGACGAAAGCATCGGTAAATGATATGTTGGATAAGGTAGAGGACCCGATTGTAATGTTGAACCAGTACTTGCGTGATATGGAGGCTGAGATTCATGAGGCAGAGGTAACTGTTGCCAAACAAATGGCGAATGAGCGCCGCATGAAACAACGTCTGGACGAAGCGGAGCGTACTTCGGTACAACGTGAGTCCCAAGCAGAAGCTGCTCTGGCCAACGGTCAGGAAGAAGTAGCACGCAAATTGCTGGAAGAGAAAATCTACTTTGATCAAAAAATTACCGAGTACAGTGAACTGCATGCACAGTCCGAAGCACAAGCAAAAGATCTGTTGCAACAATTGCATGACATGAAAGATGAGTTCTACAAAATGCGTAACAAACGTAATGAGCTCGTATCCCGTGCACAAATGGCAAAAGCCAAAAAACAAATGTCTTCCATCAACAGCTTGCATTCGATTGAAAGTGGTGGCGCATCACTAGGATTCCATCGCATGGAAGAGAAAATCATGCAACTGGAAGCTGAAGCGGATGTAGCCCGTGCACCTTATCGCAACACTTCATCCACGTACACGAATCCTGTAGATGTGGAAAAGCAATTCAAAGTGGATCAGCAATTACAAGCTCTTAAAAACAAAATGGGCAATGGTTCCAAGAATGAAGCGAACGGAACTTCAAAAGAATAACTGTTCGCTCAGTGAACAATATGATATTCTATAAATCGTGTATAATGTACGGTTGGTAGAACAAAAGTTAAGCCATACAGGACTTCATCGCCTGGTATGGCTTTTCCGTTGAATAAAGAGAGATTAACTTACAGAGGAGGTGCGGCGGGGATGAATAACAAGAGTAAATGGCTTGCAGTTGTCATTATTATTATTGGCGCAATGATGTTACTGAATCAGAATATTAACTTTCTGACCGCTGCCGCACTGATTCTGTTAACGGTTGGAATGCTACAAATTCGCAAGGGAGATACACGTAGAGGTTATCGATATCTTGGTATTGGTGCGGCACTGTTATTGCTGGATAATTTGATGATTGTATTCTTGATTGTATTGGCTTCTTTAGCTTACTTTTATTCAAAAAACAAAAAGATTCATCTGGACGAAGGTGTTATGAAGAAACAGAATTTCATGGCTCGGTATTACTGGGATCAATCGTCCTGGACGTTACGTAGTATGAGCCTGTGGCATGCCATGGGTGAGGTTAATGCAGATCTGTCTCTTTCAATTCCGGAGGAGAAACAAACGATTGTGCTGTTGCAAGGCGTTATGGGGAATGTTCGTTTGACGCTGCCAGAAGATTATGGTGTAGAGATTGAAGCATCGGTTCTTTTCGGCCGGATTAATCTTCTTGGAGAACAAGATAGCGGCATGATGAACAAATTAGTATGGAGAACACCTGGATATGAATCCAGTGAACATAAAGCAAAATTTGTCATTTCTTATATTGTTGGCGACCTAAGCATAAGTCATTCGTAGTAAAATAGATGAAGAGAAGGAGGAGACCCCGATGAAGACAAAACGACATACCGATATGGTAACCCGAAGTATGGGTGAAGGGATCCTCCTGGTTTTCATTGTCCTTGCTGTTACTTTGTATGTATTGTATACATATGGTTATCTTGCTCCATTTGCAGGCTGGCGTCATCTGATTCAATCGGGTCTTGCCTTATTGTTGCTTCTGGTTGGGATCGGTGCGGTCTTTGGGTTCTATCAGAGTTATCGGGTTAAACGCAGACTTGAACTGCTGCGGGAAACACTTCTACTGTGGGAGAAGGGCTCTCTATCACGCACTGTACCTGATCTGGGCGATGATGATGTGGGCCGTTTAAGTGAGCAACTCGGACGAATCGGCAAAAAGTGGGAAGATCAGGTCTCTTCGCTTCAGCGATTGTCTACTCATAATGCACAGCTTGCGGAACAAGCCAGAATAACGGCTATTGTGGAAGAACGGCAGCGGCTGGCACGGGAGCTGCATGATGCGGTATCGCAGCAACTGTTCGCGATATCCATGACAGCAACGGCCGTTGGACGGAAGATGGAGAAGGATTTTGAACGTGCTCAGCGGCAGGTGGCTCTGATTGAGGAGATGGCTTCGGTAGCACAGTCCGAGATGCGTGCATTATTGTTACATCTGCGGCCAGTCTATCTGGAGGGCAAACAACTCGAACAAGGTCTGCGTGATCTGGTGATGGAACTGAAAACGAAAGTGCCCATGGATATTGTGCTCGAAATAGATGAAGACATCGATCTAATCAAAGGTATCGAGAATCATCTGTTTCGGATCGTTCAGGAGGCTATGTCCAATACGTTACGGCATGCGAAAGCGGAGAAAATGGAGATACGGCTCCAGCGCCGCACTGATGCGATTCGCGTATTGATTCGTGATGATGGGCAAGGCTTCGATCTGGACGAAAATAAACAAGCTTCCTACGGTCTGGCTAACATGCGTGAACGTGTTACGGAGATTGGCGGAGCCATACAATTTGTAACAGCGCCTGGTAAGGGAACGCGGATTGAGATTACGATACCTTTGATGAGCGATGAAAGCGAGGAAGAACATGTCAATGGAACCGGAAGTCGAAACGGAGACGGAAACGTCGATCAAAGTATTGCTCGTGGATGATCATGAGATGGTACGTATTGGTCTTGCAGCGGTACTGGATACCGAAGATGGGATTGAAGTTGTTGGTGAAGCAGGTAGTGGAGAGGAAGGCATTCGGCTTGCGCAGGAATATAAGCCTGATGTGGTTCTGATGGATTTGGTGATGGAAGGCATGGATGGCATTGAGGCTACCCGTCAGGTACTTAAAATGTATCCGGAGTGCAAAGTCATCGTGTTAACCAGTTACCTGGATGATGAAAAAATGTACCCTGTCATTGAGGCAGGCGCATTCAGTTATCTGTTGAAAACATCAAGAGCCAATGAAGTGGCAGATGCGATTCGCGCAGCTGCTCGTGGACAATCCGTTCTGGAGTCACAGGTCGCTTCGAAAATGATGAATCGATTCCGGCAGCCGCAGGCAGCAGCTCCTCTGCATGATGAATTGACTGACCGTGAAATGGATGTGCTCCGGTTGCTGGCTAAAGGCAAATCGAATCAGGACATCGCGGATGATCTGATCATTGGTATCAAGACAGTCAAATTTCATGTTACAAACTTACTCGCAAAATTGGGTGTAGACGACCGTACTCAGGCCGCGATCTATGCTTATAAAAACGGACTTGCAGAGTAAGCAGAATGATGTGCAAAAAGATCATTAAGCCTAAGAACCGTGCAGTAATGTACGGAAAATCTGGGGATAACAGCGAACGGAAGGTTGTTCTGTCATCGGAATAGCGAGTGTAAATATTGTGTGGTTTAATTTATCTAGAAAAGGTTGAATGGAAAGCTCTGATCTGCCATGCAAGTGGCGGATAGGGCTTTTTTTGATGTATTCAGAACAAGTATAGCTAATGTGGGAAAGGGGTATGCTGTTGATAGATTCATAGAATGTAAGAATGAACGGGGGATTCACATGTTAAATCGTTGGATGACAGCAGGTATATTGGCAATAGCTATCATTATTCTTATCGGTGTGACACAGGTATACGCAGAGAAGAACGAACCCAAAGCAGCGCAACTCGAACAATTAATTCATACTGCTGACGGCGTGATTGATAAAGTGGATCGTCTGGTGATTAAATGGCAAGGAGAAGGCCGGGGAGATGCACAAGCGCAGGCCGTATTACTGGCTAGTCACTTGGGGCTGGAACAACCAGTACGGGTACGCCAGACAGGCCATGATGTGTATCGTAGTGAGCTGGCTGTCCATGAGGCTACTGGAGAAGCTGGTCTGTTGGTCAATGTCGTCGAGACAGGGGATAACAGCTACTACGCCATCGTACAACTGTCAGGGGATGCACGCACGGATCGGAAGGCATTAGTGACCGTACATGAACAGATCAGTCGACTGCTTGCAGACTCAGGGATGAAGGCAACCTGGAATATGTCTGTACAAGGTACAGCAGATACTGCTATTAAAGGTGATGCGAGTCAGCAGTTGGCATTGATCGAGGAAGACCTGGCCAAAAATGTGGATCTTGCCTCTGTTGAACGTTATACGGATGTAGCCAGCGCAAGTGTCTCTTACGAGGCGGCTGAGCTTCCGTTGTCGATCAAAAGTGGCTCACATATGTTAAATATGCAACTCGCAGTTCATCAAGTTGGTGACGGGATGGACAATCGAATTACAGTGGGGTTTCCGGTGATTACGATTGAATATTGAGGAATGAAGCTCTCATGAGTTCGGCTCCAATAGGCGAATATTTATCAGAGAAATCAGTGTGAAAATAGTGCATCCATTCAGTTGATATGCTAAAATGGCATCACATCCAAGAAGGAACTTGCTGGTAATTGACAGTTGTATGCCGTGCATATATAACACCATTACATAGCTCGGGGAGAGCATGAAGGTTATCTTCCCGGAAGAAAGAGGAGCCCATGGTTGAAAAACAATCGCAAGATGAAGTACAGACACCAGGCGCAGTATTTTTCATTTTTGGAGCAACGGGTGATTTGGCCCGCCGGAAGCTGTTTCCGGCTATCTACAGTCTTTACCGTGAAGGCAAGCTTGCCGAAGACTTTGCGGTTATTGGCGTAGCACGTCGTCCGAGGTCCCCAGAAGAATTCCGGGAAGACATCTATGAATCCATTAAAGAGTTCTGCCGCTATCCGGCGGGGGAACCTGATGAGTGGAACGCTTTTGTCGATCATTTTGAATACAAAGCACTGGATATCAATAATGTGGACGGATTCAAAGAGCTGCGTGCGCAGACAGAGCATCTGGAATCGAAGTTTAACACGCCGGGGAACCGACTGTTCTATCTGGCACTGGCACCTGAGCTGTTTGGCAGTGTGTCGTATAGTTTGCGGGACGGCGGTATGCTGGAAAGTCGGGGTTGGAACCGTTTGGTGATCGAAAAACCATTTGGTTATGATCTGCAATCGGCTGAACATCTGAATGAGCAGATTCGTGAGGTATTCCGTGAAGAGGAAATCTACCGGATTGATCATTATCTGGGCAAGGAAATGGTGCAAAATATCGAAGTGATCCGCTTCGGAAATGCTTTTTTTGAACCACTCTGGAATAACAAGCACATTGCCAACGTTCAGATTACGCTCGGTGAGACAGTAGGTGTGGAAGAACGTGGTGGGTATTATGATCACTCCGGCGCACTGCGTGACATGGGGCAGAATCATATGCTTCAGATGCTGACGATGATTGCGATGGAACCGCCGAGTCGCCTATTCCCGGAAGACATTCGGGATGAGAAGGTGAAGGTATTGCGCTCATTGCGGGCGTTCACTTCGAATGAGGAAGTCAGCAACAACGTTGTGCGGGGGCAGTATGCTGAAGGGGAGTACCGTGGTAAGCAGCTTCCAGGGTATCGCCAGGAAGACAAGGTTGATCCGCAGTCCAATACGGAGACTTATTTTGCAGCACGTGTATTCGTGGATAATTTCCGCTGGGCGGGTGTTCCATTCTACATTCGGACAGGCAAGCGTCTACCGGTGAAAACGACCGAGATCGTAGTGGAGTTCAAGTCGATGCCGAACAATGTGTACCTTGGGAAAAAATATAAATTGGAACCGAATCTGCTGGTCATTCGGGTGAATCCAATGGAAGGCATATATATCAAGATCAATGCCAAGAAATCAGGCTCGGATTCCGAGATTCAGCCGCTCGCGATGGATTTCTGTCAGAGCTGCATGATTGGAATCAACTCGCCTGAAGCGTATGAACGTCTGCTGCACGATGCAGCGGAGGGGGATTCTACGTACTTTACCCGCTGGGATGAAGTGGCGACAGCCTGGTCTTTCGTAGATCGGATCGCTGCAGCCTGGGGCAAGAATCAGGGAGAACTTCATACGTACCCTGCTGGAACATGGGGGCCAGAAGCGACAGACAAGCTGCTGGAGCAGGACGGATTCCACTGGTGGCCGGTGAATGGTCAGGACGAGGACAGCGTGATCTGGCAAGTGAACGGTTAGGGTAAGGGCATTAACAATGGTAATAAGAACATACAGAACATGACTGAGCCTGGGACATCGCAAATTTTGCGGTGTACTCAGGCTTTTTAGCGTGGAAAAGGCAGGCATCCATCATAAGGAAATAAGTAATTAAAATTAAGTTGTTGACAAAAAGTAAGTATGTAACTTATACTCAACACATGAGTTAAAGAGTTACGCCAATGACAAACTTCATCCGGGTCAACGTTTCGGATAAGTTATCATTCATGATAAAATGTAAACCAATTGAAGGGGTTTGCGAATAGAGAATCATGAAAAAAAGTGCATAATATCTTTAATCTGAGAATACTATTTTGTATATATTGAATGGAGGAAAAAGAAAATGATGTTGGATGTAGGGTTGTTGTTGATTCGTTTGGTGATTGGATTGTCGTTCATGGCGCACGGAGCTCAAAAGCTGTTTGGTTGGTTCGGAGGTTACGGGATCAAGGGCACAGGCGGCTGGTTTGAGTCGATGGGCATGAAGCCCGGTGCATTGGTGGCGTTACTGGCTGGACTCGCAGAATTCGGTGGCGGATTGCTGCTGGCACTGGGTCTACTCACACCGGTAGGTGGCATTCTGATTGCATTGACGATGGTCATTGCGATTGTGAAAGTGCATGGTGCGAACGGTTACTGGTCCACGCAGAACGGATTCGAATATAATCTCGCGATTCTGGTGATTGGTGTAGCGCTGGCCCTGACGGGTGGCGGACAATACGCTCTGGATGCATTGATTTTCTAAACCCGATAAATAAAAATGAATGAGAAGCGCCTGGATGCCATGATTATGGCTGAAGGGTGCTTTTTTTTGCAAGGGAAAAGAGAAGAATGTGCGGTAGTAATCGGTTATTTTCGGTACAGATTATGGTACAATAGGAGAGTTGGGTTAATAAGCAGTTCACGGTATGCATGAAAGCACAGATTTGAGGAGGATGAACTCCATTGTAAATGTGTAAAATTAATTTAGTGTGTAAATACCTCGTATGTAAAATGATCAGTGTACAATCAACCGGCCTCGCCGGATTGCATAAAGATTGAATGATGGACCGGCTATGCCGGATTAACGTGAATGAACGGACGAAAGGGATTAAACCTATGAGCAAAGCTGCAAATGATATTCTTCAACAGGAAGTGGACAAACGCCGGACGTTTGCCATTATCTCTCACCCGGATGCGGGTAAAACGACATTAACCGAGAAACTGTTGCTGTTCGGGGGCGCGATTCGCCTTGCGGGAACGGTAAAAGCTCGGAAAGCGAGCAAACACGCAACAAGTGACTGGATGGAAATTGAGAAACAACGGGGAATCTCCGTTACCTCTTCCGTAATGCAATTTGATTATCTGGACCATCGCGTCAATATTCTGGATACACCAGGTCACCAGGACTTCAGTGAAGATACGTATCGTACACTCACGGCTGCCGATAGCGCTGTCATGTTGATTGACGTGGCAAAAGGTGTCGAGGCACAAACGATTAAATTGTTCCAGGTGTGTGCGAAGCGTGGAATTCCAATCTTTACGTTTATCAACAAACTCGACCGTGAGGGTAAAAGCCCATTTGATCTAATGGAAGAACTTGAAAATGTACTGGGTATTCGTTCCGTTCCAATGAACTGGCCAATTGGTACAGGTCGTGAACTATGCGGTGTATATGACCGGATGAAAAATCAGGTGGAGTTGTTCCAAGGTGACGATCACTCGATAATTAAAGTTCAGAAAGTAAATGGTTATACAGATCCAATTATCCGTGAGATGGCAGGAGAATATCTGCATGATCAGTTAATTCAGGATCTGGAGCTTTTGGACGTTGCGGGAGATCCATTTGATATGGAGAAAGTTCAACGCGGGGAATTGACGCCTATTTTCTTCGGTAGTGCGATCAACAATTTTGGTGTGCAGACCTTCCTGGAGAACTTCCTGGAACTGGCACCGAAGCCTGAACCACGTCGCAGTACGGCAGGAGAAATTCAGCCAACGAATGAAAAATTCAGCGGTTATGTATTCAAGATTCAAGCGAACATGAACCCGGCACATCGAGATCGTATTGCGTTCCTGCGTATTGTATCAGGCAAGTTCCAACGTGGAATGAGTGTGAAGCATACTCGTGTAGGTAAAGAGATCAAGCTGTCACAGCCACAGCAATTCCTGGCACAAGATCGGGATATTGTGGAAGAGGCGTATGCTGGGGATATTATCGGTTTGTTCGATCCGGGTATCTTCCGGATTGGCGATTCACTGAGCCAAGGCAGCGAGGTTATCTTTGAAGAGTTGCCAACGTTCTCGCCAGAGATTTTTGCCAAAGTTACCGTTAAAAATGCGTTGAAGCATAAACAGTACCAAAAAGGGATTGACCAGTTGACGGAGGAAGGAACCATTCAGGTGTTCCAGACGGTAAGTTTCGACGAGACGATTCTCGGCGTAATTGGTCAACTTCAGTTTGAGGTATTTGAATACCGGATGAAAGGCGAGTATGGGGTAGACGTGCAATTGCAGCGCATGCCTTATCAGTTCGCTCGCTGGATCGTGGACGAGAATCTGGACCCAAGCAAATTCCGGATTAACTCTGCGCTTGTGAAAGATAAAAAAGGAAATTATGTGGTGCTCTTCGAAAATGAGTACGCCATGAGAACGGCTATGGATAAAAATCCTACAGCCAAGTTCTTGGAGACTGCACCTTAAGTGCAAGCAGACAGACGTAATCCGGCTAATCATTGAAGGGTTGGTTGGATGTAACAAGCTGCCATCATGAGGTAAAGCTTGTTCAAAATAAGATCCCTCCGCCAATTGGCGGAGGGATCTATTGCTATACACCTTACTTAGAGGCGGGGATGATCCAGCCGAATAAGGGAAAGCTTTCTTTTGCAGACAGAACAAACGGTTTGATGGTTACCCTGCCCTTCAATGCTTCGATTAGCGAAGCGGTTGAACGGGAATGGTGTGCAGATGCTCCTGCGCGATTTGAATGAGTTCTTCCTGCTTGGCAGGTTCTGTGTTCTTCCAGATCATCTCGAAAATGGCGCCAAGTCCAGGTAATGCAGCTTCCGGTCCATCTACTGAACCTTCAAT
The DNA here is from genome assembly GCF_038005685.1 of Priestia sp. FSL H7-0729. Taxonomy (NCBI): domain Bacteria; kingdom Bacillati; phylum Bacillota; class Bacilli; order Caryophanales; family Bacillaceae; genus Priestia; species Priestia sp. FSL H7-0729. Next base: position 188,458 of record NZ_JBBOTQ010000006.1, read on the forward strand.
CATCTCCCGGAGCTGATCATCACTTTTGTCATGAACTTTATGAACAATCGCTTCACGCAGGCTTAATGTAATGGGCATCGCAATTCCCTCCTCGTATATTCGGCTGCTCTTATACTGTTCCCTGGGAAGCGCGAGCGCATTCAAGTTTATCGGGCTTTGTGGTATACTACGAAGGATTATTTACGTTAGCATGGGTATCCGTAATGATGCGTCATGCTGAAGTGCAGCGGGAGGTTAAGACCCTAATGGCGAAGAAACAGTATGCCGTAATTGGCATGGGACGGTTCGGATCAAGTGTTGCCAATGCACTGAGCGGTATGGGATTCGATGTGCTGGCAATTGATGCGGACGAGCAGCGGACGCAGGAGATGTCCAATGTGGTAACCCATGCGGTATCGGCAGATTCAACAGATGAAGAAGCGCTGCGTGCGCTGGGCATACGGAATTTCGATGTTGTCGTTGTGGCAATTGGTGAAGATATACAGGCGAGTATCCTGACAACCTTGATATTGAAAGATATGGGTGTACCGGTGCTGATCGTAAAAGCTCAAAATGAGCTTCATGGTAAGGTGCTGCAGAAGATTGGCGCTGATAAAGTCATCTATCCTGAGCGGGATATGGGACTGCGCGTAGCCCATCATCTAACCTCGCCTAATATACTGGATTACATTGAGTTATCTGAGGATTACAGCATTCTGGAGATGAGAGCTTCCGAGCAAATGATCGGCAAAAACCTGATGGAATTAAACATCCGTGCACGTTTTGGATGCAACGTCATGGCGATTCGTAGTGGGAACTCGATGAACATCTCGCCGTACGCGGAGGACCGGATTGAAGCTGGTGATGTGCTGGTCATTGTGGGCCATAAAGATCATTTGACGAAAATGGAGCTTGCATATCCGAAGTGATGGATGCAGATGGGAAGGATGGAAAGATGGATATTGTATCACCGCAAAATACACGTGTAAAAGAATGGGCACAGCTGCTGGAGAAAAAGCATCGTACCCGTCAACATAAATATATCATTGAGGGCATTCATCTGGTACAGGAAGCATTGCGCGCCGGAGCAGATCTGGAGTGCATTGTGTACGACGGGGAGCAAGGCGTACCTAGCGAACTGTCCGGGCTTGAAAACCCACTACAGCGTGTGGAGTGGGTAAGTGTATCTCCTGCGGTTATCGCCAAATGTACAGATACAATGACACCACAGCCTGTATTCGCGATTGTGCGTAAAGGCAGTGAGCCATTGGAAAGCCTCATTGGCGGCGCGCGCGGGCTTGTCGTAGTGCTGGATGGGGTGCAGGACCCGGGTAATGTGGGAACGATTATTCGCAGTGCGGATGCAGCTGGAGCAGCTGGGGTCGTACTTGGCGCGGGCTGTGCTGATGTCTATAACCCGAAGACGATTCGCTCGACGATGGGGTCATTGTTTCATTTGCCCATCGTGGAGGGCCAGTTGGAATCTTTGCTTCCCGAAGCGAAGGCTGCGGGCGTGAAGCTGGTAAGTACTTCTTTGCAGGCAGAGTATTCATGTTATAGTTATGATTTTACGCAGGCGGTATGGCTTGTCATTGGTAACGAAGGCAAAGGCATCTCGGATGCTACGGCACGCTTGGTGGATGATGCGATTACAATTCCGATGCAGGGACAGGCAGAGTCGCTTAACGCAGCAATGGCGGCAACGATTTTGTTGTTTGAGGCGATGAGGCAGCGGATGGTGTAGGTAGTAAAATAAATATCTTGCTGAACTAAACGTACAAAGGCTGGATACGGATTGAAGATTGATGCAATCCAATTTCCAGTCTTTTTCTATTCTTATTTAAGTTCGTTCCAAGTAACTTCTCGGACAAAATAATTCTTTACTGTCCGTTCTAGAAATGATATGCTAACAGCAAGTTAGATCTAACTGTTTTTTTTTGCACAATAAAGAACGATCGTTCTCAAAACTAAAATCACTTTAATCTAAAGAATACGAGGGAGAGAAATAAGATGAAATATACAGTAATCACAGGAGCAAGTTCAGGGATTGGATATGAAACGGCATTGGCATTTGCAGCTCGGGGTAAAAACTTGATTTTGGTAGCGAGAAGATTGGATAAGTTGGAAGAGCTTAAATCCACCATTCAGAGTATCAACCCTAAAGTGAGTGTTATTGTTCACACAAGTGACCTGTCTGTTACGGCAGAGGCTTACGCATTGTATAACGATTTGAAGGAATATGAAATCGAGACTTGGATCAATAATGCAGGGCTTGGAGAAGGTTCGTTCGTTGCTGAACAGAATCTGGATAAAGTAGAGACCATGCTGCGTGTTAACATCGAATCGTTGACCATCCTTTCTACACTGTATGTACGAGATTATGCGAATGTCGAAGGTACTCAATTGATTAACGTCTCATCCGCACTTGGATATGCCATTGCTGTAGGCAGTGTTGCTTACTCTGCATCGAAATACTACGTTAGTGCCTTCACGGAAGGTCTTGCCAAAGAACTGGAACTGAAAGGTGCAAAACTGAAAGCGAAGGTGCTTGCACCAGCGATCACGGAAACAGAGTTTGTACAAAAATCAATAGATGCTGAAGGATTTGATTACAAAGCCAATATGTCCAAGTACCATACAGCTAAAGAAATGGCGAGCTTCATGCTAGATCTGTATGATCGCAACGATGTGGTTGTGGGAATTGTAGACCAGAACTATGATTTCCAACTGACGGCTCCGATGTACCCAGTGATCTCAGAACTAAGTTAATTCAGAAGCATCCACGCATACATCTTTTTACCAAATCTCTAAATAAGAAGAGGAGTACATCCCATTGGAAAAGATATGGAGTAAAACAAAGATTGGCAACATGGAATTGCCTCATCGACTAGCGATGGCACCCATGACACGCAGTCGGGCGCAAGAAGATGGTACACCTGGAGAGTTGGCTGCACTTTATTATGCTCAGCGTGCCACCATGGGACTCCTGATTACGGAAGGTACACAACCATCTGATGACGGACAGGGTTACTTGTGGTCACCTGGCATCTATACTGACAAGCATATTGATGGATGGAAAAGGGTAACGGATGCGGTGCATGAAGCTGGCGGATATGTATACATCCAATTAATGCATGCGGGTCGCATGTCACATCCGGACAATACCCCGCATCATCGCCAACCGGTTGCTCCATCTGCCATCGCACCGGGTGTAGAAATGTTTACGGCTACAGGGATGCAGGATATCCCCGTTCCCCGGGAATTGAGTCAGGAGGATATTCAAACGACCATCGCCGATTTCCGTAAAGCAGCAGCCGCAGCGATCGAAGCAGGGGCGGATGGCGTCGAAATTCATGGAGCCAATGGATATTTGATCAATCAGTTCTTCGGAGAGAATTCAAATACGCGGACAGATGAGTATGGGGGATCTATAGAAAATCGTGCTCGGTTTGCAATTGAAGTAGCGAAAGCTGTTGTCGAAGAAATTGGAGCAGAACGTACCGGCTTCCGAATCTCTCCAGGAACACCTCTTGGTGGAATTCAGGATGGGAAACAAGGTCCTGAACTTTATCGTTATCTTGCCAAAGAATTAGCCCAATTGGACTTGGTTTATCTGCATATCATGCATCTTGGAAATGAAGAACTGCTCCAGGACATTCGTTCAATTTGGCAGAATCCATTGTTGGTCAACCGGGCCGGAAGAACGTTAGAAGATCTCAGTGCAGATCTAGATCGAGGTCTGGCTGATCTGGTACCGGTTGGTGTATGGTCTTTAGCCAATCCGGATTTGGTGGAACGTCTTCAACAAGGTGCACCACTGAATGAAGCAGATCCTGCAACCTTCTTTGGTTCAGGAAGTAAAGGGTACACGGATTATCCTACGTTGGATGAATTGAAGTCACAAGAGGGGCAACACTAGCACCAACCATGGAGCATGGCGTACAACTGAACCTTGTTCGCCATGTTCCTACATTAGGTGAACTAATCATTTACACGATAACGTAGAGGACAGAAAGAGCCTGAAAAAGTGAAGCTACAAGCTTTCTGAAAGAAAGCTACTTCGGAAGCATACACCTCGCCTTTATCAAAGGATTTTCCCTTTAGAAAGGGGATCAAAAAATCTGGGGATAACAGCGATTGGAGGGTTGTTCTGTCATCGTAGTGTCAGTGTAAATAATCTTTAGTTCAACTTATATAGTCTATAAGCAAAGGAAGAGGATAACTGATGAGAGCAGTCCAAATACAGAAATACTCCAAAGAAATCCAAGTGGAGATCAATAATATTGACATACCTCAGATTCAGAGCCATGAGGTCCTTGTCAGAGTAAAAGCTGCGGGTGTAAATCCGCTGGATATCTTGAATATGAATGGCAGTGTTCGGATGATTGCCGACTATAACTTACCTTTAACTTTAGGTAATGAATTATCAGGTATCATTGAAGCTGTTGGTGATGATGTTTTGAATTTTAAAGTGGGAGATTCGGTCTACACAAGGTTACCTCTAAATAAAATTGGTGCTTTTGCTGAATATGCAGCCGTGCATGAAGATGCTTTGTCCATGATGCCGGAGAATTTGTCCTTTATTGAAGCTGCTGCAGTACCTCTTACTGCCCTGACGGCGTATCAAGCTTTGCATGATGTACTTCGAGCTGAACCGAATAAAAAGCTGTTTATACCTGGAGGAACCGGTGGTTTCGGTTCAATGGCTATCCCGATTGCCAAGTCCATGGGATTAACAGTGATTACAAGTGGAAGCGAAAGAGGCAGAGCACGTACACTATCTATTGGAGCAGATCAATTCATTGATTATAAAACTCAACATTATGCTGACATTCTGTCCGAAATCGATTATGTGATCGACACTTTGGGTGCGGATGAGATCAAAGCCGAACTTAGCATTTTGAAACCACAGGGCAAGTTAGTTTCTTTGAAGGCTGGACCCAATTATCGCTTTGCAGTGGACAGTCAATTCCCATTATGGAAGAGAGCACTATTTGGTCTTGTAGGTGCACGCCTGGATTCGTTAGCGCGTAAGAACCAAAATGAATATCGTTTTTTATTTGTGCACTCCAGTGGGGTTCAATTGCAAGAGATTACAGCTCTTGTAGAAAAGGAAGACATTAAGCCTTCGATCGATTCCACGTATTCGTTTGATGATATTGAAAAGGCATTGATTAAAGTATCCACGGGTCACTCCCAGGGTAAAGTCATTGTTACCTTTTAAAGTCTCGTTAAGATGATGCTCATGCTATTCAATGTTCGTCTTCTGAACAGGAGGAAAGCCAATGGCGAGAAGCAAAGAGTTCGAAGAGTCTGTTGTTCTGGATAAAGCGATGAGACTTTTTTGGAAACAAGGTTATGAAAAGACGTCTATGACGGATCTGGTCCATCATATGGGAATTCATCGCAAAAGTTTGTATGACACATTTGGTGATAAACATACTTTGTTTCTGAAGGCAGTAGATCTGTATGAGCACAAAATCAGCTCCGCCCTTGTAGCAGGTGTGAAGCGTTCCAAAACGGCAAAGGAAGCACTTCAGTTTATATTTGCTTCTTTAATTCATGGAGAGGAACCTCCAGCATCAGGCTGCTTCATTGTCAATTCTACCGTCGAATTGGCGGCACGCGATGAAGACATGAACAACCGATCGACGGAGATGTTTACGAATACGGAGAAACTAATCAAGGACATGATTGTGTGGGGGCAGCAAGAAGGTGAATTCACAACGGAATACAGCGCCGAGGTATTGGCGGAATATCTGCATAATGTAGGCGTTGGATTAAGGGTAATGGCCAAGACTTCAATAACCGAGGAAAAACTTCTTCGTATAGGGACGCTATCCATGGATCTCATACTAAGGTAGTCTTTTTTCTAACTTTTAAGAATGTTCGTTCTAATATGGGTGTTTCAGATGAACATATGTTATAGAAAAGAAAAGAAAAGAAAAGAAAAGAGAGGCAGGTAACGACATGAGAAAGACAGTTCTCATCACAGGGGTCTCAGGTGGGATTGGTAAAGAGTTAGCAGATCGATTTGCCGAAGGCGGACATCATATTGTGCTGGTAGCACGAAGCAAGGATAAAATACAGGATCTAGCTCAGGAGTATCAGAAAAAGTATGGCATTCAGACGACGGTTATTGCCAAAGATGTAGCAGCACCTGGGGTACCACAGGAGATTTATAATGAGCTGAAGGAAAAGGGCATTGTTGTTGACTATCTTGTCAATAATGCAGGCTTCGGTCTGTTCGGGACGTTTATGGAAACGGATCTGGAACAGGAAGTCAATATGATTGACATAAATATCAAAGCTTTAACCATCATGACAAAGCTATTCTTACCGGAGATGATTCAACGTGGGCAAGGTGGCGTGATGAATGTGGCTTCGTTGGTAGGTTTTTTCCCTGGACCGATGATGTCGGTATATTATGCAACAAAGGCATACGTACTATCGTTCACCGAGGCTTTGGAGAATGAAGTAAGCGGAACGGGCGTTACGGTAACGGCACTGTGTCCAGGTCTGACATCTACCGGATTTGTTGATCGTTCGGGTATGGGTGTCTCGAAGATGTTGCAGGGTCCCATCATGGAAGCGGGACAGGTGGCTGAAGAAGGGTATCAAGGTTTCTTGCGTGGCAAGACGTTAATTATGCCTGGTGCTCGGAACCGATTCATTGCGTTTATGCCGCGGTTGTTGCCGCGTAAGATGATGACTCGCATGATAAGATCCACACAGGACAAGACAGGACATTAAACATTTAAAAAGGAGCTGGTCGATTTGATCTTTTATGATTCCCCCCAAGCATCCGTTTCATGGAATGAGGAAAATAAAGTAGTTATCTTACAATGGAAGAGCTTTGCACAAGGTGAACATTATCGTACACCACTAAATCAATTGTTGGAGTTAGCGGTGCAAAAGCGCTCGAATAAGGCGTTATACGATAGCCGTCACTTGGCCGTTATTTCGCCAGATGACCAAGAATGGGTTGCACAAGAGTGGTATCCGAGATCACTTGAAGCAGGACTTAAGTATTCAGCACTGCTTGTTCCCCATAAAGCGATAGCTAAATCGAGTGCAAACCGAATGCTCTCAGGAATGGACATATCCAATCCATCTCAAGAGTTTCATGACATAGATGAGGCATACCATTGGCTGGCAACCGTAAAATGAGAAGGTAGCGAAGCATCATTTACATAATTCAATTGAGTTTTGTAGTAATAAAGCAATCCGCCTTCTCTCATTCGCTCGTTTCACTGGCTCCTTCATCTTGTCTTTTACGACAAACATACACAAAAGCAGGCGGGAAGCTAAAGGGTTCAAATTGAATTTTCTCCATCTCAAATAATTCAGCTAATTGTTTCTTCATATGAAGTGAGTACTGGTACAAAACTAATGTGCCTCCAGGTCGCAGCGCTGTATGGATCTGTGACAGGATATTTTGTCTCATTTCTCTGGAGAAATTAAAAAAAGGCAGTCCGCAAATGATACTATCCAGCTGTTGCACATGTTCTTGATGAATTCGTTTCAACAGATAGGATGCATTCGAATGGAACATGAATTCAGGATATGTCCTCTTCAGATTACTTCTCATTTTGGGGTCTCTTTCAAATAAAAACACGGTTGCCGAGTTCGGTAAATGTGCTCTCATGAGACGTGTGACGGCACCTGTTCCTGGCCCCAACTCGGCAATAGTTCTGATCTCATCCCATCGTATAGATTGGACGATTTTACGAGCTAGAAATTTGGAACTGGGCAGGACACTGCCTACTCGTTTGGGATTACTCAGAAATCCTTGTAGGAAAAGAAATGGTTCTGGTGTTTTCATCGTGGTATCCTCCATGATTAAATGCATTAATAGTTCACTTGATGTTGGTAGGCAAGTTTAGTTGGAAGATAAATACGTTAAGTGTATGTTGTAGTGTTAAAGACCCCTGGTGTAACTCCGCAATGTTCCTCGCAATAGAAAGACCCAGACCAGATCCTGATTGAATGCCTTCGCTATTCCTCGAATAATCCACCTTATAAAAGCGATCAAACAGTCTGTTTTTTTGTTCTATTGTTAGTGGCATGCCTTTATTCTCTACTTCAATGGTAACGTGATTATGCCGCACACTCATTCGAACATGAATCGTACCCGGTTTAAAGGAATACTTCAGTGCATTCATGAGAAGATTGTCGATGGCTCGTGCAATTTTATCACTATCCAGGGAAACCATGATTGGAGCATCGCCGAGTTTTTTCTCAATATGAACCCCATTCTCCTGAGCTAAAGGCTCGAATTCAAACAACAATTGATCCAATAGCTGACATAGGTCAACACTTTTCAAATCCAATTGGGTGTTCACTGCGTTAAGACGTGTGTATTCAAATAAATCATCGAGTAACTTCTTCAAATGCGTTGCTTTGTTAAAGGTATTCTGGATAAAACGGTCATACTCCGCTTTGTCTTGAAAGGATTCTGTTCTAAGAAGTTCAATATACCCGATTATGCTGGTAAGCGTCATGAGAGATACCCGTGATCATGTCCATCTTGGATTGTTCCAACTCGCGCTCCTTGATGATCTGCATCTGTAACTGTTCAGTCATGTGATTAATGTTGGAAGCGACCCGGCCAAGTTCATCTTGTCGAACTACAGAAACCCTGTAGTTTAAATTACCTTCAGATATGATTTGAAGCCCTTGCTCCAGTGAAATGATATCTCTTACAATTTTTCGTGTAGAACCCAAAAAAGTAAACGTAAAGATTAGGATAAATATAGGTGTCAGAATATAAGGGAAGTAGTTGAGAATCCAGTTCCATTCCAAACCTTCACTGATTTTTGCCACAATCGTAATAAGGATATTATTGATAATCACTGATCCGACAATAGAAATTACAAAACTGATCACCATTCGATTGAGGATATGGATCTGTATCTTTTTCGTTTGCTTGGATTGCTGTAATCGTTTAATCAATTTTATAACCTACCCCCCATACCGTTTTAATATACTGAGGTTCTCGTGGAGTCAATTCCAGCTTTTCTCGCAGATTACGAATATGAACCATCACCGTATTATCGGAATAGCCATAAGGTTCTTTCCATACAGTCTCGTAAATCTTCTCAGAGCTAAATACTTGTCCGGGATGACTCGCAAGTAACACCAGAATGGAGAACTCCAGAGGGGTTAGTGAAATGTCATTCTCTTTTAACTTTACTGAATGTTTGCTTGTATCAATGACAAGGTCCTTAATGAGGATCAGTGAACTCGATTCCGGTTTTCCGATCAATGTTTGACGTCGGAGCTGAGCCTTAACGCGAGCCAGTAATTCTAGCGGATTAAACGGTTTGACCATGTAATCGTCTGCCCCGGTAGTCAGGCCTGTAATTTTATCAATGTCTTCTTCCTTGGCGGATAACATAATGATTGGAGTGGTAGATACTTCTCTTATTTTGAAGCAGGCTTTGATGCCGTCCATAATGGGCATCATGACGTCAAGTATTACGAGTTGGACCGATATTGTATTGATAATATTTAGCGCTTCCTCACCATTGGCTCCTTCAATGACCTTGTATCCTTCGTTACGTAAATAAACATGAATGACGTCACGGATATCGGGTTCATCATCAACAACAAGAATGGTACTCATGATTCAACACTCCTTTTTTGCTCTAATCCAGATAACTTTTTAACTTTTTATCAAGAGGATAACATCAGTGTAAACGATAGTCAGGGATGTTTAAATTGTTTCCTTTTTGCGACAGACATAAACGAACGCAGGCGGCACATTCAAAGGCACTAATTCTATTTTTTCGATGATAAAGTGTTCGGATAATAATTTTTTCATTTGAAGTGAATATTGAAAGGAGATGAATAATCCTCCAGGTTTGAGTGCTTTATGGATCTGCTCTACTAACGTAGCTCTTAATTCAGGCTCAAAGTTGAAGAAGGGCAATCCGCTAAAAATGTAATCCAGTTGCTGAACTCCCTCTTGATTCATGGATTCAACCAATCGAGCGGCATCTGGATAACAGGAGAACTCCGTGTATGCCTTCTGAAGATTATTCCTCATTGTATCGTTCATCTCAAACAATAGCACTTTGGTGGAGTCCTGTGCCTGTTGATGAATATAACGAGTGATGGCACCTGTACCCGATCCAAGCTCGGCGACTGCTTTTGCCTCCAGCCAAGAGGCTTGATTCACCATTTTGTTGGCGAGAAACCGGGAACTGGGAATGATGCTGCCAACATGTTTGGGGCTTTGAAGAAAGCTTTTCAGAAATAATAGTGGTTGATTGGAATTCATGTGTGTGGTTCCTCCGTATATGTGATGGTGTGTTAGCAAAAGCAGTTAGAAATGTAATAATTGAAGCTTGGATAAGATAGGACCGCCAAAGTAGATTCCCGCTGTAAAATACGTTATGGTCCATAACAAAGCACTGGAGTATGAGATGAGAGCAAATTTCCGATACTGCACACCGCTCATTCCAATAAGCAAAGGGAGAATATATCGCACAATTGGAATGAATAAACCGATGCACATCGCCCATTGGCCACTCTTATTCAGAATCAGTTCAGCCTTGATGAAATTTTTATGATGTTGAAATCTGTGTTTTATCTTGTTTCCAAATAATCTACCTGCAAAATAAGCAAAGGTAATGGCCGTTAGTAGTCCTGATAAAATACAGAAGTATGTGATCCATGAATTGATAACTCCGGTTTGGCCTAAAATGGCACCGCTAATAATTGTGATCTCATTCGGAATGGGAATGCCGAAAGGCCCTAATGAGAAGGCAAAATAAAAAATCAGATATCCATACTGATGAAGCAGTTCTAAGATCGTATTACTGATCATTGTTTTGCCTCCTCTCTAGTTGATATAGCAATGTTAATGAAAAAAACTAAGGAATTAATGAGCATATTTCTGAAGAAAATCTAAAGAATACATAAGTAAAGCCAAACAATGACGTATATTAGAAAAAAGCCTTGCCAACTTAGTTGGCAAGACTTGAACAGGTCGATATATTCATAGGCTGTGATATACGATCTATAGGTATGTCATATTCAACAGGGAATCGATCAGGGCAGAGAGTCGGGCTAATCGCTCCAATCGAATCGATTTATACGGGCTGAGAGAGCATGGAGAGATGTTCCAGCCAAGCGGAAACAAAGCTCGCCAACCAGGATGCCACCTGCAATATCTACGATGACATGTTGTTTCACCAGTATGGTAGACATCATAATAAGAATGGATAGGATGGAAGTCATCGCCCATATCACGCGTCCAAATACACGTGTTCCTCTAAGGAGCAGATAACTGGTTAACACATGAATGCTCGGAAAACAGTTGTAGGGTTGATCGTTACGGTAGATGTAATCAACCATCGTGAAAAGAATTCCTTTCTCACCCCGGATGTCCGGGCGCTCAATTGCTGTCTGGAACAGAGCGAAGAAGATGTATGAGATCACCAGACCGCTACAGAGTGCAATGAGCGTCTGAAAATAGGTTCGCTTGTCCTTAAAAGCAAGTGCTATTAATGCACCTGTAATGAACGGGTACCATAATACATAAGGGAGGAAAAATATCGGGACAAAAGGGATCATGGAATCGAGGGGCGTTGCAAGACTATAGACATGATCCCCAGGGCGATTTAGTACACCGTAGAAGATATTTAAAATTGGAATGGCTGCAAGCCAAAGCAGTGAAAGCCAGACTGATTTGGTCGATGACGGACTGGAAAGCTTCAAATGCTCAACTCCTATACGGATCTATCAATGTATCCATAGTAGAGATAAACTCTGAAGAACTTGAGAGGGATTTTCTAAAGAAATTCTGAATATCAAGTGAAATGTTTCTCGAAAAGGAGTGGTATGCACGGATGAAATCAAGAAGAGCCGAGACGTCATCATGACGACTCAGCTCTTTTTTTATTTCCGATGAGAACAGGTTTTTCGGCAGGTTATTGTAGGAAGTAGAACCATCTGAATTTGGCACCAGCAACAAAAAACAAAACAATCCATGCCCACAGAAACAATAAACGTAGAGGTCGTGGGATCAGTAAATATTCTGAGTACAATTTACTAAAAAATTTCATTACAATTGTGACCACCCCTGCTAATTTACTCTTGTATTCGCTTTTTTCTTGTTGCTGTGATCCATTACTTCCTCCCCTGTACCTTGAGCCGATATTGATGCGGTGTGGACCCTGTGGCGTTACGGAATACTTTACAAAAGTAGGACGGACTGGTCATACCGACACGATGACCGATTTCGGGAACGGTGAGTGAGGAACGGGTGAGCAGCACACAGGCATGACGAATGCGGGTAGCTTGGGCATAAGCAACGATGGTGGTGCCGGTCGCTTTTTTGAAGACATGAGACAGGTGATAAGGAGATAGGTGAAGTGCATCTGCGATCTGCTCCAAACGGAAAGGCTCTGAATAATGCTGTTCAATCCACTGCATTGCAGCTTCGGCATGAGGATGAAGGATTACTGAGCTGGTTGCGGCAGGGGCCTTTGGATTCTGAAGGAAAACATCTTTCCATAAGTAACGAAGTTGCGTAAGTGAATCGAGTACAAAGAGACAAGTATCCTCCCCAGCTTCATGAGGTAGTAGTTCTGGATAGGTCTTATCGAATTGTTCCATGCGTTGAATGAGTGGGGAAGTGGCAGCAAGTCTGATGGGCTGAATGGGGGATTGCTCTCCCAGCAGATCCTGTATGAAGTGGTGAGTAACGATAAATTGCGACCAGTGTGCCTTCAGTAATTCAAGCTCAACCATGAGCACGTTCCGAATGAAAGGCCGCTGGCTGGAAACTTGAATCTGGACGTGGTGCAATTGAAAAGGTCTAAAAATCATGAGCATACCAGGTTCAAGGGAGAACACCTGTCCCTCGGTTATCAACTGTCCATATCCTTCGTGGATATAGGTTATCTCCATCTGCGAATGAGCATGGAACACTTCGCGAAACGTAGTCTTGGATGTACGACGACAAGCTAAGTTAAATTGTTCTCCCAGGATGATGGACATCATGAATACCTCCCTTATCATGCGCAAGATAGTTTTATTTTAGCACAAGATGAACGCATAAAAGCGCTTTATTATTGTGTATTGTGAAGGGAATAAGGGGGGGATGCAACGATGTTAAAAGTGGCGATTATCGGCGCAGGAGCAATTAGTGGAGCACATATCTCGGCATACTTGGCATTTCCTGAGCGATGTCAGATTGTGGCTGTGGTCGATATGTACGTGGATAAAGCACAGAAGCGAATGAACGAATATGGACTGGAAGGTGCACAAGTCGTTACGGATTATACGGAGTTACTTACCCAAAACATTGATCTGGTATCAATCTGTACACCGCCATATACGCATGCTTCCATTGCATGTGATTTCATGCAGGCAGGTGCGCATGTATTGGTCGAAAAACCGATGGCATCTTCCTTGGAGGAAGCGGATCTGATGCTGAAAGTAGCGCAAGAAAGTGGCAGGTTACTATCTGTTGTAGCTCAAAATAGGTTTACGACACCGATGATGAAACTGAAAGGTGTGTTAGACAGTAAACAGATGGGCCCTATACTACATGTGCAGGTTGATTCGTTCTGGTGGCGTGGGCACAATTATTATGATCTGTGGTGGCGCGGTACATGGGAAAAAGAGGGTGGAGGCTGTACCCTCAATCATGCGGTGCATCATATTGATGCCATGTTATGGATGATGGGACCTCCGGTGGAATTGCAGTCCATGATGGCAAATACGGCGCATGATAATGCGGAAGTCGAGGATATATCCATGGCGATGCTCCGCTTTCAATCAGGTGCGCTTGGCATGATTACCAGTTCCGTCGTACATCACGGAGAGGAGCAACAATTAATTTTTCAGGGCAAGGAAGCCCGAGTGTCTGCACCTTGGAAAGTGGTAGCTTCTACCTCACGGAGCAACGGGTTTCCGGAATCAAATCGAGAGTTGGAGCAACAGATTCAGAAGCTCGCTGACGAACTACCGGATGTTATTCATGTCGGTCACGCTGGGCAAGTTGAGAATGTGTTAAATGCTATTGAGACAGGATCACGCCTTCTGGTGGATGGTCAAAGTGGTCGGAATACACTTGAACTGATTGTGGGTATCTATAAGTCGGCAAGTACGGGAGAAAAGGTTGTTTTTCCACTAGGGGCCGAAGATACGTTTTACACAAGAGAAGGAATTATGCAACATGCTGTACATTTTTATGAAAAAAAGACGACGGTGGAAAACTTTGAGGATTCGAGTATTACGCTCGGGAGCAACTTGGATTCGTAGTATTTTATGTGAAAAAGATGCCTTCTCACAAAAAAGTGAGGATGGGCATCTTTTTTTAGGTCTGAGACATCTTCCTGTTCTAAAAATACAATAATTGTATCCATTCATATTTTTGAAATGACGTTATTACGTTATCTTACTGTGCACCATTATTATTTAAAATTTAAATTAATATAATAAGGCTTCATCAAAAGGTTATAGCCACTTATCAGCCCAACGTTCCACAGCGCTTAGTGCTCTCCCCAGTTCCGTGCCTTTTCGTGACAACATATATTCAGTTCGAACTGGACGTTCCGTGACCACATGGCGAACCACAAGTCCTTCTTCCTCCAATTCCTTCATTCGCTCATTTAACACACGTTTGCTCAAGTCAGGGATATAAGCGTGAATCTCACTGAAGCGTTTGGGCTCCTCCATCAATGCATGAATAATGAGGGCTACCCATTTTCGACCAATGATCTGATAAGATTGTTCCACTTTTGTGCATATTTGCTTGGCATTCTCATCATCGCTCATGATTGTACTCCTTCGGTTTAGTATTGCTTGTAATATCATTAGTATACTTATTGTAACCTACTTGTCCACAGGCCATATGTGTAAAATGTCACATACCAATTGTTCTTAATCTTACCACATAAAGCGTTATCATCAAATAAAAAGCCTATAAACACTGGAGTTCACAGTTTCGACACGATTATTGACGAATTGTGACGACAGGTGTAATATGGGTAACGTTAATTCAAATGGTTACAATTTATAACCTAAATACAGGTTGTGGAGAGAAGGAATGTTCCATGGTTAAATTCAGGTGTGTTATATAAACGGAGGCAAGGCGGGGACGACACCCACTTATTCCGTCTTTTGTCATGCTTGGATTTGAACATTTTGCAACATCATATACTATACTGCACAGATCACAGGAGGCACTCCAATGGATGCAATGACATTTGTCCTGTTCGGGGCAACAGGCGATTTAGCCAAACGTAAGATTTACCCTGCATTATATAACTTGTACATGGATCAGAAAATGCCGAATTCCTTCTCCGTTATCGGTTTGGGACGGCGTGAATTGTCGGATGCGGACTTTCAGGCAAATGTAGAAAAGTCACTTCATGAATTCTCTCGTCAGACGCCTGAAGAAGCATCTCAAGTTCGTGATTTCATCGGTGCTTTTCGTTATTGTTCTTTAAATAATACGAAGCTTGAAGATTACACTAAACTGTTGGAACTGGTTCAGCAGCGTGAACAAGAGCTTAACATCCCCGAAAACCGCATGTTCTACATGTCGGTGGCACCGGAATTCTTTGAGCCAATCGCATTGAACATTCAAGAAAGTGGCCTGGGTAACACTAAAGGCTGGAAAAAACTGATTATCGAAAAACCATTCGGACACGACCTGCAATCCGCTCGTGATCTGAACGAAAAACTGAGCAATACCTTTGCGGAAGAAGAGATTTACCGCATTGACCATTTCCTTGGTAAACCAATGGTTCAAAATATTGAGACACTCACCTATGCAAATCCGGTAATTCAGGCGTTGTGGTCTAACCGCTATATTGCCAATGTACAGATCACAGCAAGTGAAACGGTGGGCGTTGAAGAACGTGCTGCGTATTACGACCAAAGCGGTGCCCTTCGTGACATGTTCCAGAACCATATGCTTCAGTTGCTGATGATGATTGGATTGCATTTGCCTAAACGTTGCACACCAGAAGAAATTCAATTCAAAAAGCAAAAAATTGCTGAAGCACTCCGTCCGTTGACGAAAAAAAACGTCGCTTCTGAAGTCGTTCGTGCGCAATATGCCGCAGGTGAGCTGCAAGGCACTTCGGTTGTTGGATATCTGGACGAGCCTGGCATCCCAGCTGGATCGCAGAACGAGACCTATGTTGCCGCGAGACTGTGGATCGATGATCCGTTTTGGAGTGAGGTACCATTTTATATCCGTACAGGTAAACGCCTGGCTGAGAAATCCACCAGAATCGTTGTTGAATTCAAGGCTCCACTGAAGACGGGGCATGAATCCGAGAATACAACGGAACCTAACCTGCTAACGATTGAGATTGGTCCGGGAGAAAGTATTTCCCTTCAATTAAATGCGAAGAATCCATTGAACCATGGTGAAGTGGAACCAATGCATATGACCTTCAACTCAGGTAAACGTAACATCCCTGAAGCGTACGAGAATCTGATCTTTGACGCTATGCGTGGTGATTCCACCTTCTTCGCTCACTGGAACGAAGTGGAGCTGGCATGGCAGTGGGTTCAACCGATTCAGGAAGCATTTGAAGCCGGCAGCGTGCCACTGGATACGTACAGCGCAGGTTCGCATGGCCCAGAATCAGCAGATCGCCTGACAGCTGCAGATGGCTACCGTTGGTGGTAAGTGTTACAACAGAGTAATCATCTGAGAACACAATAGTAATCCATTGTGTTCACCAATGAACATTTTGCACAAATCCAAAGACCGTCTTTCAAGTAAACAGGATATGAACGAAATGGTTCTTTTCGTTTTCTAGAACTTGTATTCGGAAGCGAGTTGATCGAAATGATGCAAAATGCTGATATAGATGAAGTAGCTTTTATGATGTATACAGATCTCATTTTTTATGAATTATACCGTTCCAATTTTGCATAAGCCCTTCCGGTTATGTTTGCCGGAGGGCCGTGAAAATTTTTTAATATAGATGGTGTTCAAATTAATTAACTTCTTTTGGTGTAGTGCCGTAGTGTAGGGGATGGAATCGATTCTGAAGAAGCGAAGCGTTCGCCTTTGTATCCGAATTTTAACTATAAGAAAAATAGTTCAAAAAAATTTGGATACAACAGCGATCATAAGAACGATCCATCACCGGAACGGTTGCTGCATAACGCAAACCTTAATTAATATTTGAGCGCAAATGAAATTTAAACATTGTTCATAACAGGAGGATTTTAAAATGAAACTTGGACTAGTCGGATTAGGAAAAATGGGATTGAACCTGGGTAGAAACTTGATTGATCACAAACATGAAGTGGTTGCTTTTGACCTGAACGCTGAAGCAGTAAACGAAATGAAAGAATACGGCGCTGAAGGCGTATCTTCATACGCAGAGATGGTGGCTTCGCTCGAATCCCCACGTGTATTGTGGATCATGGTTCCTCACAACGTGGTAGATGCTGTACTGGCTGAAGTTAGCCCATTGTTGTCTAAAGGCGATATCATCATTGAAGCGGGTAACTCCCACTACAAAGAATCCATCCGTCGCTACGAAGAGATGAAAACCAAAGGCATTCACTACATGGATGCAGGTACATCTGGCGGTATGGAAGGCGCACGTAATGGAGCATGTTATATGATCGGTGGAGACCCGGAAGCTTGGGCAATCGTTGAACCGGCATTCAAAGATACTTCCGTTGAGAACGGCTATCTGTATGCAGGTAAAGCGGGCAGCGGTCACTTCCTCAAAATGGTTCACAATGGTATCGAGTACGGTATGATGGCATCCATCGGTGAAGGTTTTGACGTATTGGAGAAAAGTGGATTTGATTTCGACTTCGAACAAGTAGCACGTGTATGGAACAATGGTTCCGTTATCCGCTCTTGGTTGATGGAGCTGACAGAACGTGCCTTCTCCAAAGATGCAAACCTCGATGAAATCAAAGGCGTAATGCATTCTTCCGGTGAAGGACGTTGGACGGTAGAAACAGCATTTGACCTTCAAACGGCTACACCTGTTATTGCGTTGTCCTTGTTGATGCGTTATCGCTCCCTGGAGACTGATACGTTCACTGGTAAGGTGGTAGCTGCACTGCGTAATGAATTTGGCGGTCACGCTGTCGAGAAGAACTAATTTTATATATAACTGTTAACATATGATGAACATCGGGTAATGACTTATATCGTGTTTACGAATTCATCAAGTGGAGGTAACATATCATGAAATTTTTCTTGGATACAGGGAATGTGGAAGAAATCAAACGGATCGAACGTCTGGGTCTGGTGGATGGAGTCACGACTAACCCGTCTTTGATTGCCAAAGAAGGTCGCGTATTTAAAGAAGTCATTCAGGAGATCTGTGGCGTGGTTAAAGGCCCGGTCAGTGCTGAAGTTATCGGTCTCAAAGCCGAGGATATGTTGAAGGAAGCTTATGAAATTGCAGAATGGGCACCGAATGTAGTCATTAAATTGCCGATGACCGAAGATGGGCTGTATGCTTGTCATGAGTTGACGCAAAAAGGGATCAAAACCAATGTCACGCTGATCTTCTCCGCAGCACAGGGTCTGATGGCGGCGAAAGCCGGGGCAACCTACATCAGTCCATTCGTTGGTCGTTTGGATGATATTGCGGTGGATGGTATGAAATTGATTCGTGATCTGCGTCTGATCCTGGACATGTATGATCTGCCTTCCGAGATTATCGCAGCAAGCATTCGCAATATCAAGCATGTAGAAGATGCGGCCCTTTCCGGTGCGCACATTGCGACCATTCCAGGTTCGCTTCTGCCGACACTTTGGAAACACCCACTGACGGACAGCGGGATTGAACGTTTCCTGAAAGACTGGGAATCCGTTCCGAAATAAAAGGATAGACAAGCCTTAATCTTTAGGTGGTCTGAACATAAAGCCTTTTGCCTAGCAGAGTAATCTGCTGGCGAAAGGCTTTTTTATTTACGCAGTTTTCGATTCCCGGTTAGGTAGTGAATGAACATTACAACCTTGTCTCATGAATGTTGTTGTTACTTTCTGTCCAGTGTCTACGTACTGTCCTTCTTTTTCAGGACAACGGTGCATAAGGTTAACATATAGCCTATAGCTCATCCCGCAGGGGAGGGACACTTCGATGATGAGAAGAAAATGGCGAAGCCGGAGACGCCGTAAGCCGCCAAGCGGCAAGCGCAAAATGTGGTTGATCATTTTATTGGTCACCGTGTTTTGTTTGATGCAGGGTTTTGCTTACGTAGATAAGAAAATGAAGCCCCCCATCATGCACTTGGCCAAGATCAGAGTGAAGCAGATTGCGACCGAAGCGATCAACAAGGCGATTACAGCACAGGTGGCAGATGGCAAGACCAACGAAGGACTGATTGATTGGAAGACGGATACCGCCGGGAAAGTGTCCGGTTTCATGCTGAACTACAATGAGCATATGCGTATTACCGCAAGTACAATGAATATTGTGCAATCCACGCTGCAGAATGTACACATGTTAAAAGAAAAAATTCCGCTGGGGCAGGCACTGGGTAGTCCGGTGATGGCTTCCTTTGGTCCGAGTATACCGGTACGTATTGAGCCTCAAGGGGCTGTCAAAGTGGACCTAAACACCCGTCAGCAAAATGCGGGGATTAACATGATTTTGGTGGAAGTGTACATTCACATCATTGCGGAGGTCGCGGTTGTGGTGCCCTTCGACATGGAGCCCGAAACCGTTGATACGGAAATCCCGATATCCTATCTGTTGGTTGTTGGGGATGTGCCAATGTATTATTACGATAATCAGGGCAAGCCGGTGGGCAGTAACGGTGGTAATGCCCCGGCTATTGCGCTGCCATCCGGTCATACGGGAGTATCTAGCGGTAGTGGAGTGACTACGAATCCCCCTAGCCAGAACCAGCAACAGACGCCATCCGACGACCATTTGCAAGGAAGTGAACTTGAATTTGAGCCGGATAATCTGCCCGATGTGAATGGGGGATCACAGTCTAACAAGGACACGCATCCGTGATACACATCAATTGCTGATAAAAAGACTCTCAGTAGAAAATGAGAAAAGGGGCCTCTACTGAAGAGGTCCCTTATTCGCATGCTCATCGTACTCCTAACGGAAACGTTATATTGACATATTCTCGTCTTACTTGCTTTTCTTGTTCTTTTGTTTGCGTTCCTCCTGTTCCCAATGTTTCAGCTGTGGATAAGGGTCGAACGACCATTCGTGGAGTCCGCTGTCCCGGTAGATCCCATAGTGCAGATGCGGAGGGAATTTCCCTTGCGTTCCCGGTTTCCCGTAACCCGAACTGCCAACCCAACCTACAACCTGACCGGGAATAACGACTTCACCGATGCGAGCACTTTTATCAAAACCCGACAGGTGGGCGTAATAGTGATAATGATTGTTCAAATCCCGGATACCGATGCGCCAGCCGCCAAACGGGTTCCAGCCTTTGATTTCCACGACTCCGTAACAGGTGCTACGCACGGGTAGACCATGCGGAGCGAAGATATCCGTTCCCTCATGAATGCGATAGCCGCCCCAGCTACGTTTTGTCCCCCAGGTGCTACGATAGGAGTAATTGGTTCCGAGTGGAACCGGAAAGGCATGTCCAAACAGATCCAAATTGTCAAAATGCTCATATAACTTCGCAAATTGCTGTATCCGTTGCACAGCACGGGAGTTGTGATAATATTCCCACAGGGCAATGTTGAAGTCCTCTTGTTTGTTCCCGTACCCCTGAATCACAGAAGCTATGCTGTATAGCACATCCTGATCATTGTTGGCATCCGCGATCCCATCTCCTGAACCATCACGTCCATATCCTTTGAAAAAAAGAATGGAATCCGGATGTTGATCCGTCTCATCAGGATTCAGCCATCCCCTCCAGGCTGGAGGGGTCATGAAGATACCTGTGAGCCGCTCTGGATGCTTGCGATCCTTTGGATGTGCACGGGTAATCGTACGTTCATATTGATCAATGGCGGCCAGCCTGTACCAGGGAATCTGAGTCATCTGACCGATGCTCTCATATAAATGGCGACGTGCAGCGAAGATTTCTGCGGGCTTTAGCTCAGCTGCCTGTGGTTTCGGAGCGGCCTGGGCGGGTTCACCATAAACATCAACAGGCAAGCATGGGAGAAGCAGAGTACCTGCAAGTAATGTTTTGATCCAAAAGCTGTACGTATGCCTGAAGGTCAAGCGTTGTTGCACTGGGAAGCAGCCCCTTTCCATTAGAATGATACAAGGTACCCGATGAACCAAGCTAAAGGTTAGCGTTCTTCAAAAGATCTCATTTTATCCATGTAAGCACTTGGTATGAATCGAATGATCCGAATTGTCCAGATCGGGCAGGAATGCACAAGATGTGACAAATGGGAGTTTTTCCAACGCTTTCATGGTATAATATGTTCCGAGCAACAGCCTAACTTCAGTAGAAAGAAGGTTTATGCATTGGCAAAACGTGTTAAAGAACCGAAGCCGGATTGGATTCGGATCAAATTGACAACCGGCGATAACTATCAGGAAATGAAAACGATGATGCGTTCCAAAACGCTGCATACGGTATGTGAGGAAGCACGGTGTCCGAATATTTATGAATGTTGGGCCAACCGAACGGCCACTTTTATGATTTTGGGCGATATTTGCACAAGGGCATGCCGTTTTTGCGCGGTGAATACAGGCTTGCCAACCGAGCTTGATTTGCAGGAACCTGAACGCGTGGCAGAAGCAGCAGAGCAGATGAATCTGCAACACTGCGTCATTACAAGTGTAGCCCGTGATGATCTGAAGGATGGGGGAGCTACGATTTTTGCAGAGACGGTAAAGGCTGTACGGCGGCGGTTGCCATTATGCAGCGTTGAAGTACTCATTCCAGACTTTCTGGGCGATCGGGAATCTTTGCAGATTGTAATGGATGCCAAACCGGACATTCTGAATCACAATATTGAGACAGTTGAGCGGTTGTCAGACAAAGTACGTGCCAAGGCGAAATACAAACGTTCACTGGAATTGCTTGCTCGTGCCAAAGAAATGCAACCTAACATCCCAACGAAATCAAGTATTATGCTTGGTGTAGGTGAGGAATATAATGAAATTTTATCAACCATGGATGATCTTCGTGCAGTGGACTGTGATATTATGACGATTGGTCAATATTTGCAGCCATCGGAGAAACATCTGTATGTTGAAAAGTATTATCCGCCAGAGGAGTTCGCTGCATTGAAACAAGAAGGATTAAAACGTGGCTTCAGCCATGTCGAGTCCGGCCCGATGGTACGCAGCTCCTACCATGCGCATGAACAGGTGAAATCGGCTACCAAACATGCTGAACAGGCGGCAACACACGCGTGATGGAGGACACCCGATTGGAAGAAAACAAAATTACAGAACAGATTCAGGACCAACTTCAGGAGCAGATCCAGGAGCCGGTTCAGGAAGCGGTTGTTGAGTCAGTTGAAGAAAAGCCCAAAGAACCGGTCATTGTACAGATTGGCACCAAAAATTATGAAATCGTCCAGAACCACAAGGAGGGCTGGAATCCAGAGGTCTTCCGTGATCGTTACAGCGAGGTGCTGGAGCGTTATGATTATATTATCGGGGACTGGGGTTATAGCCAGTTAAGGTTAAAAGGGTTTTACCGTGATAACCATCCGAAAGCGACGAAGGATTCAACAATCGCCAGTATGGTCGATTATATCAATGAATATTGTAACTTTGGCTGTGCGTATTTTGTGCTTCAGAAGAGCAAAGATCAGCCTCAAGCCAAAGCAAAAAGCGGTTCCTAAGAAGGACCGCTTTTTTGGTGTGTTTATTTTTTTTAGTCAAGAAATGCCGTGCGAACCCGATTCCAGAATGGATAAGGACGGAAACGCGCAAAACTGACCTTGTGACTCGATACCTGACAACGGACGGATATTAGATCTTCCACCATCACGTTCACATGATCAATGGTCATCAATAACCGCTGATCTTTGCGGGAGAAAATGTCACAATGATGATGCTTGGGCAAAATAACCGGTGAACCGAGTGTCCGATAGACACGGTTATTAATCGAAGCAATTTCCGCAATCTGAATGGCCTCAATAGTTGGGTGAACCATGGCACCGCCAAGGGCCTTGTTGTATGCCGTGCTGCCTGAAGGCGTGGATACACAGATTCCATCCCCACGGAACATCTCGAAGGTCACATCGTTAATATCCACTTGGGCCACGACGGTACCATCCACACCTTTTAACGTAAATTCATTAAGGGCGATGTAGGAGGAATTACCCGACTTTTTCCGAATCTCAAGCTCCAATAGCGGATATTGTACAATGCGTGGTTTGAGACGTTCCGGATCTCCTTTGCCACTCATCAGCCGAACTAATTCCCGTAATTCTTCCTTCTTCCAATCGGCGTAAAAGCCGAGGTGGCCTGTATGAACCCCAACAAAAGCAATATCCGGAATACGGTCGATGAAATTGTGAAATGCTTGTAGCATCGTACCATCGCCCCCGATGGAGATGACAATCTCCGGCGATTCTGCATCCAGCTTGAACCCTTCTTCCTTCGCCAGCGCATGAAACTGCTGGCTGAGATCAATTGATAACTGGTCTCCGCGGTCTTGAACATAATATCTCAAGATGAAAGCTCCTTTGTGGTCATTATACTACCGATGATAATCAATTCCGCGGAAGAACACAACGTTTGGAGGCATATTCAGTTAAATATAGATGGATGAGTGACTTATTTTTTGGCATGTCGTCTTGGCTTGAAGAAATAACTTAATATCGTAAGGAATAGCAACAATACAATGATACTCGCAAAAACAATGACCCCCGTCAGGAAGATCAGCCCCCAGTCTGGTGCATAGGTCGATAACGATGGGATGAAACCAGGCTCCATGAGAGCGGGTGAAGAGGAACGTCCCATCATGGGTGTCCATAACATCAGGACCAGCAGAGGTGCGATTAGCGCATGAATCGCTCTGGCAAATAGAAATGGGCCGTATCTCATGGGGGTGCTGCTCAGAACACTCATAATCTGTGCATGGACGGATAATCCGCCCCAGGAGAGAACAAAGGCCGCTGCTGCAACTTTATAGACGAGTGGGACGGATGCCCCGGCACTTCCGGCCTCTTTGTTCCCCAGCGTTACTTCAAACAACCCACCGACCAAGCTAGGAGATAAGGATGGAGGAAGCCCGCTATATCGAAGCAATTGCTCGGTAATTCCGTACAATCCAGCAAGCCAACCTGTCTGCACAAGCAACTCCAACATGACCGAGAAGAATACAACCAGCCCTCCTACGATAATAATAAGGCGAAGGGATGAGGAGATTGCCTGGCGCAGCAGTTCGCCGAATGCCCGTCCGTCAGCCTTTCTTGCATCATGCATCGCGTAGATGGCCCGAACCAGTCTGTTTCCGGGTATTTCACCCGATGGAGATGCAGAAGGGAGGTCTGGCGCTGAGCCTTTCGCTGTACCGCCGTGAAAACGCATGAGTATACCCACCAGAAAAGCCGCAGCGTAATGGCTTGCAACCAATAATGGAGCAATGGCGACATTGTGAAAGAACCCAACGGATACGGCTCCAATCATGAAGATGGGATCGGATGATGTGGTGAAGGCAACGAGCCGTTCTCCTTCTTCCCGGGTAACCAGCTTTTGTTCCCATAACTGGGCGGTCAGTTTCGCCCCTGTAGGATAACCGGATGCACAGCTCACAGCAAATACAAAACCACCGCTTCCGGGAACACGAAACAAAGGACGCATCAGTGGATTTAACAAGGTACCCAGAAAATGAACAATGCCAAAGCCGAGCAGCAGCTCGGACAACACCAAAAAAGGAAAAAGGGAGGGAAACAATACGTCCCACCAGATGGACAGTCCGCGTACACCTGCATGCCAGGTTTCCGCTGGATACAAGACCATTAACACACAAAAGATCAGGAGAGCGAGTGTGACCAGGACACGGGTAAGTCGTTGTGAAGTAGCCATGAATTCTTCTCCTTTACTTTTGGAATGGTCGGTGTGCGGAAGTCTGTGATGCTATTGCCATCAATATATGAAAAAAAGTGGACAAACAGTACAAAATTATACGCAGAAAGCGCTTGCAAAAGTGGCTGTGTTTTTGAGTGATGTGTGCTAAAATGAGAAAAACGCCTGAACGTCACCTAATTGTCTCCAAGGTGGAATTCAATTCGGATGGAGTGATGATCATGAGTCTTGTCACCGGAATCCTGGTCTGTGCTTTTGTATATGTGATACGTGCCTCGCTGGTACGCTCTGAGGAAGAGGACTGGCGGAGTTATTAATGGAATATCTAGTGCGCCAACCTATGGGGTTGGCGCTTTTTTTGTGTTGTGTTCGGAAGAAGGTCCTATATACAGATGGCAGGGGATGCATCCTGATGATTACATGTTATATAGGACTTTTTGGTTTTTTTTGATAGAATGGAGATAAAGGCTTTTGTGGCCTGGATATTGTTACTGTTTTCACAATGTTCACGGAACGTGTAATATATTGCAAAATTCGACATCAGAAAGGGGAATCAGACGAATGAATCCCAGTTTAAGTATTTATGAAAATCTTGGTGGTGAGAAAGGTGTTCGCGCACTGGTCGAGGCCTTCTATCCAATCGTTCAGCAGAATGAGCAACTGGCTCCGCTTTTCCCGGAAGATATTCAGCCGGTCATCGATAAGCAGTATATGTTTTTGTCTCAGTTTTTTGGAGGACCTGATCTGTTTTCCGAAGCGTTTGGACATCCGATGATGCGTGCCCGTCATATGCATTTTGAAGTGACGGTTGAACGGGCTGAAGCTTGGCTTGCATGTATGGATCAAGCCTTAACACAGATCGGTGTGGAGGAGCCCTTGCATTCGTTTATCCTGCAGCGTTTATCCGGGCCTGCACATCATTTTGTGAATACACCGTAGTTCCGAATATGATTATAAGCGTACGGGAGAGGGATGGAAGAGATTGGAATTAGAGCCGCTGTATAAGGTGAAAGTGACCTGTCATTATTGCGAAACCGAGTATGAAACCTCACGTGTAAGACCTAGTTTGAAAAGGCCCTACCGGACAGATTCAGATTTTTGTGCTTACTACAAGCTGGAGAATCCGGATTTTTATGTGGTTCGCATCTGTCCGCAGTGCGGATTTGCCTCCACGGAGAACGCAACGGAGCATTTGAATGATGCTCAACGCAAGGCTTTTAAGGAACAGGTCGGTAATCGCTGGGTAAAACGTGATTATAGCGGAGCACGGACACTGGACCAGGCGCTAGCTACGTACAAGCTTGCCTTGCTATGTGCACAGGTTATTCAGGAGAAAGACCGTGTCGTCGCTGGTCTGTTGCATCATATTGCATGGTTGTATCGATATATGGAGGACCATGCACAGGAACATCGTTTTCTCGAATTTAGCCTTGGAGCCTATGTGAAAGTGTTCGAACGGGAAGGAACGGGCGGTAATGAAGCCAAACTGTTGTATTTGCTCGGGGAATTGAACCGCAGGGTAGGACGGTTTAATGAAGCAGTGCAATGGTTCAGCAAGGTCATTCATGACAAGCGGATCACAGATGCGGCCATGATCCGTGCTTCAAGGGAACAGTGGGCCGTGCTGCGTGAACAGATGATTTCAAGTAAGTTGGAACTTCCTGAAGAGATGCTGGAAGCAGATAAAGAGGCTGCAAAGCGCAGCCCCCTCTAGGTTGATCTTGCATTAATTACGGACAGGACGGCTGGATAACAAGTAGTCACTGTCGTTGTCGATCACGGTCATGCTGGTATTACAGCAGGGAAAGACGAGCAACTTCTTTTTGCCTTCGCGAATGCGCACAAGCTCTTTGGGTTTGAGGGGGAGCAGCACATTGCTTGCATGACAATAGGGACATTGCTGTACATAGATGTCTCCCATCACAATATCGTAAGGCCAGCTGTTCTCAAACGGAATCATTCTTGTTCGCCTTCTGGTGCGGAAGGTTTGGTAGCTTCCTGTTTGGCAAGTTCCGCAATCTTCTGCATCAGGATATGTTGTGGCATGTGCATCAGGTGCTCCAAAGGTACGCCCAGGGATTCTGCTAATTTGACGGCTGTATCAGCCGATACTTGTAAAGGTTTCATACGTTTACCTCCTGAAAGTTGCTATAAGTATTTCTCTAGTATAGAGATATGACACGCATAAAACCAGTTTTTAATTCAATTCTAACCATCCAATTTATAGAGAGAGGTGCCTTATTAAATGAAAACGCCATTACACCCCGTATGGGATCTGGAGTCCATTTTTAGTGGAGGTTCTTCCTCCGAATCATTCGCTGCGTATCTGATTGAACTGGAAGAGGATGTACGCAAACTGCAACATCTGTTGAACGAAACACCCGCACCGACTTCATTAGAAGAGACGGCTGCATTTGATCCGATTTTGGAACTGTTGCAGAGCTGCTATATCCGCGTATCGGAAGGTTCTGCGTTTGTAGGCTGCCTCTCATCACAAAACCAGAAGGACAAGAAGGCAACGCAGCTTCAGGGGGCCATCAGTTCCATTGCTGCGATGCTGAACGGCAGTAAGTCGAAGTTCGATAATACACTTAGTCAGACATCGGATTCGGTGTGGGACGCATGGATTGCTCGGGAAGAAATCCAGCCGCTGGCATTTGCATTGAACGAGAGTCGCACGCTGGCTCGTGAGAAGCTTTCGCCAGAACTGGAAGGCCTTGCCCTGGATCTGGGTGTGGATGGGTACCATGGTTGGGGCAAATTCTATAATACGATTGTCAGCAAGGTGAACATTCCTTTTGAGCAAGATGGAGAAACGGTAATGCTGTCCGCAGGACAGGCTGCCAACAAGCTGAGTGATAGTGATCGGAATGTACGCGAGACGGTATTTGCAAACTGGGAGCAGGCTTGGACCGATGTCGAAGATTTCTGTGCAGACACGCTGAACCACCTCGCAGGATTCCGACTGAAGTTGTATGAGAAACGTGGCTGGGATGATATCCTCAAAGAACCTCTGGCCATTAACCGGATGTCACGTCAGACACTGGATACGATGTGGGATGTGATTAATGGAGCCAAACCTGCACTTGTTCAATATCTGGAGCGCAAGGCAGAACTGCTGGGGGTAGACAAGCTCAGTTGGAGCGACGTAGACGCACCGGTAGGCCAATCCAGTGGCAAAATCACTTACGATGAGGCAGCTATCAATATCGTTGAACAGTTTGCCAAGTTCAGTCCTAAACTTTCTTCTTTTGCAGAGATGGCTTTTGAGAAACGCTGGATTGAAGCTGAAGACCGCCCCGGCAAGCGTCCGGGAGGATTCTGTACGTCTTTGCCACTTAGCAAAGCAACCCGAATTTTCATGACCTTCTCCGGGACACCGTCTAATGTGTCGACTCTTGCGCATGAACTTGGTCATGGATATCATCAACACATTATGGAAGAGTTGCCTGCATTGAATCAACGTTATGCGATGAATGTGGCTGAGACAGCGTCCACGTTTGCTGAATTAATTGTAGCAGATGCCCTGGTGCAGGCAGCAACAGATGAGCAAGAGAAACTGGCTTTGCTGGAAGACAAGATACAGCGCAGTGTGGCTTTCTTTATGAACATCCATGCCCGGTTCCTGTTTGAGAATCGTTTCTATCAACAACGCAAAAAAGGGCTGGTCAACGCGGATGAATTATCCAAATTAATGGTGGAGGCCCAGCAGGAAGCATTCTGCGGCGCGCTTGCCTCAGATCACCCTCATTTCTGGGCATCCAAACTGCATTTCTATCTGACAGGTGTGCCATTCTATAACTTCCCATACACGTTCGGTTATATGTTTAGTGCGGGAATCTATGCGAGAGCACAGCAAGAAGGTACAGCATTTGCAGATAAATATGATGACTTGTTGCGGGATACAGGACGTATGACGGTCGAAGAGCTGGCCCAGAAACATTTGGGTACGGACCTGACACAACCGGATTTCTGGCAAAATGCTGCGGACTTGGTTATTGCCGATATTGAGCAGTTTCTGCAGATGACAGCACCCCAAAAATAGG
This sequence comes from Priestia sp. FSL H7-0729, assembly GCF_038005685.1. Taxonomy (NCBI): domain Bacteria; kingdom Bacillati; phylum Bacillota; class Bacilli; order Caryophanales; family Bacillaceae; genus Priestia; species Priestia sp. FSL H7-0729. The sequence continues at coordinate 217,433 of NZ_JBBOTQ010000006.1, forward strand.
TTGAACATAATATGAAAGAGGCTGCAATCCTGTGTGAACAGACACGGAATTGCGGCCTCTTTTTGTTCGTAATCCTAATTTTTGATAATCAAATATTTTGTCGTAAATGAAAGAAAAAACTCACTTTAAGGAAGGTGAATGGCAATTAATTGTGCAAATTATAGTTAAAAATACCCAAGTTTGCCGTTGTTTGTTGAACATGCGCAAATGATGTCATATAATGAGTCGTAAGTCCTTGTTAAATAGGACTATAAGCATGTAGGAGGAGTGTTATTATGAAAATTGAACAGCTTTCATTAGCACGTCAGTTAGATTTAGTATTTAAAGAGCTTGATCATGAGTTGTCAGGGTTAGATTCAGGGGTAGTTTTTGTGCAAATACGAAACAACGTAATTGGGAAGTTCGGTATTCGACATAATCCGATAACTGGACGGGACGGGCAGATGGATGTGGAGGAAGGGGGACTAAATGAAACCCAAAGAAATTCTTTTCGGTCGATGGCACTGGAAACATTGAAATTCAAACGCAATTGGACACATGGTGAAATATCATATGACTTCGCAGTAAGACAAGGTATGATTTTGGTAGATGCAACGATGGAATCTAATTACAATATGGCGAGCTTGATGATTCGTTACCCTAGAACCAATACATACAAGGATACAGATATGGAATCGACTTCATAATTCGTTGCACCAAAGAAAGCGGCACTTCCGAAGAAGGCCGCTTTTGTTACTTTTGGATTCTGCTTAGGCTCAAGCAATCATTGCGAGCTTACGAACGACCCGATAATTGCTGCTCAGCGATTTGCACCAGACGTTTCGTGATGTATCCACCCAGAGAACCTGTCTCACGGGAAGTATAGTTACCGTAGTAACCATCTTGTGGAATAGTTACACCCAGCTCTTGTGCAGCTTCAATTTTCAATTGTTGCAATGCTGCAGTTGCTTGGGGAACGACCAGGTTGTTGGAGCGGCTACCGCTACCTTGGTTTTGACCTCCGTACATATGTGTCACCTCCTTATGGGTTGGTGATGTTAGTATGGTTAGAGAATAAGGAAATATACATGATATGGCGTAAGGGAAAATATGGGTGATTCACAGTGGACAGAACACAATAAAAAGCCGACCCGTATTGGGTCGGCGAGTTGTATGAGAATATCGAAATAGTTGGTGATATACGTACAATGCGTAAATGCAGTATAGAAGGTAGTTAGCTGGCTTAGTCTGTAGGAGGTATAACCTCAATACGTGTAAATAGCTCAACAGGCTGTTCCGGTTCTAGCCGAATCAACCCGGTTTCCTCATCCGATAAATCCAAATTAGGTGCATCCGGGAGCCAAGTATATGGTTCAATGCACAAGAACTGATCAGATTCACCTTTGGTGAAGAGAACCCAGTGTTTAAAAAATGCTTCATCTGCTGAATATTTCAAGGTATATCCATCTTGCCTGCGTAAGTAAGCTGTAGCCGGTTCACCTTCGGTAGCTTTCAACAAGGTATCCCAGTTACGTCCCTGCAAGTTGATGCCATCGTTAAGAGCAGACCATTCACCCAGCGGTTCCAATTCACCTGTCGGTAGTTGTTCTTCGTTCTGTCCGTATATTCCGGAAACAGGGAGTTGCAGTGTCCAGTCGGCAGGTTTGCCGTCTAACAAAAACCATGTATGATATCCCATCCCAAAAGGAGCAGGCGTTGAGCTCAGATTGGTGACTCGCAGACGCTGACTAAATACAGCGTTTTGCAGACTGAACGTCATCTCAAGTTTCAGGGGGATAGGGAATTGAGCCATCCAATGCTCTTCATTTTCAGTTAGTAATTCAGTCGTAATTGCACAGCCGTCTTCATCTTCCTCAATGTCACTGACACACCAGGATTGGGTACGATGGAGGCCGTGAATATGGTTGTCATTCGCCGTGTTCTGATCGAACTGGTACCCAACACCTTCATATTCGAATTGTCCCCGATGAATGCGTCCTGGTGGAATTAGGAGAGGAACGCCAAAATGGTACGGCTTCTGCAGATAAAAGGCAAGATCGTCTTCATCCGGACGGCGGACGATATCTCGGTCCTGCACTAAATCACGAATAGAAATAATATTATTCCCAAGACGCGGCAGCAGGGTGATTTCCAATTCACGGCTATGTAGGATATACGTGTCGTAACCATTCCATTGGCCTTTGGTCACTTGTTTCATATCGATGCTCCTTTTCCCACTTGAAATCTGTCTGCAAGCAGTTGTTGATTAATTGTACTGATGCAGGCGTGTCATTGTGTACATGCCAGCTATTTCCTGCGCTGCTTTGTGTGAAGCAGGCTTTAGGATAAGCAATTCCATCATAACAGATTTTGATGTCTCGGGTAAAAAAGTTCAACTCATTTTGACATTCGCGCCTTTGCGCATTAAGATGGAACTCTGAAAGCATTTATTCAAATTGAATGACATGAAATCGATGACAGGGATAAGTAGGCCAAGAGAATCCTCTTCAGAAAGCCGGTGGTAGATGCGAACCGGTGTGAGCTCTTTACCGAATGGACCCTTGAGTGTGGATTTGAACAGGTGAAGCCAGAGACGGGCTCGCCCCACTAGAGTCTGCCGTATAATCCACGTTACGGAACAATGAAGGCATTTCTTCAGCTTGACTTGATTAAGGGTCAGGGAGTAGGAGAAAAGCGAATAAGGGTGGCACCACGGTCTCACGTCCCTTGCGGATGTGGGGCCTTTTTGCGTTCGCAGAGAATGACAGGAGCTACTTTATATCCAATCAGGGAGGCGTTATGTGCAATGAAAACAGTTCTTTCAGGTATTCAACCAAGCGGTAAGCTCACATTGGGCAACTATATTGGCGCAATCAAAAATTTTGTAAAACTCCAGCATGATTATCAATGTCATTTCATGGTAGTTGATCTTCATGCAATCACCGTGGCTCAGGAGCCAGCAGCATTGCGTGAGCAGTCGGAAGCGGTAGCTGCGCTGTTCCTTGCAGCAGGTATTGATCCTTCGAAATCTAACGTATTTCTTCAATCCCATGTACCACAACACGCAGAATTGGGCTGGTTGATGACGACGCTGACCTCCATGGGTGAGCTTGAACGCATGACTCAGTTTAAGGATAAATCATCCGGTAAAGATTCCGTGGGTGCGGGACTATTCGTGTATCCATCATTAATGGCGGCTGATATCTTGTTATACAATGCTGATCTTGTACCGGTAGGTGAGGATCAGAAGCAGCATCTGGAACTGACACGTGATCTGGCAGGACGTTTTAACCACCGCTATGGGGAGTACTTTACGATTCCCGATCCGTATATCCCACAGGTAGGTGCACGGGTAATGTCGCTTGATGATGCCTCTTCGAAGATGAGCAAAAGTAACCCTAATGCGGGCAGCTATATTGCCCTGCTGGATCCGCCGGATGTCATCCGCAAAAAAATCAGCCGTGCCACTACAGATTCGGGACGTGAAGTCGTATATGATCCGGCCAACAAACCGGAAGTTAGCAACCTGATGAGTATCTACGCTGAATGTGCGGGTATGACGCTGAAGGAAGTCGCTGAGCGTTATGAAGGCAAAATGTACGGTCCTTTCAAAAAGGAACTGGCTGAAGTCGTGGTGTCTGTTATTGAACCGCTGCAACAACGATATAATGAGATTCGTGAGTCTGGCGAATTGGCCGATGTTCTGGATACGTCAGCTCGTCGTGCAGAAGAGGTTGCTTCTCAGACGCTGAGTGCGGTGAAAGAACGGATGGGGTTTGTTCCTAGACGTACGTTGTCGTAGTCTTAAAGATAAGAAGTCTTTATGTAACGGCATGAATAGTTAATATGAAAAAGAGGAGTCCATTGAAGGACTCCTCTTTTTTCATATGTTCTAACTTGCGTTAAATATTTGCTCAAGAAGTAGGATCTGAAGCCGCCGAGCGAACTTCCTGACGTTCTTTTTTGGCACGAATCACAAATCCCCAGCCAATGTTGGCAACGGACAGGACAAACAATAAAGCAGCGAACCAGCCGGAGTAGGAGATCATAATTGCTGAAACCGTTAACAAAACAATCGAAGAGAATGCGAACCATAAGGATAGACCTTTACTCATTGGGAAAAACCTCCATCTACAAATTTAGTAAAACTCCGTATAACCTGTAGCCTGCGAGCCATAATAATCTTGCAAGCTTGCAATTACATTACAGACACAGATTGAAGGGAGATTATAAATATGGCTCAAGGATCTCGTTCTAACAACTTGGTGGTACCTCAGGCAAATTCAGCATTGCAACAATTGAAAATGGAAGCTGCACAGGAACTGGGTGTAACTATCCCTCAAGACGGGTACTATGGTAACTACACTTCCCGTGAAACAGGATCTTTGGGTGGATATATCACCAAACGTCTGGTACAAATCGCTGAGCAGTCTTTGGCTGGGTCTGGCAAATAATTCATCCTAACCAACAGCACTAAAAAAGGATAAACAGAAAGCCCGGGGCGGAAACGCTCCGGGCTTTCTCGCGTATCAGTTCCTATGTCTGATTGTGCCTTGCCGTGCTCACTTCGTCAAGGGCGTGCGGATAAAAGTTTTTTATCCATCTTCTCATCGCTTAACCAGCCTACATACGTATCGATCGTTTCAAAATTTCGATCCATCACAATTACCGCGACAAATGGATATTGCTTCCGGTGTCGATAACGTACATCTGCCCAGCGGACCTTGTAACCGGCAGGCAGCTCTTCAACCTCTGCCACCGCATAGGAGGTGAAATAGAGGAAAGCACTGACTTCCGGTGATTTGCGTGAAGCAGCAACGGCCGCATGAGTAGAAGACGAGGCATGCAGACTCCATACCAGGTTCGAACCATCCATTTTTCCGATCACATAACTGCCATCCTTAACTCGTTTAACCACATGCCAGCGGTTCCAGGATATCGTTGGAATTACGATGTATTTTGCTTGTTCTGGGCTGTTGTCCAGACGTCTAACTTTTCTGACCGCTTGGGCACGAGCAATCGTTCGCCATATATAATATAAACCGGTCAAACTATACAACGTAACGAAGAGTGGTGCAGGGGCGATCAGATCAAAGGCCCATAAGAGGATAGCTACGACATGCGTAGTGAATAGAAACGGATCAAAAATATGAATGATATTCCAGGCAATCCAGCGTTCCGTAAAAGGTCGGGCGGCTTGGGTTCCATAGGTGTTGAACAGATCGGTGAATACGTGAACGCCTACGGCTACAGCGGTCCAGGTGGCAACATGTCCAATGGGGACACCAGGGAATATCAGTGCGATGACGCCGGTGATGAGCAGAACCCATAACAGGAGAAATGGCAGGGAGTGTGACAAGCCCCGATGATTCCGAATATAAAGCGAATTGCTTTTGAGACGTAACGCAGTATCGATGTCAGGGGCCTGTGAACCGGCAATCGTGCCAACCATTACCGCAGCTGCAAGCATAGGGTTGGACGCAACGACAGGATCGACATAAGCCAGACCGGCTAAACCAATCCCCATGACAAAATGTGTAGAGGTATCCATAAACGTCTCCTTTGTGTGGTGTATCGTTCTAAGGCATATTACTTCTCTATCTAGGTGATACCCATATATAGTGTATAATATCCGTCTGTCAGGATGCAAAACATCCCTAATTTCAAAGTTATGACAATAACCTGGTCCATACCCAATAAATGTACGTAGTTTGTCAAACTATTTCAGCATTTCCTGTGATAAACTTTATATCGGATAGTGAGCGGGATTTCGTCAGAGCCTACGCGTTCAAGATGTTCCATAAATATGTATGGGCATTGTTACGTCAAACCGTTACAATAATATAGAATCTCATAAAAAGTAGGTTTCTTGGAGTACATATGTCACAGTAGATGGATGAAGTTAAACAAACGTGTTTTTAAGTTCAAATATGTATGCGTATTCACAAAAGGAAGATACAGAAGGGACGAGAAAGATGCTGAAAAAGTACAAATGGACATGGATATTGCTTGGGCTCGCACTTATTATGGCTGTGTATCTGATGTGGGGCACCGTATTTGCCAGTAAGGAGAAATTACCCGAGATTCGCGAGATCCAATCCTTTTCCATGGAAAATGTAGATGGCAGTACGGTATCCCTGGAGGATACTCAAGGAAAGGTCCGTTTGTTCTACTTTTATTTCACCAGTTGTCCGGATGTATGCCCTATTACGACGTTCACGTTATCCCAGGTGCAGGATCTGTTGAAAGAGGACGACACCTTTGGTAAAGATGTCTCGTTTGTCTCCATTTCATTCGACCCGAAAGTCGATACAAGAGAGAAGATCAAGACGTTTGCGGATCGCTTCCATGCGGATTATTCCGGATGGTACTTCTTGCGAGGGGATATGGACAAAACAAAACAGTTCGCCAGGGATTCATTCCAAATCCTGATTGAAGGCGAGAATAAGGACGATTTTGCCCATATGAATATGATTGGCTTGGTGGATCAGAATAACCAGCTTCGCAAGGTATATAATGCGTTCAATACAGAGGATGTTGTACCTGCTGTAATTGCCGAGGATATTCGCAATCTGATCAAGGAATAATTATCGGATACTACTCCTATTGTAAAGGCTGCCTTCAGGTTGGATATCAACCGAAAGGCAGCCTTTTGGCATTTCTTTTTAAAAGGAAGGATGTTCAGGGTATTGGATGTATGTCTCTAACCCGGCTTTCTCCAGCTGGGCGATGATATACTCATCAGGTGTTCCTTCCACACCAGCATATCCTCGGCGTGTATACATCTGTACTGCATCCGGGAAAGCATCCCGAAGCACACCTCTAATTTTTTTGCCGGAACTGTCATTATCCATAAATAAATAAACTTCATCATACCCGACTTGTTTGCGCAGGGTTTCCAGTTTGAGTGAATTAAGTGTTCCAAACGTACATAGAATGTTGATCTCGGGACCAACCAGACGTTTCAATTTGCTTCGGTCATTCTTACCTTCCACAATGACATGAATAGGCATGGTATTCACCTCTTGTTCGAGAGCTTATGTCGACATTCCCCGGGAAATGTTGCAGCGAAAATCGACTGATTATATAAAATGGACTCCTTTTCTTTACACTGTTCACCACGCGGACAGGAGCACGTCTGATTTCTGAATTCTTCTTCACATACATCAGGAATTAATTCTGATCAGTAGTGGCCGTTACGGTTACGGATCGTTCCTTCGATCGCTGTTGTCTCCAAATTTCTGATTGATTTTATTTTTTAAGGTTGAAATATGGAGACAAAGGCGAACGCTACCGCTTCTTCAAAATCGATTCCGTCCCCTTCACTACTTCCAATGATCGTCCATACCTAATGATGATATTTAAGAAAAAGTTGAAATCTTGAAGCAGCGCTTATGCCCCCTAGGCCGTTCCGTTCGTGTGTAAAAAGTCATTCCATTTTATATAGTTTAGCTGTAAATGGGGGAATGATGCAAAGCTAATGAAAATACTGGCCTAATTCAATATACTTTTCGGATCGGCGAGGGAAGCTTCGCGTCTGGATGTATAGTATGGAAGCAACAGCATACCTATCATTAACAAAACAAAGGCGATGAAATAGGGCGATAACCCGACACGAAGTTGCCCGGCTGTGATTGGGCCGATAAAAGAGCCGATGGATGTGGCAATGGATTGCAGCGAGAAAATACGGCCCAACCTGCTTCCTCCGCTCAGACGGATAAATAGGGTTGCCATAGCTGGAAAGATAATGCCTTTGGACATCCCGAGTACAAATAATACGGTGGACAACGGGATTTGCGGAATGGCGGCCATTGCAAAGAAACACAAGGACATCAGCAGCACACCCGCAACCAGACGTAGCTTGGGGGAATACCGGTTAAGGAATAACATGCTCAGTGTGAAAAGAGCTCCAATGCTAATAATGGAAAATAACAACCCGGTAGACATGATGGATGAATGCCCTCCTCCCCGCAGGGGCAGCTCAAAGAAGAGAATCCCTTGAGCACAAGCAATAACCAGAGGCAGGGCAAAATAGCGCCAGGACACCGGGAGGAATGCACTTTTGGCATCTACTGGTGAAACGTCAGGTTTGGCAGGTTCAGTCACTCTCTCATGCTGCTTGATGATGCCACGAGGCATGGTCATGAAAGCAATCACACCTGTAAGAATGAGCAAGTAACCCAAGCCTGAGAATGTAGCAGAGAATCCCATGGAACCCACAATGATCGCACCTGCTGCGGGAGATACCACAGAAGCGAGGGTATGTACTACCCCGTGTCCCGACATATACTTTCCCTGTTTCACCGGATCGCTGGATAACTGTGCAAGCAGGGCGAGACATGCAGGAGACAGAAAGGCCAGTACAAAACCGCTGACGGAACGCAGCGCGAGTAGTTGCCATGGTGTCTGGACGTAGGCTTGCAGGAGCAGGATGAATCCAGCCCCGAGCAGACTGAATACAATGTAGCGGCGACTGCCATGTTTATCAATTTGTGTTCCGGCAATGAGATTGCCAGGTAGATGCGTCAAGGAATAGATGCCCATCATCCAGCCAATGAAAGTAGGGGCGGCTCCCAGCGAGATGGCAAAAGGAGTCAGAATGGGATACTGGGCGTGCAGATCGAATACAGCAAGGAACAAAAACAGGTATAGCCAGATGGCCGTTTTCACATAAGCCCCTCCTTGTTAAGCGATGCATGTGCAAACTACAGGTCTTGAACGTGTTCCCGTTCGCCAGCAGAACCTTATGGTACTACTTGTACGCCTGGCGGGACGAACTTAGACCGTTTATTTTTAAGGGAGAGGGCTTAGCTGACAGCGGCTTCGGAAATCATGTATAATATTCGGGAGTGTTACGAATGAATTCAAATACGGAAGGTGTAGTCATGAACATAGAAGTAATCAAAGAGTTTCTGATGCAGAACTGGTTGGTGATCGTGGTTGCGCTGATCATATTGTTCTTTGTTCTGAATGTGGTCAAAACCGTATTGAAATGGTTGATTGCCATCATCATTATTGCGGCTCTACTGATATACAGCGGCATCTCCATTGATCAGATCAAACAGACAGTGACAGACGTGCAATCCAGTACGATGGACACCTTGAAGAAGGAAGCAACTAGCATGATGCTGAAGGAAGCTTCCAAAGCAACTTACGTCAAAGGATCGGATGGAGCATTTACCATCACAAGTCCCAATGTGGAAATTAAGGGCAGAAATCAATCCGATAAAGTGGATGTGACCTTCCGCGGAATTTCACTTGGCGAATGGAAACTCGACAACGAAACGATACGTACATTTGTCGAACAGGCACAGGAGAACAAAACAGCACCAGCATCGTAGTAAAGGGGGAATCGGTACGTGCTGCAGAATTGGCTGGACAGCCTGAAGGAATTGAATGGCATCACGATTATGTTGTTGCTGATTGTGGCTGCTTCATTATTGCAGGGTTGGTCCAGAGGAGCTTCACGTTCAGCAGGCAGACTCTTTGGGTTCCTGATGGATGGCATTATGGCGGTTATTGGTATTCTGTTGTCGATCGGTTTAACATTGTGGCTTGCGCCATATGTACAGCATTGGCTGTCTGAGTATGCTTCAGCCATGCCTAACCGGGAGCTGAACCGGTGGGAACAGATGTATTATACGTTGATTACGGCGATTGCAGATTTTCCGCTCATGCGGTTCGCTGTATTATTTGTGCTTAGCTATGGACTCATCCGATTGGTTCTCGGATTGCTCTCTTCATTAATTTTCAGTAGCAGGCAGGGATCGGCCGAGGAAAGTGCGCCTAAAGGTATGTTTAGTCGGTTGACGGGTGCATTGATTGGCACGATCATAGGCTCCGTCCGTGGAATGATTGTCATTGCCGTGTTGTTCATGATCGTCAGTCTTTACCCCGGGAGTATGTTCAGTCGATATGTGGAGGCATCTCCCATCTATATGCAAGGGGCCAAATCGGTTATTGAACCGTTGTCTGGTACGTTTATCAAGGACAAGCTTCCCGTATTTACGCAGGCTGTGCAGAAGGAACTGGGCGGCATCCTGCAACGCAAATATGAAGTCATTGACCATAATATTCCGACGGATATTGAATCGGCTGCGAGAGAGGTTGTCAAAGGGCAATCGACAGATGAGGCAAAGGCAAGAGCGCTATATGACTGGGTAGGTTCACGTATTCAGTATGACTATGGTAAAGTGGATGACTATGAGCAAAAGGGCATATGGCATGAACAGAATCCGCAGAATACATTTGATACACGCAAAGGCGTATGTATTGATTATGCCCGTCTCTATGCTGTGATGGCCCGTTCACAAGGACTTGAAGTCAAAGTGGTTACAGGACTTGGTTATAACGGCCAAGGAGGGTACGGTCCGCATGCGTGGAATGAAGTGTATCTGAGTGATTCCGAGAGCTGGGTTCCGCTTGACCCGACATGGGCGATCAGTGGGGACTGGTTCAATCCTCCGAATTTTGCCGACACCCATCTGAAGGATCAATCAGCTTAACCAAACAATGGACATGAGTCCGTAATATGACGACGTTGCCAGGTTATCATGCCGGGAAGAATCAGTTTGAGCGGTATGCATCAAGTCATGAAAGAGGTAGGATGGATGAAAAAGCATTCCAATGAGAAGGATGAACTTACAGACAAACGGCGATTTAGCTACCGGATGAATGTATTTTTCTTCGCTTCCTTTGTTATTTTTAGCGTTATTATCGTACGTTTGGCGTTTTTACAATTTGTCGAAGGGCCTGAGCTTAGTCAGGAAGAAGCAAGTAACATTACCAAGGATGTACCGCTTCCTCCAGTGAGAGGCACGATCTATGATTCTACAGGCGAGGTGAAGTTGGCTTACTCCAAGCCCATTCAGTCGCTATACCTGACGCTGTATAAAAACTATGGGGATGTTGATGGGAAACCGAGTCCCAACATAGGGGAAGTGCAGGATATTGCAACCCGCTTGCATGATGTGTTCGAACAGTACAAGCTGAAGGATTCAGAGTCACTTACGGTCGAACAGATCATTGAAGAGATGGACTTGAATTCACGCAAGGCGAACGGCTTCATGCCACGGCTCATTAAGAGCGATCTGTCCGAGGAGGAAGTTGCTTATTTCCTCCAGCATAAGGATGAGTTCAAAGGCATCCAGGTTGTTGAGGAAAGTGTGCGGTTCTATGATCCGGATACGGTAGCGGTTCAGACCATCGGATATCTCAAGAAGTTCAGAAGCTCGAAATCCTTGAATAAATACAAAGAAGTGGACGAGGCCAACAAAACGCAAACGGATCCGGGTCTGGTGTATACAGAGAATGAATTCGTTGGTTTTGATGGACTGGAACTGCAATATCAGGATGTACTGCGTGGCAAAAGCGGATATACGTCCGTCGATGTCGATTTGCGTAACTTGCCTGAAGGTGTAGCTGGTTCTACCCCGCCGGAGAAAGGTTATGACCTGATATCCAGCATTAACAAGAACGTTCAGGTGAAAACAGAACAAGCTATTCTGGATCAGTTGAGCTGGCTTCATCGGAACCCGGTTTCTGGTCGATTGCATCCGAATGCAAAGACCGGATTTGCAGTTGCAATGGAAGTGGATACGGGAAAAATCGTATCTGCTGCAAGTATGCCGGATTATGATACCAATGTATGGAGAACCGGCGGTATAAGCAATGAAGATTACGATAAAATAAAATATATCTATCAAAATGGTACGATCCGAGGCTTCCCGCCAGACGATACAGGCAAGCGGGCTGAGTCTGTAGTCTTGCTCGGTTCCACGATCAAACCGCTTAGTGTTTTGATCGGTTTGAAGGAAGGGTTCTTCACTACAAATACCGTATATTCGGATAGAGGTTCAACGACCTTTGGTGGAGACAACCGTAGAGTACAGAACTCATCAGGGCATGTGTACGGTGCGATGCGTCCGCATGATGCGATTCGGCATTCCTCCAACGTGTTCATGATCGACGAGATCGGGAAGAAGCTGTATTCGAAGTATGGTGCAGAGGGCATTGGCGTATGGGATGATTACATGAAGCAGTTTGGTCTTGGCGTGAAGACGGAAGTTGATCTGCCGAATGAATATCCTGGTTATTTGGAGTATATCCGAAGTGAAGAGAGCTCCCTCACTAAACTTGTGTATGCCTCCTTCGGTCAGCAAGGAAAATACACAACCATGCAGTTAGCACAGTACACCACGATGCTTGCGAACAAAGGAAAACGGATGGAACCACAATTGGTTAACGAGTTCCGGGATTCGGAAGGTAATGTGGTTGAGAAAGTTAAACCGAAGGTACTCAGCACGGTAGAGTTTAACGACGCCTACTGGAACGAGGTGCAACGAGGCATGGCTACCGAGGTTTCGGCATTTAGCGGCTTCCCTTATGATTTTGCCAGAAAAACAGGTACATCGACGCAACTCGTCGGCGGTAAACTGGTGGATAACGGGGTGTTTATCGCTTACGCACCACGTAATAATCCGAAGCTTGCTGTCGCTGTGGTTATCCCCGAAGGGGGATTTGGTTCGAGTAGTGCGGCTCCGGTTGCACGTGCGATCTTCGATGCCTATGACGAGGAATTCGGTCTCGACGGTGTACCGAAAAAGGACAAAAATAAAGATTCAGAATCGGAATCAGGCGCACAGTGATGTGATGCATTGATTACAGAGAGGACCCTATGGGTCCTCTTTTTTTGTTTTACGCGGAGATTGGGTCATAAGAGTGAGTTAATTAGTTGCATTAATATGTAACCATATGAGCTGTGCGACGTTTATATAAGAGAAGGGTAAACGCTTTTTGAAGAACGAGATAACGTTGATATGTCAGTGTTTACATTGGAATCGGTAGATTGGGTAGTGTACATTTCTGATTACGAAAATGTAACCAAAAATTGAAAGACGTGACAGCTAACCTTTGGTAGACTTGGATGAGTAAGGATTAAATACTGGATTGAATACGTTCACAATACGGATTAAATATTTTATTTTTATAGAGGAACGGGAGAGGCTCAAAACATGTTTAACCGATTGAAGAAGAAACCCATGGCTGAGGAAGACACACCCGTCAATAAGCCTTCCACCGCAAGGCTGAATCTGTTTTTTTTCGCGGCATTTGTCATATTCAGTATCCTTATTTTCAGGTTGGCCTTTGTGCAGTTTGTGGAGGGGCCTGAACTGACGTATATGGAAACGAGTCGTAATACCAAAGATATTCCGCTGGCACCTGTTCGTGGTCCCATCTATGATGCTACGGGAAAAATTGCACTTGCTTACTCGGAACCTGTACAGTCCCTGTATGTGCTCTTATATGAGGATTATCGGAACGATGAACGCAGGCAGGAAGCAGAGGAACTGGCTCATGATCTCGCGGCTGTGTTTAAGCAGTTTAATCCAGGGGACAAGGAGCAGCCGGACGCGGAAGAGATCATTAAACGGCTGGATCTGGATTACCAGAAAACGTTCGGATATGTGCCGAGGCTGGTGAAGTCTGATCTATCGACCAAAGAAATTGCCTTTTTCATGGAGAAAAAAGCGGAATATCCAGGCGTGATGGTGCTGGAAGAAAACATACGGAAATATGACCCGGATGGTGTAGCCGTTCAGGTTGTCGGTTATACAAGAGAGTTCAAGCGAGCACCAGACAGCCTTGCCAAATATAAGGCCATCCGCGAGGGGGCAAGTACCCAGCGTGATCCAGGGCTTGTGTATCATGAGGAAGAAAAGGTTGGCTTCGATGGATTGGAGCTGCAATACCAGGAGGAACTTCGTGGACGAAGTGGCTACCAGTCCATTGATATTGATGCACGTAATCTGCCGGATGGAACGATGCTACAGACTCCACCCGAGAAAGGCTACAGTCTGGTTTCCACCATTAATAAGGAAATTCAGATGGCCGCCCAAGAGGCGATAACGGACGAACTGCGCAGACTCCCGAAGGCGATTACCGGATATGCAGTAGCCATGGAAGTGGATACGGGAAATGTGGTAGCGATGGCGAGTATGCCGGATTATGATCCGAACGATTGGGATTATGACAAAATCAAGTTTGTATTCCGGAACGGAACCACTGAGTCGTTCCCTCCAAATGATGCCAAGCCTAGTCATGCTGAATCCGTAGTACTTCTTGGATCAGTAATCAAGCCGCTAAGTGTGCTTATTGGATTAAAAGAGGGACTATTTACAGCAGGACAGACCTATCATGATCAGGGATATGCCATTCTGGGAAAAGATGGACGACAAGTGAGAAACTCGCATTCCGCTTATAATGGTTCCATTACGGCCAGAAAAGCAATCGAGAAATCCTCCAATGCTTTCATGATCGATATGGTGGGTAAGCGCCTGTTAAATAAATATGGCTCAACTAAGGGTGTTAAGGTGTGGGATGAACATATGAAAGATTTCGGATTGGGTGTCTCTACGGGTATCGATTTACCCAAAGAATACCTAGGCACTTTAGAATATAATAATGATGAAACGGAATCAGCTCTAACACGTTTGGCGTTTGCCTCGTTTGGACAACAAGCGAAGTACACTACTATGCAACTCGCACAATACACGACGATGCTTGCCAATAAAGGAAAACGGATGGAGCCTCACTTGGTGAAGGAAATCCGTGATGCGGATGGCAATGTGGTGAAGGAAATCAAACCTAAGGTTCTTAATGAAGTTGATTTTGCCGATGCGCACTGGAATGAAGTGCATAAAGGTATGGTTACCAAAGTAAGTTCATTTGACGGTTTCCCATACGATTATGCACGAAAAACAGGAACATCAGAGCAGGGGACCGGACCGAACAAAAAAGAGAATGGTGTATTTATAGCCTTTGCCCCACGGGATAATCCAAAGCTTGCTGTAGCTGTTGTTGTACCGGAAGGTGGGTTCGGGTCAGTCAGTGCGTCGCCGATTGCACGGAAAATCTTCGATGCATACGATGAAGTGTACGGTCTTGACGGGACACCAAAAGGGAAAAAAGACGAAGCAAAAGACAAAGAGTAACGCAAAGAACATCGCGGGAATCAGCTCTTTTAGCATTGTAACCAAAAGGTTCATGAAGTGAATTAAATGTATATGAGGACAGGCAGGGGAAATAATCCCTTGCCTTTTTTTTTGGCTTCGGATAAAATTTGCACAAGGGAAACATTATTAGTCTTGATTAAAACTTAATACCTTGTACAACAAAATTAGATGTGGACAATACTTTTAGGAGAGGGAAAGGGGACGATTGAATTGTTAATGGTGAAGATGAGGAGTATTCAGAGGGGGATCATCACGCTAGCGGCTCTGGTGCTGGTTGTCGTACTTTCAGCATGTTCAAGTGATGCGGAGACGAGCAGCGAGGGCAAGCTGCAAGTAACCGCTACAACAGGCATGATCGCTGACGTAGCACGTGAGGTAGGCGGAGCATATGTTGAGGTTACCGGGCTCATGGGCCCGGGCGTTGACCCCCACTTGTACAAGGCATCCCAAGGTGATATTCGCAAGCTGGAACAAGCAAAAGTCATTTTCTATAATGGACTGCATCTCGAAGGCAAAATGACAGACATTTTGGAGAAAATGTCCTCAAGCAAGCTGGTTACAGCCGTTACAGAGACCATTCCAGTCGAGGAGTTACACTCAGGCAAAGACACAGGCGGCACGGAATATGACCCACACGTCTGGTTTAACGTCAGCCACTGGATGCATGCGGCAGAGGCCGTGCGCGATACGCTCGTGGAGGCGGACCCGGATCATGCGGAAGAATACAAGGCTCAGGCAGAGACATACCTGGCGAAGCTCAAAGATCTGGATACCGAGGTACGCGAGAAGATTCTGGAGATTCCGGAAGCAAGCCGGGTATTGGTCACGGCACATGATGCATTTGGATATTTCGGTCAGGCTTATGGCATGAAAGTGATGGGGCTTCAGGGAATTAGTACAGCAGCCGAATACGGTGCAAAAGATGTTAGCGAACTTAGAGATTATCTCGTGGATAACCAGATCAAAGCCGTTTTTGTTGAATCGAGTGTGCCTGCCAAAGCGATGGAAGCCATTATTGCCGGAGCGGCTCAAAAAGGGCATACGGTCAGCATTGGTGGAGAACTGTTCTCGGATGCCATGGGGGCTGAAGGAACGGAAGAAGGCACATATATCGGTATGATTCGCCACAATGTTGAGACGATTGTAGAAGCCTTAAAATAATGAATCCTATGAAGAGAGGAGTACAGGATTATGAATGATACCATTTTATCGCAACAAACCCCTACGAATCTGAGCAATAGTCACTTGCAGGGAACGCAGCCTACGTCGGCTCCTCTTAGTGTGAGGGATTTGGCCGTTGCCTATCACAAAAAGCCGGTGCTTAGCAGTGTATCCTTCGATATCCCGGAAGGACAGCTCATCGGAATACTCGGACCGAATGGTGCAGGGAAATCGACCCTGATCAAAGCCGTTCTGGGACTGGTACCGAAGATGCATGGAGAGGTACGGATCTTCGGACAATCGTACCGGGAACAACGTCGCCACATTGGATATGTACCACAACGAGAATCGGTCGACTGGGATTTTCCAACGCATGCACTCGATGTGGTTATGATGGGACGGTATGGTCATCTGGGCTGGTTCCGTCGTCCGGGGAAAAAAGAGCGGGACCTGGCGGCACACTGTCTGGAGCAAGTTGGCATGGGCGATTACATGTACCGGCAGATCAGCCAACTGTCGGGTGGACAGCAGCAACGTGTCTTTCTGGCGCGGGCACTCGTGCAAGACGCAGACCTGTATTTCATGGATGAGCCCTTTGCAGGTGTGGATGCTACCACGGAGAAAGCGATCATTTCCCTGTTGGAACAGTTGAAGAAACAAGGCAAGACGGTACTGGTTGTTCACCATGATCTGGCGACAGTTGAGGAATACTTCGACCATGTGCTGCTGCTTAATGGACGACTGGTGGCAGGTGGACCAACAAGTGAAGTATTTGTACCGGATACACTGCAAGAAACGTACGGAGGCCGGATTGCGATGATCGGAAGCCGGACGGAGAAAGGCCAGGTGTAGTACATGTGGAACTGGATCGTTGCCATCTTGTCCGACCCCAATACACGTTGGATATTGCTTGGCTGTCTGCTGCTTGGATTCAGCAGTGGAATTATTGGCTCCTTCACCTTCCTTCGTAAGCAGAGTCTGATGGGGGACACCCTTGCTCATGCTGCTCTGCCTGGGATCTGTATTGCATTTATGTTGACGGAAACGAAGTCTGTAGGATTATTCCTGTTTGGTGCGCTGGTGGCTGGTATCGTTGCTACCTTCGGAATTTCGTGGATTACGCGCTACTCCCGGATCAAGCAAGATGCGGCGATGGGCATTGTGTTGACCGTATTTTTCGGGATTGGTGTAGTGATGCTGACACGTATCCAGCATGGAGCGAGCGGAAGCCAAAGCGGACTTGATAAATATTTGTTTGGGCAGGCGGCATCCATGGTCATGACGGATGTGTATGTCATGGGGGGCGTATGTCTCGTGCTACTGATCGCCTGTCTGGCTTGGTTCAAGGAATTCAAACTGGTCAGCTTTGACCCGGGATTTGCACGAGGTATGGGACTGCCAGTTGCCATGTTGGAGCAGCTTATTCTGCTCTTGACTGTAATCGCGGTGGTGGCCGGGATTCAGGCGGTTGGTGTGGTGCTTGTTGCAGCCTTGCTGGTAACTCCGGCAGCAGCGGCACGTTGCTGGACCGACTCACTCGCACTGATGGTGGTGTTGGCCGGCATATTTGGTGCATTGAGTGGAGCAACAGGAACCATCTTCAGCACACTTGTACCTAATCTCCCAACAGGTCCTGTAACTGTTCTTGCGGCTACGGTGTTGTTTGCCGGATCAGCCTTGCTCGCTCCTCGTCGTGGATTATTAGCTCGACGGTTACGCAGTATTCAGGCCAAATCCGCGTATATGCGTGAAGAGCGGGCTACACTTCAGACTCTCGCCACACAGCGGAATCAGCAGGAACGGGGGGAGATGTAATGGTAACGTTTTGGATTATCTTAACGGCTGTATTGGTATCTTCTGCTTGTGCCATCCTCGGTTGTTTTCTGATTTTGCGGCGAATGGCTCTGGTCGGGGATGCGATAAGCCATGCGGTTCTCCCTGGTATTGCGATTGCTTTCCTGTGGAGCGGTTCCAGAGATTCTTTGTGGATGCTGCTCGGTGCCACCGTGTTTGGACTACTGACCGTGTTCTTCATACAGAGTTTGCAGGCAGGGGGACTCTCGTCTGATGCCTCCATCGGAATTGTGTTCACAGCACTCTTCGCCGTAGGGGTCATTCTCATTAGTTTGAACGCTCAGCACATTGATCTGGATCTGGACTGTGTCTTGTTCGGCGAGATCGCTTATGTACAGTGGGATACACTAACCCTTGGAGGTACGGATGTCGGGCCGAGAGCAGTCTGGATGCTGGGCATCACTTTGCTGGTCATCCTCGTCGTCATTGGGCTGTTCTACAAACAGTTCAAGCTATGTGCCTTCGATCCGGCGCTGGCTGCGGCCTGCGGTATTCCAGTAGTGTTGTTCCACTATCTACTCATGGGACTCGTTTCCATGACATCCGTAGCTTCATTTGAAAGCGTTGGTTCGATTCTCGTGGTGGGCATGTTGATTGTACCTGCGGCGACGGCTTACCTGCTCACAGATCGTCTGGGGAAAATGATTCTGTATGCCGTCCTGATCGGGGCAGCTTCCTCGGTTGGAGGTTACATCATGGCATACGCTCTGGATGCTTCCATCGCGGGCTGCATGGTGGCGGTTGCTGGAATTCTGTTTGTTCTCGCACTGCTGCTGTCTCCGAAACATGGCATCGTATTCCGTTACGCTCGTCGCAAATTCGCGGCACGGTAATTGAATTTCATGTGAATTAAAGGTAGAAAAAACAAGATTATAACAAGCCGTCTGCATGGCAGGCGGTTTTCTGCGTGTCTGGACGTATGACTTTTACAAAGGGCAACCGCATATAAGATATACAATATAAAATGATATTGTAGCGTCATCCTGCCGATTACGGGTTATTTTGTTGCATACAGATGATCTGTGGTAAAATGTCGTTAGCTGTGACGTCCGGAGCGTCCGTTGTTACGGGTGCCGGGCGATCTTGTTGTGAAAGAATGTTTAAAATCAGATAAAGAGAACCTTTAAGTTGAACTGGAGAACCATTGTGGAACGGAGAGGGCAGAAAGGACCTAGAGAAACGAAGTGGTCGCGTTTATAACTGGATTTTTCCATTGTAGATGGAATCAAGAAGTTCAGGGGATAACAGCGATCGAAAGGTTTTCTGCCCGCGTAGTGCCTGAATGGATATCCATGAGTTCAATTTGGAGAGAGAGACAACCTAGGAGGAACTACTGTATGAGTGAACTGAAATACAAATTGCTTGCATTGGATATGGATGGAACATTGCTTAACGATAATCATGAAATTACGCAGGAGACCGCCAAGTGGATTCAGATTGCCATTCGTCGGGGTGTGCATGTGTGCCTATCCACGGGAAGAGCCGTATTCCACGCGATGCCTTATGCGGTGCAGCTTGGGCTGGAGACACCGATGGTTACCGTTAACGGCAGTGAGGTATGGAAAGCCCCGCATGATCTGCATATGCGTCATCTGATGGACCCGGTATTGATTCGCAGAATGCAGGAGATCGGTGAGAAATATAACAGCTGGTACTGGGCATACTCCGTGGAAGAGCTGTTCAACCGTGACCGCTGGACGGACAATATCGAAGGTCTGGAATGGTTGAAATTCGGCTTCAATACCGAAGTGGATGAAGTTCGTCACCAGATCATGATGGAACTGCAACAAATGGGTGGTCTGCAAATGACGAATTCCTCACCCGTTAATATTGAGATCAATCCTGCTGGCGTATCCAAAGCTAGTGGTGTAGCGGAAGTCTGCAAGCTGCTGGGCATCGAGATGTCCGAAGTTGTTGCTGTCGGAGACAGCTTGAACGATCTGGCTGTTATTGAGGCCGTGGGTCTTGGCGTGGCTATGGGCAATGCGCAGGAACAGGTGAAGGAAGCGGCTGATCTCATCGTAGCGAGTAACAATGAAGACGGCATCGTCGAAGTGATTCGTGAACATATTTTGAAGGGGGAGTAACCTTTGCTCGCAACCGTTGCCTGGATTATAATTGTGCTGCTGTTTGCAGTGGGGATGGCTGGAACGGTTTATCCTATACTGCCTGGTGCTGTAGCGATTTTCTTCGCGTTTCTGGTCTACGGCTGGTTCTTTAGTTTTGATCCGTTCGGTGTGTGGTTCTGGATCATCCAGATTCTGATTGTGGTTGTGTTGTTCGTGGCTGATTATGTCGTCAGCGCATGGGGCGTGAAGAAGTTTGGTGGCTCCAAGTTATCGACCACGCTCAGTACCATTGGTGTGATCATTGGCCCATTTGTCATTCCGGCATTCGGACTGGTATTGGGACCATTTATCGGTGCTTTTATCGGGGAACTAATCGGAGGGTCTTCACCTTCCAAAGCATCAAAAGTCGGATTTGGTTCCGTGGTAGGGCTATTTACGAGCACCGTGATGAAAATTATTTTGCAAATCGTCATGATTGTTCTCTTTATTATCTGGGTGGTAAGATTCGCCTAATTGTTCAGGATTAGCTTCAACGGGATGCATGTCCGGTGTGGAGGAAAGAAGGGGAATTCGTTTGTCTAAGAAAGAAACATTCATAAGGGGTACGCTCATTCTGGCGGCCGCTGCGCTGATCGCGAGAGTACTCGGATTGGTTCAGCGGGTACCGCTTGAGCATATCCTCGGAGACGTCGGTAACGCATCGTTTACGATCTCCAATACGGTATATTTAATGCTGTTAACTGTAGCAACGGCGGGCATACCAAGTACACTTAGCAAAATGGTGTCGGAACGTTATGCGCTCGGACGTGCGGGTGAAGCCCAACAGATCTACCGTGCAGCCCTGATCTTTGCGGCTGTCGCCGGGGTAGTCATGTCTGCTTTGTTGTGGTTCGCGGCACCTTATTATGCCACGTATGTCTCCAAAGTACCGGCATCGGTCAGCGCCATTCGCGCTTTGGCTCCAGCCTTGCTGCTGTTCCCAGCCATTGCGATGATGCGTGGATATTTCCAGGGACGTGGCAACATGACAGCAGGCGGTATTTCACAGATTGTGGAACAGTTCGCCCGTGTAGGTACAGCCATTATCGTGGCTTATGTTATGCTGCAATGGAATTATGATGACCAAACGATTGCTGCGGGTGCCTCATTTGGTGGGGTATTAGGAAGTGTGGGCGCCTTTGGTGTCATGTTGTACTTCACCCTGAAGCTGCGTCGTAGCGACCGCGCGGCCCAATTGAATTACGAGCCTGCAAAGCAGCTACCGATGCGAGGTATCTACAGTGATATCTTCAAGCTGTCTATTCCAATTGTGCTGTCCTCACTTGCAGTTCCAGCCATTAACTTCATCGATTCATCCCTTGTGGTTCCACTGCTTAGTGGCCAGATCGGACTCGAAGAAGCGACAGGTGTCCTTGCGATCCTTGGTGCGAAGGCCCAAAGTATTGCGGGTATTCCTCCGATTCTGGCTATCGCTTTGAGTCAGTCGTTGGTGCCTGTCATTTCGGCAGCATTTGCCCGCAAAGATGAAGCCCATCTGAAGAATCAGGTTACACTTGCGTTGCGCATTTCGATTCTGACAGGTATGCCGATTGTCATTGCACTATGTGCGGCGGCGTATTCGGTCAACGGATTGCTGTTTACCAATCTGGATGGAACGCCGATCATTGCCTTGCTGACATTCGGTACCATTTTCCAGATTACGATGATGACCACCAACTCCATCTTGCTTGGGGTGGGTAAACCGCGGATTACGATGGTGAGTGTGGCAGCAGGTGTTGTGATCAAATTGGTCGCAAGTTTGATTCTGGCGCCAATCTTCGGTATTTACGGCATTATTATTGCAACGGCACTGTGTTTCCTGGTGATCACATACCTGAATCTGCGTGTCCTGCGCAAAATCGTTGATTTCTCCATCATGGGAGATCGTTGGAAAGGGTTTATCATTACGGTCTTGCTTGCAGCAGGTGTAGGATTTGCAACGAACTGGATTGGAAATATGATTTTTGGACTGTTCCTGCCAGCGCGTGTATCCTTCTTGTTTACCTGCCTTGTGGTTGGTGTGCTTGTGGTGGTGGTGTATCTGGTTCTCATGGTTGTGCTGCGTGTCCTGCGCAAGGACGAGCTGGGCAGTTATCCCCGTATTCTGCAAAAAATTCTCCGTCCACTTATGCGTCTCCAACGTGGAGCTGGGCAAAGAGGTTAAGAATACAAGGAGCATCATTCAAACTCCAATATGTTGTGAAAATAGGATACAAGCTCTGTCTGCTATTGAAGCGGACAGGGCTTTTTATATATTTGTCAATCCTCAGCATCAGTGTGTGATGGCTTTAGCATCATGAGCCAGTGCTGTTTTCAGCATACCATACCGGTGTTCGTGACTCATCTCAAACAGCCATGGCCGGCGCGGTGCCGTCAGATAACCGAGACAATCCCGAGTCTGAAGCCAGTCTTGTCTGGTAATCGGTTCATAAGGCGTGTCCCCCCATACGGCGAGCAGTTCCGGACTATATAGTCGTTGCCCTTCTGGAAGCCATTCTTCATCAAGTAGCGCTTGAGCGTATAATGTCTGATCACCTGCCTCGTCTTCATGATTGGTAAACAGGCCAGGCCAATATTCGGCACGCGAGCCACGATGGGGAACCGAACGTGCGAATGCCAACACTTGTGTGTGTACTTGCTCCATTCCAAACAACAGGGCATATAGCCCTTTGCCAAACATGATTCGCTCATCCAATTTGCCAAAATGTTCAATGACGCGTCCTGCGAGTCCTGCTCCCCGCCCAAGAGGAAAGACGATATGATTCAGACCGGCCAGATTATGCAGATGGAATGCGGGTTTGGAGAGTACTTCTTTTTGAAAATAAGGATGTTGCACGACCCGGCTCTCGATATAGTTCTGCTCATTAATAATTAATGCCACACTAAGCAGTGAACTGCACCGTTCCAGCCAAAAGCGTTCCCAAAACGGCGTCATGAACGCCGACACGTGAAAGTGTGACAAGAGATGGAAACAACTTCGTCCGATCCGGCGACTGTGCATATACAGCTGAAGCTGGGGATAGGCATCCTGGAAAATGAGTGCATTGCATCGCTCCAGCAGCCGGTACATATGCTCGCGATCGCTCTGATTTTGAAGATTATGCATCAAATCACTCTGAAGATCTGTCATGTGATAACCACCGTTACGAGAGACCATATGGGCCAGCAGTGCCCAATGCAGTTCAGGATATTGTTCATAACATTCGAGATAGGCTGCCGTGCGAGTGATATTACTCCGATTATGCTCTTGAGTGAGTGTCTTAATCTCTTCCAGGATGATGCAATCTTCTTCGCAGACGAGTGCGCTTTGAACCTGGTCCGTACGTGCAAAAGACTTGCTGCTGGCAGGTAACAAACGCTCCACTTCAGACTGCAGGGCAGCTGCCGTATCGGTATCCCACTGGATGTCACGCATTGGGTGACGAAGCTGTGCTGAAGCTTGCCATGCAGCTTGTTTGCCACGCCAGATTTCCCGGGCAGCACCCGGAATGGAACGGACAATCTGCAAGAGGGACCCGTGATGCTGTTCGCTGGAAGAATCGGTTCTGATGGAAGTCATGATGTGACATCCTTTCATGATGTACTGCATTTAAATGCACAGTCCATGTGGTTTATTCTAAGTATGCGCTGATTATTTGACTTCCACTCGCCAATTTGCTTCACTTAGGGTAAGACAAGGTACAGAAAGGGAGATGAATCGAATGGAACAGATTACTTCCAAACCGGCTTTTGATGTAGCCATCCAATCCCCGCGTTTGACGATTGCCGTATTCAAGGCAGACTGGTGTGGTGACTGCAAATACATCGATCCGTTTATGCCTGAGGTTGAAGAGAAATATGCACGTGAACTGACTTTAATTGAGGTCGACGTGGATCAGGTTGGAACGGTTAGTGAAGAGCAGAATATTCTTGGCATTCCTAGCTTTGTGGCGTATACAGATGGCCGTGAACTTGTACGGTATGTGAACAAGCTGCGCAAGTCGAGAGAAGAGATTGAGCAGTTCCTGGATCGCGCAGTCGAAGTGTACAACACGATCCATAAATGATTATAAAAGTATGACAGGTTCATGTTGTTAAAGGGTATACTAGATGAAACGCCATTTCTCTTGAAATAGGGAAATGGCGTTTGTGTGTTCAGGGCTCTGTTCAAGATGCAATTAACTGGCATATCCCTCATAGATATAACTTCAATGACCTGTCGGTCATTATTTCACCAGACGTTAACATTTTGTCACAAAGCGCGGGCGTCAATGAACATTTTATCCGGTATAATGAATTTAGTTGTGAAATAAGTGTCAAAGTACCGAAACAAGCGGAGAATATTCTTCGCCATCTTAAACCAACAGCGGGTGAGAAAAAATTGAAACACTTAACTTTGTTTAAATGGTTAACCGTATTAACCTGTCTCGTCATGTTTCTGGCCACTTTTGGTGGAGGCATCGTAACCAAAACGGAATCGGGCCTTGGCTGCGGAACAGAATGGCCTTTATGTAACGGAAAACTCGTTCCTGCACATACTGTGGCTTCACTTATTGAATATTCCCATCGTGCTGTAAGCGCACTGGCTGGACTTCTGTCCATAGCCTCGTTTGTTGCTTTTCTGCGGTTCGGCAAGTCACGCCGTGACCTGCAATTGTTCTCTTTCTTAACCTTGGTATTTGTTATCGTCCAGGGTATTATGGGGGC
The DNA here is from genome assembly GCF_038005685.1 of Priestia sp. FSL H7-0729. NCBI lineage: Bacteria > Bacillati > Bacillota > Bacilli > Caryophanales > Bacillaceae > Priestia > Priestia sp. FSL H7-0729. Next base: position 242,235 of record NZ_JBBOTQ010000006.1, read on the forward strand.
TTTTGCCGTCGTCTTCTCCCAATCTTCAGCAGTTATGGCACTGCATTTCGGTTTTGCACTGATTGCTTTTGCCAGTTCCCTAATGATGGCGCTGGGCATAAGGCAGGAGGCAAAAGATGGTGGATTGGAGCGTCTGAATAAATACCCTCGGGTTAGTAAAAAATTCAGGAATCTGGTCTGGTTTTCCACCATTTACACATATCTCGTGGTATACACAGGTGCATTTGTGAGTCACACGGATTCTGCCGGCGGATGTTCTGGATTTCCGCTCTGTAACGGGCAGATTATTCCTGAGCTTTCGGGTGGGGTAGCGGTTGCTTTTGCTCACCGTGCAGCAGCTGCGTCGCTCGTCATTGTAATCGCAATTTTGGGTCACTTCGCTTACCGTAATCATCCGGACAACAAGGAAATGCGTACTCTGGGTGTGGTATCCGTTGTTCTTATTCTGATGCAAGTAGTCATTGGTATTTTCATGATGGTGACAATGAACCGTCCGGAAGTATACATGTTTGTAGCTCTTGCTCATATGTTGGATATTGCCATATTGTTCGGGGTCTTAACGTATATGAGTTTCCTGGTGTACAAGCTGCATCGCCCGGCTAATCGTTTCTAAGATATAGATCCATTCTTTTTCCAAAGGTACTTGGGCTAAATATGAAAGTCCACCATCCAGTGATGTACATCATTGGACAGGTGGACTTTGTTTGATGTCAGGGGGATCAGGGCAACCTATGGCAAGCAGCAATTACACGGAATGGATGAAGTGTTACGGTGATGAATTCTTGTTGAATTGGAAAAGAGGAGGTTGTATATGCTGCGAACGTTGCTGGGGGAAAAACCGCGTATAAACGAAGGTAAATTGAAGGAAGCGATGGACGCAATGGCGCATACGCTTGAGCTATTTCAACGACAGATGCATGTGGACCATGATCCCACCCATGACTATCGGAAGCTGTATGTGTGGACTCAGGGACTCATCTCCTCTCTGGATGAACTGGAGCAAAGCTGTTTTGCTGCTGCTCATTTTCGTAAAAAGGTCGTTGCAGGTTCAACGGATGATATGACGCCAGCTGAAAAAGCTGAGTATGCCCGGTATGTGTATTTTTACAAAGATGGCTTCATTCGCTGCTTTGCCATTCTGGATAAAGTCGGCACCGTATTAAATGAAATATTCCAGTTGAATACTTCAAATACAAAAGCGCATTTTTCTTATTTTACGGTGTTAAGGCAGTTCGATTATGCGAGGGAGCATCATGATCTTGCGTTGCGATTGATTCAGATCAAGGATTCGTATCGGGAACCGATGAGTAAGCTGCGTAAACGACGTAACATGGAGATTCATTACATGAACTCAGAAATGCACGATGACCTGTGGCAGCTTCACCAGACATTGCAAGGTAAAGTGAAGTTGGAGGATCTGAATCAGCATGTGCAGGAAATGCGTCAAGGCGTGGATATGGTTTGTGAAACGTTAACAACCTCTTATCGTTATATCAATAATATATGGAAAAGAAATAATTCCCTTTGACAAATCGGAATACTTGGAATATACTGAGTTTTAATTAGAATGGTCATAAGGACGAAGATTGAACTAATATTTCAAAGTTTACGTTCACATTATAAAGCATGAACTACATGAACTTATAAAATCCTACAACAACATATTTCTTATCGAGAGCGGCGGAGGGACAGGCCCGATGAAGCCCGGCAACCGATTTGTAACCGACATGATACATGTATCATTCGTTATAGATGTTAGGTGCTAATTCCTACAAAATGGTGCAAGGCACGATTTTGGCAGATGAGAAGGTATATTCTTTCACGTGAAGAGCCCTCTTTGTATCTGCAAAGGGCTCTTTTTTGTACTTAAAGGGGAGTTTTCCTTAAGATCGGGTAAAGATACATGTAGGTGGTTGGAAAGGGGCAAGTGCGATTGATTGAATTAAAAGGGTTAACGAAAACGTACGGCAAAGGGAAAAAAGCTACAACTGCTTTATCCGAGCTGAATTTGAACATCCAAAAGGGTGAAATCTACGGAGTGATAGGCCATTCCGGAGCGGGCAAGAGTACATTGATTCGCTGTATTAATTTGCTGGAAAGGCCTACGGAGGGTGAAGTATGGGTTGACGGGGTCAACCTGACAGCGCTGAGCAAAACCGAATTGCAGCAACAGAGACGCAAGATCGGCATGATTTTTCAACACTTTAATCTGTTATCCTCGGCAACGGTATATGACAATGTAGCTTTTCCACTAAAGCTTGTGAATACACCCAAGGATGCCATTGATCGCAAAGTGAAGGAAATGCTCAATCTGGTTGGTCTGGAGAACCACAGCAACAAATATCCAGCTCAATTATCGGGTGGACAGAAACAACGTGTAGGGATTGCCAGAGCACTTGCGAGTGATCCAAATGTACTTCTCTGTGATGAGGCTACTTCAGCACTTGATCCGCAGACGACAAATTCAATCCTGAAGTTATTGCTCGACATTAACGAAAAGTACAACCTTACGATTGTGCTGATTACACATGAGATGCATGTCATTCAGAACATCTGTGACAAGGTGGCTGTCATTCATCAAGGCGGCATTGTGGAGCAGGGACCTGTAACAGAAGTGTTCCTGAAGCCGCAGCATGCAATTACGCGGGACTTCATGATGCGAGACCATGAAGCAGGACTGGCTCTGGAAGAGACGGCTCTGGCGAATGCAGGCGTTGAACTGCAGATAGGGATTGCTTCCAAACTTGTGAAGATATCCTTTCTGGGGAACAAAACATATGAAGCGATTTTGTCCAGGACGGTTCGTAAGACGGGTGTGGATTTTGCCATCCTGCAAGGGACGATCTCTACGATTAAACAGGTTCCTTATGGTCAGCTGACCGTTCGGTTCGAAGGTGATTCCAATGCGATTGATCGGACGATATCCGAATTGACCGCTGAGGGACTTGATGTGGAGGTGCTACGTTAGATGGATTTTTCAACCGTACGTTGGGAAGAGGTTGGTAAAGCTTCCATAGAGACACTGCAAATCTTGGGTGTATCAGGCCTATTCACCGTTATCTTTGGTTTACCACTCGGAGTTCTGCTGTTTATGACAGCCCGATCTGCTTCGATCAAGTCACGGACGGTGTACATTATATTGTCCTTGATTGTAAATATTTTACGATCAGTTCCATTTATCATATTGATTGTTGCTCTTATTCCATTCACTCGTTCACTCGTCGGTACAGCTACAGGAGTGTTAGGTGTTATACCTCCTTTGGTTATTTCAGCAGCTCCTTACTTTGCTCGATTGGTGGAGACAACGTTGCGAGAAGTTGACCGGGGTGTCATTGAAGCAGCACAGTCGATGGGTGCATCGACCGGACAGATTGTAAGACGGGTATTACTGCCTGAAGCATTACCTGGTTTGGTTGCTGGGATAACCATTACCATCGTTACGCTTGTCTCTTACACGGCGATGGCGGGCATGGTTGGTGGTGGAGGACTGGGAACGCTGGCAATCAATTATGGGTATTATCGTTATCAAAATGAAATCATGATTATATCCGTTGTATTTATGATCATTCTAGTGCAAATTCTCCAGATGGCTGGAGATCGCTTGGTTACATTTTTCACCAGGAAATAACACATAGATAACATGATGGCAAGGCATTTATTCGAACGCCACATGAAAAAATGATTAGAGAAGGGGTTTTACACATGAAAAAATGGTCATTCGCTCTACTTAGTCTTATGTTAATTGCGGTTCTCGCAGCTTGCGGAAACAACAAGGACGCCGATAGTGGCGCAGACAATTCAGCAGGTGCACCACGCACGGTTGAATTGAAAGTTGGAGCTTCACCGACACCACATGCAGAGATTCTGGAAAGTATCAAGCCTGAGCTGGAAGCACAAGGTATTCGTCTGCAAGTCGTTACGTTTAATGACTATGTACAACCTAACCAACAACTGGCTGATAAAAAATTGGATGCAAACTTCTTCCAGCACCAGCCTTATCTGGACACAGAGAATAAAGAACGTGGATTCAACCTCGTTACTGTAACACCTGTCCATGTTGAACCTTTTGGCGGATACTCCAAAAAGATTAAGTCTTTGGATGAATTGGCTGACGGCGCAAAAGTAGCCATTCCAAATGACCCATCCAATGGTGGACGTGCACTGTTGTTGCTTGCGAAGGAAGGCATTATTACGCTGAAAGACAACACAAATATCACATCTACGATTCAGGATATCACAGCCAATCCGAAGAACCTGGATATCATCGAGCTGGATGCAGCCATGATGCCTCGTCAATTGGATGAAGCGGATCTGGTATTCATCAACGCTAACTATGCGCTTGAAGCGAACCTGAATCCGGCAAATGATGCTTTGCTGATCGAAGATCTGCAAGGTAACCCATACGCGAACATCCTCGTTTCCCGTGAGGACAACAAGGATGCAGATGCAATTCAGAAATTGGCTGCTGCCTTGCACTCCGAAGAAGTGAAAACATTCATTAAAGAACGTTATAAAGGTGCGGTTGAACCTGCAACTGAATAATTTAACGATATGTATGATATGATGTGAACTCGTAAGAAGAGGATGTCCCATAAGTCATGATTATGACGGAAGGACATCCTCTTCTTACGTTATTTTGTTTTAATGAAGCTGACACACGCTAAGTCAGAGTTTTTCTGATGTATCAGCGTTGGAATGGTGTTCAGATTGGCGGTAGTAGGATAATTCATTCTGATCAGCATGCTGCTGTTCATCTGCTTCCTGCAGGTACGTCCTCTCGGAGGGAGAGAGTTTTTCTTCATCTCCGTGTGAACTTTTGATTTTGTATCTGATCCAACCGATTAGCCCAAGAACGACAACCAAGATTAAGGCCCATCCTTTTTTGAGCAAAAGAAGAGCGCTGAATTTTTGGGAAGCCGTGTACCCGATTCCGCCCATCAGAAGGCTGTTGAGCCCTATGGTAGATGTTTTGTCAGTCGAAGCATTATATTCCTCGTAGGTATGTCCCGCATTGATCTGAAGTTGATTAAGGACGGTTTCCTCGAATGCCTGGCGGCTCTGTTGAAAGTTGGCCGTATCAATAACCAGAATGGCTGTGATGTACCCTTCACGTGTCAGGAGTTTTACATTGTAATTCACCATGGCTTGCTGATCTGCATTTTTGAAACCAAGGGAGTAGACCAACTGATGTTTGGTCTTATCGTATGCCGGTTCGATATCCCAACCTGTTATGTACGTTCTATATTCAGGATCGAGCTCTCTGTTCTCTTCTTCTGTGCCTCGGATATAACTGCTTAACAGTTCTTCGGCATTCAAATTTTGATCATCATCATGAATATGACCTGTCTTCACGTACTCGAACACGACATACCACGAGCCGGATTCGCTATTGCTGGTCAGGCTTCCGATTTCATTCCCGTTAGGTTTTCCACCACTGTTAAGTATCGAGCGTTGGGTATTGGCTTTATCCAGAAAGGAATGACTTTCAGGGACTTCGAGTGTGGCTTTACCGTCCAGAGAGACCGATGCTGGTCCACTAATCCAATCGTATTCATCAGGTGCCTGGTCACTCTCACTTGCCGCTGATACCTGCAAGGCACTTGAAACTGTGAATACACTCACCATTAGTAGCGTAAGAAAAGATATCCATCTTTTGTTCTTCATATTCATGTAGAGGTCCTTTCAGGTTATATCCTCGACAATACCATAGGTATTTAATTTTATTCAAGATATATTTGGAATTAAAGGTGGATAATCCCTTCTGGATAAGCGAGTTGTGGGAGGACGATAAATCTTTTATACTGGATAGTGACTGCTCTTTGAAGAGGGGGATGAACGTGAAGGGAAAGATTGCCCTCATAACGGGAAGTGCCAAAGGTCTTGGTAAAATGACGGCCCTCAGTCTGGCAGATCAGGGATGTCATATTGCCCTCAATTATGTACACAGCAGAGTAGAAGCTGAGGCTTTAAGGGCTCAGATTACAGCCAAGGGTGTGCGGTGCATTGCTATCCAGGCTGATATATCCAAGGTAGAAGATATCTCTTCATTGGTTGAACAGGTGGAAGACAATCTGGGCAGCATTGATATTTTGGTGAATAACGCGGGTCCATTTGTCCGTGAACGACGATTATTTGCGGATTATTCTGAAGCCGAGGTCCAGATGCTCGTGCAGGGAAATCTGCTGGGGCCGATGTTGCTGGATCAGCGTGTATTGCCAGAGATGAGACGCAAGCAATGGGGACGCATTATCCATTTTGGCTTCAGTCATGCGGGAGAAGCGAGATCATGGCCTCATCGCGCCGTATACGCGGCTGCCAAGGTAGGTCTGGTCTCTTTTACAAAGACACTCGCCGTTGAGGAAGCTCCTTATGGAATTACGGTCAACATGGTATGCCCGGGAGATATTCGCGGTGCCAACAAAGAGAAAACAATTGATGAAATGGCGGGCATCACGGACGAGGAAACGCCAAGAGGGCGTCCTGGCAGCGGTGAAGATATCGCACGAGTGATTACGTACCTATGCCTTGATCATTCCGATTTTATAACAGGCAACATTATGGATGTATCTGGAGGACTTGATCCGATTCGTCCGACCATACAGCGTGAGGATGCTTAAGTTGAGACGGAGAAATGTACGTCGAAACTGGTTCGGGTTAAGGTCATCTTGATTATGACAGTATTAATGACGCTCTGCATATGTACACAAAAAAAAGAGCCCTCCGCTTCTGCGAAGCGAAAGGCTCTTGAGGTTTATTCGTGAAGGATTGATTAGAATACTTGTACGACTTCTTGTACACCCTCAACTTCTTCAAGAAGGGCGCGTTCAATCCCGGCTTTTAAGGTAATAGTGGAGCTTGGGCAACTGCCGCAGGCACCGACCAGTTTCAGCTTAATGATGCCGTCTTCCACGTCAACCAGTTCCACGTCACCGCCATCGCGTTGCAGGAACGGACGAAGCTTGTCAAGAACATCAGATACCTCATCATACATGGTGTCTTGTGCGTTTTCGCTCATATTTTTCAACTCCTTTCCTTCCTATATTATATTACAAATGGCCATAAATTAAAATGGTCAAACAAAGCAGGTGAACCTACATGAGACCGATTATTGAATTTTGTGCCAACAATATGCATTTTGGCACAGATGAAGTCATGGATCAACTGGAAGAAAATCCAGACTATGACGTGATTGAATACGGCTGCCTTACCAACTGCGGCCAATGTTCTATGACTCCATTTGCACTGGTGAATGGTGAAGTTGTCATCACGGACAAAGTGGAAGATCTATATAACGCCATTCTGGCCAAAATTGCCGAAGCCGATGTCTGGGACGAGCTCGATCTCGACTAACCGAGATGGCGCTTGGACATCCAGAGCACACCACTTTTCAAAATACGAGGTACACGTCCCATCATAGACGTTTTGCCCATAAGCCCAAACCCAGACTTCTTGCCGAGTGCACCGAGTGTGCCACGAAGCTTGAGTGGATGTGGATTGGGCTTTTCGCCTTTCCAGAGGGCATGCTGAATATGGGCGATCTGTTCACCCTGTACTTCCGCAGCTTGACCGCTAGGTGCATACGGTACACTGGCACAGTCACCAACCACATATACATCGGTATATTCCGGGATTTGGTAGTATTCATTCAGGACGACACGACCTTGAGGATCTTTGGTCACGTCCAGATCCTGTACCACTTTTACAGGCTGAATGCCTGCAGTCCAGACGACAGCATCCGTTAGAATCTGTTCATCCCGGTTATAGATGGCATTGGGTTCAACACGCGAAATGGCGATATGTCCACGTGTCTCTACCTGATGTTCGTTAAACCATTCATGTACATACACGGACAGACGTTGCGGGAAAGCGGATAATACACGTTCACCACGATCCAGAATGCTGATGTTCAGATCCGGTCTGCTCTCACGAAGTTCGGCTGCCATCTCGACACCACTTAATCCACCGCCTACAATGTGCACATTGCCATAGGCTTTGACTTCATTAAGTCGCAGGTAAGTCTCGCGTGTTTTGCTAAAGCTCTGAATGGTACAGCTGTAGTCTTCAGCGCCTGGTGTGTTGTGGAAACGGTCTGTACAACCCAATCCAATAACAAGCTTATCGTATTCAAGCGGGTCTTGGCCTTCAAATTCAATCTGACGCTGTTCCAGGTCAATTGAAGTAACTTCTCCATAACGGTAAGTAACTTTATCGTTCACTGGAAATTGGATGCGCAGGTCATAATCGGATACGGTTCCTGCTGCGAGTGCGTAATATTCGGTCTTTAATCCCTGAAAGGGGCTGCGGTCCACCAAAATAATCTGTGTATCGGATGGAATCTTACCTTCCAGAAGTTCCTTGATGATGGTGAGGCCGCCATATCCGCCTCCAAGAATGACAAAATTTTTCATGACTCGGCTTCCTTTCTGCATCAGTCCCACTGAAATGGGGCTGTAAACTGTGGAGCAGCTATGCAAAAAACATAGCTGCTCCTTTTGTTAGGATTTGATTAGTTGAAAAGTAGGCATTGAAAATTAAAGATATTATTCAGCAGTTTGCACCACTCGAATTCAAACGTCTCCCTATCATGAAAGCTGCGTTCTGGAGTGGTGCAGGTGCAATATTGATTGTAGATTGTATTTATATCCTATTCGTACACTTGAATTTCATTGTAGAACGTATCACGTTCTACCGGAATACGTCCTGCGCCCTTAATGAGCCATATAAGCTCTTTACGTGTAAGGCCTTCAGGTGTGAGTGCACCTGCCGCATGACTAATCCGTTCCCGAACGATCGTACCGTGTGCATCCGAAGCACCGAAACCAAGAGCGACTTGAGTCAGCTGTGGACCGATGTTAATGAAGTATGCTTTGATATGATCGATGTTATCCAGCATCAAACGGCTAATCGCAATTGTTTTGAGATCCTCATAAGCCGAGTTGCGACGCATAATGCTCGCATTTTTACTTTTTGGCTGCATGGAAAGCGGGATAAAGACCATGAATCCGTTGGTCTCGTCTTGCAGTTCACGAATCTGCACCATATGGTTAACGCGATCCTCATAGGATTCGATCGATCCATACAACATTGTCGTATGTGTACGCATGCCGAGCTCATGAGCTGTGCGGTGCACCTCAAGATAACGGTCCACATTGGCTTTGTCTACACGCATTTTTTTGCGGTATTCATCGGAAAGAATCTCAGCGCCGCCACCAGTCAATGTTTTCAGACCTGCTTTTTGCAGCTCTTGCAGAACTTCTCTGATACTGAGTCCGCTAATCCGGGTGAAGAAATCAATCTCGGCTGCCGTGTAAGCTTTCAGTGTAACATCCGGATATTTCTCGTTTAAAGCGCGCAGGGAATCGACATAATATTGAAAAGGAACATGGTTGTTATGTCCGCCTACGATATGGAACTCACGTACGCCCGGATGAATATGCTGTTCCACATAATCGATCATTTCCTGACCGGATAATGTATAAGAGCCTTCTTCACCCTGGTCTTTGCGGAAATTACAAAAAGCGCAGTGGGCTTCGCATACGTTCGTAAAGTAAAGACTCATGTTCTCGATGAAATATACTTTCTTACCATTCTTCCGCAGGTTGGCCTCATTGGCCAGCTGGCCCAAAGTCAGCAGATCATCTGTTTCATACAGATATACGCCATCTTCTACGCTCAGCCTTACGCCGTTCTGCACTTTCTCGACGATTTCAGCCATTCTTTTGTCTGTGAACGGTGTTACCAATGTAGACATATTGTTTCCTCCTGTTCTTAACCGGATTTGAGTTGTGTGTAGGATCTGCATACAGAACTACATAGAAAAGATGCGGTCAACTGCCGCCTTCTTAGTTGGACTAACTCTTATTTACCCGGTGCAGCGTGTGCTGCATATGAAAGCTAAATTTTTTCAAAAAATGGAGTCTGTTGACTCATATATGCATTGGGGACTGCGTTGCAGTCTCGAAATGTGAAAAAAATTACAACTCCAATTATGGCCATCGTCTGAATAAGTCATGACAAAATAACGACATTTCAGTGCGACCACCTATTCATTATAAACCTCGTGTCCCAGGGGTTCAATACACTGGGAAGAAAAAGGAGTACAGGGGGAACGCGGAAAGAGGCAAACATGACTTGAGACCCTTGACGGGGTGGAGTATAATTTAAAGAAGAGTTAGTGAAAGGTTGTTCAAAAAGTACGCTTTTGATTACAAAGGATGCCTAGCGGCATCTCAGCGTCGAATATGGGATTCAGCCGAAATAAGCTGGAGGCTTACGAAGTATGTTTCCGAAGGAAACATTTTGGTTGCTCACGTAGTTTTGCCTACGCTCCGCTACTCCATTTCTATCTTCATCCCATCTTCTTGGTACTGAAAAGCGCCCTTTTTGAACATGATTTTATATGAAAAAGGAGAGTGACCTGGCATGATTAACATCAGCGAAACGGCTGCTGACAGATTGAAAGAGATGCTTGCACAGCAAGAGACACCTGGTATGTTCCTGCGTCTTGGCGTAGCACCGGGCGGTTGCACCGGATTTTCGTACGCCATGGGCTTTGATGATAAAGAGTCCGATGAGGACCTGTATATGGATATTCAGAATATGAAGGTTGTAGTCGAGAAGGAAAACCTGAAATATCTGAATGGACTTGAAATTGATTTTGAAGAGTCCGGTATGTCGGGTGGGTTCACCATCCATAATCCCAATGCAGTAGCAACATGCGGCTGTGGATCTTCTTTCCGTACGAAGGAAGATGCAGGTGTGCCGGATAAGGATTGTTAATATAGAAGGTGGTTGCAATGATAAGGCACAGTTCCAGCGAAGGACATTCGCTTGGGATTGTGTTTTTTTTTTTTGACTTTATGGCAGGATAGCTGAGTTCTCTGACTTACCGATTCCAAGATATATATACGGTATAAAATCACGTTTCTTCAGCATTGACATTTTGTTCCAATAGAAAGTATATTATTTGTGCAAACGTTTGCAGATTTAAGAGCACAGTCTTCCTGCTAAAGAAGCGGATTTATAAGCCATGTGTTCTAAAGGAATCTCTAGGATATCCCCTTTTGTACAAACGTTTGCACAAAAGATATCTAAATTTGAACAGCACAGAAGAACACGAAACAACAGGGGAGAGGGAAGGAGGAGGAGTTGTATAGATACAAATTAGAAAGTGTCTTGAGCCAGACCATGCTAAAACGTTAAATGGGTTAGAGAGCTTAGGTAAATAACGAGAATTCTTGTTTCCCATAGGGGAGCAAATAAGGGAGGAAGAACATGGATCTTAAGCGCAAGCTCGGCGCATTCCTGTTGGTATTATCGATTATTATTTCTACCCAAAATACAGCGGCTTATGCCGAAATTTCGGCTTCTCATGTGTATCATAACCATATGCCCAATTTCTGGGCCTACTACGACACATCCAAGTATGCTTCTGCATCTGTGGGGTCCCCAATCCGCTACACATATGATGGGCAAGTCATCGATCTGAAAAATAACCCTCCGGCAGGTTATCCATACTTTCTACCCGGGGGAATGCCTATGCCCCATGATGATCTCGTGGCGTATTATAGTCACCATGCAAAGACAGGTGCTTATCTGAACTGGCCATGGCAAGTTGCTGGTGACCTGAGGAACAATCACCCTGCTGCAGGGATGCAGGTAACCATGTCAGGTTCGGTATTGAACAATGTGAACAGTTTTATGTATACCAATAATGTAAACGGTTACAACAATAAAGATTGGGGTGCGCCATGGAAGAATGCTTACAATAACCTCAAAACAACGAATGGAGAACGGACGATGGATCTCATTCACTTCTCCGGACACCATTCCATGGGGCCACTGGCTGGCAACGAATATCTGCTAAAGGATTTGATCTACCAGAATGCTGTGCTGGCACAACCTTTTTTTCTGGGAGACAGCTTTAAATCGTCCAAAGGTTTTTTCCCCACCGAGCTGGGTTTCTCGGAACGGATTATCCCGGTCTTGGATCAACTCGGCATTGAGTGGTCCGTAATTGGAAATAATCATTTTTCGCGAACTCTCCAGGACTATCCGCTACTGAACGATCCGGGCAAAGATACGATGGTGTCACCGCCAAACCGAGCGGATTTGCAGAATACGAGCAATGTGGGTTCGTGGGTATCTTCTCCCATGTTCAATGAGAAACAGGTGGTTCATAACAAATATCCATTTGCTTCTACGCCTCATTGGGTGCGTCATGTGAATCCTGAAACTGGTGCTGAGAAAAAGATTGTTGGTATCCCTGTGGCCCAGGCAGAGTCGTGGGAAGAAGGGTATCAGGGTTCAGTCAAGGCAGATGCGCTGAAGCCTTTTGAAGGAATGGTTGATCAGAAGCAGTTCTTCGTGATTGCCCATGATGGGGATAATTCTTCAGGACGTGCAGGATCAGAGGATACTTGGCGCAATGCAGGAAATGTGACTTATGCTCAGCCGGGTGTGAAGGGAGAGAGTATCAATGAATACTTGCGGACTAACACACCAAAAGCCGACGATGTAGTGCATGTTCAAGACGGTTCATGGATCGATACGCGGGACTCCTCATCAGATCCGACATGGTATCACTGGCGTCTTCCATTTGGAATCTGGAAGGGGCAGTTTGAAGCGTTCAACAAGGCTACAGGCCTTAATCTGGAGCCGAAGAAAAATCTGGATGGTGTACAGGAAGGGATGACCGTATCTTTTGAATATGGATACCATTATCTGGAGCGTAATTTTGCGCTTGAGCAAGCTGCACTGAATTATGCCAAGACAGCTGAACAGATTTGGCTGGACAGCAATCCGAACCATTGGAAGCCAACGACGGCACTAGACCGTGAGATCACTTATGAGGGCAATCAGCTTAATCCTTGGATGATGGCTTACCCGGTAAAAGGAGATCCTGCTAATAATTATAAGGGAGGTGCGAACCCGGCAGAGCTAAGTTGGTATTTCCTCCTGCCTGCACTGGATTCCGGGTTTGGTTATTATGATGAGAATGTGGATGATGGGGTAAAGCCGACGTTATCTTTCAATCAGTCGCTTTTCTTTTCCAAGCCTTATGTAAGTAGTCAACTTGCGAAGGACCGTACCGGACCATCGATATGGTGGCCGCAGCGTTATCCATATAATCCTGGAAGCGCTAATGTCAGCAAGGCGGAAGGATGGACACTTCATTATTTTGACAATACGTTCGGCATTTATACCTATGCTTATGATGTTAACGGTGTGAATGATATTAAGGTGAAGGTACGGACACATCGGGATAAGTTGGCAGATGCCAAGGACAACACCTTCCGTGTGTACGATCCTGCTGGGCTCAAGGCCAAAGGGGTATCCAACATCGATCCGACGAAGGTTAGTAGCTGGCAAGAATATCCGATGACGAAACGTGACCTTAAATCGGATATGAACGGTGTGGCCTGGCAGCCAACCAGCACAGATATGTTTAAGCGTGTGCCTGCTCAGGAGATCGGGGATATGTATTACACGTATTTCAACGATTTCCAAGATCAACTGGTCGATTATTATATTGAAGCTGTCGATGCGAATGGCAATGTTACGCGCAGTGAGATACAGACGGTATATGTGGGTATGGGGAAATATAAAAAAGACACATCGGGCAAAATTGTGGAGGATGCGAATGGAACAATCCAGGGTACACATCCGTTCCTGGTGGTCGATCGGACACCGCCTTCAGTGCCAACAGAAGTCAATGCAAAACGTGTGACAGATCGCAGCATTACACTGCAATGGGCAGCATCCACTGATAATGTGGGTGTAGAGGGCTATGATATTTATCGGGATGGGGTCAAAATCGGAAGTTCGCTGACAACGGAATATACGGATAGCGGTCTTGAGCCTAAGAAATCATATGCATACAGTATAAAGGCGAGAGACAAGGCGAATAATGTCTCTTCCGCCAGTTCAACTGTACAGATCCAAACGTTGGCAGCAGATACAGAGCCACCAACAGCGCCTGCAAATGTAGCTGTACAGAATGCTACCTCATCCGCTGTGACAATTGACTGGTCAGCCAGCCAGGATAATTACGGAGTAGCAAAATATGAAATCTATCGAGACGGTTTAAAAGTAGGGGAATCAACCAAACTAAACTATACGGATGAGTCCCTTGCACCGGCAACAGAATACGTATATACGGTTAAAGCGATAGATGCAGCAGGTAACGTTTCACCTGCTAGTATGGCTCTTTCGGTACGTACCAAAGAAGGTAATGCGGTAACGATATATTATAAACTGGGCTATCCGAACCCGTATATTCACTATCGTCCAACAGGGGGGACATGGACGACTGCTCCGGGTGTGAAAATGATGGCAGCCGAGATGCCCGGATACACCAAGATGACAGTCAATGTGGGTACAGCGACGGGGCTGGAGGCTGTGTTTAACAATGGTAGTGGCACATGGGATAATAATGGAGGAAAAAATTATCAGTTTCCATTAGGGGTTAGTACCTATAATTCCGGAGTCATTACACAAGGAGCGCCTCACGTGGATATAACACCTCCAAGCGTACCAACCGGTCTGACCGTGACTGCAAAAGCGGCTGATCGTGTAACATTGGCTTGGAATCCGTCGACCGATCATGTAGGCGTAACCGGGTATGAAGTGTTCCGTGACGGTGTCAAAATCGGCACGAGTACGACAACTGCATATACGGATAATAGCCTGAAGGCATCAACGAGTTATGTTTATACAGTCACGGCCTATGATGCAGCACAGAACAAATCGGATGCAAGTGCTGAGTTAAGCGTAACGACCGATGATGCCCCGAAAAGTAACAGTGTAACCATCTACTACAAGCAGGGTTTTGCCCAGCCCAATATTCATTACCGCCCTGCAGGAGGTAATTGGACGACACCACCAGGCGTTGCCATTCCGGCATCCGAGCTCACCGGATATAACAAAATTACCATTGATGTAGGAACTGCTACGGGACTGGAAGCGGTATTTAACAACGGTAGCGGTACATGGGATAACAATGCGGGAAGGAACTATCTCTTTCCTCTCGGGGTAAGCACATACAATTCAGGTGTTATAACTCCAGGAATACCTGGAAATGCAACGAGTACGAATCTTATTGAGAACCCATCAGCTTTCCTATCTGCTGGAGCGAATGGACTGTCTTTAAGAAGGGAACAACTAATCGCATGACGTAAAAATATTCATGGATGCATAATATCTAAGTAATATGACGGTTAACGAACCGTCTGGTCAGGCTACATTGTTAGCCCATTGCTGATACATTTTATAGTTAGAAGGCCTTGTACATCTATGGATGGACAGGGCCTTTCTAATTCGGAATGAAGGACGATAAAAGATAGAAATCCAACTACAAATCTTTTCGTTTTACGAGGTTTTAAAGAG
This sequence comes from Priestia sp. FSL H7-0729, assembly GCF_038005685.1. Taxonomy (NCBI): domain Bacteria; kingdom Bacillati; phylum Bacillota; class Bacilli; order Caryophanales; family Bacillaceae; genus Priestia; species Priestia sp. FSL H7-0729. Next base: position 257,622 of record NZ_JBBOTQ010000006.1, read on the forward strand.
AGAAAAGAATACGGGTTGACAAGTTTAGTTGTAACAATTATAGTTACAATATAAAGTTCAACATAAACAATATTGATAATTTAAAGGAGAGATTACGATGAACATTGCAATCATTGGTGCAACAGGCAAAGCAGGAAGTGTGATTTTGAAAGAAGCAGCAGACAGAGGGCATAAAGTGACGGCGATCGTTCGTAATGCATCCAAATTGGAAGATAAAAGCTTGAATACGCTGGAGAAAGATGTATTCGATCTTACAGCTGAAGATCTTAAAGCGTTCGATGTGGTTGTAAATGCTTTTGGTGCCCCAGCGGGGAAAGAGAACCTGCATGTGGAAGTAGGACAAGCGTTGATCAACATCCTGAAGGATGCCCCAAACACTCGTCTTATCGTCGTGGGTGGAGCAGGAAGCCTGTTCACAGACGAGTCCAAAACATTGCGTGTTTTTGAATCCCCTGGATTCCCTGATGCTTACAAAGCAACTGCAACGAACCAAGGACAAAACTTGCTGGATCTGCAAGCATCCTCAGGTATTCAATGGACATTCCTGAGCCCGGCTGGATTCTTTAATCCAGAAGGTGTACGCACAGGTAAATATCAAGCTGGTAACGATGTAATTCTGGTCAACAGCGAAGGAAACAGCTACATCAGCTATGCTGACTATGCGATTGCTTTGGTGGATGAGATCGAGAATCCACAACACAAAAACGAGCGCTTTACCGTTGTTGGCGAAGTGAAATAACAGTTTTAAATGATAATATGGAACATACAAACGGACGCTGATCTTCACAGATCGGTGTCCGTTTTTTACGTTTTGAAAAGGGGGGTTCAGCATTCGCTCTGTGTCCGGTTGGTTGCTTTTTTGTTGATCTACCTAAGGCCAGAGGGAAATGCAACATTTTTCCTGTTAAACAGGTCAATAAAGATGTACGAATTAACATGATGAGAAGAAGGTGGAAAAATTGAAGCTACGTATAATCACGTTGATGTTTTTAATCTCTACCGTGTTTTTTGGTTTTAATGCACAAGATATTAACGCTTTGTCATGTGCCGAATCGGCAAGTCCCCAAGAAGAGTTAGAAAGAAATACTGGAGCTGTCTATGGGGAAGTAAAGCAAATAAAGGTGGACTTAAAGCAAGAGGGGTTTACGGGCACAAAAGAGAAATTCAGATATATTTTAGTGGAAGCTGAGAGGAGTTGGAATACTGAAGTTAACTCTCAACTAATAATCGCAACGAACTATACTTGGGGGTTTGATTTCAAGGAAGGCAACAAATACTTAATCTACTTTAGTGAAGCAAATGGCGAGTTAAACAGTAGTCCGTGCAGTTCGACCATCGAAATGAACAGTATTAATCAAGCAACTGAACTATTCGGGGAAGGATATCCACCCAAACAACAAGTAAACTTAGAACACAAAATGTGGTTTATGTTTGAGCAAGATATGGATATGTATATCGTAGGTATAGTCGTATTAGCAGCAATTTTTATTCTCTTTATGATTATAAGAAAGAAAAAGGGCAAAGTATAATTTCATTGCGCTAAAGTAAAACTTTTTGCTCAAAGAAAAGTCAGTTGAACGAGAGCATGGCTTCCAGCATGACCTATTACCCCTTTACTAAAACGAGGATTGAGGCGTATAATCCGTTGAGACATCAGAGTGTTAAGAGGGGAAAAAGTTATGAACAATGGGTTAATCAACGCAATCATTGCGTATATCATGTGGGGGGTTCTCCCGCTGTATTGGAAGTTGTTTGAGAATGTACCGGCAGGCGAGATTTTATCGCACCGGGTCGTTTGGTCATTTGTCTTTATGGGGATTTTCGTTGCTGTCCAACGTCGTTGGGGTGACATGAAGCGCATCCTGACCAGTCGTTCGACCCTGCTGTCCCTTACAGCGAGTGGACTGTTAATTGCTATTAACTGGCTGATTTTCATCTGGGCAGTTAACAATGGTCATGTGGTTGAGACAAGTCTAGGCTATTATTTGAACCCGTTACTGAATGTGCTGCTGGCGGTTGTCTTCCTTCATGAAAAGCCAAACCGTGGACAATGGATCGCGATTGCCATCGCTGGTGTCGCGGTGCTTATCATTGCCATCGACTACGGACGTTTCCCATGGGTCGCGATCTCGCTGGCTGTGTCGTTCGGCTTGTACGGTCTGGCGAAGAAGAAGATTAAGCAAGACGCTTCTGTGGGCTTATTTTCGGAGACCGCTGTAGTTCTGCCCATCGCACTCGGCTACTGGATCTACTTGGCCATAGTGGGAAAAGCAACGGCATGGACGCTGCCTGCACCCATGTTCATCGAATTACTTCTAGCCGGCGTGGTGACTGCGCTGCCGCTGTTGTTCTTTGCACGGGCGGCAGCTCGGATGTCGTTATCCACACTCGGATTTGTACAGTATATTGGGCCGACAATCATGCTGATTCTGAGCGTGTTCGTGTTCAAGGAAACGGTCTCGCCAGTTTTGCTCGTCGGTTTCGCGCTCATCTGGACAGCGCTCATCGTGTACGCTGCTGCATCGATGCGTGCTACGAGACTTGCTAAGGTCAGCTGAACGTAGAGGTATTCTGGTATCATCATAGGTTGCCCTGTCTGCCGCTCAGGTGGACAGGGCGATTTTTTTGTTTGAGCGGGAACGATAACTCGACAAAAACTAAAAAGTAGCTGGATCAATGTTATGGTAAAATACAGGGGTATTAGCTAAAGAAAGAGTAATCAAAAAACGAGGAGGCAACAGATATATTATGGTCAATGAGCTGTACGGTAAACGTGGTCTGTTCTTTACAGAGAACAATGTAGTTCGGACAGTATTTCAGTTTTCTATTTCAGCGATCATTGGTGTTATATATGGGTTTATGATGCTCAACGAGACGATAGGTGAATATATTAATAAATTATTACCGAGTACGGATGGTCCTGATCTTCACTTATATCTGCCCGTTGTGGTGACAGTGTTTGTCTATTCGTGCTTTATTCAGAAGAAACAGCGAATTGTTCTTGAAAAAATCTCATTTAGTTGTCTCCATATTTTTGTTGCCCTGCTAAGTTGTGTTTCTGCAGTTGCCGTGTTATTGGTGATCTGATCCACATTCCTACGTATCCATACCTTCAGGCCCATCCACTGCATCAATGACACCGACAGCGAGTGTTGTTACCGCAGCAGCAGCTAAAAGATTCTTGGCACCAAGCTTGACTCTGTCCTTATCTTCCTCTTGCATGCCCACAACAACATCTTTACCGCTGTTATATACATACTTGGCTGATATCGCTACACCTTTTGCGGTATTGGTTACAGCACCTCCAATATCGGCAAGTCCCGCGTCTATGGCGGTATCATCTTTTCGAATTGCACCACTGGCCAGATCATATGTTCCGCTAGCCAGTTGTCCAACGGTTTTGCCTGTATTAATCGTAGCTTTCTCTACACCATTCCCGATTTCTTTGATAAAAGGACTTCCCGCGAGTTCACCGACCACCCGCACACTGCCACCCAATACTTTCCCTGTAACTTCCCCAGCCAATTGACCCATCCCTTTTAAAAAACTCATCCATACTCCCCCGCTCCAATAAGAAGTTGATCTATGTTTTATCTCAATAAACTTATTATATTCATATGTAAGCCAAAAGAACATCAGTCTCCAGCCTGAGTGTGCACCCCTCGATTTACCGCGACACGGTTTTAGAAGTGCCCGATCTGATCCGGGAACGTCCAGCACGCTGCAACCTCAACGCACCTCATCACAAATAGGCGCTACTCCCATCGGGAACAGCGCCTTCAGCCCTTGCTTTACCTTACTACTTGATCCATTTGACTACACACGGTTTTAGAAGTGTCCCAAGGAGCAACGACGTAGTGGAGGGGGCGGAATCGATTCTGAAGAAGCGAAGCTAAAAGCTTTCTGAAAGAAAGCTACATCGGAAGCATACACTGCGCCTTTGTATCCTAATTTCAACTTATGAAAGTTGTTCAAGAAATTAGGATACAACAGCGATCATAAGAACGATCCGACCCCGGAACGCCACCATTGCTCCAAACTTAAACTTCTACCCACCGTAACTAGTCAATAAATCCTTCCATGACAGCCGTTGGCATCATATTGGACTGCCATGCGCCTTTGCCGTAGCCGCCGTTGTATCCTGGTGTAGCCTGAGGCTCCCAGTAGAAGACACCTTTACCTTTACCGTTTGGCAGATTGCGGATTTGGTTTTTCATCGCCGCGACAAAACTTTTACCAGCGGCAGCCTGATTATTGTCCATGCCGATTTCGGAGATAATGATCTCTTTGCCATAACGGTTGATCAGATCCTTGGCGTTGTTTACCGTATTCGTGACAGCGGTGTTCCAGCCAGAAGCGGAAGGATAGAGGGACATGGCGATCATGTCAAAGTTAGCTCCGTTATTGATCAGTCCACCAATATTCCATACATAGAGGGCGTTATCATCCCCACCCGCCAGATGCACAATGGTTTTGGTACCGCTGCTTAGGGATTTCACTGCGTTATGGCCTGTGTTCACCAGCCACGCATAGTTTTTCATGTTGGTGGATGCTTTGCCATCTTCCCATAACATGCCGTTGCTTGTTTCGTTACCGATCTGCACCCAGTCCGGGGTAACGCCTTTGCTTTGCATCGCCGTCATCACATCACGAGTGTGGTTCCATACCGCATCCATGAGTTGTTGGAAGGTATAGTTTTTCCAGGCAGCAGGTTTGGTTTGTTGACCAGGGTCTGCCCAAGAGTCGCTGTAGTGCAGGGTGAGCATCACGCTCATGCCAGCATTCTTTGCACGTTGTGCGAGTGCAGCTGCACGATCTTTATTCATGTAACCGTTCCCATAATCATTCGAAGGATTAACGAATACCCGAATACGAACGGAGTTGATTTGATAGTCTTTTTTCAAAATATCAATAATGTCACGCTGAACTCCGTTTTTATCTTTCCATTTGTACCCTTGGGCTTCCATGCCGGGAACCCAGCTGATGTCGGCTCCTTTGGCGAAACTTGGTGCTGCGCTGGCATGCTGACCTGCGGGCAACAGGATGGAGGTGAATAACAAAACAAAAGCTAACATGATGGATGTCTTGAAACCCCTTACATTTTTGAACATTACAAGATGCCTCCTCGTATTTTGGTTGAGTTGCATCTTCATTATAGCCATCTTGGTTGGCGCTACTAAAGGGTCTATTTCCAATATTTTGGGTGTTTTCTCAACCTCTCTACAGAAAAAAAGACAAAACAAAAAGCCGTCCGAAGACGGCTTTTCTACCCGTGGCGCTTTTTGAAACATTGATCCGTATCCCGCGCCTCCACTAGACTCTTTTAATTTGAGCTAGTGGATCGGGTAAGGGACACGTTCAACATGACATTAGAAATGTTGACGCACCTCCTTTCCTTGTGGCAAGAGTATACAACACCTTGTTTCGGAAAGCTAGTCTTTTTTACGTATTTATGCAAAATTATTTTTCAGTCTGGAACATCGTGATATCTCGTGCATAATGGCTCTTTGTTCCGTCATTGTTTCGGATGCGCACACTGTCTTCACTGATTCGTTCCACAATGCCACAACCTACCTCGCAATAGACGCCAGCCGGGTCTTCCTGCCATGCGCTTACCATGCATTGCGATAGTGCAGCCGTGAAAAACTCTATATTTTTTTGTAACGTTCTAGGTTTGTTGGATTTCATTATATACTCCTTTAATCAAATATATTTGGAATGAGAACAAGCAACCGGACCAAATCACACTGTACTTCACTTTACTCTGTCTATTGACCTTTGTAAAGGGATGGAAAAAGTTGCGGCCATGAGGTATCATTTACATAAATTTTACGTAGCGTTTACACTGCGCTGACGCTTGATGTTGATTACGAATAGTACAATTATAGGAGAACTTCTAACGAAGAATAGATATGCAACACATTCGGAGGCCATACATGCATAGAGACGTCAAAACAGGCAACTACGTTAATCGTGATTTGAGTTGGGTTGAATTTAATCGGCGCGTACTTCAAGAGGCCCAGGATCCAACAACGCCTCTGCTGGAACGCATGAGATTTCTCGGCATTGTCGCTAGTAATCTGGACGAGTTCGTCAGTGTCAGGGTGGCGGAGACGAAAGAGAAGATCAAGGCCGGATTCACGCAAAAGGATTTTACAGGATACACGCCTTCGGGATTGTATCGCAGATTGATCAAACGAACCGGGACCATGGTCGCCGAACAGTATAAAACGTATCGTGAACTCATTCGTTTACTCGCCAAAAAAGGCGTGAATATTCAGGAATATACCGATCTCAATGTGACACAGCAGCGTGCAATGGACCAGTACTTTCATGAGATTATTTTTCCGGTGCTCACACCGATGGCGATTGACCAGAGTCGTCCGTTCCCGTTAGTACACAACAAGTCTGTCTATCTATCTGTGATGCTTCAGAAGGAAGGGGAGCAAGAGGGCGAACCGTTTATGGCTATTGTCCAGGTACCTTCCAATCTGCCGCGGGTAGTTCAGGCTCCCATTCGGGCGAATAGCAAAAAGAAAACATTCATCCTGATTGAAGACCTCATCAAACATCATATTCATACGCTTTTCAGTGGATATGTCTCACTTGCTGCGCAAGAATTCCGGGTGACCCGCAATGCGGACCTGTTCATTAATGAGGAAGAAGCGGAAGACCTGCTTGAGGCCATTGAAAAAGAATTGCGACGCAGACGCCGTGGGGCTCCTGTACGGCTGGAAGTCTGCAAGGATTTTCGACCGGATGCCTTATTAGAATTGCAGGAAGAATTCGAAATCCAGGACCCGGTGTACGAAATTGATGGACCACTCGATCTGAGTTTTCTGGCTGGATTCGTGGATAGTCTGGAAGGTTTCTCCCATCTGAAATACAGTCCGGTGAAGCCGGTGTATCCACTTGAATTTTTGCCAAGAGAAAGTCATTTCGAATTACTGCGCAAACGAGATGTATTGGTGCATCATCCATACGAATCATTTGAACCGGTCACCGATTTTATATTGGAGGCTTCGGAAGATCCAAGAGTGCTGGCCATCAAGATGACATTATATCGGGTTAATGGCGACTCACGCCTGATCCCGGCACTTGCACATGCGGCTGAGAGTGGTAAGCAGGTCACGGTGGTGGTGGAACTGAAAGCCCGGTTTGATGAAGAGCGTAACATTGCTTGGGCCCGTAAGCTGGAGAAGGCGGGCTGTCACGTGGTCTATGGACTGGTTGGACTCAAGACACATGCCAAAATCATTCTTGTCGTACGCCGGGAACAGCAGGGGTTGAGACGATATGTTCATGTAGGAACCGGTAACTATAATGAGAGCACAGCCAAAGTGTATACGGACGTGGGACTGTTCACCTCCAATCCGATTATTGGAGAAGACGCATCCGAGTTGTTTAATGAGATTACCGGATATTCCGGTCCGAAGGCATTGCAGGCATTCCGCGTAGCTCCAGATGGTATGAAGGATGAACTGTTCTCACTGATTCGTCGAGAAACGGAGCATGCGCTGAAAGGCAAGCCTTCCAGAATCATTGCGAAGATCAACTCCTTATCTCATCAGGATATGATTGATGAGTTGTACGAGGCTTCTCAAGCCGGTGTGCAGATCGACCTGATTGTGCGAGGCGTATGTTGCCTGCGTCCGGGGGTAGAGGGGCTCAGTGAGAATATTCGGGTAATCAGCATTGTGGATCGCTTTTTGGAGCATTCCCGGTTGTTCTATTTCGAGAATAATGGGAATCCGGATGTATTCATCTCCAGTGCAGACTGGATGACACGTAACCTGAATCGAAGAATTGAACTGATGTGCCCTGTATTCGATCCAGAGCTGAAGAAGATGCTGGTCGATATACTTAATCTGTCACTTAATGATAATGTCAAAGCGAGAGAACTCATGCCTGGCGGCAATTATGTATTTGTAGAAAATGAAAAGCCCCCGCTGAGAAGTCAGACGGAGGCCATGGGTATTATCCCTTGGAAGCCTGCTGAATGGAGTACGATAACGTAACTCCCCAGGCTTCCTGCAGATCTTTGACGGCCTCTTCCAGGCCATCAAGTTCCAGTAACGGCTCGGCTGTACAGGTGAATTGCACCTGCAGCGAGTCGTTTTCTTTTGTTGCTTGTATCGCAGCGATACTCTCGGACCGATTAATGGCTTCGGCTACGCGCAGAAGTGAGCCTATACGATGAGCATGTCGCTCATCCGAGTTTTTTAGAATGTCCCGATGCTTATTCAGCAGCTGGGGCGTTCTTTTTTTCGGATGATAATCGGCCGCACTGGCACTAAGGATCGTCTCCCGGTGAGAAAGTCCATAGATGCTTGCATTCATAATCCAATAGGCCGAGTGCTGCGCATATCGGAAATAGTTAATCTGTTTGCCTGCCATATGCAGCATGGAGGAAGCATAGAGGATTCGGGCATCTGCTTCATCAGGAGCGGTACCTTGCAGTGCAGTATATAGGGCAACCGCATCCTGATGAATTCGTTGCAGACGTTTCTCCGGAATAGGCGGACCAAAATGGATAAAGTTGCGGATACTGTCCTTCAGTGCGTCCGGAACGACCGGCTGACCTCCAGCCAAGTAATCACGCAACAACCCGTCTCGTAGACCCGCACCACTAACCACATAACGATCTCCCTGTATTAACTGGAAGACGGTTTGCAGGATCAGTACGCCAGGCACAATGATATCTGCACGATCTTTGGCAAGCCCAGGTACCTTTTTACGCTGTGCGGAGGTGAGATGTGGCAAGGAGCGAGCGATGTTCTCCATCGCTTCCTTGCTGATCTCATAATGATGTGTGACTGGCAGTGAATACTGGGTACGCTTCTGTTCCACTTTGGCGAGTGTACGCATCGTGCCGCCAAGTCCGATGAGTGGCAGGTCAGGATGCTCACGAATCCAATCTTGTCCACGGAGAGCTTCGATGACTTCGTTACACAGCGCATTTGCATTCGCCTCGGTCCACTGATCTTCACCCCCATAACGGGCATGTGAATTCACTGCACCAATAGGAAGGGAAATGCTATGTAACCTCTTCCGATCCCGAAAGACTGTGATTTCCGTGCTGCCGCCTCCGATATCTACGACGTAACCGTCTGCCAGATCAATGGATTGAGTGACACCAAGGAAACCATAATAAGCCTCCCGATCGCCGGATACACATTCAATGGTAAGCCCCGTCTCTGTCTCCAGCCATTCTATAATTTGCGAGACATTGCTTGCATTACGAATGGCCGCCGTAGCTGCTGCACGGATCAGTGTGGTCTGATACGCTTCACAGGTTGCCTTGAATTGACGCAAGATGGTGATGGCTTTATCCAGAGAATGACGAAGGATGGTTCCATCTGGTTCAACAACGCTGCTCAGACGAGCGGCATATTTGTCTTCATGAATGATGCGATAGGCTGCGTCCCGATCCAGTTCATATATAACCAGACGAATGGAGTTCGAGCCGATATCAATAATTCCTATGGTTTCATTAGTACGTGTCATAAGCATCTCCTTCTACAGAGGTTCAACTACCCGAAGTGAAGAAGGGCAGCCATGGCTTCCGGTGAACCCGGCGGTGTGGCAGAGAAGGGCGTAGTTAACATAACAACAATGATAAAAACGATGAAACAGGCAAATATAAGACAACTCACGGCAAAGCCGCGATTGCGCTTTTGAATAAACAGTCGAATACCTGTGACAAAGAGAAGTACCGTAACGGCTACCAGAACGATCGACATTGCAAAATAGGCTACGCCATACAGGGATTTGAAAAATGCTTCCATTTGTTCTAAACGCTCCTTAGATCCTCATATTTAAAACCCTTCCAAGCCATTCCTTAGTAGCATACGACAGATTGACTTGTTTGAAAAGCAAACCGGGCGCTTGTTCCCGTTTCCGCCATCACCCTGGGACAGGTTACATGGAAAAGGGGCCCCTGCCGCGGACAAACATCCAAGAAAGCAAGGCTTCTGTTGAGTATGTATAAGGAAGGACTATTGTTTCAAGGAAGGAGATCAACCCATGTCGAGACAACTTGCAAGCAAATGGCGGAAGACAGCTGCACTGATGAAGTACCCGGTAGCGGCTGTCCATATTCCACAGACCAAAGCATTCAACTCGGGTAATCTGCTGCACATGCTCAGTCGTTATGGAATGGTGTATGTCAAACCTATTGTAGGAGGCGGAGGTTACGGTGTCATCCGGGTATCGGCGAGCGGTGGGGCTTATCGATACACCCATATGAAAACGACACGTTCTTTCGCCAGTTTCAGCCAGATGTATCGCTCTCTGGTGCGTGTGAAAGCCAGACGCAGGTATTTGATCCAGCAAGGCATTCATCTGGCAACGATACAAGGAAGACCTGTCGATTACAGAGTCAAAGTTGTCAAGACCGAACGAGGCTGGGTATTCCGTTCCTTGGTTGGACGACTTGCTCGTCCCGGATTATGTGTGACCAATCTGAGCAAGGGGGGCACCATGTTATCAGGAAGGCAAGCTCTTGGCTTATCCCTGCCTCATATATCCGGTCGGCACAAACGCAGGGAGATGCGTTCACTTACACTGACATGCACGTACATTATGGAACGTCAGTTCCCTGGTGTAGGTCAGCTTGGTTTTGATTATGGACTGGATTATTCCGGCAAGATCTGGATTTTAGAAGTGAATACCCGACCGCAATAGAAAATTGATGGAAAAGCTCAAGAAAATGTAAGGAAAACCGATAATATATAGAAGAAAACAGAATGAAAAACGTTTGAAATTTTACATTACTGGGTAATTTACTCGCAACCAGTCTTGAAACTATGAATTTATTTTAAAAAAACGATGCCTATCAACGTTCTGATGATCGTACATCCTTCCTGTGCATAAGTATTGTCCACACTATACATGTTGATTACTCAACATTTTTACCATTTATCAACAAACTATGCACAGGATTTCCACATATTGTTGTGGATAACAAGAACGCTTGTTCTCTATATGAATCTCTGATATGATAGTTTTGAGGAAAAAAAAGGAAAGGTTGTGGCGGGAAATGGCTATGTTATCCGATGAGATGTTGTTGGATTCCTACCATAAAGCGATTGAGTTGAATCTCGAACGAGATTTCATCGCACTGCTGTTGGCAGAAATCCATAAGCGCAAACTGGGTACCGACGTATCTGCCATTCTTCACTAGAGATCCTCATTGCAGGCAATGTCACAGGTTTCCGGACAAGTTCCATAGTGAGACAAGCCATGGTGTGCTCGTCTGACAATGGTGACAGTACATCACATGATTGCAAACGTTTTCGGCTTCGTCTGCCATGTCAGAGGAAGGTTGGAATACGTAAGGGCTGTATGGTCCGGTGTAGTCGTCCAATTTGCCGCATTCTAACAGTCCCTGAAGGCAGTGGGGGCAAGCCTGCTCCGGTACAACCAGACCGTTACACAGCGGGCATATATAAGACAAGGGTATCCCTCCTGATATGGATTCACTCAGGAGTAAGATACCCTTTTTTGTATCAATATATGTTAATACAGCGAAACTAGCGTTTCATGTTACTGCTGTGTCCTGGGGACAACTTGGCGTCTGGATCGAAGTATACTTTCGCATTGTTGACGGCTGTTGGAGCTTCACCGAATCCGACAGCGATCAGCTTCAATTTACCCGGGTATGTTGTGATATCCCCGGCAGCGAAGATTCCTGGGATGGATGTTTCCATGCGGGAATCAACAACGATGGAGTTGCTATCAATTTCGATGCCCCACTCGGCAATGGGTCCGAGAGAAGAGACGAATCCGAAGTTAACAATCACGTCATCTACTTCGATTTCCTGAGTTTCTTTCGTTTTCACATGGGAAAGGGTTACCTTGGTAATGGTATCATCCCCATGAAGTTCGGTGATTTCGGTTGGTGTAACGACATTCACCTTGGAATTCATCAGGTTTTCGACACTGTGCTCATGCGCACGGAACTTGTCCCGGCGATGGATCAGCGTCACTTGTTCAGCGATGGGCTCCAGCATGAGTGCCCAGTCTACTGCGGAGTCTCCGCCGCCACTGATCAGTACTTTTTTGCCAGCGAAGGCATTCAGATCACTGATGAAGTAGTGCAGGTTGCTCTTCTCGAACTTGGCAGCACCTTCAAGCTCCAGGCGACGTGGTTCGAATGCACCTACTCCAGCTGTAATAATGACAGCTTTGGCATGATATTCATTCTCATCCGTCTTCACGATGAAATGTTGTTCATCCTTTTTCTCAACCGATACAACCTTTTCTTCAAGGCGGATGTTCGGGTTAAAATGACTCATTTGCTCAATAAGGTTATTCACCAGTTCCTGAGCGGTTACTTTCGGGAATCCGGCTACATCATAGATGTATTTCTCCGGGTAAAGAGCAGCAAGTTGCCCGCCAAGCTGAGGCATACTTTCAACCAGTGTAACGGATGCCTGACGCATCCCACCGTAAAATGCGGCGAACAGACCCGCAGGGCCTCCACCGATAATAAGTAAATCAGTCATATCATGACTGGAATTCTGTGCAGTCAAGAATCAACAACACCTTTCATATTTTAATAGGTAGTTAACAGGTAAAATGTGCAGGCTACGGATCATAACCGGCATGGGTGCTGAACTGTCTTTCCTATTATAAACGGTGTATTCAGGGTTGCAAAGTTAGCTGTATCACGAATCTGAGAATAATTGATGAAGATCAGATGAGAATAGGATGAAATTGGAAATGAAAGGTTATGAAAAATAACAAAAAAAACCTTGATCTTTGCTAGAAATACAGATATCCTTGACCTGTACTATGTGTTTTTTTTGTCTAATTTAGAGTCAATATGTAATATGAAGACAGATCCCGTATTTTGTATAATCTTGTGGTTAATTTCACAACTTGAAACGATAACTTGCGTGGCAAACGAATCAATTGAATGAGCTATGAAATTGATGCAAACGTTTAAATAAATTCGCGAAGTTAACATTTGTCGTCATAATGGGCAAGACCTCATCAATATTTGTAAGTATGTGCATTTTGCATCTCACCCAGGATCGGACTGATGCAAGTGAAACCGGAAGGGGTATAGACATGAGCAGTATTCCCAAAATCGTCATCCTCGGCGCGGGCTATGGCGGGATTCTGACAGCCCAGCGGCTGCAGAAGGAATTGAACTATAACGAGGCCGACGTCACATTGGTGAATCGGCATGATTATCATTATATTACTACACATCTACATATGCCGGCAGCCGGCACGGATACCATTGAGCATGCAAGAGTTCCTATATCGAAGCTGATTGATGAATTCAAGATTGATCTGGTGAAATCTTCAGTGAAGGAGATTCGTCTGCAGGATCGGAAGATCATTCTGGAGGACGGTACGTTATCCTATGATTACCTGATTATTGGACTAGGCGGTGAGCCTGAGACCTTCGGTATTCCGGGTATGCTCGATCATGCCATGACAATTCGCAGTATTAACTCGGTCAGACTGATTCGAGAGCACATCGAATATCAATTTGCGATGTACAAAAACGATAACAAACGAAATCGTATTCGCTTTGTCGTAGGTGGAGCGGGTTTCAGCGGTGTTGAATTCGTAGCTGAACTTGCAGATCGTATTCCACAACTGTGCAAGGAATTCGACGTGAATCCAAAACATGTGCACATCTATAATGTAGAGGCGGCGCCTTCGGCCTTGCCTGGATTTGACCCGGAGCTGGTAGAACATGCGATGAATGTGCTGAAGAAGAAGGGCGTTACTTTCAAAATTGGTGTTCCAATCAAGCAATGTCTCCCAGACGGGGTTATTGTGGGTGAGGGTGAAAAGCTCGATGCTGCCACAGTGGTGTGGACCGGTGGTATTCGCGGTAACTCACTGCTTGAACAGGCAGGTCTTGAAGTGATGCGAGGACGTGTGAAGGTAGATGATTATCTGCGGGCCCCTGGACATGAGCATGTTTATGTCATTGGTGATAATTCACTTGTCTTTAACGCGGAAGGACGGCCTTATCCGCCAACAGCCCAGATTGCGATGCAGCAAGGTGTGAACTGCGCCAAGAACGTCGTGGCATCCATTCGCAAAAAACAGCCACAACCATTTGTATTTACGAGCAAAGGAACGGTTGCCTCATTGGGTAAAGGTGAAGCGATTGCTGTTGTTGGCGGCAAGAAATACAAGGGTTGGAAAGCGGCTCAATTGAAGAAGCTGGTTGATCTGCGTTATCTGTTCATCATTGGTGGTATTCCGCTAGTCCTGAAGAAAGGGCGGTTTTTTGGATGAGACATTGCAGTGTTCAGGTCCGGGGATTATTAACGCGTGACGAACTGGATCGATACAACGCCCTGATGCAGGTCGGTGGTTATCTCGAGGAACAGGATCAATATGATCTGGCCTACATCGTGCAGAAAGAAGTGGATATTCTCATTATGCCCGCGATTGAGCGGCTTAAAGAGAAAGGTCGTGACCGTGACCGGGCCACAGCCGAATTCCTCGAATCACTGAAAGCTGTTGATGAAGAGGAGCAGGATTAGAGACATAACTTTCCAATTGCTGTTATCCCCAGATTTTTTTGATTCCCTTTTGTTAAAGGGAAAATCCGGTGATAAAGGCGAACGCTTCGCTTTTTCAGGTTTTTTCTGTCCTTTCCGTTTTTGTGTAAATAAATAGTTCAAACAATATAGATCTAAATCAAGCTTGAGGTAGTAGAATATTCATAGATAATAAAGCACCGCTGACAATATCCCTTACAGGAGATGTCGCGGTGCTTTTTTGTGCGGTGTACTATTTTACAGCTTAAGCATGTCTTCCAACGTTTCTTCGTTCAAGAGGCTTCCCACATAGAACGAACCGAATTCGCCATAACGGGCACTTACTTCATCAAAACGCATCTCATAGACGAGTTTCTTGAACTGGAGTGCATCATCTGCAAACAGCGTAACGCCCCATTCCCAATCGTCGAAACCGACGGAGCCGGTAATGATCTGTTTCACTTTGCCTGCATAGCTGCGACCAATCATGCCGTGACTGCGCATCATGGTACGACGCTCATCCATGGACAGCATGTACCAGTTGTCATTCAGCTCACGTTTTTTGTTCATCGGATAGAAGCAGATGTATTGCCGTTGTGGCAGAACAGGTTTCAGGCGGGCGATAATCTCTGGATTTTGCATCGGGTCTTCGCCTTCTTTGCCAAGGTAGTTGCTCAGTTCCACTACACTGACGTAGGAATACGATTTGGTTGTATATTGAGCAAACATCGTTTTGTTAAACGCGTTCTCAACAGCCTTCAGATCTTCCAGCGTTTCGCGCAGGTGCATCATGACAAGATCTGCTTTTTGGCCTACAACCGTATACACGACCGTACTTCCTTGGGAAGAATTCTCGACTTCTTTCCATTCCTTCCAGAATTCCTCCAGCTCGTCCAGTGCTACAGCACGTTCTTCATCATCTGCTGCTTTCCAGGCGGCCCAGTTAATCGAGCGAAAATCATGCAGGGCATACCAGCCCTCCAGTGTTGATGCTGCTTCGTTCATTGGTTGTGTTCCTCCTGCAAGGTATATTTCCAAATCCCTATAAGGGGTTGTTTAAAAAGTCTGCTTTTGATTACGAATAATGCCTGTTGGCATCATCAGCATCGAATATGGCATTCAGCCGAAATGTCCGTTGCTCACGTAGCTTCCTACGCTCCGCTACTCCATTTCTAGCTTCATTCCATCTTCTCGGTACTGAAAACCAGTCTTTTTGAACACGCACTATAAGGGACGGGTGAGTACTTTATCGTTTACATTGTATCCCAACATGAAGCAGAAGGGCAAATGAACAGAGCGTGAATATAGGGAAATTTGTCCAGAAAGTTCGTTGCTTCGCCACATTTTTTGCGGTACACTAACTACTATCCAGAAGTGAAACCCGAATGTGTGAAAGAAGAGGTGAATGTCGCCCGATGCAATTTATACCTGTGTTGGTATTAATGGTATTATTTTTTGTTATGATGTTTGGTATCGGTTTCATTCTGAACATGCTGATGAAGACCACCTGGTTTCCTTCCTATCTGTTCATCATTGTAATTCTGCCTGTTGTTGTATACTCTCTATGGGATCATTCGTCGTCTCTGATGTCACATCTGGGTTCTTTCCAGCTTGTGGACTATATGACGGGCGTAGCGGGACTGGCTGGTGCGGTAATTAGTGGCTGGACGATCCAGAAGTTACGTTTGGGTGGGTACAGAATGTTTTAGATTGTTGGAACGAGGTAACACATGCCACTGTAATCGCGTGAAAGTCTTGTCTTTGTCGTAAACGCTTACGAGTACAAAGGGAAGGCTTTTTTGCTATTCCTTTATATTAGAAGGATTATTGTACACTTGTACTTCATATACATCTGGAGAACATTCTCTTCAGATATTCCCTTGTATTCTGCGGCTACAGCTTTTATAGTATTCTAGCGGCTCTCGACATTTTTATTTTAGAAATTTGCTGAATTCGGCGAAAACGTGAATGATGTCGACCTAGGACGAAACGGAGCGAGAACAGGCCATCTTTTTACCTGTTTTTGAACATTTGAGGATCAGACATTTATGATAGAATAGATAAACATACTTTTGGGGAGAAGGAGATCAGGCTATGCGCATGAAGAATCTGCACCATTATACTGAACATCATCGCTACTGCGTATACAGGGAGTTTGGACTTAGCGCCCTGGATGACCGCATGCTTACAGGAGCATATCAGCCCATGGTAGGTGCTTTTGCGGTTGGCTTGTATCGGCTGTTGTTTCAGCATCTTCCCGGTGAACAGGTCGGTTATTCGCCGCTTGAACAGCAACGGAGGTTGTTCATGACGCTTGGCTTGGAGCCAAGTGAAAAAGGGCGTAAATATCTGGTAGAGCAGGCATCCAAGCTTGAGGCAGTGGGGCTTCTTCAGACTTCACGGCTATATATACCGGAAAATGATGATTACATCTACGAATATGAGCTGCAACCGCCGCTCTCTCCGGCAGAATTTTTCCGGACACAGCATTTGACACTGCTGCTTCGTGACAAGATTGGCAAATTCGCCGTCCTTTCCCTGCGTTCCGGTTTCTCGGCAGTGGAGAATGGGGACGCGCCTTATCCGGTAGCCAATAAAGAAAATATTTCCGTTCCATTTTACGATATATTTGAATTGAATACCCATGTGATTGATTACGAGTTGGAGCAGGCTTTGTCGGAAGTCTCAACTACGGCACAGCGGACAGGCACGAATGATGCAGCGGAAGAAAACAGTTTGAACTACGCCGACATTATTTTGCGTTTCCCGCGAGAGTCGGTCAATCGCCGTCATGTGGAGCAACTGCGGTTCGATCATGAACAACTGGGCATTGTGAATTATGTCGTGAACAAGTTCAACCTCAGTGTGCAGGATGTATGCCGTCTGCTGGATGAAGATGATATCTTCAGTCCACAGGGCCAGCTGATTCTGGATGATCTCCAGCATAAGGCGAGCATGCAGTTTAGACAGACGAAGAAGCGTCATGAGCAACAGACCGTACAGGCAGCCAAGGTAGTGGCATTGAGACAGCACATGGAGGAGCCTGAACGGAAAGAGGACTCCGGTGAACCACCTCTTGAACATGGAGTGCAGATGGAATACTACGTCGAAGTGCCTCCGCAATTTATGACCAAGTGTGATATCCATCAATACAATATGATGTTGCGGAATGAGCCGTATACGCGTCTGCTACAGACGTTCTTCCCAGGTGCAGTACCGGACAATCTGATCGATATATTTGAGAAAATTGATCTTAGTTACAAGTTGCCGGGTGAAGTTATCAATGTATTGATTCATTATTTGATGGCATTGCTCGTATCCGGCGGAGAGCAGCGGATTAACCGTAACTTCGTTGAGGCCATTGCCTCCAACATGTTGCTTAAACAGGTGAACTCATATGAGAAAGCAGTTCAATATATCCGTGATCAGGCCAAGGTCAAAGGCAAACAGGCTGCTGGTGCAGCTGGAACCCGTACCCGTACATACGGCAAAGGAACCAAAGCCAAGCCCGAAATTCCGATTGTACAAGACATAAGCACCGATGGGGATGCCGTATCTGAGGAAGAGTTCGAAGAGATGATGAGATTTGCCCAGCAGATGCAGGCGAGTAAACAAAAAGGAACTTTATAACTCCCTGACCAAGAAGAAGTGCAAATCCACTTTTACCGAAAAAATAAGAGCCATTCGCAACGTATTGATGCGAATGGCTCTTATTTTTAAATCATGCATTGTATGTTGTGGCATCTCTACACTCCAAACAGAGAATGTTTTTTCCTATGGATCTATTCACGGGTTAGTGGATGTTCTAATTCTGCATGACCCATTAAACTGTCGGTTGCTTCTCCGTCAACAAGCAAGTCAATACTGTTTATTTCATCAAACTGAAAAAAGGTTCCTTTCAAAGCATCAATTGCTAAAATCTCTCCGCCAGACCCTAATCTTGCTTCATCCGGAATATGCACATCCAGCGTTAATTTCCCTTGATCAAAAGTAGCAGAAAGTAGTTCAATATTACTCCACAATGGAATTAGTTCGGTTTGATCACTACTTTGAAGGGCTGCATAGGTCTTACTGTATTTTTCGGAGTCATCTTTGAATGTAATTTCCTTCTTATGTTGCTCTATTTGTAATAGTTGATCATCGGCGTAAAAAACCTCAATTTCTTGAGATTCTTCATTTTCTTCGCTCGGGTTAACAATTGGCGCTGGTGTCGTACTTGTCGGATCGGAACCCTGCACTGGACTGGTAGAAGCAGGTTTGGTACCACAACCTACCGCTAGTATGCTTATCGTACAAATGGTGATAACCAAATAGATTCTTTTTTTCATAGAAGCACATCCTCTTAAATTATTCTCTACCCTATAGCTGCAAATACTCTTTTATTCCATCCACAATGGCTTGTGCCGCTTTATTTAGATTGGTTTCCGACATCATGGCCTCTTCTTCAATCTGGTTACTTAGGAATCCGATTTCTAGAAGAACGGCAGACATCGTGGTTTCTCGGATGACCTGGTAGTTTCCGTTCTTAACGCCACGATCTTTAAATCCCAAGGCATCGATCAGATTTTTATGAATGAGGGTCGCTAGTGCTTTACTACTCTCCCGTTGGTAATAATACGTTTCTGTTCCCGATATCTGAGGAGCAGCAGGGACACTGTTACCATGTATGGATACAAACACATCTGCATTGAGATCGTTGGCGAGTTTAACACGTTCCGGTCTTGTAGGGTAGATGTCCGTTTCCCGAGTCATCATTAGTTCTATATCAGGTTCCTTTTCCAAAAGAGCTTGCACTTTTAGGCCTAGAGCAAGGGCAAAATGCTTCTCTTGTTTTTTGGTAAAACTTATTGTACCTGGATCACTTCCTCCATGTCCCGGATCAATAACAACTATTTTTTTGCCGCTGTTCACTGGGATTGCAGGCGCAGGTTCATTGACCATACTTAGATCAAGGATAAATTTGCCGGCGATATTTTGCTTTTTGTAATTCACCGAACTTATATTGTTTAATTCGATTACGATTCGAACTTGAGGAGGATTATTTTTGAAAAGGGAATATCGTACCTCAGTCACACTTGGAAATTCGTTAACATCCAATCTTCCCATGGATCCTCCAGAGGGGACTTGTCCCATGTTTCCGAAATTGGTGGATGGGAAATCCACGATAATTCGTTCAGGATTTTTAAGTGTAGAAATGACTGGAGCAACTTCACGGTCTAATGAGACGACGAGTTGATTATTGGCATAAGTTATATCATGAACCAGGTTAGTGGTTGCATCATTCCCATTCGAGGGGGAAGGTGGCTCCGAACCATTATTGCTAGTTAGCGTAACAATCTTGTCTTTGTTATTCCAGCCCACTCGCAGACCCATCTCTTCACTAACAAAACGCAGAGGAACAACAACCGTATTCTTGATCATTTGTGGAGCGATATTAAGTTGGACGGTGTTGTTTTGGACTGTAGCTTGATCCTTCCCAACGGTCAAAGAGATTGCATTGGAAGCTTGTTCGATATTTACATTTTGTGTCTTTTGGTCCCATTTCACGTTGAATTTTAAATTCTCGGCGACTACTCGAATCGGAATCATAATATTGTTTCGTACATTAACGACTTCAATATCATGAGGTAAAACTAGCTCCTGACCATCTAAAATAATTTTAGTTTGATTCGTAGCTGCATGGGTGTGCAGGGGAATTAGCATGAGTAGCAGCGTACTGAATAGTAACAGGATGATAGATTTCTTCATTTTACACCTCGGTTATAATTTGCGTAGTACTAGACTCCTAACGGGGGAAAACTAATCACCTCCTGTTTTTTTTATGAAAACCCAAATCTACAATAATATTCTGTTCATTAATATGAACGCTGCAAACGACATGAAAGTCGTAAAGAAAATGTGTTTTTTTATTTATCTA
Source organism: Priestia sp. FSL H7-0729 (assembly GCF_038005685.1). Lineage (NCBI taxonomy): Bacteria > Bacillati > Bacillota > Bacilli > Caryophanales > Bacillaceae > Priestia > Priestia sp. FSL H7-0729. The sequence goes on from NZ_JBBOTQ010000006.1 coordinate 278,058, forward strand.
ATCTAAACCACTGCTGGAATTCTTTCGAGCCAATTTTTTTAACCGGTTTAACTTTGCTGCTTGCTGTATTGTATCTAAAAAATGCCCGAGGGAGATGAATAAAACGGTCTTTCTTAGTATGTATATTGCTAAAATGCTCTTCTCCGTATTTCCATAAGGAAATGCAATGATGTCTTCTTTTGGTGACCAATTATATTTAGCAGTCCCAACGTTCGAACAATTAGATAATGATACGTGGGATTTCGGTACGATGAAAGGTTTTGGTTCTCGTTCCTATTCGTGGAGTTTGTTGTTCAACAATATGGAATAGATTCGTTAAATCAATTGATCCGTAACCTCAGGATTTTATTGGTATCTTTCATGTTCAGAGGAGGAATTGCATCAGAAGATGGTATAGTTTATAAGTAAGTGATTTATACAAAAGTTTATGTTTGCCCGGGTTTGAACCGGGCTTTTTTTTACATAATTAGATATGTGTTTTTCTAATGTTTTTCAATACTCCAATTCATTCAGCTAACTAACTTCAATCTTTAACTTTAGAAAACGGAGAATTGATTTTAAAGAATTCTTTATATGACATTGGTTTTCGGCCAATCAGACGTTCAAGATCTCCAGACGTTTCCGAGAATTCTCCAGTGTTGATTGCTCGCATCCAACCTAATAAGAAATCATTCGTACCGGTAGGCCAGCCCATGACTTCAAGATAATCATCTTCGCTAATGGTCGCATAAGTGATATTTTCCTCACTAATCTCCGAGAGGGTTTCAGCGATGTCTGCAAAAGAACTCGCCTCGCTGCCACTAAGATGATACGTATTATTTTCATGCCCGTTTTGGGTGAGAACAGCCACGTTGGCTGCCGCCAAATCATCCAGAGATGCAGCGGCTACTTTACCGGAACCCTCGGGTACTCTCACACCTCCAAATTTAAGTGCATCTCCAGAGAACGAATTGAGGACTTCAAGATATGGTGGATTCCGCAGGATGGTATAGTCTAATCCGGATGCTTTAAGCGTTTGTTCAGCAAACAAGTCTGACATCGTTACTTCGGGCAAAATAAGATTTGAATTTTCTTTTCGTATGATCGACGTGAAGATCACTTGCTTAACCCCAGCTTGCTTTGCAGCAGCGATAACGTTGAAATGTTGTGTATTGCGATCGGTAAATGCTACCGCGGAAATGAGCATCACTTTTTCAACACCATCAAAAGCTCGTAGAAGAGAGTTATAATCAAAATAGTCACCCTGATGCGCTTCCACACCTTCTTTAATAAATCTTGCCACTTTATCAGATTCCGGATCACGGACTAATATAGCGACCTGACTTGACGGAACTTTTTTGAGAAGAAGTTCTAGCGTTCTGCTACCGAGATTACCTGTTGCTCCAGTAATAAGTATTTTCCCCATATTAACAACTCCTTTGAACGTCTATAAATACATGAAAATAGTTGTTTTACATTCTCATCTTGAAAAATTACCGTCTTACATTCGTCAGTGTATTACCCCATTCACCGACTGATTCACGCCAGCTTACGATGCTTACACACTCCTATTCTCAATTCTTTAGATTTTCTTTATATTACAAGGCTCATTATGTACCATGTAGCACTTTTAAAATAGTACGTACTTTTTGGTTATATAGTAACCAAAAAGTGATAATTGTGATGAATCAGATCATAAATTGATTTTTGAAATTACTCTATTCTACATTTAATCTCTGATATTCATCCTTGCTCAACGTCTTCTCTGCATAGATCTGACCCCAATCACAAAGAGTTCGCAAAGCGGGTTCAAGTGACATCCCCATTTCTGATATGGAATATTCCACTTTTGGTGGTACCTGATTGTACATTTTTCTTATGATTAAATTATTGCTCTCCAACTCCCGCAACGACTGGACTAGCATTTTCTGAGAAATGGTTGGTTTGAGCCTTTTCAATTCACCCGTCCGTTTAGGACCTTTTATTAAGTAATACAGAATAAGAGGTCTCCACTTTCCGCCAATAACATCTAAGGTAATTTCAAGATCACAATAAAAAGTTTTCAATTAAGAAACACCATCCCTCATTTAATTCCCATTATTATAGTACATCTGTTATGAAGGCATCAAAATGCCTAATTATGCTACCAAGTAGGTAACGGTAAGGATCTTCTGTTGGCAGAACTGTAATATCAGGAAAATTTATGGTTTTAATAGGGGATAGTGATTACTTATTATTCCAGATATATGCTACTCTCTCTTTATTCCATAGTTTTCTTAACGGAAAAAGTGGGAATTTAAATGTGGGGGTAATTTACTTGCTTCTATCCGAACGATTGCCGATTGCAGCAAGTCTGTACCCTGAGGAACCTGCGTTAATACGACACGGCCAAACAATGAGTTATGGAGAACTTTATGGTCTAGTCGAAAGACTGGGTCACGCCCTGTATGTTGAAGGACTCCGGGCCGGCGATCGCTTTGCCCTTTTAGGTGATCCAGATCCCCAGCTCGTTGTTGCGTTTTATGCAGCAGTTGGGATCGGTGCTATACCGCTTGTGCCGTCTCCTTTGCTAACAGTATCTGAACTCGCTGCCATATTTCAGGATGCAGAACCGCATATGGTTATTCATGATGACCAACATGCTGAAGCCGCGTTAGCCACGGTAAAGCTTCTTGGGTATTGTCCAAAACTGTTCACGACAGACGAGAAAGTGCCGAATGCCAGTTCGCTCGCTGCTCTTTTACAGCATGAACCCGCGTTCTATCCAAAGGACCATTTCAAACGAAGTGTGGACGATACGGCAGTCCTGATTTATACGTGTGGGACAACCGGCCGGCCAAAAGGGGTGATGCATTCGCATCGTGGTATGGCTGCTTGGAATCAACTTACGCCTTCTGCAGGCTTCGGTCATGATCTCAAGCGTCGTGTGTTAGTGCTCAACCTATCCCATCTGGTGGGCCAGTTCCAGTTGTGGGCGACCATGGCTGCGGGAGGTTGTCTTGTATTCCTAGACGAATACCCGGCGGATGTAAACCGCATTATGGAAGCTATTGAACGTGATCAGATTACACAACTCAGCACAGTAGGCCAACTGCTTCGGGATCTTACTCGTGAGGCATCCGTCGGGGGGAGAAATTTGAAGAGCCTAACACTTATTGGCTGCGGAGGGTCCATTATTTCTCCGGATACACTACAGGAGGTTGTATCGCAATTCCCTCAAGCTTTAATTGTGAACAACTACTCACAAGCGGAATGTGGAATGTCCATAAGCCGCCTGTTTCCTGCTCAACATATAGGCAATCCTCATCTCCTTCGATCTGTAGGTCGTCCCGCCGACCTGGCTGCCCAGGGTGAGCAGGCCTTCGAAGTTCGGATATTAAATCCGGACGGAAGTGAGACAATGACGGGTAAGGCAGGAGAAATCGTTGTTCGAGGTGCACAGACCATGATGGGGTATTGGCGCCAGTTGGAGGCTTCTGCCGAGACCATGCAGGATGGCTGGATCCGAACTGGGGATGTCGGTTGCCTGGATGTGGAAGGTTACCTTTATGTGTTTGATCGCTTGAAGGATATGGTTATTGTGGGCGGTTCCAATGTGTTTTGTGCCGAAGTGGAACATGTCATTATGAACCATGAAGCGGTAAGCGAGGCGGCTGTAGTCGGACTTCCTTTTCCTGACGAAGGAGAGGAACTCGTCGCTTTCATAGTGTTACGGAACGGTGATAGTCTGGATCTGACACGGATGAGAGCGTTTTGTGAGCCATATCTTGCTCCGTACAAATGGCCGACTCAACTGTTCATTGTGGATAGTTTGCCAAGAACAGCTGTGGATAAAATAGACAAAAAGCAGTTGCGGAAGTATCTATCCTCAATGTTATCCAACGGGGTGTAATCAAAGAAATACGTTAGTTCAAAAAGCAATGAATGTTCAGCAGGTGGATGCGTTCCTATAGGAACAAACAGCCCTTCAACTTCCTTTGGGAAGTGAAGGGCTGTACGTATCTCAACCAGCATACTGGCGTACACGAAAATTATATTTATCTCAAAATTGTCGTGGCTTGATTGCCCGCATAATCCTCAATGACCAGCTTTAAAGAGCTGTTGCTGGACGCTGGTGTGAAGGTAAGTTCACTCAGCTTCGTTCTTCCCCGAATGATATACGGGAATTTCTGCGAAACGTAAGTGACGCCGAACTCGCGTGCTACCCCATTTTCATATACATAGATCTTGTACCAGTCCTCCAGATCCGGCAGGGCAAGCGTGTACTTCCCATCTTTTACCGTGACCTTATCCTTGGCATATGGTGTAATCTGAAGATCTGCGAGCTGTCCGGTATGGGTAACCGGATTCTGCCCGCTAATGGCGATATTCAGTACATAATGTTCACCGTTGGTTGGAAGTCCGGTCAGAACGGCAGAGGATTTTTCTTTTTTGACCTGAAGCGACTTGGTGAAGGGTTTATTGGTGTATTCGGTTTCTAGTGTGAGTTGGATAGACTCATTGCCTTTACCCTTGTCTTTATTTTTATCTTTATCCGTATTCTTATCTTTGTCTTTGTCTTTACCTGTATCTTTTGCTTTCTTCGGGTTGTTCCAGCTTACAATGGCATCGCCATTCTTTTTGAATTTCACATCAATATTCTGAACGGCTGCATTCAGATCATAAGGCAGGACGGTTGCTTCACTTTCGGTACCATCTGCACCAACAGCACGTATGGACAGTTCTCCAGAAGGCTGTTTTAGCGATTTAATATAAAAAGTGGAATCATACACACCGCCAACATAGGCACCATTTTCATACAAATTGTATTGCTTGACCTCTGAATAGTCCTTCATGTCCCATGCAACAACCAGTTCATTGGTGTTGGTCAGTGCTTTGGCAATATGGAATCCGGTAGGTGCATCCGGTACAGCCGCAGAACCGTCGAACATACGAATCTCACCAATATTCATCTGATAGTTCTCAATGATTTTACCGTTCGGGTCAAAGGATAATCCCATAGCGGCAATGGTCTTTCCTTGATATGCACTCAGATCCAATGTAGCTGTCTTCCAGCCTTCCGTATGCTGGCCTGAATTAGGCACATTTACGTTGACCACGTTAGACGGATCATCTTCGAAGATTAAACCAACATGCAGAGAAGAAGCATCGCTGGTAGACGGTTTGTTATACGTCAGCTCCAATTTGGATTGTCCGTTGACGGACAGGTCGGTCTTGTACAGGCGCAGGAAATTCTCCGCGTTTAGTGTACCGTTTACCACGAGTGAACTGCCGCCTTGGAATGCGCCAATGGATTCGTAGTTGTACCTTGCGCCTTTCTCATAAGATGGGCCATAATCAAAATCGACACTCAGCTTGTCGCCTTCGCTATCCATCCACCATTGCCAGGTGACAGGGATATCCTGAATGTTGATATTGGACCATTCCTTGTCGTTCGAGACGGCACCGTCTTCATAATATTTCAGACCGTGGCCGGTATTGAAACTTGTCGCAAAATTGGAGCCATTAATGACGGATCGCTCGGTGAGATATGCGGCAATCCCATCCCAGTTTGCACCGGAAGCATACACATCCGACAGATCGGCAGATGCATTACGACGTGCATCCGTTGGGTCCTGATTCGGCCCTGACCACCAGGCACGATCGCGCACAAAGGTCATCCATTGGTACTCATCTTCGGCTCGGTGATTGGTGCTGCCATCGCCCATCTCTTCATCCAGAGCGTTGTGGGTGAAGTCGGCACCCAGTGTCGCGATACTATTCATGGGCTGACCGTTCTCATCCAGGTTATGGCGCAGGTCGTAGGATTGCTTCCAGCGACCGAATTTGTCATGACCACCTTCAACACCAGCAAATACGGTTTCCAGTGGATCAAGTCCCAAGCTAAGGGCATGATCACGGGAATCGCGGAGCATCTTGTGGTTCCATACATAGTTCAGGAAGATGGAATCCGAGACTCTGCCGAGAACAGAATCCTGTACAAAGGGGCTATTAAGGCCGTTAAACTGGTTCTGGTATTGAATCTTGCCTGTTGTATTGATGGTCGAATCATACCACTGAACGTACAGGCCTTTATCTCTTAGATATTTCATGAATTTTTTGTAGGAAGCGATATCCTCAGGGGCTACACCCCGGGCAACCTCTTCCTGATTGAAGAAGTATCCATCGTAGTTGTAGTATTCTGCCATCTCGGCCAGCTTCTCGGCTACAGGGAAATTACCGTTTTCATCCTGGATCAGCATTTGTTTGTACGTTTGTGGTCCACGGTCATTGTCTGAGAAGAAGATGTTGGCAATGGATTTGACGCCATTTTTGTGGGCTGCGTTGGTATAGGCCGGATTCGGAATGTTCAGAATGCCGAACTCGAAGTATTTCTCCGTCCATTCCTTACTCGGGTCATACAGCTCCTCGGGTACTCCGGCAGAAGCCATGCCATGCCAATAGCTGTAGTAGTCCGTATACTGCCAATAATTGAACAGATACTGACTGAATTCATTCGTATATGGTGTGCTATCAAAGAATGCATTGCCGTAATCACCACTCATCGTGAACAGTTGGGTGTCCGGACTAAGCTCAGGATAAGCCTGTGTTGCAGCGAATGCTTCATTACGGGGCTGCAAGGGAACATGGGCACGAAGTAGATCGCCATGGATATCACTTTCGGGTGTCCAGTTCAGAATCTGTGCAGAAGTGTACCCGTGTTGATAGGGCTGATTCACCCCTTTGGCACTTTCACCAGTGTAAGGGAGCGTGTCTCCGGCATAAACGGATGATGCAACAACTTGTCCAATCAGTGCCGTAGTCAGAACCATGGCAGTGACCTTGGGAATGATGCCTTTCGGTTTGAGTTTGCGTGTCATGCTGTTCCTCCTTCAAGTGGAATGAATGGTTGGTATTCTTTTACACAAAGATAAAACTTATGGTTAACGATAGTGGATGAAAGCGTTTTTAAATAGGGTGAAATTAAAGAATCGCGAGTACAAACTAAAGAAAAGTTACAGGTGACAAGTTAATGTCAGAAGCCGGGTGATATAATTCTATGTAAGCTGAACTAATCATAAGGGAATCGAAAAATCTGGGGATAACAGCGATTGGAAGGTTATTCTGTCATCACAGCATCGGAGGGAACATGCGACTTGAAAATTGTTAGCGTTTACAATAATTTCTTCAAAAATAATATGTTTATGAAAATGCTCCTGATCTTCTCCATGATATCGATTGTCACGATCATTACGCTGTCTTATATCATCTTCCTAACGGTGTCCGACTCCACGATTCGCCGGGAATTGGCGATCCAGAAAGCGGCGATGGAACATGTGGATCGGTACATGCATCAGCAGTATGAATCGGTGCAAAACATGGTGAGGGACATGCATCAGAATGAGGCACTGTCTGCCAATATTACATATCTGATGAATCACTCCTACGCTGAATATGTACAGCACATGACGAATGGATATTACGCCAATCAGGACGATTATTCGGCCGATGTGTTGAAACATTTTCAGAACATTATGGATCGTAATTCGCAGATTAACCAACTCATGTTATATAGCGCTGAGCAGCAGGATATGTCCACCTTCAATCAGCACAAGCAGTTCCGCAAGCTGGACACCAATGTAGCCCATTCCTATATACCGGACGTGATGGCGATGGAAACGCCCAATATCAGTGCACCCAACTACTGGATTCGCAAAGAGATCAATCAATGGGACCCTGCGCTCTATTCCATCCGCGTACCGATTAACAATACGCAGACCCTTCGTAATCTGGGGCAGTTTCTTGTGTTTTTTGACTCGCAGGGAATCGGTAATGCACTGGATAACTACGATAGTAACTTGAAGGGAGAAATCGTGGTGTTATCGGCCAAAGGCACAGTCTTGTTCGACTCCAACAATCATTATTATGGCAAGCCGTACCCCTATGTGAATGTGGCCGATTCCTTGTTTGATCAGACGGATATGGATGCGATGAAAAAGGAGCAGAACATGTATGTGAACAAGTTTGTCTCCGCGGATCAGGGTTATGTGGTCATAGGCACTGTTCCGGTGGAAGAGATGGCTGAAACCTATGCGGGCATTCGCAATACCATCATCTCGATCAGCATCGTATGTATTTTGTTTGCCGTGCTGGTTCCGGCGTTTTTCATTATTAACTTTGCGAAACGAACCCGTCGAATCATTCGATTCACACAAAAAGTGAAATACGGCAACCTGACGGCTCGCATCGACGATCCACGTGATGATGAACTGGGGCAGATCTCACATAGCTTCAACGATATGCTTGATGAGCTGAATCTATATATTGAACGCGTCTACAAAGCCGAGATCAAACAAAAGGAGACCGAACTGGTCGCATTACAGGCGCGGATCAACCCGCACTTTCTCTACAATACGCTTGAAGTGATTCGGATGAGGGCCATATCCCAGGGGGCGAGAGATGTCGGCGAGATGATCTATAGCCTATCTGTATTGTTCAAGAGCCTGGTGCAGCAGAAGAAAAACTATACGTTGAAGGATGAGATGGAAGCTTGCCGCTTGTATCTGGAGTTATTCCGAATCCGCTACAAGGATATTTTCATATATACGATCCAGATCGACGCTGCTTATTACCAACACCCTGTGGTGAAACTTTCGCTGCAACCCATCATTGAGAATTATGTGGTACACGGCATTCAGACAGAACGTTCGGATAACCGATTATCCATTGTAGTGGAAGAGACGGATGATGTGATTCAGGTGGAGGTCAGAGATAATGGCAAAGGTATTGATCCTGCACGCCTGACGGAAATCCTTGAAGAACTGGAACGTCCTGAAGAGTCCGGTCAGATGTTCGGCTTGCGCAGTGTTCATAGTCGATTGCGCTTCCTATATGGGCCAGAGTTCGGTATCACCATAGAAAGCACCCTCGGAGAAGGAACACGGATCAGGGTGCGTTATCCACATACAGAAGGGGCAGGTGTGTAATATGTACAAGGTATTTATTGTGGACGATGAGCCATTCATCATTGAAGGCTTATACGATATTGTGGATTGGTCTTCGTTTGGTATGGAAATTGTGAGTCATGCAGGTAATGGGCAGGCCGCGTTACAAGCGCTCTCTTCTCAGCCTGTGGACATTCTGATCACGGATATATCCATGCCACTCATGAATGGTCTCGATCTGATTCGGGAAGCAAGGCGTGTACAACCTGAGCTTAAGGTCATTATCCTCAGTGGTTTCAATGAGTTCGAATATCTGAAGGAAGGCATGCAGTTGGGGATCGAAAACTATCTGCTCAAACCGATTAATGTGGAGGAACTGGAATCCACGCTGAGCAACACAGCATCCAAGCTGGATCATACGGTATCACCTCAAGCCGATGATGCGTATGGCATTCAGATTCTGAAAGATAACATTCTTCATCGATGGCTTACGGGACAGATTGCAGCTGCTGAATTTGAAGAACGTGCCCAGTTCATGAATCTTTCGCTGGATGCACCGGACGTTGCTGTAGCCATCCTGCGTGACAAAGGGCAAGTGTCCGGCATGTTTGAACGCGTAGAAGAGATGCTGAGCGACAGACGCCATCTGAACGTATTTCATGATATCGATGGAGACATCGTCATTATTGCCAATATTCATGGTTCGCGCGACGAGGAACAGGAGTTAATGGATGGCCTTCGGGCGTTATCTGATGCGATAACGGTAACCCACCCTACGGCACGCATTGGAGCAGGCAGGTTAATGAAAGGGCTGTACCAAGCGCCGACCAGTTATGCTGAGGCCAAAAAGGCACTCCAGTATGTGATGATTTATCCTGATCTGAAAGTCATTGACTATGCCATTCTGGATCGTTGCGGCAACTCGGCAGCGTCCTTCTTCATTGACTGGAGGGATTACGCGAAACTGATCCTGTCCCGAAATACAGAACAACTTGCTGACCGGATTCGCATGGATTTTGAACAGCATCGCGATGGGCTTACGCCTGGGGAGCTACAGAATACCGCATTGGAAGTTGTGATTCGCTTCAAAATGGAACTGGAGAGCATCAAGCACTCGGATGAGTCTGCCATATACCAACAAGGGCTTCAACTCGTACTGGACAGTGGCACTTTTGATGAACTCGTGCAGGCGCTTCAGCAAGTGGGGGCGCAGACGATCCAATCCCTATTGCAGGATCTGAAGAATCCGATTGTGAACCAGGTGCTCCAACATATCGACAAACATTACGCAGAAGAACTTTCCCTGAAGCTGCTGGGTGCCCACTATCATCTGCATCCGGTGTATTTGGGACAATTGTTCCATAAGGAGACTGGGGAGACATTTGCCGAATATATCAACAAATACCGGATTGAACGTGCGAAGGAACAACTACGCAATTCCAATCTGAAGGTACATGAGATCGCCCGAAATGTGGGGTATTGGGAGACAGGATATTTCTATAAGCAGTTCCGCAAATACGTGGGAATTTCGCCGACTGACTTCAAGGTGTTTGGTTATTTCGGTGACGGGGAGATCTAACTGTATGGACGAAGATCCAAGAGACATATCGGGAACAGGAAAGCATGGATGAAGATCATGCCATATGTTACCCGGCATGTCTCTTTCATGTAAGCGATTTATTTAAACAGGTACAAAATAGTTGTCCAAGGAGAATTCTCTTTAATTTGTACCTCGAAAACTTAAGTTTATCTTCTTTTTGTAAATGCTTTCATTCGATAAGGTTAAAGCAGTTAGTAAGTAGAGCTAAGGGAACACGAAAAGGGAGGATCAAAGAAATGAGTAAACAAAGAAAACGCTTCTCACTCGTTCTTGCATTGTTAATGGCCGTTACACTTGTTCTTAGTGCCTGTGGAGGAAGCAAAGATGCTTCAGAATCCGGGGGAGCAGGAGATGACGCGGTAGAGTTGATCTGGTATACCATCGGTACCCCTCAGAAAGACGTCAATAAAGTAATGGAAGAAGTCAGCAAGTATACCAAAGAGAAAATTAATGCCACCGTGACGATGAAGATGGTGGACTGGGGTGACTACCCGCAGAAGATGCAGGTTAACGTAGCCTCAGGTGAGCCAATGGATATTCTGTTCACTTCTTCTGGTGGATTCGATTATGTACAAAATGCCAGAAAAGGCGCATTCCTTGAACTGGATGACCTGCTTGCTGAATACGGTCAGGATCTCACCAAGACCATTGATCCTGCATTCCTCAGTGGTTCGAAGGTAGACGGTCACAATTACGGAATTCCAGCCAACAAAGAGTTGCCTCAACAAGAGGTATGGCGCTTTAACCAAATGCTGGTTGATAAATACAAGCTGGACATCTCTGGCGTTCGTACATTAGACAGTCTGGAGCCTCTGCTCAAAACAATTAAGGAAAACGAGGCGAGTGTAACACCATTTGCCATGGATAAAAACTATGTTCCTTACGTGCCTTATGACTATGTCATTCAGAATCTGCCCATGGCAATCAAGCTGGATACAACAGACTATAAGCTTGTAAACATACTGGAAACACCTGAAATGAAAGAAGCACTTACCACGATGCACAAATACTACAAGGCTGGTTATGTATCAGCAGAAGCGGCAACAACAGGTTCAACGAACGACCTGACAACATCGGGCAACTGGTTCCTGGATCGTGCACAGACTCAGCCGCTCGCGGACAACCAATGGTCTGCAAGTTACGGTTATCAAGTCGTTTCAACACCTGCAAGTGAAGCAATTATAACGAATACTTCTGTACAAGGTTCCATCATGGCCATCTCGGCCAACTCGGAATATCCAGAGAAAGCGATGGAGTTCCTGAACCTGTTGAATACAGATCCTGTGCTGCGCAATATGGTGGATTCCGGTATCGAGGGTACACACTACAAAAAAGTGGATGACACGCATATGGAAAATCTGCCTGAATCGAAAAACTACGATATGCCTTCATACTCCCTTGGGAACAACATGCTGCTCTATCTGAACAGCAATGACCCGGATAACAAATGGGATGAGTTCAAGAAGTTTAACGCTGAAGGTATCAATTCCCCGATCCTGAGCTTTAACTTTGATGCAAGCAATGTATCTGCCGAACTGACGGCGGTACAGAACGTGAAAGAACAGTATTGGGCAGCACTGATGACAGGTACACTGGACCCGGCAGCCAATCTGGATCAAGTGATTGAGAAGTTCAATCAAGCCGGACTGGAGAAAGTAATGGCTGAAGCCCAAAGCCAGCTGGATGCCTGGAGAGCGGAAAACAAGTAACAGTACATCGTAAGGATCGGGCGGCTGCTTATCGCGTCCGGTCCTTTTTCATTCAAGCCTGAAGGAGGAACTCCACAATGACTACATTTTTGAAAAACCTGCTTAGAAACCGGGTCATGCTGCTCATGGTGCTGCCAGGCGCCATCTGGTTCTTCTTCTTCTCCTACTTGCCTCTTGTGGGTACAGTGGCTGCCTTTAAGGAATATCGCTTCAGCCGTGAAGGGTTCTGGGCAAGTCTGATGAAGAGTGAATGGGTTGGCTGGGACAATTTCAAATTCCTGTTCAGCACAAGTGACGCATGGCTCATTACACGCAATACCCTCTTTTATAACATCGCGATTATCTTCCTGGGACTGGTATTCTCTGTAGCATTGGCAATCCTGCTCTCGGAACTCGTGAATAAACGACTCGCTAAACTGTATCAAACCGGTATGTTTCTGCCGTATTTTTTATCCTGGGTTATCGTTGGTTACTTCGCTTTCAGTTTCCTGAGTATGGACCGCGGGATGTTGAATCAGATTATTGGCTGGTTCGGGATGGAACCGATTCAGTGGTACTCCGAGGCGAAATATTGGCCCTATATTCTGGTGTTCGTAGCGTTATGGAAAACGATTGGTTATAGCAGCGTTGTCTATCTGGCTTCCATTCTGGGAATTGATAAATCGCTCTATGAAGCAGCCATGATCGATGGGGCAAGCAAATGGCAGCAAATTCGCAATATTACGATTCCGTTATTATCACCCATCATTACAATCATGACCTTGCTGGCTGTAGGTCGCATTTTCTATGCCGACTTTGGACTGTTCTATCAGGTGCCAAGGGATTCGGGTACGCTCTATTCCGTTACCAATGTTATTGATACGTATGTCTATCGTGGATTGAAAACAAGTGGTGAGATCGGCATGAGTACAGCTGCGGGATTGTATCAATCCGTCGTAGGTTTTGTACTCGTTATGATCTCCAACTATGTTGTGCGCAAAGTAGATAAAGACAGCAGCCTATTCTAGGACAGGGAAAGGAGTGAACCACCATGGCTCAAGCAGGGCTTGTTAAAAAACGCGACTTCCACCACGTATCCAGCGGTTGGAACGTAATCATGAACATCATTGCAGGTCTATTCGCTCTGATCTGTGTATTTCCTTTTATATTTGTAGTCATCATCTCGTTTACGGATGAGAAAGCACTGGCTCGTGATGGATATCGTCTGATTCCGGCAGAATGGAGTCTGGCGGCATATCAGTTTGTCTGGCAGAGTGGGGACACGCTGCTGCGGGCGTATGGAGTTACCATTTTGGTGACGGTACTTGGTACCATCATCAGTCTGATTCTCATGTCGCTGTATGCGTATGCGATTTCACGCAAGAGCTTCAGATATCGGAGATTTTTCTCCATCTTTGCCATTCTGACCATGTTGTTCAACGGCGGGATGATTCCAACCTATATGGTTGTTTCCCAGCTACTTGGACTGAAAGATACCTTATGGGCACTGATTCTGCCGCTGGCGATGAATGCCTTCTACATTATGATTCTGCGCACGTTCTACTCGACCAGTGTACCGGATGCGGTCATTGAATCGGCGAAAATTGATGGAGCCGGGGAGTTCTATACCTTTATGAAAATCGTGATTCCACTCTCCTTGCCGGGGCTTGCAACCATCGGGTTGTTCAGCACACTCGGTTACTGGAATGATTGGTTCAATGCGCTGTTATACATCGATAATCCCAATCTGGTGCCCCTGCAATCCATGCTGATGCGGATTGAGTCGAGCATCCAGTTTATTCAGCAGAACTCTGCTAACAGTTCGATGAGTCTGGCAGCCATGCAGTCCATTCCACAGGATACGTCCCGAATGGCGATGGTTGTGCTTGCCACGTTGCCGATTATATTCGCTTATCCGTTCTTCCAACGTTATTTTGTACAGGGTCTGACAGTGGGCGCGGTCAAAGAATAAACGGATCTTGTTATAGGATTGGAGAGATGCAGATTGATGACTTACAAAGACCAGAGCAAATCCGTAGAGGAACGGGTGCAACACCTACTGAGCCTAATGACTACGGAAGAAAAGGTAGGCCAACTTACGCAGCCATTTGGCTGGCAGACTTATACCAATGATCAAGGCAACATCACGTTAAACGATTCCTTTAAGCAGCAAGTGGAAAATGGGGGCATTGGCTCCCTCTACGGGGCACTTCGTGCAGATCCCTGGACTGGCGTTACGCTGGAAAATGGCCTATCCGCCAGAGAAGGCGCGGAGGCGGTCAATCTCATTCAACGCTATGCGGTAGAGCATTCCAGACTGGGTATTCCCATCCTGATCGGAGAAGAGTGCTCGCATGGACATATGGCGATTGACGGAACGGTCTATCCCGTTCCCCTTTTATTGGGAAGTACGTGGAATGTGGATCTATACCGGGAGATGTGCCAGGCAGTAGCAAGGGAGACACGTGCCCAAGGTGGCGCGGTGACCTATTCTCCGGTATTGGATGTTGTGCGTGATCCGCGATGGGGACGTACAGAGGAATGTTTCGGAGAAGATCCGTATCTCATTGGGGAACTGGCGGTTGCCTCCGTGGAAGGACTTCAGGGTGAAAGTCTGGAACGGGACGATGCAGTTGCTGCTACGCTAAAACATTTTGTTGGTTACGGCAGCTCGGAAGGTGGGCGTAATGCGGGACCTGTGCATATGGGCTGGCGCGAACTGCTGGAAGTGGATCTGTACCCTTTCCGCAAAGCGGTTGAAGCTGGGGCGGCGTCGATCATGCCAGCGTACAACGAAATTGATGGCACGCCTTGCACCGTGAATACAGAATTGCTGGAAGATGTTTTGCGTAAGGATTGGGGCTTTGACGGTCTGGTCATTACGGATTGTGGCGCGATCAACATGCTGGCAAGTGGGCATGATGTCGCGTCAGATGGACTGGATGCATCGGTGCAGGCGATAGAGACAGGCATCGATATGGAAATGTCCGGTGAGATGTTCGGGCAATATCTGGAGCAGGCGGTGGCAGAAGGCAAGCTTGATGTACAGGTCCTGGATCAGGCTGTCTCTCGCGTGCTAGCACTGAAATTCAGACTGGGCTTATTCGAACAGCCTTATGTGGATGCTGATCGGGCAGCAGAAGTGATTGGCAGTGAAGTGCACGTTCAGCTGGCACGCCAGTTGGCAGCGGAAGGTGTTGTACTTCTCAAAAATGAGGCTGATACGCTACCTCTATCGATAGCAAATGTGGGCCAGATTGCCGTCATCGGTCCAAATGCGGATCAGGCCTACAATCAACTGGGCGATTACACATCTCCGCAACCGAAGTCCAAAGTGGCAACGGTACTGGATGGGATTCGCAGCAAGCTGGCTAATCATGTGAATGGGCAAACGGAAAAGAGTTCTGTTGGTTCTTTGACTGGTGACAGCAGTACAGATCAGATTCTTTATGCACCGGGCTGTCGGATTAAAGGTGATTCAAAAGAAGGATTTGAGCGTGCCATCGAAATTGCCAGCCAGGCGGATACGGTCATTATGGTGGTTGGCGGCTCCAGTGCACGTGACTTTGGAGAAGGAACGATCGATCTGAAGACGGGCGCTTCCAATGTATCGGATAACTCATGGAACGATATGGAGTGCGGCGAAGGCATCGACCGGATGACGTTGGGTCTTGCCGGAGTTCAGCTGGAACTCATTCAGGAGATTCACAAGCTCGGCAAGAAGCTTGTCGTTGTCTACATTAATGGTCGCCCCATCACTGAGCCTTGGGTAGATGAACATGCCGATGCAATTCTGGAGGCGTGGTATCCGGGCCAAGAGGGCGGGCATGCCATTGCAGATATTCTGTTCGGTGATGTGAATCCATCGGGTAAATTGACGATCTCCATTCCGAAGCATGTCGGACAATTACCGATCTACTACAACGGCAAACGTTCCCGCGGCAAGCGTTACCTTGAAGAGGATCTGGAGCCACGTTATACATTTGGATACGGACTGAGTTATACCACATTTGAGTACAGCGAACCGCAGCTGAGTTCTTCGTCAATGACAGTCGGTGAATCAGTTACCGTATCGGTGAATGTGACCAATACCGGCCCTTATGCAGGTGCAGAAGTAGTACAGATGTACATCTCTGACCTGGTCAGCTCACTGACTCGTCCCGCCAAGGAACTGAAGGGGTTTGCGAAAGTGCACCTGAAGCCTGGAGAGACACAGACCGTGGAATTCCAAATTGGAGCGGAGCAGTTGCAGTATATTGGGCGTGATTTGAAGCCTGTCGTTGAACCAGGACAATTCCATATCCATATCGGCAGTAGCGTAAACGATACGCAAATGGCCGAACTGACTGTAAGGGAGGCGTAAAATTGTGGAACGTATCAGACGATTTATTCGCGAGTTGTCCGAACATCAGTGGCTGGAGCAATTGCAGCTGCGCAGCTGGGACATTACCCGTGCTTATTATAATGTACCAGGACAGTATGAGGATCAGGGTGAATATCCGGAAGGACAAGATTTTGAGCGTTTTCCGAGCAAACAGGGAACGACTTATTTCTTCAGAACACGTCTGGAGATCCCTGCTACGTGGCAGCAAGCACCATATGGGCTTGTATTTGAAACCGGCGGAGAAGGCTTGCTGCGGGTGAACGGGCACTCTTATCAGGGTCTGGACCGCAATCACACCTACGTCACGCTTGATCCGACCAAAGTCGGGACCAATCCGGAACTGGAGATCGAGATGTTTGATCCGATCCCTGAACCCGTGGACCCCTTGAATCAACAGGCGGTTATTCAGCCGCCGATCACATCCATTACGAGCCTGCTGGTGAGACCAAATGAAGCGGTTCGTAGTCTGATGTATACCGTCATTATTGTGCGTGATTCGGCTGTGTTGCTACCGGAAAGTGACTTTCGGCGGGTTCGCCTGTTAGAACTGGTGTATCGTGCGATGGATCAATTTGTAGGCATGTCAGCAGAAGAGATTGAGCAGGGAGAGCGTATTCGTCAGATTGAGCATAATCTGAAGCATCATGTGCGTGAGATTGGCGGAAACGCGGAAGGTCTGGAGCATATGGTGGGACAATCCCATATTGATATTGCCTGGCTGTGGCCTGTGCGCGAGACCGTACGTAAGACTAGCCGTACCTTCTCCACCGTGGATGCACTCATGAATGAATATCCTGACTATGTGTATTCGCAGAGCCAACCCTTGTTATATGCATTTTTGAAAGAGCATGACCCTGAGCTGTACGCGCGGGTAAAGCAGCGGATTGTAGAAGGTCGCTGGGAGCTGGTGGGCGGCATGTGGGTTGAGCCGGATCTGAACATCCCGAGCGGGGAGTCCCTGATTCGCCAGATGTTATATGGTCAGCTTTTCTATATGGAGGAGTTTGGCAAGACATCACAGATTGAATGGCTGCCGGATACATTCGGGTACTGTGCCTCCCTGCCGCAGATTTTGAAGCATGGCAACGTAGAGTATTTCATGACGACGAAGCTCGGCTGGAATGATACAAATGTGTTTCCATATGATCTGTTTCACTGGGTGGGCATTGACGGCACGCCAATTCTGTCTTATCTCAATCATGGTGTTAACGAGCACACGCTGCCGAAGGACATTCATGATCACTGGCAGTCCTACCGCGAGAAAGCAGCGCATCCGGAGCACATGCTTCTGTACGGACACGGAGATGGTGGCGGTGGCGTAACACGCGAAATGCTGGAGTATGTGGATCGCGCTGACCTGATGGTAGGGCAGCCAGCCAGTCGATACAGCACAGCCGGAGCTTTCTTTGCCGGAGTTGAAAAGGAACAACCTCTACTTCCGAAGTGGCATGGTGATCTGTATCTGGAGTTACACCGGGGAACCTACACGACCCATGCACGCAATAAGCGCAACAATCGGAAAGCGGAAGTTCTGTATCGAGAAGCTGAGCTGTGGAATACACTCGCTCAACCGACTATGGAGGCGAATACCGAAGCTGAGGTGCGTTCAGCACTGCACGACGGCTGGAAATTAATTTTGCTGAATCAATTCCACGATATTATACCAGGATCGGCGATTACGGAGTCCTACGTGACGTCGAATGAGGAATATGTACAGGTATTTGAATTAGGTAGAACCGGACTGCATCAAGGCATTGCAGCATTGACAACGGGTATCAACACCGAGGGACCAGAAGGTTCGGTAGCTTATGTTGTATTCAACAGCCTGGGCTGGAAACGGAGTGCAGTCGTTCAGTTGTCTGTGCAGAATGGTTTGGATCGCTACGCAATTGATGAAGAAGGCCAGCGCCTGCGGATGGATCGGGAGGATGTCAGCATGTCTATTCTCGTGACGGACATTCCCGCATTTGGATATAAGACGATATGGCTGGTTCCGGAAAATACAAGGGAAACGAATGTACGGGAAATGACGAGCCTTGCCGCACAACCAACCTTTGCTGATACATGGGATACCGCCTTTTATCATGTGCAATTCAACGAACGTGGGGAGATCACCCGTCTGTGGGATAAAACTGCGGAGCGTGAGATGCTGAAGCCGGGTGAACGTGGCAATCAACTTCACTTCTTCCACGATCGTCCGACGTTATGGGATGCATGGGATATCGACAGTCGTTATGAAGAGCAGATTGCTGGCGAAGTGGAACTGTTGGAGAAAAAGCTGGTGCTGGCGGGTACAACGAAGGATGTCTTGCGCTTCCGGTGGAAGCTTCATCAATCGGTGATCACACAAGATATTGTCTTTTATCATGACTCACGGCGAATCGACTTCCAGACACAGGTGAACTGGAATGAAGATCACAAGCTTCTGAAAGTCGGCTTCCCGATTGATGTGGTGACCTCCAAGGCCACGTTCGAGATTCCATTTGGCGCATTGGAACGTCCGACGCATCGCAACACAAGCTGGGAACAAGCCCAGTATGAAGTCTGTGGACATCGGTTCGCGGATGTATCCGAATATGGATACGGCGTGAGCCTGCTCAATGATTGCAAGTACGGGTACGACGTGCAAGGAAGCACGATTCGTTTGTCCTTGCTGCGTGCACCGAAATGGCCTGATCGCACCGCCGATCTGGGAGAACATGAATTCACATATTCCTTGTACCCACACGACGGAGACTGGAGAACAGCACACACCGTACGTCAGGCAGCCGAATTGAACACGGAAGTGGTCGTTCAACAAGTAGAGCAAATACAACAGCCACAACAAGTGCACCCGATGGAACAGGTGCAACAGAGGGATCAATCACAACAAAGTGCAGAGTCAGAAGTATATCCAACCGCAGATGCAACGACGACTGCCGCACAATCTCGTCCAGCAACAGGCTCCTGGATTAACTTCAACAGTAATCACGTCATTCTGGATACCGTCAAACTGGCAGAGGATGGACAAGGAACCGTGCTGCGTTTCTATGAATCATCAGGCAAACGCGAAGACATCACATTGGAATGGCCACATGCGTTCGAGCAAGCATATCACTCTAATGCACTGGAAGAACCAATCAAACCACTGTCCCACACGAACGGCCAGATCACACTATCTTTTAAACCTTACGAAATACAAACCGTGCTACTGCGGTAAACCTTTTTGAAATATTTCTGAGCTATACATGTTCAACTAAAAATTTACACGATAACGGAGAGGACAGAAAGAATTCGAAGAAGCGAAGCGTTCGCCTTTATTCCCAGATTTTACCCTTTAGAAAAGGGAATCAAAAAAATCTGGGGATAACAGCGATCGGAGGATATTTCTGACCGCGCAGTGGTCCCGTGTAAATTTTTTGTTTCATCCTGTATAGCTACACCATTCAATTTGTTTAAGGAGTTGCACTCATCCATGGAACAGTTCAGATTACCCAAAATACCAATGCCGCCCGTCCCCTTGCCACAATCCATTCAGGCCGTGCTTGAAGAAGCAGAACAAAAGCTGGCTCACCGTCCAAAACTGCTTCAATTATTCAAAAACTGCTTTCCCAATACCATTGAAACAACAACCAAGTTGATGGAGGATGGTACCACTTTTGTCATCACAGGAGATATTCCAGCTTCCTGGCTGCGTGATTCCGTGGAGCAGGTGGTCCATTACATTCCGTTTGCAAAAGAAGACGAGGATCTGCAACGTATTATTGGCGGGCTGATTAAACGTCATATCCAGTACGTTCACATCGATCCATATGCCAATGCCTTCAATGAGACGGCCAACGACTGGCACTGGAACACCACGGACGAGACCGACATGTCCCCTTGGGTGTGGGAACGCAAATTTGAGATCGATTCATTATGTTTTGTTGTGCGGTTGGCCTATTTATATTGGAAGGAAACCGAGCTGACCGATATTTTTGATTCAAGCTTCAAGGCAGCGATGCGTAAAATCGTGGACCTGTTCAAAGTCGAACAACATCACATGGAACAATCTCCATATCGTTTCACTCGCAATAACGGTATCCCAACAGATTCCCTGCGCAATCACGGCAAAGGTATGCCAGTAAACTACACGGGTATGATCTGGTCTGGCTTCCGTTCCAGTGACGATGCTTGTGATTTCCACTACAACATTCCGGGCAATATGTTTGCGGTTGTCGCTCTGCGTCAGATGCAGGAGTTTGCCGAGTGGGTATTCCGGGATATGGAACTTTTGCAGGAATTGAAGGATCTTGAGCAGGACGTGGATCACGGGATTCAGCTGTACGGTATTTATCGTCATCCCGAATTCGGACCCATCTATGCGTATGAGACGGACGGTTATGGCAACCACTGTCTCATGGACGATGCGGGTACACCGGGACTCATGTCCATTCCATATCTGGGTTACGTCACAGCGGATGATCCAATCTACCAGAATACGCGCCGCTTCGCCTTGAGCAAAGAGAACCCGTTCTATTATGAGGGCAAGGTTGCCAAAGGAATCGGTAGCCCGCACACCCCTCCGAATTATATTTGGCATATGGGTTTGTCCATGCAAGGACTGACTGCGCAGTCTGCCGAGGAGAAACTGGAGATTATTCGCATGCTTGAAGCGACAGATGCAGATACCGGTTATATGCATGAAGGTTTCCACGCCGATGATCCAACGATTTTTACACGAAAATGGTTTGCATGGTCCAACAGCCTGTTCTCCCAGTTGGTCTATAGATCCATGAAGGATGGCCTGTTATGAGTATGCAACCTAATGATAAAAAGCTGATAATCTTCGCTGATCCTGCGTTTCCAGTGGAGGGAGCTTTTCCAACTGAGCAGGCTCTGAATACATGGGAAGCAGTCGGAGAGATTCGTGTTGTAAACGCTGATGAACTTGCAGAGGCGTTGAAAGCGACGGCTGGTGAAGGATGTTTCGTCAATCTGCATGCTCCGTATTTTCCCAAATCGGCTTGGATGGAGATTGCAGCTTATCTGCATCAGGGAGGGAGTCTGATCAGTGTTGGTGGTGCGCCTTTCAAACGTCCGGTTCGATATGAGAATGGGGCATGGGTTGTAGAGTCCGAGCAGACCGCCTATCACCAGGAGCTCTATATTCATGAGGCGTTAAACGTATCTGCTGACGGTGTGCAATCATTCACTTCATCAGAACAGATCCCGCTTCTGGCCGGCAAAGAAGGACTTTTCGAGATTTCAGATACATGGAATCTGGTTCCGCATACGACCAAAAACAGTGATTTGCCGCACCAGATGGGTTCTGCAGGCACGATGAGTACACAGATTCACTCTTTGCTTCGCGGGATCAACAAAGATGATCGAAGCATTGCTGCCCCAATCGTCCTATGGGAAAACTCCCGCGGGACTTTCGTTGGTTCGCGCTGGATGTTCGTACATCTACCGTTGACCCCTTCATTCTGGGAGCAGGATGGTGCTGCTGAGATCGTGAAGTGGGCACAGTTCTGTGCGCAAGGTGTAACCGAGTTATCTCTGAAAACGAATTATGCCTCGTATGAGCCAGATGAGCGGGCAGTACTCACACTTCAAGGCCAGATTGTACAGCGTGCAGGCAAAAGGCGTACAGCGTCTGAGCTGTGGACGTTTGACATAACAGCGGAGCATGAGGATCGCACAAGTGGCACGGCGAAGAAGGTATGGAACCATCGACTGGAGATGGAACTTTCCGGTGAGCAGCGTTTCGAACGAATCCTTCTCCCGGTTTCCATTGAAAGTGGACTGTATCGGATTGTATGCCGCGCACAGGCACCTGACGGAGAAGTTCGGATCTTGCGTCAAGGCTTCTGGGGACAGGATGCCGCATTGCTAACTGAAGGGGAAGTAATCACCCGCAGCAGAGATTATTTTGTTAAAGATGGACGACCTCTCCCTGTTGTAGGCATGACCTACATGACATCGGATGTGGCACGGAAATTTCTGTTTCTGCCGAATGCGGATGTCTGGGATCGAGATATGGATCAGATGGAAAAAGCCGGAATTAACTGGATACGTACGGGGATCTGGACGGCCTACCGCAACATGATGCAGGTGGACGGACATATGGCAGAGGATGTACTCCGTGCCATTGATGCCTTTATTTTAACGGCGAAGCGTCATGGCTTGCAGGTCACGTTCACCTTCTTCTCTTTCACACCGGAGACATGGGAAGGAACGAATCCGTATCTGGACCCGCAAAGTGTGGAAGCACAGAAACGTTTCATTCGCAGCATTGTCAGTCGTCATACGCACACAACGCATGTGGACTGGGATCTGATTAATGAGCCATCGATGTTTGATCCAGTGCGCATCTTCTCAGCTGGCCCACGCTCCGCGAGGGATTCGTATGAACAGCAGGCTTTTGTCGAGTGGCTTCAGCAGCGGCATCAGACGATTGAAGCGTTGCGGGAGGCATGGAACATGTCACCGAAGCAGCTTCCCAATTTTGCAGCCGCGGTGATCCCGGAGGCAGAAGAGATTAATTTTGATGTACAGGACATGCACAAGGCCAAAAAAGGAACACGCTGGCTCGATTACTGTCTCTTTTCTATGGAGATGCACAATGTTTGGGCAAGAGAGCTTGTAGGTACGATCAAGGATCTGGTTCCCGATCATCTGGTCACCGTGGGGCAGGATGAAGCCCTTGGTGCGCAGCGCCCTTCGCCGTTCTTCTATGAACGTGAAGTGGATTATACAACGGTGCATTCCTGGTGGTTAAACGATGATCTGATCTGGGACGGAATTTTTGCCAAAACGCCACATAAGCCTAATCTCATTCAGGAGACGGGTATCATGTATGTGGAAACACCGGATGGACGAGCCAAACGTACGGAAGAAGAGCTGCGCGGCATTCTCGAACGCAAGTACGCCTATGCTTTCTCGACAGGCGGTGCAGGAGCCGTGCAATGGATCTGGAACACCAACTTCTATATGGATAATGCCAATGAGTCTCATATCGGAGCGCTGCGTGCAGATGGTACGGAGAAGCCGGAGGCGGATGTGTCTTATGATTTTGGCCGCTTCATGCATGGCATTCGTGATCTCTTTGAGGACCGTGAGCTGGAGGATATTGCAGTGGTGTTCCCGTATTCCAATGATTTCTCCAACCGTGCCCTGGCCTATGATGCCACAACAAAGCTGACTCGCGTGATGTCCTATGATCTGAAACTACCATTCCGTGCGTTATCCGAATATCATCTGGAAGCGCTGGAGCAACAGCCACCCAAGCTGATTATCGTTCCGAGTCCGCATAATATGGACAGCGACGCACTGCATCAATTGCTCACGTTTGCAGAGAAGGAAGGCACGAGCCTGCTCATTACAGGGCCGCTGGGGCTGGACGCATATTGGAAAGCAACTGACCGAGCTGATCATCTTGTAGGCCAACGCAGTTTGGGTAACGTGCAGCGGGAAGAACTGCTGAATATTAATGGCGTGAATCACCGGGTGACCTATGGACGGCGTCGGATCGCCGAGGTGGCGAAGGAGACGTTGCTTCACAAGGATAAAGATACACCAGATGAAGTAACCGTTTTGCCTTTGGGTAAAGGGAAATTGATCTGGACCCCACTGCCGCTCGAGTTAAATGGACGGGATGAACCACTTGCTGAATTGTATCGTTATGCCACTGAGATTGCTGGCGTCCAACAGGAGCTGGAATGGATATCCGGTGGGGATATCGCAGGGATTTATGGCCGGAAGTTGAGTTTTCCAAAAGGAAATCTGTATGTATTCGTATCGGAGTTTGCCTTGAACCATGAAGTTCATGTTAGAGATCAACGTACAGGTGTATCGTATGCGTTCCAATTGGAGAAAAATCGTTCCGTGTTATTTGCCACAGATGCTTCCGGAAAGCTGAATGGCGTGTATCGCCCGGATGAGGTTGAGATTGTACAACATGAGGAAAGAGGTGGCGTAACACGATGACCAACCGGACAAACAAGTCGAAGAGAGCGCATATTATTTCGCATACCCACTGGGATCGGGAATGGTACTTGCCGTATGAGAAGCATCATATGCGGCTCGTTCAGCTCGTCGATTCACTGTTGGATCAGCTGGATGAAGGATCAGACTATAAAAGCTTTTATTTGGATGGACAAACGATTATTATCGATGACTATCTTCAGGTTCGACCAGAACAGAAGGAACGACTGGAGAAGCATATCCGCAATGGCCGGATTGTGATTGGACCATGGTACATTTTGCAGGATGCGTTTCTGACGAGTGGTGAAGCCAATGTGCGCAACATGCAGGTTGGACACAAGGATGCCAAACGTTACGGCCCCCCTTCGAAAATCGGTTATTTTCCCGATACATTCGGATTGGTCGGACAGACTCCGCAGCTGATGCAGCAATCAGGCATTGATAATGTGTTTTTTGGACGTGGTGTGAAGCCTACAGGATTTAATAATACGGTATCGGATGCCGGATATGAATCAAGCTTCTCGGAGCTGATGTGGGAAGGGCCAGATGGGTCGAAAGTGCTCGGCGTATTGTTTGCCAACTGGTACTCCAACGGGAATGAAGTTCCGGTAGACGAGGCTTCGGCTCGCAAGTTCTGGGAAACCAAGCTTGCAGACGCTGAGAAATATGCATCCACCAATGAGCTTCTGTACATGAACGGATGTGATCATCAGCCGATTCAGCGAGACCTGCCGGAAGCCATCCGTATGGCTGAGCAATTATATCCCGATATCGAGTTTGTTCACTCAAACTTCCCGGACTATCTGACCGCCCTGAGAGCATCGTCTGAACATGAACTGTCCACGGTCAAAGGCGAACTGCGCAGTCAGCGTACCGATGGCTGGGGAACTCTGGTGAACACCGCCTCGGCTCGTGTGTATCTGAAACAGATGAACCAGTTAGGCCAGACCATGCTGGAAAAAGTGGCTGAACCATTGGCATCCTATGCTTATCTGCTTGGACATGCCTATCCACATGATCAACTGACATATGCCTGGAAAACGCTCATGCAGAATCACCCCCATGACAGCATCTGTGGATGCAGTGTGGATGAGGTACATCGCGAGATGGTGACACGGTTTGATAAGAGCCGTCATGTAGCAGAGGCTTTAATTGAAGAGAGCACCAGCCAGATTGCTACAGCTGTTGATACCTCCATATTTGAGCGTTACGGCGAGCAGGCTCGACCTGTTGTGGTATTTAATACAACGGGTTGGGAACGCAGCGGTGTAGTTCAGATGGAACTGGACGCGGCTCGGTTGTATTTCCGGGATGGATATATATTGGAGGAAATGGCGGCACAGATGAAAGCCGTTGACCTGTCAAATCGCATACTGGTAGATGAAGATGGTAATCACATTCCATGTACGGTGGAGGATCTGGGTCTGCAATTTGGCTATGATCTGCCGGATGATCGCTTCCGTCAGCCGTATAGCTGTCGGCGCATTCGTATTCGTTTTGAAACAGAAAATGTAGCTGCATTTGGCCTGAAGACGTATGCATTGGTCAACTTTATGGATGCCACAACGAGTGGTATTACATCGAAAACGACTACCCTGTTGCGTGGTGAACGTGGGATGGAAAATCAACATATGATCGTCACGATTGCAGACAATGGTTCATTCACCCTCACGGATAAACGGACAGGCCGGACTTACAAAGACCTTGGCGTGTACGAAAATGTGGGCGATATCGGTAATGAATACATGTTCAAGCAAACAGAGAACGAAGTGGCGCGGACAACTGAAGCACTTCAGGCTGAGATTCGGGTCCTTGAGGCCACATCATACTTGGCATCGTTCGAAGTGATTCACCATTGGGAAATACCGGAGTCAGCGGATGAGATGCTGGATCAGGAACAACGGGAGCTGATTTATTATCCACACCGCAAAGCCCAGCGTTCAGCGAAAATGATCCCGCTACAGATCCGCACTGTGATATCACTTAGTCGTAGTGGAAAAGGCGTCCAATTGAAAACGACCTTCAACAATCAGGCAAAGGATCATCGGGTGCGGGCACTCTTCCCAACGGATATTGTATCTGCTGTTCATCATGTGGATTCCATGTTCGAAATTGCAACGCGTGATAACACGCCTGCACCAGAGTGGCAGAATCCAAGCAATACACAGCATCAACAGAGTTTTGTGGATGTGAGTGAACAAGATGCGGGACTGGTCGTAGCCAATCTGGGTCTGAATGAATATGAAGTTCTTCAGGATGGACGCAACACCATCGCCGTTACGTTGCTTCGTGCTGTGGGTGAACTCGGAGACTGGGGATTGTTCCCGACACCGGAAGCACAATGCCTTGGTGAACATACATTTCAGATGGAGATTATTCCTCACGATGGCAATGGTGCAGCGTCTGGTGCATATATTGAAGCCTATCAGTTCCAGGTTCCTTGGACGTTGGCACAGACCGAAGTACACCCGGGTTATCTGACACCTAGCAACACACCGTTTGCATGGCAAGCGGACGGCTTGGCTTTTTCTTCACTCAAGGTGAATGAAGATTCCGGTGATGTGATGCTACGCTGGTTCAATATGACTACCGGCACTGCTACG
Source organism: Priestia sp. FSL H7-0729 (assembly GCF_038005685.1). Classification (NCBI taxonomy): domain Bacteria; kingdom Bacillati; phylum Bacillota; class Bacilli; order Caryophanales; family Bacillaceae; genus Priestia; species Priestia sp. FSL H7-0729. Next base: position 305,183 of record NZ_JBBOTQ010000006.1, read on the forward strand.
TTGATGCTTTCAACATCGCAGGCGAACCCACAGCCATTCGAAACGGCATATAAGAGCAACATCCTGGAGGAAAAGGGCGAGATGCTTCATGCCTACAGCATAGAAGAGGCATCGACATTATCATTTGCCAACAAGGAATGGAACATACAGACAGGTCCATGTGAGATTATTACTGTCGGCTTGCGTCGCGAATAGAGGTTGAAGAGCAAAATTTTGAACACGCACTAAAAGGTACAGGACTGTAAGTGTACTATGCACGAGGCATTATGTACGGTGGTGGAAAGGTTACGCTATTTACAAGATGTATCTGTTGAGTTATTGATTGTTTTTCTATAGAATGGACAGTAGAATTGCTAATGATCGAAAGTGCCTATGCCATCAAGATGGCCATGGGTACACTTCAATTGTTCATTCTATATTGAAACATAAGGGGGCTTGAAGCCATGGAATCCTTGGGAGGACTGCTTCAGCAGCTGAACCCTGCCTTTCGTGAGCAATCGCGGCGGATTGCGGCGGAATTGATGGAAAATCAGTACGTACGCGAATTCCGTGCAGGTCATCCTGAACTGCAAGATGCACAGCTCATGACCGATCTGAGCAAGCTGTTTCAGTATGCTAAAGACTCTAAGAACTGTGCGAATTGTCCGGGACTCGACAACTGTCCTAACGATTTTCAGGGTCACTTTTGCAAACTGGAAGTAGAACATTTTAACGGTAAACCCGAAATTATAGATATAAAAGCACCTTGTTCCAAACATGTCGCCCGGCAAAATGAACATATCATTAAGCAACGCATTCGCAGTTTCTATGTGGATGAGCGTGCGCTCAGTGCCGGATACAACGATGTGGAGATCATGGGCAAGGATCGCATGCGTGCTCCGGCAGTGAATCAGGTGCTTCGTTATATTAGGGAGACCAAGGAGAACGGATTATCTCCGCAAGGACTGTTTCTGGAAGGGACGTTCGGAACAGGCAAGACGTTTCTGATGTGTTACCTGCTGCATGAACTGGCGGTTGCAGGACACACGGGTGTCATTATTTATATGCCTGACTTTGTGGAGGATCTGAAATCCATGATCAGTGAAGGGCAGAAGCTGAAGGAAATGACAGATATTCTGAAAAGTTGTGATCTGCTTATCTTTGACGATATCGGGGCAGAGAATCTGAACCCTTGGGTTCGGGATCATGTGATGGGGTCCATTCTGAACTATCGGATGAATCGCAAACCAACGTTCTATACGTCCAATTACAATCTGGATGGGCTGGAGAAACATCTTAGCTTCACCAACCGGGACGGCGAGGAAATGAATAAAGGCCAGCGTCTCATGGACCGGATTCGTCCATTCGTGGATGTCATCTCCGTTCGGGGTGAGAATCAGCGAGGCAAACGTTAATCGGTTAATCTATGGGTCTGATCGTCAACATGTACTTTCTTTTCAATCAATAAGTAGTCCCAAAAAAAGCCTGGCTTTCGCATTGTCGCGAAAACCGGGCTTTTCTGGTCCTGCGTGAGACCTGTGAGTGTCCTATTCGGTGAGGAATTTGAAGATAACCATACCGAAAAAGATCACTGTCATCAGGCCGGCCATGCCGGCAACACCCGCGATCAGATCAAATAGATCGTTGCGGGGTTCCTCGTTCACATGTTCACGCGGGTCGCTGATCCGCACATTTGCATCCATGTTATTGCCTCCTTATGGGGAATGACAGCTTGCCCGTATGGGGGCTGAAACCCGGAGTAATTTTAGTATACTTGGAAAAGAAAGCGTTTGTAAAGATTTTGAAGTTGGCATGCCAACTTCTATAATTGTGAAGATTTGATGTTGGGAAGATGAACATTGCAGCGTTCAATTCACAAGTTTGACGTACCTGTGTTATACTGGGAGTGTCGTTCACGACGTTACAGGTTAAAATAAACCGTAAGTATATATAAGGAGGACAATTTCATGGCTATTGTTAACGTATCCGATCAATCCTTCAACGCTGAAGTAGAAAGCGAAGGAACGGTTCTTGTTGATTTCTGGGCGCCTTGGTGTGGTCCTTGTAAAATGCTCGCTCCAATCCTGGAAGAGCTGTCCACAGAAGTTGGCGATGCAGTGAAAATTGCTAAAGTTAACGTGGATGAAAATCCGGAATCTGCTTCCCGCTTTGGCGTAATGAGCATTCCAACTTTGATCTTCTTCAAAGACGGTCAACCAGTAGATAAAGTGGTTGGTCTGAACTCGAAAGATGCACTCAAAGGAATTATCGCAAAACACCAATAAGTTACAGGCTTACACATACGCCTCCGGTTTACATGCCGGGGGCGTTTTGCGTCGAATACCTTTATATAGGACAATATAAAGTATACTATTTATATAAAATGAAACTGGAAATTTACATGTTATCGTAGCGTTTGTGTGAATTTTTCTAAGGCGAGGATTTCAGCTTTTTCGGGAAGGAGGATACACCGAATTATGGATCAATTCATGAATGAACTGCAGGATCAGGAGAAGGCATTGGAGCAGATTCGCCACAAGCTCGCTCTGTTGCCAGATATGTCTGGGTGTTACCTGATGAAGAACAGTGAAGGCACGATTATCTATGTAGGTAAGGCCAAAGTGCTAAAGAATCGCGTACGCTCTTATTTTATCGGCAGTCATAACGGAAAGACGCAGCGTCTGGTGTCCGAAATCCGTGATTTTGAATATATCGTGACAGGCAGTAATATGGAAGCACTCATTCTGGAATGTAACTTGATCAAGAAACATATGCCACGTTACAACGTGTTGCTCAAGGATGACAAGACATTTCCGTATCTTAAAATTACAAATGAAAAGCACCCCCGGTTGGAAGTAACCCGGCGAGTGCTGAAAGATAAAGCCAAATACTTCGGGCCTTATCCGAACTCGTATGCGGCACACCAAACGAAAAAATTGCTCGATCGTATGTATCCACTGCGCAAATGTGGTGTAATGCCCAAAGAAGTGTGCCTGTATTACCACATGGGACAGTGTCTTGCCCCTTGTGTGAAGGAAGTGGAGAAGGAGCAGTACGACCAGATTTCACAAGAGATAGGTTCATTTCTGAGTGGTGGTCACGAAGAGATCAAGAAGGATTTGCAGCGTAAGATGCAAGAGGCTGCGGAGGATCTTTATTTTGAACGTGCCAAGGAGCTGCGCGATCAGGTAATCGCCATCGATGCAATGATGGAAAAACAGAAAATTACGATGGCCGATGCCAGAGACCGTGATGTATTTGGTTTTGCCATTGATAAAGGCTGGATGTGTGTCCAGATTCTATATATGCGTCAGGGTAAAATGATTGAACGTCACGTATCAACCTTCCCGTTTTACGGTGAGGCGTACAGTGACTTTATTTCCTACGTGACGCAGTATTACAGCGATAATCCAGCATTGCCGCAAGAAATTTTGTTGCCGGAAATGCCTAAAGACTTCGCTGAAGATCGAGATAGTGAGGGTTCGGTAGCTGTTGCAGACGGAGCAGTATCTGCCGCTGTTACAGTGGAGTCCGAACAGACGGGACAAGTGAAGCAAACGATCACTTCCCAATCACTGGTTGCTGAATCTCGTGCAGCTTACGGAAGTTCCGCTGAAACAGAAGGTGAGCAACCTGAGAGCATGCAAGAGGATGCTTCAATAACGGATGCATCTGCACTAACTGAGAAACTTCCGGCAGGTCTGGAGGACCCAACGCAGGTCGCTGCTGCTTTACAGGAGTGGTTGGAGATTAAAGTGCTCATTCCGCAACGTGGATTGAAACGGCAGATGATTACGATGGCTGTGGATAACGCACGTGTGGCGCTGGAAGAGAAGTTCCGCCTAATTGAGCGAAATGAAGAACGGACATCCAAAGCTGCTGAAGGGCTAGGCCGATATATTGGACTGGATCAGCTTCACCGTATTGAAGCATTTGATAACTCGAACATCCAGGGAACGAACCCGGTATCTGCCATGATTGTATTTACGGATGGTAAACCGGATAAGAAGGAATATCGGAAATACAAGGTCCGTTCGGTTGAAGGACCGGATGATTATGAAACCATGAGAGAAGTCATCCGTCGCCGTTACGAGCGGGTACTGAAAGAAAACCTGACCCAGCCTGACCTGATTGTGGTCGATGGTGGTAAAGGACAGATCTCGGCTGCGGTCGATATTTTGGAAAATGAGCTGGGGCTGTTTATCCCGGTATGCGGACTGGTGAAGGATGCGAAGCATAAGACTTCACAGTTGATGATCGGTACTCCACCGGAAGTCATCTCCCTGCCTCGGGATAGTCAGGAATTCTACCTGTTACAGCGGATACAGGAAGAGGTCCACCGTTTTGCCATCTCGTTCCACCGCGAACAGCGCGGTAAATCGATGGTGACTTCACGTTTGGATGCCATTCCAGGGATCGGTGAGAAGCGGCGTAAGCTGCTGTTGAAGCATTTTGGCTCTTTGCGCAAAATAAAAGAGGCCAGCGTCGAAGACTTCCGGCCTCTATCTATTGGTGACAAGTTGGCAAATCAGATTATTGCAGCACTTCGTGATGAGGAGTCGTAACATACGGCTTCTCTTTTTGTTTTGGATTGAATTTGTAGACCACATATCCAACAATGGCCGGCAAAACAATCCAGAAGAGTCCAGCAGTCATATTCAGGGCATCGCCCATAAAGACCAGGCTGAGTCCCATCAGCAAGCTGTCGAAGATTACATGCGCGAATACAACGGCAATGAAGCCGTGACGCAGCATGATCAGACTGAACAGAAGTCCAATCACCATCAGCTCAATGGGCCGGGTGATTACGGGATAGATTGGATACAATGTGTGTCCAAGTGCCCATATGATGGTTGGAATCAGACAGGCAATAAACGTGTTCCGCACAATCTTCTGCATCATGCGAATGCCGAACAGTCGATAGACCGTTTCTTCACCAATACCGGCCATCCAGGCCATGATCGGGAAGAGCCAGGCATAGGACATATTAAATGTAGATTGATCTGCTGACGTTGTTGACCATGTGCCGATGCTTCGCTCCAGAATGAAGAACAGGATGGATTGCACACCCAGTAGAATGAATGCCCATAGGTAACCAGCAACCATGCTGTGGAGTACATATTTTCCGTATCCCGGTTCTTTGGCACGAGGCCACGGGTTCAGACCTATTTTACGCCACATGCCGTCACCGGCAACGAGGGACAGATAGATGGTTGCACTCATAACCAGTGTAATACCCGCCTGTATTAACATCAGGAATGCTAACATGAAGTTGGAGAGCCCTTGTGCCTGGAAGAGTGGAATCATGTTCAGTGTACCAATTACCGAAGCTGCGAAATACACCAGGGAGAGAATAATCCCTCGTTTGAACGACGTATGTGCGCGGGTCAGGATGCTATAGATGATGGCCAGCACGCCCAGAACAAAGGTCAGGAATGCATAGCCGCCATAAGTCATCCAGTTGGCTTGGCTCGTCTGAGCTTTTACATAGTCGGTATGGGATTCAGGTACCGAAAAGCCAGGATCGAACGATCGTACCGCACCCTCTTCAAACGTAAAATTCAGTTCAAGCTTGGAGTCTCCGATGGCTTTTGCAGAATCTGTATACTTCAGTCCGGCTTCACCATCGCGAGTATCCAGTTGAAGTGTTGGCACTTCATAACCGAATTCGGTCAGAACGCCAGCTGCCAGCCGTTCTTTCTCTTCCAGGGAAATATTGCCTTCGGCAAGCACTTGCGATGTGGTCACCTTGCCGGTGCTTTGTTCCGCCTCAATAGCGGTATAAAGGGAAGAAGGCAGTTCCCGTTTGAAGCCAACCACTTTTCCTGTTTTCATATGTACGTCAACATTAAGATAACCGCCCCTGTCCTGATCAGGCAAACGGACGCGGAATACATCGTAAGGATAGCTTGTTTCCCATTTCTGATTATAGGTATCAAGTTGTTTGGTTTTGGCCATATATCCGTAGATATCGGAATGTGTCTGGTAGGTTACCAGGGGTTTTCCGCCATCATTTGGCAGTGTATAGTCATCCACAGAAGCTGCGAATGATCGTGCGGATTGTGTCGCTTCTTCCTTGCTTATGAAGGACGTGGACGAAATCTCTGTCGTTTGCGATGAGGTAGCAGGAAAGATCTGAAATACAAAAAATAGAATCAGGCCAATCGCCGCAAGCAACCCCAGCCGCTTGAAGTTAGCCTTGAGTTGCAAAGGCTGCCCTAAGGGATTCATGTAATGGTGTTCCTCCTTATTTAATATGGATATTAAAGTTAACATAGCACAGGGCAAGCATGGAATGCCAATCATGTAACGAAAACTGGTGTAAATCCTTGAAAATGAATGAAAAGGATCGAAAGAATCTGATCCATCCGTCGCCATATCTGAGTTCTTCCCTTTTTGGCTGAATTCGATCCGATTTACACAAAAAACGTTTTGTCTGTAAACGCCGCAGCGCTTATAATTTTGAAGCAAATGTGCAATGATTCGCATGTCTTTCGCCCAACAAGGGAACGAATAGAATATATTCCAACTTCATTATATATGTCGTTTTAATCTGGATCATACATGTTTAACGTTTGGTAACAGCATTTCAAATGAAGAAGGCTCCACGGGTGTGGAGTTATTTTCATTTAAGAAGAGGTGGAAAGTACTCAAGTGAAACTGAATGTTCAATGGATGCGATTATCGCCACCCCGTATTCTTGTGTTAGGGTTTGCTGGCATCATATTGGTAGGCACATTGTTATTAATGCTTCCGGCATCCAGCCGTAATGGTGACAGTCTTGCCTTTATTGATGCGCTTTTTACAGCAACTTCGGCTGTTTGTGTCACCGGTTTGGTAGTGGTGGATACAGGGACTCATTTCTCGGTGCTGGGTCAGGTTGTGATTGCGATTCTGATTCAGATTGGCGGACTGGGCTTCATGACGATGTCCACATTGGTCGCCATTGCGTTCAAACGGCGTATCTCGCTTAGAGAACGCTTGATTCTACAGGAAGCGATGAACCAGAGCACGATGGAGGGCATCGTCCGACTGATTCGTAAAGTGGTGATCTACTCACTCATTATCGAAGGCATATGTGGCACACTGTTTGCCATTCGCTGGTCATTCGACATGCCAGTCGGACAGGCGATCTATTATGGGTATTGGCATGCGATCTCCATGTTCAACAATGCGGGGTTTGATATGTTTGGGGATTTCCGCAGTTTGACCGGTTATGTGTATGATCCGTTGGTTAATTTTACAGCGATGTTCCTGATTGTCTCTGGCGGTATCGGTTTTGTGGTGTTGTCAGATCTGGTGGATTACCGCAAAACGCGGAAGCTGTCTCTGCACTCCAAAGTGGTATTGCTGATGACCGGATTGTTGATTGTGTTTGGTGCACTCGTTATTTTCGTATTTGAATTCAGCAATCCTCGGACACTGGGTGGCCTGAACTGGGGTGGCAAAATTCTCGGTTCATTCTTCCAGTCCGTTACGCCGCGAACAGCAGGAGCCAATACGGTAGATATTGCCGGGCTTAGACAGGCAACGCAGTTCTTTATGATCATTCTGATGTTCATTGGTGCCTCACCAGGCTCTACCGGAGGCGGGATCAAAACAACGACATTTATGATTATGGCTGGAGCGGTCATCGCCATGATGCGTGGACGGGAAGATATCGTGTTTTTCCGCTATCGGCTCGTACAGGAACGGATTTTCAAGGCACTCACCATTACATTGCTGGCCCTCTTGTTCATCATAGCCGTAACGATGGCGCTAAGTACTACAGAAGAAGCCAGTTTTATGATGATTTTATTTGAAACGACATCGGCCTTTGGCACCGTGGGATTATCGCTCGGACTGACGCTGAAGCTGACCACCATCGGGAAGCTCCTGATCTGTTTTACCATGTTTGCAGGAAGGCTTGGACCCATTACATTAGCGTATGCACTTGGGCAGAAAAAGGGTAAAGAGTTATACAGGTATCCGGAAGGCAAAATGATTATTGGATAAGGGGTTCGTGAAGAACAATGAAAACACAGCAGTTTGCGGTGATTGGGCTTGGGCGTTTTGGCTCCAGTCTGGCACAGGAATTAATGGAACTCGGCTACGAGGTTCTCGGGATCGATAAAAATGAAGAAGTCGTCGAAGACATGAGTGAATTGGTTACCCATGCCGTTGTAGCCGATGCGACGGATGAGGAAGTGTTGCGCTCTCTGGGTATTCGCAATTTTGATTGTGGTATCGTAGCCATCGGGGATGACATTCAGACGAGCATTCTCACCGCGATCCTGTTAAAAGAGCTGGGCGTCAAGACGGTCGTAGCCAAGGCCATATCCGTTCTTCACGGACGAGCACTGGATAAGCTCGGGATTGATCGTGTTGTTTATCCCGAGCGGGATATGGGCATTCGGGTTGCCCACCAGCTGGTTACCCCGAACTTGCTGGATTACATTGAACTATCCAACGATTACAGTATAGTCGAGATGAAGGTTCCCGCTTGTCTGCACAACAAAACACTCTCGACCCTGAATGCACGTGTACGTTTTGGGTGCAGCATTGTGGCGTTGCAGAAAGAAACTGGGGTTATCATCGCTCCGACAGCTCTGGATTCACTTCAGATGGGGGATATTATGGTGATTATCGGTAATAATGCAGATATTGACCGATTTGAGGAAGAGGTTATCAGCCAGGAAAGCTGATCATTATAATGAGTGAAAATGGAAGCCAGGCGTTGGAGCCTGGCTGATTCAGATCAATGCTAAGGCGTCGTAGTCCTCCGTGAGGGCAATGGCGCCTTTGCTGTAAAGAGCGCAGCCGTCTCCTTGACCCATTGTCTGGAGGTCTCGCTGAGGTCTTCCTTTTCCCCATAGATCATACAGGTTGTTCTTCGGGTCTGCTGTAGTTGTGGCAAATGAACAGAAACCAGATCGTTGTCTGCAAGCAATTGTGGACGAAGATAAGACTTGGGTAATAGGGCAGCAGCTTTGGCGGAAGGCAGAAGGCGGATGATTGCTTCGAAGGAATCAATCTCCATGCGAATATCCGGCATCACGGCACAGCGCTGGAAGAGGTCGTCCGTTAATTTGCGGTACCAGGTGCCTTTGGAGAATGTGATCATCGGCAGATCCTGCAGATGCTCCATTCCGGCTTCCTTGCCAGACAAAGGGTGAGTGAGCGGCACTACCAGTTCCAGGTGATCGTCAAAGAGCGGTACGCAGTTCAGCCCTACTTCGCTGATGGAAGAAGCGACAATGCCCACATCTGCTTTTTTATCACGTACAAACGAGACAATCTCATGTGTTTTCCCAGTCAACAGTTTCAGTTCGGCATTTGGATGTTTCTCCATGAAGGCATTGACGAGCGGTGGTAACGTGGTTTGAAGTGTCGTCAGACTGGCTCCGAGTGTAATGGCGCTCTGTTCTTCATCTTTATACTGGGCGAGCATGGTGAGGAATCTCTGTTGCTGCTGCTTCTGTTCTATCGCGAAGGTATAGGCGAACTGGCCCACACTGGTCAATTCCAGACGTTTACCTCGACGATGAAAGAGGGCTACCCCAAGTTCGTCTTCTAACTTGGCAATTTTGCGTGAGAGTGCGGGTTGGGACAAGTTCAGTAACTTCGATGCGCGGTTCAAACTGGACTGCTCCACGACCGCCGCAAATGCATTTAACTCCTCAAACATGAACAATAACCTCTTTTCCATGAATGTGATTCTTGCCCTTGCTTAATCGTTTTCCATGTTGTATGGCCTGTAAACCCAATGTTTCACTGCTTATACCTATAGGTTATAACATTTAATAATTATATTGCAATTCCCTTATAAGAAAAAAAGGAGTAACATGGTTCGTGACACAAGTTGTTCACACCTGGGGAAAACGGAACAATTTGTCGAACCTTTTCATGGAAAAGGATTCGTGTCATGATAAGTGAAATTATTTATGAAAACGTTGTATTTAGCGAAAGGGGATCGACATTTTATGAAAGGGTTTTACTCCAGAAAGCTGCACTCCTTGCTTGGCGTCATTCCGCTCAGTCTGTTCTTTGCTGAGCATTTGGTGACAAACTTCACAGCAGTTGAAGGCGGCAAAGAAGCTTTTTACGGTGCCGTTGCATTTCTGAACGGTTTGCCTCTTGTTATTGTGATCGAGGCGTTACTTATCTGGCTGCCGTTGTTCTATCACGGTGTATACGGTCTTTATATTGCCTATCAGGCCAAGCCTAACGTGGGCCGTTTTGGCAATGAGCGCAACTGGCGTTACACGTTGCAGAGGATAAGCGGTATCATTACGTTTGTATTCGTCATCTGGCACGTATGGGAAACGCGTGTACAGATTGCGCTGGGTAATGTATCCCATGAAGAGATTGGCGGCGTCATACATGATGCGGTGACGAATCCGATAACCTTTGCGATATATATGATCAGTGTGGTTGCGGCGTCATATCACTTTGCTAATGGTCTGTGGTCGTTCCTCGTTAGCTGGGGAATTACAGTTGGTCCGCGCGCGCAGCGTGTATCCTCTTATGTATGTATGACCTTGTTCGCAATTGTTTCCATCATGTTTATTGCTTCACTATTTGCTTTCCGGAGCATTGATTTCCAGGTAGCAACTTCAATGATTGATGCAGTAAAAACAGTTCTAATTTAAGCATTTAGTGTATAAATGCTGACTTATAAGGGAGTGAACAGCAATGGCATCATCGAATGTAATTATTGTGGGCGGCGGTCTCGCAGGATTGATGGCGGCGATCAAATCGGCTGAAGCCGGAGTCCATGTTCATTTATTTTCACTGGTTCCTGTTAAACGTTCCCACTCTGTATGCGCACAAGGCGGCATTAACGGAGCGGTGAATACCAAGGGTGAGGGCGACTCCCCATGGGTACACTTTGACGATACGGTATATGGCGGTGACTTCCTTGCGAACCAACCTCCTGTTAAAGCGATGTGCGAAGCAGCACCTGGCATCATCCACCTGATGGACCGTATGGGCGTAATGTTCAACCGGACACCGGAAGGTTTGCTTGATTTCCGTCGTTTCGGGGGAACAAAGCATCACCGTACGGCGTTTGCCGGAGCAACAACAGGACAACAACTGCTCTATGCATTAGACGAGCAGGTACGCCGCTGGGAAGCAGCGGGCCTGGTTACGAAATATGAGAACTGGGAGTTCCTGCAGGCCGTTTTGGATGATGAAGGTGTATGTCGCGGAATCGTAGCTCAGGATCTGAAAACGATGAAGGTACAGACCTTCCCCGCAGAAGCGGTTATTCTGGCGAGCGGTGGTCCGGGGATCATCTTCGGTAAAACGACCAACTCGGTCATTAACACAGGTACAGCGGCAAGTGCGGTGTATCAGCAAGGTGTAAATTATGCCAACGGCGAGTTCATTCAGATTCACCCGACAGCGATTCCGGGGGATGACAAGCTGCGTCTGATGTCCGAATCCGCGCGTGGTGAAGGTGGACGGATCTGGACGTACAAAGACGGCAAGCCGTGGTACTTCCTTGAAGAAAAATATCCTTCCTACGGAAACCTGGTTCCACGTGATATTGCAACACGTGAGATCTTCAGCGTCTGCGTGGATATGGGACTTGGCGTGAACGGCGAGAACATGGTTTATCTCGACTTGTCTCATAAAGATCCGAAGGAACTGGATGTTAAACTGGGCGGAATCATTGAGATCTATGAGAAGTTCATGGGCGATGACCCGCGTAAAATCCCGATGAAAATCTTCCCGGCAGTCCATTATTCCATGGGCGGCATGTGGGTAGATTACAACCAAATGACTAACATTCCGGGGCTGTTCGCAGCTGGTGAATGTGAATATCAATATCATGGTGCGAACCGTCTGGGTGCAAACTCACTGGTATCCGCGATCTATGGTGGTATGGTGGCTGGACCAAAAGCGGCTGAATATATCAAAGGACTCAAAAAGTCGTCCGCAGATATCCCTTCTTCCGTATTTGAGAAACACACCAAACAACAAAGCGACAAATATGAAGGCATCTTGAAAATGCAGGGCACGGAAAATGCCTATGTCATTCATAAAGAGCTTGGCGAGTGGATGACAGCCAACATGACGGTTGTGCGCTACAACGACAAGCTTGAAGCCACGATTGGCAAGATCAAGGAATTGAAAGAACGTTATGGCAAAATCAACATGTATGACAGCTCCGGTTGGAATAACCCGAGCGCAGCATTCACTCGCCAATTGTGGAACATGATTGAATTGGCAGAAGCAATGACTCTCGGCGCACTGCTGCGTAACGAAAGCCGCGGCGCGCATTACAAACCGGAATTCACGGAACGTAATGACGAAGAGTTCCTGAAAACGACCATCGCAAGCTGGTCGAAGGAAGGCCCGAAAATCTCGTACGAGCCAGTAGACGTATCCCTGATCCCACCACGTATCCGGGATTACTCCAAGGATTAAGAAGTACCATACTATTCATGCAATGAATAGTTAAACACCTGAACAGAAGGCAAGAGAACTTTGGAGAAGCAGAGCCTTCTTCAAAGTTACTGCCATCAACGTGATGGAGTGAAGGTTCTCAGCAAAGATACTCTGTGTGCACAACGCAGCAGAGGAAGCCGGAATACCTGTTCATAAGCAAGCAACGCATTGGCAAAGCTTGCATATTTAAAATTACCGCAATCCAGCATGAATGGAGTGCAGTTTCCAGCAAAGTGACTCAGTGCACGACGTAGCGGAGGAAGCGGAAATGCCCAGAAGAAGCGAAGCGCTCGCCTTTATCACCGGATTTTAACCCTGGAAAGGGTTGATCAAAAAAATCCGGGGATAACAGCGATCAGAGGGGCATTCCGCTGACGAAGCGTCTCCCGTGCACCAAAACATTTTGCGCATCAGCAACACCAATCATCGTCACCAGAGGAGGGGACTACGATATGGCGGAACAAGCTACAGCCAACAAAACCGTCAAGTTTATCATCACCCGTCAGGATAGCCCGGAGTCATCTTCGTACAACGAAGAATTTGAGCTTCCGTACCGTCCTAACATGAATGTGATCAGCGCCCTGATGGAGATTCAACGGAACCCGGTCAATACAGATGGCAAATCCATTGCTCCCGTATGCTGGGATTCCAACTGTCTCGAAGAAGTCTGCGGTGCCTGCTCTATGGTTATCAACGGTAAGCCACGTCAAGCCTGTGCAGCCCTGATCGACAAGCTCGAACAGCCCGTTCGTATCGAACCGATGAAGACCTTCCCGGTGGTTCGTGACTTGGTCATCGACCGTAGCCGGATGTTTAGCGCCCTGAAACGCGTAAAAGCATGGATTCCGATCGATGGTACCTATGACCTCGGTCCAGGTCCACGGATGCCTGAGAAGAAGCGTCAGTGGGCATATGAGCTGTCCAAATGCATGACATGTGGTGTATGTCTGGAGGCATGTCCGAACGTCAATGAGAAAACAGACTTTATCGGTCCAGCAGCACTTTCTCAAGTGCGCCTGTTCAATGCTCACCCCACAGGGGAGATGAACGCCGACGATCGTCTGGAAGCGTTGATGGAAGACGGAGGTATTGAGGGCTGTGGTAACTCACAGAACTGTGTGCAATCGTGTCCAAAAGGCATTCCACTGACAACCTCCATTGCCGAAATGAACAAACAAACAACCAAGCATATGTTCAAACGCTGGTTGGGTGTATAATCTCGTCATAACATGTGCAGAAGTGTAATCTGCAACTTAGAAGAAGTCGTGATCCCGTGCAACAACATGCCGGAGATCCCGGCTTCTTTTTGTAATGAAGCAGAGGAACCGGGCTACCCATGCAGAATATGATATACTAAGGGGATGGATTAATAGCGTAGAAGGAGGGGGAGATATGGCAGAGACACCGCGTCAGGGTAGCAACAACTCACCGTCCCAGCGCTCGCCAAAAGCACCAGGTGCAGAAGAGTCTGTGTTTCCTGGGGAAGAAAAGGATCATGATCCCTCTCGCCGAAGTTTCTTATTGCGCATGGTTTTGATGACAGCGGGTGCCAGTTTGCTCACAGGAGGTTATGCCTGGTTATGGGAACCGCGTCGTCTGGAGATCAAGCAAGTAGAGCTGAAACTTCCGAAGTTTCCAAAGGCGTTCGATGGTTTGCGTGTAGTTCAGTTCAGCGATGCCCATCTTGGTTTTCATACCGGGGTGAAAGAGATGAAGAAGCTGGCAGCAACGATTGCTGAGCAGCAACCGGACTTGATCTGTTTCACCGGAGATATCGTCGAGAGGCAATCAGAGCCGATGCGCGAATGTATTCCGGTACTCGCCTCCATGCAAGCGAAGTATGGCAAATTTGCTGTTTTGGGGAATCATGATTATCGGGGCGGACAGGAGAATGAAGTGACAACCATGTTCCAAGAAGCTGGATTCACATTGTTACGGAACGAACATGTGGTGATTGAACAAGGGAACGAACGTCTGGCCATAGCTGGTCTGGATGACGCACTTACAGGCAGGCCTGATCCTGCTCAAGCCATCAAGGGATTGGATCATGATGTGTGGAAATTGTTACTTATGCATGAACCGGATTATGCCGACATTGCCACTCCCTATGGTTTCGGATTGCAACTTTCCGGTCATAGCCATGGTGGACAGGTACGTTTTCCCTGGATCGGGGCACTGACAACTCCGCGAGGTTCACACAAGTATGTGCAGGGATTGTATTACACGGATGTCCAGGGGGTGTATTACACCACCCAGACACAGATGCCGGTGTATGTGAATCGTGGTTTTGGCATGACTCAACTGCCTATTCGTTTCCTGTGCAGACCAGAACTAACGGTTTTTGAACTTAAAGGATTAACCACATAAAAGGAATATGAGATCATATCAGTTCAACTAAACTTTTTACACGAGAACGGAGAGGACAGAAATAACGTGAAGAAGCGAAGCGTTCGCCTAAAAGCTTTCTGAAAGAAAGCTACATCGGAAGCATACGCTATCTCCGGATTTTCCCTTTCAAGAAAGGAATCAAAAAATCTGGGGATAACAGCGATCGGAAGGTTATTCTGTCATCGTAGTGGCAAGTGTAAACGTACAACAGTGAACGACTCAACATGAATGGAGGTTATCCAGATGGAAAGAATTGCGATTGTATCCGACATTCATGGCAACATGACTGCCTGGGAAGCAGTGTTAAAAGATATCCGAAGTCGTGGCGTGGAGCGAATCTTTTGTCTTGGTGACCTCGTGGGTAAGGGCCCAGAACCGGTACAGGTTGTGGATCAGGTAAGAGCGACGTGCGAACTTGTCATCCGGGGTAACTGGGATGAACTGGTTGCGGTTAACCAAGACAACGAAAACTTCACGTGGCAAGCAGAACGGCTCGGTGAGGAACGATTGGTATACTTGGCGAACCTACCCTTCAGTCATCAATTTCAACTTAGCGGTCGTACCATCCGTCTGGTCCACGCTTCACCTCAAAGTGTATACCATCGTGTGCAGCCATGGGACGGGATGGAAAAGAGGTTGGCGATGTTTGATCCGCCGGCGGATCAACCTGAGCAAGGTGTAGCAGATGTTGTAGGATATGGAGATGTGCATAACGCATACTTGCAGTATATGAATGGCAAGTTGCTGTTTAATGCAGGCAGTGTCGGTAATCCACTTGATCTTCCCCAGGCTTCCTACTGTATTCTGGAGGGTGAAGACAGCAACGATAACAATACCCCGTTCAATGTTCAATTTGTGCGGGTGCCTTATGATATTGAGCAGGAAGTAAAGGTTGCACAGTCCGCGAATGTTCCTGCACTAGATTTCTATATTCGTGAGATTCGTACGGGCATCTATCGCGGGTTGCAGGAGTAGTCAACATCCGGGCTCTTTAGCGTTAGGAATTGAATGATGCAATATATTCACACTAAAAGCGAATACTACATTTCGTGGTTCAGTTCAAATGGTATTACGCCGGATCACCTTAAGAGCATGCTTGTCTTACCGGACTCAAGCCCGTTAGGCAAAAGGAGCGATTGTCATGCTTACCCGAAAAATGCTGGTTCAAGGCCTGCCGGCTTTGTGGACAGAGCGTCTTGTCCTGCGATCCTTACGTCAGAGTGATTACAGCACATTATCAGAACTCTTTTCCGATCCTCAAGTCATACGATATGTGAATAGGGGAAGCCATCCTCCGCCGATTAGGGCGAGACGGTTATTGAACCAGATACGGAGCAGCAGTGCCAAGCTGGATTCGTTACATTATGGGATCTGCTGGAGAGGCAAGGAGCAGGTCATTGGGATCACCTCATTTCAGCATTGGAATGATCAGAATGGTACCGCACAGATTGGTTATATCCTGAACAGGTCCTGTTGGGGCAGGGGGGTGGCTACCGAGGCGGTACAGCGGCTGCTGCAGTTTGGATTTGACGATCTTCATCTGGGGAGGGTGGAAGCACGTTGTTATGAGGCCAATGTATCTTCACAACGGGTGCTAAGCAAAATAGGGATGTCCTATGAGCGGAGTCTTCCCTCGTTCGGGCTGAATGATGAGGACGACGAGGGATCAGAATCCCTGATGGATGTTAAAGTGTACAGTATGTACCGGGAACAATACGTACGCCCGCTTCAGGAAAAAGACCTGCAAACCCTGGTATCTGACAAGCCGCAATGACATAGAGTAAGGGTAGTCAAACGTAAATGAATCGAACTTCAATCATTTGTTACACAATTGAAATATAGCTGCAATTGAACTCTAACAGACAGGGGGTAAACTTATCTCATGACCCCCTTTTTGATAATAGATAATGCTGTTGGGACCCGCGCGAGCGGGTTCATTTTTTTTGTCCATATAAGTTAACTGTGGAGTAGTTACACTGGACACTCCGATGACAGAATAACCTTCCGATCGCTGTTATCCCCAGATTTTTTGATCCCCTTTTGAAAAGGGCAAATCTGGGGGTAGCGTATGCTTCAATGTAGCTTTCTTTCAGAAAGCTTTTAGGCGAACACTTCGTTTCTTCAGGTTATTTCTGTCCTCTCCGTTATCGTGTAAATGTTCAGTTGAACTTATATCATAGTTTTAATTTAGAATTAAACACAAAGGCCCCCACGGCGTTTACAAGCGCGCTGTGGGGGTCTTTGTGTTTGCTCTATTTTACAGTGGTACAACCTGCATCTGTTTCTGCTTAAAGTATACCCAGTCGGTGAATCCGATCTCCTTGAGACGTGTACGAACGTCATCCAGCTCGTCTGCAACCCGCTGCGGTTTATGAGCGTCCGATCCAAATGTCACCTTCACCCCATAATGATGGGCGCGTTCCAGGATGGCATCCGAGGGATACCAGCCACCGCTGAGTTTGGTTTTGCCAGATGTGTTAATTTCGATCGCTACATTGGATTCTGCGATGACCTGCAACGTTTCATCAATGGCCTGATCCGCGATAATTTCGGAGAACGGTGGATAGTTTCCTTTCATAGCATCAATGTGTCCAAGGATCTGGAACATACCGCTGCGAGCCGATTGCCGGATCAATGAATAATAGCTTTCTTTCACTTCAACTTTGCGAGCATCGCTCAGTCCGTTCCACCGGGTTTTGTTAAAGATGCTTACATCCTCGGTATGATGAACGGAACCAATAATATAGTCAAAAGGATACTGTCCCAGTGTGGTACGGTACAATTCCGCATGAGTAGGGAAGTAGTCCGATTCAATGCCGAGCAGCACATCGATTTTACCAGAGTACTCCTCTTTCAGAGCAAGAACCTCTTCCACATAATGTTGCAATTCAGACTTGCCCATTGCGATCCGTGGGAATGCTTGCTCAAGTTCGCTACCAAAGTAGGGTGTATGATCCGAGATACCGATGGCCTGAAGACCTGCCTTAATACCTGCCTCTATATAATCGCGGATGTTGCCGTCTGCGTGACCACAACGAAAATGATGTGTATGAAGATCAAATTTCATATGGAATCCTTCCTTTCTCATGGCCCATTGTCATTCTGAACTGATGAATTGGGTTTCCGGCATGCCTTTGAGGTCACTTATGAATTGCTGCATCGCTGAGTTGAGGTACCGACTCGACTTATAGATGACACCAACAGGGTGACTGACCTCCAGCTCACTTAAAGGTATCATTCGCAATGTACCTTGACGCAACTCATGCGCAACCGATTGTTTGGAGATCACAGCTGCCCCTAGATCAATCTCGACCATCCGTTTCACTTCTTCGCTGCTGGATAACTCCATTACAATATTAGGTTCAATATTATGTTTCTTGAAGATGGTTTCCGTAAACCGTCGCCCTACGGTATCAGGGGACAGCAGAATCAATGGGGTGCTCCGGAGCACATCCACTGCAGCATGTTTTTTCTTCGCCAGTGGATGGGAAGGAGATACCACAAGTTCAAATGTGTCATAGTACAGCACCGATGTATTCAGGTTGGGATTACGCTCCGTAAGATAACCGATACCAATATCAACCAGACCATTTTCGACCTGGGTATAGATCTGTGATGAAGGAAGGGATTGAATACTGGTTTTGATGAGCGGGAATTGATCCTGGAAATAGGATAACACCCTCGGCAGGATCTGAATAGCAATGGAAGTCGTCGTGCCCAGCACGATCCGTCCCTGAGGCGTTTCATCGAGATCGGACAATTTTTGTTTCAGTTCATCGACGATGTCGAGCATGCGTTCAGCATGTTCCAGAAATACCTGTCCACGGTCTGTGAGGGTAACGGGTTGGTTACGATCTACAAGAACAGTGCTGAATTCGTCCTCCAGACTTTTGATTTGAGCCGAGACGGCAGGCTGAGTCAAGTTTAGCAGTTCACCCGCTTTGCGGAAGCTCATCGTTTTGGAAATGGTAATTAATGTCTCCAGTTGGCTTATGTTCATAGGTGACCTCCTTGCAGGAAAAGTATCTTCGATATGTAGATGTGGTGCGATGAAATCCCGTAACTGGTTATTGTTCCTTTATCTTAAATTATAGGTGATTCAGGACAGCAGAGCAATGAAGGTAATTGTCAGGAGTAAAAGTAGTTCAAGAGACTGTGAAAAAAATGCGAATACAAGAATTTGATTTTTTTAACAGTTGTGATAAAGCAGTAATAAAGTCCTAAATACCTTTTGCCACGCGCAATGATCGAAATCCGTTCTTCAAAAGAAGTGAAAAGCTCTATTTATTCGCTAGAATCAGCTATAAACATTTGCCCTACGGATGACGATAAATTATAGTACACATGATTTAACGAATTCTTAATGAATTCTTGTACGTGATAAAGTATAATAAATTTAATGAATATGGGACTTTTGGTGTGTGACCAATAACCCAGTGTGAGGGGGACATAGACAGTGAAAGCGGAAGTGATTAATCCTTTCCTGGAATCGGCACGGAACGTATTCGAACAGCTCATCCAGGTTTCGCCTTCCACCGGGAGTCTTGGCGTGAAAAATGTAGAGTTCATTGCAGACCATGTCTGGATCGTGATTGGAATGACTGGACAACTTAGCGGGAACATTGTATTTGGAATCAATGAACAAGTGGCATTGAAAATTGTATCTGCGATGATGGGTGGTTTTGTCATTACAGAAATGGATGAAATGAGCAAAAGCGCGATTTCGGAATTGGGTAATATGATCAGTGGTAATGCTAGTACCATCCTGTCGAATCAGGGTGTTGTAGTTGATATTACACCTCCACAAGTGATGAAGTCCGAACATCTGACTACATTCAGTGCAACGAAAGCATTAAGCATTCCTTTGCTGATGGACGGTATTGGTGAGATGGATATTCAGGTCATGATCTCGTAGAATAGAGCCATATGCCTCAAGAGGCAATATGTGTTCAATACGGGAGGACGTCGGGTATGTTGAAAGATCAGGTAGTGTTTATCACAGGTGCATCGAGTGGTATCGGTGCGCTGTGTGCGCAGATGCTGATAGAAGAAGGAGCCATCCCGATTCTGGCTGCCCGTTCGCGGGACAAGCTGGAAGAGATTGGTGCCTCGCTGAAAGGGCCGCATGAATTACTCACGCTTGATGTTACGGATAGTGAGCAGGTTCAGGCAGCTGTGGAGGCAATATTGCATAGATACGGACGAATCGATATCTTGCTGAACAACGCAGGTTATGGAAAATTTGCAGCGATGACAGAGATGTCTGTACAGGAATTCGATGAGATGATGGACGTGAATTACATGGGCATTGTCCGCTGCACCAAAGCAGTGCTTCCGCAAATGCTGGAACGTGGCAAAGGTCAGATTGTGAACGTGGCCTCCATGGCTGGCAAAATCGGTACAGCCAAATCCGCTTCCTATACAGCTACGAAACATGCTGTACTCGGATTTAGTAATGCGCTCCGTCAAGAGCTTCGTAAGACCGGAGTCATGGTGACTACGATTAATCCAGGTCCGATTGATACACCATTTTTCCATCGGGCTGATCCATCTGGCAATTATGTGAATAATGTACGTTGGATGATGTTGAAACCGGAAGACGTTGCAGGTCATATGATTCGGGCGATGAAAAAGCGCAAGGAAGAAGTAAATCTACCGAGACTTGCTTCTGCTGGCATATGGCTGTATCAGCTATTCCCACGTCTTGCAGATCGATTGTCGCACGGTGTAATGAATCAGAAGTAAATGTGATACGAGGCATCATATACGGATGAAAGAAAGGCTCCGCCGAGGGGCTTTTCTTTTTTTTGGCGTGTATACATACAATTCTGGAATAAGATTTGGTACGTAGGCTTTTTTCGCATATAATGAAAGGTAATGTGATGACAGGCTTCGGTTTTAATAAGTGCAAGCAGGGCTAGCATCAAAATGAATAAATTAAAAGGATGGACATACATGACGAATCAAACATTTGCTTCAATTGGCGTGGAACAGGATCTGGAGGCCGTTTTGGCGAAACATGGCATTAACGAACCTTCACCTGTACAGGCTCAGACGATCCCGGTTATTTTGGAAGGCCGGGATGTTGTATCCAAATCCCAGACGGGAACAGGGAAAACCCTGGCATATCTTTTGCCAATGCTACAATCCATCAAAATGGATGTCAAAGGTACGCAGAAACTCGTTATTGCACCTACACAAGAACTGGCGATGCAGATTGTACGTGAGGCACAGCGCTACGGGGAAGAACGCAAGATCGGCGTATTGGGTCTGATTGGTGGCGCAGCAGCTAAACGTCAGATCGAAAAATTGCGTGAGCATCCACAATTGGTTGTGGGCACACCGGGACGACTGAAGGAATTAATTACACTTAAAAAATTGAAAATGCACAATGTTTCCACCATCGTCATTGATGAAGCGGATCAAGTATTCCAGCTCGGCGGCGTAAGTGACGTGAACTTTGTACTCAAGAGCGCATTGCGTGATCGTCAGCTGATCTTCCTGTCAGCAACAATTGATGAGCATACGGCTGGACTCGCGAAGCGTGAGATGAAAGAGCCTGTTCAGATCGGAATTGAGCCGGATCGCGCTACTGCTGCGGGCTTGGAGCATTATTATTTTGTGGAAGAAAACCGTAATAAAATTGACATGCTGCGTCGTCTGGTCAGACAGTACAATCCGGATCGGGCAATTGTATTTGTAAATGCAACTGAAGACATTGGTGAAGTGGAAGCAAAAATGAATCATCTGGGATTGTCCGCTGCTGCACTGTATGGGGATGCTGACAAAGTGACCCGCAGCAACGTATTATCTGCCTTCCGTAACGGCAAACTGCAATTGCTGATCGCCAGCGAAGTTGCTGCCAGAGGACTGGATATCGAAGGACTTCCAATGGTTATTAACTATGACCCTGCCTTTGACTCGGAGCATTATGTTCACCGCGCAGGCCGTACAGGCCGCATGGGACGTTCGGGTATTGTACTGTCCATTGTGGATGAGACGCAGATCTTCATTATGCGCAAATTCGCGCGTGAACTCGGCATCGAGTTGCAGGAACGTGTTCTCTTCGGCGGTAAAGTATTGGAAGCAGATCCGCGTCCGGACACGCGTCCGGAGGGGCATTCTTTCTCCAGAAAACCGGGACAAAACAGAGATCGCAAACCAGGTCAGGGCAGCCGCAATGGCGGTACCCGAGCTACAATCTCCAATTCGCGTCCAACGGGTAGCAAACCAACTGGCAATACAGGCCGCACGGAGCGCGATCAGGATCGTAAAAACAAGGGAGCACCCAAGTGGAGTAAAGACAAAACGCCACGCTCCGAAGAATAGAATCTGACGAAAGGGGTGCAGGGATAGATGGAAAACGTTCAATCGCCTGTTCTGCAAATCAGCGGGTTAAGCGGAGGTTATAGTGCCAAACGACCGGTCCTTCACGGTATCGATCTGGAAGTTGGACGTGGGGAGATGGTCGGACTAATCGGCTTAAACGGTGCTGGCAAAAGTACAACGATGAAACATATTCTCGGCTTGATGACCCCACAACAGGGCGAAGTGCGAGTGATGGGCAAAAAGCGGGACGAGGATGCGCAGATCTACCAATCGGCCATGGCATTCGTACCGGAATCACCTGAACTGTATGATGAGATGACGGTGATGGAACATCTCGAGTTTACGGCAAGAGCGTACAATGTGTCGGAGGCTGACTTCAAGCAACGTACGGAGAAATTGCTGCAATTATTCCGTATGAATGAGAAAAGTACAAGTCTGTCGACTCATCTGTCCAAGGGGATGCGGCAAAAGGTCATGATTATGTGTGCTTTTGTGGCAGGACCGCCACTGTACATTATTGATGAGCCTTTCCTGGGGCTTGACCCGCTGGGTATTCGCTCCTTGCTTGATTTTATGCTTGAGATGAAGGCTTCGGGTTCATCCATCTTGCTCAGCTCACACATTTTGTCCACGATTGAAAATTACTGTGACCGTTTTATCGTTCTGCACCGTGGACAGGTTATTGCTCAAGGGACATTGAATGAATTGCGCCTTCAATTCGGGGAATCCGATGCCACGCTGGAGCACATGTTCTATTCCCTCGTACAAGGCAGGGATTGAGCATGGATCTCAAGCTGCTATGGAAACAAAGACGCACAGGATTCTGGAACGAAATTCTTCCTTATCTGGGATATGTCATCCAGAGCGGTGTAGCTATGGTCTTTTTATTTCTCGTCATTGCGTTCTCCGCCTGGTATACATCGTTTGTTCAGAACATTCCCGCCGAATTCCCGATTCGCTGGATTGCATTGTTACTGCTCGCACCACTGGTGATGTTTAGCAGTTATCGTACATATCTGCTTCCGGCAGATATTGTGTTCCTGCGACCACAGGAATACCGGATGCAGGAATATTTGAAGAACAGCTTTGCCCGGGGCATCATCTATAAAAGTCTGGGCCTGTTGCTTGTGTTTGTTACACTGTGGCCTCTCTATGTTAGAGCAGATCTGGATGCACGCCCGTTTGGCTGGTTCATCGTATTCCTACTGCTGTGGAAAGGGCTGTCCAGTTATGGAGCATGGCAAGAGCTAAGAATGGTTCAGGTCGGGGCATCAAGAGGATATCGTCTCTTACGTTGGGCACTGGCTGTGCTGGCGGTTGGTGCATGGCTATGGCAGCCACCTCAGCGCAGCGTATGGTTCCTGCTGTTACTGGCTGTCGTCTACATCGTCGCTTTGCGTGTACCAGTGAAACATCGGGTGGCGTGGGAACGTCTGATTCAGGTGGAGCAGGGGCAGGCTGGCAGAGTTATGCGTACACTTGGCTGGTTCGTGGATGTACCTTCATCCGGACAGAAAGTAAGTTCGCGTCGTTGGCTTAGCAAATGGGGGAGCGGTCTCCCATGGAATGCGGGGAAAGCTTACCGTTATTTGATGACCAAAACGTTTATTCGAACCGAAGTGTTTTCCATCGTGTTACGCCTAGTTGTACTGGGCATGTTACTATCCTGGTGGACGGCAGGCAGCTACTTTGGTGTTGGCGTGTATCTGTTCTTCCTGTTGCTTGCAGGTGTACAGCTTGGTGCGCTGCGTCGCAGTCATAGTGAATCGTTCTGGATCATGATCTATCCGATCTCGGGAGAGAGTCGTCGTTCTCAGGTGTTGGGATTCATATTCCATTTACATGCGCTGGCTGCGTTGCTCATGTGGCTGCCTATGCTGGCTGGCGGAGCGAGTGGACTGGCTGTCACCGGGGTAGCCCTTATTTTGGGCATACTGGTGATTGTGATCATGCGCCGTTCGCAAGGCAACAAGTGGTTGAAGGAAGAAGAAGACGAGTAAACGATTGATCGAAATACGTACCTCTCGCCAGCCCAGATGGTGGTTCGAGTTGGACGGTGATCATTATTATACAAACAACAAAGAAGGTTATTCCGGGCTGTGTCCCGGAATAACCTTCTTCATGTTGCAATCAGATCACTTGCTTCCCGCGCATGTGTGTATTGGTACTAACAGAGGAATGATTTCGTGATAATGACGAGCAAGATGAACAGAACGAGAATGGCACCTGTGTTCGTAAATCCTCCGTAACCGCCGCATCCATAACCGCCTCTTGTATCTTCAACTCCAGACATGGTCATTCCCCTTTCAAGTGGTTGTTTGGCACGCCCTTGCGTACATCGTATACTATGTGCGATGGGGGTGGGCTGATTGGGCCGATGCCCGGTAAAGCTGGAATTTGGAGGTTTTGGGCAACTGTCCCGGTGAGGTACGGGGGCTCAGGCGAATTGTAAAATACAAAAGAACCCTCTGTATATTCGGAGACATGTAACGTCGCCAGTATACAAAGGGTTCTTATATCTTCAGGGTTCAGGTCTGTTTTAACTAAGTCGTTCGCAGATCCTGAACTCCACGATAGACGGTCTCATAAAGATCTTCCAATCCGGATTCTTCAATACAGGAGAATGCAATTCGCAGATCCGCTTCACCTAGCGCGATGGTACCCACGCCGTATTTGTGAAGTAAGTGGCTTCGAAGTTCTTCAGCGCCAACTTCCTTCAGCTTCAGGCACATGAAGTAACCGGAGTTAAACGGATAATAGTCCCATGCATCTTCATACTTGCCGCTATCGAGAATGGCCTTCACTTTGTTGGCGCGGCCTTTCATAATCTCGAACTTCTCCAGTTTCTGTGCTTCAAACTCCGGTGCTTTGAGCGCATCCAGTACAAAAGTCTGGGAAGGATGCGGGCCACTGGAGATCGTTGCCCGGATGATACCAAGAGTTTTCTGTTCCAAAGCGTGCAGAACAGCTGCATCTTCATGGGCATACGTAATGAATCCAACGCGGAAGCCCCATACGAACTCTTCCTTCGTTGCACCATCCACTTTTACGGTCAATACACGTGGATGAATATTGGCAAGCTTGCCAAACAGGGATTCATGAATGGAATCTTCGAAGAACAGCCCGAAGTATGCATCATCTGTTACAGCAACCACATTAACGCCGGCTTCGGCTGCCTGACGAATCGTGTTTACAATGGCATCTGCTTCTTCGGCTCCAGGCGTATAACCTGTAGGGTTATTCGGGAAGTTGAGCAGTACGATGGCTTTACCTTTGTCCTTTTGATCAAGCAACGCCTGAAGCAGACCGTCACTGTTGAAATTCAACTGATCATCGAACAGGGGATAATGAACCAACTGGCCATGACGACGAATTCCGAAGGTCAGCTCGTAATTTTCCCAGTTTTTATCCGGATATATGACAGCGTCCCCTTCATCGGCGAACAGGTCGGCTACGATACTTAGTCCATGGGTTAATGCATTGGTGACAATCGGATTGCCGAATGTTTTGCCTTCCAGAGAAGGCGTTTCCTTCAGCATCTTGTCTCTCCAGACGGTCCGCAATTCAGGTTTGCCTGCAGGTGGAGCGTAAGGATACAGATCCTTTGGCTGGAATGCAGACAGCTTCTCCTGAATAACCTGAAGATGCATCGGCACACCACCCTCCAGGGCGATACCAATCGTGGCATTATGGGTCTTGGCCAAGCTTGCTGCTTCAGCAGATTGACTCAAGATCCCCTCTTTAGGAAAATAAATTTCTTTGCCAAGCTGTGACAGCATGGAGTAGACGTGACTGCTGCCTGTCTGAATACTTTCGTTCAACTGTTCAGCCAGTGGATTCATTCTTTTCATCCTTCCAAGTCTTTGTGATTCAACTGCCTAACATTATATCACCTTGACATGCCCCCGTCACGGAAATTACGCAATATGACAGTTATATCACTTTACCGCGTTGTTGCAGAGGGTTTTGGCGTGAGTTATCGTTGAATTCAACCTTGGATGAATCCTCTGAAGATGAAATTTATTGCTGATGAAATGGACAATATTTCCGCATCATCTCAGCGGTTTCAGCATCTCGTCCCTCATTGCGCTGTTCCAGTTCACCCCGTATATGATCCAAGCGTTCAATGGACCAATTTTGTCCGAATTTAAATTTGGCAGTGACTCGTTCGGGGATGATTCTTACAACGGCTACAGCTTTGAGGTTGCCTGTGTAACGTGAGTCAGTAGCATCAATCGGTACATATCCGCCTTGCGGCTGGAGTTTTTCCATGAATCGTTGCAGTACTTTACCCTTAATGTCCAGATCCTTAACCGATTCTGCCTGACCAAAGGCCATGACACTTTTGAAGAAAGAAGTCGCCGGACAGGCAAGCTCAGGATCACTGAAATAGGAGGGGATCAGGGAGAACTCTTCAGCTACCGTGAAACTGACCGAGGAATCCTGTTTGATCTGTTTCATCTTCTCGCCAGCCAGACTGCCGTGGAAATAAAAGCAACCGTCCATATAAACGAAATTCAGCGGTGTAACCCGTGGCTGTCCATCCGGGCTGACCGTCCCCAGAAACCCGAAGGAGCACTGATCCAGAAATGCCGTAATCTCTTGTTCTTCATCTACTGTGAATTCTTTCCGTCTCATGTGTATTCCCCCATCATTGAATGTATAATAGAACGCCATATCTTATGCATAACAATAGTTCATACATTGACAATGAAATAGATCCAATTTAGATTCACTTTAGTAGGCCAATTGGTCAGGATCACATAATGAAGACGAATGAAGAAGAGAGGTGCATGATGGAATTGTGGCTAGCGATGGATACCTATGAACTTCAGCATCGATACAAATATGAGGCATTGTACCATGCGTTACGTGATGCCATTCATGCAGGAACATTGGTGAGAGGCACGCGGCTTCCTTCCACCCGTGAGTTGGCAAGGCAATATGAGATGTCACGTGGTTCGGTAGCTCAGGTATACGACATGCTGCTTGCGGATGGTTATGTTCATGCACATCGGGGAAGAGGTACCTTTGTAACCGAAACATTATCCACTCGAGAAAATGAGAAACAGGAAGCCGTTCTCAAACTGTCTCCATGGGGCGAGCGGGTGCAGAGGTTGAATACGCAACATGATGTCCTGCGGACGCAGATGTCTTCACCGAACCCGTCCTTCATTAATTTTCAGATGGCGCGCATGCCCGCAGAACATTTCCCACTAGGGGAGTGGAAGAGTGCACTCGCTGCGGTTCATCGCAGTGGTTGGCGAGAACCGAGCGGCGCAGCGGGGGATCGGGAGCTGCGGGAGGCCATCGCCTCCCATCTCAGATGGACACGCGGCATCCAGGCAGAATCATCTCAGATTGTACTGTTCAGTGGTTCCATGCAAGGCATCACTCTCCTATCTCAATTGCTGATTACGGAGAATACAGCAGTTGTATTGGAGAATCCGGGTTATCCGGGTATTGCCCATGCCGTCAAGTCCTGTGGTGGGCATATCATCCCGGCAGAGGTGGATACCGCAGGCATTATACCTCAGCCCTGGGAGGCACAGACGTTATTTGTCACTCCCACCCGGCAGTTTCCAACAGGGGCCGTATTGGGATTGGACAGAAGACGTGCCTTGCTTGCGTGGGCCTCAAAGCGGAATGCGGTCATTATTGAAGATGATTATGACAGTGAATTCCGATGGGGTGGAAGACCGATTGAACCCCTCAAAGTGCTTGATCGTGAACAGCGCGTCATCTATGTCGGTTCATTCTCACAAACGATGGTGGCTTCGTTCCGACTTGGTTATGCCGTACTGCCACCGGGTCTGGTAGAACCCCTCCTTGCCGCCAAGACGCTGTATGAACCGGTACCTCCGGCGCTGTTAGAGCAGCGCGCACTGGCCAAATTCATGACCAGAGGAGGCTATCTGAGGCACTTACGACGGTTAACCCGGTTATATGGGGAACGGCATGATTTTTTTGTCCGAGAGATGGAACTACAGTTACCGGAAGCATTCACCATGCAACTTGGTGATGCAGGACTGCATATCTATGCCACCTGGAATGGCGATGCTGACAGCTACCAGCAGTTTAAAAAGTTCGCTCAGGAGGATGGCGTACTGTTTCGAGATGCAGAGCGATATTGGCTGACTTCAGCTCATCCGGCGGTCTGTTTTGGGTTTGCACATCTGGAGAAAGAAGAGATGACAGAGGGAATTCGGCGAATGCGGCTAGCCTGGGAGAAGTGCACATTTTCGTTTCGGTGAATTCCGCTGTATAATAGGATAAGACCATTTCGCTCCTATTGGAGCAGAGATCATATATGAGCAAGTTGTATTGAATGATGCTAGATGCTGAAGTACATATGGCCTTGATTGAAGATGTGAGATTCAGATCAGAATGATGCCATATGCAGAGAGATTAACTATCAAGGGGGAGTGGCGACATGCTGCAGGCATCGCCGTCATCATTTGTTATTTTGCCCGCTGTCGCCAAAATTGTCTGTGAACCGGGCTGGAAGTGGCAGAAGCGGGAAAAACCGATGCAAAACTATGATTTATTTTATGTATGGAGTGGTGAGGGAACGCTTGTACTGAATGACCAGTCGTATGAGGTTGGCAAGGGGAGTTGTTTTTTGTTCAGGCCGGGAGATCATCCTACTGCAACACATAATAAGCAAAAACCGTTGGTACTTACGTATATTCATTTTGATGTGGACGTGCCTGTTACTGATCTTCCCCAGTCCTATCGCGAGGTACAGGAAACAGTGGAGTTTGAGCACTTGCTGGCACGTTATGTAAGATTATTCTTATCGGATGTGTACGGACGTGATGAAGAGAGTCGATTGATTCTGAAGCAATTGATGATTCATTTGCTGCGCGCCGATACGGAAGAACCTGTGGAGAAAAAGGTAAGCAACCAGTTGTCCGATGTCATCCAGGAGGTCGCCAATTATGTGCGTCAGCATCCGGGGATTACACATCGGGTGGAAGATCTGGCTGCCCGGGCTGGCTTGTCGCCCCGATATTTCTCGATCAAGTTCAAGGAACTGGTCGGATCATCCGTGCAATCTTATATTATCCGCATGCGTATTGAACGGGCAGAACATCTGCTGGTACATACCGGCATGAATGTGACCGAAGTGGCTGATGCCCTGGGGTACCGGGATATTTTCTTCTTCAGTCGTCAGTTCAAGCAGTATACAGGCAAAAGCCCGTCCGAGATTCGTTAACATTTGGATGGGAAGAACATGACAACGTTTCAAGTCTGGAACGCAAGGGTAAATATCTAGCATTCCAGATGACCAAAAGGGGGAACTTGTGATGAACGGAAAACGTCGGGTCCGCAACCGGGGATGCTCTACGAAGGGATGCAATATTTTCCGGAACCGTCTCCGCCGATTCAAACCGGCAGAGGATTTGCAGGATGTATGGTTTTGAGGAGAACTCAGCAGACCAATAACGACGAAGCGAAGCTTCGTATTGCATGTATACATGGATGGAAGATGAATGCATAAAGAGGATGGCGCAATACCTGGTTACAGGTGCTGCGCCATCCTCTTTATTTGCGTAGGAACTCATTATTTCTTCGGTTTCAAACGACCAAGCAATGCACCCATTTTGACCGAATCGCCTGGCTGTAGGCCCGGTTTCGGTTCGAATGTGCCACTCTGCGTCAACAGAACAACAGTGGAACCGAATTCAAAATAGGCCAGATCATCGCCTTGAGCCCAGGTACTTGTGTCCGCGCTAGCATACTGTATGCTACTCACGTTCATCGCACCTACTTTGACAACCGCCACTTCACCGTAATCGTGTGCGATATACGTAATGAGCCGTTCGTTTCGACTAAGCACGGATTTCATATGGGTCAGCCCAAAGTCATTCACGGGATAAACTTTGCCCTTGATGTGCTCGCTCTCTATTTTACGGCCGCTAACAGGTGCATGAATGCGGTGATAGTCGCGAGGGCTGAGATAGAGAACGAACCCGTACCCGTGCTTGTACTTCTCCAGATGGGGAGAATGGTTTAATAATTCAGCAAGTGTATAATTTTGTCCCTTAACATTCAGGAGTGTCCCTGCAGATATTGGACCGGCTGCCGTAATCTTGGCATCTACCGGGCTGATCAGTGCATGCTCTGAAAGTTCCAACGGGCGCATGCCCGGCTTTAATTTGCGGGTAAAGAAATCGTTCAGTGAACGGTACTCTTTCCAATCTTTCTCGGCCTCTTGAACAGGGATGTCGTAGGTCCGGACAAAATAAGGGATAAATGCCTTACTTCCCCGGCTTTTGGAGAAGGCTCCCACAGTCCGGGAGATCCATTTGCGCGAAGAAAGCTCGGTCATTAATCGCAACAGCGTTTTTGCCATGAATATCCCCCTTAGGGTTAATGCGAACTTCAAGGCCGGAAGACCGGCCGTTCTGCATAATATTGACACAGAATGCACACGAAATCAATATGATCTCCTATCGTATGTCTGCGGTTGTCTCGGAATTCTCGAATTCTGTTCCAGCAGCAGCCGTCCATAAGCCATGGGTTTGCTGTACGTTGACTTCCAGTGTTCCGACATTCCTGCTTTGCGAAAACCGTAACGTTGATCGCGTCCATTGCATTCAATGAAATAGATCTGGCCGCTGCGCGTTATCCCGAGATCAAGGCCCAGATCAGCCAGGTGTGGCAGACTGGCCGCTAATATCTGGGCAATTCGAAGTGCAACGAACCCGATTCTGCGTTCCAAACGGCCCAGGTCGAAACCAGGTTCTCCTGATCCAAGAGCCTCCTCGAGCTTCATGACTTTACCACCTTGGGCGATATTGGTGACAAACGTATGGGCAGGAGCCGCTTTGGCAAACATGCCTGTAATTCCCCAAAGACCATCGCTGCCACGTTGTACAGATACCCGCAGATCTACCGGCCTGCCCTCATAACGAAGTAGTGGGATACGCTCTTCAATGAGGTAGGCATGGCGAAAAATCCGCCTTAGGGTGGAGGAAGGAAGCTGTCCTTTGCTCAATCGGAAGGTGGCCCACCCTCTACGTGCAGCCTTTGTCTCACAGGTCAGTTTCCACTGTCCATCTCGCTGAAAGACTCGCATAATGCCATGACCGATACTGCCGCTGCACGGTTTGATGACGAGGTCATCATAATGTTCCATCATATAGGCCAGAGACTCTGGCGTAGCTTTAACTGCATGGGGCAGGTGTTCTCGCAAGGCGAGGTCCTGATGAAGCATGTCATGAATGTGATCTTTACGGTACCGATTGCGAACGTTGAATACCTGGATACCCTGCAACATCAGCTTGGTGATCTGATGCTGTTCCGTCCGGCGAAGCTGAAGTGAACGGTTATGAATGACGGAGGGCAATGGCATGCGCTCGCGAACATATCTGCCTTCTTTTTTTACATAGGCAAGACATGTTTTTTGATCCGAATCAATATCTTCCAGCCGCAAAAAGCAGGGAGTTAATCCATAACTGGCCGCTGCCTGTTCATAATTCGCGAGTGATTCCTGACCGGTCCTTCCGGCCGGTATCCCCCGGTACATGCGTGAATCGAACATAATGCCGATCGTTTCTTGGAGCATGACCGTTCCTCCTTCGATGTTATCGCGACCATGGATCGTCCATTCATGGAATGCCGGCCTGTCACCGCATGGCTCAGACATCGCGATAACGCAGACCGGTGTGTAAGATGCATCGCCAAGCACCAGTGTTTGCTCAGACATAATATCCTATGACATGACTGGGACGGGGGCGTGGACAGCCGCCTTTCCTCAGCTGCCCTGACACGCCTATTTCCACGAAGATCATAGAACCTTCCTGTCTTGATGCCTATACATTGGTGCTCTGGATTCCGTGAAACTCATAAATGAAGTGGCAGATGCCCATATGGAAGCATATGATGCCGGAGATGAACGTTTGAGGAAGGAGCAAGCTGCATGAGTAAAAATGGCAAAAAGAAGGTCCCAACGCCGAAACTGCGGCATGTGAGCCCGAAATTCAAGGAATTGGAACTGACTGATCGCCGGGCAGACAAGATGAATTCAGGTTTCACCATGAATAGGGAAGAACGCTTGAATGCGAATAAAAGGGATTCGAAGGCTGTTCAGGCATCGGAAGAATTCCAATTTGAATCAACAGAACTGCCTGCTTCAACGAACGAGCTGGAAGAGCTAGAGAGCGAAGCCAAAATCAAGCCGGAACCTGTTGAGTCTGATAGCAAGGAAGTGGAGACGCAAGATAACCTGGAAAAGCAGATTCAGGTTAGCAGCGTGGCTCCGCCTGCTTTGGTAGAAGAACCGGACATCAACAAGCAGGAAATAGCAAGCCGGGATCGGCTGCAGATCCTGAACCAGAACCAGATGCCGGGTCATACCGGACATTACATCTACACGGATGACTTGAGTGAATTTGCTGTCACAGAGAGCAAACTGGCTCCTTTCTCTGTGGATGCCTCCAAGTTGAAACCGGATGCGGTCGGTAGTGAAGCATTGCAGGATTATGCGGTGACGAGCATTCACATTGCAGACGGGGCCGTTGTTTCCGCGAAACTTGCAGAAGCGTCTGTATCGGAGGAGCACCTGATTGACGGCTCTGTGTCTGGTCAAAAAATAAGAAATGCTTCCATCGCCGGTGAGAAAATTAGGGATGGCAGTATTACTTCTCAGAAGCTTGGCAACCAGGTCATCGATTCAAGCAAAATTGCCGATGGTTCTATCGGTACAAGGCATCTTAGCCGCATGCTGGTAACGGAAGATTTAATCAAGAATCATGCCGTAACTGGAGACAAGATTGCAATTAGTGGTGTGGATACAAGGCATCTCACCGGAGGAGCTGTGCATACTTCCAAACTGGCTGACGATGCAGTGACTACCTCCAAAATTCGTGAAGCTGCTGTCACAGGCAGCAAAATCGAAGAATTATCCATCGAGTCTCACCATATTCAGGCAGGTGCTGTTAAACAGACACATCTGGCAGAAGGGGCTGTCGGTCGTTCACACCTATCCAATGGCAGTATTGGAAGTGACCAGATTGAAGATGGGTCCATCCAAACAAGACATTTGGCTGAGGGTTCACTAAGTGGAAGACATCTATTGGACGGTTCGATCGGTTCAAGCCAGATACGCGCTCATGCCGTTGGCAAGGAGCAGATTGGCAATGGAGAAGTGGGCAGTGAGCATTTGACAGAAGGTGCGGTAACCAGCAGCAAGCTGGCAGACCAGTCTGTTGGAACAGCAAAATTGCTGGAGCAGTCCATTACGGCCACCAAGATCGCTGATCAGAGTGTCATTTCTGCCAAAATTGCGGATGAAGCCGTACAGGGTAAACATCTTGCCAAAGGGTCCATTCGTGCGGAACACATTGCAAATCGGGGAATCACGCCAGTACATGTGGATAATGCTGCAATTCACTCCATTCACATTGCAAGTGGAAGCATCGAGGCAACACATCTGTCTACCGGAAGTGTGACCGGAGATGCTCTTGCAGATAGCGTGGTGTCCGAGCGGCATCTTGCAGAGTCTGCCGTAGGTACGTATGAGCTGCAGGATGCTGCCGTTACAGATGTTAAGCTCGCAGATGGAAGTGTAACAACAGATAAGCTTGGAACAGCATCAGTGAGCAGCAGAGCGCTTGCCCCGGGAAGTGTTAGTTCCTCGCATCTGGCGAACGGTGGAGTCACGGGTACACATCTGGCTCCAGGGAGTGTGGGTTCCGAGGCTCTGAGACCTTATGCAGTGAAGTCAGATCACCTGACAGAACATGCCGTAGGCGCACCTCATCTTCAACCAGGCAGTGTTGAAACGGATGCTATTGCACGGGCAGCGGTCACAACAGACAAATTGGCTCCGGGTAGTATAACTTCAGCCCAGCTGGCTGGCGGGTCCATTTTTCCGCCTCATTTAACAGATCATGCGGTTACCTCCCCGAAGCTCTCACCAGAGAGTGTTGCCACAGATAAACTGGCGGATTTTGCTGTTACGTCAGCTAAACTGGCAGACGGGAGCGTAACGTCTTCCAAAATTATGGCAGAAAGTATTAACGCCAAACATATTCCGGCAGGAACGATTCGCGGATATCACTTGAAGCAGCACGCTGTTTCCCTCGAACATTTGTCGGAAGAAATACGCTCACCGGAATTATTTGCTGATGGCAGTATTACGGGCAACAAACTTCGGCATGGGTCTGTAAGTGGGGACCATTTGACAGCAGACTCGGTATCCGGAACAGAACTGCAACAGGCTGCTGTAGGTAGCGAACACTTGCAACCATCCGTTGTACAATCCGTGCATCTGGCTGAAGGCAGCGTGAAATCTGAACATTTGGGAACTCAAGTTGTAAGCTCACAGCATCTGAAGGCAGACATCATTCATGAGGAGCATATTGCTGAACAGGTGGTCACATCACATCACTTGGCACCTGGATCTGTCGAAACAGACCATCTGGCTCCTTTATCCATTACAGCGGCTCATCTTCAGCCGGGTTTGATCAGTGGTTTGCATCTTCAGGCAGAGTCGACAAGTGCTGTTCACTTGCAGCAAGGAGCTGTACATTCCCGTCATATTCAGGATGGTGAAATTCTGCCTCATCATATCCATGAACGCAGCATCGGAACGTCTCATCTGGAAGAAGAAGCGGTAAGCACAATTATTTTGCAGGATGAATCCGTAACCCGCTCCAAACTAGCGAGTGGTAGTGTAGATGGCAGCAAATTGGCCGCTGGGGCAGTATCAGCTACTCACATTGCTAACGAAAGTGTGCAAAGCCGTCATATCCAGGAAGGAGCGATCCTTGCTGATCATATTCAAGAGTACAGTATTGGCTCAATACATCTGGATGAGGACTCCGTAAGTGCGGTTCATTTGCAAAATGGATCTGTAACGAGTGCCAAACTGGCGGACGGCAGTATAAACGGCAGCAAGTTACTTGAAGGTACGGTATCGGGAGTTCATCTTGCAGCCGAAAGCGTGCAAACCGAGCATATTCAGGCAGACGCCATTCAAGCTGACCATATTCAGGAGCGAAGCATCGGCACAATCCATCTGGAAGAGGAAGCAGTAAGTGCCATTCATCTGCAAAATGGGTCCGTCATCAGTGCCAAACTGGCAGACGGCAGTGTAACCGGCAGCAAATTGCTCGAAGATGCCGTGTCGGGAATCCACATCGCATCCGAAAGTGTGCAATCCCGCCATATCCAGGAAGGAGCGATCCTTGCTGACCATATCCAGGAGCACAGCATCGGCATGTTCCACTTGGAAGAGGAAGCGGTAAGTGCCATTCATCTGCAAAATGGATCCGTAATAAGTACCAAGTTGGCCGATGGCAGTG